>QEVS01000012.1 GCA_003577245.1 bacterium | reverse complement strand
CGCGGAGGAGCGCCTCGACGAGGACGCCTTTCACCATGCCCATGGCGCCGAACAGCTCGCTCGCGTCGCTGGCGACATCGAAGGCGGTGCGGGTCGCGAAGACCTTGGCCGCAATCGAGTACTGCTGAGTCGGCAGTCCGCTCAGGAGGCGCTGGTTTGCCTTCCGGGAGAGTGCCCGGGCTGCCTGGACGCGCATGAACATGTCGAAGAGCTTCTTCTGGACGACCTGGTGGGAGGATATCGGCACGCCGCCCTGGATGCGCGACTGCGTGTAGGCGAGCGCCTCTTCGAAGGCTGCTCGGGCCACGCCGCTGAACATCGAGGACATGCCAGCATTGGCGCCGGCCAGGCCTTCGTTGCCGCCATCTTCGTCGGCAGAGGGCTGGCTGAGCATGTAATGCGCGGGAATGCGGACGTTGTCGAAGAAGATCTCGCCCTGGTTGAGGGGGCGCTGCCCGAGCTTGTTCGTGGGCGGGCCCTTGGTGACGCCCGGCAGGTTCAAGGGCACAACCGCGGTGCCGACACCCCTAATTCTCCATGTTCAGGATGGCGAGACAGTGCGTGGCGATCGTCCCGTTCGATACCCAGGCAGACTTCTGCCCCTGGATGACCCATTCGTCACCATCGCGATAGGCGCTGCACTCGAGCTCACGCCAGGGATCGCCACCACCCAGGATCATGATGAGGTCGGAGCCGTGGTTGGGCTCGGTAGCGCCCAGGCAGCCGATGTACTTCCCTTCGGTGTCCTCAACGAAGGGCATGACGATCTCGCGTATGAGGTCGGGGTGGCCCGTCGCGGCGGCAGCCATGAACGGTGAACCGGCAGTGGCAAGGGCAATGGCAAGCCCCGAATTGCCCCAGCCGAACTCCTCCTGGACGAGGTGCGACTCCAGCGGTCCCAAGCCTGCGCCGCCAAGTTCAATCGGCAAGCCACGGAGGTGGTGGCCCGAACTGTACGCCTTCCGGAAGAAGTCCCAGAGGGGGGAGCCGGTCGCGATCACCTGTTCCGGCGGCAGGTCGTCGAGCGATGCGCCAATGGGCCGCATTACCTCAGAGGCAAAGCGGTGCGCTTCCTGCTTAAGGAGCTGCTGGCCGGAAGTCAGGTCGGAAAAGTCGTCGGAATAGGGCACTGCAAATCACCTCGCGCGCTCGACGAGAGCGATATCGGCGAATTCTACCCACGGGATGAAACTCGCAAATATGATCCAGCGCATAACTCCCCCTGAGAACGACTGCGGAGCGCTCCTCGCCCGGCGGTCCAACAGTGTCCCGGGTGCCCTCGGGGCGTGCGGCCCCTCCTGCAGTGCCGCACGCGGGCCGGCGGCGTACGGTCACGGCGAGCGGCGGGATTGCGCGGGCGTGCCAATCCGAGGGAGGCTCGATTGAGGTCACGCCGGTGCTGCGCCCCGGACAAGGGTGCACGCGGCCGGGTGTCAACCAGGGCCGCGAAGGCACCCATGACCTGGCCGGCAACGGCCACCGTCGCCCGCTACCTGGCGAACATTTACGACAAGACCGGTGTCTGGAACCGGGCTGAGGCCGTGAATTGGGCGAACGAACACCTGGGCGCCCAGAGACCGCGAGTGTCGCGACGCCGGCGGCCGGCGGGGCCCCGCTCTCACCAGGGTATGGCGCGCGCCCGGCTATCGCCCGGTACGTGACAAGGGGGGTGGGCCGGGACGGTCGCTCGGCCGCCCCACGGGGAAGCCCGGCGCCAGTCCCTCGCTGGGACCATGGCCCGGGCTTCGTTCAACCGTGAGCGGTGTTAGCTCAGTTCGCCGGCTCCGTTGCACGCGGCTTGCGCCGCCTGGCCAGGCGGACGCCGCCGAATGCCAGCAGCAGAACAGGGATCACCAGCCAGACGGCCACTGCTGCTGCCGCCGCCACGCCCGAGAGCACGTACTGCGCGGCCTCAATCGACGCCTCCCAGGCGTCCTCGAAAGCCTCGCCGGGGCTCTTGGGGCCGTCGTCCTTCGCCTCCGTCCCGGCCGGCAGCGGCGGCGAGAAGGCGATGTCGATGGTGGCGAGGTCGGCCAGGTCGTCGAGCACGTTCATTTGCCCCTGGATGCGCTCGATCTGCAGGCGGATGCTGTCGATGCGATCGTTGACGGTCATGATCTCCTGGATAGTCTTCGCCTGTTCTAGGAGCTTCAGGTACTGGGCCTCGCTGCGCTCCAGGTTGCGGAGGCGGCTCTGCAGGTCGGTGTACTGCTCGGTCACCTCGCGCGAACTCGACTCCTCTTTCGTCACCTTGACCCCGGGGAGCGTGCGCAGGCTCGCGAGCACATCCTGGTAGGCCCCCACGGGCACCCGGACCGTGAGCGTGGCGTAGGTCCGCTCTTCGCCCGATGAGTCCTTCCTTGCATAGACTCTCGACTTCTCGATGTAGCCCCCTGCCGTGCGGGCGACGCGGCTGGCATCGGCAAAGGCGACGTGAACGTCATCGGCGGCGACGTCGAGGTTCGCATTAAAGATGATCTTGCGTTCGAGCTGGCCGGCTATCCCTCCACCATCGCCGCCCCCGGCGGACTCACCCGTCGCGGCACCGGGGGCAGCCCCATTGGAGGTCGTTTGCGCCTTGTCGTCGCGGTCCGCCACAGGGCCGCTGTTGGTGGTCAACTCGGGCGGGCTGCCGCCATCGCGCGACTCATCGCCGTCGTCTCCTCCGCTCAGTGTCCCGCCACCGCAGGCAGCCACGGCGAGGATGGTCGCCAGGGACATGAAGGCCAGGAACATCCGGGACTTTCGCATTTCGATCTCCCCCAATTCGAGTCCTGCTCTGAGACTCCATACGCTTGCCCGGCCCGGCAAGTTCCCGGGGGCGCTCGCCGTGGCCTTAAGGGCTCTTTCCCCATCGTTAGAAAACCGTTAGAACGGCGATCTTGCAGGCAAACAGGAAGGGCGCCCGGCCGGGCGCCCTTCATTGAACGGTCGGGCGACCTCGCTCTAGTTCGCCGCGGGCTTCTCGCCTTCGATCACCCCGGTGGGCGTGATCTTGATGGCGCGGGTGCGTGCTTCCGGCTTCTTCGGGAGAGCGAGGCGAAGGACTCCGTGCTCGAACTCCGCACGGGCGTTCTCCGGGTCGACTGTGGGCGGGAGCCTCAGGGCGCGCTGGAAGCTGCCGTAGCGCAGCTCGCGGCGCAGATAGTTCTGCTCCTGGGCTTCCTCGCGCTGCTCGAACTCGCCCTTGATGGTGAGGACATCGTCCTCCACGGAGATGTCGACGTCCTTCGGGTCAACGCCGGGGATGGCGGCCTTCACGACGTACTCATCGTTCGTCTCCACAACATCCAGGCCGATGGAGAGCGGGCCCAGCTCCTCGCTGTTTCGCACGAGCGGGAGCCGCCCGAAGCTCTGGTCGAACAGCCGGTCCATCGCCGTTCGCACGCTGGCGAGCTCTGCAAAGGGATCCCAGCGGGTGAGGGAAGTTGCCATGGTCTATCTCCTTCTCTGCGGTCTTCGAGATACCGGGATCGTATCGTTTGGGCATTAGCATGTCAAGAGACCTGATAGCAGCATTATCAAAGAATCGCCCAAGCCCGGTATCTTCCTGCCGCAGGGGCTGCTAAAGTGGAAACAGGGAATGGCCAAGAACTTCTACGACATCCTGGGCGTGGCCCGCGGCGCGAGCGACAAGGAGATTCGCTCGGCCTACCGCAAACTTGCCCGCAAGCACCATCCCGACGTTAACCCCAACGACCGTGCCGCCGAGTCCCGCTTCAAGGAGATCAACGCCGCCTACGAGGTTCTCTCCGACGACGACAAGCGCAAGAAGTATGACCGCTACGGCGACCGCTGGGAGATGGCCGACCAGATCGAAGAGGCTCAGCGCCGCCAGTCGGCTGCCGGATGGGGGCGGCAGGGCCCCGGCGATGGCGGCGCCCGCTTCGACATGGGCGGGAGCGACTTCGGGTCCATATTCGATAGCCTCTTCCGGCGCGATCGCGGCGGCCCCCGGGGCGCGCCTGCGAGCCGCCGCGGACAGGACATCGAAACCCCGGTCGAGGTCTCCCTGGAGGAAGCCTTCCACGGCACGGCGCGCGTGGTTCAGCTGCAGTCGGCGGAGCCATGCCCCACCTGCGGCGGTTCGGGCCAGATTGCCGGCGCCATCTGCCACGCCTGCCAGGGGCTCGGCCAATTGGTCAAGCCCCGCCGGCTCGAAGTGAAGGTGCCGGCGGGAGTGAAGACCGGTTCCCGTGTGCGCGTGGCAGGCGAAGGCCGCCCCGGCGCCGGTACCGGAGCGCCCGGCGACCTCTATCTCGTGGTCACCGTGCAGCCCCATCCCCGCTTCGAGCGCCGCGGCGATGACCTGCTGGTAGACGTGCCCGTGCCCGTCGTCGATGCGGTGCTGGGTGGCGAGGTGGAAGTGCCCACCGTCGACGGACGAGTGGCGCTTCGTCTACCCGAGCTCACCCAGAACGGGCGCCAGTTCCGGCTGGCAGGCAAGGGCATGCCCGTGCTCGGTTCGACAGGCAAGCGGGGGGACCTGCTCGCCCGCGTTCGTGTGGAAGTGCCGGCTCAGCTCAGCAACCAGGAGCGCGAGCTGTTCGAACAGCTCCGCGCTGCCCGCTCACACCGGTAGCCGGCCGGGGTGCGCGCGCGTCCATATATATAGGTAAGGAGGAGGCCAGCGTGACCAGGCCGCGCAACCCGTTCCCCGGCGATGAGTTCCCCGACGACGAGCCCTGCTACGTCATCTCCATCGCGGCGCGCCTTGTGGGGATGCACCAGCAGACCCTCCGCTACTACGAGCGCGCCGGCCTCGTCGAGCCCCGCCGCACCGCCGGCAACATCCGCATGTACTCGAACAGCGACATCCAGCGCATACGCCAGGCGCAGCGCCTGATCGACGAGCTCGGCGTCAACCTCGCCGGGGTCGATGTCATCCTCCGCATGAGCGAGCAGCTCCGGATCATGCAGGCAGAGATGGAGGCTCTCCGGCGCGAGCTTGACCGGCTGCGCTCCACCCGGCTGCCCGCGCCGTGGGAGGGGTGAGGACGGGGAAATGAGGTCACCTGCCTTTGAGAGGCTCGACCACGCTTCCGTCACGCAAACCGCTCAGGAGCTGCCGGCGCTGGTTCGCCATTGCCGCAAAGCCCGAAAAACCCGCCCGCGGCCGGGACTGCGCGGGCCTACCAGCGGGACCGGCCACCGGATCACAACCCTTTCCCATCTTCCGCCAGGAGTGCAGTTGAAATGATGCGTCAAGACCGTTTCACCGAGCAGGCCCAGCAGGTCCTTGCTCAGTCCCAGGAGACCGTGCGCCAGCAGCGCCACAGCCAGTGGGGCGTTCCGCACGTGCTCTCCGCCCTCATCGGCCTCAAGGGCGGCCTTGCCCAGCAGGTGCTGTCGCGGCTCAAGGTTGACACCAGCCGCCTTCGCCAGGCCGTGGCCCAGGTGCTTGCCGACATGCCGAAGCTGCAATACGACGTCGTCCAGATCTACACGACGCCCGAAGTGGTGCGCATGCTCGAGGTGGCGAACGCCGAGGCCGAGCGCCTGAAGGATGAGTACGTCGGCGTCGAGCACCTGCTCATCGCCATCGCCGACAACGAGGAGAGCGGCGCCACCCGCCTGCTCGCCGAGGCGGGCGTCACCAAGGAGGGCATCTACCGCGCCCTCCAGGAGATCCGCGGCAAGACGCGCGTCACCAGCCCTACCGCCGAAAGCCGCTACCAGGCACTGGAGAAGTACTCTACCGATCTCACCGGGCTCGCCCGCGACGGCAAGCTCGACCCGGTGATCGGACGCGACGCCGAAGTTCGCCGGGTAATGCAGATCCTCAACCGGCGCACCAAGAACAACCCCGTGGTCATCGGCGAAGCGGGGGTGGGCAAGACGGCCATCGTTGAGGGGCTGGCCCAGCGCATTGTCGCCGGCGACGTGCCCGAGAACCTGAAGGAGAAGACGCTCCTGGCCCTCGACATGGGCGCTCTGGTGGCGGGATCGAAGTTCCGGGGAGAGTTCGAGGAGCGCCTCAAGGCCGTCATGGAAGAGGTGAAGCAGTCCGAGGGGGAGATCATCCTCTTCATCGACGAGCTCCACAACGTCATGGGCGCCGGCGGGGCCGAGGGCGCGATTGACGCCAGCAACCTGATGAAGCCCGCCCTCGCTCGCGGCGAGCTGCACGCCATCGGCGCGACGACGCTCGACGAGTACCGCACGCGCATCGAGAAGGACCCCGCGCTCGAACGCCGCTTCGCTCCCGTCTACGTCGAGGAGCCGGCCATTGAGGACACCATCGCCATCCTCAAGGGGCTTCGCCCGCGTTACGAGGCGCACCACCGGGTCGAGATAACGGACGAGGCGATCGACGCCGCGGCTCGCCTTTCGAGCCGCTACATCACCGAGCGCCACCTGCCCGACAAGGCCATCGACCTCATCGACGAGGCAGCCAGCAAGCACGTCATCGAAGCCCAGGCCATGCCCGCCGACGTGCGCCGGATAAAGGAACGCCTCGACGAGCTGGCGCTCGAAACCGAGGCCGCCGTCCAGAAGGAAGACTACGAGGCCGCCGCGCGCATCCGCCAGGAGGTACTCCAGCTCCAGGAGGAGTACTCGCGGCTGCGCGCCGAATGGGCGGCCGAGCACCAGGTGGACATGCGCGTCACCGCCGAAGACATAGCCGCCCTGGTGGGGCAGATAACCGGCATCCCGGTCTCCCGCCTGGAAGAGACAGAGAGCGACAAGCTGCTCAAGATGGAGGAGCACCTCCACCAGCGCGTCCTCGGCCAGGAGCAGGCCATCGTCGCCCTCAGCGACGCCATCCGCCGGGCGCGGGCCGGGCTCAAGGACCCGAAGCGCCCGATTGGCTCGTTCATCTTCCTCGGGCCCACCGGGGTGGGCAAGACCGAGCTGGCGAAGACGCTTTCCGAATACCTGTTCGACGATGAGGACGCGATGATCCGGCTCGACATGTCGGAGTTCCAGGAGCGCCACACGGTGAGCCGCCTCATCGGTTCGCCGCCGGGGTACGTTGGCTACGACGAGGGTGGCGGCCTCACCGAGGCCGTCCGTCGCCGCCCCTACCGCGTCATCCTCTTCGACGAAATCGAAAAGGCGCACCCGGATGTCTTCAACACCCTTCTGCAGATCCTTGACGACGGCCGGCTGACCGATGGCCACGGCCGCACGGTGGACTTCCGCAACACGGTCATCATCATGACGAGCAACCTCGGAACGGGGGCGCAGGAGAACGTCACCCTCGGCTTCACCCGCCGGGTCGATGGTGCCGGAAAGGGCGAACAGCAGCGGCTGCGCGAGTCGGTGGAGAAGGCCCTGCGCGAACACTTCCGGCCGGAGTTCCTCAACCGCATCGACGAGTTCATCATCTTCGAGCCGCTGACGAAGGCCGAGCTGGGTCAGATCGTGGACCTGCTGGCGAACGAGGTGCGCGAGCGGATGTCCGAGCGCGGCGTCGAATTCGAGCTGACGAAGGCGGCGAAGGACGAGCTCGTCCGCGAGGGGTTCGACCCGGCGTTTGGGGCACGTCCGTTGAGGCGCACCATCCAGCGCCGCGTGGAGAACGAGCTCGCAAGGCGCGTCCTTTCCGGCGAATTCCACGAAGGCCAGCGCGTGGTCGTGGACTTCACCGAAGGCGAATACCGCTTTGCCGCGCGGGAAGGGGCCGTCGCCGTGAGTTAGCTCCGGCCTCCTCAGTCGCCCGCATTGAAGATGGCACCCGGAGTCGCGGCCCCCCGTGGCCGCTAGCCTTCCCACCCGGGAGTTTGGGTGGGAAGGCGGATCGCACTTGGCCCGCTGGTTGACAGGCGCCGACACGCGCGCGCACCCTTTCCGCCATCTGGGGTGCGCCTCCCCCCGTATGACGGCCAGGGCAGGAGGGCTGACGATGGCGGCAGGCCCGGTAGAGCGGCTCAGCCCGCGCGAGCGCGAGGTGCTCGCGCTCGCGGCGGAGGGCCTCGCGAACAAAGAGATTGCACGTCGGCTCGACCCGCCGGTCTCGGAAGACACGGTGAAGAAGCACCTGCACAGCGTATACATGAAGTGGAATGTCCAGAGCCGGACGAAGGCGGTGGCCATCTGGCTTGAGTGCCAGCACGGGCGGAACTCGTGATGGTACCGAAGGGGTACCACGAAAGTGGGGGTTGGCACGGAATTGTCGCTTTATCTAAGCTGCGGTAGCTCGCGTGTATCCGACTGTCGATCGGATACCACGAGAATCCGGCCCATGGGGGATTCCTAGTGATGCCTCTATCTTTCCACCAACGAAACAGCCATCATCCACCACCAAAACAGTCACGGTTCGGACGACCGCTCCCCTGGACATTCACGTTTCTGGCCATGGTGGTCTCACTTTACATCGGAACGGCCTCCGCAATCGCCGATACTCAGTACGGCCCAGATCTCGGCGACCCTGGCAAGACATACCAGAACAACTGGGCGTCCAACTGCAGGTGGTGGGACGGTATACACACGGACGGAAGCGATCCTTGTTACAAGGGTGTCTGGTCAGACACCACTTCTGCCTTTGGCTCCTACTATCAAGTCAAGGTGAACGAGTACGCAGAACATCACAACCTCTCGTGCTACGGTAGCCCGCCTTACCAGGTTTGTCAGGGCATCTACACTTGGTTTGGTTCCTATCCGGCATCCTCAACTGGCTGGGGGTACGCCACTGTGAACCACTACTGCGGTGGATGGCCATTCCCATGTAGCGGCAACCAGCCCATAAACGTCCGCGGATACGCTCATCACTGGAACCTCACGGTCAATCCCAACACTTGGTGGACGACCTCTGATGGCTACTAGACTCGCGAGCTGAAGGAGGCTAAACATGTCATCCCTATTCCATCCTAGCTCTGGAGTTAGGACGCTGGGTGTTGTCTGGATCGTGGTCTGGGCGGCCCTGGGATCGGCCCTTGTGCCACGGCTGTTGGCCTCCGGAGGCGAACCGGCACCGGCTCTCCCCACCGTTGGCCCGCCAGCGGCGAATGGTCTTGGCACCCCGGCAGACGGCACGACGGCCCGGGTCGTATCTCTCGAAATGAGCGCGTCGGAAACGACGATTGTCGTGCAGGTGGAAGGTCGTGATGTCGCGGGCGAGCGGCTCGTGTTTCGAGGTCCCGCTTTCTTGGTTGATGCAAACGGAAGGCAACACCTGGAGAGGGGTGGCTCCATCAACGGCCGGACGCTGACGCTCAGGTTCGACGGTGCCGGGACGATACCTGAAGGCACTGCGGAACTCCGGTTGAGCGGAGTCGGGCTGACTGCGGACAGAAGCATCGACCCCGTGCCAGCGCAAGTGACATACATGGCCGACACCACCCACCCGGTCGCGGTCCGGGCAACACACGGCCCTCTCCGCAGCCTGCCGGGAGCCCATCGTGCTGAGGCGCTGGCGCACGGCGCGGTCAGCGTCGATGAAGTGCTTGTCGACGACGCAGTGGTCGTGGTTCGAGGGCACCTGACTGGATTCTCCAGAGAGGAAATCCAGGCAATCAGCCTCGGGCATTCAGTCCTGCTCACAGAGGACGGGCGGCATGTGACATTGACCGGAGGCCGCAGCGGGTTCGGACAGGATCTGCAGCAGTTTGAGTTGCACTTCAAGCGCGCGTCAGACGTGGCGGCTGCGGGCGTCCGGCTGCAGCTCGATGTCAAGGTCGCCCCCCAGCAGCTTCCGATGTCCAGCCCGGACACGGCCGCGAGAATGGCCGAACTGGAACGCAGCGCTGGCGCAACCGCCACACTGGCGATTAGTTCGCGGTGATCGAGGACCGGCCACGAGGGCGCACCCGGAGGACTCGCCGGCGCGCCCTCATCGCCGCCACACTGCTGCTTCCACCCCTCGCGGCGGTTCTCGTGGTGCTTGTTGTGAGACTGAGATCGGAGACCGTCGAGCAGCCACAGGTGGAGATCCGCGAAGAAGGCACCTTCGTCCGATATGGAACCGTGGAGGCGGCGATAGCTGCGGCCGAGGCGAGAGCCGGACTCGTAACCGATCCCCCGACGAAGCTGCCGAACGGAGACTACCGCCTGATCTACGTGGATTCCGCGATCCCGATTGATGCGGCCGGGAGCGGAACGGTCGTGATGGCCTACCAGGACCGCGGCGACCGCGGCGGTTCGTGGTTCTGGGCAAGTCAAGGGCCACCGCTCTCGATCTCCGTTCCACCCGGACTGCCTGAAGTCGAGACGGGCGTTCCCGGTGCGACTGTTTGGTACGTCGGCGGGCCGGCAGAACCGGTGGGCGGAAACGTCCGCCATATGCAGTTCATCGCAAGGACCGCGCAGTACGACCGCTTTCTGAGCTTCGAGGGCCCAACCTTCCCGGATTGGAACCTGGCGAGAGAGGTCATGGTGTCCATCCTTGAGGCCGAA
Organism: bacterium; assembly: GCA_003577245.1. GTDB lineage: Bacteria > Chloroflexota > Dehalococcoidia > Tepidiformales > Tepidiformaceae > UCB2. Next base: position 48,866 of record QEVS01000012.1, on the reverse strand, counting down.
CAGCGGCGAACCGGCAAGGCGGGCGGGGGTTGAGCCGCGGGCAGCGGCGTGCTGGTTCCGGACCCCGGCAGATGGCACCCTCGATACCCGGAGGGAGGGATTGGTGGGACAGCCAGCGGCCACGGTGGGCCGCGGTTCAAGGAGGCCGCGGGCGTGGGCCGGGGTTGTTCGGACGGGGGCTGATAAACTGCGGGCTATCCCTTCGTAACGGCGGAACTCCATGGAATTCGAGCTCTCGGAAGAACATCGTCTCATCAAGGACACGGCGCGGCGCATCGCGCGCGAAGTTGTCGCGCCCCGGGCGAAGGAGGTCGATGAGACGGGCGAGTACCCGCACGACTTCTTCGAGGCGTTCAAGAAGGCGGGGCTGCTCGGGATGGCGATCCCGGAATCGATGGGCGGTACCGGGAATGGCATCCTGCCCATTTGCCTGGCCATCGAAGAGGTAGCCAAGTACGAGTGCGGCGCGGGGCTCATGCTCGTCCTGAGTGGCCTGCCTACCCGGCCGATTGTCCTGGGTGGGACCGATGAGCAGCAGCAGAAGTACCTGCCGGCCCTCGCCGCGGGCGATACGAAGGGCGCCTTCTGCCTCACCGAGCCGGACCACGGCTCCGACGCCGCGAACCTGGAGACGCGAGCTACGCGCGATGGCGATGACTTTGTCCTGAATGGGAACAAAGTCTATATCTCAGGTGGGACTGTTGCCGACTATCTAACAGTCTTCGCCAGGACCGGCGGGCCGGGAGCGAAGGGCATCAGCGCCTTCGTGGTTGACGCCCACTCGCCTGGCATCCGCATCGACCGCACCGACGACAAGATGGGCGTGCGCAGCGTGCCCACGGCGCACTTCAGCTTCAGCGATGTGCGCGTCCCGGCCGAGAACTTGCTGGGCGGGAGCGAAGGGAACGGATTCAACACCGCCATGCTCACGCTCAACTCCATGCGGCCCACCGTGGGAGCGCGCGGCGTGGGCCTCGCCGAAGGGGCGGCGGCCTATGCGCTCGAATGGGCTCGCGAACGGAAGGCCTTCGGCAACGCAGTCGCCGACTTCGAGGCGATTCAGTTCATGTTCGCCGACATGGCCATCCAGATCGAGGCCGCGCGCAACCTCATCTACAAGGCTGCCTGGCTGGTGGACCAGGGGAAGTTCACGCGCGAGCACGCCCATCATCTCTCCATCGCCAAGGCCTTCGCCACGGAGATGGCGAACCGCGTGGCCTTCGATGCCCTGCAGGTGCTGGGCGCGCAGGGCTACATGAAGGACCACCCGCTCGAACGCCACTACCGCGATGCCCGCCAGCTCACGATTGTGGAGGGCACCTCGCAGGTGCAGCGCGTGGTCATCAGTCGCGCCATGATCGACCGCGTGCTGGTGTACGGGTAGAGGGAGGAGGGAGGAGGGAGGAGGGAGGAGTCCAACGAAGATCGCGGGCCGGCTTCGAGCAGCGGTGTGGGGACACCGTGCGGCCACCGGGGGCCGTGACTCCGGCTACGCGCCCGTCTCCGCCACGCGCTCCCAGGCGAGCTCGCTTGTGACCGTTCCGCCGTCGACTTCGCGCGGCGGGGGGATGAGCACGAGCCGCTCGCCCCGGAACTCGTAACCGCGCACCTGGTCGCCGCCGATCATATTCGGGTGCATGCTGCCGTGGATGTGGTGGATGACCCGCCTGTTCGCTTCGTCCACCTCCCATTCGCCAAAGTAGGCGATACAGCCCCCAAAGGCCCGCTGCATTTCTTCGGGGGTGCCGGTGAAGGGGTCTGACGAGGCGAATCGCGGCCTATCGGGGCGCATGAGCTGGGCGGCGACGTAACCGTTCTCGAGCCAGATGCAGATGCCCATGGGATCATCGCCCCAGGGACGCACCACCGTCCCATCGGGCCGGCGCGACTCGAACGAAACGAGCCGCCAGGCGCCCACCAGCTTCTCCCTGTCCGTTCCCATCGCTTCACCTCCGTGGCAGTGGCGATGATACGGGCGCCCCGCAGGCAGGGCCATCCGCCGCCCCTTTTCGTTGACGGCGGGCGGCATTCGGCCGATGATGCCCGCAAACCGGAACCCGGAGGTCCACCCGTGGAATTCAAGGAAGTCGTCGGCCGCCGCCGCTCCATCCGCTTCTTCGAGCCCGACAGGCCCGTCGAGCGCGAGAAGATCCAGAAGATGCTCGAGGCCGCGCGCCTCCAGTCGTGCGCCGTCAACGCGCAGTGGGCTCGTGCCGTTGTCAGCTTCCGCGACGACCTGAAGCCGGACCAGCTGAAGCGTCTGCTCACGCCCGTGGCCGCCCTCAACGTGGAGATGGCGCCCGTTCACATCCACTGGTTCAACGACCTCAGCATCGTGAACAAGATCCAGGGCTCGCGGCTGCGCGAGCTGGTCGACGTCGGCGCCCTCGCGCCCACCCACGGCTGGAGCCACAAGTTCGTCGATGAGTTCGTCTACCCTCAGATCCTGAAGCCGATGACGGAAGGGCCGGCATACCCGGTCTACTCCACTTTTGATGTGGGCATGGCGGTGGCCAACGCCCTCCTCGCGGGCGTCGACGAGGGGCTCGCCGTGTGCATGGTGACCCTCAACGGCGAAGTCCTGAAGGAAGTGTTCAAGACGCCTGCCGAGTGGATACCAATGCCGACCATCCTCGTCGGCTACCCGGCCGAGAACTGGGATGGCGGCGGGCAGCGCCCGCGGCCGCCGTTTGAGGAGCTCTACTTCGAGGGCGAATACGGCAAGCCCTTCCCGCGCGACCCGAAGGTGGTGGAGCAGCTCAAGGCGGCGAAGATGATCCAGGAGCCGGCCAGGCCCCACAGCCCTGAGCGTATCGCCGAAATCAAGCGCCTGGCCGACAAGTACGGCCTGCCGATGTAGGCATGGTGAACGAAGAAGAAAGCGAAGCCCCGGTAGAGCTGCGCCCAATGCTCGATTACAGGGCCGTCCAGACGTGGCTGGAAGGGCTCAAGAGCCACTGGGGCGGGGACCCCGCCACCGACGACCCGGAGCGCCTGCCCATCCTGGAGGCGTTCTGCCGCCTCATGAACCGCGACCCCGACCAGGTGATCAAGGAAACCACCATGATCAAGAACGGGGAAAAGCGCATCCGCGTCAAGGGCCGCGAACGCTACGCCAACGCCATCAACGCCTGGCAGGAAACCATCCAGGGCTCGCGCATCCGGCAGGCGAAGTGGGGCAACACCGTGCGCAGCTTTCTCATCCACAACGGCGTGCTCCTGCAATCGGGGGTACACCAGGGCTAACGGCGCCTGCCGGGAGTGGCTACAATGCGCCCGATGGACGGGACCTTTGGCGCCGCCCTTGCCGTGACACGGGAGTCTATCGCCATGTTCCGGGATGCCCTGCGCGGGCTCCCCGATGAGGCCATGGCCTGGACGCCGGCTGCGGGCATGAATCCGCTTTCGGTGCTGGCCGCCCACTCTTGCAGCTCACTCCGCTTCTTCATGGGCTGCGCGGCCGGGCAGGTCTCCTCGCTGCAGGCCTACCGCGAAGGGCCGCGAGCCGCCTCCTTCGCCGAGACGGGCTGGAACACGGAGCGTGCCCTGGAGGAGCTCGACAGGCTCGAAGGCGACGTGAAGACGCTCCTGGCCGAAGCCCCTGCCGCCGCCCTCGACTCCATCATTGGATGGCCCGAGGACCCGTCGCTCGTGATGACCGGCGCCGGGGCCCTCTTCCGCAGCGTCGCGCACCTGCGTGAGCACGCCGGCCACGCGCAGGTGATGCGCGACCTCTGGCTGGCATCACATCCCGGCTGAGCCGTTGGCGGCACGTCACCGGGAGGCTGTAAGGTGACCCCGTGCCCGATGCATCTCCCTTCATGCAGCGCGCCCTCGAGCTGGCAGCCTCGGCCAGGGGCGCAACGAGCCCGAACCCGTGGGTTGGGGCCGTGCTCGTGCGGGACGGGCGCGTGGTCGCGGAAGGCGCGACCGCTCCGCCCGGCGGGCCGCATGCTGAAGCCGTAGCCCTGGCCGTCGCCGACGCGCGCGGCTGCGACCTGTACGTGACTCTTGAACCCTGCGTACCCTTCCCGGGAAAGCGGACGCCTCCCTGCGCCGAGGCCATCATCGCCGCCGGGTGCCGCCGCGTGGTGGTGGCGATGGAGGACCCCGACCCGGCCGTCGGGGGCCGCGGGCTTGCGCTGCTCCGCTCCGCGGGAGTCCCGGTGGAGACAGGAGATGGCGCGGAGGCCGCCCGCGACCTCCTTCGCCCCTACACGAGGCACCGCCTGACCGGACGTCCTTATGTCATCGCCCGGTTCGCCGCCAGCCTCGATGGGCGAACGGCAACGCGTTCCGGCGATTCGAAATGGATTACGGGAGAAGCCGCGCGCGACCGCGCACACCGCGAAAGGGCGTGGGTCGATGCCATCCTCACCGGCAGCGGAACCGTCCTCGCCGACGACCCCGCGCTCACCGCGCGGCCGGGGGGTGTGGCCGCTGAACGTCAGCCGCTGCGGGTGGTGGTCGACGGCCGGGGGCGCACCCCACTCGGGGCACGGCTCCTGCGAGAGCCGGGGAAGACGCTCATCGCCACCGCCTCCACGGCCGGCGCCGCCTGGAAGCAGGCGCTGACCGCCGCCGGGGCCGAGGTATTCGAATGTGGCGATGCGGAAGTGGACCTCAATCTGCTCATGGATGAGCTCGGGCGCCGCGGAATCCTCTCCATCTGGGCGGAAGGTGGCGCGACGCTCCTGGGCTCGCTCTTCGACGGCGGTCACGTGGACGAGGTCTGGGCGTTCATCGCGCCCATCGTGATCGGCGGCCGGGGCCCCGGAGCGGTGGGCGGTGAAGGCGCTGCGCTCGTGGCGGAGGGGTGGCGCCTTCAGAGCCCCCGGGTCGAAGTCATCGGCCCGGATGTGCTGGTACGGGGCTACACGCGGGCGCAACTCCCGTAGATTGCGGGAGCACGGCCCGGCGGCTCAGTAACGCGCCGGCACCGGCAGCTGCTTCACGGCGCCGGCGCCCACGGTGGCGACAACCATGTCCCATTCCTTTAGCTCCCATTCGCCCACGAAGGTGATGGCGGCGCCGGTCTTCCCGGCGCGGGCCGTGCGCCCGATGCGGTGGACGTACTCCTCGACGTTCTGGGGCACGTCGTAGTTGATCACGTGCTCGATATCGGGGATGTCCAGGCCGCGGGCGGCGACGTTCGTGGCAATGAGGAACTGAAGCGAGCCATCGCGGAACGATGTCATCACGCGGTCGCGCTCTCTCTGGCTGAGGTCGCCATGGATGGCTTTCGCCGGCACACCCGCGCGCTGGAGCTGCTCCGTGAGCCGGTCCACGCCGATTTTCGTGCGCCGGAAGACGAGCGAGCGGCCGAAGTCCCGTTGCTCGTACAGGTACATGAGGGCGCGGAACTTGTCGCGCTCGGCGACCTCGCAGTAGAGCTGCTCGACGCCCTCGGCGGTCACCTGTTCGGGAGCAACGGCGATGTTCACGGCGTTGCGCATGTAGCGGTAGACCAGCCGGCGGATGTCGCTCGGCATGGTGGCGCTGAAGAGCGTCGTCTGGCGCTGCCGGGGAACGCTGCGCAGGATGTAGTCGATGTCGCGGGCGAAGCCAATGTCGAACATCTGGTCGGCCTCGTCGAGCACGACGAAGCGCACGGCATCGAGCGAGATGGTGCGCCTGCGGATGTGGTCGATCACCCGTCCGGGGGTGCCGACGACCACGTGAGCGCCGCGATCGATGGCAACGAAGTCGCCCCTGAGCGAGCGTCCACCGACGAGGCTGATGGTGGTGAAGCCATAGAACTTGCCCAGGTGCTCGAAGACTTCGCGCACCTGGTTGGCCAGCTCACGGGTGGGCACGAGCACGAGCGCCTGGATGTCAGCCGAATCGGGCTCGACCAGGCGCGCCAGGGGCAGGCCGAATGCCAGGGTCTTGCCGGTGCCGGTCTGGGCCAGCCCGACCACGTCGTCGCCGGCGTAAACGACGGGGAGCGCGGCGGCCTGGATGGGAGTCGGAGTTTCAAAGCCGAGCGCGGCGATGGCGCGCAGGCCCGTCTCGTCGACGCCCAGTGCCCGGAAAGCTTCGGAGAGCGGCGCCACGGGGGACGGCGCCGCCCGGGGCGTTTCGGCTGCGGCGTGGCCCGCCGCCGGCTCTGTTGAGGCGCCGCTGCGGCGACGCCCGCCACGCCGGCGGCGGCTGCGCGCCGTGGTGGCAGAGGCGTGATGCGAATCCGCATGCAGTTCGCGATGCGGTTCCGCATGGGCAGGTGGCTGGATGACGGCGACGGCGCTCGCGGCAGGAGCGGCTTCGCCTTCGGGTGTGGCTGTTTTTCGCCTGAAGAAGAGCAGGGTCAGGGGTTTCCTTTCGAAACGGGTATGGCTGCGCCTGTCACCGGCGGCCAGCCATGGGAGGCAACGCGGGCGAAAAGCGCGGTGGTCGCGAGTGCGACAGGCGAGTGACCGGGGTGAAACAGGGGAAAGGGGGCAGCAACGTGCCAACGAACATAGATCACGTGGTACTCATGAAGAGCATAGCACATCGCTTTGCAGTGAGTCCGCGACACTCAGCTTTGCCACCGCGCCTTACTGCGATGTCGACGCTACCCGCGCCGTGGGCGAACCTAAGAGGCATGCGGCTCCGGGTGGTCCTTGCCGGGCTGATGCTCATCGCCGTGCCGTTTGCGGCGGCCTGCGCTGGCGATTCCGGCGCGGCGCCGGTGGTCACCTATATCACGCCTTATGCCCCGCCCCCCACGCCTACCGTGGCAGGCCCTTCGCCGACGCCGATCCCACCGCCCGAGCTGCTCCTCTCGGCGACGAGCGTCTACCAGGCGGGCGCCATCCTGGCTTCGCTGACGGGGGAGGTCTCCTCCGGTACCGTCACCTTCCTCGGGCGCAAGCAGCAGCTCGCGAAGGGCACACAGAGCCTGTACACGTTCCTGGGCGTGGGCGTGCTCGACCCTTCCGGGCCGGCCGAAATACACGTTGAATTCACCCTCAAGAACGGCACCAAGGGCACTCTGACGGAGCCTGTGACCATTGTGGCGACGGACTGGACGGTGGATTCGCTTGCCTTCACCGATGAGCAGACGGCGAACCTGCTCGACCCAAAGGTGGTGGAGGCCGAGAACCAGCTCCTGGCGGGAGTCTATGCGACCTACACGGGCGAGAAGCTATGGGACGGCCCGTGGCTGGTCCCCGCGCCGGGCGCAATCACGGCGCGCATGGGAGAGCAGCGCTCCATCAATGGCGGTCCGCCATCGGGGCACCACGGCGGCACCGATATCGGCAACGAGGAAGGCACGCCCGTGATTGCCGCCAACAGCGGCAGGGTGGTTATGGTGAAGGAACTGGCATTGCACGGGAACATGGTCATCATCGACCACGGCGGGGGGCTGTTGACCGGTTACGGTCACCTGAGCAAGTTCGCGGTGCAGGAAGGCCAGGACGTCAAGGGCGGCGATGTCATCGGCGCCGTTGGCAACACCGGGCTTTCGACGGGAGCGCACCTCCACTGGGAGGTTGCATCGTACGGGGTCCGCCTCGATGCACTCCGCTTCCTGGATGGGAGCAACGGGTTCTGAAAGGGGACCCGGCCGAGGGGCTCATTCCCATTCGAGAACGGTTTCGCCGAACACCACCCTGTCGCCCGGCCTGACACCGGCCCGCCGTAGTGCCTTCTCCACTCCCCACCGCGCGAGGCGGCGTTCCACCTCGTCCCGCGCGCCTTCCATGCCGGTATCCATCATCTCCACGAACTGCACCACGCGGCGGCCTTCAACTACGAACCGGCCGGTATGGTCACGGCTGACGGTGAAACGCTCCTGCGATTCCGGCCGCAGCACCGGCACTTCCCCGGGCTCTTCGACGGCTGCCTTCTCCCGCTCGATGCGCACCATTGCCATGAGCGACTCTCTCAGCGCGTCCACCCCATCCCCTTCCAGCGCCGAGATCGCCTTCACCTTCGTATGCGTGTGGGCAGCAAGGGTTGCGGCCGACTTCGCGGCCTGTTCGCTGTCGATATCTGCCTTCGTCACCACTACAACCCGTGCCACACCGGAAAGGCCGGGGTCGTAGGCACGCACCTCACCTTCGATGAGCTCATAGTCGGTGACGGGGTCTGGTGAGGTGCTGTCCACGACGTGCAGAAGCACGCGACAGCGCCGCACATGCTTCAGGAATTCAAAGCCCAGCCCGTAGCCTTCGCTGGCGCCCTCGACGAGGCCGGGCAGGTCGGCCATTGTGAACCGGTCGAAGCCCGAATTGACCACGCCGAGCATGGGCTCAAGGGTGGTAAACGGGTAGGCGGCTATCTTCGGCCGGGCGTTGGACATGGCGGAAAGGAGGGTCGACTTCCCCGCGTTCGGCAACCCCAGCAGCCCGACGTCGGCGAGAAGGCGCAGCTCGAGGCGGATATCAACCTCTTCGCCCGCGTGCCCCTTCTGAGAGAAGCCGGGCGCCTGGTTGGTGCTGGTGGCAAACCGCTTGTTACCCCATCCGCCACGGCCGCCGTGCGCCACCACGGCTTGTTGCCCAAGCGCTGCCAGGTCGGCAATCACGTCGCCCATCTCGTCGTCGATGACGATAGTCCCAACCGGGACATCGAGGATGATGTCTTCGCCCACGGCGCCGTGACGGAGGTTCGGCCCACCGTTCCCACCCACGCCGGCCTTGAACTTCTTTTTAGAGCGGTAGTACTCGAGCCAGTAGAGGTCGTCCACCGCGCGGAGCACAACGTTCCCTCCACGGCCTCCGTCGCCTCCATCGGGGCCGCCCTTGGGCACGAACTTCTCCCGGTGAAAGCTCACCAGACCATGGCCGCCATCTCCCCCGGCCACGCGAATGACAACGCTGTCCAGCATCTCTGTCATGGTCGCAGGTATGGGGTGTATGGAGAAAAGACGATGGTCGATGAGGTGTTTGGTGTTGTTTGGGACAGACAGGCGCCCGCGAGGTTTGAGTTCAAACAGGCATGAAAAAGGCCCGAAGGAACGGCCACCCGCCTGTTGGAGCAGGTGTTTGGTTTGCGGGAGGGTTGTTGGAAGCTGAAGTCCCGCCCGGGAGTAATGCAGGATGCTGTTGGGGGACTGGCGCCACGCCCAACGGTGAGCAGGACGTTTCCCAACGCCGCTGTTGGGGGGCGTCAGGCCACTTCGAAGAGGTACTCGACTTCCACTGGGGCGCCGCGCGGGAGTTCGGCAACGCCAAGAGCCACGCGCGCATGACGGCCTGCCTCGCCGAACACGTCGATGAGGACCTGGGAGGCGCCGTTGATCACCAGGGGGTGGTCCACGAAGCCGGCTGCGCTGGCAACGTAGCCCGCGACCCGCACAGCCCGAACCACCCGATCGAGCGACCCGAGCTCACCGCGCACGGCCCCCAGGGCGTTCAGGGAGCACTGGCGGGCAAGGGCGGCGCATTCCTCGGTGGAGAGGCCGGCCCCGCAGTGCCCTGTACGCAGGAGCTGACCATTGACCATCGGCAGCTGGCCCGACACGTACAGCAAGGAGCCCGACCGGACGGCAGGCGCATAGAGCCCGGCAGGAGCGGACGCGGCCGGGATCTGCAGGCCAAGGCTGAGGACGCGCTCTTCGGGGGTCACAGGTCTCCTCCAAGGAGCGACTGGACGACGTTATCGAACTCCTCGGCGCTGTAGCAGTCGATGACGATGCGCGCACCCTTCTTCTGGGGCACGACGGCCACTTTGGTGCTGAGGGCGCGCCTGAGGCGGGCCTCAATGTGAGCGTAGGCCGTGTCGCGGCGGGCAGTCGTGGCGCCGGGCGATGCCGCGGTCGCGGGCACGGCTGCCAGCTGGCGGCGAACGTAGGCCTCGGTGTCGCGCACGCTGAGCTTCCGCTTCACCACCTCGCGCCAGGCGGCGAGGCGCTCGCGGCCATCGGGCAGGCCAAGCAGGGCGCGCGCGTGGCCCTCGGTGATCTCGCCCGCGACGAGGCTGCGCCGGATCTCGGCTTCCAGGTTGAGCAGGCGGAGGGCGTTGGCAACGGCCACGCGGCTCTTGCCCACGCGGCGAGCGGCCTCCTCCTGCGTCATTCCGTATTCATCGATGAGCCGGCGGTAGGCATTCGCCTCTTCGATGGCGTTGAGGTCGGCGCGCTGGATGTTCTCGATGAGGGCCAGCTCGAGGAGCTGGGAATCGGCTGCCTCGCGGATGATGACGGGCACGGTGTCGAGGGCAGCGAGGCGGGCGGCCTGCAGGCGTCGCTCGCCTGCGACCAGCCGGAAGCCGCCGTTCTCATCGCGCGAGACGATGAGCGGCTGGATGATGCCGTGCTCGCGGATGGAGTCGGCCAGCTCGCGCAGGGCTTCGGGGTCGAAGTGCGTTCGCGGCTGCTCGGGGTTGGGGGCGAGGAGGTCGATGTCGAGCATCTCGGGTCCGCCGCGCCGGGGAAGGGGTGTGACAGGCGTCGGTTCGGGCGCTGGTTCCGGTTCAGGGGGAGCCTTTGCGCCGGGGATGAGGGCATCAAGCCCGCGGCCAAGTCCTCGTCGTGGATGTGTCATACGGCCACTCCTGTGCGTTCGAGCAATTCGGCTGCCAGGGCATCGTAGGCCGCAGCGGCGCGGCCTGCGGGGTCGTAGCGGAAGATGGACTGGCCGTGGCTGGGCGCTTCGCTCAGGCGCACGGCCCGCGGGATTACGGTGATGAAGGTCTGCGGGAAGTGGGTGCGGACTTCGTCCACCACCTGCTGGGCGAGGCGCGTGCGCGGGTCGAACATGGTGAGCACCACGCCCAGGATGCCAAGCCCGGGGTTGAGGTTCCGGCGCACGAGGTCGAGGGTTTCCATGAGCCGTGAGAGCCCTTCCAGGGCCATGTATTCGCACTGCACCGGGATGATGACGCTGTCGCTGGCGGTGAGGGCGTTGATGGTGAGCAGGCCGAGCGAGGGCGGGCAATCGATGAAGAGCCAGTCGTACTGCTCCCTCAGGTGGCCGATGGCGTTCTCAAGCCGGCGTTCGCGGGCCATGACCGGCACCAGCTCCACTTCGGCGCCGGCAAGAGCGGCGCTGGCGGGGAGGATGTCGAAGCGCTCTTCGGCGAGCGGCACGATGCAGTCGGCAGCCGAAACCTCCTCCAGGAGCGCGTCGTAGGTTCCGCGGTGGCCGTTCGGGGCGACGCCGGCGGCGCTGGTGGCGTTCGCCTGGGGGTCAAGGTCGATCAGGAGGACCTTTTGGCCGCGGCGGCCGAGCGCGGCGGCCACCGAAACTGCCGTGGTTGTCTTGCCCACTCCCCCCTTCTGATTCACGAACGAGACGATGCGGCCGTTCATGCTGCCACCCTCGCGAGGCGCGACTCGACCTGGGCGCGCGCCGGGACGGAGGCGAGGCCTTCGCCTTCCACAGAGAGTGCAGCCGCGGCGAGGGCGAAGAGCGTGGCCTTTTCGACGCTGCGGGTCTCCACGAAGCGCACCACAAAGGCGGCGGCAAAGCAGTCGCCTGCTCCTGTCGGGTCGTTGGCGGAAGCAGGAACGGCCGGGAACGAGGTTATCTCCCCATGGCGGAAGAGGGTCGCCCCCTGGGGGCCGCGGGTGAGGAAGACGGTGACGCCGCGCCCCGCCAGCGCCTGGGCGAGCCCTTCGGGGTCGGCCGTGTCCTCCTCGCTGAAGAAGGCGAAGGAACCGGGCGCGCTAAATGGGAGTGTGGCCGAAGCAGGGCCGGGCGTATGGAGGACGCGCCCCTGGCCATCTGCGGTCCGGAGGATGCCCTGGTAGCTCACGGCGAGCAGGTGCGCCGGGACCACCGGGAGGGCGTCGAACTCGTGGTAGGCGGGGGCGACGATGAGCGCATCGGCCGGGGCATCGAGGGAAAGGTGGGCGTCGAGGGGCTCGCCGGGGCAGAGGAGGAGCTGCGTGCGATTGCCGGCGGCGTCGTAGGTGTTCGCGTAGCGCGGGAGCGATGTCGCGGGGATAGGGCGGAGGTCGAGCCCTTCGAGGGCGGTGCGGTCGAAGCCGGGGGAAAGGCGGGTGATGAGGGTGACGCGGGCGCCAAGGGCGGCGGCGGCCCGCGCAGAGTAGAGCGAAGGCCCCCCGGGGACCCACGCCCCGCCCGGCGCCCGGTCTTCCACCACGTTCCCGGCGACCACGATGTGCGTGACGACTCTCCTCCCGCCGCTAACGGCGCGTGCTGATGACGACTTTGCGGTTATCGCCTTCGCCGATGCTGTTGGTCATGAGCTCGGGGTCGTCGGCGAAGGCCATGTGGACGAGCCGGCGCTCCGATGGAGTCATTGGCTCAAGGGTGATGGGGTTGCCAGTCTGGCGGACCCGGTCGGCCATGCGCCGGGCTCGGGAGACGATCTCTTCTTCGCGGCGGTGGCGGTAGTGCTCAACGTCGATGGTCACGCCACCCTTGCCCGGGAAGCGGCGGCTGACGATGAGGTTGACGATGTACTGGAGGGACAGGAGGGTTTCGCCGCGCCTCCCGATGAGAAGTCCCAGGTCATCGCCGGAGATGTCGATCACGGCCAGGGTCGAGCCGAGGCCGTCGCCCGCGGAGAGGGGCTCACGGATGGTGAGCTCTGCAGTTATGTCGACAAGACGGAGGAGATCGTCAACCACGTGGGCGGCGTAGTCGACTTCTTCGGCATTGATGTCGGGGGCAATCTCGGGCAGGTCATCGCGGCGGCGGCGCGGCTCGCTGTCGCGAGGGGGGCGCGGGGGCTGTTCGGCGCGAGGCTGGCGACGGCCGCGTTCGGCCCGCGGCGGAGGAGAAGCCGCGGTCTCCTCCTCGTAGGTGGGCGGGCGGAGGAAGTCGGCTTCGGTGAGCCTGGGCGAGGCAGCTTCGAGGGGCCCGCTCCCGGAACGGCGGGGGCTGCGGTCGCCGCGACGCTGGCCGCCGCGGGGCGCTGAGTCGGGCCGGGGCTGTCCCGGCGGGCGGGGTGGGCGAGAGCCTCGTTGGCCGCCGCGGCCGGTGCTGCGGGGGATGCGGGTGTCGACTTCGCCGCGGCCTTCAGCGGGCGGCGCCGGGGACTTGATGCGTTCGGCGCGGATGAGGGCGTCGCGGCCGCCGCGGCCGAGGAAGCCTTTGCGGCCTTCATCGAGCACGACGAACTCGACCTCGTCGGGGTGGGCGTTGAGCTTTGCGAGCGCCTTCTTAAGGGCGTCTTCGACGGTTTTGCCGGTTGCTTCGACCTGATCCATGGGCGGTCCTCGATTCACGAGCGGGTTCGGAAGGGGCGGGTGGCGAGTCTGGGCTCGAGCTCCCCGCAAGGGCGGCGGATGGGGCCTGCCGGGGCTTGAAGACGGGTTCGATCTTCAGGAGCGGGAAGCCGTAGATGAGGATGTTGAAGGCGATGCCGACGATGGAGTTGATGACCCAGTAGAGGGAGACGCCGCTGGGGAAGCTGAGAGCGAAGAAGGCGAACATCATGGGCATCATGTAGGCCATCATCTGCTGCTGGGCGCGCTGGCGTTCGTCGGTGGTAACGGAGATGGTGGTCTTGGTCTGGGCCCAGGTTGTGAGGCCAACCAGGATGACAAGGATGATGTTGGGGTGGCGGAGGTCGAGGCCGAGGAAGCTCTCTTCCAGGGGCACGGCGTGCTGGATGTAGCTCCAGCTGTAGAGGTGTCCCGAGAGGGCTTCGAGAGCTTCGGGAGAGATGGCGAGCGTTTGCCTGATTGAGTAGAAGAGGGCGATGAGGATGGGCATCTGGATGAGCATGGGCCCCAGGCACCCGAGCGGGTTCACACCCGCTTCCCGGTAGGCCTTCATGAGCTCTTCCTGGCGCCGTTTGGGGTCGCTGTACTTCTTGTTGATCTCCTGCACGCGCGGTTGAAGCGACTGCATGGCGCGCGTCTGGTGCATCTGGCGGAGCATGAGGGGGAAGGTGAGGGCGCGGACGAGGATGGTGAAGGCGACGATGGCGAGGCCGAAGCTCTCGAACAGGACCTGGTTGAGGACAACCAGGACGTTGATCATGGGGTCGAGCAGCAGGAGGGTGAAGAGGTCTCCGATCACTCCCCGTCACCACCGAGCGGGATATCAGGCACAGAGCGGGTCTTCGGATCCGCGCGGAAGAGCTTCCCCTTTGTGGTGACAATGAGTGCGGTCGCGGCGTCGGGGGTGGGGTCGGCGCGCACAGTACCGCTATCGATGAGGGGCACAGTGTTGAGGGCGGCGCCCGTCTTGAGGTCGAGGAAATGGACGATGGGGTCGCGGTCCACTACTACGAGGGCGTCACCGATGACGATGGGCCCGGAGCGGATCTTGTTGTGCGGCGCGGAATAGGTCCAGCGGGCCTGCCCCGTAGTTATGTCAAGAGCATAGACTTTGCCGGCGAAGTCGCCGAAGTAGGCGATGCCTTCGTTGAAGGCGGGGGTGTTCCAGACCCAGTCGGAGGCCTGGAACATGGGGGCCACGGCTTTGCCGGTGGCGGTGTCGAGGATGTTGACTGAGCGGTTGAGGCCGGCGACGAAGAGTCGGGTGTCGTCGAGGAGGGCGATGGAGGCCACGGCGCCGGGGACCTTGAAGGGCTCGGACCAGGCCTCGGAGCGGTCGGCCAGCCGGATAGCGCGCACCTCACCGCGCATCGTGGCGAAGTAGGCGACGCCGTTGGCGACAGCGGGGGGCGCCCAGACGGGGGCGCCGGTATCGAATCCCCCGGCGGGCCAGCCGGGGGCGGTGGCTCCATCGGACTTATTGAGGGCGTAGAGGCGGTTTTCGGTGGTGCCGAAGAGGAGGATATCGCCGGCGAGGACGGGGTCGCCGACGATGCTGCCGTTGATGGCGGCATTGCGCCAGGCGAGCTCGCCGTCGGCGGTGGAGACGGCCATGACCTCACCCTTGAAGGAGCCGATATAGAGGCGGCCGTCATCGAGGATGGGTGTGGCGTAGACGGCTTCGAGGCGGATCTTCTTCTGGTTGGGGTTATCGCGGTCCGGGAAGGTCCAGCGGGTGGTGGCGCGGCCGTTGGCATCGAAGTCGATGGCGGCGAGGCGGTCTTTCCTGGTGAAGAGGTAGACGGAAGAGCCGTCGACGACGGGGCTGGCCCATCCCTGGGGGTTGGGCATGCCCATGCAGGCGGACGCAGAGATGGCGAGGAAAACAGCGAGTAACCCGGCGAGGGCCGAGCGGCGGAGCTTCACGCGGAGCATGGTACGCTGCCGTGGGGCTAAGGGGTAGCGGCGGGCAGCGGGGAGATCTGCGCGTGGGAGGGAAGCGTTGGCGGGGGTGTGCCCTGCACTCCGGGCCGCTCTCCGTGCGGGGCTGCGAGGGCAATCCCGGCCCGCGGCCCGGCACCGCCCGGCTGTTTCACGTGAAACATGGTTGCGTGACCGCGCGAGGCTGGCCCGGCGGCTCCGGCGCGGCGATGCTGCTATGTTTCACGTGAAACACGCCCACACCGAGTCCAAGAGAGGTCTGCCGAACCAGCATTCGGCCTTGATCAGCTAAGGCGCCTAAGCGGTCTCATAGATCCGTGTTTCACGTGAAACGCCCGCCATGGCCGCACCGCTAGTCGGGGACGGGGTCGTAGCCGCGGCCCCCGCCCGGGCGGCAGCGGGCGAGGCGCCGCAACGCCAGCCAGCCCCCTCGCAACGCTCCATGCCGCTCGATCGCCTCGAATGCGTACCGCGAACAGGTGGGGCGGTAGCGGCAAACGTCGGGCAGGAGCGGCGAAATGGTCCACTGGTAGACCCTGATCAGCCCCAGGAACGGGTACTTCACCCCTCTTCGCCTCCCGCCAGCAGGCGCGAGCGCCTCAACAGCCCCACCAACGCCGCCCGCAGCTCGGCGAATGAGGCCTCGGTGGCGCCCTGGCGTGCCGTCACAATCAGATCGAATCCGGGAACCACCGCGATCATCCTCGCCGCCTCGCGCAACCGCCGCTTCGTCCGGTTCCGCACCACGGCGCGCTTCGAAAGCCGCTTCCCTACCGCAAACCCCCAGCGCGTGACATCGAGCCCGTTCGGAACTCTCCGCAAAGCAAGAAGGGGACCGCCAGTGACGGTCCCCTCCCGGTACGCCGTATCAAACTCTTCGCCCTTGCGGAGGCGCCTCGCGCGCTCCACGGCGCAACCCTCCCTACACGACGGTCAGGCGCTTGCGGCCCTTCAGGCGCCGGGCCTTCAGCACCAGCTGGCCCGCCCGCGTCGCCATGCGGTGGCGAAAGCCGTGCGTCCGCGCCCTGCGGCGCGTGTGGGGTTGATAGGTTCGCTTCGTCGCCATGGCGCGACTCCTTTGAATGCAGAACGTGAATTACGAGAATACCGCGTGCCGGCCTTAGCGGCGAACCGCACTCACCGGTAGGCCCAGCGGTAGTGGGCGTAGTGGTCCATCACCCGTTCCACGTAGTCGTGGGTCTCGGGGATGTCGATCGCTTCCACGAAGTCGGGAGACCGTGCCCCGGCGGCGGCATCGACCCAGCGCAGGGCGTTGCCCGGGCCGGCATTGTAGGCGGCCAGCGCAGCGTAAGGGCTCCCAAAGCGGCGAAGCTGGCCCGCCAGGTAGTAGATTCCGAACTCGATGCTCACTGCCGGGCGGAACAAGTCCTCCGCGGTGAAGGACGTGTTGCCCAGGGCGGCGGCGATCCCCTCGCCCGTGGGGGGGATGACCTGCGTGAGCCCCAGCGCGCCCGCGTGCGAACCGGCGTTGGGGTCCCAGAAGCTCTCCTGCCTGATCATGGCCGCCACGTAGAGCGGGTCCAGGCCGGCAGAGGCGGACTCCCGGTTTAGTAACTCGACATAATTAACAGGATACATGAGCCGCAGCAGGTCGCCGGGGATACTGCTGGCAGGGATCCCGGTCGCTTCGCCCAGGCGGGTGGCAAGGCGCGCGCTCACGTCCACCAGTCCCAGGGCGTGCGCCTGGCGCGCCAGTTCGAGCAGGGCCCACGGTTCCGCGCCCGTTGAGGCGGCCAGCAGGACCGTTACCGCCCCTGGCCTGAGCCCCATGGCCATGAGCTCTGCTGCATCTTCAGCCACGGGGGCAGGCTGCGCTTCTGCGACTCCGAGCGAGCGGAGCCAGGTGCGCAGGGTCTCCCAATCGGGGGTCTGTGCCCGGGCCGGCGCCCGGAAGCGAACGTCGACAGCTTCGGCCAGGCCAAGCTCTCGCGAGGCCTCAGTGCCGTAGAAGCCCCATGGCTCCAGTTCCGCTGCACGGCTAAAGGCCGCGTGCGCCGTGGGCTGGTCGCCGCGCTCGAGGAGGGCGCGCCCCTTCCAGTAGAGGGTCCGAGCGCCGCCGGCCTCGCCCGTGGTTTCCCACGCGCCAATAGCGGCTGCGAAATCCCCGGCGCGGTAGAGCTCGTAACCCGCCCGGAAGGCGGCCTCGTGGCCGAACTCGCCCGGCGGTCCATTTGTGAGCAGCGCCTGGAAGCGCGCGGCCGCCGCGAGGTGGTCTCCAGTTGCTTCGACCGAGCGTGCGGCCCAGTACTGCGCCCTGTGAGCGTAGACAGAAGACGGCGCGGCGGCGACGGCGGCATCGTAGTACGGGATGGCCTTCGCGGGCTGGCCGGCGTCTTCAAAGGCGGCGGCGAGGTAGTAAAGGCGAAAGGCAAGCTCGAGCGGCGCCAGGCCGGGCTCGTTGATCGCCTTCAGGAGCTCGGCACGGGCTTCGGCGTAGGCCCCTCGCCGATAGTAGACGAGCCCGGCCTGCCCGGGATCGATTTCGTATCCCGCGTTACGGAGGTCCGCCACGGCGAGCACGGCTTCCTTCGAGCCCGGCGAGGAAGTGATGATGGCCCTCAGCTGGGCGGCGAACGTGACGTTGTCTCCCAGGTCGCGGGCCAGGTTTGCGGCCTGGTAGCGCACCGTGGGGCTGGAGGTAGCCGCGGCGAGCTTCGTGAGCCAGGCGAGGGCGCCGGCGGTGTCGCCTGCCTCCTTAGCCATCACGGCCTGCTCCTGGTAGGCGAGCTCGGCGAGGGCAGAGGGCGGCGAATCGGTGCCGAGGAGCTTCGACCAGGCAGTCGTGGCGGCCCCGGGCTGGCCCGAGCGGCCGGCGGCGCGGGCGTATTCGGCCACTATGTAGGGCTGGAGGGCGTCGGTGACCGTGGCGGCGGCGAACGGCTGCAGGCGAGAGGCGGCCGCGGCGTAGTTGCCACCTTCGCCCAGGCGTAGCGCAAGCAGGTACGCCGCGCGCCGCTGGATCACCGACCCGGCCGGGGCCGCTTCAACGGCGCTGCCGAAGGATGCAATCGCGCCGGCGGGGTCGCCGGCTTCGTATTGGGCGATCCCCATGCCCAGGAGCGCATGCGCGCGCAGGTTGGAGTCGGAGGAGGAGGCGGCGACCCTGGCGTACTCCCCGGCGGCATCATCGAAGCGCCCCTCGGCGAGCGCCCGGTGGGCGCCGTCCAGCTCGGCAGGCGCCGCGCCGGGGGAAGGGGTCGCAGCCGGGGACAGCGTTGCGGTAGCAGAAGGGACGATGGGCGGCGCCGGCGTGGGCGTGGGGGTGCTGCCGGGCGAGGAGCTGCACGCCGCCAGGGAAAGCGCGGCAAGCACGGCGCCGGCTCGCAGGACCGTCATGGCGCCTCCCGGTGAGGTTTGCGTGAGAGCGCCCCCCGGGCTGATGCTAGTTTCGTTGCGCGGGCGGGTCAAAGATGGCGGGCGCCGCGCGAAAAGGATGGTTTCGGTGCAGCCCTCTGTTTCGACGCGCGCAGCGAAGCCGCTGACCCTCTCCGAGGCGACGCGCGAGCGGAACGCGTGGATTGAGACCGGCCTGGAAGCCGCCGTCGCGAACCTGCAGGTGCTGCGCCGGCAGTTCGGGCCGGGCGTGGAGATCATCGCCGTGGTGAAGGCGAATGCCTACGGTCACGGCGTGGCGGGGATTGCGCCGGCATTGCAGGCGGCGGGCGCCGACCGGTTTGCGGTGGCCTGGCTGGAAGAGGCCCTTGCCCTGCGCGAGCTCGGGATCACACGGCCAATCATCGTTCTGAGCCATACCTACCCGGGAGACGCAGTCCGGGCAGTTGAGCACGACATAACGCTGACGGTCCATTCCATGGAGCTTGGCTGTGCGCTTTCGGCGGCGGCGGCAGCAGCGGGCAAGACGGCCATGGTGCATGTCAAGGTCGATACGGGCCTCCACCGCTTTGGGGTGCCGCCTGAGGAGGCGGTCGCGCTGGCGGAGAGCCTGCGGAGCCTGCCGGGCATTGCCGTGGAGGGGCTCTCCACCCACATGGCCAACGCCGACGAGGCCGATGACGAGTTCTCCGGAATCCAGGCCGAACGGTTCGCGGCGGTGGCGGAGCGGCTGCCGTGGGTGCGGTTTCGGCACACGGCCAATTCGGCCACGGCCATGCGGCGGGGCGGCCTGCGCTACGAAGGGGTGAGGCTGGGCCTCTCCCTCCACGGCGTGCTCCCGCCCAACACGCCCGGACCGGCACTCACGCCCGTCCTTTCGCTTAAGGCGCGGCTGGCACGCGTGGCCGACGTGGCGCCGGGCGAAGGTGTGAGCTACGGGCTCACCTGGCGAGCGGGGCGGCGGTCGCGCGTCGGGCTGGTTCCTGTGGGCTACGCCGATGGCTGGAAACGGTCACTCAGCAACCGGGGCACGGTGCTGGTGGGAGGGCAGCGGGTTCCCGTCGTGGGCCGCGTGGCCATGGACCACTTCCTTGCCGATGTGACGGAGGTGCCCGGCGCGGCCGAAGGCACCGAAGTCACGCTCATCGGGGAGCAGGGCAACGAGCGCATTGCGGCAGACGAAATCGCCGCGGCCGCGGAGACCATCAGCTGGGATGTCCTGGCGTCGCTGGGAACGCGGCTCCCGCGCCTGTTCCATCGAAACGGGATTGTGGAGGGCATCGCATGAGAGCCGGACCCGGGCGGGAAGGCCACTGTCACGGTGCAGGTAGGCGAATGACGGGCGGGAGGAATGCGCTGCCCGGGGACCGGGCTTCGGCGGGTTCTCGCAGGCTGCCGCCACCGAAGGACTATCAGTCGTGATTCGCCGCGACTTGCACGAGGCCAACCGCCTTTCGTGGAACGAAGCCACGAAGGCCCACAACAGCCATAAGGCCGGCCAGGCCGAGTACTTCCGCAACGGCGGCAACAAGCTGTTCCCGGAAGAGATGGAGCTCCTCGGCGACGTAGCCGGGAAGGACCTGGTCCACCTGCAATGCAATGCCGGGCAGGATTCGCTCAGCCTTGTCCGGCTCGGCGCGCACGTGACGGGCGTCGACATCAGCGATGAGGCGATCGCCTTCGCGCGCCAGCTCTCGGCCGATTCGGGGCTGCCTGCGACCTTCGTCCGCAGTGACGTATTCGACTGGTTCCGGGAAGCGGGCACGGCAGGGCAGAGCTTCGACCTGGCGTTCTCGTCGTACGGGGCTATCGGCTGGCTCTCTGACCTCAGCGAGTGGGCGAAGGGCATTGCGGGGGTGCTGCGGCCCGGCGGGCGCTTCGTGCTGGTGGAGTTTCACCCGTTCGCTTTCACGCTCGACGACGACGGCAAGGGCGTGGTTACGTACCCGTATGCGTCGTCGGAGCCGCTCACCTGGGACGACGGAGTGGGCGACTACGTGGCCGCCTCGGGGCCCGCGCTGGCGCCTTCGGGCTTCCTGGAGGGGGTGAAGGACTTCCGCAACCCCTTCGCCTGCCACGAGTACGCGTGGTCGATGGCCGATGTTGTCACCGCCCTCCTCGTCGCTGGCCTGCGTATTGAAGCCTTCCGCGAATACCTCTACGCGAACGGCTGGAAGCCCTTCCCCGGCATGCGCGAACTCCCCGGCCGTCGCACAGCCATGCCCGAAGGCATGCCGCAGGTTCCGCTCATGTTCGCGGTAGCGGCGCGGAAGGTTTGACGGCAGAAGACAATCGACATCGCCCGGGCGTGGTAATACAATCCTGCAACCCCAGACCGGTAACAGGATGTCGGCATGAGCACCACAATGGAATCCCTGGCACGCGTGCCCCTCTTCCAGGGGCTTGACCGGAAGGCGATGGAACGCGTCGAACGCACGGCCCGCCCACGCTCGTTCAAGGCCGGTGACGCCATCGTGAAGGAAGGTGAGGAGGGTGTCGGCTTCTACCTCATCACGTCGGGGAAGGTGGCGGTGACGCGGGGCGGCGCGCAACTCAACACGCTGGGTGCGGGCGATTTCTTCGGCGAGATGGCGCTTCTCGACAACCATCGCCGCAGCGCCACGGTGACCGCAACGGAAGGGACCGACTGCATTGTCCTGCACAGGGCCGATTTCGTGGCCGAGCTCCGCGCCAATCCCGACCTGGCCGTGCACCTGCTGGCGTCGATGAGCCGACGCCTGCGTGAGCTCGACGAAAAGCTGGGCGATTAAGGCCGGCCCCCCGGGGGCTAGCTGACTGCGAGCACGATCTTGCCGAAGTTGGCGTTCGCCTCCATGCGGCGGTGGGCGTCGGCGGCGGCCTCCAGCGGAAAAACGCTGTCCACCGGGATCTTCACCCTCCCCGATGCGATGTGAGGGAGGATGCTCTTCTCGAAGGCACGCGTGGCGAGCGCCTTCTCTTCCAGGGGCCGCGCGCGCAGCACGGTGCCCCGCACCTGGAGCCGCTTCGATAGCAGGAGCCCGAGGTTGGCCGGCGCGGCCGCTCCGCCCATCAGGCCCACGATCACCATCCGGCCTTTGAGCGCCAGGGCGCGCATGTTCTTCTCCCAGTAGGCGGCGCCGATGACATCGACGACGACGTCCACGCCCCGGCCGCCGGTGGCGGTGAGCGCCTCTTGCGCGAAGTCCTGTTCGCGGTAGTTGATGGCGGCATCGAGGCCGAGCTCCCGCGCGCGGGAGAGCTTTTCGGCGCTGCCGGCGGTGCCCAGCACGAGTGAGGCGCCCATGGCTTTCGCCACCTGGATTGCGGCCACGCCCACACCCGAGCCGGCTGCGTGAACAAGGACCGTCTCGCCGGCAACGAGGCCGCACTGCAAGAGGGCATCATGGGCGGTGATGTAGACCTCGGGCGTGGCGCCTGCTTCGTGCCACGAAAGCGCCGGCGGAACCTTCATCGCCAGCCGGTGGTGGATGACTACCTGCCCGGCGTAGCCGCCCCCGGCGAGGAGACCCATGACGCGGTCTCCGGGAACGAAACCCTCGGCTCGCGGGCCCGCGGCGATGACTTCGCCCGCGAACTCAAGCCCGGGGATGTCGAACGCGGCCCGGGGGCCCGGCTGCGGGTACTGCCCCATGCGCTGGAGGATATCGGCACGGTTGAGGGCGGTGGCTTTGACGCGCACCAGCAGGTCTTCGGGACCGGGTTCCGGGGCGGGCACCTCGCGGAGCTGGAGGACTTCGGGGCCGCCAGGGGAGGGGATGACGACAGCTTTCATGCCCGCAAGGCTACCAGCAGTGGCGGTGCGCCCGGAAGCGCCTAACGCCCGGGGACGCCCGCCAGGTGCTCCGGCAGCGCCGGTTCCAGCTGGCGGTCACGGGCGACCGAGGGGAGCCTCCCGAGCAGGGCCTGCAGGGCGAGGACGCAGGCAAGGACCACGGCCCCCATGAGCATCAGCGTCTCCTGGATGCCGATGTGGTCGGCGATGAAGCCGATGGGCAGCGCCACAAGGCCGAAGAGACTCCAGCTCATCATGGAGATGCTCTGCACCCGGCCCACGTACTGGTGGTCGCTCAGCGACATGGTGAGGGAGTTGTTGAGCGACTGGAAGGCGCTGGCCATGGCGCCGACGAGAACCATGGCGCCAATGCCGAAGGCAAAGCTGTGGGCAGCGCCGAGCGCCACAAGCGAAAGCGCAAAGGCGAGGGCCAGGATGGCCTGGAAGTGCCACGCGTAGCGGTGCCCCGCGTACATGGCCACGAGCACGGTGGCAGCTACCGCTCCCACTGCCCCGGCCGAGGACAGCGCCCCCAGGCCGCCTGAGCCGACGTTATAGACGTCCTTGGCGATTGATGGCAGGAACGACTGGTAGGGAAATCCCAGCATCACGACGGCGAGTGAGGTGAGGATGAGCAGGGCAACCGAAGGCCGGCTGCGCACGTAGCGCAGGCCGTCGAGCATCTCCGAAAGGGGCGATCCGCGCACCACCGATGGATGGGGCCGCCCCGGAGGCAGCCGCAGCATGGTGAGCATGGCGACCACGAACCCGAGCGTGGTCATGAAGTAGACGCCGCCGACGCCGATGAACTGGATGGCGATGAAAGCGCCGGCCAGCGATGGCCCCACCACGCGCGTGCTGTTCATGCTCAGCTGCTGGAGCACCACGGCGTTGCCGATGGCGTCCTTCTCGACAAGGTCGCTGATAAACGCCTGGCGCGCGGGCCCGATAAAGGAGAATCCCGCGCCCTGCACCACGCCGGCGACGATCAGCATCCAGAACTCGACGGCGCCGCTCATTATCATCACGGCGAGCCACGCCGAATTGAGCGCCACCACCCCCTGGGCTACGACAAGCACGTTCCGCTTGGGTAGCCGGTCGGCAAGAACGCCGCCCCAGAGGACGAGCAGGAGCTGCGGTACCCCGAAAGCGAGCATGACGGCGCCGAGGGCGCTGTTCTTGTTGGTGAGGTCGAAGGCAAGGAACCCGCGCGCGATGACCTGCATCTGCATTCCGAGGAACGAGAAGAGCGTCCCCAGCCAGAGCGTGCGAAACTGCGGATTCTCGAGGGCGAAGAAGGTGCGGCGGAAGTACGCGCGCAGGGAGGGTAACCTTCACGTGAGAGTTGGGTGCGCCTCCCAAGCCTAGCAGAGAGCCGCGGTTGGCCAAAACGAAAGCCGCGGTACTTTTCCCGGCTTCTTTCATCCCGTGTGTACCATCATCTCCATGGCGAAGATGCGAAAAGCGCACCTCCTTCTTGCGGCAATGCTGCTGGCCCTGGGCGTGGCGGCCCTGTCCCTGGCCGGGGGCGGGCCCGCAGCGGGCGCCGGGGGCTCGCCTGCCTTCCGCGAGGAGGAAGTGCGGCTGCTGGTCTTCGCGGAAGGGGAATGGTGGCACGTCGAGGTCCATGCTCTCGTCTACGACGACGGCGAGGGCCGCTATGCCGAAGCGGTGGCAGCAGCCCGCGCGGAGGTCTTGGCTGGCTTTCCCGGGGCCATCGAAGCCGAACCGGGTGAGGCGACCGCCCAGTACGTACTCAATCCCTACTGGTGGCCCTCACACGCGGTCGAGTGGCGCTACAATCCTGCTGAAAAGACGCCCGGCCTTTCCGGCGATGAGGCTGCCATTCGCGCTTCGGCCGAGGCCTGGAACGGCGCCGGGGCTCTCTGGTCGTTCACGTGGGATGGCGTGACCACGGCAGACACGGGCACCTGCTCCAGCGCCGGCCGGGACGGCCAGAACACGGTCGGGTGGGCGCCGCTGACCGGCTCCACGCTCGCCATGACCTGCACGTGGTACGCATCGGGCGGCTCGCCGCTCACCGCGCGCGAGTTCGACATGAGGATTGACCCCGGCTGGAACTGGACAACCGGCAGGCCCATCGAAGCCGACCTGCAGTCGGTGATCACGCACGAGTTCGGGCACGCGCTGGGCCTTGGCCACCCGCCCGGCGGGGAGTGCCCGGGACCGGTGATGTGCGAGGTCTACCGCCGCGGGAGCCTTACCCGGGAGTTGCAGGCCGACGACATCGCGGGGCTCATCGCCATCTACGGGGCGGCCCCCACGCCCGCTCCCACGGTTGGGCCGTACCGGCATGTCGCGCCGGAAGTGGCGAAGGACTAGTGACGCCCGCGATGCGTCCCGCATGAGACTGTTACCCGGCCGGGATGCGTGCCCGGGGGATGGAGTCGTACTCCGGCAGGTAGGGTTTGATGTCGAGGACGGCGGTGCCGTCGATGGCGTCGAGGCCGCGCACACGGAGCGAGGAGCCTTCCACTCCGGCCAGCTCGACGGCGGAGACGCCCAGGTGGTTGGGCCTGAGCTGGCTGCGGGTGGCGAAGATGCCGTGCTCATGCCCGCTTTCGAGGGTCAGGGTCTCTGGCTTCCCGGGTGCGTCCGCGGCGAGGTCCATGTAGAAGACGACGATGATGTGGCTGTACTTCTCCAGCCCCGCCAGCTTGGCCGTGTGCTCGGGGAGCACCTCGATGACACTCTCAACCTTCTCCCAGCCCCGTGGCCGGGACTTTGTGACCCGGTTGCGGACGTGCCCGATCGGGAGGAGCAGCACCGGGCCCTGCACGGGTGGCCGCGGCGCGGGTTCATCCTTTGCCCGTCGCCGGGAGAACACCTTCCGGCCTACGCGTTCGGGGCGGGCTGGACCTGGGCGGCGAGGTCCGTGCCAAATGCCACGCTCACCCTGCGAACGAGGTCGGCGAGGGGCCTTCCGGCCGTAAGGCCGCCATCGACCACGATGGACTGGCCCGTGACGAAGCTGGACTGGTCGCTGGCCAGCCACGCGGCCGCCTGGGCGATGTCCTCGGGCGTGCCGCTGCGCTTGATGGGGGCGATATCGGAGAAGGCCTCATCGACTCTCGAGAGCATGGCTTCGGCAGCCTCAGTGCCGATGCCGAACGCCGCGGTGAAGATGTGCGTTGTGGTGTAGCCGGGGCAGATGGCGTTGACGCGCACGTTGAATTCGCCGAGCTCGACCGCGACCGAGCGGGTGAGGTGAATGACGGCGGCCTTGGCGGCGCTGTAGACGTGGGGCCCAAACCCGGCCTGGATGCCCGCGATGCTCGCGGTGCTGATGATGCTGCCGCTCCCCTGGGGCTTCATGACGGCGGCCGCGTGCTTCATGCCGGCCACCACGGCCCGCAAGAGCACGGACATGGTCCGGTCGTAGCCGTCCATGTCCGTGAGCTCGATAGGCCCGGAGACCCCGCCGAAGCCGGCATTGTTGAACATGCAATCGAGCCGGCCCCACTTCGCAACGGCGTACTGCACGGCGGCGGCGATGTCGGCCTCCTGGGAGACGTCTGTGTGGAGGTAGGCGGTGCTTGTGCCAAGCTCCTCGGCGAGGTGCTGGCCGCGCCCGTCCTGGATGTCGGCGATGACCACGCGGGCGCCTTCCCGGGCGAACAGGCGCACGGTGCCTTCGCCGATTCCGCTCGCCCCGCCTGTGATAACCGCAACCTTGCCATCGAGCCGGGCCATGGGCCGCCTCCTGCCGTGAGTTTTCCCGAGTTTAGGGGAAAGGAGCCCGGGGCGCAGTTCCGCCGCGCGGACCGTGCCCCATGGCTGTGCGACAATCTGCTCCGTGCCCGATGTGCTCCCGCCGCCCGAGGAAAAGGCCCGCACCGTTCGCCAGATGTTCGACCGGATAGCGCCTGGCTACGACCGTGTGAATCGCGTGATGACGGGGCGGCGCGACCAGGCCTGGCGCCGCGAGCTGGTGCGCAGGCTGCGGGTCAGCGATGCGGACCGTGTGCTCGACCTGGCCTGCGGCACGGGCGACTTCGCGGAGATTGCGCGGGAGTTCACGCCTCATGTGGTGGGGCTCGATTTCGCACGGGTGATGTTGCAGGGGGCGCGACGAAGGAAGATCGAAGGGGTCGAATGGGTTCAGGCCGACGCTCTTCGGCTGCCCCTGCGCGATGGAAGCATGACCGTAGCCGTCTCGGGCTTCGCGCTGCGCAACTTCACCTCCATCCCGGCGGTGCTCGCCGAGCTGGCGCGGGTGATCCGGCCCGGGGGCCGCATCGGTCTCCTGGAAGTGGACCGGCCTCGCAATCCCATCTTCCGCGCAGGCCACACCGTTTACTTCAACCGCGTGGTGCCGCTCATAGGCGGGGCTCTGTCGTCGGAGCGGCAGGCTTACCGCTACCTCCCGGCCTCGGCCGCCTACATGCCTGCCGAGGCTGAGCTGCTGGGAATGATCCGTGAGGCGGGCTTTGAGAGGGTGCGCAAGCAGTCGCACATGCTGGGGGCGGCGCAGGCGATTACGGCGGTCCGGGCTTGAGCGCTGAAGCAGCTTCCGCGGCCGCGATGAGCAGGCGCGCCGCCTGGAAGATGGCGGTGCGGCTGCCCACCCTCCCCGCGGCGGTGGCCCCGGTGGCGGTGGGCGCCGGGGTGGCGGCCGGCCGCGACGCATTTGACCTGCTCCCCGCGCTGGCGGCGCTCTTCGGCGCGCTCTGCCTGCAGGTGGGGGCCAACTTCGCCAACGATGTGTTCGACTTCCGGCGCGGCGCCGACACCCACGACCGTCTCGGACCGCCGCGGGTCACACAGATGGGCCTGCTTTCACCCGGCGAGGTGATGGCGGGAATGTGGGCAGCCTTCGCGTGCGCCTTCGTGGCCGGGATCTACCTGGTGTGGGTGGGTGGCTGGCCCATCGTGGCCGTGGGGCTTAGCTCCATTGTGGCGGCCATCGTTTACACCGGCGGGCCTTGGCCCATTGGCTACCACGCCCTGGGCGACGTGTTCACCTTTGTCTTCTTCGGGGTGGCGGCGGTGGTGGGGACGTACTACGTGCAGGCGGGCGAAACGGCCGCGCTGGCATGGGGCGCCTCCATCGCCATGGGCTGCACGGTCACCATGATCCTGGTGGTGAACAACCTGCGCGATATCCACACCGACCGCGCGGCCGGCAAGACCACCCTCGCGGTGGTGCTCGGCGTGAAAGGGACGCGCGCGTGGTTCAGCATCCTGCTCGCCGGGGCCTTCGCCGCGGCCGGGCTCTGCTGGCCGCTGGCGGACGCCTCGCCGGCGGTGCTGCTGGTGGCCCTGAGCGCTCCCTTCGCCGCCGGTCCGCTTCGTGCGGTGCTCGGCGGCGCGGAAGGACGCGACCTGAACGCCACGCTCAAGGCCACGGCGCGCTTTCACCTGCTTTTCGGCCTGCTGTTCGCGGCCGGGCTCGCCCTCTCCTGAACCTCAGGCGCCGCGGCTCCGGCGCTCGGCGACGCGCACCGCTCCGGCGTGGGCTGCCTGCTCGGCCTGGTCATCGAGGGGCGGCAGCTGTGCCCCTTTTCCGTAGCGCCTCTGGAGGGCCATCCCAATGAGGGCATCGGCGAAGCCGGGGTTCCTGGGCAGCAGGCTGCCGTGGAGGTACGTGCCAAAGGCGTTGCCCGTGCGCGCTCCCTCGCTGCCATCGGTGGCGTTATTGCCAAAGCCTCGGAGCACCCGGCCGAAGGGCGCCTGGCCCGGCGCCAGGTAGGTCCGTCCGCCGTGGTTCTCGAACCCCACGATCTCGCCGAACTCTGTGTCCACGACAACGTCGCCGATGCAGCGGCCGGCCCGGGGGCCCGGGTGGCGCGTCTCCATGTCGAACACGCCGATGCCGGGGATGACGCCCCCTTCGTGGTCGACGTAGCGGTGTCCGAAGAGCTGGAATCCGCCGCAAACGGCGAGCAGTGGCAGCCCGCCGGCGATAGCGTCGCGGAGGGCCGGCCCCCTGGCCACCAGGTCATCGGCGATGCGGCGCTGCTCACGGTCCTGCCCGCCACCTATCAGGACGAGGTCAGCCCCGTCGGGGTCGAAGGGGTCGCCAATCTCAATCTCGCGAACCTCAAGGGCGATGTCCCGGCGCTCGCAGCGGTACTTGAGGGCGAGGACGTTGCCGCGGTCGCCGTAGATGTTCATCACCCCCGGGTAGAGGTGGACGAGGCGCAGGGCGCGAGGGCTCTCCATGCTGCCATGGTAGCGGGCGGAACCCGGGTTCGTCCGCGGCGCCGCTATTCGTACCTCAACGCGTCTGCTACCGCCACCGAGGAGGCCCGCGACGAGGGCCACCACGTGGCCAGCAACGAGAAGACGAAGGCCGTGAGCGAATAGCCGATGACGTCGGGCCAGGGGATGGCGAAACCGATCCTGGCCGTACCCGCGAAGGCGGTCGAAGTGAGCAAGCTCCAGGCGAGGATGGAAGCACCGATGACGCCTGAGGCGATGCCCATGAGGGCGATGAAGCCCGATTCGAGCATGAAGCTGAGCGCCACGGTGCCGCGCTGGTAGCCAATCGCCCGGAGCATGCCTATCTGCTGCCGCCGCTCGACCACCGAGCGCAGGGAGATGACCCCGAGCGCGGCGATGCCGACGAAAAGGCCGAGGGCCATGAACGATTGCAGCACGCGCATGAACCCGCGCGACATGGCCATCACATCTTCAATCATCTGCTCGATGGACTCGGCCTGGACCCCTTTCGTGACAAGGGCGGCCTTGATGGCCTTGGCCGCACGCTCGCTGTCGGCGCCGTCTGCCAGGCGCAGGTACCAGGTCTGGTAGTCGGGCTCTCCGTAGAGCGCGCGGTAATCGGTTTCGTTGACGTAGATTCCGAAGAGGATGTTGCCGGGGATGCGTCCGCTGAAGACGCCGGCGACGGTAAGCATTCGTGCCCGGCCCGTGACCGGGTCGCGGATTTCGACCTGGAACGGTTCGAAGGTCCCATCCTCGATATCGACGTTCAGGTGGAGCCCCCCGAAGCTGCCGCCCATTCCCGCCGGCTGCACTGCCGACGAGTCGATTAGGGCGACACCCGGGGTTGTGCGCACCACTTCGTAAACCTCGCGGTCGCTGTCGTAGCCACGGGCGCGCCCTTCGAGCTCCATGTGCGCCTCGCGGAAGAAGGAATCATCACCGGCGATGATGGGGTAGTCTGCCCATTCGCCGCCGGGGGAGCGCGCCTCCTGGGATTCGTTGTCGAACTGGGTGGTGCGGCCGGTGGCCGTGATCACCGATGGGTCGAAGGAGCCTTCGTCGCGCAGTGCGGCGGCGAGGTCGTCGACCGGGTTGTTGCGGTTGGTGCTGGCCAGGATGTCCCAGCCGCCGGTGCCCTCGTCGCCGGCGAACATGTCGAGGAAGCTGGAGTTGATGATGCCCATCACGGTGATGGCGAATACCACGAGGGAGAACATGGCGATGGTCATGCCCGTGCGGAAGCGGCTGGCCAGCGGATAGGCGATGCCCATCTTCAGGGCGGGCGCAAAGCGCGGGAAGCGAACGCTCACGAGGGCGAGGACGCCGAAGAGGCCGGTGCAAACGGCGACCATGAAGAAGAGCTGGCCGAGGCCGTCGGCGAGGTCGCCGGCAAGCACCCCGGTGGTGATGGCGAGGAGGGTGAGAAGCCCCAGCAAAAGCGCCGGCCGGTAGCGGCTGCTGTTGCTGCGGACGGCGAAGAGCGAGGTGAGAAGCCGGGCATTCCAGACGATAAGCAGGGTCATGGCCGTCACGATCATGATCCCGGAGAAGACGAACATCTCCATGTTGCTCTTGAATTCGCCGAAGATGGCGCTATGCCAGTCGCTGGGGGAGAGCCAGTAGATGGCCAGGAAAGCGCCCACCGCGGACCACATGGGCCTTCGCGGCAGCCGGTACCATTCGCCGATGGCGGCGAGGCCGAGCGGGATGAGGGAGACGCCGAGCGTGAAGAAGAACGCCTGCCGGGTTTCGAGGCCGGCCCAAATGAAGAGGCCGGCCGTCACCAGCGCCGCGGGACCGAGGATGCGCCCCCAGGCCAGGCCAAGGCCCTTGCGAAGGAGCAGGTAGAGGCCCAGAGGGGGCAGTAGCATGGCCGGCACGCTGAGCAGAATCCATGGCCAGCGCGTGTGGCCCCGGCGGCCCTGGCGATCACGCCCATCGGCCTGCCCGCGAATGGCCGCCACGATGTTCAGATAGCTGATCCGGAAAGATGAGACGGCCACCGTAACAAACGTGAGCACCGCCCCCAGGCAGAAGCTCACGACGAGCGAGCGGGCCGTCACATGGGGGGTGATGTAGTAGAGGACGTCGCCGAAGGCCAGGCGCACGCCACCCACCACGAGGATGAAGGCGGCGGCGACGCCGAGGGCAACGCCCACGAGCCCGGCCAGGAGGTCGTAGGCCATGCCTTCGGCGAGGAAGGACTGGACCAGGTTGATGCGCTGTGCACCCACCGCGCGGGCGATGCCCATCTCTGTTCGCCGCTCGGCGGCAAGCATGACAAAGAGGGTGAAGATGAGCATGGCACCGGCCGCGATGGAGAACAGCCCCATGACGATGAACATGGTGGTGAAGAGGTTGCCCACCATCTCGGCCTCGTGCACGGCGTCCTGCTTATTCTTCTCAACCTGGAACACGAGACCGCCGAGGCCGGCGCGCTGGCGGGCCGAGGGGTCTGCGGCAAAGGCTTCGAGCCGGGTCGCGGCCGCATCGGTGCGGGAGAGGGAGCTGCGCACCGTCCCGTAAAGGGCAACGCTGATCGAGTTGATCTGCCCCGCGCGCCCGGTCATCTGCTGGAGGGTTTCGAGCCTGACGGCGAGCGCCGGGATCTTTTCGCCGCCGAATTCGAGGGCGCCGCTGGAGCGCTCATCCCTGACGATGCCGGCCACGCGCAGGGGGACCAGCTCGCCCCCGATGGCAAGAAGAATGGTGTCGCCGGTCCTGGCATCGAGCTTGCCGGCGGCGGCCTCGCCAAGGAGGGCCTCATCGGCGCCGAGAGAGGAGAGAGCGGGCTTCCCGCCGTCCGCGTAGGTGAGGCCGCCGAAGCGCGCCAGGCGTTCGGCATCGAAGCCGGCCACGAAGGCGAAGGGCTCGGAAAGGCGCGTGCGCGGGTTCACAATGGGCAATGGCTCGAAGAGGAAGGGCATGAACCCCTGGATGTCGGGGTCATCCCGGAAGATCTCTTCGAGGGCCGCGGTCACTTCGTAAGGGACATAGCGCTCCTCGGCGATGGAATCGCTGCCCCCGGCCGGGGTGTCCTCGGCGCGGAAGTGGTGGATGCTGAGGTCGGTCCGCTGGAGGTTGTCGTAGGTGAGCTTAGTGATGCTGTAGTCCAGCGTGTCACCGGTGGCAAAGGCGGCGGTGATGATGACGGTTGCCAGCATGAGCCCGGAGACGATGAGCAGGCTCTGGACACGCCGCCTGCGGATGTTGCGCAGGCCCATGCGGAACATGAGCCGGTTGGAGATGTAGACAACCCCGACGCCGGCGGCGCAGACGGCGAAGAGCGCCAGCATCACGAGCATGATGGTTGTCATGGAGATGCCGAAGAGCTCGTTCACCGGGTCCGGTCCTCGCCGACTATCACGCCGTCGCGCATGCGAATGATGCGGTTGCAGCGGGCCCCGATCGCGTCGTCGTGGGTGACGATAACGAAGGTCTGGTGGTGCTCGCTGTTGAGCCGCTCCATGAGGGACATCACCTCGTCGGCGGTCTGCGAATCGAGGTTGCCGGTGGGTTCATCGGCCCAGACGATGGCGGGGTTGTTGACGAGGGCGCGCGCGATGGTGACGCGCTGGCGCTGGCCCCCGCTCATCTGTGCGGGCCAGTGGGTGGCCCAATCGCGCAGGCCGACCTGTTCGAGGGCCCCGAGGGCGCGGGCGCGCGCTTCCTGGGCGTTCACGCCGGAGACGACGAGGGGGAGCTCCACGTTCTCGGCGGCCGAGAGCACGGGCAGGAGGTTGTAGGTCTGGAAGACGAAGCCCATGCGCCGGGCGCGGTAGAGCGTCTTGGCGCGGTCGGGGAGGGTGGCGATGTTCGTGCCTTCGATGAACACCTCGCCCGCATCGATGGTGTCGAGGCCGGAGAGGCAGTTGAGCAGGGTGGTCTTGCCGCAGCCCGAGGGGCCCATGATCGCCACCATCTCGCCCTTCGGGATTTCGAGGGAGACCCCGCGGAGGGCGTGCACTTCAACTGCGCCCGTGTCGTACGTCTTGTGAAGGCCGCTGGCGCGGATGATGGGCCCTTCAGGCGGCCGGAGATCGGTGGCGGTCAGTGCTTCGGTGTGGGCCATGAGTGGTCTCCCTCTGGTGCTGTGCTAACGGGCGGGTCCGTGCAACGGGCTCAATGCCCGGGTGTCAAAGCCGAATCCTGCCGGGCGATCACCAAAGGCCGCCACGGCCGGGTGGTACGCGCATCGGCAGCCGAACGCACCATCCCCTGTTGCGAGAGCGGGCGAGATGCCGCCTACTGTGCACATGACGCAGGAATCGCCCATTACCCGGCAGGCGGCGCGCGTGGTGCTTTTCGACCACGAGGATCGTGTGCTCCTTTTCCGAGCTGCCATGCCCCGGGCCAATGGCAGACAATCGCGCCCGTTCTGGATCACCCCCGGGGGAGGCATGAATCCCGGGGAGACGCCCGCCGAGGCGGCGCGACGCGAGCTTCGTGAGGAAACGGGACTGGAACAGGCAGAGCTTGGCCCCTGCGTCTGGCTGCGCCGCCACGTGTTTCACTGGGAGGGGGCATGGATTGAGCAGCGCGAGAGCTACTTCGTTGCGCGCACCGCCGCCTTTGATGTGAGCACGGAGGGGCACGAGGAGCTCGAGAGGAGCTTCCTTCAGGAGCACCGCTGGTGGCGCCTCTCGGAAATCGCCGCCTCGCCCGAACGGTTTGTGCCGGGGGGGTTCGCTCAACTGGCGGCGCCCCTGGCGGCCGGCCAGTTCCCGCGGGAGCCGATTGTGGTGGGAGTCTGAGAGGGCGCGCACGCCAGGCCCCGGCTCAGGCGAAGGCCCCCGGATCGTCACCGGGCGCAGTCTGACCATCCAGGGGCTCCTCTTCTTCAAGCGGGGCAACGCCCTGGAGGGCGGCGATGAGGTCGGCAGCCTCCTGCGAGCTTATCTTTCCCTGTTCGAGCATCTGCAGGATGCGGAGCTCCTCGGCCTCGTGGCGGCGTGCCGTGGTGGGGCGCCCCGGACGGGCGGCGCGTGGCGGAGGTGGGGTGGCGGGTTCCTGTCCCGGCTGCCGCGAGCGCACCGAGGCTTCGCCCACACCCGTGCTAATGGTGGCGTGAATGCGCGCGTCGGGCGGACCGGCCGGGTATTCGATCTTCTTGCGTCCCATGCCGCTGTTGACGTTCAGGCGCACCTGGTGCCCGGCGGGAAGGCGCATTTCCACGCGTCCGATGCCGGCGTTGGCGCGGTAGTCGCCATCGGCGACTTCGGCGATGTCGATGAGCAGGTCGCCGGTGCCGGTGTCGCAGGTTGCGAGGCCGTGATGGTCGTAGATGGCGATCTTCCCGGCGCCCATGCGAGCGTCGAGGGAGCAGTGCGTGGAGTAGGTCTGGATGTCCCCGGCGCCGACGTCAAGGCGGAGGCAGTGGCAGGCGATATCGCGCGCCTGGATGGTGCCGTAGCCGAGGTTGACCTTCAGGTCGGCGAGGCCGGGCGCCAGGCGAACGAGGGTGACGGCGCCCTGCTTGCGCCGGAAGAGCCAACCGACAGAGAGGCTGACGCGGATGTTGAGGCGGGAGCCTTCGCGGTGGACCTCGAGAGTGGGCGCAGTCTTGCCGCTGCCGGAGATCACGCCGGGGGTTTCGCCTTCCTTGCAGAAGCGGAGGGTTACCTTGCCCGCGGTCTGGTCGATCTTTACCTCTTCGATCCCGTCGAGGGAGAAGCTCTGCTGGGTGCGAATGCCGTCGGTGGGCTCTTCGGCGGCGCCGAACTGGGCCGGGCCCGGGGGACGGATGGGTGGTGTGGAAGGGAAGGGCTGGTGCCGGGGGCCATGGGCCCCGAAGCCGCGGGAGAACTCGCGCGCCTTGTCACGGGCCTCGCGGCGCAGGCGGCGCTCCATTTCGCGGGCTTCGTTGCGCAAGCGCGTGGCCTCTGCGCGGGCGGTTTCGCGCATGCGGTCGGCCTCGCGGCGGAGGCGTTCGGCCTCTTCGCGGGCCTTCCGCGCCTCTTCGCGAGCCCGGTCGAGGTCGTCCCGCCAGTCAGTCACCGGAGCCTCCCAGGGAGCGGAGCTGCTCGGCGGCCTCGGAGGCGTTCAGGCGGCCGGCCGCGAGGTCATCGAGCACGCGCTGGCGGCGCTCGGCATCGCGGGGGTCCTCGCCGGCTTCGAAGCCGAGGGCGATGAGCACCTCGTTGAGGCGCGCCACCACGGTGGGGTAGGAGATGCCGAGGTCTTCTTCGACGTCCTTAATCTTGCCGCGGGCGCGCAGGAAGACTTCGACGAAGTCGAGCTGGTCGCGATTGAGGCGGGCGAGAGGCCCGGCGTCGAAGTGGCCGTCGACACCGATCTCACAGGCGGGGCATTCGAGGCGGCGGACCTCCATGGGTCCCCCGCAACCGGGGCACGAGCCGATAAACCGGGCCATTACTCCTCCAGCCTAGTGGCGTACGAACGATGCCCGGTGGGGCCTCGCGCCGGGTTCGCTTGCGCCGCGTGCCCAGCGCCGCACGGAGGCAGCGGCCCTTTCGAGCAGGGCCGCGCCAGCGCCGATGAGGCGCACCAGGGGCGAAGAGCCACCGGCGCGATAATACCCTGCCGACTGATAGCGGGTGCGGATGAACTCGCGCGCCATCTCTTCGGGAAGCCAAACAGGCAGGTCCATTCTGAGTCTCCTTGCACCCGGCGGCCCGCCGCCGCGGGGATGTCATGGAGATAATCGGTCATGTTCAAACAGAAGTCAATAGTGAACTTAAAAAAATTAAGGTGAATCTTGAGATTGTCCGAGAACACTTATCGCGGGCGGCTCTACCACGTGCAGCGCCGGCGCCCGGGAGGACGAACTCCGCGCCGGTGGTGGCTGAATTGCGGGTTGGGGACGTGCGGGCTGGGGCCGGGGTGGAGCCGGGCCAGGCGCGACGCGAAATGGTATCCGTGGGTGTAACCGCGGGCGAGGCTATTGGCGGATGGTGGTTGCCAGCTCAGTTGACGCGGCGCTGCACGCCCTTCCAGAACTGCTCGCGGAGCACGAACTTCTGCAGCTTTCCCGTTGCCGTCCGCGGGAGGGACTCCACGAAGTCCACCGAAGTGGGGCACTTGAAGTGCGCCATCTGTTCTCGCGTGAAAGCAATGACCTCCTCTTCAGTCGGGCGCTGCCCTTCGCGCAGGACGATGAGGGCCTTCGGGGTTTCGCCCCATCTCTCGCTGGGCACGCCGACCACGGCGCATTCCAGCACCGCCGGGTGCTTGTAGAGGCAATCTTCGATCTCCGACGAGGAGATGTTCTCGCCGCCGGAGATGATCACATCCTTCTTGCGGTCGACGATGTGGATGTTGCCGTACTCGTCCCAGACGGCGAGGTCACCGGTGTGGAAGTAGCCGCCGTAGATGGCCTTCGCGGTCTCTTCGGGCTGTTCCCAGTACCCCTTGAGGATGACGTTCGAGCGCGCGCAGACTTCGCCGATGCTGTTGTTGTCCATGGGCACGGGGTTGCCGTTGTCGTCGAGAACCTGCACGTCCACGCCGATCGCTTCGACACCGGCGCGGGAGCGGCGCGCGTAGTCATCCGGGTGCGAATGGAAGTCCGGCCGCGAAACGGTGAGGATGGGCGCCGTTTCGGTGAGCCCGTAGATCTCGATGAACTCCCAGCCGAGCTCCTGTTCGAGCCGTTCGATGAAGGCGGCCGGCGGGGGCGCCCCGGCCACGGTAAAGCGCGGGCGGGTGGTGATCTGGTGCTTCGCTTTGTCCGGGTAGGTGAGGATGGTGTTGAGGACGGCCGGCGCCATGCAGGCGAAGGTTACCTTCTCGTCCTCGATGAGGCGGTAGATGTCCTCGGCCACCACGGCGCGCAGCACCACGTGCGTCGCCGCCATTGCCGTGATGGCGAAGGGCCCGCCCCAGCCGTTGGCATGGAACATGGGCAGGGTCCAGAGCTCGATGTCGTCGTGGCGGATACCGAGGTGGGCGATGAAGTTGTAGGCGTTGATGTAGCAGTTGCGGTGGGTGAGCATCACGCCCTTGGGCCGCGAGGTTGTGCCCGAGGTGTAGTTGATGGAGGCGGTGTCGTTCTCATCCAGCTCGACGTGAGGCGTGGCGGTGCGCGGCTGGTTCATGATGAGCCGCTCCCAGTCGACCCAGCCGCGAGGCGCCTCGCCCTGGTCCTGGGCGACGACCCAGTGCTCGACCGTCTTCAGGTGCGGCCGGATCTCGTCGACCACGCGCGTGTACTCCCAGTCCACGAGCACGGCCTTCACGCCCGCGTGGTTGATGATGTACTCGTGGTCGGCGGCGACGAGCCGGTAGTTGAGCGGCACAAGGATGGCGCCGATCTGGGCGGCGCCGTAGTAGCTTTCGAGGAAGAAGTGGGAGTTCGGGCTGAGGATGCAGACGCGGTCGCCCTTGCGAATGCCCAGCGAAAGCAGGGCATGACCGAGCTGGTTCACGCGTTCCTGGAACTCGCGGTAGGTGAAGCGGAGGTCGCCATCGACGATGGCCGTCTTGTTGGGGTAGAGCTTCGCGGCGCGGCGAAGGAAATCGTTGACCAGGAGCGGAACTTCCACGATTGGCCCCCTGCGTGGGAGATGCAGGCGATCTTACTACGTGTTGGCGCGGCGGGGACGGCTCAGGCGCTCACTTTCCCCAGGGTCGAGCACGCGCACCCGGCACCGCTGGAGGCCCGTCCCGTACCCGGTCACTGCGGCCGGGACATGCGCCAGCGCCGTGGCGGCGGAGAGCGAAACCAGCGCGGGCAGGCGCCTCCCGCGTGCCGGGGCACGGCGCTCCGTCCGATAGCGTAGACTCGCGCCACAACACTAATCCTGGAGCACAGTCATGAAGGTCGCCATCAGCGTTGGGCCGTTTAACGAAGACTACGAAGCGGCAGCCGCCTACGTGCAGGAGGCGGAGCGGCTTGGGGCGGACATCGCCTGGACGGCGGAAACCTGGGCCCACGATGCGGCCACGCCCGTGGCCTACCTCGCGGCGAAGACCTCAAGCATCAAGCTCGGCACGGGCATCATCCAGGTGGCGGCGCGAACGCCGGCGAACATCGCCATGCTCGCCATGGCGCTGGCGGCCATGTCGCACGACCGTTTCATCCTGGGCCTCGGCGCCAGCGGCCCGCAGGTGGTGGAAGGCTGGCACGGGGTTCGCTTCAAAGGCGCCGTGCAGCGCGTCCGCGAAACCGTCGAGATCGTCCGCATCATCTCGCGGGGGGAGAGGCTGGCCTACCAGGGCAAGATCTACACGCTCCCCCTGCCTGGTGGCGAGGGGAAGGCTCTCCGCAGCGGCGCAAGGCCGCGCAACATCCCCATCTACCTCGCCACCCTCAGTCCGAAGAGCCTGGAGATGACGGGCGAGATCGCCGACGGCTGGCTGGGAACGTCGTTTATGCCCGAGCACGCGGACGTTTTCTTCAGCCACATCGCCGCGGGGGCGGCACGCGCCGGCCGGACGCTGGCCGACCTCGACCTCCAGGCGGCGGCGGGGGCAGTCGCCTTCTCCGACGATCTGGAGAAGCTGATCGCACCGCGGCGGCCCGGGCTCGCCTTCACCCTCGGGGCCATGGGCTCGCGCCAGCACAACTTCTACAACGATGCCTACAAGCGCGCCGGCTTCCGTGAGGCCGCTCTCGAAGTACAGGGGCTGTGGCTCGAAGGCAAGCGCGAAGAGGCGGCGGCCCGCGTCCCCGATGAGATGGTTCTCGGTTCGAACCTGCTCGGCACGGAGGCCATGGTCCGCGACCGCGTGCGCGCCCACCGCAAGGCAGGCGTGACGACCATCCAGGTGCAGCCCGAGGGGCGCGGCCTCGCCGAGCGCATCGAGGCCCTGGGCCGGCTCATGTCCATCGTCCGGGAGGTCAACGCCGAGTAGCTGCCCCCGGGCAGAGAGGGCGCGGTTTCCTATTCGCGGCGCCTGTTACACTCGGGCTCGTGGCTGAGATCCGCATCCCCTTCGCGAAGCCTTCCATTGACGAGGACGACATTGCCGCGGTGACGGAGACGCTGCGCAGCGGCTGGCTCACGAGCGGGCCGAACGTCCGGGCGCTCGAAGCCGAGCTCGGCGCGTACTGCGGGGCGAAGCACGTGAATGCCGTGAATTCGGCCACGGCCGCCATGCACCTCGCCCTGGCCGCCTGGGATATCGGCCCCGGCGATGAGGTGATCACCACGCCCTACACCTTCTCGGCTACCGCCTCGGTAATCGTGCATGTGGGCGCCACGCCCGTCCTTGCCGATATCCGGGAGGGAGACGGGAACATCGACCCCGTGCAGATCGAGCGGGCCATCACGCCGCGCACGCGGGCAATCATCCCGGTGCACTATGGCGGCGAACCGTGCGACATGGACGCCATCATGAGCATCGCCCGGCGGCACGGGGTGAAGGTGCTCGAAGACGCGGCCCACGCGGTCGGCGCGTTCCATCGCGGGCGTCCCATCGGGTCGATCAGCGATGCCACGGCGTTCAGCTTCTACGCCAACAAGAACATGACGACGGCTGAAGGCGGGGCGCTGGCCACCAATGATGAGGCTCTGAGCGAGCGCGTCCGTGTGCTGACCCTGCACGGGATGACGAAGGACGCGTGGAAGCGCTACGACGCCGGGGGCTCCTGGCGATACGACATCGTGGAGTTCGGTTTCAAGGACAACCTGCCCGACTTGGGCGCCGCGCTCGGCCGCTCCCAGCTACGCAAGCTCGACGGGCTGATAGAGGAGCGGACCCGGGTCGCGCGCCGCTATATCGCAAATCTGAGCGGTGAGGAGCACCTCATTCTTCCCACCTTCAGCGAGGAGAGCCGCCAGGCATGGCACCTGTTTGTGGTCCGCGTGAAGAACGAGCAGGCGCCGGTGCCCCGCGATGAGGTAATCCGCCAGCTAGCAGCGCGCGGCATTGGCACCTCGGTGCACTTCATTCCGCTGCATTTCTTCACGGCTTACCAGCGGATGGGCCGCTGGCGGAACGGCGACTTCCCCGTCGCGGAACGCT
Organism: bacterium; assembly: GCA_003577245.1. Taxonomy (GTDB): domain Bacteria; phylum Chloroflexota; class Dehalococcoidia; order Tepidiformales; family Tepidiformaceae; genus UCB2. The sequence goes on along the minus strand of QEVS01000012.1, from coordinate 9,549 downwards.
TCTTTGAGGGCGCCATCAGCCTGCCGATGTACCCGGACCTGGCGGACGAGCAGGTCGACGAGGTCTGCGCGGCCCTGCGGGAGATCCTGCACCCGTAGGGCCGCGCGGCGATTCAGCGGCCCGAGAACTCCGGCTCGCGCTTCTGCACGAAGGCGAGGGCAGCGTTGCGGTGGTCTTCGGTGAGGCCACTGGCGATCATGTTCTCCGCTTCCCGCGTGAGGGCGTCCGAGAAGGTGTTGGTTGTGCCGAAGGCGATGTTGTCCTTGATGCGCCCGTAGGCGAGCGTGGGGCCGGCGGCGAGCTTCTTTGCGAGGGCCATCGCCGAATCGAGCAGCTGCTCGTGCGGGACCACCCTGTTGACGAGCCCCAGCGCGAGCGCCTCTTCGGCGCCGATGATATCGGAGAGGAAGTAGAGCTCCTTCGCCCGGGAAGGGCCCACCAGGCGCTGCAGCAGCCAGGTTCCCCCGAAGTCGCCGCTGAAGCCGACCTTTGCGAAGGCGGTCGTGAACCGGGCCTGGTCGCTGGCGATGCGGAGGTCGGCGGCGAGGGCCACGCTCAGGCCGGCGCCGGCGGCAACGCCGTTGATGGCCGCGATCGTGGGCTTGGGCATCTCAAAGAGCAGCCGGGAGATCTCCTCCTGCTGGCGAAGGGTGTCAACGCGCCCGAGGAGTCCGCCGGAAGGGTTGGCCGCGTTGCCTTCGGCCATGGCCTTGACGTCGCCGCCCGCGCTGAATGCCCGGCCTGCGCCTGTGACCACCACGCAGCGCACGGCCGGGTCTTCGGCCAGCTCCTTGCCGGCGACGCACATGGTGCTGAGCATCTCCGGATTCATGGCATTCAGCGATTCCGGCCGGTTCAGCGTCAACACTGCAATTGGGCCGTCGCGTTCGATGCGGACCACGTCCGACATGGGTTGCCTCACTGGTATCAGGATTTCGGGGCATTGTAGCGCGGCGCGGGTCAGCCTGCCCCGCGTGGCCCGGTGGCGCTCCTCTGGCCGTCGAAGACAGCGGGCTCGCGAATGAGCAGCCTGCCCCCGATGGCCGCCGCGACCAGGATGATGCCGATGATGAGGTAGACGGCTTCGATGCCAAGCAGGCCGCCGGTGAACCCGCCCGCCAGCGGCCCGATGAGCAGTGCCATCGATTGCATGCTGGCGGCAAGGCCGAAGGCGCTGCCCTGCTTGCCTTCGGGGGCGCTTGCGGCGATGAGCGCGTTTGTGCCGGGAACCATGGCCCCCTGGAAGAGGCCAACCGCTCCGAAGAAGAACATGAAGGCCGTGAACGAGCCCGCCAGGAAGACCGGGATGTAGAGCACCCCGGCCACCAGGGCAGCGCCGGTGACGGCGTTGCGATAGCCCCAGCGCGCCCCCAGGGGGCCCACCGAGAGCGCGGCCAGGGTGCTGGTGAGGCCGATGATGCCGAAGACGAGCCCGGTGGCCGCCTCCTCCTTCAGCTGGAACGAGGCGCCGGGAAGGGCAAGCCGCACCCTCTCGGCGCCGGCGGGAGAAGTTGCGGCGAAGTCGTCGATGCTGATCGGCATCACGGGCCGCACGTAGGTGGTGCTCAGCCAGAGGACGAAGAGAAAGAGAAGCATCACGATCACCTGGCGTTCGGAAACGACCATGCGCAGGTTGCCGATGATGCTTCCGCCGCCCTTGCCGTGCTGTTCGCCTTCGTCGTTGTTACCGCCCGCGAACGACTCCCGCGGTTCGCGCACGAAGGAGTAGGCGAGCACGGCGGCGATGCCGTAAAGCGAGGCGCAGAAGATGAACGAGTTGCGAATGCCCAGCGTGGCCGCCGTGATGCCGCCGAGCACGGGGCCGAGCATGTTGGCGGTGAACTGCCCGGTCTGCAGGAGGCCGAGAGCGTAACCGGCCCGCTCGCGCGGCGTGGTTGCGGCCACGAGGGCCGCCGCCGCCCCCATGGTGCCGGCAAAAGCGCCCATCATGAAGCGTAGCGCCACCAGCTGCCAGACGGCGTGCACCAACCCCATGATGCCGATGAGCACCCCTGCGCCCACGAGTGCGCGGACGAACATCAGCTTTCGCCCGAGCCGGTCCGAGAGTGCTCCCCAGAAGGGGGCAGTGAGCGTGAGCGACAGGCCCGTGACGCTTGCGGTCAGGCCCGTGTAGTAGGAGACCTTAGCCTTGTCGGTCACGCCGAGCTCCTGGATGTAGAAAGGCATGAACGGGAAGACGAAGTTAGCGCCGAGGAGACCTACAAAGACGCCGATCCAGATGAAGACCAGGTTCCGCTTCCAGCTGTGGCCGGCGTAGCCATCGCCGCCGCCGGCCGCCAGGGACGCGGCGTGGGCCGCCATCAGGCCGCCCTGCCGGGCGCGAATTGCTGCATTCGTTGAAGAAGGGGCACGAGGTGCGGTCCGGGGGAGGGGCTGATGCCATCTTCGCAGCAACCCTGTCTTGGGTCACGGCGCCGAACGCCACCTTGCGACCTGGTCCGCGTGCTCTTCGGCGTGCAGGGCGTGGTGCTCCACGAGCCGGGCGAGAGTCAGCAATCCGTGCACGGGGTGCAGGCCGGCGCGCTGCCAGGCTGCCGCATCGCACTGCTGGAGGAGCTCGGCGTTGGCCCAGCGCGCCTGCTGGAAGAGTCCCAGTGCGAACTCAGGGTCGCGCCACAGGTAGTGGAGCCGCCGCTTCCAGAGGTCCTGGTCGAAGGCAGGCAGGGACGGCTCCTCCTCGGCGATAATGAGGCGCAACTGGACGGACGCCACCATCTCCGCATCCGCGAGGTGCAGCACGACGTCGCGGATGGACCAGTCGCTCCCCTTGGGCCGCCGGTTGAGCGCCCCGGCATCGAGATCGGCCATGGCGGCGCGCACGAGGGATGGCCCCCTGGTAAAGCGTTCGAAGGCGCGGCTCACGTCGCGGGGGATGGTTGGCACGGCAGTTCCGCTGCTGGATTCCTGGGTTCTTGTCCCGGATGCAGGCCCGCCTCGGCGTTAGCACCCGGTTTGCTAAACTGCTAACAGTATGCCCGCTCCACAAGCCGACTACTACGAACTGCTCGGGGTTGACCGCGAGGTTTCGCCCCAGGACCTGAAGAAGGCCTACCGCAAGCTTGCCATGGAGTTCCACCCCGACCGGAACTCCTCCGAAGACGCTACCGAGCGCTTCAAGGCGATCAACCGCGCCTACGAGGTGCTCTCGGACCCCGAGAAGCGGCAGCGCTACGACCGCTTTGGCCATGCGGGGGTCGATGCCACGGGCGGTGGACCTTCGGGTTTCGAAGGCTTTTCCACCTTCGAGGGCTTTGGCGATATCTTCGATGCCTTCTTCGGCGGGGGAGGGCGTGGCGGGCGCCGCCGCCGTGGCCCGGCGCGAGGCGCCGATCTGCGCTACAACCTGCGGCTCACCTTCGAAGAGGCGATCTTCGGCGGCGAGAAGGAGATCGAGTTCGCCCGGCAGGAGCGTTGCAGTGCCTGCTCGGGCTCGGGCGCCGCGCCGGGCACCGAGCTCGCCACCTGCACCGAATGCAACGGCGCGGGCGAAATCCGCCGTGCCCAGCAGAGCGTCTTCGGCCAGTTCGTCAACGTTTCCACCTGCGGGCGCTGCCAGGGTGAGGGACGCATCATCACCAGCCCCTGTGTGCAGTGCCGCGGCACGGGGCGCGAGCGCCAGTCGCGCAAGATCCTGGTCCGGGTGCCCGCGGGCGTAGACGACGGCGCCCAGATTCGCCTCAGCGGCGAAGGCGAGGCCGGAGCGCGGGGCGGCGAGCCGGGGAATCTATATGTGGTTCTTTCCGTGGCCGAGCACGAGAAGTTCGAGCGCGTCGACGACCACATCCTCCTCGAACTCCCGGTCAACATCGCGCAGGCCACGCTCGGGGCGCGGGTCACCATCCCCACGCTCGATGGCGAGATGGAGATGGAGGTGCCCGCCGGGACGCAGAGCGGCGAAGACTTCATTCTCCGGGGCAAGGGGGTGCCCCACCTCCGCGCGCACGGCCGCGGCGACATGGTGGTGCGGGTGGTGGTGGTGGTGCCCGAGGAGTTGAGCGACGAGCAGCGCGGCCTCCTCGAACAACTCGCACAGACGATGGGTACGCCTACCCTGCCGAAGAAGACCAAGGGCTTCTTCGAACGGCTGCGCGACGCCGTCGCCGGCTGAACCGCCGCCGCCCGTGACCGGACTCTGGTTCGAGATCACCGCCCGGGTGCCCCCCGCCCAGGCCGAGGCCGTGAGCGCCGTGATGCGTGACATTTCACCGGGGGGCATCACGGTTGAGGAACCGGTCGACATTCTTGGGCCCGAGCTGGGCTACCGGGTGCGGCCGGGCGAGCCGCTGCTGGTGCGCGCCTACCTCCCCGCTTCCGAGCTGGGCGCCGTCCTAACCGAGGAGCTGCGCCGGGCCATGGAGGCATTCCCGGCGGTGGAGCTTGTGGCGAAGCCCATCCACCAGCAGGACTGGGCCGTCAGCTGGCGCGAGTTCTTCGGCGTCGTGGACTACGGGGGACGCATCCTGGTAGTCCCTTCGTGGATAGACCACGAGGCTGCTCCCGGGCAGGTCACCATCCGGCTCGATCCGGGGCAGGCCTTCGGCACGGGCCACCACGAGACCACGCGCCTCTGCCTCGCCGCGCTCGAAGATTCCATCGCGAACGGCATGGCGGTTCTCGATGTGGGCACGGGCTCCGGGATTCTCGCCATCGCCGCCATCCGGCTGGGCGCGGCCAGCGTCGCAGCGGTTGACGTCGACCCCATCGCCGCGGAGGTGGCCCGCGCCAACTGCATCGCCAATGGCATCGGCGCAGAGGTGAGCATCAACGTGGGCGCGCTCGAGGCATCACACCCCGGCCGCTACGACGTGGTGGTCGCGAACATCAGCACGCCGGCCAACACGGCCCTGGCGGCCGTGTTTGGGAACGTGGTCCGGCCCGGCGGACGGCTCATCCTGAGCGGAATCCTGGCGCCCGATGCCGCCGCTGTGCGCGAAGCGATGGCGGCCCACGGCCTTGCGCTGTCTGCCATGCGGCACGAACGAGACTGGTGCCTGCTTGAGCTGGTGCGCTCCTGAGCTATGGCCCGCCGGCGTAGTTGAGGCTGTCGGCCACGCCCACCGGTCGCCGCGAGACTTCGAGGCGGTTCATCTGCATCTGCACATCGATCGGGTAGACGCCCGTGAAGCAGGCGTTGCAATGGCGCTCCTCGGGCTCGCCGATGGCCTTCATGAGCCCTTCGAGGCTGAGGTAGCCCAGGCTGTCGGCGCCGATGTGCTGGCGGATCTCCTCGACGCTCTTGTTCGCGGCGATGAGCTCCCACTTGGTCGCCAGGTCAACGCCGAAAAAGCAGGGCGAGATCATGGGCGGAGCCGTGATGCGCATGTGGATTTCGGTGGCCCCGGCGCGCCTGATGAGCGAGATGAGGCGCGGCGTGGTTGTCCCGCGGACGATGCTGTCATCGACGACGACGACGCGCTTACCGTGGAGAACGTCCTTGAGGGCGTTGAACTTGAGGCTCACGCCGGCTTCGCGGATGCGCTGGTCGGGCTGGATGAAGGTGCGGCCAACGTAGCGGTTCTGGACGAGGCCCTCGCGGAAGGGGATGCCGGCTTCGGCCGCGTAGCCGATGGCCGCAGGGATGGCGGAGAGGGGCACGCCGATGACGATATCGGCTTCCACGGGGTATTCGCGCGCGAGCTGGGCTCCCATCTCTTCGCGGGTTGGGTAGACGAGCTTGCCCGCCAGGCGGCTGTCGGGGCGGGCGAAGTAGATGTACTCGAAAGTGCAACCGGCCAGCTTCCGCGCCGGCTGCACGGGGAAGAAGCTGCGCATCCCGGAGGCGTCGATCTGCACGACCTCGCCGGGCTCGACATCGCGTTCAAGCTCGATGCCGAGGTGCTCAAGCGCGCAGGATTCCGAAGCGACGACCCAGCCCCCGTCGACGCGCCCCAGGCAGAGCGGGCGCACGCCCATGGGGTCGCGCACCGCGAAGAGGCTGTCCTTGGTCATGATGGTGAGGCTGTAGGCGCCCTCGATGCGGCGCATCACGTAGTGAAAGCGCTCTTCCCACGTTCCCGCAGGGGCCAGGGTGAGGAGGTGGGCAATGAGCTCGGAATCGGCGGTGGACTCGACATTCACGCCCTGGGCGAGGAGGTCTTCGCGCAGGATGTCGGCGTTGGTGAGGTTGCCGTTATGGGCGAGGGCAATTGGGGCACCGGTTTCGTGGTCGCGCACGATCACGGGCTGGGCGTTGCAGGCGAGCGAGCCCCCGGCGGTGCTGTAGCGGGTGTGCCCAATGGCGATGTGGCCGCGGAGAAAGGCCAGGTCCTCTTCATCGAAGACCTGCGAGACGAGGCCCATGCCGGTGCGGATGCTGAACTCGTTACCATCGCTGGCAGCAATGCCGGCGCTCTCCTGGCCGCGGTGCTGGAGGGCGTAAAGGCCGTAGAACGTGAGCCTTGCGACATCTTCTCCGGGGCCATAGACCCCGAATACGCCACAGGCTTCGCGCGGGTTGTCACTGCCGGGGATCAAGAGCTGGGGCGCCCTCCGGTGGAGACGTTCTCGGCTACCCCAGTATATCGGGCGATTTCCGGCGATGCCAAAGTTGAGGGTCGGTGAACGCCCTGTGCGGGCCCGCACCGCGCTACTCTTCGGCCCGCACCAGCTGCATGTAAGTGGTGCTCAACCGCCGGCCGAACTTCAATCCGGTCTCACGCAGGGTTCCCACCACTTCGAACCCGAGCGAACGGTGGAGCTCGATGCTTGCGCTGTTTTCGGAGCTGATGGTGGCCACGACGGCGTGCATGCCGATGCGCCAGGCCTCCTGGAGGAGTTCGCCCAGGAGCCGCCTGCCCAGCCCGCATCCCCGCCATGCCGGGTCGAGGTAGATGGTGTCTTCGCGGGTAAATCGCCAGCCGGATTTCTGGCTCATCTTCGAAAGGGAGGCGAACCCCACCACGCGCCCGCCGGCCTCGGCCACGAGCAGCGGGCAGAGCGCATCGTGTTCTGCGAACCAGGTGCGGCGCTTCTCCATGGGCCACGGCTCTTCGTCCCAGGTGGCCGTGCCCGTGGCCACCTCGTGGTTATAGATCCGCTGGATTGCCTCGAGGTCGGCCTCGCGCGCGTAGCGGATGGTGACTTCGGCGGCGCCACTCATGCCACCATCCTGCACGAGGGGTGTTTCACACTCGTTACGGCCCGGACAAGACTTCGACTGTCCCCGCCTTGCCGTCGACCAGGACCTGCTGCCCGTCCTTGAGCACCTTTGTTGCCGTCCGGGTCGCCACCACCGCGGGTATCCCATACTCGCGCGCAATGATAGCCGGGTGCGAAAGCACGCCGCCCGATTCGGTCACCAGGGCGCCTACGCTGGGGAAGATAATCGACCACACGGGCGAGGTGATGGGGCAGACGAGCACATCGCCGGCGCGGATCTTGTTGAACTCCGACTCGTCGCGGATGACGCAGACGGGTCCGGCGTAGCGCCCGGGCGCGGCGGGGATGCCCTTGAGCATGGTGATCTGTTGCGGCTTCGCCTCTGCGACTGGCTGGGGGGCTTCGGCGCCCATGATCCGGTCGGTTACCCAGAGCACGGCGCGGAGGTTGAAGGCGGCGTCCGGGGGGAGCACCTTCAGGGGAGGCTCGCCGCTGAGGTCCACGCCGAAGCTAGGCTGCGCCGGGTGCGCAAGCGTCCATTCCCTTTCGGCCTTGCGCCGGGCCACGAGGTCGAGGCAGTCGCGCCCTTCGCGCAGTGCCCGGGGCGCTTCATTGAACTCCAGGAAGAAGACGTCGTCGGGGGCGGCGATGAGCCGCTTCGCTGCGAGCCTGCGCCCCAGCTCAAGCGCTGCGTAGCGCATGACGGCCAGCGGCGCGCTGATGGTGAAGAACTCGTTTTCTTCGCGCACCGGGTAGTACCGCTCGGCGCGTGCGAGCAGGTGGTCGAACCGCTGGCGGTCGGCGGGCGGGCGCGAGGCCAGGGCACTGTGCGCCCGTTCGATCGCCTGGCGGCGCTTTTCGTTCAGGGTTCGCTCTTCGGCGGCGGGGTCGTATTCGCGCACGAGCTGGTCGTGGATGAGGCTGAGGGTGAGGGCAGGCACCTCTTCCAGGGTCGGTTCGTTCAACTCGTAGCGGAGGGCGCGGCCGCTGAACTCGCGCTGGTAGGCGTGGAAAGCCTGCGCAAATTCGGGGTCGGCCTGCTCAAGGCGTGCCAGTGTCCCTGTGCCGGCGTTTTCGAGGAGCTTTCGAACGGCAGGCCGGTCGCTGGCCATGGCGGCGAGAGCGGCGAGCCGGCGGGCGGGCTCGGTCGAGGTCCGCGAAAGGCCGGCCAGGAGCTCCACCATCTCGTGCTCGCCCCAGCCGAGAAGCTCTTCGCAGGCGAAGGCGAGCTCGGCCAGGGTGCCTACGGGGAGCGTGAGGTTGAAGTGGATTTCGATGCTGTCGCGGCCGAATGCGAAGCACTCTTCGAAGTGCCGGGCGCAGGCCTCGTCGTCGAGGGCGGAGAGATCCACGCTGCGCAGGCGGGAGATGGTCTCCTCCTGGTGTGGCCGCCAGGTGTCGTACCACCTGTCGATGTACTGCCCGGGGAGGTCGTCCTTCATTGCCCGGGAGAGGGTCCGCAGCCGCCTGCGCATGGAGGGTACGACTCGGACGAGGGCCCACGTCAGCCAGAGGGGAGGCCGCTTCCGGTCTTTGCCTCCAATGGGCACAAGGCGGAAGTAGACCCAGCCGTCGATCTCGCGCCAGTCGGTGCCATCGAACATCAGCCCGTGGGTGGTGGCGAGGTTGCGCCAGATGGCGGCCATCCAGCCGAGGTGGACGCGGTACATGGGCGAAAGCGGGCGAGGGAAGTGGCTCGCCTCGCGCCGCCAGAAGCCCTCGGGCGGGGGTGCGGTTGCCGAAGGCGGGGCTACAGGCGCGATGGCGGGCGAAGTCATGCAGTACGCTCCTGGCGGGTGGTGTTGGGACGGGACAATGCCCCATGGCTGGCGTGCGGGCAAGCTGCGGCCACAGGCTGCCGGCTGTTATTGCCATAGGAGCGGCTGCGACGCATACTGGTGGTTGGTCCGCCCCGGCGGATCGTTTTTGTGTTGGCATGTCCGTGTGGGGCCCGAACCCGAGCCCGGGTGGCGCAATGGCAGCGCAACCGATTTGTAATCGGTAGGTTAGGGGTTCGAATCCCCTCCTGGGCTCCAACCAGGACGATTACCAGGGCCGGCAGTCCCGTGGAGGGATGGCCGAGTGGTTAATGGCAGCAGACTGTAAATCTGCCGCGCGACGCGCTTCGTAGGTTCGAATCCTGCTCCCTCCACCAGCCTGGCTATTAGCTGAAGGCCAGCGCCATCAGCTTCTTGCCCTCATAGCTCAGCAGGCAGAGCGCGTTCTTGGTAAGAACGAGGTCTCCAGTTCGAATCTGGATGAGGGCTCCAGCCGCACGACTCCCGGGGCAGCGCCCCGCGTAGACCAATACACCAATCAGCCCGGAGGGCAACCGACAATGGCGAAGGCGAAATTTGAGCGAACGAAGCCGCATGTGAACGTGGGGACGATTGGGCACGTGGACCACGGGAAGACGACTTTGACGGCGGC
>QEVS01000015.1 GCA_003577245.1 bacterium | reverse complement strand
CCGCCCCCTGGCGCAACTGCCGGCCTACGCCTGCGCTCCGCTCCGGCGTGCGGTTCCCGCCGGCCTGCGCAGTCGCCCAACCTCGCCCGCGCATTCGCCGGAGTCGCGGCCCCCCCGTGGCCGCTTGCTGTTCCACCCAAACGCCGTGGCCGGGTACCCTCCATCCTCCCTCCTCCCTCCTCCCCCCGTCGCCGCTTGCTGTTCCACCCAAACGCCGTGGCCGGGCACTCCTCCCTCCTCCCTCCTCCCTCCTCCCTCCTCCCGACCACCGCCGTGGCCCCGGGGACCGCATTTCCCGAAAATTCCGGGCGACCCGTAACGCGAGGCCCAAAACGGCAGTAGTAGGGGTAGGGCGATGGGGCTCTCCCACCTTTTGCAGCCCCCGTCCCCTTTCGGCGCCCGGGATTCCGTCCCCCGGAGCGCCACCGGGACCAGGGGCGGAGCACCGCTCGCGCCCTGACCGGCGTCCGGAAGTGCTCCGCCCCTTTCCCTTGCTTTGATTGACCGGTCAGTGGGCCGGCAGGGATCCGGGTGGGGCATTGAGCACCCCCGGTGGGCCGCCACTCCGGCCCGCCAGGTATTTGCAACTTGTTTTAGTTCCCTACATACTCCCGCGCATGTGGACTTTCCTGCGACGTCAGTTCCTCTACTTCCTGGTGGGCTTCGTCATCGCCTTCGTCATCTACCTCTTCATCAAGATCGGCGCGAACGACGTGCTGTGGGGTCTTGGCGTGGGCGCCATCGGCGGGCTCGTAGTCTCGCTGGCCTTCTTCTTCCTCGAACGGAAGTTCCCTGAAAGCGGCGGCAGTCCGCCCGCCTAGCTTCGCCCGCAAGGGCACGCCCGTGTAGGCTCCTGCGGTGGGCGCTTCGCTGCTGCGCGTCTCCCGCGCCGCCTTTTTCGAGCTTCCGCCGCACCGGCAGGGGCTGCTCGCCGTGGTCGCCGCTGCCCTGCTCTGGAGCTCGGGCGGCCTTTTCATCAAGTGGGTCTCTATCGATGCCCTGGGCATCACCATGTGGCGCTCGCTCTTCGCCACTGTGACCATCGCCGCACTGGTGCGGCCGGCTTGGGTTTCGCCCCTGCGCGCCGGGCGGCTCGAATGGGGCATGGCGGTCAGCTACGCCGTCATGCTCGTCCTCTTCGTTTCAGCCACTCGGCTCACCACCGCCGCGAACGCCATCTTTTTGCAGTACACAGCGCCGCTCTACCTGCTCCTCATCGCCCGCTTCTTCCTTGACGAGCACCCCACGAAGCTCGACCTTGGTGCGCTGGGCGTAGCCTTCGCGGGCATGGCGCTCTTCTTCGTGGGCCGGCTCGAAAAGGGTGACCTGGCGGGCAACGCCTGCGCCATCGGCTCCGGAATCGCCTTTGCGGCCTTCCTGGTCTTCCTGCGCGTGCCCTCGTGCACGTCCGAAACGCGCCCCCGCGCCATGGTGCTGGGCAACGTCCTGCTGGTAGTGGTCCTGGCCGCCGTGAACGGGGCGCGCGGCGAGGCCGAGATCTTCACACCCTCCCTTCGCGACCTCAGCGGGCTGCTCTTCCTCGGCGTGGTCCAGATCGGCGTCGCTTACGTGCTCTTCGGCTTCGGCATGGCTCACGTACAGGCGATCGAAGCCTCGCTGATGGGCATGATCGAGCCGGTGCTCAACCCCGTGTGGGTCTTCCTTGCCCTCGGCGAGCGCCCCGGACCGTGGGCCATCGCCGGCGGGGCAGTCATCATCGCCGCCGTCACCGTTCGCAGCGTGATCTCGGAGCGCCGCCGCGACATCGAGCATCGCGCGGCGATGGCGCGGGTGGCGCTCTCGCCCCCTACCAGTCGAACCGGTTGAGCCCCGTGGCCCGGTCGTGCGCCACTCGCCCGCGCAGTCCCACGCCTTCCCGCGCGGTGAGGTCCGCGATGTGGTGCTCGTCTGTAGGGCCGTTGGCGAAGAACCGGCGGCCGTCCTCCATCCTCCCGATGATGACCGTGGACTCGGGCCGTCCTTCGCGCCCGTAGGCCACCGTGTAGGTCTCGATGCTCGCCGGACCCGCGGGCTCGCCGGCCATGGCCGGGTGCGGCGCGGCATCTATCCCCGCCTGCGCGCGGACCAGGTCAGGCGGCGACCAGTCGCCTCCCGGGCGCTCCGCACCGTAGATGCCGACGCTGTGCTTGGTGGTGAGCATCCCCAGGCCGGTCACCAGGCCCAGCTCGCCGGGCCGCTCGCGCAGGCGTGCAGCCATTGTGGCGATGCTGTGGGTGACGTAGTTGTTCCCCGGCCCGCCGAAGTACGGCAGCCCGCCCGTGACGGTCAGGGGCCGCGGGTCTCCTTCGGGGATGCCGATGGCCTCGCGCGCGGTCTCCACGGCGCTGGGGAAGCAGCTGTAGAGGTCGAAACAGGCCATGCCGTCCACCTCGGCGCTCGCCATCCCCAGCGCCAGCCGGGCTGCCCGCGCAATCGCCGGCGACGACCAGTAGTTCTGCCGCTCGGAAAGGAACCAGAGGTCGTTGAGGTGCGCGAAGCCGTGCAGGTAGACCCACTCTTCGCGCGGCACGCCGAGGTCGCGCGCCACCGATTCGGAGGCGAGCAGCAGCGCCGCGCCCTGGTCCACTTCGAGGAAGGCGTTGAGCCGCTTGGTGTAGGGGAAAGCCGTCAGCCGGTTGGTGGCGCCAACGCCGGTGACCTCCTCGGATGTCAGCGCCTTACGGAACCACGCGTTCGGGTTGGCAGCCGCCACGGCGGAGAAGCGCGCGCCCCATTCCCCCAGCCGCCCCCGGTGCTCCTCGATGCTCCAGCCCCGGTGCGCGCGGATGGCATTCTCGAACATCGGGTAGACGCGCGCGGGCAGCAGGGCGCCGTGGGCGATCTCGGTCTGCGCCCAGCCCGGCCGGTCTTGCAGCAGACCCCGCCCGCTGCGCGGTGGCCAGGGCAGCGGGCTGCCCGCAGCGGAGGAGAGCTTGAGCGAGTGCATCGCCTCCGCTCCCGCAATCAGCGCCAGGCCAATCTCGCCGCGCGTCAGCCGCATGGCTGCTTCGTTCACGAGCCGCTGCGGGGTGTCGCCGCCGACCACCGTGTAGATGCGCTCGCCGCCCTCGCGCGCCCCAACGGCTGCGGCAAGCTCTCCGGCCGGGTCGGGCGGCGCCCACGAGATGATGTTCACCACCTGCACCGAGTCCACACGGGCGAGCGCCCCGGGCACGCCGGCATCCGCGGCCGCCAGCCGGGCGCATTCGGCCATCAGGTCGAGAGGTGAGCGCGCCCCGGCAAGGCTGCCGGCATGGTTGGTAAGCTGCCCGGCGCCGATGATCACTGGCAGGTCCACCACTCCGGTCTCCTTTCGCCGAAGATTCCCGGCGCCACGCGCAGACTATCGCGCGCCCGTGCCCCGGTCGAAGGCGCTCGTTCGTCGGGCAGCGTCAATGTACCCTCTTCAATATGCAGCTTGGCATCATCGGGCTCGCTCGCTCGGGCAAGACAACGATCTTCAACGCCGTGACCCGCGGCTCGGCGCAGGTGGGGGCGTACAGCTCCAGCGCGCAACCAAACGTGGGCATGGTGAACGTGCCCGATGAGCGCGTCGACCGGCTGGCCGCGATCTATCACCCGAAGAAGACGACCTACGCCACCATCCAGTACGTCGACTTCCCCGCGGCGGGCGAGTCCTTTGGCAAGGGTGAGGGCCCGGCCGGCAAGTTCATCAATGACCTCGCCCGCACCGATGCCCTCATCCACGTCGTGCGCGCCTTCGACGACGAGTCGGTGCCGCACCCCGAGGTGACGGTCGATGCCGAACGCGACATCGTCACCATGGACCTGGAGCTGGCCTTCGCCGACCTGGCCATTATCGAGAAGCGGCTGCAGCGCATCGAGACCGAGCTTCGTTCGCTCAAGGCCGGCGAGAGGGACGCTCTCCAGCGCACCAGGGACCTGCTCCAGCGCATGAAGGCGGGCCTCGAAAGCGAGACCCCCGTCCGTGAGCAGGGACTCACGCCCGAGGACTGGCGCCTCCTCGAAGGCTCGCAGTTCCTCTCAGCAAAGCCGCTTCTCATCATCCTGAACATCGGCGAGGCAGACCTCCCCCGGCGCGCGGAGCTCGAGTCCCAGCTGCGCGCCCGGCATGCGCGCCCCGGCCGAGACGTCGCCGTCTTCTGCGGAAGGTTCGAAATGGAGCTGATCGAGCTTGGCGAAGAAGAGGCAGCCGAGTTCCGCGCTTCTGCGGGTGTCACGGAAAGCGGCATGGCCGAGGCCATCCGGCTCAGCTACGCGCTCCTCGGCCTTATCAGCTTCCTCACCGCCGGCCCCGATGAGTGCCGGGCCTGGACCGTCGCCGCGGGAGCAACCGCGCCTGAGGCAGCCGGGAAGATCCATACCGACCTCAAGCGCGGGTTCATCCGGGCCGAGGTCATTCGCTTTGAAGACCTGGTCGCCTGCGGCAGTGAAGCCGAGGCCCGCAAGCGCGGCCTCCTCCGCACGGAGGGCAAGCAGTACATCGTCCAGGACGGAGATGTGCTCAACATCCTCTTCAACGTCTGAGGAGCGGACGGTGCCAAGGGGTGCGGGGGAGCGGGGCGAAGGCTAGAAGAGGTAGTCCGCCGGGTTGACCGGGGCGCCGTTGTAGCGAATCTCGAAGTGCAGGTGCTCACCGGTCGTGTAGCCCGTGAGGCCCGAAATGCCCAGCGGAGTACCCTTGCTGACGCGCTGGCCGGGGGCCACCGAGATGTCATCCATGTGGGCGTAGAGGGTTGTCCAGCCGTCGCCGCAATCAACGACAACGTGGTAGCCGTAGCTGTAGGTGAGGTACTCCACCTTGCTCACAGTGCCGGTGCAGGCCGAGAAGATCGTTGAGTGGTGGAACCCGTAGAGGTCCAGGTCGATCCCTTCGTGGATGCGCCCGCCACCGCGGCTGCCGCCGAACGGATCGCTCACGCCATGCCACGCTGCCAGCGGGATGCCAAACCGGCCGCTGCCACCCGGCATGGGCGCGCCCCCCGTACCGCCACCGCCACCGCTGGTCGTTGGCCTTGGGGGAGGCGGTGGAGGCGGCTTGCGCGTCGCTCCGGGCAGGAGAACGAAGCGGCCAGCCTCAAGGTCCGCGCTCTCCGAAAGTGCGTTCGGCTTGTAATCCAGCACTGTGGAGACCGTGATGTTGTCGAACTGGTTGACGATGGAGTCCACCGTCTCGCCGTATCCCGCCTTGTACAGGATCCCATCCTTGCGCGGCACCACCAGTTGTTGGCCCAGTTGCAGGAGGTTCCTGTCGTCGATGGTGGGGTTGTTGTCGAGCAGGGTACCCATCTGGATGCCGAAGCGGGCGGCGACGCCGCTAACGGTATCGCCCGGTTGAGTCACGTAAAGAACGAACGGCTGGCGCGGGTCGACAATGTCTGCCAGGGGCTTCACGCCGGCGCCGGCCTCACCGGAATTCGCCGTGGCCGCGGAAACGCTGGCCGAGAAGGTGGCCGCCGGTGAAACCGCTCCCGCGGCGCGCACGCTGGCCACATCGGAACGGATTGTCAGAGAGGAAACGGATTCGCGCGTCTCAATGCTGCCGGAGGCGCGAAGGAGGGCGCTGGAGGTCCACTGTGCGGACCCTGTGGCCCCGGAGAGGGTGAAGGCAGGAACTGCGTCCGTGCTCGATGCGCGGGAGGAGCCGGGATACTGGGAAGCAAATGCTACTGCCACCACGGCGATAGCAACGACGAGGACATGTACGGTGTACCGTCCGTATCGCTTCGCGTGTGCATGAGACCGCGCCCGAGTTCCCTCGATACCCATAAGCGGTGTTTGGTCAGGTTGCAGTCCACGTGTTGCCACGTGTCCACTGGCTGAGCCCAGCCCTAACCTTGCTCGATTCCTCCTTTTGGCGCTATCCCGGCGGCCTCTCATTGCCGGGAGCCGGCCTGCCTAGGCGTTCGCCCTACAGGTCCGTCTTCAGACTGGCCAGGAACTCCTCGTTCGAGTTTGTCCTCGCGAGCCGTTCTAGCAACCGCTCAGTCGCTTCGAGCTGGTTCGGCGAGTTCTGCGAAATCATAGCCGTCATCCGCCGAACAAGCCAGACACCCCTAAGTGTTTTTTCATCAAGAAGCAGCTCCTCGCGCCGCGTGGAGCTCGCCTGTATGTCGATCGCCGGGTAGAAGCGCCGCTCGGCAAGCCTGCGATCGAGCCGCAGCTCCAGGTTGCCGGTGCCCTTGAACTCCTCGAACACCACTTCGTCCATGCGGCTGCCCGTGTCCACCAGGCAGGTGGCAAGGATGGTAAGCGAGCCGCCTTCCTCGCACTTGCGCGCTGCACCGAAGAGCCGCTTCGGCGGATAGAGCGCAATCGGGTCAACACCACCCGAGAGCGTGCGCCCGCTCGGCGGGAGGGCCAGGTTGTAGGCGCGCGTCAGCCGCGTGATCGAATCCATGAGGATGACGACGTCCTTGCCGCCCTCCACCAGCCGCTTCGCCCGCTCCAGGGCCATCTCGGCCACCCGTGTATGGTCCTCCACCGGCTCATCGAAGGTGCTGCTGATCACTTCGCCACGCACGCCGCGCCGCATGTCGGTCACTTCCTCAGGCCGCTCACCAATGAGCAGGACAATGAGGTGCACCTCGGGGTAGTTCGCCGTAATGCCGTTGGCGATGTTCTTGAGCAGGATGGTCTTCCCCGCCTTCGGGGGCGAAACGATGAGTCCGCGCTGCCCCCGCCCGATGGGCGCCACCAGGTCGATGAGCCGGTGCGTGAGGTTGTCGGGGGTGGTCTCCAGCTTCATCTGCTGGTTGGGGAAGATGGCCGTTAGGTTCTCGAAGTAGGGCCGCCGCTTCGCCGTTTCCGGGTCGATGCCGTTGACGGCTTCCACCTTGAGCAGGCCGTAGAACTTCTCGTTGTCCTTGGGGTGCCGCACCTGGCCCGTTACGTAGTCACCGGGCCGAAGGGCAAAGCGCCTCAGCTGCGACTGCGAAACGTAGACATCGTGCGGGCCCGGGAGCATGTTCTCGCCGACCCTGAGGAAGCCGTAGTTGCCGTCGTCGCTTATCTCCAGGTAGCCGCCCGAGAAGATGTTCCCGCGCGCCTCGGCCTGGGTCTGAAGCAACTTGAAGATCAGGTCCGACTTGCGGAGCGTTCCCGCTCCTTCCACACCCAGTTGGTCGGCCAGGGAGATCAGGCCCTCGCGCGAGGTGGACTCAAGTTCGGCGATGTTGAGGGGTGCGGTCATACCTTTCCTGCTCGCAGGAGACTGGGACGGCGAAGCTTCCGAGAGTTCGCTCTCGTCGACTTCATCGGCATGGCCATTGGGGGATTGAGCGGTTCGAGATCGCCCTGAACGCCGGGGCACAGACACGGAAAGTAGCTTCTCTTACAGGTGGTCTTGGTGGGAACTACATCGGGTGGGCGCCAATGCTCTGGACGCCCCATTCGCAACAGACACAGCGAGCATACGATGCTCCCATGCGCGCTGGCAAGAGCAGCATACCACCTTTGGCCGGGGGCCCGCACGTTCCCGGCCTTCCGCCATTGCCCGGCAGCCCCCTCACATGCCATTGTGCATCCATGACCGATGACATCCTCGCGAACCTTCGCGCAACGGCGGCCGGGCGCTTCTGGGACCTCGTCGGTATCGAGTTCGATTCCGCCGCGCCCGGGCACGCCGTCTGCTCCGTCCGCCTGCGCGACGAGCACCTCAACTACAACGAAGTCGTCCATGGCGGCGTGATTTCCAGCCTCATCGACTCCGCCGCCGGCGGCGCCGTCCGCTCGACCCGCACGGCAGAAGAGATCGCCGCCCGCCCCCACGCCACCAGCGACCTGCACGTCGTCTACATGGCGCCTGCCCGCGGCGCCCTGCTCGTGGCCGATGCCCGCGTGGTGCGCAAAGGCCGGACCGCCGTGTTCACCGAAGTCGATGTGACCGACGATGCCGGCCGGCTGGTCGCCCGCGGCCTCGTCACCTTCGTCATCGGGCAGGGGCCCCCGGTGCGCCGCGACTGACGATGCCGCCGCGAATCCAGATTGCGATCAACAGCACAGGCCCGCCCCGGCCGCTCAGGCCCCCGCCCTTCGCCTTCCCCGACCCCTGTCACGCCGATGCCGAAGGTCCCGTGGCCTGGGGTGGCGATTTCGCCCCCGGCACCATCATCGAAGCCTACCGCTGCGGCATCTTCCCCTGGCCGCACCCGCAGGAAGAGCGCCTCTGGTTCTCACCCGACCCGCGCGCCGTAATCCCCCTCAACGGCCTGCATATCTCCCGGCGGCTGGCCCGCACCATTGCCCAGCAGCGCTTCCGCGTGACCCTCAATGCCGCCTTCGAACGCGTCCTCCATGGCTGCGCCGGCCGTGAAGGCGGGACGTGGATCACCCCCGCTTACCAGCGTGCCTACCTCCGCCTGCACGAGCTTGGCCGGGCGCACAGCTTCGAGACCTGGACGGCCGAGGGCGCGCTCGCCGGTGGCCTGTACGGCGTCCACCTTGGTGGCCTCTTCGGTGCGGAGTCCATGTTCCACAGCGCCCGCGATGCATCGAAGGTGGCGATGGCCGCCATGGTCCAGCACTGCGGCGAGGTTGGGGTCTCCCTCATCGATGTGCAGCTCCTCACGCCCCACCTTGAACGGATGGGCGCGGTCGAGATCCCGCGCGAGGATTACCTGCGTCGCCTCTACGAAGTCAGGGACCTGCCCATCCGTTTCTGCGGCACGGGAACTCCGGACGCCCGGGAGTCCTGACCACAGGGCACACCGGCGATCTTGGACCTCCCGCGCCTGTACCCCTACGATTCCTGAACCATGTCAACATTCCGCATCCTGCTGACCCCGGGCGACGGCATTGGCCCTGAAGTGATTGAAGAGGCCGTAAAGGTCCTTGCCGCCGTGCAGAAGCGCTTCGGCCACGAATTCCAGTACCAGGAAGAGACGATTGGCGGCGCCGCCATCGACCGGTATGGCCTGGCCCTTCGCCCCGAAACCGTGGCCGCTGCGCGCCAGTCCCACGCCGTGCTCTTCGGCGCCGTGGGCGGTCCCAAGTGGGACGATCCTCGCGCCGCAGTGCGGCCTGAAGACGCCATCCTCGGCATGCGCAAGCAGCTCGGCCTGTTCGCCAACTTGCGCCCCGTGCGCGTCCACCCGGCGATGATCGATCAGAGCACCCTCAAGCGCGAAACGCTCGAAGGCACCGACATGGTCGTGATCCGCGAACTCACCGGTGGGCTCTACTTCGGCAAGCCCAAGCGGCGCTGGGAGAATGCCGCCGGCCGCCAGGCGGTCGACACCCTGCGCTACAGCGAGAGGGAAGTCGAACGCGTGATGCACGTCGCCTTCCAGCTCGCCCGTGGCCGCCGCAATAGGGTGACCAGCGTCGACAAGGCGAATGTCCTCCGCACAGGGCAGATGTGGCGCGAAGTCGCCACCGAGATCGGGGCGCAGTACCCGGACGTCGAGCTCGAGCACATCCTCGTCGACGCCTGCGCCATGTACCTCGTTCGCAAGCCGGCGAGCTTCGATGTCATCGTCACTGAAAACATGTTCGGCGACATCCTCACCGATGAGGCCGCGATGCTTGCCGGCTCCATGGGCATGATGCCTTCGGCCAGCCTTGGCCGGCGCCGCAAGGATGGCACCGGGATTGGGCTCTACGAGCCTATCCACGGCAGCGCCCCCGATATCGCCGGCCAGCGCAAGGCCAACCCGCTCGCAACCATCCTCTCGGCAGCCATGATGCTGCGCCTCTCGCTCGGTCTCGAAGCCGAGGCTGCCGCCATCGAGGCCGCCGTGGACGCCACCATCCTCGATGGGTACCGCACGCCCGACATCGAAGGCCCCGGCGCCCGCCTGGTGGATACGGCAAAGATGGGCGCGCTTGTGACCGAACGCGTGGCCGGGTAGCAGCGGGAAGCCCGGCCTGCTGCCTGCACCAACGGCATTCGCGGCACTGGCCTCCTCCCTCTAACCGCTCACCCACGTACCATTGCGCCCATGGCGGAACCTGCCGCCCCGGACGAAAGCCTCGCCCCCTCGCACACAGGGGGGCTGGCCATCGCCGCCGCGATCGTTGCCTTCGGCTTTCTCGGGTCGCGCCTCCTTGGCACCCTGCGGACGACGGTCATCGCGTGGCGCTTTGGCAGCGGGCCGGAGCTCGATGCCTACAACGTCGCCTTCCGCGTCCCCGACCTTATCTTCCAGGTGCTCGCGGGGGCCACCCTGGGCAGCGCCTTTATCCCCGTCTTCACCCGCCTCTACCGCCGCGAAAGCCAGGCGCGCGCATGGGAGCTCGCCAGCTCCGTGCTCAACCTTGTCACGCTCGCCACCGCCGTCCTGTGCGCCCTTGCCCTCCTGCTCGCGCCGGTCATTGTGCCGCTAACGGCCCCCGGCCTCGACCCCGCCGCGGAGGACAAGGCGGTCTCCCTCACCCGGCTGATGCTCCTTTCGCCGCTCCTGTTTTCCATGAGCGGGATCGTCACCGGCATCCTCAACGCCCGCCAGCGTTTCCTCCTCCCGGCGCTCGCGCCCATGCTCTACAACCTGGCCATCATCTTCGGAGCAGTGGTGCTGGCGAAGCCCTGGGGCATCGAGGGCCTCGCCACCGGGGTCGTGCTCGGCGCTGCCGCCCACCTGGCCGTGCAAATGCCCGGGCTGGCCCGCGAGCGGATGGCCTATCGATTCCTGCTCGGCTGGAAAGATGCCGCCGTCCGTGAAGTCGGACGCCTGATGGGGCCGCGCGTCATCGGCCTCGCTGCCGCCCAGCTCAACTTCGTCATCGCCACCTACTTCGCCTCGAAGATGGGCGCCGGCGCCATCTCCGCGCTCATGTATGCGTGGACCATCTCCACGCTGCCCCTCGCCCTCTTTGGCATGGCGCTTTCGACTGCGGTCTTCCCTCGTCTCGCCGAACAGGCCGCTGACGGCGACTACGAGGCCCTTGCCGCGACGGTCTCGAACGGCTTCCGCATGGTCCTCTTCCTGACGGTTCCTGCCGCCGCCGGCCTGCTCTTCCTGCGCGACCCTGCCACCACGCTGCTGCTCCGCTGGGGCGAATTCACCGCCGGGGACGCGTCGCTGGTGGCCGCCGCGCTCGCCTTCTATTGCGCCGGCATCGTCCCCCAGGCCGCCATCGAGATCCACAGCCGGGGCTTCTACGCCCTTGGCGACACGCGCACCCCCGTGGGACTCGCCATTGTCGCCATGGGTTTCAACCTCGGCCTCAGCGCCCTCCTCTGGGAGCGCTTCGGGCTCGAAGGCCTGGCCTTCGCCTTCGCCGCCGCTGCCTGGATCGAATGGGCCTCCCTCTACTACCTCTACCTGCGGCGAACGGGCGCGGCGGGCGCCGGCGATATGGACGCATTCGCCCGTATCGCCTTCAGTGGCGCCTGCATGGCCCTCTTCCTCGCCCTTGCCACCTGGTGGTACGACCGCGGAGACCGCGCCGACTCCGCCATCGTGGCGATTGCCGGTTCACTCGCAGGCGCCGCCTTCTATGCGGGAATGGCGAGCCTGCTGCGGCTCCCCGAGCTCACGAGCCTGTGGGCCCGCCTTCCCCGAAGTCCCGCGCGCGAGGAGTGACGCACGCCATCCCCGGGGGCAGGGCCTGGCCCGCTCTCGTACACTTGCATGGTGAGTACCAGCAGGCGTGAGCTCGTTGAGGCCTTTCGCCGGGGCGAACGCCAGCTCTGGCTGGTCGGCGGCGCCCTTCGTGACCGCGAGCTCGGCCACCCCGGCTACGACCACGACTACGCCACCGACGCCCTCCCCGGCGACGTAGAGGCGTTGGCCCGCCGCCTGGGCGCGGACGTGGTCACCGTCGGCAAGAAGTTCGGCACCATCGGCGTGCTCGTCGATGGGCATTGGACCGAAATCACCACCTTCCGCGGCGATTCCTACTCCGCGGGCACGCGCTGGCCCGATGTCAGCTTCGGCGCGACCATCGAAGAAGACCTGGCGCGCCGCGACTTCACCGTGAACGCCCTCGCCGAAGACGCCTTCACCGGGCGGCTTCTCGACCTCTTCGGCGGACGCGAGGACATCCGCCGCCGGCTCCTTCGCGCTGTCGGCGAGCCCACGCAGCGCTTCCGTGAAGACCCCCTCCGCATCCTGCGCGGGATGCGATTCGCCAGCCAGCTCGGCTTCGAGGTTGAGCCTGCCACCCGCGAGGGCATGGAACAGACCATTGGGCTCCTTTCGACCCTCTCCCAGGAACGGGTCACCTCCGAGCTCGACAGGCTGCTGCAAGGGGTGGACCCGGCACGCGGCCTTGAGCTGCTTCGCGAGACCGGCGCCCTTGCCGTCGTGCTTCCCGAGCTGGCGTCAATGGATGGCTGCGAGCAGAACAGCTTCCACCGCTTCGACGTCTGGCAGCACACGGTGGCAACGGTCCAGGCCATCAGCTCCGAGGAGACGAACTTGCGGCTCCTGCGCTGGTCGGCGCTCCTCCACGACATCGGTAAGCCCGCCGTTCGCCACCGCAAGGCAAGTGGCGAATGGGGCTTCTACCGCCATGAAATAACCGGGGCGCTCCTGGCCGAAGCCATGCTCGATCGTCTGAAGCTGGGGCGTCGTGAGTCCCTGCACATCCAGCTCCTGATTCGAAGGCACATGGACAGGCCCAACCCCGGAGAACAGCGTTCGGTCCGGCGCTTCATGGCGAAGTGCGAAGGACACTGGCGCGACCTCGTGGCGCTCAAGCGTGCCGACAACGCCAGCCACACCTACGACGACAACCCCTACCACGACCGCCTGGAAGCCGCTTGCCTTCGCGCCGAGGCCGAAGACGCCGCTCTGCTGCGCGCCGAAAGCCCCCTCTCCGGCGACGACCTCATTGAGATGTTCGACCGCGAGCCCGGGCCATGGATCCGGCGCATCAAGCAGCGGCTCAGCGCCATGGTGCTCGACGGTGACCTTGCCCCGGGCGACCGCGCCCACGCCGAACGCATCGCGCGGGGTCTCATGGAGAAGCAGCGTCCCGGCACCCGTCACTAAGGGGACTTGATCCAGGCGCAGCCCCCATCGGTACCATCCGCCGCCGCATTCGGGGTCTCGGAGCCCCCGGACGCGGGGATTCGCTCATCCGCGGGCGACGCCTTCTGTCGCGATACTCATGTGTGATAGCTGCTTACGTGTGCGTAGAAGGGGGTCAATCTTGCGCAAGCTCAACGATGTCAAGCTTCTTCCCAAGTTCATGGCGCTGTTTCTCGTCGTGGGGATTGTGCCGCTGACCGTCATCGCACTGATTTCGCGCGGCCAGGCATCGAGCTCCCTTGAGGGAGAGGCCGAGTCGAAGGTCGCCGAGCTCGCCTTCAACGCGAGCGACAAGCTCGACCGCAACCTGTTCGAGCGCTATGGCGATGTCCAGGCGTACGCGCTCAGCCAGCCCGCCAAGGCGATGGAACCCGAGGGCCTTAACGAGTGGATCAATACGATGATGGGCATCTACTCGCCCATCTATAGCCTGATGGTGGTGGCCGACACGTCGGGAAAGATCGTAGCCGTCAACACCGTGGACCTCGGCGGCAAGCCCCTTGAGACGAAGGCGCTCATCGGCCGGGACGTCAAGGGCGAAGAATGGTTCAAGACAGCCGTCGGAAACACCCTCCAGCCCAACCAGACCTTCGTTGAAGACCTTCATGAAGACTCGCTCATGAGTGCGGTCTTCGGCGCCGGCGAAAAGGCCTACGCGATGTCATTCACCTATCCCATCCGGGACGACGGCGGGCGAATCGTGGGCGTGTGGACGAACCGCTTCAACTGGAACGTGACCTACGACGTGCTCAACGCCGTGATCGAGCGCGCGCGCGCGTCGGGGATGTCGACCGCCGAGCTGATGATCGTGAGCGCCGACGGGACCGTCCTCGCGTCCGAAGACACGTCACAGGTCCTGTCTCGAAACATCGGCTCCGAAAAGGTCGTCCAGAGCGCCCTGGTCTCAGGGGCCTCAGGCTCCGAGCCGGGCGATGCCCTTGATGGGACCGATCACGGCAACCTGTACGGCTACTTCAACTCGGCGGGCTTTGCGACGTATCCCGGCCTGGGATGGGGCGTCATTGCCGCCCAGAACCAGAGCGAAGCCCTGGCCGACGTCGGCGCCCTCACCAATAAGATCCTCATTGTGGGCGCGTTCGCAGCCATCGTGGTCGCCGCTGTCGCCTTCTGGGTGGCAATCACCCTGCGCCGGCCTGTCGTCGCCGTAGTCGCCCGGCTCGCCGCCCAGCGTGAGTCGCTCGGCCGGGTCGAGGCGGCCATGAGCGCGCTGGCACAGGGTGACCTGACGATTGCCGTGACTGCCGACAGGGAGAAGATACCCGCCCCTTCCCGCGACGAGGTGGGCCAGGCCGCAACGTCCGTTAACGAGATTGTGGATGCTATGAGCGGCACGGTTGACGCCTACAACGCCGCTCGTGACAGGCTCGCAGACCTCATCGGGACGGTGAAGACGAACGCGACGGACATCCTCTCGGCCTCGGACCAGCTGCGGGAGGCATCGGACCAGATGGCGGGTGCCACGGGGCAGATAGCCTCGGCGATCAACGAAGTGACGCGCTCGG
>QEVS01000011.1 GCA_003577245.1 bacterium | reverse complement strand
GGCGCCTCACGCGTGGTGCGGAGCGCCGTGCTGGCCACCCGGGCGAACCCGTACGTTGAGGCCGCGGTCGTCCTCGGCGCATCGCATCCCCGCATAATCATGCGGCACATTTTGCCGAACATAATGCCAACGATAATCGTCCTCGCCACGCTCCAGCTTGGCACCGCCATCCTCGCCGAGGCCACCATCAGCTTCCTTGGCATCGGGGTCACAAACTTCCCGACGTGGGGGCAGATGCTCTCCGGGCGCACGAGGGACCTTGCCGAAGCCAACCTCCACCTTGCCCTCGTCCCGGGGATTTCCATCTTCCTGGCGGTGTTCGGCTTCAACATGCTCGGCGACGCCCTTCGCGACGTCCTCGACCCGCGCCTGCGCGGATCAAGGTAAGCCGCTTGCTTGACAGGGGCGCCATCCGCGCTAACGATCGCCCAACCCGCCGCCGGTACGGTACGCGCGCGGCGCAACAAAGGAGCAGAAATGGCTGACCTACAGAGCTCGGCGGAACAGTTCGCCAAGGACCTCATCGCCCAGAACATCGCGGGCCTCATGATTGCCTTCACCCCGGAGGGAATGGGCAAGGCAATGGCCATGCAGGCCCAGACCGCGGGACAGCCCCAGCCCGCGGCCACAGGATGCGACGTCAAAGTGCTCGGCCAGGAAGGCGACGACCACCTGGTCGACCTCGTCATGAAGACGGCCGATGGCGAACGCACCATCGGCACCCGGTGGCGCGACGTCGCCGGCTCATGGAAGGTCAACGACATCGCGGTCAAGTAGCCGGCGTCCATCCAACCGGACTTCACGGGCGAGAGGCCGGGACCTGTTACCCGGCCTCTCGCCTGTCTGCATGATTCGCAGGTACGATCAGAACGATGGCATCAATCACCGGCGCCAAGCCCCTGCCGCTCCACCGCCGCCTCTCCCGCTTCGTCCGCGTTAGCTGGACCTTCCTCGGCGTCTACATCGGCTACAAGCGCATCCAGCGCAAGAAGGGGCTCTCGGCGGAGGAGCGCGAACGCCGCTACTCTGAGCAGCACCTGCGCAATGCCCGGCGCATCTACGCGCTCGCCGCCCAGATGCAAGGCCTTCTCATCAAGATGTGCCAGTTCATCAGCAGCCGCGCCGATGTCGCCCCGCCCGAGTACGTGGCCGTCCTCAGCGCCCTGCAGGACCAGGTGCCGTCGCGGCCCTTCGCTGCCATCCGCGCCGAGATCCGGAGCCAGCTGGGCGAAGACCCCGGAGTCATCTTCGAAGAGTTTTCGGCCACCCCGATCGCCTCTGCCTCCCTGGCGCAGGTGCACCGCGCGCGCACCCGCGATGGGCGCGACGTGGCCGTCAAGGTCCAGTATCCCGGCATCGAGCGCGTTGTCGAAACTGACCTGCGCAACGTTGGCGTCCTGGTGTGGGTGCTGGCGAAAATCGAGCGCAACTTCGACTTCCGCGTCCTCTTCAACGAGATGAAGCGCTACATCCCGCGAGAGCTCGACTTCGAGCTTGAGGGTCGCAGCGCGGAACGCGTGGCCGCAGACCTTGCTGCCCGCCCCGACGTCCGCGTGCCACGCGTTATCTGGGAGCACACAGCGCGGCGCGTCTTAACGCTCGAATTCATCGATGGCATCAAGATCTCCGACGTCGACCGGCTCCGCGCCGAGGGCATCGACACCAATCGCGTGGCCCAGATCATGACCGAGGCCTACTGCGAACAGATCCTTGTGAACGGCTACTTCCATGCCGACCCGCACCCAGGCAATCTGCTGGTGCTGCCCGGTCCGGTAGTCGTCTTCATCGACTTCGGCCTTTCGAAAGACCTCACGGATGACTTCCGCATCGCCTACGCCCGGCTCACCACCAGCCTTCTCACGCAGGATGAAGATGAGATGGTGGAAGCCTTCCGCGCGCTCGGCTTCCGCACCCGCACCGATGACCCGGAGACGCTCATTGCACTCGGGCGCTCGTTCCTGGAGTCCGGCGGACCCGATAACAAGCCCTATGCCGATGCCGACGTCATGCCCGAGGTGAACGAGCGGCTTGCTCGCGTCCTCAAGGCCAATCCCGTCACGCAAGTGCCGGCCGACATCCTCCTCATCTTCCGGGTGATCGGCCTCATGAGCGGGCTCCAGAAGCGACTCGACAGCACGGTGAACATCTTCGAGACGATTGGCCCTTACGCCCAGGAGCAAGTGGCCTCGTATTCGCGCCTGGCTCAGGGCGGTGCGTCGGCGTAGCCGGCCGGATCTACAGCCAGCCCCAGAGGAAGCCCACCTGGTCGCGCGCAAGGTAGGCCAGGCCCGCGGCCTCGGCGGCCACGAGAAGCACAAGCGCGCCCACGATCATGTTCCCCATCAGGCGGCGGCGCCTGTCGGCAGACTCGGCCATCTGTTCCTGCCGGTCGATCTCCGCCTTGAAGAAGATGCTGTCGTATTCGATGCGCAGATTCGGCTTCGAAAGCACCGCGTAGGCTTCGTTGACCCGCTGCAGAGCATTGACTGAGGTCTCGTCAACCTCTGAGCGCTCGGCCAGCTCGGCCGAAAGGCGCGCGTAAGCGTTGTCGATCCCGGTCAGATCGGCCGTCGGCGGTAGGTTCAGGATCGCGTAGTAGTCAACGATCTTTGCTTCGGCCACGTTGTACCCCTACCAGTAAGAACGGCACCTGTGGCCGAAACTAGAGGGTCGAACCGCCCGCACATGGTCAACAGCCAGAAAAGCCTCGCAGGTAGTATCCCGCCTGGCGCAGGATGGCCTTGCGGTCCATCACCTGGTGCCCGAACACATGAGCGAGGATGAACATATCGAGGATGCCCGTGATCGCCGTCGCGCAGCCCTCCACGTCGTCCTTCCTGAACGCCCCCGAATCCATGCCGCGGGCCAGGATCTCATCAAGAGGCTGACGGACCAGCGAGCCCAGGCCATGGCTGAGCGCCTGCATGGGTGCGCCGCCGAGCCCGAACACCTCGCGCAGCACGAGTGCGATGGTTTCCTCGTTGGCGAAGAAGTGGTCGATGTAGCGCTGGCAGTACGCCATCACCTCTTCCCGCTCGGCGCCGGCTGGCCCGGGCACGGAGCGGACCGCGGCCGCCATCTCCTCGATGATCTCGTTGACGATGCTGGAGTAGAGCCCTTCCTTGGAGCCGAAGTAGTAGTAGACCATCGGCTTGGTAGTGCGCGCGTCCTCGCAGATTTCGCGGAGCGAGGTGGAGGCGTACCCCCTGTGCGAGAACTGGCGAAGGGCACTCGCGTAGATCCGATCGCGGACTTCCGCCCCGCCTTTTTCGCTCTTCCTGGCGCTTGAAGCGCTCACCTGCGACCCCCGGATCTCCGCGGCGGGCCGGTCCTACGGCCGCCAATTGCCGCGAGTATATGCCGCAAGACCTTTACGTTCCCGCGATTGCCGCCCGGGAACGGATAGGGTAACTTTGAACTCGCCCTTTAAGCAGGTCCAGCGAGGCCCGCAAGGGAGGAGGAGCCGGAATGCCCGGCTATCGCGACTGTGTGAATGCGCGCGCCTGCCCGCCTGCCGTGGGGAGGCGTTTTTCATGAGCGGAAACGGTGAAGCCCTTCTCGGCGCCCAGGAGATTGCCCGCGTCGTGCGGCGCCTGGCGCACGAAGTCGTTGAGAATAACCGCGGCGCGGCCAACCTCGTCCTCGTCGGCCTTCTCACCCGCGGATACCCCCTGGCCGTGCGCATCGCCCAAGCCATCCAGGAATTCGAATCGGTCTCGGTGCCGGTCGGAAGGCTCGATGTGGCGCTCCACCGCGATGACGTCGGCCGCCGGCCCGCGCCCGTGCGCCCGAGCGACATCCCGGTCTCCATCGATGGCGCCACGGTGGTGCTGGTCGATGAGGTGCTCTTCACGGGCCGCACGGTTCGCGCCGCCCTCGATGCCCTCATGGACTTCGGCCGCCCCGCACGGGTGCGCCTGGCAGTGCTCGTCGACCGCGGCCACCGTGAGCTTCCCATCAGGCCCGACTTCGTGGGCAAGAACATCCCCACCGCGCTCTATCAATCGGTGAAGGTACGTCTCGCCGAAGTCGATGGCGAGGACGGCGTATACGTCATGGGAGAGGAGGCGGCCCATGCTTGAGATCAAGGAGCAGCCCGCGGCTCCGGCCGGCCCCGAGCCAGCCGCCTTCGAAGGCTGGAAAGCGAAGGACCTCCTCGATACCGACACGCTCAGCACCGCCAACATCGAAACCATAATGGAGACGGCCGAGGCCATGCGTGAGGTCCGCGCTCGCCCCGTGGGCAAAGTGGCCACGCTGCGCGGCGCGACCGTCGCCACCCTCTTCTACGAGCAGAGCACACGCACGCGGGCGAGCTTCGAAGTAGCCGCCAAGGCCCTTGGCGCGGACGTGGTGAACCTTTCGGCCAGCGGCAGCTCCGTCGAAAAGGGCGAATCACTCATCGACACGGTGAGGACTCTCGAAGCCATCGGGACGGGCGTCATCGTCATTCGCCACAAGAGTTCGGGCGCTCCTTACCTCGCCGCCGCCAACACCAGCGCCAGCATCATCAACGGCGGCGATGGCACACACGCCCACCCCACGCAGGCGCTGCTCGACCTGTTCACCATGCGCCGCCACGTAGGCAGCCTCCAGGGCCGCAAGGTCGTCATCGTGGGCGACATCCTCCATAGCCGTGTGGCCCGCTCCAACGTCTGGACGCTTCTTGCCAGCGGTGCCAGGGTTGTGCTTGCGGGCCCTCCAACGCTGCTTCCCCGGACCCTCGCACTCTCCGGCGAACTCGGCGGGTGCGAAGTGACAGCCGATTTCGACGACGCGATCGCGGGTGCGGATGTTGTGATGGCCCTGCGCATCCAGAAGGAACGGCAGGAAGGCGGCCTCATTCCTTCCCTGCGGGAGTACATTCGCGGCTACCAGCTCAACGCGACCCGCCTCAAGCGGGCCAACCCCGGAGCGCTCGTGATGCACCCGGGCCCGATGAACGAGGGTATCGAAATCGCCCCCGACGTGGCCCACGGTCTCGCCTCCGTCATCGAAGAACAGGTGGCCAACGGCGTCGCCGTGCGCATGGCCGTGCTCTATCTCATTGTCACCGGGAGGGCACCGTGAGCGAGTCCCTCCTCATCCGCGGCGGGCGCGTCATCGACCCTTCGGCCGGTCTTGATGGTGAGCTCGACATCCTGGTCCGGAATGGGACCGTGGAGACAATCGCCCCGGCGATCGAGCCCGGCACGGCCCGTCTCATAGATGCCAGGGGCTGCATTGTCGCGCCCGGTTTCGTGGACCTTCACACTCACCTGCGCGAACCCGGGTTCGAGCACAAGGGCACCATTGCCAGCGAGACGCGAGCCGCGCTGCGTGGCGGCTTCACAACCGTGTGCGCCATGCCCAACACCGAGCCTCCCCCCGATTCGGCCACTGCCGTTGAGGCCCTGTTGGAGCGCATCGCCCAGGACGCCGCCGTTCGCGTGCTGCCCATCGGCTGCGTCACCCGCGGCCGGAATGGGCGAGAGCTGGCCGAACTCGGCGAGCTCGCCGCTGCCGGGTGCATCGCCTTCAGCGACGATGGCAGCCCGGTTGCCGATGGCAGGCTAATGCGGAACGCCCTGCAGTACGCCGCCGCTCTCGGCCTCCCGCTCTCCGAGCACTGCGACGATCCCGTTCTCAGCGCGGGCGGAACAATGAACGAAGGGCGCATCAGTGAACGCCTCGGGCTCTCCGGGCAGCCAGCCGCCGCCGAGGTCGCCGCCATCGCCCGGAACACCGCCCTCTGCGAAGCAACCGGCGCCCGCCTGCACATCGCCCATATCACCACCGAACGAGGCCTGGCTCTTGTGGCCGAGGCAAGGCAGCGTGGCCTGCCCATCAGCTGCGAGGTCACCCCCAGCCACCTCTTCCTCACCGAGGAGGCTGTCTTCGGAGATGGCCCCGCACCCGCCTACGACACGAACGCCAAGGTGAACCCGCCCCTGCGGACCGCCGCCGACCGGGCGGCCCTCAGCAGCGGCGTTAACGCGGGGATAATCGACGCGATTGCCACTGACCACGCGCCCCACGCCATCCAGGACAAGCTCTGCGAGTTTGACCAGGCGGCCTTCGGGATCAGCTGCATCGAAACAGCGCTCAGCACCGTGGTCAGCCTTGCGCTGCGTGGAGAGCTCGACCTCATCCGGGCCATCGGAGCCCTCACCATCGGCCCGGTGCGGGCCTTCGGCATCGACCGGCGCGTCCCTGGCGCGGGCACGCTTGCCCCGGGCCGGGCCGGCGACATCACTGTGTTTGACCCGGCTGCCAGGTGGCAGGCCGGTCCGGGCACCCTCGTTTCGAAGGGCAAGAACACGCCCCTCCTTGGCCGCGAGCTGCCCGGGCGGGTCCGCGCCGTGGTCCTCCGGGGAGAGCTGGCCCACCTGGAGGAGCCGGCCCATGCCTGAGGCCCTCCTCGTGCTCGCCGATGGAAGCGTGTTCACCGGCCGGTCGTGCGGCATGGAAGGCCGCGCCGATGGCGAGGTGGTCTTCAACACATCCATGACCGGCTACCAGGAGATGCTCACCGATCCCTCCTATGCCGGCCAGCTCCTCACGCTCACCTACCCGATGATCGGGAACTACGGCGTGGATGCGGCCGTTGAAGAGAGCGCGTGCATCCAGCCGGCCGGCCTCATCGTGCGCGAGGCAGCAAGCTTTGCCAGCCATCCTCGCTCCCAGGGAACGCTGCATTCGTACCTGCAGGCGCGGGGTGTGGTGGGAATCGAAGGCGTCGACACCCGCGCCGTGACCCGCCGCATCCGCCGGCACGGCGTGATGCCCGGAACCATCACAACCAGCGAATCCGCCTCCGAAGCGCTCTCCCGCGTTCGCGCGCTCCCCGGCTACGACGACGTGAACTGGGTCTCAACCGTGACTACCGATGTCGTCTACGACTGGGACAGCTCCGGTCCCGATGCCCGGTTCCGGGTTGCCCTGCTCGACGGTGGCGTGAAGCGGAACATCATGCGCTCGCTTGCGGCCCGCGGGTGTGCCATTCGCGTCTTCCCCGCGGAGTCCCGGGCCCACGATCTGCTCGCCTTCAGCCCGGATGGCATTGTGCTCTCGCCCGGTCCCGGTGACCCCCGTCTCCTTGAGACCATGGTGGCGGAGACCCGCCTGCTCATTGGCAGAGTCCCCCTCCTGGGGATCTGCCTCGGGCACCAGATGGCCGCGCGGGCGCTGGGCGCAGGCACCTTCAAGCTGCCTTTCGGCCACCGTGGCGGCAACCACCCCGTCAAGGACACCGTGACCGGGCAGGTCACCATCACCGCCCAGAACCATGGTTATGCCGTAGACCCCGCCGGCCTCGACCCGGGGGCCTATGTGAGCCACATCAACCTCAACGACCAGACAGTTGAAGGCATAGCCATGCGCGGCGAGCCGCTGCTAACAATCCAGTACCATTCCGAAGCCTGTCCCGGCCCCCTCGACAACACGGTCATCTTCGACCGCTTTGTGGGGCTGCTGGCTGAAGTCCGTGGAGGAGTGCTATGACCCGAGCCACCGAGATCCGCCGCGCCCGCGAAGACGACTCTGAGGAGATAGCGGACATCATCCGCAGCCTCGGGAGCGAGCCCGTGGGCCTTCCCGCCGCCATGTCGCCCGAGCGAGTCCGTGAGTGGCTGCGCCGCCTCGGGGACCAGGGCGCAATCTACGTCGCCTTTGATGGCAGCATCCCAGTCGCCTTTGGCGGCCTTGACTTCTCCACCACCGAGCCCGAGACCGGCCTGCTCGGCGTCTGGGTGGCCCCCGACCACCGGCGCCGCGGCCTCGCCACCGCCCTTGCCGAAGAGCTCCTCGAATTCGCCCGGGAGCGCGGCTACCGCCGAATCCGCGGCCGCCTTCCCGATGGCAACGAACCCGCCCTCAGCTTCCTTTCCTCCATTGGCGCCATGGTGCCGCTCCGCAATCCCGACATGTCCTTCGAACTCCCGCTCTGACCTGGAGATGACTGGTGCCCTCCTCCCCCTCATGAACAGGCAAGCCCGACCTCGCCGGAACAACGCGCCCATCAACCCGCGAAGGTCTCCGACCGGGGTCCCCGACTTCATGTTCGCCTTTGCAGCCATCGGCTGGACAATGGCAGCGGCCTTCATGTTCGCGTCGTTTGGCGACGGCGGCGTGACCGCCACCGAAGCCGGACCGGGGCTGGCCCGCCTGTTCGCGGGGGCGCTTTTCCTGGCGGGCGCGTTCACTTTCCTCCTGGGGTACGGATTGCTCCACGGCGAGCGCAACCGCAAGAGCCACTACCTGGTCCCAATGGGTGTCGGCGCCCTTGTCGGAGGTCTCGAAGCGGCCCTCTTCCTCGCAACGGCCGGGCGGCTCCTGCTGCTTCCGCCGCTACTGCTCGTTTTCGTGTTGCGGCCCGTGCGGCGACAGGCAGGCCGCCTCCTGCGCCCGGCCAGTGGGCCATCGAGGTAGGTGAATGAAAGGCTGCAAGGGCATGACCCCACGCTTCGAGCGAACCGGGGACGCGTTACCGCGAACCCTCCCCTGGCCGTGCGCCCGATGAAGCCGGCGAGCGTTCTCATCATCGGCTCGGGCCCCATCGTCATCGGGCAGGCGGCCGAGTTCGACTACGCGGGCACCCAGGCCTGCAAGGCCATGCGCGAAGAGGGCGTGCGCAGCATCCTCGTGAACTCGAACCCGGCGACGATCATGACCGACCTTGACGTCGCCGACCGCGTGTACATCGAACCCCTCACCGTGCCCGTACTCGAGCGCATCATCGCCCGCGAGCGTCCCGAAGGGCTTCTGCCCACCCTCGGCGGACAGACCGGGCTCAACCTCGCCGTCGACCTGGCGAACGCCGGTGTCCTCGAGAAGTACGGCGTGCGTCTCCTTGGTACCCCCCTGGAGACCATCCGCCGCGCCGAAGACCGCGAGCTCTTTCGCGACATGCTCGCCAGCCTTGGTGAGCCCGTCCTCGAAAGCGAGATCTGCCACACCCTGGCCGAGTGCGAGGAGGCGGCGCACCAGATCGGCCTCCCCGTCGTCATCCGGCCCGCGTACACCCTCGGCGGTACCGGCGGCGGCATGGCCTTCACCTGGGAGCAGCTCCGCGCGGTCGCGATAAGCGGACTTGCCGCCAGCCCCATCACGCAGGTCCTGGTGGAGAAGAACCTCCTCGGCTGGAAGGAGGTCGAGTACGAGGTAATGCGCGACGGCGCCGGCAACTGCATCACCATCTGCAACATGGAGAACCTGGACCCCATGGGGGTCCACACCGGGGACTCCATAGTTGTCGCCCCATCGCAAACCCTGAGCGATAAGGACTACCAGATGCTGCGCTCGGCGAGCCTGCGCATCATCACCGAGCTCGGAATCGAAGGCGGGTGCAACGTGCAGTTCGCCCTCGCCCCGCGAAAGGATGTGCGCGACTGGAAGGGCGACCTCGATGAACCCCTGCCGTACCACGTCATCGAAGTTAACCCGCGCGTCTCCCGGTCCTCCGCGCTCGCATCGAAGGCAACCGGCTACCCAATTGCCCGGGTGGCGGCGAAGATCGCCTGCGGCAAGACGCTCGGCCAGATCCCGAACGCGGTCACGCAACGCACCACGGCCGCCTTCGAACCGGCTCTCGACTACTGCGTCGTGAAGATCCCCCGCTGGCCCTTCGACAAGTTCCACCTTGGCGACCGTTCCCTCGGGACGCAGATGAAGGCCACCGGCGAGGTCATGGCCATTGAGCGCACTTTCGAAGCCGCGCTCAACAAAGCCGTCCGATCGCTCGAGGTTGGCGGCCGCAGCCTGCTCTGGGAGCGCCGGGAATGGCGCACTGCGACCGAGCTCCCGCTGCACGCCTCCGATGAACGCCTCTGGGCGCTGGTGGCTGCCCTTCGGCGCGGCCAGGACGCCATGGAGCTCTCGCGCATCACCGGCGTCGACCCGTGGTTCCTCGACAGGCTCGGCACCATCGTCGCCATGGAGAAGCGCCTGCTCAACGAGTCCCTCCACCCTGAGCTGCTCCATGCCGCCAAGCGCCTCGGCTTCAGCGACGAGATGGTCGCCCAGGTTGCCGACCGCCTGCCTGAGCAGATCCGCTCGCTGCGGCACGAGTGGAACATCCGCCCCGTCTACAAGATGGTCGATACCTGCGCCGCCGAATTCGACGCCGCCACGCCCTACTTCTACAGCACCTACGAGAGCGAAAACGAAGCTACCGCTGTGGACGGCGCCGGCGCCGTTGTCATCGGCAGCGGGCCCATACGCATTGGCCAGGGCATCGAATTCGACTATGCCAGCGTCCATGCCGCCTGGGCCCTCCAGCGGGCCGGCCTTCGCTCGATCATGGCCAACTCCAACCCCGAGACGGTTTCCACGGATTTCGATACCAGCGACCGGCTCTACTTCGAGCCGCTGGACGAAGAAGCGATGCGCGACATAATCGAGAACGAGCAGGGGAACGAAGCCGAGCCCCCGGCGAGCATCGTGCAGTTCGGCGGCCAGACGGCGATCAACCTGGCCGAACCTCTGCGCCGCTCCTCGCTGCCCATCATCGGCTCCAGCGCAGAAGCCATCGATACGGCCGAAGACAGGCGCCTCTTCGAGCGTTTCCTGCAGGAGCTTGGCATTCCTCAGCCGCCGGGGGCCGCAGTCACGTCGCTCGAAGAGGGCATGAAGACGGCCCAGAACATCGGCTACCCCGTGCTGGTGCGGCCCTCGTACGTGCTGGGCGGACGTGCAATGGAGATCGTCCAGAACGCCAGCGAAATGGTGGGATTCCTTGCCCAGGCCGCCGAAGCCGCACAGGGAAAACCCATCCTCATCGATAAGTTCCTCGAAGGCAGCGAGGTCGAGGTCGACGCCATCTGCGATGGCGAAACCGTCCTCATCCCGGGGATCATGGAGCATATCGAACGCGCCGGCGTCCACTCTGGCGACTCGATGGCCGTGTACCCTCCCGTCCACCTCGACGCGGAGGAGAAGGAGACCATCCGCGACTACACCGAGCGGATCGTCCTCGGGATGGGGGCCATAGGGCTCACCAACATCCAGTATGTGGTGCTCCCGCGCCTTCCCGGAGAAGGCCCGGCCATTTACGTGCTCGAAGTTAACCCGCGCGCCAGCCGCACCGTGCCCTTCCTCTCCAAGGTGACAGGGGTGCCAATGGTCCAGCTCGCCGTGAACGCCATGCTCGGCCGCAAGCTGCGCGACCAGGGCTATCCCGGCGGCCTCTGGCCAGAGCGCGGCCTGGTGGCCATCAAGGCGCCCGTGTTCTCGATGTCGAAACTGGTCGGCGTCGATACCCACCTCGGCCCTGAGATGAAGAGCACCGGCGAGGTCATGGGCATCGATCGCACGCTCAGCGGAGCCCTGGCCAAGGCGCTCCTCGCCTCCGACCTTGCCCTCAAGCCCCGCGCTGCCGTCCTCCTGAGCATCAGCGACCGCACGAAGGCCAGTGCGCTCCCTCTCATCCACAAGCTCGCCGGCGCTGGCTACACGCTCTACGCCACCGAAGGCACGAGCAAGATGATCGAGGCCCTCGGCATCCCTGTCACCCCGGTGACCAAGATCCTGAGCGGCGGTCACCCAAACGTTGTCGATGTGGTGATGGATGGCACGGTGCAGTGCGTCATCAACACCACCGAGGGGCGTTTCACCGGCTCGCTGCGCGACGGCTTCCACATCCGCCGGGCGGCCGCCGAAAGGCGTATCCCCTGCTTCACATCCCTCGACACCGCAGCGGCCGCCATCGAGGCCCTGGGTAACGCTTCCGAGTACGAGATTGCCACTCTCGCGGAGTACGTGGCGGGGTGAACATCGAGACCGCCACCGTGGTCTCCTGTGAACCGGCCTTCGAGGGGGCGCGAATCATATGGCTGCACGCCCCGGGTGCGGCGAGGGCCACCGGGCCCGGCCAGTTTGCGATGCTGCATTGCAGCGCCGAAGGCCTGGACCCCTACTTCGCGCGCGCGTTCAGCATCCACCGTGTCGATGGCCAGCGCTTCGCCATCCTCTTCAACGTCGTGGGCCGCGGCACGGCCTGGCTGGCGGGCCGCTCCCCCGGCGATGTGGTGAGCCTGTACGGCCCCCTCGGCCGGCCAGTGAAGCTCCCCCGAGACCCGGGAAACATCCTCCTGATCGGCGGCGGCGTGGGCATCGCACCGTTGGTGGACATGGCCGACCGAGCGGTTGTGGCGGGTCACCATGTGGTGGCCATGATGGGCGGCAAGACCGCCGCTCACCTCCTTTCTGCCTCTGCGTGGCCGCGCGAGGTGGAATACCTGGTAGTCACAGAGGACGGCTCAGCCGGGCCAAAGGGCTTCGTCACGGAGCACCTCGGCAGGTACCAGGAGTGGGCCAGCAAGATCTACGCCTGCGGACCGAACCCGATGTTCGCCAGTCTCGCCGGTGTCCTTCGCGGCAACGGCCGGCGCCAGCAGCCCGAGATCCTGATGGAGGAGAACATGCCCTGCGGATGGGGCATGTGCTACGGCTGCGCCATCTTCACGAGGCGGGGGGTGCGCCTCTGCTGCAAGGATGGCCCGGCCTTCCGCCTCTTCGACGTCTTCTGAGCGCTGCGCCGCCGGCATACGGGCGTAACCGCCCCGGGCTGCCGTGTGCAAGGGGGATCGCCGGAGGTTCGTTCGCGGGGTGGGCACCCGCTTGCTTCCGGCTACTGAGCCCGGCCGGCGGCGTTGCCCCGAATCTCCGCCAGCAGCATCCCGAGCGCGGCCTCGGCGATCTGCTCCATCACCCGGGCGCGCGTCCCGGCGAACTGCATCTCCTCCACCCGCGTGCCTTCCGGGCCGCCGATGGCGATGACTACGGACCCCACCGGCTTGGGCGAACGGCGGCTCCCCTGCGGGCCGGCGATCCCGCTCTCGGCCACGGCGATGTCCACTCCCGATCGGCGCCGCAACCCTTCGGCCATGGCCGCGACCGCGGGCGCGCTCACTGCGCCTGAATCGCGAAGGAGGTCGCGGTCAACACCCAGGGCATCCATCTTCGCGGCTCCGGAATATGCCACCACGCCCCTGTCGAACCAGTTCGAGGCGCCGGCCACGCTGAGCAGCCGCGCGCTGATGAGCCCCCCGGCCGTCGTCTCGGCTACGGCCACGCGCCACCCTCGCGCCTCCAGGGCTTCCCCGATGGTGCGGGCCAGGGCATCGTCTTCCAGTAGAAAGGGCATGGGCGGAGTGTACTCGTGCCCGGGCCCATCGGCGATTGTGCAAAACTGCACGTAACCCCGGTTCTGGTTATGATGCGGCCACGCAGGGCCGAGGCCCTTCATGCACGCCTAACCACCCGGAGAACAGATGCTGACGTTCATCCCCTTCCTTCTTGGCCCCCTCGCCTATGGCGTCATCGCCCTGATCATCTTCTCGGGGTCTATCGTCGTCTTTTCGATCCCTGTCCTGGCGACGCGGGGGCGCGCTCAGATCCTCTGGTTCCTCGCTATGGGCGCGCTGATCACGGCTGAAGCGGCGGTGCTCATCACGCTCGGCATCCTCGTCGACCAGGGCACCATCTGGAACTGACCTCGGCCAAACCAGGCCATACCGCCGGCAAGGCAACGGCAGTCCGCCGGGCCGGCCGGCTCCGTTACAGCAGGCGCCGGATGGGCTTGCGGCCGGGTCGCGGGTCGTAGTTGCTCTTGAACATCTCGAGCTTATCCCGCTCTATCAGGTACTTACCTGCGAACAGCGTGGCCGGGATCTTCTTCTGCTTGATGAGCCTCCGAAGGCTCTGCGGGTGGATTGCCAGCTCGCGCGCTGCCTCCACCAGGTCAAGGTAGTTGTCAAAGGGCGTGATCGTGGCCATCCAGGGTCTCCCTCCCCCGTTCCGGCGGGGGCCTCTGGTAAGTCCCGGCAGCTTCTAAACGCTCAACTGCTTAGGCAATAACGGACTTTACCAAAACCCCTTCTTTATTGTCTATCCCCTTTCTCATTTCCCTCACCTCTGCACCAGCCGGCGGCCTACGATCACGGTCTTCTGGCCGTTCAACGTGGTGCAGAGCAGCGTCACCGCGTCGCCTTCGATACGGCCAATGAGCCTGCGCAGCTCATCGGGCTCGATCGGGAATGCTCTCCTCCTGATCTCGGCCGGGGCCCACCGCAGGTTCCGCAGACGCTCCTTCAGGCGCGAAATGGAGAACGGGATGACGTCGAGCGTTGCGAAAGTGGCGCACAGCGGGTCGAATACGGCCACCGGCCCCGTGAGATAGCCGACCCGCTCATCCAGCAGCCGCGCGCCCAGCCGCGAAGCCAGCTGCCTGACCAGCCCGGCCAGCGTCACGCACGACTCCGGGTCGAACACGAAGGGCCCTGCTGGTGCAGTCCCGGCGGGGGCTTCGGGGCTCGCTGAATCAAGCGTTGCGTTGCCCGATAGCAGCACCGCGCGGCGCAGGCCAGGGCTGGTCTCTGCCCCCACCCAGACCGACGCTTCGCGCATCGACCGGCCCAGCTGCACGTACTCTACCTCGGCTCCTGGAGGAAGGTACCTCCGGTCGATCCCGGGAGGGGCCTTGAGCACGCCTGCCCTGGCGGAGGCAACCTGGCTCACAGCCAGGTCCCAGGGTGGCGCGAAGGCCATGGGGTCGAACGTGCGCGCCAACCGCCCGCGGCGCGAAGGGTCGATTATGGCAGCAACCCCCGCGAGATCGAGCGGTGGCCGCAAAGCGTCGCCCTGCACCACGCTTGCGCCCGGCACATTCGAGGCGGCGAGGAGGGCGGTCACCGGGTCACGCTCTACACCGATGGTGCGTAACCCTGCGTCGGCGCACGCTCCCAGGTCGCCGCCGATGCCGCAGGTGAGGTCGGCCACCGGCAGCCCGAGCGGTGCCAGCCGCGCCGCGCGCCGGGCTGCCACCAGGGGGTGAGTCATCATCTCCAGACCCTCTGCCGTGAAGAGCCAGCCCGCCTCGCCGCCGAAACGGGCCGTCGCCCTTGCGTGCAGCACCACCTGCTCGCCGAGGGCGGCAGCCTCCCCTGGAGCGAAGCTGCGCCGCAGCAGTGTCGAAAGCTGCACCGGGTCGAAACCCTCACACCCGGGGGGCAGGCTCGCCAGGTGAGCGCGGCCCCGGGCCGACACGAGGTAGCGCGCGCGATCTCGTTCCACCTGCCTGAGTGTAGTGGACGCCCATCCCGCAACGTCTATCCTCGAAAGGTGGCCGCCATCCTCTGCCTTGACTTCGACCACGTCGTGCTCACAAACAGCATCACCGAGTCGCTGCTGGAGCGCTTCGCAGGCGGCATCCCCGGTGGTCTCCAGTTGCGCGCGGAGGGAGAGCGAATCCGCGTCCTCGCTGCCGCCTTTGCCCGCATTGAAGCGCCCCGCGACGAGCTCCTGGCCTTCGTGCTCGAGAACGCCCGTCCCCGCGAGGGTCTTCTCGACCTTGTTCGCTGGTGCAGCGAGCGCGGCTGGACGCCGTTGATCGTCACCCATGCGTTCGACCTTGCGGTGGGCGCGGTCCTCCGCGACCTGGGGCTCGACCGCGTGGCGTTCCACGCCGGGCGCGCCCGTTTCGCCTATCGCTGGCGGCTCAGCTACCTGAGCCCCAGGGGAGTGGAGCTCCAGGACGGCTTCCAGCTTTCCTACGTCGCGGCGCTGCGCCAGGCGGGTGATCTTGTGGCCATGGTCGGCGGCCCCGGAACCTCAAGTGACGCGGCGGCGGCCGCCAGCATCGCCTTCGTGCCGCCGCCCGTGCCCGCGGATGCTCCGCACATTCGGCCCTGGCAGTCATTCGCGGATGTCACCGGATTCCTCGAACGGGAGCGGGAACGGCAGGCGCCTGGAAACGCCGGTTCGCCCTGACCGGGTTCGCCAGGGCTAACCGCGAGTCGTGACGCGCATCGGGCTGAAACGTCCAATCAGCCCCTGGCCGTGGCAGCTCACGGACTTACCGCCGGCGATCTCGATCTCCGTCATCAGACCAAGTGCGGCGGTGAAGCCCGTGATGCAGTCGAAGACGCGGTCGTAGCGGTCGACAATGCGGCCATCGGCTTCGAACTCCACCGAGCCCTCCCCCTGGTCGTAGGTGATGCGATAGGCGTGGGGCTGGCCCTGGCCGGCCGGCAGGTCGCGGATTTCGTTGAAGATCGCAAACGCCTTCGCATCCCCGGTATCGCTGATGGTCACACCCGGGAACGGCAGCCGCCCGTAGACGGTCGCGATTCCATCGCCCCCGGTAAGGAAGTCAAACGCCCAGCCGGTTGTGAAGTCGAGCAGGTTCCACGAGATGAAGCCGTCGTATATGTCGCCGGGCCGGGTGCCCACGGTGGTCGCCGCGACCTGGATTTCGAAAGTGATCCGCCCGCCAGCGGGCACGGCGAACCGCTCCTTCGAGTAGTACATGTGCTTGGCGTTGTCGAGAACCTGCACACGGTCGTGCCCGCGCGTGAGTGGGACTGCCGCAACCTGGAGCCACCCGTTGCGTACGAGCACCATGGCATTTGGCTCGCGGTACTCCCACCCTGTTCCGTCTGGCAGCGCGAAGCCGCCGGTCTCCCACGGTGAGTCGTGCTCGAAGATGCGGTTGTAGTCGCCAATGACGCGGCTCTCCACCGCTTCGCCTGTCATGGTCCAAGGGTAGCTTGCGTTGGCCGCGAAGTCGCGCCCGGTCACACTCCGCGGAGGGACGCCCCGAGCTCCTTCTGCAGCCGGGCCAGCAGGCTGGCCTGCACGCCGGCGACGGCGGCGTCCGTGAGCGTGCGGTCTGCCGCCTGGTAGCGCAGGCCAAGGGCGAGCGATTTCTTGCCCGCGGGAATACCCGCCCCGCGGTAATCGTCGAACACCTCGGCGCCGACCCGCACCGTCCCCTGGCGGTGGCCACGGACAATCTCGAGGACGCGACCCGCCGGGATCTCCGCGTCCACGAGCAGAGCGATGTCCTGCCGCACTTCCGGGAACCGCGGCGGCGGCGTGTAGTGCGGACGCTCGGGCAGGACGCGCGCCAGGTCCTCAACCCACAGCTCAACCAGGAACACCGGTTCGGCGATGTCGAACCCCGTTGCCGTTTCCGGGTGGACCTGCCCCATTACGCCAACCATCTCTTCGCCTGAATGGATGCTGGCGGTGTGGCCGGGCAGCAGGCCGTGGAGCGTGGCCGGGCGCGCCGTAAAGGCAATGCCGAGAGCGCCAAGCAGTGCCTCCAGGTCGCCCTTCGCGTCGAAGAAGCCGATCGGTCCCCCGGGGGTCCGCCCGCGCCCGTGCTCTCGCGGGCCGCCCATGACCGCGCAGAAAACGGGCCGCTCATGGGGCAGGTCCGATTCCACGGGCAGGTATTCGAATCCCACCTCAAAGAGCCGCAGTGGGCCTTCCAGCGAGCGCCGGTTCGCCGAGTAGGTCGCCAGCGACGTTCCCCGCAGCGATGTCCGCAGGTAGGTGTGCTGCGCCGCTACCGGGTTCACCACACGTTGCGGCTCCAGCCGTGTGGCGTCGTCTGGGGCAACCACCCGGCCAAGACTCTCCCGGTCGGTCAATGTGTAGGTGATGATCTCCTGGTAGCCGAGGGCCACGCCGATATCCTTCATCCGTTCGCGGAGCCGTTCGAGCGGCCGTGGTTCGGCCTCGGGGAGCGCGCCCCGCAGAGTGGTGGCCGGGAGTCTCTCGTAGCCGTAGATGCGCGCCACGTCCTCGATTACGTCGTCGGCGATCTCCACGTCCGGGCGCCAGTTCGGGGGCTGCACGGTGAGCCCACCGCCCGCCTGTTCGCAGGCAAAGCCGAGGGCTTCGAGGATGCGCCGGACCTCCCCGGCGGGGATAGAGATGCCGAGTACCTGCTCGATGCGCGCGGCCGGGAGCGCTATCTTCCGGGGCGCTTCCTTGCCGGGGAAGACGTCGACCAGTCCCCGGGCGACGGCGCCGCCCGTAATCTCCTTGAACAGCTGCAGCGCACGCCCCTGCGCGTAGTCGGCCATTTCGGGGCCGATTCCCTTCTCAAAGCGGAGCGAAGCCTCCGAACGCAGCTTCAGCACGGTCGAGGTCCGGCGGACCGCTCCTGCCCGGAAGTTCGCCACCTCAAGCAGGATGTTCTTCGTTCCTTCGTGGACCTCGCTGTTGCCGCCGCCCATCACGCCTGCGACCGCCACCGGTCCTTCGCCGTCGCAGATAAGAAGCATCTCTGGGTCCAGCGACCGCTCCACGCCATCGAGAGTCACCAGCCGTTCGCCGGGCCTCGCGCGCCGCACCTGGATGCGGTGGCCGCGCACCAGGTCGTAATCGAACGAGTGCAGCGGCTGCCCGGTTTCGAGCATCACGTAGTTGGTGATGTCGACGACGTTGTTGATGGGCCGCATGCCGTGCTTGAGGAGCCGTTCCTGCATCCAGGCCGGCGAGGGCCCAATCGTCACGTTCTCGATGACGGAGGCCGTGAAACGGCGGCAGAGGTCCGGTGCTTCCACGGTGACCGAGACGAGGTCCTCGACGGGGCGGCCGGATTCGAAGCTGTATCGCGGCGGTTCTCGCAGCGGGTGACCGAGGAGCGCCGCCACTTCGCGCGCCAGTCCCAGCACGCTCAGCAGGTCGGCGCGGTTTGCCCACGTGGAGATGTCGAAGACAACGTCGCCAAGCGCATCCACCAGCGGTTTCCCCACGGGGCTGTCCGCGGGCAACACCAGGATCCCCTCGTGCTCGTCGCTCAGCCCGAGCTCCTTTTCGCTCAGCACCATCCCTGCCGACTCGACCCCGCGAATCGGACGCAGCTTCAGCACGGCTGGCTTTCCCGTATGCCCGTCGACCAGGCGAGCGCCTTCGGTGGCGAACGCCACCTTCTGGCCTGCTGCGATGTTCGGCGCCCCGCAGACGACCTGCAGGCGCCCCCTTCCTGTCTCGACTGTCGCCAGGCGAAGCCGGTCCGCGTTCGGGTGTGGCTCAACTGCCACCACCTCGGCCACGCGAACCTTCTCGGGGTCCCAGCCGGCGCCGATTGCGTCCCACCCCTCCACCTCGGCGGTGGCATCGGTCAGGCGCTGCGCAAGCTCTGCCGCGGGCAGTTCGGCATCGACGAATTCCCGCAGCCAGTTGAGAGAGAGTTTCATGGCGTGGCGGCTCCTAGAACTGGCTCAGGAAGCGCAGGTCGTTCTGGTAGAAGTGGCGGATATCCTCGATACCCCAGCGCAGGAGCGCCACCCGCTCGACTCCCATGCCAAAGGCGAACCCTGTGTAGCGAGAGGAATCGTAGCCGGCCTTCTCGATGATCTCGGGATGCACCATCCCCGCGCCGAGGATTTCTATCCAGCCCGTGCCGTGGCAGGTTCGGCAATCGGCGCCCGCGCCGCGGCAGATGAAGCAGTCGATCGCCATCTCCACCCCGGGTTCGACGAAGGGGAAGTAGCTGTGGTGGAAGATGATGCGCCGGTCGTCACCGAAGAGCCTTCGCGCGAACCCGTAAAGGGTGCCCTTGAGGTCGCTCATGCGGACCCCTTCGTCGACGGCCAGGCCCTCGATCTGGGTGAGCATCCACTCGTGAGTGGCGTCGGTCGCCTCCTGCCGGAAGCACTTCCCCGGCACCACCACCCGGATGGGTGGCTGGCTGCGCTCCATGACGCGGATCTGGTTAGGCGTGGTGTGGGTCCGCAGCAGCATCTTCCGCTGGCCATCGATGAAAGTATCGACCCAGATCGTGTCCCACATATCGCGTGCAGGGTGGTCTTCGGGGATGCGGGCGGCATCGAAGTTGTAGTAGGCCCATTCCACTTCGGGCCCTTCGACGGCACGGAAGCCCATTTCGGCGAACGCAGCGAGGCAGTCACGCATCGTCTGGGTGACCGGGTGGAGCCGTCCCACCGGCCTTTTCCGCCCCGGGAGGGTCACATCGAGGGCCTCGGCGGTGGCCAGGCTCTCGAGCGCCGCCTTGCGGAGGGCCTCGCGCTTCTGCTCCAGGGCCGTTTCGAGTGCGACCTTGAGCTCGTTGGCTCCGGCGCCGAAGGCGGCCCGCGTTTCCGGCGGCTGGTCCTTCACGGAACGAAGGATGGCCGTCACGCGCCC
The DNA here is from genome assembly GCA_003577245.1 of bacterium. Taxonomy (GTDB): domain Bacteria; phylum Chloroflexota; class Dehalococcoidia; order Tepidiformales; family Tepidiformaceae; genus UCB2. The sequence goes on along the minus strand of QEVS01000011.1, from coordinate 72,949 downwards.
GTCCTGGCGGCCAAGCCATTCGACCCGCCAGGCTTCGATCCCGGCATCATCGTGGGCCGAATGGAGAGCATCGAGGGCCTCGCCCTTGAGGACCTGGAACGAAGGTGCAGTTGTGGTCATAGGCAAAGGACATTATAGGTTTGCTCTTCCCTAACGGCCGAGTGCCGGCCGCGAGGCCGTGGCCCATCTCCGGTTGCCCGTGGAAGGTTGCCCCACTACCATCATGGAAGGCAGAGCCCACGCGGCCCCGTGGTGTAGCGGCCTAACATGCCACCCTGTCAAGGTGGAGATCGGCGGTTCGAATCCGCTCGGGGTCGCCACAATCCGCCGCAGTTGAACGACGGGCCGCGCCAACCGTTCCTCCATCGCACGCCGCCGCCACGTGCCTGTACCGCCCGGCCGCCGGCTTCGCCCCGGCCCTACCGGCGGGCGACCTCGAAGACTGTTGTGTGGCGCAGGCGGCAGAGCTCGCGGCCATCCTCGGCCAGCACCAGCCCGTCCGCGACGGCGTAGTGGTGCCCCTTGCGCTCGTAGGCATCGACGAAGACGCCGGCCACCGTGAGGGTTTGCCCCGCCTCTGCCCGGGCAAGGTTTTGCACCTGGCTGCGCGCGTGAATCGAAGGGCCGTAGTCGAACGAGTGGTGAATGAGCCGCGTCATCCTCCCGGCCATCCAGCCCGGGTGCACCAGCGGGCGGGCGCCGCTCCAGAGCGGGTCTTCGTCCGCCTCTTCCTCAAGCGCGAAGCGCCGGGCCTCCGCTTCGGAGAGCGGTACCGCCATGGCGCGGAGGTCCTGCCCCAAGGGCGCGGTCTCGAGCGTTAGCCGGGGGAGCGTCTCCGGGCGAGGCTGCGGCGCAATGGCAGCGGGCGTCTGGAGGCCGCTTAGCCAGGGGGCCCTCCCGTTCGAGAACGTCCCGGTCACGCAGGACTCCCCGGCGCCGTTGGCAATGACCAGGTTCCAGCGGCTGCCGTCGCCCTCGGTCACGGTCGCCGTGAGCTCGTCACCGGGGTAAGCCGGGCGGCGGAACGAGACGTCGGCCCACCCCTCTTCGAGCCAGCCGGTCCCAAGCGCCTCCAGCACCGGGGGAATCGCCCACCCGTAAACAATCACACCGCCAACCAGGGCAGCGCGGTAGCCGAACTCTCGCGCCCCGGCGTTAGCGTGGATGACGTTCACCTGGTCCATGTCGTCGGGGTCGGACATGAAGGCGGTGAGCCGTCGCTCAAAGCTCCGGGACATGGGTGGCTCCCTTTCTTCTGCTTCGCGGCGGAGTCGGATGCAGTCTACCGCGCCGCCGCGAAGACGGTCTCAATGGCAGGGGGTCAGGGAGCCGCGATGAGGCACCGGGCGTGCGCTACTCGCCGTCCGTTTCGCCGCGCTGGCGCCGCCCCATGGCGATGATGGCAATCCATGAGCTGAGGCTGATGAGCACGACCGCGAACAACGCCAGGTTGGTGGGGGTGGCCGGCAGCCCGAGCAGCCCCGATCCGGCGCTCGGTGGGCCGGGGGTGCGCGCACCGCTGACCGTCTCCACGGGGGTTGGGCTCAGCGCGCCCGGGGGTGTGGCTGTGCCCCGTGGTGGCGTCCCTGTCCCCGTGGTGGCCGTTCCCGTCGCCGGCGCCGTCGCCGTGGCGTCCGGGGGCAGCAGTTCGCCGAAGTTGTTGTTCACGCCGTGCACGCCCGGTCCGAGGTCAATCGCGAAGAAGTGGTCGTTCGACTTGCTGCCGCCCTGCGAGCCGATGGTGTCCTTCCCAGGTAACCCGCGGGCTGCGTCTCCACGATCTCGTAGTCGCCGGCAAGTAGCCCATCGAAGAGGTAGTAGCCGCTGCTCGACGTGGTGGTTGTACGGTTCACTGGCGACCCCGTCGCGTCTTCTCCCGAAAGCGCGATGGTGACCCCCGCGATTGGCGGCTCGGCCGCATCCTTGATTCCGTCATTGCTGAGGTCTACGTAGACATACCCGGAGATGCTCGCGGGAAGTTCGCCGAAGTTGTTGTTGGGCAGGTCGCCGCCGCTGATGGTGATCGAAATCGAATCGGAGCCCTTGGTGTTCGGGAGCGGCGTTGTGTTACCGGCTGTTTCGCGGCCGTCGGCGTACCCCGGGGGCTGCTCGGTCTGCACGATCTTGTACGAACCTGCCTTCAGGCAGACCACGGGCAGGTAGCGGTAGGTGAGGATGACCTGGGCGCTTGCCACGGTGTTGATCTTGTTGAGCACGTTCCCGCCGCCGGTGGTGTGCGATGTGGCGGTCGCGACCCCAAGGAACTCCACTGTCCCGGTGCCCACGTACTGCGAAAGCGCCGGCCCGCTTACGCCTGTGGTTGCTGCCCCGGAGGCGGTGTGGGAGCCGAAATCGTGCCCGCTGGGGCCGGAGAAGTCGGCGATGCCGTCGTAAGCGGCGGCATCAAACGAGCCTGCTTCCACCACGGGGGCGGTTGTCACCGTGTCGGCGCCGGGAATGGTAAGCGCAACCATGCCGCTGACCGTAGCGGAGAGGGTTGACGCCTCGCCGTCGAGGCTCTCCGCCTTGATGCCACTGGTGATGGCGGCGCTGTTCGTCACATCCACGCCGGTGAGGGTCCCCATTGCCGGGTCGAAGCGCGGGGCGCTGCGAGTCATCGACCAGTCAGTTGTCGTCTGAGGGAAGGAAAGCGAATGCGTGACCGATTCCTCGGGCGGGCGCACAGAGGTGTCGTTGTTGAACTGGTAGTACCCCGAGGAGCTCGTAAGGGTAGTCGCGACCGTGGCGCCGGTGCTATCGCGCAGGGCGATGCTGCTGCCGCCGATGGGGGTTTCGCCTGCATCGAACAGGCCATTGTCGTTCGCATCGACGTAGACGTAGCCGCTCACCACCGGGCAACTCTGCGCGGCGTGAGCGCGGCCAGGCGCCGGTCCGGCACCGGTCAAGGCGAGAACGGCAATGGCGAGAATGATTCCTGCGGCGCTGAGAGGCCGGCGGAGGGTGTGCGCCCGGGGGGTAAGCGGCACGAATCAAGTCCTCCTTCTGGACTTCTTCATGCACCCCGCAGGCACGACCGGTGGAGACACCAGCAACAACGCCACCACTCGACCGGCGGCGCAGTCGCGCTCCACGCTGGTTATCCCGGTTTGGCGCCGTACTGTCAAGGCGATCTGGCGGCCATGGCAGCCCATGGCGCGTTGACCGCCGTCCCCATCGTTCCCCGCTTCGCAGCTTCCTGTTCACCGGTTCGAACCTAGCACGCCCCCCGGCACGGTCGAACTTCCCATCGGGACTCGCAAGACAGGCGGGGACTGACAGGTGGGGAGAGACATGTACAGGAATCGCCGTCTCGCGGTGGTCGTATCTCTGGCGCTGTTCGCTATCAGCGTGGCAGCAGTTACAGCTGTCCTGGCCTGGCCGGCATCACCGGCCGAAGCGCGCCGTAACCCGGAGGCGGCTGCTGCCTGGCGCAAGAGTAGATCCCAGCGCACGCGCACGCCCGCGCCGACGATTGCGACCGTGGTACCAACACCCACGGCCCCGCCGGCCGCGGAAGAGACGGCTGCTCCGGCCACCCCGGAACCCACGGCCACCACACCCGCCGTGACGCCAACCAGCGCCACACCTCCTCCTGCGTCCACCCCGGCGACCGTCCCTACGCTTGGACTGTCACCCGCGGTGGGATTTGCCGACGACTTCGAAGCCCTTCCCGTGGGCGTCGCCTGGGCCGATAGCACGACGCACGGCGCGTGGTACTCCCGCTACAACGGCTACGGGACGGTGGCCGTCGAGCAGGACGGCGACAGGGTGCTCTCGCTTTCGCCCCGGGCTGCGACCACCTCCGGCGCCACACACGCCGCGCTTGTGCAATCGACCACGGTGTTCGGCGACATCGACTTCACCGTCCAGGTCAAGACCGTGACGCAGCTGCGCACGCCCACGCCAAATGCTTGGGAGTCGGGCTGGGTGCTCTGGCACTTCACCGATGACACCCACTTCTACTACGCGGCCCTCAAGCCCAACGGAATCGAAGTGGGCAAGGAAGACCCGGCCTACCCCGGCGCCCAGCGATTCCTCGTCACCCTGTCCAACCCCTCATTCGCCGTTGGGAAGTGGTACACGGTGCGCGTGAAACACGTGGGCACGACGTTTACCATCTGGATCGATGGCGTCCCTGTCACCACCTTCACCGATAACGAGAGGCCCTACACGGGTGGGGCGGTGGCGCTCTACACCGAGGACGCCGATGTTCACTTCAACAACTTCAGCGCACGCCAGCCCTGAGCCGTTCGTGCCTGATCCCGACGCCCCTTCCTCGCCGGTGAAGCGATGAGGGGGCTTCGTGCGCGAACACCGGGCGGCAGGTTCCCGCTCGCCGCCGCCGCTGCCCTGGTGCTTGCCGCCGTCTCGGTGGCGGTGCTGATGCCAGGGCTGGCCGGTTTCGCCTCCAGTGGGGAGCTAACTTACCGCGTCTTCGTGCCGCAAACGGCAAAGGACGCCCCGGGCGCCCCGGGAGTGCGCGTGCTTCCGCCGGCCGAAGGCGTGTACCACTCCGCCTTCCCTGATTTCGGGGGCGAAGAAGACAGGGTGACGGCGGGCGCCATCTCGAGCTTCACGGCCCTCGCGGGGAAGCCAATCGCCTGGGCTTACTTCTCCGACAACTGGTTCGACGGCATCAGCTTCCCGGCGGCCAGCGCCCGGGCGGCGCACGATGCCGGCGCCATCCCGTTCATCCGCATGATGCCCCGCTCGACGTGGGACGAAGAGGGCCCCGACCCGGTCTACTCGCTTGCCGCCATCGCCGGGGGGCAGTTCGATGACAGCCTGCGCCAGTGGGCGCGCGACGCGAAGGCGGCCGGGTTCCCGCTTATGGTTGAGTTCGGCACAGAGGTCAACGGCGACTGGTTCCCGTGGAGCGGGGTTTACAACGGTGGGGCCGGCCTCGGCCCAGCGCGCTTCCAGGCCGCGTACCGCCACATCATCGACATCTTCCGGGCCGAGGGAGTGAACAACATAACGTGGGTCTTCCATGTCGATGCTCAGCGTTCCCCCGAGGCGGCATGGAATTCGATGTCCGCGTACTATCCCGGCGACTCCTACATCGACTGGCTGGGTCTCAGCGCATACGGCGCCCAGGCGCCCGGCGAAGACTGGCAGACCTTCAGCGAAGTCATGGATATCGGATACCCGGAGCTTGCAGCCCTCTCGGCCGTCAAACCGGTTGCCGTGCTGGAGTTCGGAGTCACTGAAGCGGGAAGTCCTGCCGCTAAGGCAAAGTGGATTGGTGATGCCTTCGCGGCCGTGCGCTCTGGCCGCTACCCGCGCGTCAGGGCTGTGAGCTACTGGCATGAGAACTGGGAGGACGACGGCGTGCAATCGCGCCTGCGTATCGACTCTTCGGCGGCAGCCCTCCAGGCCTACAGGGACGCGGTGGCCGGCCCGTACTTCGTCAGTTCGGTGGCCGTTGGTCCGCCACCATAGGCCGGCGCGGCGTCATGGCGCCCGGTTCGCTCAGGCGCCCAGCCGCTCCAGGATGATCCCGGCGATCTGCTGCGAGGCCGTGCCGTCGCCGTAGAGGCTGCGAGCCTGCGACATGCGCGCGTACTCTGCCGGGTCGCTGAGAAGAGCCACGGAGCGCTGCACGATCGCTTCTTCGTTCGGCCCCACGAGCTCGGCCACGCCCGCGGCCACCCCTTCCGGACGCTCGGTCTCGTTTCGCAGCACCAGCACGGGCTTGCCCAGGGCCGGCGCCTCCTCCTGCACCCCTCCCGAATCCGTGAGCACGATCGAAGAGCGGTTCAGCAGGTGCACGAACTCCAGGTAGTCCAGCGGCGGCACCAGGTGGACCCGCTCGAAACCGTCCAGCTCCTCGCGCGCTACCGCCGCCACGTTCGGGTTCGGGTGGACGGGGTAGACGATGTCAACGTCGGTGACCGCCACCGAGACCCGGCGCACGGCGCGGCAGATGGCGCGCAGCGGCTCGCCGAAGTTCTCGCGCCGGTGCGCCGTCACGAGCACCAGCCTGCGCCCGGGAGCGGGGTAGCTCGCCTCCGGGGCGGCGGTCCCTTCGATGATGTGGAGGAGGGCATCCACCACCGTGTTGCCGGTCAGGAAAGCCTCCCCGGCCGCGACCCCGCTCGCGTGCAGGGCATCGAGGGCGGTCTGCGTAGGCGCGAAATGAAACGATGCGATTGGCGTGACCAGGCGGCGGTTGATCTCTTCGGGGAAAGGATAGTAGCGGTTGTCTGTCCGCAGGCCCGCCTCCACGTGCCCGACGGGGATGCGCTGGTAGAACGCTGCCAGGGCCGTCGCCATGGCGGTCGTCGTGTCTCCCTGGACCAGCACAACGTCGGGTTGTTCCAGCTGCAGGACCCTCGTCGTTTCCTGCAACACGCGGGCCGTCAGGTCGGGCAGGGTCTGATCCGGGCGCATCAGGTCCAGGTCGTGGTCTGGCTCGATGCCGAAGACCCCGAGCACCTGGTCGAGCATGTCGCGGTGCTGTGCGGTCACGCAGACGATGGGACGAATGGCGTCGCCTCGCCGTTGCAGCTCTTTCACCAGGGGCGCCATTTTGATGGCTTCGGGCCGCGTGCCAAAGACAACCATCACCCGCAGCGGTTTGCTCAATGCCGTGTTACCCCTTCACCAGGTCGGCCACCACGATCAGGCGGTGGCTGTAGACGCCATCCGGTACGCACGTGATGAATGTCGCGATCGGTGCCGCCGTCTGGTTCATTACCCAGCTGTCCTGGGGCGAAACCACAAGCTTGTCCGACACTCGGTAGGTGCTGGTCTTCTCCACGGTAACGCGAATCGTATCGCCCACCGCAATCTGCGGCAGCCGCCGGAAGACGTCGCCTTCGTTGATGCTGCTGATGTGGCCGGAAAAGACCGCATTGCCGGTGCTTCCACCGGGAATGGCGCTGTCCTCGTGGAAGCCCACCGCACGGTCGGCCGTCTGCCAGACGTAGCCATCGCCCTTGCGCATCAGCCCGATCTTCACAATGGGCGCGTCCACAGCAATGGATTCCATGCGAACCCGCCCGATGATCGCGCGGCCGCCCACTGACCCTTCCGGCACGGCGTCGTTCGGTGGTGGGGGCAGCGGGATGTTGATGAGTCCTTGCAGAGCAGGGTCAGTTGCTGCCGTTACGGTGGGAACAACTGCCTCGGGCGAAGGCACCGCCGGGATCCCGTGCACTTCCAGGGCGCGTCCCGTGTTTGCGGCCAGCTTCCCAACGTTTCGCTCGCGTTCGTGCAGGTCGAACACCAGCAGCCCGCCCTTGAGCGTGAGGGCCGCTCCTACAGCCAGCGGCGGGCCAGCGATCGCCAGCCGGAGGAGCGATCGGCGTGTGAACCGCCGATCGCGCTCCGGTGGGTTAACCGCGGGGTACGCCGGGTAGCGCATGCCGGGCCTTCCTGTTCTGGCTTCCCCTGCCTGCGGGCTAGATGGAGACCGCCGACGGCTTCACAAACGTGTAGCCCGCGCCTTTGATGCCTGCAATCGTGTCCGCCAGGTAGTTAATCGGCAGGAACGGGTGGAAGAAGAAGCTCGCCCAGGCATCGCGCACAACAAGGTTCATCTGCGCCGCCCGGATGATGTCCGCCGGGAAGCGCGTCGGGAACGGGCCTGCGACCGGGTCGGGCCAGCGCTCGGGCTCGATGTTGCCGAGGTTCTCGGGGAGGATCTTCTGGCCATAGATGTCCCTCGTCACCACGTACGGGAAGAACTGGCCGCCGAAGTTGAGCGGAGCGGGCGTGGCCGTTGTGGGGGCCGAACGTGCGTAGCTGCCGCCGTCCCTCGCCGACTTCGTCCTGGAGGTAGCGGCCGGAGAACCGCCGCTTGCGGTGCGCGAAGTCACGGGCTGGCTCTCGAAGTAGAGGGCCCGGTGGTACGTGAGCGGGAACCGGCTCGCGAACACCCGGTAGTCGACTGCGGACGCGGCATAGTGCGGCGCTTCGAAGCCGATCACCGAGAGCCCCGCCTTCGCCAGCTCCTTCTGCCCCTTCGCGATGACGCCGCCGCACCACGAGGATGAGTCGCCCGGGACGGGGCCCACAAAGGTGAGCGTATGGTCGGGGTTCTCGGTGGCGCGGAAGAACTCGAAGTCGTCGCCCGTCACGGCGTTGTAGGGGTTCGCCGTGGAGTCGAACTGGTGGGTTGTCCCATGCATGATGAGGTCTCCGCCCTTGCTCTGCATGTACTTGAGCGCCGCGACCACTTCCTTCGCCGCGCTGATATTGATACTGGTCGGGGTGCCGTTGTGGTATGTCCCCCAGGGATCCCGGTACATGGGCACAACGCCGACTGAAAAGGGCACGCCCTCGGCCGAAAGCAGGTCGGCCACTCGCCGCAGGTCGGCGGGGTCGGCCGTGGCGTCGACGTCCTCGATGCGGACCAGTGCCCGCCGGCTTTCGGCGTGTGCGACTCCCAGGACATCGAAGAGGACGTCGGCGAAGATCATGTAGCGGTCCTCTTCAGACATGTAACTGAAAGGAATGTCTCCCACGTACCAGAAGTTGCCGCTGCGCGTGATGTAGGGAATGGGATAGCCGCTGCCCGTTGAGTCCTCGATCATCGCCACCGCCTGGGCTTTCGACGGGTCCACCGGGTCCATCCACGAAACCTCCGGGTCGAGCGGGCTGCGGCGGATAACCTGGCCCTTGTAGCGCACGTTCGTGTACGTGGGCCACGAGACGTTCCCGTAGAGCGCCATGCCGAAACGTTCCCGGAAGGCGTCGGGAGCCGTCCACGCGAGCTGGTGGACGTTGTACTTGAACCAGACCACGGGCCGCGTGGTCTTCATCACATCGTTCTTGAATGCATCCGGGAGGACGGTGTCGTAGGCGGTGCCCAGGTAGAACGTGGCCGCGTACTTTTCGGTGTCGCCCGCCCGGTACTGGGAGATAGTCTTGCGCACGGTGTTGTTGCTGCTGCTGCCGGGGGGAAGGAACCGGCCCAGCAGGTTCACCAGGAGGGATGAGTGGACGTTTCCGATCCAGCCCCACTGGCCATCGCCGTCGTAGAGCACGAGGCACTGCCCGGTAGCCGCATGGGCGGAGGGCGCCCGCATTCCGAACGGCCCCGGCACCCTGATAACGCCCGAGCTGGCCGCCGCCAGGCCGATGCCGCCGGCCAGCCCCGCGACCCCGCGCAGCATGTCGCGGCGTGAGAACGGCCTCGTCGATGGGATGGCGGTCGCCGGCACTGTGCCCGGCGTGTGGCAGTACGGCTTCGCGCCGGGCTGGGTGTGTTGCTGAACGCTCGTGTCGCTCATCTCTGGTGTTTCCCTCTCTGGTTTTTTGGTGGCCCGTTTCACCGCATGCACGCGGCCGGCCTGTGTGCGAAACCGGGCCCGCTTCAGACCTCGGCCAATGGACGGCTTTCGCGCTGGCCGCCGGCGGCGACCAGGCGATCCAGGCGCGCAAGCCTGGCTTCGCTCCGCGCAAGCAGCAGAGCGGCGGGCACGCTGGCTCCGGCATGCGCGGGCGCCACGTAGTCATCGGCGGCGAAGTCGGCGCCCGTCCGGGGGAGGAAGTTGCCGGCGCGGAGGCCGAGCAGCGTCCCCGTCTGCTCCGATACATCATTCGTTGGTGTCCAGGCCACATACCGGCTCTCGGCCGGCGTGGCGGACCCATCGGCTGCCAGTGGCATTTCTCCGATGGCTGTGCGGGCGGTCTTTATCCAGCCGGCGCGGCCGGTCACCATCCGCTTCACTGCCATCAGCCCGGCCAGGAGCCAGATGTAGCTGCCGAGCAGGAACAGGTGCGCCCAGAAGATGGAAGCCGCGAGACTGGACTCCTTGGCGCGCCAGAGCGCGATTGCGAAGAGCGGGGCCGCCCCCATGCTCAGCACGTACCACGTCAGGATGTTGGAGACGCTCGTCGGCCCGCCCGCGCTCGCCAGGGGCGATACCCCGGGTACGAGCGAGAGAACAATGACGGCCAGCGAGAAGATCCCCATGGGGAGGACCAGCCCCGGCGCCAGGAGGTAGTTCAAGACGTCGGCCTTGCGGTGCGCGGGCCAGTCCGAGACCAGGATGCGGGGAATCAGCTTCCAGCAGGTGAGATGCCCCTGGTACCAGCGCGAACGCTGGCGCACCAGCCTCCGGGCCGATGGCACGGCCTGCTGGTAGACCTGCGTCTCGTGGCAGTAGCGGTTCCTCCACCCCAGGAGCATGAGCCGGAGGCCGATGTCGAGGTCCTCCGTCAGGCAGTCGGTCCACGGCCCTTCGCGAAGCGAGGCCAGCGCCGACATGCGCACGAACTGGCCATTGCCCCCAAGGCTCACGCTGCCGAGGCTTTCGCGCGCCCTTGAGAAGAGCCAGTTGAAGGTCACGAACTCGTACTGCTGCCAGCGCGTGAAGATGTTGACCTTCGCGTTGAGCATGCGCACGCCAACCTGGACAGCGGCGGTGTGCGGGTCCGCGAAGTAAGGCGCAACCCTGGCGAGCATGTCGCCCGGCACCTGCCCGTCCGCGTCCATCACCGAAAAGACGATGTTGTCCGCGCCGTAGAGCTCCGGCAGCTCGGAGGTGAGCACCATCCGGTAGGCGTGGTTCAGCGCTTCGCCCTTGCCCTGGCGTGCGAACGGCGCGCGCCGGCTGAGCAGGCGTACCTTCCCCGGGGGGAAGGACCGAACCACTTCGCCTGTCCTGTCGCTGGAGCCATCGTCGATGACCAGCACCAGGTAGTTGTCTCCCTTCAACGTGAGCAGGTGCCGGACCGTGTTGCCGATCACCAGCTCCTCGTTGAGCGCGGGCACCACCAGCACATAGAACAGCCGGCGGCTGTGCTCATTGGGCCCTGGCGCCCGCGCCGTGATGGCAGCCGCCGCCAGCAGGTACGTCGAGGTAACGAAGTACACCGCGATGACGGTCAGCACCATGGGGGAGATTTCAATTCCCACGCATCTTCCTCCAGGCGGCGAGCCCCGCTCCAAACACGACGCACCCGAGGACCAGGGTGGCGTAGCCGGCGACAAACAGGCTCACCCCTCCCGCAAACGGGACGGGGACAGCCCCGATGGTGAAGAACGATCCGGTTCCTGGCATTTCAAGTCTCCTCCGTTGAGATTGCTGTTCTGGCGTTGACGATTGGCGGCCGAGCGCGCTGGCTCAGCCTTTGAGGACGGCCGCAGCCCTGATGCGAGCCAGGCGGCTCTGCTTTGTATCCACAGAAGCCCCCAGCCATTGAGCGAAATCCAGCGCCACCCGCTCGAACTGCGCTTCCAGCCGCTCCACTTCGCGGATGCGCTGGCGCACGTCTTCGGCGACCCGCCTGGCGTCATCGGCCACGCCCGCTGCCTCGCGCTGAGCCTCGGCCTTGATAGCGGCGGCCTGCTCGTTTGCGGCCTGCACCACCTGCTGGCCGTGGGCCCGGGCGCGGGCGACGATGGCGTCGGCCTCGCGCTGTGCCCGCTGCAGGGCCAGCTTCGACTCGAGCGTGGCCTGGGCCTTGAGGGCGTCCGCCTCTTCGCCCAGCCGCGAACGAGTGTCCGTCTCCGTCTTGTTGACGCGGTCGATCTGTTCGCGGATGCGGCTCAGCGCTTCGATGCGGAGCTCGGCGGCGCTTTCGTAGGCTTCTTCGATGATTTCGCGTGCCCGGCCGTACACCTTTTCGGTGAACTCGCGGCTGGTTGCACCGCGGGCCATCGCCTCCAGCTCCTTCTCGATGAGCTGGGCCGGCCGCGGAGCCACCTCGGGGCTGGAGGCGACTGCCTTCGCCCGGAAGCCATTCAATCCGACCACTACGACCGGCGCCGCTGCCTTTTCCGGGGCCCGGTTCTCGGCCACGCCACCGTTCGTTGGCGCTGCTTCGGGGGCGCTCGAGCTGGTGGCCGGTGCCACCCGGGCCGTGGGCATGGCGACCAGCCCGCCGCCAGCTGCTGTTGCGGCCGTCCGGTCCTTTCCCGTCGTGTGCTGAAGTTCCATATTCACACCTGCCACATCCGTCTGAGATTTATCCACACCCAGACTAGCTGGTGGACCGGGGGTGAATAAAGAGGTGATAGCTGGTTAAACCATAGGAATAGCGTTAGAGTTATCCCTTAAGGGTCTTGACCCGGCCTGTATGGCCAGATCCCGGCTCCGAATCCAGTCCTAAGGCGGTTGTTGGAGGCCTGTTTCCCCTGTTGCGGGAGAGCGGGACGGCCGACACACTCAATATGGTCACCGATGTCGAAACCACACCGACAAGAGCGGCTTCCGAGTGGGCAGCCGGGTATCGCGCCGGGGTCGCCGCTGCCCTCGCCGAGATTGAGTCGCTGGGCAGACCCCACATGCAGGGCTTCAACGCCCCACTCCTCACCCATGTCCGCGAGCGGATACAGCAGCTTGACGGGCGCTGTCCGCCTGCAGACGCATAGGTCCGGACCACCACCATCCCGCGGTAAGCATCAGCGATGATTCGCCTCGCCGGGCTGGCGCTTGCGCTCGTGGTCGCCGCTTCTCTCCTGGTGGGGTGGCGCTGCTTCCTGCAGGATGGCGGCGAACCGGGGCCGTCCACCACATTCGGACCACCAACAACTCCGGTCATCATCCTCTCCGCACCTGATGCCGGTGACTGGCTGCTGCTGCAGCGGGCGACCGGCGCGGCGTTCCGGGTTGGCAAGCTTGATGAGCTGCTCGCCCGGCCCACGGGGATCGTCCCGGCCGGCGCCACCCTCACCTCTGCCGACCACCAGATGATTCACCGCTGGGTTGACAGCGGGGGCCGGCTCGTCTCGGCACACCGGGACCTCCTCGCCGGGCTGGGAGTCGAGCGCGCCGGTGTGGTCACGGTTGGCGGAGTGACTTTCGGGCCGGTGAGCGAACGGGCAACCTGGCCCGTTCCGGCCGACGTCGCCGGGCTTCGCAAGGGGCGAATCCTCAAGTCGTGGGCTCCCCTCCTTACCGAACAGGGCGCCGTCCTTGCTGCTGAGGCAGTCCTGGGCAAGGGCAGCATTCTCGCCTTCGCCTTCGATCCCGTGGCCGATTCGCTGGCAGGGTACGAGCTCATCCCCGATCTCGGGAGGACGGTCGCTGCCTGGACGGGCGCCCCCCCGGGGCCGCAAAGGGAGGCGGCCGAGGTCTACGTCGACCCCGGGAGCCTCTCCCCGGAGCTGAAGAAGGACCCCGATGCCGTTGCGGCAAGCCTGGACGGAGTTCGCGCTGCCCACATCGCGGCCTGGCACTTCGGTTTCCGCGACCCCGCGAACGACTACGACTACACAGGCCTCATCAAAGCGCTCCATGCCCGCGGTATCGCCGCCTACGCCTGGCTCGAACCGCCCTACGTCAACCTCCTCCTGTGGGAGGACCACCCCGAATGCCGCGAAAAGACGGCCACCGGCCGCGATGCCCAGGTCGACTGGCGCGCCCTGATCGCGCTTGAGGATGAACGTTGCTTCGCTCTCGCCTGGGAACAGTGGACCAACGTCCTCACCGCGCACGACTGGGACGGAGTCAACGTCGCCGAACTCTACTTCGAGCCTGCCATCCATCGCGAGAACTTCACTCCATTCCACCCGTCCGCACTCAAGCGCTTCGCGGGGAACCCGGACGCCGCTCCCGAACAGTTCCTCGACTTCCGCATCGACCTCGCCGTTGAGTTGAACAGCAGGATGCTGGCGGGGGTGCGCGCACTCCCCGGCGGTGCCGATTTCGACCTCCAGATGACCATCATCGACGACACGATCGACCCCGTTCACGCGCGCGCTGTGGGCAGCGACGTCTCCCGGCTCGCCGTGGTCGCCCGGGACCACGGCGCCTCGCTGCAGCTGGAAGACCCCTATACGACCTGGGCCTCCAGCCCGCTCCGCTACGAGAAGATCTCCAGCAGGCTGGCGTCGTTGCTCCCGGCCGGCCAGGCCTTCATCGACATAAACATCGTTCCCCGCGAGGCCGGGCTGCCCACCGCTGCAGCGACGGCCGGGGAATTCGAGCTGGCCGTCGCTGCAGCATCCCGGGCCAGCGGGCGCGTCGCCGTGTTTTCCGTGAGCACGGTGGCCGCTTCCGACCGCGGACAGCTGGCCGGGGCCATGGCGGCCACCGCCGACACCCTCGATACCGGGCTCCGCTCGTCCTTCGCCGTGGTTGCGAGGTCGCCAGGTGGCGCGGCCGATGGCCTCCTGAAGGTAGATGGGAGCCAGTGGCCTGCCGCTGCCGGGCGGGCGATCATTCCCGGCGGCGAGCACAGGCTGGATTGGGCGCCCGGTGCGCCGGTGGGCCCAGCGCTGCTCCGTTTCACGGGCGAACTGGGCAGCGCCTCGGTCGAAGCCAGCGCGCTGCAAGCCGAGTACTTTTCACGTTCGCGGGCGTACCTCGTTGTGGACCGCGCGCCGCGGCGTGTGACCGTTGATGGCGTGGAGACGGCAGTCGCGGTGATCTCAAACCCGGACGGGGGCTACACGCTGCGCTTGCCGAGCGGCCTGCACACGGTGCGCGTCGAAACGGTGCCGTGAATCTCCAGCGTCTCCGGTCGCCAGCGAAGGGCACATCCAACTGCGTTACCCTGGCGGTTCACGCGCCAGTTGCAGGCAGCCACGCGATGCGGGCGGACGCGAGGGCGGAGGTCTCGCATGAACACCGTCTGGTAGACTTGGGATTGTCGCGGCGCGGGCGTTGTACCCGGCGGAGACGAGCGTCGCGCCGCAATTCGCGTGCCCCCGTAGCTCAGCGGATAGAGCAGTGGTTTCCTAAACCATGTGCCCAGGTTCGATTCCTGGCGGGGGTACCACTCGTCCCCGGTACCGAAGGGCAGGGCATCCCGGAGGGGCGATCCAGCCCCCGGACACGCCGAATCGCCCGCCCACCTGTCACCGGTCTTTCAGCAGGGCCGCGATGTTGCCGCGGGCTATCAACGCGTTCGCGCAGGCAGCCACTGGCAAGACGAGGGGAGCGGCCGCCCCGGACGTCAGGGCGGCCTGGCGGGCGAAATCAATGGACGCACCATTGCCCCACGACAGGTGCGCTGCGACCGCGTACGAAAACCCAGTACACCAACCGGTTACAGCAAGGGGCCAGAGTTCTGTGGCAGAGATCACGGCGAGCCAAGCGTCACCAACGCCTATTGGCACGAGAGCCAGCATTGCCCGAACTGCGAATCTACTGCGATCCCCTGAGCCTAATGCGGTGATGGGCAAGCTCGGGGCCCGCAAGTCCGCCGAGGCGCCCGAGCAGCATGGAGCGATGCTCCGGGCGCATTGGCCGGATGTGGTGCTGAGGCAGCATCCGGGATCGAAGGTTCCGCCCTCTCAATCGCCCTGGGGACCCCTTCTCCGTCGCAGGGGTTACGCCGATGGTGTGGCACCCAAATCGGGCATGTCAATCAACGGCATGCAAAATCTGCATGCGGCTCCTGCGGCGAGCGGACCGAGGGGCGAGCCCACGTCTGATTCAGGCTCCGCGAGGTTCGATCCGCTCCGTGCCCATGTAGGGGCGGAGAACCTCGGGCACCGTGATGCTGCCGTCCTCTTGCTGGTAGTTCTCCATCACAGCGATCACCGTGCGAGGAAGGGCCAGTCCCGAGGCGTTGAGCATGTGCGGATGCCGGGTGGGCGCGTCGGGCGCTGGCCGGTAGCGGATGTTGGCCCGCCGCGCCTGGAAGTCCAGGCAGTTGGAGGCCGAGCTCACCTCCAGCCACTCACCCTGTCCCGGGGCCCAGAGCTCGATGTCGTACGTCTTTGTGGCATTGAAGCCGATGTCGCCTGAACAGAGCTGAACCACCCGGTACGGTATCCCCAGCTTCTCCGGGAGCGATCGCGCCCTCCGCACAAGATTCTGAAGTTCCGCGTCGCTCTGTTCTGGCTCACAGTAGACGAACATCTCGACCTTCTCGAACTGGTGCCCCCGCTTGATTCCGCGCACATCGCGGCCGGCGCTCATCTTCTCTCGCCGGAAGCAGGGCGTATGCGCGACAAGCCGCAATGGCAGCGTCCCGGGAGGGATGATCTCGTCGCGGTAGTAGTTGACGAACGGCACCTCGGCCGTGGGCGTGAAGAAGAAGTCGTCCTCGGCGTCGCGATAGAGGTTGTCGTAGAACTTCGGGAGCTGGCCGGCGGCAATCAGCGATGCTTCGCTGAGCATGTCGGGCAGGTAGCATTCCACGAACCCGTCCCTGGCGTGGTCATCGAGGAAAAACTGGATGAGAGCCCGCTGCAGCCGCGCGACCTGCCCCTTGAGCAGGTAGAAACGGCTCCCCGACATCTTGGCCCCGCGCTCGAAGTCGATCCCGTCGAGAATGGCGCCCAGCTCCCAGTGGGGACGCGGCTGAAACGCGAAGGAACGCGGGGAGCCGGATGTCTCGACCACGGCATTCGAGCGCTCGTCCGGGCCCGGGGGAACGCCGGGGTCGATGATATTCGGCACCTCAAGCAGGAGCGCCGTCAGCTCTGATTCAATACCGCCCAACTGCCTGTCGAGTCCATCGATGCGGTTGCCGACTTCTCGCATCGTTTCGATCCTGGTGTTCCGCTCGGAGGAGTCTTTCGTCGCGCCAATGAGCTTGCTGACCGTGTTGCGCTCCGCGCGGAGGCTCTCGACCTCCTGGAGGAGTTCGCGGCGTTTCTCATCCAGGAGCAGTATGCGGTCGATGGGCGCTGTCGCATGGCGAAGCGCGAGGTCTCGCTTCACGCGCCCGGTGTTCTCGCGAATGAACTGGATGCTAAGCACGAAGGGATTCCCCGGCCGCGGCGGCGGCAATGGCGCGGATGCCGAGCAAGCGCACATCCTCCGCGACCGGCACGAGCGTACCATCGGGCGCCGGGAGGGAAAACGGCGACTCCAACATTGCCGCATCCACCCACAGGTGGGGGCCGTGGGGGACGGGGGCGTCGAAGTTCGCCCGGACGCTGGACCGGGTGAAGTAAACGTGGTCGATGTGCTGGTGGAAGGGCTGGTCGTCGCGAACGATGTCCTCAATGAGGATCACGGCAGGTGGCGGCAGCACCTCCGGGCCGTCGCACACGAGCATGTTCGGCGGCGCGATGACCTCCACCGTCAGCCCGCTTTCTTCTTCGGCCTCGCGTAACGCCGCCTGCACGGGGTCTTCGTTCGGCTCACAGTGGCCGCCGGGCGGTAGCCACATGCGCAGCCGCCCATGCCAGAGCAGGAGCGTGTGGCTGTTGCTGACAACGTAGGCGGTGGCCGTATGGTGACGTTCGACTTCGGTTGGCGGCCCGGGCAGCTCGGCCACGCTGGTCTCAGTCCTTCACTGTCTTGTGTTGCGGAAAGAGGATGACTTCTCGAATTGTTGACTGGCCCGTGAGCAGCATCACAAGCCGGTCTATCCCCATGCCGAACCCCCCGCACGGGGGCATGCCGTGTTCGAGCGCGAAGAGGAAGTCGTCGTCGACCAGTTCTACCTCCTCGTCACCCGCCTCGCGGAGCTTCAGCTGCTCTTCAAACCGTGCCCGCTGGTCGAGCGGGTCGTTCAGCTCGGTGTAAGCATTGCCGCATTCGAAGCCGCCGATGAACGCCTCGAAGCGCTCCACCAGCTTCGGGTTGCCAGGCTTGCGCTTCGCCAGCGGCGAAAGCTCGACCGGGTAGTCCAGCAGGATGGTTGGCTGGACGAGGTTCGGTTCGACATAATGCGACATCGCTTCGTCCACAAGCTTGCCCCAGCCGAGGCCCGGGTGGACGCTCAGGCCGCGGCGTTCCAGTTCGGACCGGAGCTTCTCGGCCGTGCCGAACTCATCGATGTCGAGCGCGCCGTACTGCTTCAGGGCGTTGTGCAGCGTCAGCCGCCGCCACGGGGGCGCCAGGTCAATCTCGTGTCCGCG
Organism: bacterium; assembly: GCA_003577245.1. GTDB lineage: Bacteria > Chloroflexota > Dehalococcoidia > Tepidiformales > Tepidiformaceae > UCB2. The sequence continues at coordinate 55,227 of QEVS01000011.1, read as the reverse complement.
GAATTGCACCGTCGTCTGCCCCAGCACCTCGCCTGCCACGGACGAAACCATCTCCTCTGCCATGCGCGCGACGCCGTTGTAGTCGGCGTACGCTTCGTAGCTCTCAAGCATGGTGAACTCGGGATTGTGCTTGGCGCTCATCCCCTCGTTGCGGAAGTTGCGGCCGATCTCGTAGACGCGGTCCATGCCGCCGATCACCAGGCGCTTGAGGTGCAGCTCGAGGCTAATGCGCAGGAAGCGGTCCTCGCCGAGGGCGTTGTAGTGGGTGATGAACGGGCGCGCGGCGGCGCCGCCCGCAGCTTCCTGGAGAATGGGTGTCTCGACTTCAAGGAAGCCGCGTGAATCCAGGAAGCGGCGCACAGCCGAGACCACCTGGCTGCGGATGGTGAACGTGCGGCGAGTCTCCTCGTTCGCCATGAGGTCCAGGTACCGGCGCCGCTGACGAAGCTCGATGTCGGCGAGACCGTGATACTTCTCCGGTGGCGCGTGGAGCGCCTTGGCCAGCATCGCCCAGGTGCGGGCTCCCACCGTGGGCTGGCCCGTGCGCGTCCGCATCGGAACGCCGTGCACGCCAATGAAGTCGCCCAGGTCCACCAGCCGAAGGGCGTCGTACAGCTCATCGCCGAGCTGGTTCTGGCGCAACAGCACCTGGATCCGGCCGCTGCCGTCCTGGAGGTCGACGAATGTCGCCTTGCCCATGTCGCGTCTCGCCACCACGCGGCCGGCGATGTCGACCGGGCCGGCCAAAGCCTCGGTGGAATCAGCGGGCAGAGACTCGGCGATGGCCGTAGCCTCTGCCGCGGAGTGGGAGCGAGTCACGCGCGGCGGGTAGGGGTCCATGCCGTTGGCGCGAAGCTGCTGCAGCTTCGCCAGCCGCTGGGCCGTTAGTTCATCCACTGGTTGGCCTCCCGCCGGTAATGGAAAGGGCCGCCCCCCGGCGGCCCGTGACGCTGCGCAGGGGCGGGCGTCTCTAGTCTATCTTCAGGATCTTCACCTTGATTACGCCCCGGGGCACGTTCACGTCCACCGAATCGCCCACCGCCTTGCCGAGCAGCGCCGTGCCGACCGGGGATTCGTTTGAGATCTTGCCCTTTGTGGGGTCAGCCTCGGGAACGCCGACTATCTGGTAATGGCGCCGTTGGCCGTCCTGCTCGACCTCAACACCGCTGCCGACGACTACCCGGTTCGCGTGGTGCGCCGAGGTCTCATCGATGATGATGCTGCGCCGGATGATGTCCTCAAGCTCGAGGATGCGCCCTTCGGTGCGCCCCTGTTCCTGCTTGGCGTCCTCATACTCGGCATCGGCCTGGCTGCTGCCGAGCTCCTGGGCGTTGTGGATCCGCTCTGCGATCGCCTTTCGGGCCACGCGGAGCTCATCCAGCTCGGTCTCGAGCTTTGCCTTTCCTTCACGCGTCAGGGGAACCGGCTTGTCCGTCATGTCGTACCCTAGTGTTGTGCTGGCGGCCGAAAAAAGAGACTGGGGCGCGCTTCGCCTCAGTCGGGCCCAGTATACCCGCGCGCAAGCGCCGCCCGCAATGAAACGCTAATGTGAGGCAGGGCTTGGAGACGTCCGGCGAAGGGGGCTTCCCGCAGCGAAGGGCCACTGACGGCCTCGACTGGTTCCGGCCGCCAGAAGCGCCTCCGAGCGGCCAACCGCCCGAGGTGCCCTCCCCGGAGGCGTCGCCCGCGCCGGTCACGGATCCGGGCATGCCGGAAGGCGGGATCACTCTGCCCTCCCCGGTTCCTCCGGCAATGCGTCCGGGCCGGGCCGGCTTCGCCCTTGCCGCCCTGGCCGGGGGCCTGGCCGGCGGGCTGCTTGCGGGGCTGCTTGTCTGGCTGCTCGTGCACGGCGATTCGAGCACGCCCGCTTCGAACCCCGGGGCACAGGAGACCCCGGTCCCGGCGATTACACGCTTGGAGGTGACGAGCGCAATCTCGGCCGCCGCCGCGCGAGGCCGGGAGAGCGTCGTTCGAATTGAGAGCTTCCGTCGCGTTGCCGGCGGGCTCCAGCGCGACGTTGGGAGCGGCGTGGTCATGGACCAGCAGGGGCACATCGTCACCAATGCCCACGTGGTCATGGGCACGGAGTCGCTCAAGGTCGTACTTCCCGACGGCACGGAGAGGCAGGCTCTCCTGCTTGCGCACGACTACCCGTTTACCGATGTTGCCGTGCTCCAGGTCAGCCCGGGAGGGCTCACGCCCATCGAACCCGGTGACTCCGATGCCCTCGTACCCGGCGACACGGTGCTCGCCATCGGCGAGACCCTCTCGGAATTCCAGGGTTCCGTTACCGTGGGCATTGTCAGCGGGGTCAAACGTGTCCGCTATTACGACGGCGTGGTTCACCGCGACTTCATCCAGACCGACGCCGCGGTGAACCATGGAAACAGCGGCGGGGCGCTGGTGAACCTCAAGGGCCAGCTCGTGGGGATGCCGACTTCAGTTATCCGCCTCACCGAAACGGGCCAGGAGGTGGAAGGGGTTGCCTTCGCCCTGCCCGCGGACCGCGTCATGGACATAGCCGCGCGTATCGTTGCCGCGGGCGGGCCCATTACGCGTCCCTCAATCGGGTTCGAGCACATTGACCTGATGCCCGAGACGCTCGCACGGTTGCCCCGGCTGGCGCTTGACGAAGGGGCGCTGGTGGCATCCGTCCCGGCGGGAGGGGTTGCGGCCGGGGCCGGGATCAGAGCGGGAGACATCGTGACGATGCTTGGCGACAGGGCGATAACGAGGCAGAATCCGTTGCTCAACGTCCTCCAGGAGTACGAACCGGGCGAGGTCGCTAAGGTTGTCCTCAACCGTGGTGGCCTGATAATCGAGACCGAGGTTCGCCTTGCTAAACGTCAATAGCCTGCTCCCCCGGTTGGCTCCGGCCGGGTGCAAATGAACCGCCGCTCTTCGAGCGGGCGTCTGCCCTGGGGCGGATCTTCCCACGGCGGGCTCTACGGGGGCTCACCGCGATCGGGCCCCGGGCGGCCGCTCGTGCTCGGCGGAATCCTCATTGGGCTTGCCGTGCTCGCCTTCTTCGCTTACTCGCGAGTCTGCGGCGGGGGCGGTTGCGACACCGACTACTGCGCATCGGGCCAGAAGTTCTCGGCGCCCGAGGGCTACGAGCTTGTGAGCAAGGTTTTCGAGCTTAACGCGAAGAAGGCCGCCGCGCCCGACAATTCCAACGCGCTCGTCCAGCTTCCGCTGAAGAGCGCCACCACCGATCAGCGCAACCTGAGCTTCTACCAGTATGTCGCCAGCACGAGCAGCTGGGAGACGCTTGCACCAGCCATTCTCGATCCCCAGGGCAAGATGGCCTCCGCCACCCTGCAGGAAACCCCCGCGATCATTGCCGTGATGCGCAGGCTCCTGCCCTCTGGGCACGTGGCAGCCTACCTGCCACACAATGCCCCCCTCCACCGCGATGCCGTGGGGCGTGTGACGCTGGTGCACACCTTCGATTTCGCGCCGGCGGCCGACGGCACCGTCACGGGCGAGCTCAGCGGGATTACCAGCGATGGCTCGTTTGCCTTCTACCCGGTCATCTCCGTGAAGGCGGGTGATAAAGGCGCCATCCCGACTGTCGTTTCAATCCTTGGCGATGCTGCAACCCGGTCGAACCACGTCCTCCAGATCGTGAACCTGGTCAACGAGAAGAAGCTGGGCGGGATCAACATCGCCTACATGGACCTGCCAGCCGACCAGCGCACCGCTTTCGCCCTTTTCATCTCGGAGCTGGGTCAGCGCCTGCACAGCCAGAACAAGCTGCTCACTCTCACCATCCCATCGCCCATAGTCGTGCAGGGACGGGTTGACGAAGGAGCGTACGACTGGGCCGAGCTCGGCAAGGCGGCCGATGTGCTTGCCATCTCCCCCCTCCGCGACCAGTCGAGCTACCGGAACGACATGCCGCGGGTCCTTGAACACCTCGCCAGTCTCGTGAAACCGAGCAAGCTGCTCCTGACCGTAACCCCATACGCGACTGTGAAGACCGTCGATGGCATCGAAACCCTTCGCCTCTCGGACGCAATGGCGCGCGCCACCCGCATGAGCATCGGCGCCGGAGGCGACGAGAAGATCGTCGCCAGCTCGGTGGTCGAGATAGTAGGGACCAACATCGACCGCGAAGAGAACCTGAGCGGCATTGTCTGGCAGCCAGAAACGGCAACTGTGGCCTTCACCTACAAGTCGGGCACGCCGCGGACGGTGTGGCTCGAGAACTTCTTCAGCGTTGGATTCAAGCTCGAACTGATTCCCCGCTACAAGCTCGGGGGTGTGGCCGTGGAGAATGCCAGCGACGACGTCTACCTGGGAAACATCTGGACGGCGCTCGTCCCGTTCATCACCAGCGGGCAGCCCATTCTCATGCAACCTAACCCGGCGGACCTCCTGCCACGGTGGACGGTTAGCAAGGGTACCATCGAGGGTGGCGAAAGGGCGGGCCAAAAGGGACGCATAAAGTGGTCCACTCCTGCCGAGCCGGGCACCTACACGATCAAGCTCACGTTGAGCGATGGTTCCTACTACTTTGAGAACGAAGTGGCCGTGACGGTGCAGCCGCGGGAGGCCCGCACGCCCACCGCGACCGTGACGGCCACGCCCACGAACTGATGGCTGCCGGGAGGCTCCGCATTTCGGGAGGCACCGCAAAGGGCCTGCCCCTGGCCGAACCGCGAGGCCATCGCCTCCGGCCCACCTCGGGGCTTGTGCGCGAGGCCATCTTCAACATCCTTGGCGATCGGGTGAGCGGCTCTGCCGTGCTCGACCTGTTCGCCGGGACCGGCGCCCTGGGAATCGAGGCGCTCAGCAGGGGCGCCGCTTCCGCGGTCTTTGTGGAATCCGAGCCCGCGGCCTGCCAGGCGATCCTCCAGAGCCTGGCGCGCGCAGGCTTCACGAAGAGCGGCCGCGTCATCCGGGGACGGGTCCCCGCGGCACTGCGGTCGCTCGAAGGCGAATTCAATGTCGTGTTTCTCGATCCCCCATATGACTTCGAGGGCGCCGAGGAGGCCCTGGCCGCCCTCGGCCCCTTCGTAGCCCCCGGGGGGACTGTCGTCTACGAACACGGAAGCCGGTACAATCCGCCGGAACGGCCCGGCGGGCTGTGGATGCAAGAACGACGTATCTACGGCGATAGCGCCATTGCGCTCTACGCCGGCCAGGAGGGGCAATGAGGATCGCAGTCTTCCCGGGTGGTTTTGACCCTGTCACCAATGGTCACCTGGACCTGGTGCGCAGGATGACGCACCTCTTTGACCGCGTCATCGTCGCTGTCGTCAGGGGCCGGGAGAAGCAGGGAATGTTCACCTGGGATGAACGCATAGCCCTGTTCAGAAAAGCTGTTCAGGACATGCCAAACGTCGAAGTGGAAGGTTTCGACGAGATGACGGTGGAATTCGCCCGGCGCAAGGGTGCCGTCGCAATCGTTCGCGGAATTCGCGCCGTCAGCGACTTCGAGGCGGAGTTCGATATGGCTCTCATGAACCGCAAGATGGCCCCCCACCTGGAGTCGGTGTACCTGATGGCCAACCAGGACTTCCTTTACATCAGCGCCAGCCGCATCCGTGAGGTTTCCAAGCTCGGCTACGACGTGGCTGACCTTGTGCCACCGCACGTTCGCGATGCCATTCGCGAGAAGCTGGAACAGTAGCGAAAGGCACCCGCCCGCGAGGGTCACGTGGAAATCCTCGACCTTATCAACAGCCTCGAAGAACTCGTTGTGCAAGCGAGGCGGCTCCCCGTGGGCGGCAACCTGGTGGTCGACCGGAAGCGCATGCTGGACATAATCGATCAGATGCGCCTCGCCATTCCTGCCGACCTGCGCGAGGCCGCACAGATAATCGAGATGCGCGACCAGGTCATCGGCGAAGCGCACGAGCAGGCCCGCCGCCTGGCACGGGCAACAGAAGAAGAACGTACGCGGCGTCTCAACGAAGCGTCGATTCTCCGCGAAGCCCAGGAGCGCAGTCACGCCATGCTTCGCGAAGCGGAAGCGCGTGCTCGTGATGTGATCGCCGATGCCGACGCCACTGCTGCGGCCCACCTCAGCGAGGCAGCAAACGCGGGCAGAACCGAGATGGAGGACGCCGACGAGTACGCGCTTGGAGTCCTCACGCGGCTCGATCACCAGTTGAGCGCATTCCTCGATTCGATACGCGCCAGCACTGGCGGCCTGAAAGAAAAACGCTAACAGCCAGGGTAATGATCTCCGTTCCGGCCAAACTGAGCCCCGGTAATACCCGGTGCCCTCTTCAACTGTTCAGCGCCATCGCCTATACTTCCTGTACCCGGCGAATGTGACGTCACGAGTAACCTGTCACATCGCCCATGGAGAGGAGCAAGAACATTGGCCAGGTTCACCAAGATGGCCCGGGATAAGGCCCCTAATCCTGTCCGGCAGACGGGCCGATTGAAAGCACGTATGCAGGAATACGAAGATCACGTTGCAAGCGTGAAGAAGGGGGAGGCCGGGAAGCTTGAACCAGAGGCCGGCGAGTCGGCTCGCGGCATCGCACTTCGCCTCAGCCGTGCCGCCCGGCGCAAGGGCGTCGCAATCCGCACCTGGGTTGTCGAAGGCGCCGTCTATTTCGAGCCTTCCCGGTAGGATTCGCTCGCTCTGTCGCCTCGCGTTCGTCCGCCGATACTGGCGGACGAACTGTTTGTGGCCCGACCGCGACCACACCCCAGGAGGATTGCGTGCCCGAAGGAACGTACTGCCAGCTTGAAGTCCTTGACCCGGGGATCGCGAAGATCACGCTCAACCGGCCCGAGAGGTTGAATGCCTGCACGCCGGCCATGCACCGTGAGCTCGACGCACACGTGCGCCGCTGCCGGGACGATGATTCCATCCGTGCGGTAGTCGTTACCGGGGCCGGGCGGGCATTCTGCGCCGGCGCGGAGCTGGTAAATGACGAGGAAGGCCGCGGCGGCCTCGGCCAGGCACGCAATGTCCCTCCCGGTGGTGGACCGCGCACCTACGCGAACGAAGCGGCGCCGTGGGAGATGACTGCCATTCCCAAGCCGGTGATTGCCATGATCAATGGCCCGGCCGTTGGCTGGGGCGCGGAGCTCACGCTGCATTGCGACCTCCGCGTGGCAAGCGAAAACGCCCGCATAGGGTGGGTCTTTTCCCAGCGCTCCCTGGTGCCCGATACGGGCGCCGGCCCCTTCCTGCTGCCCAGGCTCGTAGGGCTCGACCACGCGCTGGAGATCCTTTACAGCGGCGAGGTGCTCTCGGCGCAGCGCGCCCGGGAGCTGGGTATCTTCACCCACCTTGTGGCCCAGGCTGAGCTGGAGAAGTTCACATTAGAGCTTGCCACGAAGCTCGCGCGCAGTGCGCCCCTTTCCGCCGCCCACCTCAAGCGGCTCGCCTGGCGCGGGCTCAGCCAGGACCTTGAAGCTTCGCTTCTTGAGTGCACCCGTGTGCTGAACGACCTGCTGGAGAGCGAAGACCTCCAGGAAGGCATCGCCGCCTTCCTGGAGCGCCGTCAGCCGGAATGGAAGGGGCGCTGAGGGCGCCCGGCAGCCCTAACGCGCCGTTGCGGGAGTCTTCGTAGAGGCTGTCCGTTCCTCCGACGACACAAGTGCGAAGGAAGGCAGGTCGCGCCCGCGTGAAGCTCGCGGCGCCGGCGCCGGTTCGCTGGCGGCCTCACTCTCGGGAACGGCGGTGTCGCGCTTCGCGGCCTTTGGAGCAGTTGCCGAAGTGGTCTCCACCGTTCCGGACAGCAATCCGCCTTCATGCACGACAAGCGTGGCGGTGTGGACTTTGCCACTCACAACAGCGCTCGCTTCGATTTCCAGCTTCCCCGAGCAGGTGATGTCGCCCTCAATCCGGCCTCGCACGATGATGTCGCGCGCCTGGACCTTCGCGTTCGCTGCCGCATCCCGTTCGATGGTGAGTTGGCCGCGGCAGTTCACCTCGCCCGAGACGCGGCCCAGCACCCGGAGGTCACTGTCCGTCTCAAAGCGTCCATTAAAGCTCGAATGCGCATCAATCGTGCTCTCCCCCGTTGGAGCAGGCGCGACCGGCGCTGCGGGCGCAGGCGTGATCTGGGGGGTATCGAGTTCCGCTGTGAGCGGCGGGACAGTACGCTCGGCCCTCGGCGCGGTCAGCGGCTCCCGGCGCCACGATGGCCGGGGCGGCTCGCTGGAGAAGTCCGGGATCGCATCGAGCCCGCGCTCCGTGTCTTCGGTGTAGTTCTCGTCGGTGTCGCCCAGGCGGGGGTCCCGCGGGCCTTTCCTTATCTGCATGGAGCCCTCCAAAGGCTGTGCCCCGGCCCGCCCACGGGCGGCAGGGCAGCTTAGTGACTGTGGGCGCTTGCCTCACCTTAGTCAGGCGCGCCCCGGCTGTCTACCGGTGTTTGCCCATCCCCCGGCGTTCGTAAACAACGAAGAAAGGGGCGGATGCGCGGGCTTCCCGGTTCAGAGGACGAGGTTCAGGAGCTTGCCCGGGACGAAGACCACCTTGCGCGGTTCCTTCCCGTCCAGCCATTGCCGAACCTTTTCCGAGGCCAGGGCGGCGACACGCGCCTCCGCCTCGCTGGCCGTCGCTGCAAGCTGTATCCGTTCCCGCACCTTGCCGTTCACCTGCACCACGAGCTCGACCATCTCATCGCGGGCCAGTCCGGGGTCGAAAGCCGGCCACAGCTGCTGGTGCACGCTGAACGATCCGCCCGTCCGTTCCCAGAGCTCTTCGGCAAGATGCGGGGTTAGTGGGGCCATCATCAGGAGAAGGCTCCGCAGCCCCTCGTTCCATGCCGCGCGGTCGACCGGGCCTGCATCGCGGGCGCGGGACAGGGCCGTGGTGAGCTCCATCAGCCGCGCGATGAGCGTGTGGAAGCTGAACGACTCCATATCGGCCGTTGCCTCCCGGATTGTCCGGTGTACAACCCGGCGAAGGGAGCGCGTTTCGGAAGCCCCCGCCAGTTCCGCGAATTGCGGCTCTTCCACGGCAACCGACCATGCCCGGTTTAGCCAGCGGATGATCCCTTGCATCCCGGTGGGGTTGTAGGGGCCGCCCTGGTCCCACGGGCCAACGAACATGAGCTGGCAGCGAAAAGCGTCGGCGCCCCACTCGGCGACGAGCTCGTCGGGCGCCACCACGTTGCCGCGGCTCTTCGACATGCGATTGCCATCGGGCCCAAGGATCACGCCCTGGCTGAAGAGGCGCAGCATTGGCTCGTCGCCTTCCACGATGCCCATGTCGCGGGCCGCCTTCCAGAAGAAGCGCGTGTAGAGCAGGTGCATCACGGCGTGCTCTGCGCCGCCGGTGTACTGGTCAACGGGCAGCCATTTCCGCGCCAGCTCTGGAGAAACGGGCTGCTCCTGGTTGTGCGGGTCGCAGTACCGGATCTGGTACCAGCTCGAGCACATGAAGGTGTCCAGGGTGTCTGTCTCTCGCCTGGCCGGCTTCCCGTCAATCGGACAGGGAACATTCACCCACTCCTCAATCTGCGTGAGGGGGGATTGGCCCGTTGGCTCGAACTGCACGTTCTCCGGGAGCAGCACGGGAAGTTGCTCTTCGGGCACCGGCACCACGCCGTGCTCGTCGCAGTGGATCATTGGAATAGGCGCACCCCAGTACCGCTGGCGAGAGATGAGCCAGTCGCGCAAGCGGTAGTTCACCGTTCCCCGCCCGATTCCCTCCCGTTCGGCGTGAGCGATGACCGCCTGCTTCGCACTCGCGAAGGGCGTTCCGTCGAACGTCCCCGAATTCACCATCTGCTCGCCATCGACGAAGGCCGATTCCAGGGGTTGCGAGATGTTTGTTCCCTCGTGCGTGAAGACTGGAATCACCTCCAGCCCGTACTTCCGGGCGAAGGCGAAGTCGCGCTCATCGTGCGCGGGGACGGCCATCACCGCGCCAGTCCCGTAGGTGACGAGCACGTAGTCCGCAATCCAGATTGGGATTCTGCGGCCGCTGAAGGGGTTGATGGCATAGGCGCCCGTGAAGACGCCGGTCTTCTCCTTCTCCGTTGAGAGCCGGTCGATTTCCGATTGCCGGGCCGTTTCCTGCACGTAACGGTCCACCGCCGGGCGTTGCTCCCCCGTCGTGATCCGGTCCACGAGGCGGTGCTCCGGGGCAAGCACCATGAAAGTGGCGCCGTAAACGGTGTCGGGCCGGGTGGTGAAAACGCTCAGCGGATCTTCGACCCCGGCTACGTCGACCGGGAAGTCGAGCATTGCGCCTTCGGAACGGCCAATCCAGTTCGTTTGCATCGTGCGGATCCGCTCGGGCCAGTTGATCCCGTCGAACCGCAGCAGCTCCTCCGCGTAGTTGGTGATGCGGAAGAACCACTGGGTCAGGAAGCGCCGCTCTACCACATCGTCCGAACGGTCGCAGCGGCCGTCGACTACCTGTTCGTTGGCAAGCACGGTGTGGCAGCCGGGGCACCAGTTGGCGGCCGCCTCGGCCCGGTACGCGAGACCCTGCCTGTAGAGCTGCAAGAACCACCACTGGGTCCAGCGGTAGTAGTCCGGGTCGCAGGTGATTACCTCGCGTTCCCAGTCGAAGGTGGCCCCCATGCGCCGGAGCTGGCCGCGCATGTGCTCGATGTTGGCGTAGGTCCAATCCTTCGGGTCGATCCTGCGGGCGATGGCGGCGTTCTCGGCGGGCAGCCCGAAGGCGTCGAAGCCGATGGGGAACATGACGTTGTAGCCCTGCATGCGCCGGTAGCGGGCGGCGGTGTCGCTGGGGGCCATTGCGTACCAGTGGCCGGTGTGCAGGTCACCGGAGGTGTAAGGGAACATTGTCAGCGCGTACCACCTGGGCCGCGCATCGTCATCGGGGGCGTGGTGTAAGTGGGCGGCCTCCCAACGGGCCTGCCACTTGCCCTCGATGGCGCGGAAATCATAGCGATCGGACACGATCGTTCACCTCGTCAGGCTTGATGGGCTGGATGAAGGCGGCTGGCGCGCCGCCGTGGTGAGGCAACGCCCCGCCGGCTACTCGCCGCGGGGCGGGGTAAGGATGAGCGCGAGCCACGGCCCGGGCAGGCCGTCCCGGTGGGCGGGCGTGTTACAGCCGTTGGGCATGAACTGGCTCCCGGTCATCTCTTCACTGCTGCGATTCGTGCAGATCCTGCACGCTGATTGCGTGCATCGTAGCGAATCGGCCCTGCACCGTCACCAGCCGGGCGGTATGAAGCCGCATCCCGGCCGCTACCCCCTGGGGGCGCGTTCCAGCACCTCATCCACGAGTCCGTACTCTTTCGCGGCCACCGGGTCGAGCCAGAAGTCGCGGTCGGTATCCTGCTCGATACGCTCCATGGGCTGTCCCGTGCACTCGGCGATGATGGTACGCAGCACCTTCTGCAGCCGGAGCGTCTCACGCGCCTGGATTTCGATGTCCCGCGCCTGACCCTGGGCGCCACCCAGCACCTGGTGCAGATGGACCGTCGAGTTGGGGAGAACGAAGCGCTTCCCCTTGGTGCCCGCCGTGAGGAGTACCGTGCCCATGCTTGCTGCGAGGCCGATGCACACAGTGGAAACCTTGGGCCTTATGAGGCGCATGGTGTCGTAGATGGCGAGGCCCGCCGTCACGCTCCCGCCCGGCGAGTTGATGTACATCATGATGTCCTTCTCGTCGTCTTCGCGGGCCAGGTAGAGAAGCTGCGCGATGATGACGTTGGCCACCATGGCATCGATCGGCGTCCCGAGGAACACGATGCGCTCCTTCAGCAGCAGCGAGTAGATGTCATACGCGCGCTCCCGCCGTCCATCGGACTCGATGACGAAGGGCATGATGTCGTAGATGCGGTCGATGCTCATGGGGCCAGCTCCCGGTGTTCCTGAGATTCAGTGTGCGGTTTCCCCGCCTCAATCGCAAAGGCGCGCGGGATGAGCCCATTCGTCGCCGCCCACGCTCGTTGTGGCGCCTGAGGCTGCATGGTAGCCTGCCACCGGGGCCGGGCGCGGGGCGTCGTCTACCGTCACCCGCGCAGGACTTCCTGGCTTTTCGGATTGGAGGGGTAGATGCGCCGCGTTCTCGAAGGGGACACTGTCAGCCTGCACCTTGTTGCGCGAGTCGCGGGAACGGGCGAGCTCCTGGATTCGACGCGCGAGACGAACGAACCGCTTTCGTTCGTCGTTGGCCGGCACACGGTCATCCCGGGGCTGGAGGACGCCGTGACCGGGATGAGCGTTGGCGAAGTACGTTCGGTGGACGTTTCGCCGGAACGCGCCTTTGGCCTCCGCGATGAGCGCCGCGTAACCGAGATCGAGCGCGACCGGGTTCCTCCGGAAGCCGAAGAGGGCGATATCCTCCGTGTCGATGGCGCCCCAATGGCAGTGATCGAAATCACCGGTTCCTTTGTGGTGGTCGATGGCAACCACCCGCTGGCGGGAAAGGCGCTGAGCCTTGAGGTTGAGCTCCTGGACATCGCGGGCGTGGCCCCGGCTGCCGGGGGAGCTCCGGCGTAGCCCTCTGGTTTGACAGGCGTTCCTGATTCGCCCAACAATCCGGTGCCACATCTGGCTGGAGGTACACGGGTGAAAGCAGCCGTCATGTATGGGGTCGGTCAGCCCCTCGTGATTGAAGATGTCCAGGTCGATGAGCCCCGAGCCGGAGAGGTGCTCATCAAGACAAGCGCCAGTGGCGTTTGCCATTCGGACCTTCACTTCATGGAAGGTTCATATCCCGTCGCCGTGCCGGTGGTTCTTGGCCACGAATCGGCGGGTGTGGTGGAAAAGGTCGGAGCGGGTGTAACACGCGTCAAGCCGGGAGACCGGGTCGTGGTCGCCTTCGTTGCCTCGTGTGGCAACTGCGACTTCTGCGTGACCGGGAAGCCGTTTCTCTGTTCCGGGAGCGCCGCACTTGGCCGCGGCGACAGGCTCAAGCTCAACGGCAACCCAATGGCCCAGTTCGCCAATATGTCGGCCTTCGCCGAATACCAGCTCGTGAGCGAGAACGCCTGCGTCCACGTACCCGATGGTGTGCCCATGGAGGCCGCAGCGCTCGTGGGATGCAGCGTGATGACCGGCGTGGGGGCCGTCGCCAACACCGCAAAGGTGCCCGTTGGCTCCACGGTAGTGGTCATCGGCTGCGGCGGCGTCGGGCTCAATGTCATCCAGGGAGCCGCCCTTGCCGGGGCCGCGCGCATCATCGCCGTGGACGTCTTCGAGAACAAGCTTGCAGCGGCGCGGGAGTTCGGCGCGACCGATGTCATCGACGCCTCCCAGGAAGACCCTGTCGGCAGGGTGCTGGGCATGACAGGTGGCGGCGTGGACTTCGCTTTCGAAGCAATTGGCCTCGCCAAGACAGCGGAGCAGTGCTTCCACATGACGAGGGCCGGTGGCCGGGCCGTGATCGTCGGGATGATCCCGGTGACCCAGATGGTTTCCGTGCCGGGCGCCATGTTCCTCCGCGAAAAGGGCATCATCGGCAGCTTCTATGGCTCAACCCGCCAGACCTACGACATGCCGTGGCTGATGGAGCTCTACCGGCAGAAGCGGCTGAAGATCGACGAGCTCATCACCCGCCAGTACAGGCTCTCCGAAATCAACGAAGCATACGACGCCCTCAAGAAGGGCGAAGTGAACCGGAGCGTGCTGCGCTTCGACTGACCCGCCGCCCACAGACGGCAACCAGTGTCCGGGGGCGCTCGCAAGGGCGCCCTTTCCGTCAATGTGACGCTGGCCCCCGGCAGACTGGCCTTTGCTGGCGGGTCGCGTAGAATCAGCCCTCGTGACGACCCTGCCGCTGCAAGGAATCCGCGTCTGCGATCTCACCTGGATCATCGCCGGACCCACGGCCACCCGTTTCCTGGCCGACTTCGGCGCCGAGGTGATCCGTGTCGAGCACGGGCAGGCGGTCGACTCCATCCGCCTGGGCCGCCCGATTGCCGGGGATAGCCCCACGCTCAACAACTCCGGCTTCTTCAACTACTTCAACCGCAACAAGAAGAGCATCCTGCTCAACGTTCGCCACCCCGGCGGGATGGAGGTTCTGAAACGTCTCATCGCCGCCAGTGATGTCGTCGTAGAGAACTTTTCCAGCGGCGTCATGACCTCATGGGGCCTGGATTACCCGGACCTGAAGGCCATCAAAGAGGACATAATCTACTGTTCGCTTTCGGGCTTTGGCCATAGCGGGCGCGACCGGGACTTCGTCACCTGGGGCCCAACTGCTCAGGCGCTGTGCGGCCTCACCTTCATGTCGGGCCTGCCGGGCAAGCCTCCCGCCGGATGGGGCTACAGCTACATGGACCACACCGCGGGCTATTACGCGGCGATCGGCATCATGATGGCCCTGCACCACCGCAACCGCACCGGCAAGGGGCAGCACATCGACCTCTCGCAGGTTGAAGCGGGGATTGTGCTCACCGGGCCTTCGATTCTCGATAAGACCGTGAACGGCCGTTCGGCGCGCCGGGAAGGCATGCCGCCGGGAAACCGCGCCTGGGAACCAGCGGTGGCGCCTCACAACACCTATGCCTGCGCCGGGGAAGACCGCTGGCTGGCTGTTGCCGTCATGAACGACGCGGAATGGCTTGCCATGGTCCGGGCAATGGACAGCCCGGACTGGGCGCTCGATGAGAGGTTCGCCACCAACGCGGGACGGCTGGCACACCAGGATGAGCTCGACGCGCGCATTGAGACATGGACGAGCGAGTTCGAGGACTACGAGGCCATGCAGATCCTGCAGGCAGCCGGCGTTCGCGCGGGCGTATGCCAGGCGCCGAGCGACCGTGCCACTCGCGACCCGCAGCTCGCCTCCCGTGACTGGTGGCACACGCTGCCCCACGCCGAGATGGGCGAATGCGAGTTCGACGGTGTCGTGCCGAAGCTCTCCCTGACCCCCGGGACGCTTCGCACCGCTTCGCCACTCATTGGCGAGCACACGCACGCAGTGATGGCCGAAGTGCTCGGGATGTCAGCGGACGAGATTGCCGAGCACGAGGCCGCAGGAGTGTTCATGTGAGCGGTCCGCTGGCCGGGGTCCGCGTTGTCGAGCTCTGCGACGAGCTCGGCCAGCTCGCCGGTAAGCTGCTTGCCGACATGGGCGCCGAGGTCATCAAGGTCGAACCACCCGGTGGCTCGCCGGCGCGCGCCGTCGGGCCGTTCGTCAGGGATATCCCCGGTCCGAACCGTTCCCTCAACTTCTGGTACCACAACACCAACAAGCGTTCCGTGGTGCTCGACCTGGAAAAGGATGACGACCGGGAGAACTTCCGGAAGCTTGCCGCCCGGGCCGAGATCGTGATCGAATCACAGGCGCCTGGTTACCTTTCCGGCCTTGGACTCGGCTTCGAGGACCTCTCCGAGGGCAATCCCGGCCTGATCATGTGTTCGATCACGCCCTTCGGCCAGGATGGGCCGTGGGCACAATGGAAGTCCTCGGACCTTGTGGGGCTGGCGCTTGGCGGCCCCATGCGGATGAACGGCTACGACCCGGAGGACGCACCCGGCGCGCCCCCAATCCGTGGCCACGGCGACCAGGGCTACAACACCACCTGCCACTTCGCCGCCATGGGCATCATGGCCGCCCTGCTCCACCGCGATGCCACCGGGGAGGGCCAGTACATCGACTGCGCGATGCATGAGGCGCTGAGCTGTACCGTCGAAGTGGGGATGCCCTACTGGTTCTACAAGCGCCTCGACGTCATCCGCCAGACCGGGCGCCACGCCGCCCACCGCCGGACCGAGCCATGGCTCTTCATGGCCCGGGATGGCCGCCACATCCTCTGCTTTGGAGTTGGCCGCGATAACGCCAGCTGGGCGAAGGTGAAGCAGTGGTACAGGTCCGAAGGTTTTGGGCACCAGTTCGATGACCCTCGCTTCGACAGCCCGCAGAACCGCCAGCCCGGGCGCGGAAACGCTGAAGCCGAGGAGATAATGGCCGAGACAGCCCGCTTCATCGCTGCGCACGATGCGGAGTACGTCTACCACGGTGGCCAGGAGCGCGACCAGGCCTGGGGCGTCGTGCGCTCCCCGGATGAGACCCTTGGAGACCAGCACTTCTGGGACCGTGGATTCTTCGTTGGGACTCGCGGTGAGGGCGTTGGTGAAGACGCAGTCATGCCCGGCGCCCCCTACGTGTTTAGCGCCACGCCGTGGTCGCTGCGCCGCCCGGCGCCAATGCTCGGTGAGCACACGGCCGAGGTCCTCGCCGAAATCGGCTAAGTCCGCGAGACACGCCGGGCACCAACGTCGAAGGTGACCGTCCCGTGAATCCTCCCATCGGAAGTGTGAATCTTCCACATCAGGGTGCTCCCAAGGCCAGTTCGTAGATGTATCCTCATTCGAAGCCGCGGCCGCACCGGCTCCGGCGCCAATCGCAAAGCAACAGGGATGGCGGAATCCGGGGGGAAGTCAAAATGGAATCGGCAGTTCGTTATCCGGCGAATGCATCAATCTACGAAGCCCTTCGCAACCGGCCCGGTGCGCTGGTGAGGCTCCAGGAAGCGGGCCTTTCGCGGGAACATCTCGAGTTCCGCATCGGTGACGCGGCGCGCATGCTCGGGGTTCCGGCCGAGCGCCTGGCCGAAGTGCTTCTCCGCGAGCGCAGCGGCCGCGCCGAAGAGCAGGTCGCTGAAGCCCGGCCTTAGGGGATCTTTATCTTCTGGCCCACCTGCAGGTTGAGGCACTCCGGGTCGAGGTTGTTCAGCGCAATCAGCTTCTGCAGGTCCACGCCATAGCTCTGCGCGATGGCATTGCAGGTGTCCCCTGACTGCACCGTGTACTCCTTGCCGCTGGGCTTCGGAGTCGGCGTGCCCGCCGTGGCGCCTCCGCCCGTCGTCCCGCCCGTGGAACCACCCGGGATCTTGAGCACGTCTCCGGGACGGAGATTCGAACAGTTCTCGTCGATGGTGCGGTTCGCCTTCAGGAGCTCGGCAACGGTGATGCCGAACTCCGCCGCAATGGCCCCGCAGTTGTCGCCCGGCTTCACCGTGTAGCTCTTCGACCCTGAGACCGGGGTCGAGCCACTCGACACGGGCGCGTCGCTGCCGTCGGGGGCAATGATGACGTCGTTCCGGATCTGGTACGTGAGCGTGTTGCCGATGGGCGTCGAACTCGGGACCTTTGCCGGGTCGGTCACGCGCTGCCCCGGCGCGCCATCGTCCTTGCTGGAACCGCCTCCGCAGGCGCCGGCGAGTAGCGCTCCGGCAACGAACGCTCCGATGAAGGCAACCATGGTCCGGCGTGCCACGCTGGTCATGCTAGGGGTGCTCTCAGGGTTGGGCAACCTGTGCGAGCAGGTCGCGGATGGTCGCGTACGCCAGGTCGCCAATGCGCTCCACCTCTGCGGGGTCGATATCGCGGAGCACGTCGCGCGGCGAATGAATCGTTGGGAATTCCCCCGAGGTGAAGAAGACGACGGCCACGCCGGCATCGCGGAAGGACTGGTGGTCGCTGCCGTAGTTCGACGGCAACTCCGTCGCAAGGGCGGGGATGCCCAGGCTCGACGCCAGCTTGATCGCCCGCGCCACCGGTTCGGGCGAGCCGATCACCGCTACCCCGGCCCCAATCCCGACCACATCGAGGTTGACCATGTAGCGGGGCAGGGCGCCTTCGGTCCGGAGCCGCTGGACCAGCGCGCTGCTGCCGTGAAGCCCCGACTCCTCGGCGCCGAAAGTTGCGAAGCAGAGACCCTCGTCCAGGCCGTCGGCCGCAAGAGCCCGTGCCAGCTCGAGCACGGTCGCCGTTCCGCTGCCGTTGTCGTTCGCCCCGGGGGTCGCCGCCACCGTGTCGTGGTGCCCTCCCACAAGGACCTGGCAGGCGTCGCCGGCTGCCGGGCGGGCCAGCACGTTCGCGGATGGCGTGTCGATCACGGTGGGGGTCTCGATCGACACCATGGCGCCGCTCGCTGCTGCCGCCTTCAGATTGGCCGCCGCGGTATCGGCCACGCCAACCACGGGGAAGTGCGCGGGTTTTCGCAGTGTCCCGCTGAACATCCCCTCCTGGTTATTGATGATGATCAAACCCGCCGCATTCGCCGCGCGCACGTTCTCGTACTTGTCCGCGAACAGCAGCGACCCACGATCGGCGATGGCGATGGCCCCGTCCAGTGAACGCCCGGCGATGCCAGCCGCATCGGCCAGCCCTACGTAGACTGCCCGGCCACTCGCCGTTCCGCCTTTGCTGCCAGCGAGCGTGAGAGCCTCGATCGTGGTTGTCCCGCTCCTCACGGTCGCCGACTGGAAGCGGTCACCTTCGAAGTCAAACTCCAGGACCTCGACGCTGTACCCGGAGGCCGCGAACTGGTCGCGAATGTATGCGATCGCGGCCTGTTCCCCGGCTGCGCCCGAGACGCGCGGGCCGATGGACTCGGTGAGATGGGCCAGGTGGGCCATGGTCCGGGCGCCATCGTGCTCCGCTGGCCCTGCGGGAACCGGGGTTGACGTGGTTGCAGTGGCCGTTCCTGTTGGCGAGGCCGGCGAACCCGGCGAGGTGGATGATGCCGTGGGCTGAGCGGCGCCGGTGGGAGAGCCTGCCGGCGAGGCCGCCTGCCCAACGCAGGCAGCGCCCGCCATCGAAAGCAGCGCCACCACAGGAAGTATGACTCGGGGGAGGGTCGTCACTGACCCCGAGGGTACGCGGCAGCCACGTTAAGCGCCCGGAAACGGCTACCGGCGGAAGAGCCGGCGGATTCGATCCTTGAGTCCGGGGCTGGCCGGCTCATACTCGATGTAGCGGTCCCGCCAGTAGACGCCCTTCTGTGCCGGAGTGGATGCAGGCTTCTCCCGGACAAAGGACGAGAGGAATGCCCCCAGGAAGAGCACCACTCCCGCCATCGACAGCCAGATCAGGGGTTCCCAGGCATTCGAAAGCACCAGGCCTCCCACCACGAGCCCCGCGCCCGTGAACATCAGAGACGTGGGGCTGATGCGCCGCAGCGCGCGCAAGGGGGAAGACCGTGGCGCGCGGGTGGCCGGACGCTGGCGGCGGGAGAGGATGGAGATGGGTTTCTTCTCTTCGGCCGGCGGCAGCTCGTTCTCGAGCCTGGCCAGGATCTCTTCGATTTCCCGTTCTACCTTGTCTGCCATCACTGCAACCCCATCTCACGGTAGGCCTCGGCATTGCCGCCGTGGGGGCCAATCACGGGGCCCCGTGCTCTACTTTACGCCTTTCGGGGGTCGGCGGTTCGCTGTCCTGGCCACAGGCTGGTGCGCTCAATCCCCGGAATGGGCGCGCGCTCAGATTCCCTCCTTCACCTTCTCGGCGAGCGCCCTGGTGAAGCCCAGTGTAGACGCTATCTCCTCCACTTCCGCCTCGCGGATGGCCTTCACCGAGCCGAACTTCCGCAGCAGGGCTTTCTTTCGCTTTGGGCCCACACCGGGAATGGCATCGAGCGCGCTCTGGACCGCTGCCTTCGCTCGCACCTGCCGGTGATAGGTGATTGCGAAGCGGTGTGCCTCGTCGCGGAGGCGTTGCACAAGGTAGAGCGCCTCCGAGCCGCGCGGCAGGATGATTGGCTCATCCTCGTCCGGCACAAACACCTCCTCAAAGCGCTTGGCAAGCCCCACGGTGGGGATACTGTGCACCCCCAGTTCACGCATCGCCCCGGTTGCCGCGTTCAGCTGCCCCTTCCCGCCGTCGATGATCACGAGGCCGGGCAGGTCCCACATGTCCGCTGCCGGCGAAGGCTCTTCGGTGGCGGGCGCTCCAGGTGCACCCTCTGCAGCGTGCTTGAAGCGCCGCTTCATGATCTCGCGCATCGTGGCGAAGTCATCGGCGCCGGCCACGGTACGCACACGGAAACGGCGGTACTGGCCCGGTTCGGGGCGTCCATCCACGAAGACCACCATGCTCGAAACCGCGCTCGTGCCCTGGATGTTGGAGTTGTCGTAGCACTCAATCCGGTGTGGCAAGGCGGGCAGAGCGAGCTCCTCGCGCAGCTGGTCGAGCGCCCGGGCAGTCCTCGATGTGTCGGCCTGCCACTTGACCTGCATCTGTTCGAGCGCCTCGCGAGCGTTGTCATTGGCCATGGCTACCAGGCGGCGTTTCTCGCCACGTTCCGGCACCCGGACCTCCACCCCCGCACCGCGACGCTGCGCGAGCATCTCCTCAATCTCTTCAGCCCCCTCGGGGGGTGCGGGCACCACCACCAGCCGGGGCACGTACTGCGCACTTTCGTAATACTGCTGCAGGAAGCTGGTGAGCACCGCGCTGTCGGGGGCATCGGTCACGCCTTCGAGAACGAAGTTGTCGCGGCCGATCATCTGCGTGCCGCGAATGAAGTAGACCTGGACGCACGCGCGGTCACCGTCGCGCGCCAGCCCAAAGGCATCGAGCTCCTCCTTCTTGATGGTCGCTACGAGCTGCCGCTCAACGGTCCGCTCAATTGCGCGCAACTGGTCGCGAAGAAGGGCGGCGCGCTCGAAGTCCATGCGCTCGGCTGCTTCCTCCATCTGATGCTGAAGCCGCCGGAGCACGTGGTCGGACTTGCCTTCGAGGAAGAGGATGACCTGCTCTATCACCTCTGCGTACTCGGCGGGCGTGCAGTAGGCCGTGCACGGCGCGATGCACCGCTTGATGTAGTAGTCGAGGCATGGCCGAGGGTCAGTGCCCGTTATCTCGCGGGTGCAGGAGCGCCAGGGGAATAGCTTCTTCACGAGGTCGAGCGTCGCCCGCACGGAGCCGGCGCTTGCATACGGGCCGAAGTAGCGCGCGCCGTCCTTTTCGATGCGGCGAGTGATGTAGACGCGCGGCCATGGGTTCTGGACGTCGATCTTCAGGTACGGATAGCGCTTGTCGTCCTTGAGCCGGATGTTGAAGAACGGCTGGTGACGCTTTATCAGGGTGGCTTCGAGCAGCAGCGCCTCGCCGGGGTTGGCGACGACGATGTATTCGAAGTCCTCCACCTGCTCGCGCAGGGCGCGCGTCTTCGGTTCCATCCCATGAGGCGAGCCGAAGTAGGAGCGCACACGGTCCTTCAACCGGGCCGCCTTGCCGACGTAGATGACCTCGCCCTCCGCGTTGCGCATCAGGTAGACGCCCGGCCGAGCGGGGAGGGCCTTTAGCTGGGTCCTGAGCTTTTCCGAGACCGTGCTGCTTGCCACGTCTCCAGTTTACGTGCCCGGCGCGGAGGAGAAGACCGGGCCGCCTGGCTCACCCGGGGCGAGGTGCGCGAAAACTAGCCCTCGCTAAACGGAAAGCCACCGCTGAGGGCAAGGTCGCGCACCTCGATGGCAGCACGTTCCGCCTTTTCGATCATGCTCTGCGGATACCCGTACTTCTGCTGGTGCGCTTCGAATTCGTCCTGGTCCAGCAGCTCGATGTCGCCGTCGGGCCGCACCGCCACGTCAAGGTCGAGATCGACATAACCGAGGTGGCGCCCGTCGAAGAGCGGGGGCGTCGTGATGTTGCAGTACCAGAGGGCAAGTGTGCAGTTGGGCCGGGAAAGCCGGAAGACGTTGTACCACCGGTCGCGCCAGAAGTAGACCAGGCTGTCGTACGGCGACCGGAACTCGCCGCGGCTCGTGAAAATCGGCGTCCGCGCCCGGTACTGGGCGGTGATGAGCACCCCGTCATCGGAAACGACTGTGAAGGGCTGGATCCAGTGGGCCGTGCCGTCGTACTTGGTCGCGCGCAGGAGGATGCGAGTCCCACGGCTGGCAACCGGGTTGCAGAACGGCTGCTTCATGGGGCGATGATACACGCCGAATCGGCCTCAGACCGGACGCTTACGTGAAGTTCCGAATTTTCCCGCCCTCGCCTGTGCGCCCGTCAATCATTCGCAAGCAGGAGCCCGAACAGAACGCCGCCGACGATCGCGATCCCTCCCAGGGCCACGGCGAGCGCAATCTGTACCTGGGAAAAGCGCTCCTTGATGTCGTGGTGCATGGGAGCGGCATTCGGGTCTTCGGTGGTCGCGTGGGTGTCGGCCATGCAAATCGTCCTGGTCGCGATGAGGTAGCCACATTCTGTCCGTCTCCCGCCTTGTGCGCACCTGCTGCTAAGGTGGAAGGCATGGGATCGGCCGATGCCAGCGTTCGGCGCCGCCAGGTGGTGACCCGGCGTATCACCGTGCCTGGCTGCCTCGAGCTCGCCACCGCTCAGTTCAACGAGGGCCTGTTCTTCGAATGCCACGAGACCCTTGAGGACGTTTGGCGCCATGAACCAGGGCCGCTGGGCGAACTCTACAAGGGCATCATCCAGGTGGCGGCGGCCTTCGTTCATCGCGGGCGCGGCAATGTCAAAGGCGCGGAAAGCCTCTTCGCCAGTGCCCTTGCCTACCTTGCTCCCTTCCGCGCCGATGGGGCCATGGGTTTCGACGTCGAGACTCTCTGCCTCGTGGCAGAGCGGGCCCGTAACGCGCTCCGTGCGAACGGACCCAGGGGGTCAGCACCAGTTGCGGGGAACGCCGCGACACCCGTGTTGCGGTGGGAGACCTCCGGCCTTGCGTCCGAAGCGGTGCGCTGGGGCGCATGGGGATTTGATGAGCGGGGAGATCCCATGGAGATGGAGATCACGGCCATAGAATGATCTCACGCCCCGCAATTGGGAAGAGTTGGGAAAGGCTCGCCATACCCGTGTAACAACGTTCTGATACCTTGACATTGGCGGGCGTTGACACGTTTCGCTCGATCTGCTTCCCGTTTCCGCCAGGAGGATGAATCCCGTTCGATGAGTAGCTTTGAAACCGGTAATGCGCCGGCCGGTGAGGTTGTGATTGAAGCGCGCGAAGTGCATAAGACGTACGACACCGGCTCCGTCCAGGTGCACGCTCTTCGCGGCGTGAGCCTCACTGTCCTCCGGGGAGAAATGGTCGCCATCATGGGACCCTCTGGCTGCGGCAAGACCACGCTGCTAAACAGCCTGTCCGGGCTTGATGACTTCGATAGCGGCTCTGTCCACATCAACGGAACCGACATCACCCGCATGGCCGACGACCGGAAGACCGAGTTCCGCGCCCGGGACATGGGTTTCGTGTTCCAGACCTACAACCTGCTACCCGTGCTCTCAGCGGTGGAAAACGTCGAGTTGCCTCTCATCGTGTCCGGGGTCAAGCCAAAGGTTGCCCGCCAGATGGCCATGGAGTCGCTCGACCGCGTGCGCCTGCGAGAGTTCGCCACGCATCGCCCGAACCAGCTTTCCGGGGGCCAGCGCCAGCGGGTCACAATCGCCCGCGCGCTCGTGAATCGCCCCGCCATTATGTGGGCCGATGAGCCGACCGGCGCGCTCGACTCCGGAACCGCCGGCGAAATCATGGACCTCATCGTTGAGCTGAACCGCGACGCCCACCAGACCACGGTGCTCGTGACCCACGACCCGAAGGTGGCCGCGCGCTGCCACCGCACAATTCTCATGGCCGACGGCCTGATCGATGTCGAGCGTAGCCAGTCCGAGATGGCTGCCGTGGCAGCCGGTCACTAGCGCATGAACGACATCTTCGGACTTTCCATGACGTACATCGCGGCGGGCTGCCTCGTGGTGACTGCGGCCATCCTGGTGCTGATCGCCTTCATCGCGGTGCGCAATCCCGTGATGTTCAAGATGGGCCTTCGGAACATCCCCCGGCGCAAGGCGCAGACCACGCTCATCATCATCGGCCTGATGCTTTCGACGCTCATAATTACGGCCGCCTTCGGCACGGGCGATACGCTCACCTCAAGCATCACCTCCCAGATCTACAAGATGGCGGGCGAAGCCGATGAGTACATCGCCTGGGATACCGAAAAGGAAGCCGCTCCCGCCGACAGGCAGGTCATCCCGCTGTCGCGGGTCGATCAATTGCGGGAGCAGTTCTCTGGCGACGAGGACATCCAGGCGTTCCTCCCGTTCCTGACGGAACAGCTGCCAATCCAGAACACCCGCACCCGGCTCAACGAGTCGGCCGCCCGCATCGTGGCCTTCCGCCCTGCCGATACGGCGGCGCTGGGCGGGCTGCGAGACCTTTCGGGGCGTGCCGTCACGCTCGGCGCCGGCGACCTTGCCGTGAACGAGGACCTCGCCGAAGAGATCGACGCAGCGGTCGGGGACCAGGTGCTCATCTTCTACCAGGGTTCGCCGGTCCCTCTCACCGTCACCGCGATCGTCCCCAGCCAGGTGCTTGGCGGCGCTTTCCAGTTTGAGAAAGTGGAAGGAGCAGCCGCGAACTTCGAGTTCCTGAGCAAGCTCACGGCAAAGGGCGAGAACGCCGACGGCGTGTTTGTTTCCAACCACGGCGGGGTGAAAAGCGGTCTCAACCGATCGGATGCGGCCACCGCCAAGCTTGAGGCGGCCCTTGAAGGCGAGCCCTACCGGGTGGACGCCTTCAAGAAGGACGGCGTTGAGATGGCCGAGTTCTTCGGCAACATTCTCCTCACCTTCTTCATTGTGCTGGGGCTCTTCTCCATCGCGGCGGGTGTGCTCTTGATCTTCCTCATCTTTGTCATGCTGGCCGCAGAGCGTAAGCCCGAGATGGGCATGGCGCGGGCGGTGGGGGCCAAGCGCCGGCAGCTGGTTGAATCGTTCCTGGCCGAAGGCATGGGTTACGACCTCGGGTCGGCCGTTGTGGGCCTCGTCGCCGGCCTGGGGGTGACCTTCGTCATGATGGCCGTTCTCGAAAGGGCGGCCGCCGGAGAAATCGGCCTCGACCTGAGCGTGACCTTCACCCTGCGAAGCCTCGTGGTCTCGTTCTGCCTGGGGCTGATTGCCACCTTCATCGTCATATTCGTGTCATCGTGGCGGGCGAGCCGGCTCAACATCGTTGCCGCCATTCGCGACCTCCCCGAGTCGCATCCGCTCAACCCCGAAAGGGCCACCTGGCTGGGCTACTCCCGCGCCGTCCTGAACGGGGTTGTAGCCGGCGGCATCACGGCGATTTCGCTGCTGGCGGCGCTCCGTTTCACCGAACAGGCGCCGCTCTTTCTTGTTGCTGCTCTGGTTGGCCTGCCGGGCCCGTGGCTGGGCATGCTTCGAGGCCACAACTTCGGCGCCCCCGCCGGCGACCGCAAGCCCGGCGAACGCGCCCCCGCCTGGCCTTTCATACTCGGGGTCTTCACCTTTCCGTTCGGGCTCCTGATCATCGCCGGGTACTCGCTGGCACTCCTGCTCGTGCGCCTCACGCGCGACCGGAAGCCGGAATCCATGCCGTCGTGGCTCCTCATCCTCGGCATTGTCCTTGCCCCCCTCGGCGTTGTGCTCTCCGCACTGCAGACGCGCGGCCGGGCCGTGGCCTGGAGCGTGGCATTCGGCACCGTCGGCGCCGTCATGGGCGCCCTCATGGTGCAGTGGGGACTCGAATCCAACGAGATGTTCCTCTTTGCCGGCGGGGTTTCGCTTGTGCTGTTCTGGGCAGCTGCCACCCTCCGCTACTTCCACATCCACGAGCGCCTCACCTTTACGGCGGTCAGTGCCGGGCTGCTCACGCTCTGGTACCTCGTCCCCGGAAAGAAGCTGGAGTGGCTTGTGGGACCGCTCGAGGGCGACATCGAGATGTTCTTCCTGAGCGGCGTTGCGATGGTCACCTGCGGCGTCTTCATCGTCGTCTACAACGCCGACGTGACCTTGCCGGTCGTCGAAAGGCTCGGTTCGCGCTTTGGGCGGATCATGCCCGCGATGAAGACGGCCGTGGCCTACCCTCTCACATCGCGATTCCGGACCGGGATGACCATGGCCATGATCGGCCTCATCATGTTCGCCCTCGTGGTGAACTCCACCCTCAACAGCAACTTCGAGCGGGTCTTCCTCAACGACGATGCGCGCGGGGGCTGGGATGTGCAGCTGCTGGTCAACCCCAACAACCCTATAACCGACCTCCCCGCCACAATCTCAAGCGCGGGCGTCGATACTGGCCCAATCACGGCCATCGGCGAAAACCGCATTGCCTACGCCTTCGAAGCCGAAGTCCAGAACCGTGACCGGATTGAGAACAGCGACGGCGAAGTGAAGGAGTTCGGTCAATTCGCGGTCCTTGGCGCCGACCGGGGCTTCCTCCTCAATACCGATCTGCCGATGAAGGTTCGCGCGGCCGGTTTCGAAAATGACCGCGCCATCTGGGAGGCGCTTGCGGCCAACCCGGCGCTGGCCGTCCTTCCCGCTCAGATCACGGCCGAGCCGGAAGGGTTCGAGGGCCCCGCTGGCTTCGGCGACCTTGTTCGCCTCAATCCACTCACCGACGGCTTCGAGCCTTTCACCCTCGATCTCCGAGACCCCGGTTCCGGCACCATCACCACCGTCACAGTGATTGGACAGGTGAAGGAGGCGGGAGCCACGTTCTGGCCCGGGATCTTCGTTGCGAAGGAGACCCTCGCCACCGCCTATCCCGATGCGAAGGGCCAGGCGTATTTCCTCTCGCTAGAGCCCGGGACAAGCTCTCGTGACTACGCTAAGAGCCTCGAGTCGGCGCTTGTGACGGCCTCTGCCGAGTCGTTGCAGAAGGTGCTCGACGATCAGCAGGCCACATCCAACGCCTTTATGCTCGTCTTCCAGGGGTTCATGGGGCTGGGGCTCATCGTTGGCATCGCCGCGCTGGGTGTCGTGGCTTCGCGTGCCGTGGTTGAGCGGCGCCAGCAGATCGGCATGTTGCGCGCGATTGGCTACAAGCGGGGCATGGTCGCCCTGAGCTTCCTGCTGGAGTCGGGATTTGTCGCTGCCTCTGGCGTTCTCCTCGGGTTGCTGCTCGGGGTTTCGCTGTCGTGGGTGCTCTTTACGAGCGGCAGCGTTGGCCAGGAATCAAAGGACGCCGGCTTCACCGTGCCCTGGCTCAGCCTCGCAGGGATCTCGGTTCTTGCCTTCGGGGCGTCGATGCTGATGACGTTCTTGCCCGCACGCAGCGCCTCACGCGTACCCGTGGCCGAGGCCCTGCGCTACGAGTGACGCCCGGCCACCCACAAGGCGGAAATGAGAAGACGGCCCCGGGGCCGTCTTCTCGCTTTTTGAGCCAATGCTGCTGGTTGCGCGGCTGGAATCAGGCCAGGCGAACGAACCTGCCGGCGTTAGCCAGCCAGCGCGCGCGGATCGAGTCGGCATCGGGCTGGATTCGGATTGCACGCGGCCCCGGCTTCGAATTGCGGGTCTTGCGGGCGAACTCAGCCCGGTAGCGTGCTTCAAGGCTGATGCTTGTGGATGGCTGGAAAGCCTGCACCGTGATTGGGTCGATGATCATTCAGACCCTCCTATGGACTTTGATTGCCTCCCTGATCATATACCTTTGGCACCAATTAAACAAGGAAAGAGTTTGTTAAGTCTGTGGCTCCCCGGCTGCCTCTGACCAGAGGGCGAAGAGGAAGCCGTCCGGCCCCATGACCTGGCACTCGTCGATGCCGTCCTGCGAGTAGGGCGGCTGGATGGCCAGGCCGCCGGCGCGCAGGGCCGCCCCATAGGCGGCGCTGGCATCGGCCACCTGAAAGCGCATTTCCGCACCAATCCCGCGCGCCACCCCTTCACGCCTGAGTGCCTCATACCACGGGTGCCCCCGGTACGCCTCGTCGGCGTGGAGCAGAATGCGAGCGCCGTTGGCACGGAGCGAAGCATAGCCGGGGTGGAGCTCCTCCACCTCGAGGCCGGCCACCGTGTGGAGAAACCCGGCCATCGCCGGTATGTCGGTTGTCCACAGGGTGATGCCCAGGCCGCCGTCCGTGTTCATAGTTCCCTCATGGTTCGAGGACAGTGTAACGAACGGTCAAGTGTTAAGACGAGCGGTTGTCATAAGCGTGATAACAGCCAGCTTCGAGCCCGGCACCTGACCCGGGCGGCCCTCGCAACCCGGCGTCACGCGGGCCGGAACTTCGGAATTGTCACGTCCTCGTGGTGTTCCCAGTCGACCACCACCTCCATTCCCACGCGCAGTTCGCTGTTGGGGATGCCGATGATGTTGGCCGGAAGGCGTGGCCCCTCTTCGAGCTCTACAACGGTCACGTTGTAGGGGATGTCGTCCGCGAACGCGGGATGATAGCGCTGGTGCATGATGCCGAAAGTGCGCACGCGGCCACGTCCGCTGGCGGCCACCCATTCGACCTCGGGCGAGAGGCAACGGTCACAGTGGCGGCGCGAGGGAAGGCGGAGCGTGCCACAGGCGAGGCACCTCATGAGCATCAGGCGTCCTGCCCGGGCGCCTTCGAAGAACGGACGGGAAGCTTCGTCGGGCACGGGCAGTGGTTTTGGAATAGCCGTTTCCTGTGTCAATCTCCCACTCCTAAGAAGCGTGCGGGCTGAGAATGAGGCAGCCGTGGTAGCTGAGGTTGCCCCCGTTCCCGGTGCAGAGAATCACGTTGTTCTTGGCCACCTGGCGCTCTCCGCCTGCGCCTCTGCCCTGGATGATGGCCTCGCTCAAGGGGGTCATGCCCCACATGTAGTAGGCCGAAAGCTCTCCCCCGCCGGTATTGGTGGGGAGCGAACCCCCCGGCCCAAGCCGCCCGCCTTCCACGAACGGCCCGCCTTCGCCCTTCTTGCAGAAGCCGTAGTCTTCAAGGGTTACAAGGACGGTGTAGGTGTAGCAGTCGTACAGCTCACAGATGTCCACATCGGCGGGGCCAATCCCCGCCATGGCGAAGGCCGTGCGTGCTGCAATCCGTGCCCCCGTCTCGGTCTCCCAGTTGCTCCCGGCGCGGTTGTCATCGCCCGGGTGGCCCTGCCCCATGCCATGGATGTAAACGGGTGGCTGGCGCAAATCCTTCGCTTCGCTCGCCGGACTGACGATCACCGCGACGGCGCCGTTCGAGACCAGGCAGCAGTCGAGGAGGTGCAGCGGCTCGACTATCCAGCGCGAGGCGTGGTAGTCCTCCATGGTTATCGGGTCGCGCAACTGGGCAAGGGGGTTCATCACCGCCCATTGCCGTTGCGAGACCGCTATCTCGCCGAAGTGGTCCTGCTTTGTCCCGTAGAGGTCCATGTGGCGCCTTGCCGCCAGCGCGTAGGGTGTGTTTGCCCCGAAGTAGCCCGATGCTGTGTAGAGGCCGACCATGCCGCGAGGGCGCGAAGGGGCGTTGGCGCGCATGCCATAGGCTGTCCCCGATGACTTCCCCTCGCTCAGCGGCGTATCGGCGAACACGCAGACGACGTTCCTTGCCATCCCGGCAGAAATGGCCATCGATGCGTACTGCACCATCTGCGCGGCCGTCGAGCCCGCGGCGTTCATGAGGTTCAGCAGCTTGAGGTCCGCGAAGCCACAGTAGTTCTGCAACCCGAGCGTCAGCCCCTGGCTGACCCCCGAGTTGATAAGCAGGCCATCGATCTCCGCCTTGCGAAGCCCGGCATCGGCGATGGCAAGCGCTATCGCGTCTGCGGCGAGCTCAGTGGCGGACCTGTCAAAGACGCGCCCCATGGGCGTCATGCCGAGTCCCGTGATGGCGGTTGCGCCACGCAGTGGATGTGCCATGTCTACTCCCGAGTTTCGCAGATCTTAACGATCGCCGGGTGGCCGGCCAAACCGGCACGCTGTCAGAAGCGATAGGTCTGGTGGTCCCGGGCAACGAGCGTGTTGGGCAGTCCGTTGCTATCGACATCGCTGTCGATGTGGGTCAGGAGCAGCGTCGAGTCGGGGTTCAACGCCGCCCGCACCACGGGCATGTCATCCACGAGGTTCATGTGGATGGGAACGCTGCTGGCGCGCGACGCGCATTCACTGACAAGCACCTGGCTGTGCCGGGCCAGGTCCAGCACGCCGTCGCAAATCGCAGTATCGCCCGTATATCCAAAGCGCTTGCCGTTCAAGGTGCAGGCATAGCCGAGGCTCATTATGAGCTTGTCATCGTGCTTCACTTCGACCGGGTGGAGCTGAAGACCGGAAAGGTGGAGGTCTTTCCCGGGTTCGGCCACGAGCCATTCGATCTCATAGCTGACTTCGAAGAGCGAGGGGTACGTGCGTTCCGTCACCTGCTCCATGACCTCCCTGGTTTCCGGGGGCCCGACGATCCTCACCGGCCGTGTGCGTCCCTGGTACTTCCAGTAAAGGAGCAAGAACGGCAAACCCAGGAAGTGATCCGCGTGGTGGTGACTCACCACCACGGCATCGAGGTCGTTGGGGTCCACGCCTTCTTGTCGCAGTGACATGAGCGCCTGGGGCGGCGCTTCGAAAAGGTAGCGGCCGTTCACCAGGAAGCCGTTCCAGCACAGGCCGCCGGGCGCAAAGGCGTTCCCCGTCCCGACAAATGAGAGTGAGAGTTCGGACATAAGCCAACTCTAAGGCAGGCAGGCGAACCGGGCATTGCCGCCTGCACGTCCCTGGTGGATTCATTTGCGCTCCGCACGCACAATCAATCCATGAGCTACAGGGTCGGGATCATCAACGTCACAGGGTTCGCCGGCATGGAGGCCGCGCGCCTGCTCTGGAACCACCCGTCTGCCCGCCTGACCTCAGCCACCGGGCGCTCTCTTGCGGGCCAGCTGCTTGGCGAGGCGTTTCCCAGCCTGTCTGTCTATGGTGACCTCCGTGTGGACGAAGAGATCACGGGCGACGTCGACATCGTCATGTCGGCTCTGCCGACGGCCGCCAGCGCTGCCGCCTGCGCGCCCTTCGTCCGTTCGGGAATCCCCGTGATCGACATCGCCGCGGATTTTCGCCTCAAGGACCCGGCCGAGTTCCAGGCGTGGTTCGGCCAGCCGCACCCGGCGCCCGACCTGCTTGCCGGGGCCGTCTACGGGCTCCCGGAGATCAACCGGGACCGCATTGCCGGGGCCCTGCTCGTGGCGAATCCGGGGTGCTATCCCGCCGCCTCCATCCTGGCGCTCGCTCCCGCGGTCGCCTGCGGCCTGGTGGAAGAGACAGTCGTGGTCGATGCCAAGTCGGGAATCTCCGGCGCCGGCCGCGGCACGGGCGGAGGCTATAGTTACGCCGATGTGAACGAGGATGTCTCGGCCTACAAGGTGGCGAACCACAACCACCAGCCCGAAATCGCGCAGGAGCTATCCAGCCTGGGCGGCGGGCCGGCCGTGAGGGTTACCTTCACTCCCCACCTGGTACCGATGACCCGCGGGATCCACGCCACGTGCTATGCCCCGCTTCGCCGAAGCGTCACCGGCGCCGAGGTGATGGGCATCTACCGCGACTTCTATCGCGAGGCGCCGTTCACCAGTGTGTCGGGCCAGCCTCCGCACACCAAGCACACCCTCGGTTCCAACAGTTGCCTTGTCCACCCTGTGGTCGATGAGCGGAACGGCATGCTGGTGGCCATAGGGGTGCTCGATAACCTCGGCAAGGGAGCCGCGGGCCAGGCCATCGAGAACATGAACCTGATGCTCGGACTTCCGCAGGTGGAGGGGCTCAGCCTCCCGGCGGTCTATCCGTGACGCTGGAATTGGACTTGAATGGCTCCGCCACGTCGCCGCGGGGGTTTGCGGCCGGTGCCGTCTTTGCGGGCATCAAGACCTACGGGGAAGACAAGCTCGACCTGGCGATTCTTGCTTCGGATAGGATCTGCACGGCTGCTGCCACCTTCACGAAGAACAGGCTCCACTCCCCTGCAATCGACGTGAACCGGGCCCACCTGGCCGATGGACGCGCGCAGGCCATCATCGTGAACAGCGGCGTCGCCAACTCGAGCACCGGCCAGCGCGGCATCACCGATGCGCGCCGCATGGCGGACCTTGTCGCCCGGCGCCTGGGCATCCCGCCGGCTGACGTCCTGGTCTGCAGCACGGGTGTCATCGGCCACTTCCTGCCCATGGAGAAGATCGAACCGGGCGTTGACGCGGTGCGGCTGACGACCGCCGCCGGGCCGGAGTTCGCCCGCGCCATCATGACCACCGACACCCGCCCGAAGCACGCAGCTCTGCGCTTCGGCCCCTACACCCTGGGCGGCTGCTGCAAGGGTTCGGGGATGATCCATCCCAACATGGCGACCATGCTCGCCTTCCTCACCACCGACGCGCCGGTGGAGCAGGCTTTCCTGCAGCAATGCCTGAGCCGGGCCGTGGACCTCTCGTTCAACCTGGTCTCTGTCGATGGCGATACCAGCCCCAGCGACACCGCCATCCTCCTGGCAAATGGCCTCGCCGGCGGAGAGACCATTCGCGAGGGGACGCCCTACGCAGCAGAGTTCGCCTTAGCGGTTGAGACCCTCTGCATCTACCTGGCGAAGGAGATAGCCCGGGATGGCGAGGGCGCGACCAGGCTCATGGAGGTCTCCGTCCGGGGCGCAGCTTCTGTCCACGAGGCCCGCCAGCTCGTCCGCGAGCTGACCACCTCCTACCTGCTCAAGAGCGCGGTCTATGGTGCGGACCCAAACTGGGGAAGGATCGTGGCGGTCGTAGGACGATCGCCGGTCGCCGTCTCCGAACCGCGGATGACGGTAACGCTCTGCGGACACCGGGTGTTCGAAGACGAACGTCCCACCGAATTCGACCCGGCGCGGGTAGCCTCGGATATGCAGGGCGATACGGTCAGCATCGAGGTGGACCTCGGCGTGGGCGATGGCATGGCCAATGGCTGGGGGTGCGACCTGACCGAGGACTACGTCAAGATCAACGCCGACTACCACACATGAGCGCCCCACTCGTCATCAAAATCGGAGGCAGCACCCTCGGCGCGGCCGATACCACCTTCGCCGACGTCGCCGCCATGGCGCTATCGGGCGATGTGCCCATTGTCGTGCACGGCGGCGGTGCGGAAGCCAGCCGCTGGCTCGATCTCATGGGTATCGAGACACGCTTCGAGCGCGGGTTGCGTGTCACCGACGAACAGGTTCTGCCGGTGGTTGTGGCCGTGTTAGCGGGCCTCGTGAACAAGCGGATTGTGGCCGCGATCAACGCAGCGGGCGGGCTGGCGGCCGGGCTGAGCGGGGCCGATGGCCGCATCCTTGAGTGCCGCCTGGCCTCCCCGGACCTGGGCTTCGTGGGCGAGCCCGTGGCGGTCCACCCGGCCGTTCTCACAGCACTCACCTCGGCCGGGGTCGTTCCCGTCATCAGCTCGATCGGATACGTCCCGGGAGCAGGGCCCGACCAGCTCGTGAACGTGAACGCCGACACGCTCGCCGGCGAAGTCGCCGCTGCGACGGGGGCCCGTGAGCTGGTATTCCTTACAGACGTCGAAGGCGTGCGCGACGCGAGCGGCACCACGCTCCCGGCACTGACCGCCCAGGATGCGCGCGCGCTGGTGGCGAGTGGCGTGATCGCCGGTGGCATGGTGCCCAAGATTGAAGCCTGCCTCCACGCTGCCACCCTTGGGGTGCCCGTGCGCATAGTGGATGGCCGTGCGGCGCACAGCCTGCTCAGCCGCCACGAGCGGGGAACGGCGATAATGCCAGGAGGCTGAAGTCCGGTGCCACATTTCGGCACTCTGCTGATTGACATGCAGTCATGCCGAAGATCAACGTGTGACTATCGTCCATTTGGTGGGTGAGGCTTGACACTCGAAGCCAGCAGTCCTGTGCCGTCGGTTCCCGGTTCCCCAGGGGCCTTCGATCTCGATGATCCGGGGCTCTACCTCAACCGCGAGATCAGCTGGCTGGAGTTCAACGAGCGGGTGCTCGCTGAATCGATGGACCCGCGGAACCTGCTCCTCGATCGGCTCAAGTTCCTTGCGATTGCCGCCAGCAACCTCGACGAGTTCTTTGCCAAGCGCATCGGCTGGTTGAAGCGGATGCTTCACACGGACCCGCGCACCCGCACGGTCGATGGCCTGACTATTGCCGAACAGCTTGACCTGGCAGTCCGGCGCTGCCACGAGATGCGCTCCCGGATGGAAGAGATCTGGCGCAAGGATCTGCGCCCTGGGCTGCAGAGCCACGGCGTCGAGATCGTGCCCTATCGGCGGCTGGATGGCGCCGCCCGTGACAGCCTGAGGCGCTACTTCGAGGGAGCCATCTTCCCGGTGCTGACGCCGCTCGTGGTTGACCCGGCGCACCCCTTCCCGTTCATCTCCAGCGGCAGCCTCTCGCTGGCGCTCAACGTCCGCCATCCGGCGAGTGGAGTGGAGAGGTTCGCCCGCGTCAAGGTGCCACAGAATCGCCCGCGCTTCCTCGACGCCGGCCGGGGACGCTTCGTACTCATCGAAGACGTGATCGTATCGAACATCGAGATGCTCTTCCCGGGCATGGAAGTGACGGGTTGGCAGGCCCTCCGGGTGATCCGGAGCGCCGAGACCGGCAGTCCGGGCGAGGAGGCCGAAGACCTGCTCGAGCTCATCGAGTCGGAGCTTCGGCGCCGGCGCCTTGCCGCGGCCGTCACTCTCGAGATTTCGGGTTCGCTCGCCCCTTCGCGGCTTGAGCTGATGCTCGAAGAGCTCGAACTCGCAGAGCAGGATGTGTTCACCGGCAAGGGCCCGCTTGGGCTCACAGACCTCATGCAGCTGGCCTCGCTGCCCCTCCCGGAGCTGGCCGAAAAGCCCTTCATCCCGGCCGTTCCCTCGTCGTTTGTGTCGGTCAGCGACCCGGTGTCCCTCTTCAACGAGATACGGGAACGCGACATCCTGGTCCACCACCCCTACGAATCCTTCGATGCCACCGTCGCCCGCCTGGTCGATGAGGCCGCCGATGACCCTGCGGTGCTGGCGATCAAGCAGACGATGTATCGGACCTCCCCCGACTCGCCCATCCTCGCCTCGTTGATCGACGCCGCCGGCCGGGGAAAGCAGGTGGCGGTGCTGGTCGAGCTGACCGCGCGCTTCGACGAGGCCAACAACATCGAGTGGGCGCGCAAGCTGGAGAGCGCGGGTGTTCACGTCGCCTACGGCATGCCAAACATGAAGATCCACAGCAAGATCTGCCTGGTTGTCCGCGAAGAGGTGAACGGTGTGACGATGTACGCCCACGTTGGCACCGGCAACTACAACTCCCGGACGGCGCGCCTCTACACGGATATTGGCCTCTTCACCTCCGACCCCGGGATCTGCGCCGACCTTGTGCGCATATTCAACTACCTGACCGGCTTCGCGGAGACGCTCGAGAGCTCGCACCTGCTGGTCGCCCCAACAAACCTGCGCTCCGAACTGGAGCGGCGCGTGCGGAAGGAGATGGACGCCGCCCGCAAGGGGCTTCCCGCGCGGATAACCTTCAAGATGAACGCCCTGGAAGACCGCGACTTCACGCGCCTCCTTTACGAAGCATCGCAGGCCGGGGTGAAGGTCGATCTGATAATTCGTGGCATCTGCCGCCTGCGTCCCGGGCTGCCCGGCCTCAGCGAGAACGTGCGCGTGGTTTCGGTCATTGGGCGTTTCCTCGAGCACTCCCGCGTCTACCGGTTTGAGAACCGCGGCGACCCCGAGTTCTTCATCGGCTCCGCCGACATAATGAAACGAAACCTGGACGAGCGCATCGAAGTTCTCGCTCCTGTCCACAGCCCCGAGCTGAAGCGCCAGCTTGACGACGTGTTGGAGATGCTGATCAGCGACCGCCGCCAGGGGTGGGTCCTCAAGGACAGCTCCTGGACGCGCGACTGCGGGATTGAAGCGCCCGGCTCGCACGCGCAGCTGCTCGCAAAGGCGCCGTTCAGCTAAGGGTTGCGTCCGGGGCCATGACCGGCACCCCGCTGTGCCCTACCATGACCACATGGCGCAAGACGGGGGGCGCAATTGACCGACTGGATCGCAGAGGAACGGAAGTACCTTTTTCAGAACTATGGGCGTCAGCCCGTGGTGCTCGTTCGTGGCGAAGGGACCCGCGCGTGGGATCGTGAGGGCAAGGAGTACCTCGACTTTGTCGGGGGGCTCGCCGTGAACGCCTTGGGACACGCCAGCCCGGTCGTCTCCGAGGCACTGGCGCAACAGTCCCGCCAGCTCATCCACACCTCGAATCTTTACTACACAACGCCGATGGTCGAGCTGGCGAAACTGCTGGTTGAGAACTCATGCCTCGACCGTGCCTTCTTCTGCAATTCGGGCGCTGAGGCGGTCGAAACGGCCATCAAGCTCGCGCGCCGCTGGGGGCTCGATACGCGCGGGGGCGCCTTCGAGATCATCGCCATGCAGGATGGTTTCCACGGCCGCACCACGGGGGCGCTCGCCGCCACCGGGAATGCCCGCTACCGCGAGCCGTTCGAGCCGCTGGCGCCCGGGTTCGCGCACGTTCCCTGGAACGACCTCGACGCCATCCGCGCCGCCACGGGACCACGGACCGTCGCCGTGCTGCTCGAGCCCATCCAGGGCGAAGGCGGTGTGAACGTTCCCGCGCCCGGCTTCCTGCAGGGTGTCCGCGACTGGTGCACGCGCAACAACCTCCTCCTCATTCTCGATGAGGTGCAGACGGGCATCGGCCGAACTGGGACGCTCTGGGCATACCAGCAAGAAGGGATCGAGCCGGACATCATGTGCGTGGCCAAGGCCCTCAGCGGCGGTGTACCGATTGGCGCCGTT
This sequence comes from bacterium, assembly GCA_003577245.1. Taxonomy (GTDB): domain Bacteria; phylum Chloroflexota; class Dehalococcoidia; order Tepidiformales; family Tepidiformaceae; genus UCB2. Next base: position 19,085 of record QEVS01000011.1, on the reverse strand, counting down.
CTGGCCCGCGAAGAGATCGCCGCCCACCTGGTTCCTGGTGATCACGGCTCTACCTTCGGAGCCAACCCTCTCGCCGCTGCGGCCGGGGTGGCCACACTTCGCCACATTCTCGACCACGGCCTGCCCGCCCGGGCAGCCCGCGCTTCGGAACGGCTCGTCGCTCGCCTCCGGTCGCTCGAGGACCGCCTTCCGGTGGTAACGGAGGTGCGCGGCCGCGGGCTGCTGCTTGCCGTCGCCTTTTCGCGCGACATCGCCGCCGAAGTCGTGTCGGCCTGCCGGGAGCGCGGCCTGCTTGCCAACGGCGTGCGCCCCAATGCCATCCGGCTCATGCCGCCCCTGACGGTGACTGACGACGAGATCGACCGCGCCTGCGACATCCTTGAACAGGCCATCGCGGCCGTGACTGGCGTGCCCGGGTAGCGATTGGGTTCCGTTGTAGAATCGGGGTCCGGAGGAAACGAACATGGGCGACGAGTTCAGGGACTTTACCCTCGCGGCCGTGCAGGCGGCCCCGGTCTACCTCGACCGCGACGCCACCATTGACAAGGCCTGCCGGCTGATCGATGAGGCAGCAGCCCGCGGGGCCGAGCTCGCCGTCTTCGGCGAAACGTTCGTTTCGGGCTACGCGTCTTTCGGCGCCTGGCCGGAGCATCCAGCCTTCAGGGGTGCTCTCCTGAGGTTCGTCCTCAACGGCGTGGAGGTGCCTTCGCCCGCCACCGAGGCGCTCTGCGCGGCCGCCCGGCGGGCGGGAATCGATGTTGTCATTGGTGTGGCCGAGCGCGACAGCACAACGCACGGCTCCATCTACTGCACCCTGCTCTTCATCGGGCGCGAAGGACGCATCTTCGGCAAGCACCGCAAGCTCAAGCCCACCTTTTATGAGCGAAGTGTCTGGGGCGAAGGCGATGGCAGCACCCTGCGCGTCTACGAGCGCCCCTACGGCCGCCTCGGGGGCCTGAACTGCTGGGAACACCAGATGGTTCTGCCCGGGTACGCCCTCATCGCCCAGGGGCTGCAGGTCCATGCGGGCGCCTGGCCGGGCTGGACCGAGACCCGCCAGGAAGTGCTCTCGCGCGCCTTTGCGATGCAGGCCGCGGCCTACGTGGTGATGTCCGGCGGCCTTCTCCGCGAACAGGATATCCCCGCTGACCTGCGGGAGATTGTCCGGCCCATGAACGGCCACTCGGCCATCATCAACCCGCAGGGTGACCTGATTGCTGGCCCGCTTCTCAATGAGGAGGGCATCCTCACTGCCACGGCCAACCTGGGACACGTGGCCTTCCTGAAGATGATCGCCGACCACGCCGGCCACTACACGCGTCCGGACGTATTCGAGTTCCGCGTCAATACCTCTCCCCGGCAGGTCGCGGCGTTCCAGCCCCGCACCGCCCCGGCCGAGGTGAGGGCGGCCATCGAAACGGGCCTGTCGGAGGGCCAGGTACGAAACCAACGAGAACTGTACGGCGCTCTCGCCGACGTGGCTCCCGAGCTCCTGCCAGCGCCCGGGGCCGGGATCTGAACGTGATCTTTGGCCTGCTGGTGATGACCCTGGCCGGTGTGGTCCTCGTGACAATCGGCTGGCTTGGACTGCAGGGCCGGCTCCCCCGGAACCACTTCGCCGGGATTCGCACCCCTTACACCATGCGCAGCGACGAGACGTGGTACGCCACCCACCGGCATGGCGCTCCAGTTCTCATCTTTGCCGGGGTCGCGGCTGTCTCGGCCGGGCTCGCCCTCATCCCGTTCGCCGCCGCCGGGGCGGTGAGCGATGGGTTGATAGCTGCCACAGCCCTGGCGATGGCGGGCATTCTGCTCGTTGCAGCCCTCGCCTCGTGGCTCATCGGCACCCGCAAGGCACGCGCTGAGCTGGGGGCGTGACAGCGGCCCTCGCGCATTCGTTGCTCAAGACCCGGCCCGCTGCCGCTGCCCGGACGCCCTGCTGCCGGCAAGGGGCCGCAGAGTGCCCGGGGTCGCCGGGCGCTCCTTGCGAAAGAGGCGCTTCCATCGGAATACCGTGAACCTCCATCGACCCGTCGTTCGTGACTTGCAGGCGGGGCCTTCATCTCCTGTGGCGGCGCGATGGCGTAAGATCCGGGAACCACGAACCCGGGGTCCCCATGTCCTACGAAACAATCCTCTACCACACATCCGATGGCGTGGCCACCATCACGCTGAACAAGCCGGAGCGCCTGAACGCCTTCGACGACCAGATGCTTCGCGAGTGGCACGATGCCATCGCCAGCGCCGACCGGGACCCGGACGTGCGCGTTGTCGTGATCACCGGAACGGGGCGCGGCTTTTGCAGCGGCATGAACGTCTCCGACGAGGCCGGCGGACGGGGCGTATTGCGTTCGCAGGCGACCATTGCCCAGCGCCGCCAGAGCCTGCGCAATAGCGTTCACCCCATCCCGCGGGCGCTCATCCAGCTCGAAAAGCCGTACATCGCTGCCGTGAATGGGGCCGCCGCGGGGGCAGGGATGGATATGGCGTCCATGGCCGATATCCGTTTCGCTTCCACCTCGGCCAGGTTCGGCATGACCTACGTGCGCATGGGCCTCATCCCCGGCGACGGTGGCTGCTACACGCTCCCTCGCATTGTGGGAACGGCGAAGGCGCTCGAATTGATCTGGTCGGGCGAGCTCATCACGGCCCAGCAGGCGCTGGAGATTGGTTACGTGAGCGCCGTCTGCGAACCCGAGGACCTGATGCCGCGCACCATGGAGTTCGCTACCCGCATCGCCCGGGGTCCGGCCACTGCCGTCCAGCTCTCCAAGAAGCTCGTCTACCGTTCACAGAACATAGGCTTCGACGAGCACCTCGACATGGCCCAGCTCGCAATGACCATTGCCCAGTCGACCGAGGACGCGAAGGAGGGGCCGCTGGCCTTTGTGGAGAAGCGCGAGCCGCGGTTCAAGGGATTCTGAGCGGCCAGGTTCATGAGCCGCGAACAGCAGGGCCAGCCGTTCCCCGGGAACCCGCCCGCCGAACCGGCTGTCGAGGTTCAGCTGGCGGGGCAGTCCGGGTGCGACGCCATCGAGAACCTCCTGCAACTCTACCTGCACGAGCTCAGCGCGTTCGGCTCACGCGAGGCCGGCGAGGATGGGCGCTATCCCTACCCCTATCTGCCTCTCTACTGGAGCGAACAGGGGCGCTGGCCGTTCCTGCTGCGCGTTGATGGCAACGTTGCCGGCTTCGCGCTCGTGCGCCAGGTGGAGGGCCGCTTCCAGATGGCCGAGTTCTACGTCCTTCGTGAGTACCGCCGGTGCGGCGTGGGCGAGAGAGCCGCGCGGCTGCTCTTCGCGCAATTCCCAGGGCTCTGGCTCGTGGAAGAGCTGGCTGCCAACACTGCTGCCATCGCATTCTGGAGGGCCGTCATTGGGCGTTTCGCCGGGGTGTTCAAGGAGCGGCAGGGCCCGTCCGGTCTGCAGCAGCTCTTCGATTCAGCAGCGCCTGTGCATCAGCTTTGCCGCACCGGGCATGGCCAATAAACTACGTTCATGACCCTTGAAATCGGCAAACCCGCGCCCACTTTTCTCCTCCGGGACAAGAACCGCGAGCAGGTGACCCTCGATTCGTTCCCCGGAAAGCACCTCGTGCTGGCCTTCTACCCCCTGGCCTTCACCGGTGGCTGAGTGAGCGAGATGACGGCCTTCCGGGACGCGAACTACCGGTTCCAGAAGGCCAATGCCCAGGTCCTGGGCATCAGTGTCGATTCCTTTGCCGTTGCCGGCGAATTCGAGGCGAAGCTGGGCCTCGATTTCCCCCTCGTCAGCGACTTTCCGGCCAACAGGACGGGCCGGGACTACGGCGTGTTCAACGAGCAGGGCGGCTTCCACAATCGCACCACTATCGTGCTCGACCGCGATCGCATCGTACGCGACGTGTACGTCGAGCCCCGCGACTTCGAGTCGCACCCGCGGCACGCCCTCGAAGTGCTCGCCGCCATGGGTGAGGAAACCGGCGAGTAGAACCCTCGCTCCGGAAACGGCCGCTCCGGTCTATACTCGGCGTGCACCCCACGCCGAGGCTCTTCCATGCTCTTCCGTGACTCGCCCGAACACGCCGCGTTCCGCCAGGAGCTCCGCCGCTTCCTGGCTGAGCACCTCGAGGGCGACTGGAGCATGCGCAACGACCGCGACCACATAGACGGGCCCGATGCGGCCTTCACGCGCCAGTTCCGCAAGAAGCTGGCCGGGCAGGGGTGGCTCACGATGGGCTGGCCGAAGGACTTTGGAGGCGCCGGCGCCAGCTACATGACCCAGACGGTCTACATGGAGGAGATGAGCGCCTCGGGTGCGCCCGGCGCCTACGACCAGGGCGTCTGGCTCGCCGGTCCCGCGCTCATGATGCACGGGACCACCGCCCAGCAGGACCGCTGGCTTCCCGCCATGCGCACCGCCGACGTCCACTGGTGCCAGCTTTTCAGCGAACCCGGCGCCGGCAGCGACCTCGCTGCACTCCAGACCCGCGCCGTGAGAGATGGCGACGAGTACGTCGTCAACGGCCAGAAGATCTGGACGAGCGGCGCCCAGGGGGCCGGCTGGGGCATCCTGCTCGCCCGCACCGATGCCGGCGCCCCCAAGCACCGGGGAATCAGCTACTTCATGCTCGACATGCGCACACCCGGCATCACCACGCGGCCGCTCGTCAACATGATGGGCAGCGCGCACTTCTGTGAAGTCTTTCTCGAAGACGTTCGCATTCCTGCCGACTGCCTTGTGGGCGAAGAGAACCGCGGCTGGTATATCGCCACCACCACCCTCGACCAGGAGCGCAGCTCCATCAACCGCGTGGTCATGACGCGCAGCACCAACGAGGCGCTCATCGGATATGTGCGCGAGCAACCAGCTCTGCGCGCGCGCGCCGAGATCCGCCACGAGCTCGCCTCGCGTTCGATCGACTTTGAGGTCGGCCGTTGGCTCTGCTACCGCGTCGCCGAGATGCAGAGCCGGGGGATTGTGCCGAACTACGAGGCTTCAATCTCCAAGGTGTTCGGCACAGAGCTGCAACGCCAGATGGGCATCACGGGCATTCGCATCGCGGGCATGGCGGGCCAGGTCGAGCCGGGTTCGCCATACGCGCCGCTCAGGGGCCGCCTGGAACGGTGGGCCCTCGCCGCTCCCAGCTACACCATCGCGGGCGGCACCAGCGAAGTGAATCGCAACATCATCGCCACGCGCGGCCTTGGACTGCCGCGGGCGTAGTTCCAGCTACCGCGGCAACGCGTGTATGCTCCCTGCCTGTGGACACTGATCATGGGATGACACGCCTCTCGGCACTGGTCCGGGACAGTATGGCCCGGCTCCAGGTGCCGGGTGCAGCCCTCGGCGTCTGGCACCGCAACCAGGCCTCAACCGCCGCCTTCGGCATCACCAATGCCGACCACCCCCTCCCGGTCGATGAGACCACCCTCTTCCACGCCGGGTCGATTTCGAAGACTTTCGCCGCCACCGCCGTGATGCAACTCGTCGAGCAGGGGAAGCTCGCCCTTGAGGAGCGGGTCCGGACGTACCTCCCGGAGTTTCGCCTCCAGGATGAGGATGCCGCGGAGCGCGCGACCCTCCTCAACTGCTTGAACCACACCGGCGGTTGGGTTGGCGACTACTTCCGCGACACCGGAAAGGGCGACGACGCGATCGAGCGAATAGTGGCGAAGATGGCCAAATCGCCGCAGCTCACGCCCATGGGCGCTACCTGGTCCTACAACAACGCCGGCTTCTACGTCGCCGGCCGGGTGATGGAGGTCGTGACCGGCCAGCCATTCGAAACTGTCGTCCGGGACACGGTCTTCAGGCCGCTCGGCATGAATCGCACTTACTTCCACAACGATGACCTCATCACCTACCGCGTCGCCTCGGGGCATATCGTCACCGAGGATGGCCCGAAGGTAGCGCGTCCCTGGGCGATGTTTCGGAGCACCTCCCCCGCCGGGGGCGTCGTCACATGCATGGCCGACCTGCTCCGCTACGCCCGCTTCCACCTTGGCGATGGGAGGGCGGAGGACGGCACACGCATTCTCGCTGCCGCGTCTCTCGCAGCGATGCAGTCACCGACGACAGAGGCCGGGTGTTTCGCCGATGCAACGGGCATCGCCTGGCAACTGCGCGATATTGCGGGCGTTCGCACGGTCCAGCACGGTGGTTCCACCAATGGGCAGCAGGCGTCGCTCATCCTCGTTCCCTCGCACGATTTCGCGGTCGGCGTGCTCACCAATGCCGACCGCGGCCGGCAGCTCCACCGTGCGGTCACGGCAGCGACGCTCGACCAGCTTCTCGGCCTGCGCGAGCCCCCTCCCGCTCTTCTAACATGTGAAGAGGGATCGCTGTCCGAGTACGCCGGCAAGTACTCGGCCGTCCTGAGCGACCTTGAGATCACGGCTAACGGCGGCCTCGTCCTGGAAGAACTCCGCTCGGCCGACCGCGCCGTTGGCGACCAGGCGCTCAGGCCGCTGCCCGTTCCGCCCGTGAGGCTGGGGTTCACGGCGCCTGGGCGCGTGGTGGCCCTCGACTTCCCCTATGAGGGTGACCGCGGAGAGTTTCTCCGGGGCCCCGGCGGCGATATCGAATGGTTCCGCTGGGGTGGGCGCATCGCGCGGCGGCAGACTCCCTGAGACATCGCCTGCGTTTGACTGCGACGAAACCAGGCCGCCTCGTCAGGCGCCGGCTTCAGAGCGGACACGCGACCTCCCGGCCCGGCGTGACTGCCGCGCGGCCAGGAAGACGCCAAGGAAAGCGAGCGAGCCGAGTGCAGCCAGCAACGATCCCGCGACCAGGAAGCGGTCTTGCGAATCGGCAGGGGAGAGCCGTCTCTCAGTCCCCTGCCTGGCCGGGCATGGGGATCAGGGTTGCCGAATGCGACGCCGGGTCGATCGCCGATCGTGGCCCCAGCACGATCGTCAGCCGTCTCAGGCCGACATCTCCGTCCACGAAGAAGCCGATCGCCGTGCTGCCCTCGAGGATGTTTCCGTTCGCATCCTTCTGGTAGCCCACCTGGACGTGCGCCAATTCGACAGCGGAGCCGCTCGCATCGGTGATCATCGGCTGACCATTGTCGGGGTGCCAGTTGCCTCGAACGGCCAGGCCAACCCATGGGCGATCGCTATACTTGCCTTGCTCGCCCCCAAGGAGCAGGTCCTGCGGTCCGTCGAGAACCACGCCAGCCGGTATCTCGAACTCCCCGGCCTCGCCCACGCGCCACAGCAACTCCTCGATGTTCAGGACGAATGCCGTCGTCTCCCCTTCGCCGGCCACCGCGACCTCGCCGACCAGCATCCAGTCGTACTGCGGGGGTTTGCCAACTGCGGACCGCTCGACCTGGTAACCGGTCGCGCCCTCGACTGGCTTCCAGGTTATTTCGACGCTCACCCCTTCGCGCTTCACGTCCCCGGCTGACGCCTGCACCCCTTGCGGTGCCGGCACAGGGGTCTGCCCGCGAACGAGTCCTCCCGTTCCCAGGTTCAGCAACAGAGCCGAAATGAGGAGGAGCATCGGTGTCGCTCGAGCGACGGTCATTGCCCCAATCCTCCTGGCCCGCCGGCGTCGATTTCGTTCACGATGTCGTCAATCTCCCTCCCACTCCATGCCCCGCGAGGTGGCTCACTGGCCGCCCGGGTGGACCAGGCGCCAATGTACCAGGCACGATCATCCCGAATCGCGTACAGGCCTCCAGGGTAGACAACTCGCCCGCCTCTCACAAAGACCAAGTACTCGGAACCGTCCACCAGGGGCGGCATCAGGTCCGGCACCAGGATCTCGCCGCCTCGCAAGAATGCGTCAAACGAAAACCTGTCGAGAGCACCACGCTCGCCCTTCGCCACCCTGAGGACTCGTGCCTCGACCTCGCCATGGCCAGTGAAGACCGGAAGCGCCTCGTCGATCCCGGGCAAACGCGCATCGAGTACGAGGGTCACCTTTGTCACTCGGACTACGCCGATGGCATCCGCCGCTGCAACAGCGGCCGCCGCATGGTTCCAGCGCATCGCCGGCTCAATTGCTATGTCCGCTGCGGGACGCAATTGCGATAGAGTTGGGGGGCTCTCCTCGGCCGCCGATGAGAGGGAGCGCCACACCAAGCCGGCTCCAGCGGACAAGACCAGGAGCCCGGTGAGCATAGGCCAGAATCTGTCCTTAGTGATCATGAATTGCATCGACGCCGTCCTTTTCCGCAGACGTCAGCTGATTCGTGTCGCAACCCGCATCATCCATCAGTCCATAGTAGTTGCTGTTGCAACCGTAAGGATCCAGGTGGTGGTCTTCGAGTCCAACCACATGGCCTAGCTCATGTCGAGCAACCCACTCCCAGCCGGGGCCGGGATTGTAGTAGGTGTTGAAGTAGACTTCAGAAAGATCGTAACCATGTTGGGCGTTATAGTTCTGGCTCTCGTCGTTATCGCAGGGGTGTGATGATCCCCAACATGCATCAAAAAGCGCGCTCGACGTACGTCTGTCATAAGTTAGGACAATCGCCCACCAACCAACCTCCGCATTATACACAGTATACGGAACAATCCTGACGTTGGGGTAGTTCTCGCCACTACAATCGCTCTCATAGAACTCGAATGAAGCTACGGTGCCCGCCCTGTTCCAGTAGTCAATGGCATAGGCCCAGGAGTAGTCGATCGACTGACCGCAGCCCGCTCCACCATTGTCCATGTGGGCGATGAGCGCCGAATCGCCCAGTTCTGCGAACTCCTTCCATCCGATGCACCCGTGGTTGCCACAGTCATCCCAGGTCCAGCCTTCGAAGCTGTGATCCGCATCCGCTGGCGCTGGACCAAGAAGCAACCCTGAAAGGAGGCCCAGTGTCACCACAAGGGCAACGAGCAGCAACATCCTCCCATGACGCGAAAGTGTGTGTGGCTCCGGTTTGAACGCCATGTTGGGTTTCCTCATTTCCGCTTCGGTTCCCCGAGCCATGGCCGGCGACACCACGGTACACCCGGCCCGCTCTCCCCGGCCTCCTACAGCCGGTACCGTTTTCACCCTACGGCCCGGCCTCTCTTTCCAGGGAGCATCCCGCCTGGCGCTTGCACCAGTCCAGCCAGTCTTCCCGGTTGTTCCGCCACCAACGCCCCATTTCTCGCACGTCGTGGCACCCGGTCAGCCCCTTCAGCTCCGCGATATGGCTGCGGACGGTGGTGTATGCCACCTGCAATCCAACCGCCACCTCCCTCTCGGTGCGGCCGTCGGCAATCTCTCGAAGCACCTTCGCTCGAGAAAAGGTGATGCGCTCCCAGGCGAAGCCGTCGTGGCTCTCAGTGTCCATTGAATCCCTCCAGACTCCGTCGTCGGCGGGGGGGGCCTCGCCCCTTGACCGGCCTTCACCAATGATATTTGCCGCGTCAACTTCTTTTCCCGTCCCGGCCCGGCGACCGCGCTTGTTCGCTTGCGGCGAAACATCGTGTTAGAATCCCGCCCACGACCCGGGTACGTCCGTGGCCAGTTCGCCACGCTCCAAGCCCGCACACAGTGGAAAGGGACTACCTCTGAATGGACCTCGGCCTTAGCGAAGAACAAGAACTGCTCAAGAACTCCGCCCGCGAATTCCTTGAGAAGGAATGCCCCGAAGAGCACGTCCGGGCCATGGAGGAGGACGAGAAGGGCTACAGCCCCGCACTCTGGAAGAAGATGGCCGACCTCGGCTGGCAGGGCCTCATGGTCCCCGAAGCCCAGGGTGGCGCCGGCTTCTCATTCCTCGACCTCTGCGTGCTGGTCGAGGAATTCGGCCGTGCCCTCGTGCCAGGGCCATTCGTCCCCAACGCCGTTTGCGCCGCCGAGCTCATCCTGGCCGGGTCCGATGCCCAGAAGCAGAAGTACCTTCCGAAGATCGCCGATGGCAGCGCCATTCACACCTACGCCATCACCGAGCCCAGCGGCCGCTGGGACCGCGGCGGCATCGAAATGAAGGCCACCGCCAGCGGCAGCGACTTCGTCCTCAACGGCACCAAGCTCTTTGTGCCCGACGCCGCCGTTTCCGACTACCTGCACGTGGTCGCCTGGAAGCCCGATGGCAAGCTCAGCACCTTCATCGTCCCGCGCGACCAGCCCGGCATCTCCGTCACCGTGCTCAAGACAATCGCCAGCGACAAGCAGGCCGAGGTCGTTCTGAAGGACGTCAAGGTTGCCGCGGCCGACGTCATCGACATGGACGACAAGACCGCGTCGCGGCTGCGCAACATGGCCACGAACCTCGAGTGCGCCTACCTTGTGGGCCTCGCCCAGAAGGACTTCGAAATCTCCGTGAACTACGCCAAGGAGCGCGTGCAGTTTGGCCGCCCCATCGGCTCCTTCCAGGCCATCCAGCACAAGGCCGCCGACATGGTCACCGATGTCGATGGCATGCGGTTCATCATGTACAAGGCCGCCTGGGCCACCAGCGAGAACGAGGAATCGCAGGACATGGACACCGCCATGGCCAAAGCATGGTGCAGCGACGCCAGCCGCCGTGTGGTGGCCCACGGCCAGCAGATCCATGGCGGCATTGGCTTCACCAAGGACTACGTCATCCAGCTCTTCTTCCGCCGCCAGAAGCGCGCCGAGCTCTTCTGGGGTGACGGCGACTTCCACCGCGAACGCGTCGCCCAGATGCTGGAGATCTAGGTTCCCGGCGAGGGTGTGAATCCAGGAAGGGGCAGCCCATCGGGCTGCCCCTCTTGCATGGCTCCGGTGCCAGGCATCTCCGTGCAACGCTACGATTTGCCCTTGCCTCTGCCGATATTGCGGTTGTGCCCCCGAACCGGGCGCGCTGGAGGAGGTCTCCCATGGCTCCCTTGCGAATTGCCGGCCTGGCGCTCGGAGTTGTGACCTTGGTGCTCGCGTTCGCTGCCTGCGGCGATGACGATGGCGGGGACCCCGGGACCGACGCCAGTTACGCAGCCGAGCTCTGTGATGCCATGAACGAGACCAATGTCAGCCTTGTGAAGCTGGAGAAGGATGCCTCGTCCATGGACTTCAAGGAGCTCGCCGGGGGCGTCTCGGAGATCCTCGATGACCTTGCCGACTCGCTTGCCGATGCCTCGCCCCCGGCCGACATGGCTGCCTGGAACGAGGACGCGGTGAAGACGATTCGCAAAGCGGCGGACACCCTCACGAAGTCCCAGCAATCAGCATCGCTCGATGTGCTGGGCGATAGCCCCCTGCCCGACCCGCCCACCGCGCTGCGATCACGAATCGAAGCGGAGGCCGGCCAGATCCCGGCCTGCCGTGGGCTATCCTTGTTCGGTGAGTAGCAGCAGCACGCCGCCTGGAGCGCGCGAAATCGCCGGGGGTGCTACTGTGCCCGGGGGGTTTCCGGGCTGCATGCGCCGGCCCGCTGTATCGCAAACAAATCAAAGACACTGGAGGTTAGTCCCATGAAGTCACGAATCATCTTGCTGGCGCTTGCCTTGCCGCTGGCGCTCAGCGTTCTGCTCGTCGCCTGTGGCGGCGACGACGACGATGACGGCGGCGGCTCGGATTCGGGTTCGAGCGCCAACATCAAGACTGGCTCCGACGAAGATTACGTGGGCGACATGTGCAAGGCGTTCGACGCCTACGCGGCAGGTCTCACGAAGGCCATGTTGAGCATGGGTACTTCCGATTCGCCCGACATCGAGAAGATGATGAAGGCGCTGGTCGAACCTATGGAGGACTTCGCCGGGGCACTCGCGAAGATGAAGCCACCGGCGGACATGAAGGACTGGCACGTGGCCTCGATCAAGTCGATCAACGATGCAGTTAAGACCCTAAAGGATTCCAAGGACCTCGAGTCGCTCGATGCCATCGAAGACCTCGGGAACTTCGACATGGCGGAGATGCCGGCTGGAGCCGAAGAGCGGTTGGGCAAGCTCGCGGCCAAGAACAAGGACTGCCAGAAGGCGGATCTCTTCGGCGGGGAGTAGGGAGGCTCAAGAGCAGCCACGGCAACAACTGCAGGGGCGGCCAAACGGCCGCCCCTGTTTCACGCTGTTAGTGAGGGTGGGTGTGCCCGCCCGGGCCGTGCGAGTGGCCGTGACCCCCGAAGTCATGCGAGTGCCCGTGGTCGTCGCCACCGCCGGCATCTCCACCATCGTCCCAGGGGGCCGGACCATCGCCGAGGCTCGCCTCGGCACGGCCGACGATGGCAAAGTTGCCGACTATCTTTTTCGCCTGCTTGCCGCATTTCGGGCAGGCAACGAACTGCAACACATCAGACATGGGCATGCGCCGCTCGGTGCGAGTGCCGCAGCCCTGGCAGTAATACTCGTAAAGCGCCATGTTCCTGATCGTTCCTCCTTGCTCCCGGCCGGTCAACCTGCCGTGGGGCCTATCCGCCAACCTTCCGCACATCGTAGATGGCCGAATGCCTGACGTGCATGATTGGCCGCTCGCCGTTCGCCACCATGAGCAGGTCCAGGTCGACGAACCTGTGGCCCTTGCGTTCGAAGAGGCCCGCGACCCGTCCCCGCGTCGAAACCGCGTCACCGTCTCGCACAAGGCTGAAGTGCGTGATGTCGCTCGAAACGTGGATCCAGGGGTTGAGGAGCACGTTCAGCGCCAGGGCTGAGTTGGCGTACCGGATGATCACTCCCGGGTGGCCCACGGCCCCGGTGCCGAAGTAGCCGCCCCAGTTGTCACCAATCTCGTCGCAAAAGCGGGCCGCCTTCACGCGGGCGTCGTACGTCGCCTCCACCGTGCCGAGGACGTCTATGGCGCGCAGCGCCTCCTCCGACACGGGGGGCCGTGGGTTTGGCAGCGGCGCGGCCGGGTAGTCCGCCACCGCCGGGGGCGCCGCTGGTGTCGACGGGAGCGCCGCCGAGGCGACCGCGCAGAGCTGCCCCTCGTCGTTGTAGGCCTCGAGGTCCAGCCGTGCCAGGTCACCGCCATCGCCGGCAACGCGCGAGCGCACGCGCACAACCTCTCCTTCGTAAAAGGGCTTCAGGAATCGAGCTGTGGCAGTACCATGGGCGAGCCAGTCCTTTCCCAGGACCTCCACCACCGGCCTCGTCATGTATGCATAGACGGTGACACCCGGGACCAGCCCGCCGGCGAACCCGTACTGCTTCGCCACGCTGTCTTCATGGATCTTGTTCTCGGAAGCGGTGGCGAAATTTCGGGCTCGGACCCTGTACTCGGGCAATTCCTGTCCGGGCCTGAGAGCGGCGAAGCTAGTCATGGGATGCACCTCCCGGGCCCGGGCGATCGAATGCGTAGGGGCTCCCGTGCCGTGCGACTTCGCGGAAGGGCGCGAACATCGAATCGAATCGCCGCATGGCCGCCGGCCGGGATATCCCCTGGTGCTCGCACACCGAGCCGTCTGAACAGCTCTGGCAGCAGTAGGCGCGCCCGGCCATCAGCACGGGCTCGCCGGCGATGGGCACGTAGCAACGGATGCAGCGAATTGGCTCTCTGGCCGGCATGGATGCTCCTGCGCGGGGCAGTTCGTGACCGCCCTCCTCGTCTCGGCTCTATTCTGGCGTTGGATCCCGCCGCGGGAAAGCGGCATGCTGTACCCGTGGTCCGCATCAATCGCGTCTACACCCGCACCGGCGACGATGGCACCACCGGCCTCGGCGGCGGCCAGCGTGTGCCCAAGGACAGCCTTCGCATCGAGGCCTACGGCACCGTCGACGAGCTGAACAGCACCATTGGCGTGGCCGTCGCGGCGGGGCTGCACGAATCGTTGCGCCCATCGTTCTTCGTCATCCAGCAGGTGCTCTTCAACCTCGGCTCCGACCTCTGCATGCTCGAAGAGGACAAGAAGCGATGGCCCGTGCCCATCGTGGAGGCCCACCACGTCGAACAGCTGGAGCAATGGATCGACGCCTGGAACGAGGACCTTGAGCCGCTGAAGAGCTTCATCCTCCCCGGGGGTGACCTCGCGGCCGCCCACCTGCACGTCGCGCGCACCGTTTGCCGCCGCGCCGAACGCGTGGTTCTTTCCCTCTCCCGCGACGAGCCGGTGGGCCAACAGGTGCTGACCTACCTCAACCGCCTCAGCGACCTTCTCTTCGTCGCCGCACGCCACCAGGCCCATCTCGCCGGTATCGGCGACATCCTGTGGGACAGCCGGGGCTTCTGAGGCGCCACGCTCAGGCGGGCGCGGATGCAGGCTCCTCCGCCCATTCCAGCAGGTCGTCGATCTTACCGTAGGCATAGGGCAGGAACTCGCTCGCGGGAACCGTGGTCACCACCTCGGCGGACGTGCGGGATTCACCAACGCTGAGCGTCGCGCCCGTTACCGAAAGCACCGGAATATCGATGACCGGGTCGTGGTGTGATTCGCGGAAGGTGACTGTTCCTTCCCCGGGCACCGACCGGTGCACCGTGCCCCGGTGTGTGACACGGATGAGCTCGGGATCATAGGCGAGCCCGCGCCCGTTGGCGGCGGGAAGGAAGCGGAAGTAGTAGTGCGGCGTCACGTACTTCAGCCCTGCCTCCGCAGGTGGCCCCTCGAAGCGCCCCGTAAGCTCAATGTAAGTCACGCCCTGGCGGGTGACCCGGCCACGCGCGGTCCCGTCGCGAACTTCGAGGCTGACCTCGGCCAGCTTCTTCGGTTCGGCAAATAGCTCCCTTCCGAACGTAACTGCAAGGCCCGTGTTCATCGGCATCGTTACGCAGTAGAAGCCATCTTCTCCCCGGTAACGGCACGCGATGTTGACGGCGGCCCCGGCAAACGGGCCGACGCAGTTAGAGCGGCCTATCTCGAACACGCCAACGCTCACCTGCGGCGATTCCGCCGGCTCAAGCGGCGGGGGCAACAGCTCCGCAAGGACATCCGGGTCCGACGCGAACGTGACTGCCAGGGAGTGGATATCGAAGAATGACGGGGCGGCAAGTACATCCTGGAGGCGGCGCATCTCCTCGGGAGACTTGAGATAGCGAGTAAGGGACATGTGAGAACCTCCGTGGAAGAGTGGAGGTATCTTACCCCTTTATTAGCGGCGCAGGCGCACGATCGGGCCTTCGGCGAACAGGCCGCCTGTGCGAATCCCCATGCGCTCGTGGATGGCGCGGGGAATGCCGAGGTCGGCAAGGTAGAGTTCGCCCACACACTGGCGGCAGCCCGGCTGGAGGATCCCCTCCTTGGGCAGGTCGAGAATCAACGTGGTGGTCGCGCGGATGGCCGGCGAATGAACTTCACCCGTAGCCGCGTTAACCCCGGTCGGCATGTCGACGGCCAGGATTGGCCTGCGCGAGGTGACGGCCAGGTCGGTGAGCGCGGCGGCGAGCCCAAAGGGAGGTCCCGCCAGGCCGTAGCCTACCAGCGCGTCGATCACAAGGTCGGCCCCGGCAAGCTCGTCTTCGAGGTCGATCTCGCTCATGTGCTGTTCGTGTTCCACCACCCCAATTGCGCGCAGTGTCGCGATCTGGCGCCGGGTGGCGAAGGACATCTCCGTCTCTATCTCTCCGAAAACCGGGTGCGCATCAACGCCCCAGTTCACCAGGTGGCGCACGGCGCAGATTCCGGCGCCGCCCTTATTGCCTCCCCCGGCGAGCACCGTGACGCGCTGGCCGCGGCCCTTGCCTCCCAGCATCGAGAGGGTGAGCTCGGCGATCGAGCGCCCGGCCGCCTCGGTGATCTGGAGGATATCGACCCCGAAGTCCTCCTGGGCGACGCGCTGGATCTCCCGCATCTGGGAAACCGAGACCGAAGGAACCTCAGCAATGCGGCGCTGGGGGAATCCGCCCGGGTCGGCTTTGACCGTCATGTTTGCTACCTCGCCGGCCGCCGGCTTGCTTTAAGCGGGAAGGCGGCCGCGCAGACTCGAAGTCTAGGCCCGGCCGCGATTGCCGTCACGGCGTCTGCTCGTCCGGGTAGGTTGCCGTTACCCGTGCGGAAATCCCCCCGCGCGTGTGGAACTCACCTGTCACCATCGCCCACCGGGGAGCGATCGCAGCCACTATGTCGTCGAGCACCGTGTTGACCACGTCCTCATAGAAGATGCCGCGATTCCGGAACGTCTGGAGGTAGTACTTGAAGCTCCGGAGCTCGATGCAGCGAGCTCCTGGCGAATACGTGATCGTGAGCGTCCCGAAGTCGGGCTGCCCGGTCATGGGACAAACGCTCGTAAACTCGGGCGCCTGGAATTCAATCTCGTACTCACGCCCCGGAAACCGGTTCTCGAAGTGATCGATTGTGCCGTCGGTCTTGTAGAGGTTCTCTGTCACTGTTCAAGCCTGCTGCCAACGCGCCCTCGTGCGCAAGCGGCCTATTCCCAGACAGCGACCGGGTTGAGGTCCACGCCCCGGTCATACGCGTCCATGCCCTCGAAACGCTTGAGCGCGGTCACAGCGGCATAGGTGATTGGCGTGGCGACCGCCTCGAAGGCTACCTTGAAGAGCCATTGCTTCCAGATCATGGGCCAAAGTGCGACCCCTTCCCGTCCGGCAAAGGCGATCGTGATGAAGATGGCTGAATCCAGCCCCTGGCCCACAACCGTCGAAGCGATGGTTCGCGCCCAGAGAAAGCGGCCGCCCGTGGCCACCTTCATGCGGGAGAGGACCATGGAGTTGGCGAATTCGCCTACCACGAAGGCGGTGAAGCTCGCCCCCACGATGCGCCACGTCTGGCCCAGGACAGTCTCGTAGGCGGCCTGGTTGCCTTCCCAGAAGGGCGCGGAGGGCAACTCCTGGGCCGCAACAATGGCCAGCACCGCAAGCGCGTTTGCGATGAACGCCGACCAGATGACACGCCGTGCCGCTGCGTAGCCGTAGACCTCGGTTAGCACGTCGCCAAGGATGTAAGAGACGGGGAATACGACGACGGCCGCGGGCAGGAAGTAGTCGTCGACCGGCCCGGAGACCCCGCTGAAATTGGCAATCTTGACCGCAATGATGTTTGAGACGATGAGCGCCCCGGTGAAAAGCGCCGCGATCGGCATCAGGAGCCGGGGGGCTGGTGGCGAAGTGCTCGTCATGGCCCGAGTTTCGGGCGTGCGGCCCTGGCGGGCAAGCGATGAGGAGGGGCTCAGGCGGCCGGGCGGGCGGTGGTGACGTCCGCCGTGGGGGCCTCACCGCCCGAATCCCCCCTGAAGATGTGGCTGATGCTCTCGGCGAGCGTTTGGCCCGCGTGGGCCGCTTCGCCCTCAACCCACGCGGCCACCGAGCGCTGGCCGGGAAGCATCGCCACCTCGGAGACCGCGGCCGCGATGGCAACGGCGGGCATGGTGCGGCCATCGGCGGCCTCAACCACGTCCCTCAGCCACGAGCGGCGGACCTCTGTCTCCAGGCGGACGTCACCGGGCCCCGCGGTGGTCCGCCGGCGGAGGGTCACCACGATTTTCGCCAGACCCTCTTCACCGGCCGCCGACACCGCGACTGAGCCACGGACACACCCGTTGCCCAGCGCAAACCCGTGCTGGAACTCCAGCCCGCACAGCGGACCCGAGGCGAGCGCGTGCCGCGCCGAGTCGGAGAGGATCAGGAGTTCTGTTCCATGGCCCGGGGCCGCGCCGGGTGCCGCCTCGAACGCAACGGCTTCATCCCAAGTGGATTCCCATCTGGTCTCGCGGTCGCACCCGGCGCTTTCCGATGCCATCCCTAACCTCGCTACAGATGGATTCGAACGGGCTGCACGGGTGGCCGAGGGGCGGCCCGGAGAATCCCCGGTTGACGATTGGTTCTCGCCCGGGATCAGCGGCGGCGCTGCACGAAGCGGCCGATGCGTTCGAGCGCGCGCTCTATCTGCTCGTAGCCGCTCGCGTAGCAGGCTCGCACATATCCTTCTCCGCCTGCGCCGAAGGCGTTCCCCGGCACCACGGCCACGCGCTCTTCGGCGAGCAGTGATTCGCTGAAGGTGGTGCTGTCGAGCCCTGTCGCCGCGATGCTGGGGAAGGCGTAAAAGGCTCCCCGTGGCTCGAAGGTAGGCAGGCCGATCGCGCGAAAGCCATCGACGATGAGCCTTCGCCTCCGGTCGTACTCGTTCACCATCTCGGCGACAAACGACTCACCGTGGTCAAGGGCGGCAATACCCGCGTACTGGGCTGCCGTGGGCGCCGACATCATGACGTACTGGTGGACCTTCATCACCGCCTCGGCGAGCCGGGCGGGGGCGCACACCCAGCCAAGCCGCCACCCGGTCATCGCATAAGCCTTGCTAAAGCCGCCGATGACAACGGTCCGCGCGCGCATCCCCGGCAGCGACGCGAAGCAGGTGTGCTGCCCGCCGTACGTCATCCGGTCGTAGAGCTCGTCGCTGATGACCGCGAGGTCGTGCCGCCCGGCGACGGTCGCCACCGCGAGCAGGTCTTCGCGTGACATGGTGGCGCCCGTTGGGTTTGCCGGGTAGCCAAGGAGCAGGGCCCGGGAACGCGGCGTGACCGCAGCTTCGACATCGGCCGGGAGCAGCCGGAAGTCGTTGGCGGCATAGGTTGGTACGGGCACGAACTCCCCCCCGGCCATCACCGTTGCCGGCTGATACGCCACATACGACGGGTCGGCACAGAGCACCTCATCGCCCGGGTCGATGATGGCGCGCAGGGTCACGTCGAGCGCTTCGCTCGACCCGCTGGTGATGACGATCTCGGTTGCCGGGTCATAGCTCACCCCGTAGAGCCGCTCGATATGGGCAGCGAGCTTCTCACGCAGTTCGAGGAGGCCATAGTTGGAGGTGTAGTGCGTATCGCCGCGCTCGATGCTCTCCACGGCCGCGCGCCTGATTGGCTCCGGGGTGACGTAGTCAGGCTCGCCCACGCCGAGCGAGATCACGTCGTCAATGGTGCTCAGGAGGTCGAAGAACCTTCGTATCCCGCTGGCAGGCACCGACTTGAGCCGGCGCGATACGAAACGGGAGGGGTCATCGCCCGGGGCGGTCATGGCTTGCTCCTCTTCGTCCCGCCAGCCAGCCCCGAAAAAGGACCGCCTGCGGGCGGTCCTATGTGTGTCTCGACAAAGACTCTGCTGCCGACCGCCAGCCTACCCGCGCGCACGCGCCGCCGCCGCCGCCGCGGTGGCCATGGTGCAGGTGGTAGCGATGGCAAGCATCAACATTGCTCGAACTTTCTCGTTCGCGCCGATTACCGTCAATAGGGTGTACTGGTTCAGGACGTCCGTGACACCACCTCCTGGTTGAGTTTGGCCAGGTACTGGGCAGGGGTGAGCATGCCGAGGGCCTGGTGAGGGCGGGTG
>QEVS01000010.1 GCA_003577245.1 bacterium | reverse complement strand
GCCGCCGTCAAAGTCGTCTTCCCGTGGTCCACGTGCCCAATCGTCCCCACGTTCACATGCGGCTTCGTTCGCTCAAATTTCGCCTTCGCCATTGTCGGTCCTTCCTTGGCTTTACTGGTTGTTTAGCTTGCGACTGCCTGCTTTGTCAGCTGGGCAGCGATGTTCTTGGGGACTTCGGCGTAGTGGTCGAACTCCATGCTGTAGGTGGCGCGCCCCTGGGAGAGGGAGCGGAGGTCGGTGGAATAGCCGAAGGTCTCCGCAAGCGGTACATGGGCATGAACGATCTGGGTCTTGCCCATGGAATCGGTGCCCATGATCATTCCCCGGCGGCTGTTGATGTCGCCGACAACGGCGCCAAAATGCTCGTCGGCGCAGCGGACTTCGATGCGCATGATGGGTTCAAGGATCACCGAGCCAGCCTTGCGGGCCGCCTCCTTGAAACCGATCGAGCCAGCGTTCTTGAAGGCCATCTCGGATGAGTCGACGGGGTGATAGGAGCCGTCGAGCAGCGAGACCTTGACATCGAGGATGGGGTAGCCGGCGAGGACCCCCGATTGCAGGGCTTCGCGGACCCCTTCCTGGACGGGGTTGATGTACTCGCGGGGCACGGCGCCGCCCACAATCTTGTTTTCGAAGACGAAGCCCTGCCCCCTCTCGAGCGGCTCGACTTCGAGCTGGACAACGCCGAACTGCCCGCGGCCGCCGGTCTGGCGAACGAAGCGGCCTTCGGCGGTGGCGTGCCTGGTGATGGCCTCTCGATAGCTGACCTGGGGACGTCCCACGTTGGCGGCCACTTTGTACTCGCGCAGCATGCGGTCGACGATGACTTCGAGGTGGAGCTCGCCCATGCCGGAGATAAGGGTCTGGCCCGCCTCCTCATCGAAGGTCCAGTGGAAGGTCGGGTCTTCCTCGCTGAGCTTCATGAGGGCGTCGCCCATTTTGTCCTGGTCGTCCTTGGTCTTGGGTTCGAGCGCCACGCGGATAACAGGTTCCGGGAAGCTGATGCTCTCGAGGACGACGGGGTGTTCGAGGCTGCAAATGGTGTCGCCGGTGAAGGTCTTCTTGAGGCCGACGGCAGCGGCAATGCCACCTGCGTAAACGGCATCGACCTCTTCGCGCTGGTTCGCGTGCATGCGCACGATGCGTCCGATGCGCTCGCGTTCGCCCTTGCTCGCGTTGAGGATCGATTCGCCCTGCTTCATGACGCCGCTGTAAACGCGAACGTAGGCAAGGCGCCCAACGTAGGGGTCGGAGACGATCTTGAAGGCGATGGCGCTCAGGGGTTCGTTGTCATCCGGGCGCCGGACGACTTCGCCACCGTGCTTGGGGTCAAACCCCTGCACGGGGGGAATCTCTACAGGGCTGGGGAGGTAGTCAACCACAGCATCAAGGAGCGGCTGGACGCCCTTGTTCTTGAGAGCCGAGCCGCACAGCACGGGGGTGGCCAGGTTGGCGATGGTCGCCCGGCGGATGGCTGTCTTGAGCTCGTGGCCCGTAATCTCGTGGCCTTCGATGTAGCTGATCATGATCTGGTCGTCGACGCCGCCGATGCTCTCGATCAGCTTTTCGCGCCCGGCCCGGGCGACCTCCTGCAGCTCGGGAGGAATCTCGCGCCGCTCGGGAGTGCCGCCCTTTTCGCCGCCGAAATACCAGAAGCACATCTCCACAAGGTCGATGCAGCCGCTGAAATCGGCCTCTGCGCCGGCGGGCAGCTGCACGGGCACGGGGTTGGTGCCGAGCCGGTCGACCATCATGTCGAGGGTGCGCTGGAAGTTGGCGCCGGTGCGGTCCATCTTGTTGACGAAGCAGATGCGGGGCACGCCGTAGCGGTCGGCCTGGCGCCAGACGGTCTCGGACTGGGGCTCGACACCGGCCACGGAGTCGAAGACGACGACCCCGCCATCGAGGACGCGGAGGCTGCGTTCGACTTCGGCGGTGAAGTCCACGTGGCCGGGGGTATCGATGATGTTGATGTTGTGGTCGTTCCACATGGCAGTGGTGGCGGCGGAGGTGATGGTGATACCCCGCTCCCGCTCCTGCTCCATCCAGTCCATGATCGCGGTACCTTCGTGGGTCTCGCCGATCTTGTAGGTGACGCCGGTGTAGTAGAGGACGCGTTCGGTCACGGTCGTCTTGCCCGCGTCGATGTGGGCAATGATGCCGATGTTCCGGATGCGTTCGATTTCAATTGGGCGGGGCATTGTGTTCGGTCTGTTTTCCCTGGTTCGCTTCTACCAGCGGTAGTGGACGAAGGCGCGGTTGGCTTCGGCCATGCGGTGAGTGTCTTCACGCCGCTTGATGGCGGCGCCGGTGTTATTGGCCGCATCGAGGAGCTCGGCGGCCAGGCGCTCCGACATGGAACGGCCGCTGCGCGAACGGGCGGCGTTGAGGATCCAGCGCATGGCGAGGGCGATGCGCCTGTCGGGACGGATTTCGATGGGGACCTGGTAGGTGGCGCCGCCAACGCGGCGGGGCTTGACTTCGAGCACAGGAGTGGCAGCGCGCATGGCAGCCTGGAAGGTGTCTAGCGGGTCACGTCCGGCCTGGGCCTGGATGCGGTCAAGGGCGCCATAGACGACGCGCTCGGCGGTGCTCTTCTTGCCTCGCTTCATGACCTTGTTGATCAGGATCTGGACCTGGACGTTGTTGTACCTTGGGTCAGGTGGGATGTTGCGCCGGGCCGGCCGGTTTCGTCGCGCCATGGTTCAGCTCTCTTGATTCAATCTCAACGGGCGGCTGCGCCGGTTAGCGGCGGCCTGCTGGCTGGGCATTCTTGCGAGTGCCGTACTTGCTGCGCCCCTGCTTGCGGTTGTTGACGCCGGTAGCATCGAGGGCGCCTCGGACGATGTGGTAGCGGACGCCGGGGAGGTCTTTCACGCGGCCGCCGCGAACAAGGACGGCCGAGTGTTCCTGGAGGCTGTGGCCCTCTCCGGGGATGTAGGCGGTGACTTCAATGCCATTGGTGAGGCGGACGCGGGCGACCTTGCGGAGGGCCGAGTTGGGCTTCTTGGGGGTCTGCGTGCGGACCTGGGTGCAAACGCCGCGCTTCTGGGGCGAGCCCTTGCCCGCCACCTTGCGGAGGCGGCCGGTGTGGGAGTTGAAGCTGAAGAGCAGAGCAGGCGCGCCTGACTTCTTGCTCTTGGGCGTGCGGCCCTTGCGCACGAGCTGGTTGATGGTCGGCATGGTTGCTTTCCTTCGTGGCGGCGCCGTGATGGTGGGCACGGCAATCCCGGGATTGGCAGGCGCGTCGCACAGTGTCTTCGGATTTCAGGCACGAAAGAAGGCCGGAAAGCCTGTTCGTGAACAGCGCCCCGGGGCCTTGCAGCGCCGGAGCCGTCTTCAAGCACTCAGCTTTGCGACCTGGCGAACTCATCCAAAAGCTGGCCAGTCAATAAAGCGCCCAAGGCAAAGCCTAGCATAACGAGTCTGACTGTCAACTCGGACGGGGGTGCGATGGCCTGGTGCCGGCGGGTCGAGCGCCATGGAAGCTACCCGGTTGGCGTGGGCAGCGACTGCTTTCAGGAGCGGCGCGGCTCGACGGGGGTGAACACACCCAGGCGTTCTTCGATTGACTGCCCGGCGGCAAGGCGGAGGTCTTCGCGATAGCGGTCGCCTATCAGCTGCACACCCTGGGGGAGGCCGTTTGCCACCCCAACCGGCAGCGCCAGGGAGGGGAGCCCCAGGAGGTTGACGGTGACGACAAGGGAGAGGCTGCCAAATAGCTCACGGGGGGCGTGCGCGCCTGAGATGTCCCAGCCCGCAACGAAGGGCTGTTGCGTTGAGACCGGCCCCAGCACGAGCGGGTACTGCTCCAGGAAGCGGGCCCATTCCCGGGCGATGGTGAGGCGGGTGGCGAACGCCTGCATGTATTCAAGCAGGCCCGGGCGCGGCCCGGAGGCCATGGCGAGCTCGAGGAAGCGCTTCCCGGGCTCGGCGAGGACGAGCTCGAGCGAGGGCCAGAGCATTTCGGCAATCTCGGCGAAAAGGAGCACAAACCAGGTTTCCCTGGCGTCCGCAACCCGTGGCGGGTCAATCTCGCACACCTCGTAGCCGGCGTCGCGGAGGGCATCGGCGGCGCGAAGGACACCGGCTTCAACATCCGGGTGGATGCCGGCGCTGGCGGGGTCGAGGGTCACGGCGACGCGGCGCGGGGCCCCTTCGCCGCGCAGAGGAACTGGCGTCCACCAGGGGTCGCGGGAGTCGCGCCCGGTCATGCACGAAAGCGCGAGGGCCAGGTCGCGGACGTGGCGGGCCATGGGTCCTTCCACGGCCATCAGCTGAATCGACATGGGGCGGTCGCCGGCGGAGAGGGAGAGGTGCTCGGGAACGCGGCCGAGGGTTGGGCGAATCGCGGCGGTGCCGCAGCACTGCGAGGGCCAGCGCAGCGAGCCGCCCACATCGTTTCCCATGCCAAGCGGGGTCATGCCGGTGGCAAGGGCCGCCGCATCGCCGCCGCTCGAGCCGCCCGGGGTGAGGTCCGCGTTCCAGGGGTTGAGCGTCTCGCCGCGGAGCGCGTTGCCCGTGTGCCAGCGGAGGCCGACATCGGGCATGTTGGTGCGTGCGATGGGGATGGCGCCGGCGGCCTTGAGCTGGGCGATGTGTGGCGAATCGACCGGCGGCAGGAGCGCCTCCCCGAGGGTGAGGCCGTTGGTGGTGGCCGAGCCAACGAGGTCGATGTTCTCTTTGACCGTGAACGGCACGCCGTGAAGCGGCCCGAGACTTCGCCCGGAGGCGGCGGCGCGGTCGGCCTCATCCGCGGCGGCGAGCGCCTGTTCGGCAAGCACCACGGTGACGGCGTTGACGGCGCCGTTCACCTGCGCGATGCGGTCGAGGTGCGCCTGGACGACTTCGCGGCCTGTCACACGGCGGGCGCGGATAGCGTCCGCAAGATCGGCAACGCCCAGTCGCCAGAGGTCATCGGTCATTGGTGGTACTCCTGCGCTGGAAGTCCGGCTGAGCGCGAATGGAAGCCACGTTGGGCAACAACTGGCGATGCACACGTTTAGAACATCTGTCCGCTATACTGCCCGCATGGTTCCGCCCGAAGAGCGTTTCCTCGCGCCGGCCCCCATTCTCGATGACGAAGAAGTTGAGCGCTCGCTGCGGCCGCGGGCGCTGGCCGACTTCCCGGGCCAGGAGCGGGTGAAGGAGAACCTCGAGATAGCGATCGAAGCGGCCCGGAAGCGGGGGGACGCGCTCGACCACCTGCTGCTCTATGGCCCACCGGGGCTGGGGAAGACGACCCTTGCCAACATCGTCGCGCACGAGATGGATGTGGCGATCCGCACAACCAGCGGTCCTGCCATCGAGCGGCCGGGCGACCTGGCCGCGATCCTGACGAACCTCAAGGAACACGACATCCTCTTCATCGACGAGGTGCACCGGCTCTCGCGCGCCGTCGAGGAGATCCTGTACCCGGCCATGGAGGACTTCGCGCTCGACCTGGTAATAGGGAAGGGGCCGGGCGCCCGGTCGGTACGGCTGGCGATGCCGAAATTCACACTCATTGGCGCGACCACGCGGTATGCAATGGTGAGCGCGCCGATGCGGGACCGGTTCGGCTCGGTCTACCGCCTCGACTTCTACGACGCGCCCACGCTGGCGCAGATAGTGCGA
The DNA here is from genome assembly GCA_003577245.1 of bacterium. Lineage (GTDB taxonomy): Bacteria > Chloroflexota > Dehalococcoidia > Tepidiformales > Tepidiformaceae > UCB2. The sequence continues at coordinate 94,208 of QEVS01000010.1, read as the reverse complement.
CGCTCGGCGCGGATTCTCGGGGTGCCGTTGCCCGAGGATGCCGCCTTCGAGATAGCGCGCCGTTCGCGGGGGACGCCGCGCATCGCCAACCGCATCCTACGGCGTGCCCGCGACTACGCGGAGGTGCGAGGAGGCGGAGCCATCACGCTGGAGTCGACGCGCGAAGCCCTGGCCCTGCTGGAGATAGATGACCTTGGCCTGGACGAGACGGACCGCATGGTGATCCGCTGCATCGTGGAGAAGTTCGCAGGGGGGCCGGTGGGGCTGGACACCATCGCGGCCTCGATTGGGGAAGAAGCGGACACGATCATGGACGTATACGAGCCGTTCCTGCTGCAACGCGGTTTCCTGCAGCGGACTCCCCGCGGGCGCGTGGCCACAGCCGGGGCCTACCGGCATCTTGGGATCGAAGCGCCGCGTGGCACGGGAGCGCAGCCTGCCCTGTGGGCAACTGATGATTCCGCTGCCGCCGGAACAGGAGAGGAAGAATGACCAGGAAGTGCATCTCGTCGGGCGGGCCATGGGAAGAGCCGTTCGGGTATTCGCGGGCGGTTAGAGTGCGGAACTTCATCGCCGTCAGCGGAACCACCGCGGCCAATCCCGATGGCACCATCCACGGTGAAGGCGACGCCTATGCGCAGGCGAAGCGGTGCTTCGAGATCATTGGCAGGGCCCTGGCGGAGGCCGGCGCCGGCATGGGGGATGTGGTGCGCACGCGCATGTTCGTGACCGGAATCGCGCAATCGGAGGCGATCATGCGAGCGCACGGTGAGTTCTTCCGGGATGTGCGCCCGGCCGCGACGATGGTGGAGGTGAAGGCGCTGATGCGCCCGGAGATGCTGGTCGAAATAGAGGCGGAGGCTGTCGTCGACGAGTAGGCGCCACGGCGGGACAATGGCGTACCCGCGCACCGCACGCCTGCGCACACCAGTTCAACCGGGAATACGGGCGCCCGGGTTCGATGCGGCAGCCCGCAGAGAGGCGTTTCCCATGGTGCCGGGCGACCCCTACAATCAGTCTTCCGTGCGGGAGGCGCGACCCGGCTAATGTTCAATAAGACCGTTCTTGCCAATGGCCTTCGGGTCGTCACTGCGGAGCTGCCCCATACCCGTTCGGCCACCATCAGCGTTTATGCCGGCGCCGGCAGCAGGTACGAACAGGACCACGAGGCCGGGCTATCGCACTTCCTGGAGCACATGCTCTTCAAGGGGGCTTCGCGCAGGCCCACGGCGCGCGATATCTCGGAAGCCATCGAGTCGGTTGGAGGGATGCACAACGCCGCCACCGACCGCGAAATCACGGTGTACTACGCCAAGGTGCCTCACACCGCGGCAAGCGAAGCCATCGATATCCTCTGCGATATGGTGCGTTCGCCGGTGATGGACTCAGCTGAGCTGGAGAAGGAGCGCCACGTAATCCTGGAGGAGCTGGCAGCCGTCGAAGACAGCCCGGCAGAGCTGGCCGGCATCCTGATCGATGAGACGCTCTGGCCCAGCCAGCCCCTGGGGCGCAACGTCGGCGGAACCCCCGAAAGCGTCCGGGCCATCCCGCTTGATTCGGTAAACCGGTACCTGGCGGCGCAGTATGTGCCGGCGAACATGGTGCTCGTGGCGGCCGGGAACGTGAAGCACGAGCGCGTGGTCGCAGAAGTCACGCGCTGGCTGGGCGATATGCCGGGCGCCGAACCCGGGTGCTGGTACCCGGTGCAGCCGAGGGATGGGCGTCCGCGCATCGCCGTTCAGCACAAGGATAGCGAGCAGGCCCACATCTGCCTGGCCTACCCGACGGTACCTGTCACCCACCCGGACCGGTTTGTTGTCGACCTCATCAGCACGGTGCTTGGCGAAGGGATGTCGAGCAGGCTCTTCCTCGAGCTACGCGAGGAGCGGGCGCTGGTCTACGACGTTCACAGCTACCCGAGCGAGTTCAGAGATGCCGGATCGATCACCGTTTACGCAGGCTGCGACCCACAGAATGCTCGCACCACCCTTGAGGTCTCGCTGGCCGAGATCGGGAAGCTCATTAGCGACCTCACCGAACAGGAGCTTCAGAAGGCAAGGCAGATGGCCCGCGGCCGGATCCAGCTCCGGATGGAGGACACTCGTTCGGTGGCGGGCTGGATGGGGAGCCAGGAGATGCTGCTCGGGCAGATACTGACGGTCGACGAGGCGGCCGAACGTATCGATGCCGTGACCATGGACGACATGCTGCGCGTGGCGGGCCAGCTGCTGCAGCCGGGAAGCGCCACCATCGCGGCGGTGGGCCCGTTCGATGACGACCACCTTTTCAGCGGTCTCATCTGAAGGCGCCATGGCACAACGAGCGTACTTCGGTCCCCCCCAGGATAGGCCGGTGAAACAGGGAACCATGGTGACGGTGTACCTGGTACCGGTGCACGAAGGACGCATGGTGACATTCGACGTGCGCGCCCGGGAAGCGCAGGGAAGGTGGTTGCCGTGGAGCGTGCTCGAATTCGCCGGCAACCCCTATATGACTGCTTCGGAGCTTGCTGACGACTGGTGCGACGGCGCTATCTCGGACCTCTCGCTGGTGGACGTGATGTCGTTCAACCCGCCCGGGGGCGGGTGGGAGCTGGCGATTGTGTTCCGGGCCGAGCTGACCGCGCTGCCGCGCCCACGGGAGGACCGCACCCCGGCCGTGTTCGACCCGGGGCGATTCGACGCCATCGGGCCGTTCGACCCGGTTGACCTGCAGAGGTGGGTGGAGTGGCGCGCCCCCGCAGGCAAGGCGCTCGCAACTCCGCGAAAAGGTGGCGAGCTGCTCTTCTGAACTGCGAGGGCCGGAGAACGTGACGCTGCAGAACCGTGTAACGCCTTTCGGCGAAATCGTCGCAAACCGGGCGCGAGGCCAGTTCATGGGGAACCGTGGAGGCCGCCTGCACACTGAGGACAAGCAGCTTACAGGCCGCCGCTGGGTGAGCCGGCGCTGGATCTGCTGCGTCACCGAGTTCAGGGGCTGGTGGCGCGAGGTGATGGGCAATGGTTACACGGAGCTGTTCTTCCTTGACGAGGCGACGGCCCTGGCCGCGGGGCACCGGCCATGCGCCTTCTGCCGCCGCCAGGACTACCGGCGATTCGTGGAGGCGTGGTCCCGCGCGGCGGGAATGCAAGGACCAGCCGCTGCCGACGTGATCGACCGGGTGCTGCACGAGGAGCGTGTGGGACCGCGACGCGAGAAACGCACATTCACGGCGGCTGCCGGTTCGCTTCCACCGGGGACGTTCGTGACGTTCGCCGAAACGCCGGGGGATGCCTTCATCACCTGGGGGGGCGAACTCTACCCGTGGAGGTTCGAGGGCTACGGTGAGGCGATAGGCACGGCGGCCGGCGCCGAGGCGTTTGTGCTCACGCCCCGTTCCATCGTGGCCGCGTTCGAAGCGGGGTATGTTCCCCGGGGTGGACCCGCAATCGAAGGCCGGGCAGCAACGGAGCAGCCCCGCCCCTCCTGACCGATGGCGCACGGCTATCCCCGCGATTCGCGCGGTGCGTCCGCACCGCGAGGGCGCACTTGAGCAGACGGACGCGTCTCTGCCGCCGCTCCGGCAACGAGTAGTTCTCGGAAGGTTCTGCGGCCGGGGTTGACGCCGGGGAAGGTTCTTGTTAACGTTCGTTCATCTGAATGAATGTCCATTCATTTCAATGACTATTCATTCACCCGCCGGAGTCCACCGTTGACCAGGGTCACGCAAGCCCACATCGACGCCCGGGTCGAGTCCATCCGTAGCGCGGCCCGCTCCGTGTTTGCGCGCCGCGGCATCGAGGCCGCCACCATGAGCGAGATCGCGGCCGAGGCCGGGCTGAGCACGGGCGCCATCTACCGGTATTTCCAGGGGAAGGATGACCTGGTCGCGGCGACCTTTGCTGAAGGCCAGGAACGCACGCGGCGGGCCTTCGAACAGGCGCGGGCCAATTCCGGCAGCATGCTCGAAGCCATGCTCGAAGCCGGCCGGCTGGCACTGGTCGAGCTCAGGGACCGCGAGACGGTATGCCTTGACCTCGAATGCGCCCTCAGCTCGGCGCGGACGGGCGGCGTGGTGCGAGAGGAAACGAGATCTTTCCGCGAGTACGCCATCGGGCTTGTGGAGGGATTTGTGTTCGCAGCCCAGCAGGCGGGGGAGATCCCGGCCGGCCTGGATCCGCGGGGACTGAGCGTGCTCCTGAACGCGCTCGTGCTGGGCCTCGGGATCATCGACCTGGAGATGGGCGACGAATTCGACGCCGAAGTCATGCTGGGCCTGTTCAGCCGCATCGTGCTGGCTGCGGGCGCCGGTGCACATTGAAACCGGCTTCGCCCGGGAATAAGGAACATTGACATGGCACAGAAATCAATCACCCGGGCAATGGCGCGATTTGCCGCAAGGCGACCCTGGACGGTGATCACCGCCTGGGCCCTCCTCCTTGTGGCCGGAATCGCAGCTGCTTCGGCAATGGCCGGGCAGCTTTCGACGGGCATGGAAATGCGCGTCGAGACCGAGTCCAGCCGCGCCGAAAAGCTCCTGGAGGAGCGCCTCCGCGGCCCCCAGGAGGTACGCGAGTTCGTGCTCATCAGGTCGGACCACGGGACGGTCCTGGACGAAGACTTCCGCGACAGGGCGGGCCGGCTGCTGGCCGAGATCGTGGCCACGCCGGGCGTGGTCATGGCGCTGAACTACTACGAGTCGCTCGATTCGGCGCTGCTTTCCGATGACCAGGCCACGCTCCTCATCCCCGTGGTGCTATCGGGGACCGTGGACGAGGCCGCGGAGACGGTGCAGCCACTGATGGCTCTGCTGGAGCGCTACGACGGCCGCGATGGCTTCTCCGTGGTCACGGGCGGCGAAGGCAGCATCTCACGGGCGTTCACCGAGACCGCGGAGAAGGACCTGCGGGCGGCCGAGATCGTGGGGTTGCCGATCGCGCTTGTGGTACTTGTGGTGGTGTTTGGGGCGCTGGTAGCTGCCGGCGTGCCGATCGTTGTGGGGATGGTGGCCATTGCCGTCTCGCTGGGCATTACGGCCCTGATCGCCAGCGCGTTCGAGCTTTCCATCTTCACTGTGAACATGATCACGATGACCGGCCTGGCCGTGGGGATCGACTACTCGCTGCTTATCGTCCAGCGCTTCCGAGAGGAACGCCGTTCCGGCCGCGGCCGCGATGAAGCCATCGAGAGAACGGGCGCCACGGCCAGCCGTGCCGTGCTCTTCTCGGGGATGACCGTGGTGGTCGCGCTCTTCAGCATGTTCCTGGTGCCATCAAGCCTCTTCCAGAGCGTCGCGGCCGGGGCTGTGATCGTCGTCATCGTGGCCGTCGCCGCGGCCCTTACGCTTCTCCCCGCATTGCTTCGCCTGCTGGGCGACCGGGTGAACCTGGGGACGATCCCGCTCCCCGGCAGCCGGGCAAGCAGCCCGAACGAAGGCGGCTTCTGGGCGCGGACTGCGAGTTTCGTCATGAAGCGCCGGGTGGCCAGCATCGTGGCCTCCGTTGCCCTGCTGCTTGTCGCCGGGGTGCCCTATCTGAACGCGAGGCTCGGCTTCGCCGGCGTGGCTTCGCTCCCCGAAAGCAGCGTGGCCTACCGCGCCTTCTCATTGCTGGACAGCGAGTTCAGCGCGGGACTCCTGAGCCCGGCAGACATCGTCATCGACGCGGAAGACGTGCATTCACCGGAGGTTGCAGCGGCTATCGACGAGCTCCGCGAAAGACTGTTCGCGGACCCCAACTTCAGCCGGCCAATGGTGGAGGCCAACGAAGCCGGCGACCTGGCGCTGGTGACAGTGGCGGTCAGCGGGGACCCGCTGGGCAGCCACGCCATCCAGGCCGTCGAGCGGCTGCGCTCGCAATACATCCCGGCCGCCTTCGCGGGCACGGGGGCAGAGGTCTCGGTTGGCGGGGAAACGGCCCGGGACATCGACTACAGCACGGTGATCACCGGGGTCACGCCCGTCGTCCTGGCTTTCGTGTTGGGGTTGAGCTTCCTCATCCTGCTGGTGATCTTCCGGAGCGTGGTGGTGCCGCTAAAGGCGATCCTGATGAACCTGCTCTCGGTGGGCGCGGCCTACGGAGTCATGACCCTGGTGTTCCAGCAGGGGGTGGGGGCGGAGCTGCTGGGGTTCCGCCAGGTGGAGCGGATAGAGTCGTGGGTACCGCTGTTCATGTTCGCGATGCTTTTCGGGCTCTCAATGGACTATCACGTGTTCCTGCTCACAAGGATCCGCGAGCACTTCGACGCCACGGGTGACAATGCGGCCTCGGTGCGCCACGGGGTGCAGAACACGGCGGGCATGATCACTGGTGCGGCGCTCATCATGGTGGCCGTTTTCGGAGGGTTCGCGATGGGTGAGCTGACGATGTTCCAGCAGATGGGGTTTGGCCTCGCTGTCGCCGTCATCCTCGATGCCACCATCATTCGCACGGTGCTTGTGCCGGCAAGCATGGCGCTGCTGGGAGACCTCAACTGGTACCTGCCACCGTGGCTCAAGTGGCTGCCGAAGGTCCACGTGGAAGGAGCGCCCGTGGCAGAAGTGGCGGCAACACGGCGGACTGCCTTAGAGCCGGGGGCGTAGCAGGCTGCCCATGGCACGGATGGGGCATCTGCGGGCAGGGCGCACCCTCTTGCCTCCTCGCCGGGGCCGTTTTCGATAGGCTACGTTGCGCTGACGAGCGAAGCAGCGAGGGCGCGGCCAAGCTCGCCCGCCGTTTCGGATGGTCCGCTGATGTGAGCGCGGGCAATGGCGCCATCGCGGGCCACCATCGCCCGGATGGAGAGCGTGGTGCCGCCCAGCTCCGCGTGCGCCGCGGCGGGAAAGCTGCAGCCGGCTTCAAGGGCAGCGAGGAAGCATCGCTCTGCCGTTACGCAAGCGGCCACTGAATGGTCATGAATAGCGGAGAGCAGCGCGCGAGTACGGGCATCATCCGCGCGGCACTCCACGGCCAGGGCACCCTGCGCGGGAGCGGGCAGGATCTCGTCGAGGGTGAAGATGTGTGAGATGCGTGACTCGAGGCCCAGCCGGCGGAGACCGGCAAGAGCGAGAACGGCCGCGTCAAACTCGCCGGTATCGACTTTCGCAACGCGTGTATCGACGTTGCCGCGGATGGGCTGAAGCTGAAGGCCGGGCCTGAGGGCGAGCACCTGGGCTTCGCGGCGCGGCGAGCTGGTGCCGATCACGGCGCCCTGGCGGAGCTCAGCAAGCGGCGCGCCGTCGCGGCTCACAAGAGCATCGCGCGGATCTTCCCGGGCTGGAACAGCGGCAATCACAAGGCCCTCGGGGTGAGCGGTGGGCAGGTCCTTGTAGCTGTGCACGGCGAAGTCGACATCGCCGCTGAGGAGCGCCTCCTGGATGGCGGTGGTGAACCAGCCCGTGCCGTCGGAGAGCGGGGTCGCCTGGTCGCGGTCGCCGGCGGTGGCGATTTCGACCAGGCGCACTTCGATGCCCGGATGCGCAGAACGCAGCAGGGAGGCCACCTGCTCGCTCTGGACGCGAGCGAGCCGGCTGCCGCGGGTCCCAAGGCGGAGCGCCGTCATGGCGTGGCACCGGCGGCAAGGGCATACATGGCCTCGTGGGCGGCGAAGGCGGTGGCGTCGATGTCGCTCTCGGTGTGGGCCGCGGAGACAAACCACGTCTCGAACTGCGACGGCGGGAGCATCACACCCCGGGCGAGCATCGCCGCGTGGAAGGCGGCGAACTTCGAGGAGTCGGACTCGCGCGCTTCGGAGTAGTTGCGGGGCGGTTCGTGGCGGAAGAACAGGGTGAGCATCGAACCCACACGGACCGCGGCTGCCTCGACGCCCGCCCGCGAGGCAGCCGCGCCAAGGGCGTTCTCGAGGTGGCGGGCCAGCTCTTCGGCCCGGCGGTAGGGGGCGCCGCCGGCAAGGGCGTCGAGGGTAGCAACCCCGGCCGCCATGACCAGCGGGTTGCCGCTCAGGGTGCCTGCCTGGTACACGGGGCCTTCGGGTGCAATCTGTGACATGAGCTTCGCGCTGCCGCCAAAGGCGCCCACAGGGAGACCGCCACCGATGATCTTCCCCAGGCAGACGATGTCAGCGCCGGGCAGCAGCCCGGAAAGGCCATACCGCAGCCGGAACCCCGTGATGACTTCATCGGCGATGAGCAGGGCGCCGTGCTCGTGCGGCAACCGCTGGAGGGCATCGAGGAAGTCCCGCTTCGGGGCGACGAGCCCCATGTTTCCGGCGACGGGCTCGACGATGATGGCGGCCGTTTCCGGGCCATGTTCCGCGAACCACCGGCCGAGAGCCGCCGCGTCGTTGTAGGGCAGCACGGCAGTGAGCCCCGCAATCGCCTGCGGCACACCGGCCGAATCGCTGAGGCCGAGTGTGGCGACGCCGCTTCCCGCCTTCACCAGCAGGCCGTCGCTGTGGCCGTGGTAACCGCCATCGAACTTGACCACCAGCTGGCGCCCCGTGGCGGCACGCGCCAGCCGGATGGCGGTCATGGTCGCCTCGGTGCCGGAGTTCACGAAACGGATGCGTTCGAGCCCGGTGGCCTCGACGACCCTGCGGCCCAGCTCGACTTCGCCGGGGGTCAGGGCGCCAAAGGCGGTGCCCTCGGCCGCAGCGGCCTGGATGGCGGCCGTCACTGCCGGGTGCGCATGCCCGAGCAGCAGGGGCCCAAACGCGCCCATGTAGTCGATATAGCGCGTACCGCCGGCGTCGAAGACGTGGGCGCCCTGGCCGCGAACAATCGGCCGGGGGGCGCCATCCACCGCGCGAAACGAGCGAACCGGGCTGTTCACCCCGCCGGGGAAGAGGCTTCGAGCGGCATCGCGGATGGTCTCGTTGTCCAACATGGTCATCGTCTCCGTGCCGGGCGGTGCTGTACAGGTCCGGGCGGCGGGGCAGCGAAGTGGGCAGCGAGATATGCTTCGCGAACCTCGTTGCCGGGAGCTTCGAATTGAGCGAACGGGAGGGTGGGGTTTGCCGGGGAGGGCGCGGGCGGCGAGCTCTCCCAGAGGGCGGCCTCGCGGCAAAGCGCAATGAGAACGCTGCACGCTTCAGGACAGGGAATCGCCTCTTCTGGGAGCGTGCCTTCCTGCCAGGAAGGCGTCCTCACGCAGCGGCTGCAGAGGGCCCGGCAGGCGGCCTCGCGGCCTTTACCGGAAAGGCCGGCGGCAAGGGCGTATCGCCCGGACTGCCGCTGGAGCACGTCGTCGAGCGCGACCACGCGCAGGTCACCTCGTTCGTGCTGGCTGATGTGCTGCAGGGCGAGCGGGTAGACCTCATCGATGGCGGTGCGGAGCTCGCCGGCGCTGGCGCAGCGGACTTCCCAGCCATGCGGCAGGGTGCGAGCACCGGGCAGCGGACGGTAGCGGCCATGGTCATCGGCGCGCACGAACTCACGGAGGACTTCGAGCGAGACCTCGACAGGGGCGGTGTCGCCACCCGGCGGGCCGGAGACGACCGCGACCGGACCATCGAACCGCACCTCGATTTCGCCCAGGCGGAAGCTGGTGCGGGCGGCGATGGCGGCTTCGATTCTCATCGCCAGGCAGCGGCCGCGGAGGCGAGATCGTTGATTACGCCGGCCAGCAGGGGGTGGGTCCCCACCGGAGCAGCAAAGCGGAGAGTGCGATCGTCGCGCCGGAGCTCGCCCGCGCCGATGGCCATGTCCATTGGGATGGAGACGCCCACATGCCAGCCTTCAGCAACAAAGAGCGGGACCATCACGATCTCCCTGGTGTCGAGGCGCTGGAAGACGTCGCGCATGTTCGGCTCCTGTTCGAGAAAGACCGCTGCAACCGCGGCAAAGTGGCCCATCTTCGCTACCAGCCCGGCCTGGAAGAAGACGTTGCGCTCCGATTCAGGGTTGCGTGGCGTGCCATGGCCAAGGACGGCGACACCCGTTGCGGGTCCGGCGCCGGCTTCGAGTGCGCGCTCGACGATGACTTCGGCAAGGGCGGGGTGCGAACCCACGGGTTCGGTGTAGCGAACGAGCTTCCCGCTCATGTGCGAGATCGGACCGGTGAGGCCCATCTCGCGGGGCAGCACGGTGCGCGTGAAATAGCCGTTGGAGATGAATACCGGGACGATGGTCACGTCATCGGCATCACAGGCCTCGAGGATGCGAGAGAGCGGGGGCTCCTCCTTCCAGAAGGCGCAACGCACCTCGTCGAAGGTTCCCCGTGCGCGCAGGCGAAGCGCGTGCTCGTGAACCGGGCGGCTGGAGGCGGGGTCGAGGTGCGAACCATGCCCGGCGAGGACGAGCGCCCTAGCCATCGTTCGACTGCCGACCGTGCGGACGGCCGCGGCGGGTCTCGCGCTCAGCGCGCGCCAGGGAGACCATCTTCGCCCAGCCGGGACCGATGGCGCCGACTATCTGTTCGCGGATCCAGCGCGCTGTTCCCGGCGAGGCGCCGCCGGTGGACACGGCCACGGCCAGGTCGCCGTCGCGGATCACCGCGGGCATGAAGAAGGTGCTCTCGTTGCGGGCGTCGGCTACAAGGACGGGGAGGCGGGCAAGGCGGGCGAGCCTCCCCACTTCACGGTTGACTTCGCGCGAACCGGTGCAGGCGATGACGAGGGCCCAGGCGGGCTCCTGCTGAAGGTCGGCAGGCTGGAACTCGCGCTCGACAACAGTAGTCCTCGGGGTGAGACGGATTTCGCTCGAAACCGCGGGGGCGATGACGGTGGTGGCGAACTCCGCCTCGGCCAGGCTCTTCACCTTGCGGGTGGCCACCGTTCCGCCGCCCACCACGAGGGCGTGACCCGCTACCGGCTGGAAATCGATGATCAGGCCCATGCAAGCGCCTCCCGGACCGCATGGGCCAGCGATTCGAGGTCCGGGCTGGCAGCCTCCCGGTCGACGCGGCCGAAGGCGTCCACCACTGCCTCGGAGGTTTGCGGGCCGATGCTTACGAGCCTTGTGCGGCTGTGAACCGCGGCTTCGCCGATGGCCTGACGAAGAAAACGGGCAGTCGACGCGCTCGTGAAGGTGATCGCGTCGGCCTCAATCACCTGCCGTACCCGCTCCTCGTCCAGGGGTGCGGGGATGGTGTCGTAAGCGGGATGCTGTTGGACGAGGGCGCCGCGCTCGCAGAGCCCCCGCGCAAGCCGATCGTCGGCGAGGGCGGAGAGCGGGAGCAGCACCCTGCGTCCGTCGACGCCGGGCAGCGCCGCCGCGAGGGAGTCAGCGGCCGGGGAAGGGGGGACGAAGTCCGGACGCAGACCGGCCTCTGCCAGGGCGGCGGCCGTTCCCGGGCCGACTGCGGCTATCCGCGATGCGGCGAGCTCTCGCACGTCGGCGCCGGCAGAGAGCAGCTCGCCCACGCAGGCCCGGACGGCGTTGGCGCTGGTGAAGACCACCCAGGCGGGCCGTTCCAGGAGAGCCTTGCGAAGCGGACCGTTGGGGGCGATGGACTGGATGCGGATGATGGGCGCTTCCACAACCGTGGCGCCGAGCTCTTCGAGCGTTTCCGCAAGGCCGTTGGCCTGCTCGCGGGCGCGGGTCACGACAACGGTCCGGCCGGCGAGCGGACCCGGGTTGAACCAGGCGATCTCTCCGGCAAGGTCGACGACGGGCCCAACCACCGTAACCAGCGGCGAAGAGAGCCCGGCTGAGGCGGCGAGGGCGGCGATGGTGGCGACTGTTCCCTTCACGACCTGTTGATCAGGCCGCGTTCCCCAGCGCACGCAGGCGGCGGGGGTAGAAGGCTCTTTCCCAAAGGCCATCAGGCGGCTCATGGCCTCCCCCAGCGTCGAGCCCCCCATGAGGATGGAAAGGGTGCCGGTGCCTGCAGCGGCCTTCCAGTCGACCGTGGCTCCGGGCTCGCCGGGGCCGCTTTCGCTGCCGGTGATCACCATGAAGGACGCGGCGACGCCCCGGTGAGTGACGGGAATACCGGCGTAGGCGGGCGCGGCGATGGCGGAGCTGATGCCCGGGATGACGGTGAAGGGGACGCCCGCGCGGGCGCAGGCCATGGCTTCTTCAGAGCCGCGCCCAAAGACGAAGGGATCGCCGCCCTTGAGGCGAACAACGATCTTCCCGCTGCGAGCGAGGCGCACGGCCAGGGATTCGATGTCTGCCTGCGAGAGCGCGTGCTGGCCCGCCCGCTTGCCAACGTAGCGCACCTCGGCGCCGGGACTGGCATGGCGAAGGAGCGAAGCGGGAGCAAGGGCGTCATAGAGAACCACGCCGGCCCGGGCGAGGGCGCGTGCGCCGGCCACGGTGATGAGACCGGGATCGCCAGGCCCCGCGCCCACGATGTAGACATGGCCCTCGCTTGCTGGCATTGGCACCATTGTGGCACGCCCGCGTCGCCGATGGCGTGGACTTTTGGAGCTTTTCAGCGGTGCGCGTGCAGCCTACGATGGCGACGGGATGGCCACACCCGCACCGACGCTTCGATTTGAGCGCGAGGCCTGGCGAAAGGGCATCCACCTTGTGGCCGGGGTCGACGAGGCCGGAGTCGGGCCGCTTGCCGGTCCGGTGACGGCGGCGGCGGTGGCACTCACGGGAAACCGGCGGCTCGGCTGGTTCGGGCAGGTTCGTGATTCAAAGCTCCTTCCGGGGACGGAAAGGGAGCGCCTGGCGGCCGAGATCCGCCGGAGTGTTCCGTTCGCCATCGGGTGGGCGACCCACGAGGAGATAGACCGCCTGGGGATTCTGCCGGCGCGGCGTCTCTGCATGCTGAGAGCCATCGAGCAGCTGCCAGAGCGGCCGGGGCACGTCATCTCCGACGCGCTCGACCTGCCGTTGCCAGGCGTGCGCCCGGTAATCAAGGGCGACATGCTCAGCGTGGCGGTGGCGGCGGCATCGGTCATCGCGAAGGTCGCCCGCGACGCGCTGATGGACGAGCTCTGCGAGGAGTACCCCGGGTATGGCTTCTGCCGGAACAAGGGTTACCCAACGCCGGAGCACAGGCGGTTGCTGGCGGCACGGGGTCCGTGCGCCATTCATCGCCGGTCGTACGCACCCGTGGCGCAGTGGACGCTGCCCCTGTGAACGAGCGCCAGCGGCTGGGCGAATTCGGGGAGCGGGTAGCCGCCCACCGCCTTGAGGCAGGCGGCATGCGCGTGGTTGCGCGGAACGTGCGCACGCCCGGCGGCGAGATCGACATCGTGGCGCACGACGGAGGCGACGTGGTTTTCGTTGAGGTGCGGACGCGCCGGGCAGCTCCCGGCCTCGCCGCCGAAACGGTGGGCCCGGTCAAGCTGCGGCGAATGTGGCAATGCGCCATGGACTACTGCGAGGCCGGAGGCATCGACCCCGAACGGGTGCGCATCGATGTTGTCAGCGTGGACCTCGGCCCGGGAGGCCAGACGGCGCATGTGGAGCATTTCCGCGGGGTGGAGATTCCCGACGAGTAGTCTTCAGTGGATGACAGGGTCGGCAATGTTGACGCCGCCATCGACGGCGAACCACTGCCCGGTGACGAAATCCGAGGCGCGCGACGCCAGGAACACGGCCGGGCCTGCCATGTCTTCGGGCAGACCGATGCGGGCGGCCGGGGTACGCCTTTCCAGGCGGGCGCGGAAGTCGGGGACCGCCAGCGAGCCGCGCCATATGTCCGTCTCGATAACGCCCGGGAGGAGGGCGTTGACCTGGATATTGTGGACAGCCCAGGCGTCGGCAAGGCCGTAGGTGAGGGTAATTACCCCGCCCTTGCTCGCCCCATACGGCAGGCCGATTGCAGAGCCGAAGAGCGAATACTCGGACCCTATGTTGATGATCTTCCCCCGCCCGTTGGCGACGAGGGCCCCGAAGCACGCCTGCGACACCAGCAGCGTGCCCTTCAGGTTGGTATCGACCACCGCGTCCCAGTCGTCTTCGCTCAACGTTTCGGGCGGGCTGCTGCGGCCGATGCCGGCGTTGTTAACGACGACGGAGATCTTCCCGAACGCGTCAAGGGCGGCCTTCACCGCCCCATCGATGCTTGTGCGCGACGTGACATCGCAGTCCACGGCGACGGCGCGGCGGCCGAGGGCTTCGACCTCCGCACGCACGGATTGGGACTTGCTCGAATCGCGGGCAGCGATTGCGATATCGGCGCCCGCGGAGGCGAGTCCGAGCGCGATCCCCCTGCCGATCCCGCCGTTTCCACCGGTGATGAAGGCGACTTCGCCCGATAGGTCAAAGAGGTTCACGTCTGCACTCCCTCTGCCGCGCCGTCGTTGGCGGCTCCCGGGGGAGTCTACCGGGGGCGGCCGGACCGTTGTAGGGCTTCAGCCGTCCGCGGAGGATGCGCTACGATTGGGGCATGCCCATCTACGAGTTTCGTTGCAGCGACTGCGGGAAGATAACGAACCACTTCTCGCGCAAGGTCGACACGGAAGTGCGGCCCCCGTGTGAGCATTGCGGGAGCGCGAAGACCGCCCGCATGATGTCGAAGTTCGGGCGCACGTACAGCCGGGCCGACATCATCGAGAAGTACGGTGACCCTGGCGATGGCGGGGGTGGGCCCGACGCTTACCGCGACCCGCGACAGATAGGGTCGTGGGTGGAGAAGAAGTTCGAACAGTACGGGATGGACCTCCCGGATGGCGCCCGCGAGATGATCGACGCGGCCCGCGAAGGCGAGCTGCCGGAGCCGGTGAAGGACCTGTGAGGCAGGCGAGAAGCCCTCGCCAGGTCCGTGGGGCGCCCCGTGGCTGACACTTCACCGCTTGACGAGATCATCCCCAGGATCCTGGGCAACTTCGCCGAGAAGAACTCCGCTCGAGAGAAGGGCCTGGCAGCGAGCCGCACCATCATTCGCATGAGCGCAAATGCCATCCGCGCGGTGCACAGGGGCGAGTTCGCCGAAGCGGCCGCGCTGCTGAACAGCGCGCGCGAGGTGCGCGACGAAGCGGTGGGCGCACTCGCCGGGCACGGCGACGTGTACTACGCGGGGTTCTTGCATGACGCCCAAAAGGAGTATGCGGAGGCCCAGACGACGCTGGCGCTGATCTCCGGGAGGCCCTTACCGTCACCCGAGGAGCTGGGGGTTGAGTACCCGGCATACCTCAACGGCACCGCCGAGGCTGTGGGCGAGCTGCGGCGCAGCCTGCTCGATCGGCTGCGGGCGGGCGACTTCACAGGGTGCGAAGAGCTCCTGCAGGCGATGGACGACATTTACTCTGTGCTTGTTTCGATCGACTTCCCGGACGCGATGACCGGGGGGCTGCGCCGAACCACGGACCAGACGCGCGGGATCCTCGAGAAGACGCGAGGCGACCTGACGATGGCAATCGCACTCCGGCGGGCCACGGAGGCCCTTGGCGGCGAGGTCTCTTCTGACGAGGCCGTCGACGTGATCTAGCCGGACCGGTGGTGGTATCCGCGGGGTGAGTCCCCCAGGCCGCAGACCGGTGAGGGCTCCCGGAACCGGAGGTGCCCCTGGAGACCGTGAGCATCCCTGGATGCGACCCGGCTCCAGCTCCAGCGGGCATAGCTCCCTGGCTACAAAGCCGCCAGTCCCCTTGCGGCAACGGCAGCCGTGAACCCCTTTGTGTCGAGCGTGCCGCCGAGGTCGCGAGTGCTTTCGCCGGCGGCGATGCAGTCGTGCACCGCGTCGACGAGCCGCCGGCCCATTTCGAAGTGGCCGCAGTACTGGAGCAGGTAGCCGTAGGCTTCGATGGCTCCCGAAGGGTTGGCGATGCCCTTGCCGGCGATGTCGGGCGCGGTGCCACCGGCCGGGTCGAAGATGCCGATGTTCGGCTGATGGCTGGGCGTGAAGGCGTATGAGGCGCTCGCCCCGAGGCCGATGGAACCGATCAGGCCGTAGACCGCATCGCTCAGGAAGTCACCGTACTCGTTCGGGGTCACGATCACGTCGAACGTTTCGGGCTTGATGATGAGCCGGGCAAGGAGAGAGTCGAAGAGCTCCCGTTCGTGCGTGACGTTCCGGTACTCCTTCGCGACCTCTGCCACCACCTCCTCGAAGAGGCCATCGGCGGCCCGCTGGATGGTGTACTTGCTGGTCGACACGACCTTGTGCCGGTGGCGCTCGGCGAGGCGAAAGGCGAAGTGGGCGGCGTGCTCCACGGGGGTGCGCTCCATGATGCGGATGCTGACGGCCGAGTGGTAGCCGATGCGGTGGCCGGCGTCTTCGTAGGTGCCACCGGTGGCCACGCGAACCACGTGCAGGTCGATGCTACCCGTGTAGTTGCGGCTGATGCCCGGGTAGCTCCGGCAGGGACGGTGGATGACCGCGAGGCCGAGGCGGTCGCGAAGCACCTGGTTGGGACTGACACTCTCGGTGACGGTGGGGTACTTCATTGCCACGCCGAGCTCGCGGGTCATTTCGATGCCTTCATCGAGGGCGGCGGGTTCGGACTCGCGCCTTGCGAGCGACCAGTCGACCGGCCGGAACGAAACTGGGCTTCCGAGCGCCTCGTTGAGCATATGGATGGAGTCGCGCAGTTCGGCGGCGATGCCGTCGCCATTGAGCTCGGCTACTTCTCGCATGAAGGGAGGGCCCCTGGTGAGGATGAGGCAATTATCAGGGGGCGACGGCGTATCCGGGAGGGCGAGGGCCTATTCTGGCAGCGCTGCGTACCATGCTTCAGCCAGCTTGCGGACCGCGCCCTCGCATCTTGCAGAGGTATTCGCCACGTCGACCATGCTGCGGCAGACTACCGAGGCGACCACTTTCCCCTTGCTGAACTGGAGCTCGAACAACTTGCCGCCATTGGTCACGAAGACCGAACTCGTGCCGGTCTTGCCCGGGTCTACCTGGTCTGACTTGTGTGCGGGGTCCGCCTTCAGGCCACCCACCCAGCTCTGTGCCGCAGTAGCGTTGCTCATCGGGAAGAGGGTAGCCGTCACGAACTGGGTCTTGTCGGCGTCGAGGCCGTAGGCGCGCCAGCCCAGCTCGGTGACGCCGGACGCCTCCAGCCTTGACCTGATGGTGAAGTACTTCCCCCCGGCGGAGAGTAGCGCGAAGGCCTCCGGGGGCCGCAGAACTTCCGCCAGCTGCGGACCGACCCCGGCAGCGGCAGAGGGGGGAGGCATGAGCTCTGCAAGTTGTGGCCGGAGGGGCTTTGCCACCAGCGTCCCGTCCAGGGCGACCGTCATCCTGGCCGCAAGAGCCCGGCCCATGGGCCCGAGGGTCTCCGTCCGGTCGTACTCGGTCGCACGGGCCGTCTCGATGCGTCCCACGAGCTTGCCCACTCGGAACCGGGCAGTTACCACATAGGGCGTCTCCTTGTTGGCCGAGTCGCTCAGCTGCAGGTAGACAGATTCATCGCCGATGAGTGACCCGGGGACAACCTTCGCACCGAAGTTGTCCACATCGGCCTGCACGTGACTCTTCTGTGCGGCGATTGCCGAGCTCTCATCTTTGAAGAGTTGCAGCGACTGACGCAGGCGGCCCCGTACTGGGTCGCCATCCTTGGCCCCGGGAACAGCCCATTCCACGAATACCCAGGCCACCTCACCCTTGTCTTGCGGCACAGAGGGATCGAGGTTGTATCCACCTGCGGACACTTCAGGGAAGCCCTGCCAGAGAGAAGCGGCCGCCGCGCCGGTGGCCACGTCGCCGGGCGTCAGAAGCGCCCCGAGGAGGTCACTCGGTGAAGGACCGGAGTTGGCCAGGGTTGGGATTCGCTCTGGAGTCGGGGTGCTCGACGCCTGGGTAGCCTGGGCGGTGGGGACTTCGCTGCCGCTGCGGTCTGTTTCCCCGGTGCTATTGCCGCCGCCACAACCGGAGAGGGCAATGGAAAAGGCGAGTGCAGCGAGGGCGGAGACGAGGCGGGCGGATCTCATTGAGCTGGCTCCTTGTGGCCGGCACCGAGCGGCGGCAGACAGTGGCGGATGATAGCGCGCGCACCGTTCCTGTCCATCGGCCCGGCACCGTCCGGCGGGCCGGCTACAGCTCCGGTGCAAGACGCGGTTCAATTCGCTCATAGCCTGGCCCCCTGCTATTCTCCGCACCACTTCGGCGCGTCGCGCGGGGCGGCCGCCGTTTCTGTGTGCCCTGCGCGACTAACCCTGGCAGAACCGGTCATTGGAGGGGAGGCCCATGCAACTGGCCTTGATCATGATCCCGGCGGCGAGCGCCGCGGCGGTGCTCTTCGCAATCTGGCTGGCATACGACGTGCTGCGGCGCGACCGCGGGACGGAGGCGATGCAGGAGGTAGCTGGCACCATCCTGGAAGGCGCCAACGCCTTCTTGAACCGCCAGTACCGGACCATCGGCATGCTGGCCATCGTTACCGCGGTGGTGGTTGGCGTTGTCGTCGGCGTCTTCAAGGAGTCGACGGAGGCGGGCGTACTCACCGGCATTGCGTTCATCGTGGGCGCGCTGGCTTCCGGTGTCTCGGGCTACATCGGGATGTCAATCGCGGTGCGCGCTAACGGGCGCACTGCGGCGGCCGCCCAGAACAGCCTCGCTGACGCGATCAACACCTCGCTGCGGGGTGGCGCCGTTTCGGGCTTCCTTGTCGTGGCGCTGAGCCTCATCGGCGTGTCGAGCATCTTCGGCATCTACAGCCGCCTGCTGGACCATCCGATCGACGAAGCTCCGTTCCTGATCGTGGGCTTCGGGTTCGGCGCCAGCTTTGTGGCGCTCTTCGCCCAGCTCGGCGGCGGCATCTACACGAAGGCCGCCGACGTGGGCGCAGACCTCGTGGGCAAGGTTGAAGCCGGCATCCCTGAAGACGACCCGCGCAACGCCGCCGTCATCGCCGACCTTGTGGGCGACAACGTGGGAGACTGCGCGGGCCGCGGCGCCGACCTGTTCGAATCCATGAGTGCCGAGAACATCGGCGCCATGATCCTGGGCGTTGCCATCTACACGGCAACAGGGCGCGAGGAGTGGATCCTGTTCCCGCTCGTGCTCCGCTCCTTCGGCGTCTTCGCCACCATCATCGGCATGCTCACGGTGCCCTTCTGGGCCAAGCGCATAAAGGACCCAATGGGCGCCCTGAACGGGGGCTACTGGGTCATCACCGCTCTAAGCGTTGGCGGCCTTGCCATCACCACCAAGGTGATGCTCGACGACGTCTGGTACTGGTTCTTCTTCTGCGGCCTGGTGGGTATCGCCACCGGCATAGCATTCGTGTACATCACGCAGTACTACACGGCGGGGGCCTGGCGGCCCGTGCAGGAGATAGCGCAGGCGAGCAAGACCGGCTCGGCCACCAACATGATCATCGGCACGGCGGTGGGCTTCGAGACCACGGCAGTGACAGCCATCACGGTGGGCGTGGCGCTCGTGGGGTCGTTCGCCCTCGGCGAGCAGGCCGAGCTGACGAACGTGAGCACCATTTCCACCGGCGTGTTCGGCACCGCAGTGGCAACGATGGGCATGCTTATGTCGGCCGCCTATGTGCTCGCCATGGACACCTTCGGCCCAATCACGGACAACGCGGGCGGCATTACCGAGATGGCCGCAGGCACCAAGCCCGAGGCGCGTGAGATCACGGACGCGCTCGACGCAGTCGGCAACACGACGAAGGCCCTCACGAAGGGGTACGCGGTTGGCTCGGCGGCGCTGGCGGCCTTCCTTCTGTTCACGGCCTACCTGGATGAGGTTCGCCTCGAGTTCGGGAAGATCGCGAATGAAGACCCGGAGCGGTACGTGACGCTCGCGCAGGACCAGGACCTGCTGCCCCCCGGAGAAGCGGTCAAGGCAGCAGCGGCCCAGTCGGTGGAGAGCTACCTGAAGACGCTTGAAGAGGCGGGCTTCAAGGAGCGGGACGTCGAGTCGCTCGTCACCGCAGGTGAGGATGAGACGGCCGCCATCATCGGCAAGAAGATTGCCGATGGGGACGTGAAGGAGTCGGCGGTGGCGGGGATTGAAGGCAGCCCGCTGCCCCTGCCGCGCATCATGCCCATCAACCTGGGCAAGGTCGACGTGTTCGTGGGCGCCCTGCTGGGCGTGATGCTCGTCTTCCTGTTCAGCTCGCTGGCGATCCGGGCAGTTGGAAAGGCGGCGGGTGGCATCATCGAAGAGGTGCGCCGCCAGTTCCGCGAAAACCCCGGCATCATGACCGGCGAAGTCCGGCCCGACTACTCGCGCGCCGTTGACATCACGACGCGGTCGGCGCTGCGTGAAATGGTGCTGCCAGGCGTGCTTGCGGTTGGCCTGCCAATCCTCGTTGGCGTCATCTTCCGGTACGCCTTCGGCGGCGACGGCAACGAGGGGTGGGAGTCGGTGGCCGGCATGCTCATGGTCGGAACGATAGGCGGCGTGCTGGTGGCGACCTACCTGAACAACGCCGGCGGCGCCTGGGACAACGCCAAGAAGTTCATCGAATCGGGTGGGCTGAAGGACGATGCCGGGAACGTCATCGGCAAGGGTTCCGAGACGCACGCGGCGGCAGTGGTGGGCGACACCGTGGGTGACCCCTTCAAGGACACCGCGGGGCCAGCGCTGCACGTGCTGGTGAAGCTGCTGAGCACAATCACGCTGGTGCTGGCGCCGCTGTTCATCAGCTAAGGCGCACGCGAACAGCTTCGCAAGGGGCGGCGGTCGTACGACTGCCGCCCCTTCTCCTTGCCTGGCAGGCACGCAGACCCGGGCCACCACTGGCCCACACTCAGGCATAGCCCGCATTGCAGCACGAACGCACAGGGAATATCGTCGGAACCGTACTGGGATGGCAGCACCTTCGGAGTTCTTGTCGAGCGAGACCGACCATTACCGGCGTGAGGCAATGGGTGCCTTTGCGCACGAGATCCGCACGCCCCTGACCTCCATCCGGATGGTCATCGAGCTGGCGAAACGGCTCGGGTCGGGAGACCAGTCCATCCTCGATGCCGAACTGTCGACGATGCTGAACACATCGATCGATGACCTTCAGCGGCTGGCGGACGACCTGCAGGAGATCTCGCGGCTGGAGCGCGGCAAGTCGACGCTGGCGCCCGGGCCCTGCGACCTCAGGGCGGCCGTTGCAGCAGCCCGCGAGCTGGTGACCCCGGGCATCGAGCTAATCGGCCCGAATCCGCCATCAATCACGGGCCCATGGGATGCAGGGCACCTGGTCCGTGCGCTCGCCGGGTTTGCGCAGGCAGCCAACAGGATAGGGGCCGGCAGCGGAGCGGTGGACCTGGTCTTTGAGGAGGAGCAGGACGGGGTCCGGCTGAGGTTTGCGAGCGGCAGCTTCGCCGGCGAGGAGAAACCCGTGGCGGCCGACGCGGGGTTTGCCTTCTTCCGGGCAAGGCAGTTCGTGCTTGCGATGGGGGGAGAGGTGACGACCCGGCGGCGTGAGCGCGCGGTGGAAATCGCGGTTGGCCTGCCACTCAAAGAGAGGTATACTGCTTAAGTCATGCCCGCGATGCGCATCCTCCTGGCTGAGGACGAGCTCACGATAGCCAGGCTAATCCAGAAGGTGCTCGCTGCCGCGGGGCACGATGTGGTGGGCGTGACGAGCGCAGCGGAGGCCATCGAGCGGCTGGCGGGCAACGGCTGGGACCTCCTTCTCCTCGACCTCAACCTTGACGACGGCGATGGACTGCCGGTAATCGAGGCTATTGCCCGGCTGGGGAAGCACCCTCCCGTGGTTGTGATGACGGGCGAAGCGGATTTCGAGGAGGGCGCGAACGCGGGGCGCGTGGCCGGGGTCCTGCGCAAGCCGTTTGACCTCGATGAGCTCGAGCGGGTAATCGAGCGCTACCGCGCCTCTGCCTGAGGAGCGCCCTCGTCCTTCCCGGGGTCCCACTCGGTCCCTGCGGGGAGCTGCGTATCCTCGCTTCGCCAGAGATACCAGCAGGCAACCGTGGCCCATGGGCGCCATGGTTCGCCAAGGCTCCTGACTTCAGCAGGCTTAGGCATCGCTTCGAGCGCGTAGTTGCGCATGATTGCCCTGTTGATCCCGATGTCGTTGACGGGGAGCACGTCGGGCCGCCCGAGATGGAAGATCAGGTACATCTCGGCCGTCCAGCGGCCAATGCCCCGGACGCCGGCAAGGTGGGCGATGATATCTTCGTCGTCCCATGCGTGGAAGTGCTCGACGCTGAGTTCTCCCGAGGCGAAGTGAGCGGCCAGATCCCGGAGCGACGCTACCTTCTGGCGCGAAAGCCCGGCGGCGCGCATCGCTTCGTCATCGAGCGCGAGCACGGCCTCGGGCGGTGGGAACTCGTCCGCGAGCGGGTCCCACGCGGGGCTGGTGCGGCGCACGGCCGGGTCGAAGGCGTCGCCCCGCCCGAAGAGGTGAAGAAAGCGGCGGTAGATGGTGCCCGCGGCGCGGCCGCTGAGCTGCTGGTAGACAATGGCGCGGCTGAGCGAGCGGAAAGGGTCCTCGCCATCGGGACGGAGAGCGAAGGGGCCAACCCGGGCGATGATGCGGGCCATGGTGGCATCGGCCGAGCGGAGGTGCTGGAGGGCGGCCTCTGAGTCGATTCCGGGACGCATGACCATGTCAAGGTAGAGCGTCCGCGACGCGGCGGCCACTGCCAGCAGGCTACTGCACATCACGCCGGGGGATTCCTCCCATTCAGACCGCTCGGAATCGTCCGAATGATCTGCGTAGTGGGGTGGAATCGAGCACTGAAATTCGGAGCGGTCATGCCGTTGCGAGGGCAATGGCTGCGGCCCGCATTTGGGGCGGGGCCGGTTGACCCGTTCCCCGCGGATATCGCTCTGCGTTTCGGGCTCGTCGTCTTCTTTGCTCTCTACATGCTCTCGGGTGCGAATCGCAGCGAGCAGCTTTCGCTGTTAGTGGGGGGCGTGATTCTCGCGCATGCGCTGGCCGCCACCCTAGCGTTTCGCCGGGCCCGGCGGAACGAAGACCGGCTGCTGACGACGTGGGCGGCGCTGATCTGCACCGACATCGCGGTGATCAGCCTGGCTGCGCTGGCGGATCGGAACCACGAATCGCCAATCCACCTGCTCGTCTTCGCCTCCATTTTCACTGCTTCGGCGATGTTCGAAATGCCGTTCGTGCTTGCCCTCGCGGTCCTCGCCTCGGCCGGGGTGATGGGAGTGGACGTGGCCAAGGGCGAACACGCGACCATAGGGTTTCACGCGCTGTTCACGGCCGCGCTGGTGCTCTTTGTGGCAGGTTTTGCGGGAAACCGTTCACGCTCCGAGGCCGCTCTTCGGAGGCAACTGACAGAGTCGGAGGCGCGGGAGCGTGAGCAGGCAGCGGCGCTGCGGCGGGCGCTCGAAGCAGCACGGGTGAGCGAATCGCGTTTCGAGGCAATCTCCGAACATGCGCCGGCCATCCTGGTGCTGTACGACAGGAGGGGCCGGCCAACACACGCCAGCCGGAGCCTCACCGGGCTGCTGGGCCTCGACTCCCTGGCCCTCACCCGCGAGCTGGCCAACTCTGCGCGCCTTTCCCGGAACGACCGGAAGCGGGTCCGGGCCGCCATTGACAGTGCGCTCCACGGCGTCTCGGCTAACCTGGAGTTGTCCGTGCGCGACAGAGCGGGCGAGATGAGGCGGCTGTCGAGCACCTTCTTCCCGATCGACGGCGGAGGCGGGGCGATCGCCCTGGACGTCACCGGCGAGCGCTCGCTGGCGGCCCAGGTGGCCCGGGCACAGCAGATGGAGACCGTCGGGACTCTCGCGGGCGGCATCGCCCACGACTTCAACAACCTGCTGACTGCCATCCTCGGCAACCTGTTCTTGATCGAGCAGGAGGTGGCCGCCGGCAGCTCCGTTGCGCAGCTGGCCGGCGACATTCGCGTAGCAGGCGAGCGCGGCGCGGACCTGGTGAGCCAGCTCCTCGACTACAGCCGGCCGAACATGGATTCCCCGGAGCCGATCGCGCTTGAGCGGCTCGTGGAAGAGACGGCGCGGCTTGGGCAGCGCGGTATCACTCCGTCGATCACCCTGGTGGTTGAGAAAGGCGCACCGGGGGCACGGGTCGCGGGGAACTTCGGCGCGCTGCAACAGGTGATACTCAACCTGATCATCAACGCACGCGATGCGATGCCGGCCGGCGGGAAGCTGACGATCTCAACAGCCGCGGTGGTGGTCGACGAGAAGAGCGCGCGCAAAGAGCTCGATGCAAGGCCGGGCGCCTACCAGGTTGTTACGGTGTCCGATACCGGGATAGGGATGGCGCCAGAGACCGTGGCGCGGATATTCGACCCCTTCTTCACGACGAAGGAGGTGGGCAAGGGGACTGGCCTGGGGCTGGCCACCTCGCTGAGCATCCTGCGGGCGCACGGTGGCTGGATGGAAGTTGAATCGGAAGAAGGCACAGGCACCACCTTCCGCGTAATGCTCCCGGCGCTGGTGGTCGAGCCGGCACTCGAAGGAGCGGAAGAGGGCGGTCCCCCGCCGGGATAAGGGGACGGGCCTGCCCGTCGCGGGCGCAGGGTTCAATCCGCGAGCGGCCGTGCCGGTTCTCCGCCGAGTGGAAGGGGCGAGTAGGCCACGGCGCACCCGCCGGGCAAAGCTCGAAAGAGAGCCGGTTGGTACTATGGAACTGGCCGCCGCGGAGAGGTGCTGGAGTGGCCGATCAGGCACGCCTGGAAAGCGTGTAGGGGCGCAAGTCCCTCGTGGGTTCGAATCCCACCCTCTCCGCCACCACCTGGCGGCGCCCACGGGGCTCCCCCGGGTGTACGATGATCCGCATGAGTGACGAGAACGTTGCGCGGTTGAACGAACTGCTCATGGCCGAACGCGCCGGGGTCGAAGTAGGCGCAGCCCTGAAGAAGAATGTGCCCAAGGGGTTCTTCCGCAACCACCTGACGAAGATAGAGGCCGACGAAGCTGTGAGCTGCGCGGTGCTCGAACGGGGGGTGCGCGCGCTTGGCGGCGTCCCGGCAGCCGGCCAGAACGACTTCGCAGAGAAAGTTATGGCGCTCCCTACGCTCGCGGAACGGCTGGACCTGCTGGCGCGAGGGCAGGCGTGGGTGGTGAAACGCATTGATGTCCTCCTCGCCGAGCCGCTGGCCGAGGAGACCATGAGCGAGCTGCACGAGATGCGTAAAGAGCACGTCGAGAACATCGACTGGTGCAACGAGCAGGTCGCGGAGCTGCGAGCGGAAGGCTGAGCGGGCCCGGGCCTATGGCCGCTCGGTTTCGGAGACCCCGGCGGCGGAGGCGAGCAGGGCTTTCATCCGGGGCTCTTTGCGCACTGCCCTGGCCACGCTGAAGGCGAACATTCCCAGGCCCAGCCAGGCGAGCACACCCGCCGCGGCCGCGATATGCATCCGCGGTTCGGAATCCATGTGCCCGTAAGCGAGCCCGGCGGCCACCCGCAGAACGATGGCTGCCACCAGCGACCACCATGCCAGATGGTCTTCCAGGCCGGCAGGGCGGGCTTCGGCCCGTTCGAGCGCGAACACCGGCGAGACGAGCTGGGCCATGCCAATTATGAGCATCGTGATCATCCCGAGTCCGAGAGCATGGCGTGCGGCATCGCGAGCAGCGAAGGATTCGAACTCGCCGGAGATGAGGCTGTTCGCGCCCGCCCAGGCGAGGAGCACCCCCGCAAGGGCGACGGAGACGTTGGCCGCGAGCACGTAGCGCGCTGCCGCACGAGCGCGTGGACGGAGGCGCTTCGCTTCACCCCACAGAGAGCCCGCCACGGGAGCGAGCCAGAGCAGCCCCAGCCCGGCAAGGGCCAGCCCCGCTCCCAGCAGGCGTTCGCGAACCGGCCCGTGAAGAGGCAGGCGCGAGGCGATCGCGAGCAGCGCACCGATGTTGAGAAGCGCCCCGGGGGCAGCGAGCTTCCGGCGTGAAGGCAGGCGGCGCCCGAAGAATACGGGGACGCTCCGGCTTTGCACGGAAAAGACGAAATTGCCGACCGCGCCAAGCATCACGGCCCAGGCCATGGCGTCGTCAAGCCTGGCCGGGACGAAAGCGTCGTTGCGGGCGCCTTCGATGGCGGCGATGAGGACCATTGCCGCCCAAACCAGCCACCAGGCGGCGCCGGCCCAGGCAAAGTAGCGCCACGGCTCGGGTCGCTTTCGCCCACGGGCAAGGGTGTATCCGACGGCGATGCCGACTGCAGCACAGCCTGCGGACCCGGCCAGCCCTGCCAGGAGGAGGAGCGTTTCGGCAGCCGTTCCGGCGGGTGACGATTGAGCCACGGCCCTCCCGGCGGCGGCAAAGAAAAGCAGAACGAAGACGGGGAGTGTGACGTTCGTCCTGATGGGTGGGCGCCCTGCGAAGCGAGGCATGAGCCTTAGCGCCATACCTGCGACGAAGAGCCCGGCCCAGCCCTGCAGCTGTGCCCAGCCATGGGCCTGGGTCATCTGCGGCAGGCGCTCTTCGCCCCAGCTGATAGTGCCGGATAACGAAAGCGAGATAACCACCGAAAGCAGGAAGCCGCCGAGCAGCGCCATGACGAGCGCGCCGAGCACGAAGACGATATAGGAACGGTCTTCGACGGCAGGAACAACATCGGCGTGGCGGGCGACAGGCGGCTCGATCTGGAAGTCACCCTGTTGCGGCCGGCGCGTGGTCATTGCGCTCCACTGTAGGAGGGTGCCGCAAACGGGGGAAGCGCCATCAATGCCGGAAGTGGCGGACGCCGGTGAGCACCATGGCGGCGCCGTACTGGTTGCAGCAGTCGATTCCATCCTGGTCACGCAGGGAGCCACCGGGTTGGACGATGACTGAAATGCCGGCCTGGCAGGCCTTTTCGATGGAGTCCCCCCAGGCGAAGGGGAAGAAGGCATCGCTGGCAAGGGCCGCCCCCTTCACTTCGTCGCCCGCCTTCTCCATGGCGATTTCGACGCTCTTCACGCGGTTTGGCTGCCCGCTGCCCATGCCAAGGAGGCGGTTGCCCCTGGCAACGGTGATGGCATTGCTCTTGACGTGCTTCACACAGCGCCAGGCGAACATGGCGTCTTCGAGCTCCCGGGGCGTGGGCTGGCGGTTCGTGACCACCCTGAACTCGATGTCCTCAGGCCGGCGGTCGTCGGCGCCCTGTGCCAGCCAGCCACCGCCGACCTGCCGCAATGAGAGCCCGCCGGGCTCGCGGGCGCTGGCTTCGAGGATGCGGAGATCCTTCGACTTCCCCTTGAGCGCGCCGAGGCCTTCGGGCGTGTAGCCGGGCGCGATCACGATCTCGTAGAACATGCGGGTTTCGCCGTCGTTGGGGTTGCGGAACTCGCGCAGCTCGCGAGCGAGCCCCTCGTCGACGGGGCAGTTGAAGGCCACGATGCCACCGAAGGCGCTGGTGGCGTCGGCGCGAACGGCGAGCCGGTAGGCTTCGAGGATGTCGTCGCGCGTGGCCACGCCGCACGGGTTCGTGTGTTTGACGATGACGCAGGTGGGGCCGGGGAAGTCGTTCACGGCATTCCAGGCGGCGTCGGCGTCAAGGTAGTTGTTGTAGGACATCTCCTTCCCGTGGTGCTGCACGGCAGTGGCGATGCCCCCCCGGCCGTGTTCGCGGAGGGAGCGATCGAGGTAGAACGCGGCAGACTGGTGCGGGTTTTCGCCGTACCTCAGCCCGGCGGCGAGCTGGAGGGGGATGGTGAGCGAGGGGGCGGGCTCATCGCTCTGCCAGAGCCACTCGGAGACCGCGCTGTCGTAGCTGGCGGTGTGAGCGAAGGCCTTCCATGCCAGGTGGCGGCGAAACTCGGGCGAGACGGTGTCATCGCGGAGGCGGGCAAGGATTGGCTCGTAGTCGGCCGGATCCACGACAACGATGACATCGCCATGGTTCTTTGCGGCCGCGCGAAGCATAGTGGGGCCGCCGATGTCGATATTCTCGATCCCTTCTTCAAAGGGGACGCCGCCCGGCTTCGTCACCGTGGCATAAAAGGGATAGAGGTTGCAGCAGACGAGGTCGATGGCGCCGATCCCGTGCTGCTGCAGGGCGGCAATGTGCCCGGGGACGTCACGCCGGGCGAGGATTCCGCCATGGACGCCGGGGTGGAGGGTCTTGACGCGGCCATCTAGCATTTCGGGAAAGCCGGTTATGTCTTCCACCTTGCGGACCGGGATACCGGCTGCCTGGATGGCAGCGAAGGTGCCGCCCGTGGAGACGAGCTCCCAGCCGAGGGCGGCCAGGCCGCGGGCGAAGGTGTCGATGGAAGTCTTGTCGTAGACGCCGAGCAGGGCACGCATGGACGAACCTCACGAATGTGGTGTTGGCCCAGGCGCGCGACCGTCGACAGGGCCGGGCTTCCTCGCGGTGCTCCGCGTTGCGCCAGTCGCCCGGCATGGGGAGTCTAGCACACGGAGGGAGGTTGCCGGTGGCGACGCTTGCTCGTTCGAGGGCACGGCAGGACGGATAATAGCGGTGGGCCCGTAGCTCAGCGGTAGAGCAGTGGACTTTTAATCCATTGGTCGAGAGTTCGAATCTCTCCGGGCCTACCAAAATTCGAATCTCAAGTTGACGATAAGAAGTGTCAAGACAGGGCTCCGACCACGGTTCTGCCGACAAATTGCCGACCAACGCTGCGGCATGGCGTCGCACGCAACGCCGCAGGGAGGCAGCAACCAGGACGATCTGCGCCGGTCCGGGCTGCCTGTACGGTGCACGCGGCAACCCCACGAAATGGATTTTCCGGGGATACGATGGCGGTGATACGCTCCTCTGCGACGAGTGTGCGGAGTTCATTCAGCGGATGTACAGGGACTCCGGCCTCACGGCGATCATCACCCCTAAGAGCCTTTGAGGCCCAGGCTCCTGGGAAAGCAACCGTGCCAGCGGAGTTGGCCGTCACTCCGGCGCGGGCTGCACAACCTGACCAATGCTGTGGCCATGGCTCATCGGAGCGGCACCAAAACTCGAACCAGCCGTTGGCCAGACCTCTGTCGCTCCGAAGGCGGATGGTTCCGAAAAGGTATAGGTACCTCCGGAGAGACTCGAACTCCCAACCTTCTGATCCGAAGGATGCGGGCCGGTTTTCGTCTCGCTAAGGGTCATTTTGAATCTCCTGAGAGCGGCGGTCGGGACAGCCTCGTTTCACCGAAGTCTGAGTTTCGGTCGTTTGGGAAATTCGCGGAGATTGGAGGGTGGTTCAAGCCTTCCGACACTCCCTCCCGAAATGATCGGCCGAGGAGTGATGCCGGCTCACGCTTCAAAAGCCGAGTCAGCGCACATCCAGCGTCGCGTCCGAACGACGAAGTAATCGGCGGCACCACCGCCAGGACCCGAGTCGGCGGGTGCCGGAGCCACATTGGTTTCGGAATGGTCAGTCGCGGGCGTCCTCCACCGTACTCCGGCGCCCGACTGCCGACCTAAAACTCGCCATCTAGATCTCGGCCAGTCGTGGAAGCGCGCCTGGGAGGTGGCCCCTACGGGGGAGCAGCCCACTCGGGCCAGCCGCCTTCGAGCCGGTATGCCTCGAATCCATTTTGGCGGAGGAGTGCCACTGCCTCGTCTGCGAACAAGCAGTACGGGCCGCGGCAGTAGGCGACGATCGTGCGGTCGCGCGGCAACTCTTCGAGCCGCCCTGGAAGTTCTTCCGGCGGAATCGAGATGGCGCCGGGGATGTGACCTTCCTCGTACTCGATCGCCGGGCGGACGTCCAGGATCACCGCCCTGTTCGCTGCGACATCTTCCGCCAATTGATCGCGGGAGATTGGTTCGCCAGCGCCCTCCACGGCAAAGGCCTCCGTGATCTGCCGGATTTCCGGGAGGCGCCGTTCCGCCACGCCCCTGAGGGAAAGCCAGAGTTTCAGCACATCGGGACCGCAGAGGCAGTAGACGACCCGATTGCCCGCGCGATCCGCATCGACCAGGTGGGCGGCCCGCAGAACCTGGAGGTGTTGAGATACGTTCGCTACCGACATCCCCGTCTCCTCGGCCAGGGCTTCTACGTGCCGTGGCGCCTGCGCGAGGAGGTCGAGGAGTTCGAGCCGCTTGTCACTCGCCATCGCCTGCGCAATCCGCGCGAACTCAGGATAGATGCGCTTCTTGAAGTCACGGTGAGCCATGCCCAAACGGTACCGCACAACAGGGCGTGTGTGAAATAGTTCAACTTATCTATTGACAAGATGAATTGAGCCCGCCACGCTCCCTCCATCCCCTCCGAGGACGGTCCGATGGCCGCGGTTGGCGTCACGAGCCTGGAACCTCCCCCGAGCGTCCGCCTGGGCCTCGGCGCGAACTGGCGGCAATTTGCGTTGCTCGTCGCCGTTAACGCGTTCGTTGGCGGCATGGTGGGGTTGGAGCGGTCTGTGCTTCCGCTGCTCGCAGAGCGCGAGTTCGGCATCGCGTCCAAGACGTTGGCGGTCTCGTTCATCGCGACCTTCGGGCTGGCGAAGGCGCTCTCAAATCTCTATGCGGGGACTCTTTCCGAGCGGTTCTCCCGCCGCCAGGTGCTGATTGCTGGCTGGCTGTTCGGCCTGCCGGTGCCGTTCGTCATCATCTTCGCGCCGGCCTGGGGCTGGATCATCGCGGCGAACGCCCTGCTCGGTGTGAACCAGGGGCTCGCCTGGTCAATGACCGTGAACATGAAGGTGGACCTCGTTGGAAGGGAGCGGCGTGGCCTCGCGCTCGGACTGAACGAGGCTGCGGGCTATCTTGCAGTGGCGGCCGCGGCGTTCCTCGCTGGCGTGATCGCGGAGTCCCCCGGGATTCGTCCCGAGCCCTTCTACCTCGGAATTGCATTCGCTTCGATCGGCCTCGCGCTCAGCGTGTTGCTCGTCCGCGATACCGCTCCGTTCGTCAGGGCGGAGTCCGCGCGCCACCCGACCTCGGCGCCCATCCGGGCGTCGCTCAGGCGCAGCTTCGCGGAGGCAACATGGCGCCGGCCGTACCTCGTCGGCGCGAGCCAGGCGGGTTTCGTGAACAACCTCAACGACGGGCTGGCATGGGGGATCTTCCCGCTGTTCTTCGTGAGCCGGGGTCTGGACCTCGAGCGAGTCGCGGTCCTGGCGGCGGTCTACCCCCTAATCTGGGGCGCCGCCCAAATGGCCACGGGCTGGGCGAGCGACGCCGTTGGTCGTCTGCCAATGATCACCGCAGGGATGTTCCTCCAGGGCGCGGCAATCTCGCTGGTTGGCTGGAGCGAGACCTACGGCCCGTGGCTGCTCGCCGTCGCCCTCCTCGGTCTGGGCACGGCGATGGTGTATCCCACGCTCCTCGCCGCTATCGGCGATGTTGTCCATCCATTCGAACGCGCGACCACGATGGGGGTCTACCGCTTCTGGCGCGACGCGGGGGCGATGTCCGGGGCGCTGCTGGGCGGCATCCTCGCTGACCTGTTCGGCTTCGGGTTCGCGATCCAGGCGGTCGCCGCACTCACCCTTGCATCAGGCATCGCCGCAGCGTTCATGATGCATCGAGGCAACCCGCAGGAGGCGTCCCGATGAGTGTGGTCCCGTTCGTCCACGAAGGGCTGGGCAACAGCTCGTACCTCGTTGGCCTCGGCGATGATCGCGCGGCCGTCATCGACCCCGACCGGAGTGTTCAACGGTACCTCCAGGCTGCGCAGGCGCGAGGGTGGGCCATCTCGCACGCCTTCGAAACCCACCTCCATGCCGACTTCATCTCCGGCGCCCTGGAGCTGCGAGCGGCGACGGGCGCCGAACTGTTCGTCCCGGCGGCGGCGGAAGTCCGCTTCCCGCACCGAGCCATCCGCGCCGGCGACACGGTGCCCACGGCGCTCGGCACGGTGTCCGTCATCGCCAGCCCGGGCCACACTCCCGAGCACAGCAGCTACGTGTTCCGTTCGCCCGGGTCCCCGCCCATGCTCTTCAGTGGGGGGTCGCTTCTCGTCGGCGGGGCCGCACGCACCGACCTCATTTCACCGGAGGCGACCACCGGACTGACGCGGGCCCAGTACCGGACGATCACGTCCGCCTTCAGCGGCCTGCCGGATGAAACGCTCCTGCTCCCGACCCACGGCGGAGGATCCTTCTGCTCGACCGGCTCCGGTGAGGAGCGCACTTCGACGCTGGGGCTGGAGCGACGGACGAATTCGCTCCTCGAACATCGTGACGAAGACGAGTTCGTTTCGTGGTTCCCGACGACGTTCCCCGCAGCGCCACGCTATTTCTTCCGGCTGCGAACCGTGAACCAGGGCGGTCCGCAGTTGCGCGCACAGATTCCTGGGCCACCGGCGCTCCCGCCCCGCGACTTCGATCGCATCCGGCGGGGAGCGACCGTGATAGATGTTCGGCCGCAGACGGAATTCATGGCGGGACACATCCGCGGCGCCGTGAGCAACGCATTCCGCGACTCGTTCGCCACGTGGATCGGCTGGCTCGTGCCGGAGGACGCGCCATTGCTGTTCGTCCTCGGCGACGAACCGCTGGACCGCGTGGTCGAAGAGTGCCTGCTTGTCGGTTACGAGCGATTCGCGGGCATCCTTACGGGGGGCATGCGGGCGTGGAGCGAAGCGGGATTCGAAGTTGCGCGCGCCGAGGTGGTCGATGCCAAAGGGGCCAGGCGGCTGCTCGGAGATGGCGCCGTAGCGGTGGACGTTCGAGAACTCAACGAGTTCCAGGAGGGACACATTCCCGGCGCCGTTCACATCCCACTCGGCGATCTTGAGAGCCGTGCGGCTGCTATTCCCGCGGATCGGCCGGTCCTGACGTATTGCGGGCATGGCGAACGGTCGGCGACGGCGCTCTCTTTGCTGGAACGGCTGGGCTTCACTGACCTGGTGAACTTCGATGGCGGCTTCGGCGCCTGGCAGGAGGCCGGGTTTGGGCTCGAACTCTGAAATTGGCAACTGGAGGAGAAAGTGACAACTTCAATTGGGATAGCGGCAGTGGACCGCGCCGAACTGCGAACAAGGATCTCGGAGAAGTACCGGGATGTGGCGATGAACCCCGAGCTGGGGTTCCACTTCCACACCGGGGCACCGTTGGCGCGGATGCTCGGGTATCCAGAGGACATTGTTGCGTCGTTGCCCGAAGGGACTGTCGCATCGTTCGCGGGGACCGGTAATCCGTTCCTCTTCGGCGACCTGCGACAGGGAGAGACCGTCGCGGACATCGGCTGCGGCGCCGGGTTCGATACCCTCATCGCCGCTCGCCAGGTGGGCCCCGACGGGAGCATCCTGGCGGTGGACATGACGGCCGAGATGCGCGCCAAGACGCGCGCGGGGGCCGAGGCGCTGGGACTCTCCAACGTCGATGTCCGTGAGGGCTTCGCTGAAAGCCTGCCGGCAGCGGACGCCGTGGCGGATGTCGTCATCAGTAACGGCGTGATCAACCTCTGCCCCGACAAGCAGGCAGTCTTCCGGGAGATGTACCGCGTGCTGAAGCCCGGCGGGCGCATCCAGGTGGGGGACATCCTTGTCCACAGGGAGGTGCCGCAAGATGCGCGAGACGACATCGACCTCTGGAGTGGCTGAATTGCGGGTGCTCTGCTGTACGCAGAGTGGAGGCAGATCCTGGAACTCACAGGGTTCATCGACATCCTCATGTCGAACGAGATAGACGTGTTTTCGGGCAGCAGGCATGAGTCGGACGCTGTGGAGTTCGATACACGCGGAGTGACTGTGTTCGCCCGCAAGCCCGTCGCTTGAACCAGACAGACAAACACTCGGAGGCAAACCATGGCAGCAACAGTCCGCGACACGGTCACCCAGCTCCTCGAATCCACCCGTGACGTGATCGATCAGCTCCTCGCACTCCCTATCGACGAGATCCCGATGCCGTCTTCGCACACCTGCGCACAGGGCAAGGATCTCTGGGCTCTCGTTACCAACGACATCGACCACGAGACGATCCACGCCGGGCAGATCCTGGAAGCGCGTTATGAGGCTCGTTCGACCGCTTCCCCCATGGAGCGGCTGTGCGCCGAGTGGCTCCAGGCGCGAGCGCGGTTCATCGCGACCTTCATCGGCATGAACGACGAAGAGTTCAATTCCGAAAGGGCGCCGGGTGGCTGGACGTATCGCGGTATCGCGAAGCACCAGATCGGGCTCGACCAGGACTCGTTGAAGACGATCCGCGAAGACATCGCGTCAAGGGCCGGAACCTAGGGACCTGGCCGCACGAGTCCCCGGCGCTGCCCGCGAGCCGAATCTTTGCCTACGCGGGGCTGTGCGCGCTGCTTGTCAACTGCGGCACGGCGCTTCGAAGGACCCTGATGGCGGAACGCAAGAACAGCGCCACGATGACCCCCGCGACGGCAAGGTCCGGCCAACCCGAGCTCGTCAGCCAGACGCCGGCGGCCGCGACGAGCACGCCACCGTTGGCAAGCACATCGTTTCGCGAACACTCCCAGGTGCTCGACATGTTGATGTCCTCTTCGCGGAACGACCAGAGTAGACCGAAGCAAACCAGGTTCGCAGCCAGAGCGATGGCCCCCACCACTCCCATTGCGGGCGCCGAAGGTTCCGTAGCGGTGGATACCTTCAAGGCGATATCGACCGCGAGCCATACCGCGAACGCGAGGATGATGCCGCCTTTGACCACAGCGGCGCCGGCCCGCCAACGCAGTCCGCGGTCGAGTGCGTAGAGACTCAATCCGTAGACAGAAGCGTCACCAAACATGTCGACACTATCTGCAATCAACGCCGATGACCTCGCGAGGACCCCGGCCGTCAATTCGAACACGAACATCGCGAGGTTTATCAGCAGGACGGCCACAAGGACCCGACGTTGGACGGTTCGCCGCGAAAGCGCCGCAAGTTCGA
Source organism: bacterium (assembly GCA_003577245.1). GTDB lineage: Bacteria > Chloroflexota > Dehalococcoidia > Tepidiformales > Tepidiformaceae > UCB2. The sequence continues at coordinate 59,818 of QEVS01000010.1, read as the reverse complement.
CTTCCTTGGCGGCGCAGCAATCGTCAGCGGGCACATCCAGCGACGGCGCGCTCAGCGTGTCCATAGTCACGGCTCAAAGGTAGCACGAAGCTCTCGAACCCTGCGCACGGCAATCGGACAAGCCGTTTGGTGACGACGGTGATGGTGGCAGAGAGCCGACCAGCACGACTCGCAAAGCACAGCGAGCGCCTCGACAGCAACGTCCGAGACACGCGCACAGGCTCGCAGTTGCGAGCGTAAGCAGTTGCCTTCTTGATGCATCGGGTTCGGCCGCTTCTAATCGAGCCATGCACGTTGGACACGAATCGGGACACGGCCACTCACATGTGAAATCTCTCGACCTTTCAACCCGGGATGGGGTCAGGGCACTCAAAGTAGGCGTGGCCGGGCTCGGCTTCACCACCGCTTTCCAGGTCTTGTTGCTATTGCTCAGTGGCTCGGTTGCTCTCCTGGGCGACACGCTACACAACGGCGTTGATGTAATCGGGACGGCGATGGTCTGGGTCGCCTTCATCGTTACGAAGCGGCGGAAGACAACTCGCTTCGGCTATGGCTATCACCGACTGGAGGACCTTGCTGGCCTTGCTGTGGTTGCCTTAATCGCGGCGAGCGCTCTGTTCGTGATCTACGAGTCAGCTCGGGCCTTCGGTGATTCCCCTGCAATACAGCGCCCCTGGCTGGTGTTGCTGGCTGGCGTTGTCGGGTTTATCGGAAACGAAGCTGTCGCTCAATACAAACTCCGCGTGGGCAAGCGGATCGATAGTGCTGCCCTGGTTGCGGATGGCCAACATTCCCGGGCCGACGGGCTGACCTCCCTCGGCGTAGTGGCGGCAGCGGCCGGGATCATGCTCGGACAGCCTCGCATCGACGCTGCCGTGGGTCTGGCAATCGGCGTGTTGATCGGCTGGGCGGCGTACTCTTCGGGGCGCGAAGTGATCCTTCGACTTCTCGACCACGGTGACCCCGAGGTGCGTCACCAGCTCGAACACGCGGCTGAATCCGTTGCCGGGTTCGATCACATCAACAAACTTCGGCTGCGGCATTCAGGCCGCACGGTTCATCTGGTTGCCCACGTTTGTATGCCATCGGCGTATTCGCTCGTCCAGGCACATGACGTCGCCGAGGAGCTGCGAGCGGCGTGGCTGCACGTACTTCCTCCGGCTTCGGTGGTCGACGTCCATGCGGACCCCTTCGACCGGGAAACCGGGGCTCCCCACCTGAAGGAAGCGGCTCACTCGCATTAGCCACGTCGGTTCCGAGCACCCGCCGAACGCCCCTCGAAAAACGCGAAGACTTCCTCGGGCCCTGGCGGAACCCTGCCTCACCGGCGTAGCGGCGCGAGTAGGGGTTCGCCTCAACGCCTGAGGTCGGACGTGAGCCGGTTGAACTCGTCGCGATCAATCTCCCCAGCGGCATAACGACGTTTCGCGATCTCAAGGGGCGGCGCGCCGCTCTGGTCTCTCCTGGAGTTCAAGGCGAAGACAAGCGCAGCAAGCAACCCCGTCCAGGCTACGGTCGCTGCTATCATCCAGACCCACATACCGGTAGTCATTTCCATTGTTGCCTCCCTTGAGGTTGTTCCCTGGTCGGGCCGATCCCCGGCTACGAGCGCCAAACCTAACGGCCGGCGGGAACGACGCAGGCGAAACATAAGCCCGCCGCTGTTCGCGTATCCCAGTCGTCCGGCTGGGGTTCTGGACGGACAACTTCTACTACCATTCGTCGTACTCCACCTCAACGATGGCTGGATCGAGCCTGTGCGTTCATGGCCGGCCGGTCCGAAATTCGAGGCCCAAAGACCCTCAAGGAGTGCACACAGGTCAAACACCGGGTCCGTCCCTCCCTGGAGGCACGCCTGAGCGAGCTTCCTCCGGTCAGTGGCACATCGCGGCAGACCGGGCGCATGGTTCCTTTTCGATTCCGCCCGGCGGGAGCCGGTCGGCGCAGTTCTCGCCGGGGATGCATGCCTCGTCGGTCACCTGGTCCCATTGCGCGCGAAGGTCCGCGTCACGGGGACCGAAGCTGATGAGCACCCGGCCCATATCCGACATCTTTTCGAACTGCAGCCTGTCAACGCGGACTCCGTTGACCATGAACTGAAGGGCCCTGGCATCGTCGTTGCAGAGCTTCTCCCCGGTGTCCAGCTTCAGGCAGTCGTCGGTAAGCTCCATCCCGAGCGACAAGAAGAACTCATCGAAGGTCGTCTGCTCCCGGTGAAGATGAGCGACGTTGGTGCGCGGAGCATGCAGGTGCACGCTCTGGCTGCGTTCGTTCGTTTCCGTGGAGAGGAAGCGGGCATCGTTGAAGTCGAACGCAGTGCCGTTGACCCACACCGCGAAATCGGCGTGCTCGTGGACACCCTGGCGCAGGGTTGCCCCCGTCTCAGGCACGCCCGGCATGACCATCTCAGCCATCTCGCCAGAGTGTTCGGGTCCTTGGCGCGCGAACACGTAGCCGCCGCCGGCCCCAACAAACAGAGCGAGAACCGCGATCAGGCTGATGCCGAGCCAGAGATTTCTGCGGTCGATGGACGACGGGCCTGGCTGTACGTCGCTCATGGCGCTTCCCCCGGGGAGCTTCTGCATCACTTGACAGTGATGCTGGTGTGCATGCCTTCCTTGTAGTGATCGTACGTCTTGCCGCCGTCCGTTTCTACGAGCAGGCAGGCGAGCTCGTACTCGCCCGGCTCAAGTTCAACTTCGCCAGTCTTCGTCTCGCCGACCTTAATGTCGGTCAAGTTCAACTCCAGCCCTTCGAATTGGCTTTGCCCGTGTTTCGCTCCGGGCTTGAGTTTTCCGATGACGAGCTGATGGATGACGCCACCCTCCGATTCGTGGCCCCCGTGATCCCGGGGATGGACGGCCGCTACCTTTATCGTTCCGCTCTGCAGTTCACGGGTCGTGGGCGAAATGGCCCAGTTCGTAAGGTTCACTGTGAGGTCCGCTCCTGCGACCGGCGCAACCATGCCATCCCCCATGTCCATATCCATGTCCACGTCGTCGTCACCGCCACCGCAGGCAGCAGCTACGGTGCCAGCGACGGCGACGGTCAAGAGGCCAACCCAAGTGCGAAGTCTCATTCTGTTCCTCCACTACTGGATGTAGTAACAGCAAGGTACGAGGCTGGCAGTCTGGCTGCAACGAAGATTCGGTTAAGGGATGGACGATTGAGGCCCAAGGGTCCAACCGGGCCGAAAAAGCAGGCCCGGCTGGCCGTGCGCGCGCCGCGGGCCGAAGCCGAAACTACCAGTAGTACGACAAGAAGTAGTAATCAATGAACCAAAACAACAGGCCAGCACCTGAAGTACAGGAAGCCACGACGATCGGCATGTTCGCCATGATGGCGATGATGCTCGTCTGCTGCGTCGGCATTCTGCTCCTGTTCCTTCTTATCCCAGTTCTTGGTTGGCCCATCGGTCTCGCCCTGGTGGTCGTTGGCGGCGCGGCCCTGATGTACGGCCATCATCGCTTCATGGGCGGGCACAGCCATTGAAACTGCTAGCGACAAACGAAAGGAGTTAGGCATCATGAAACGAACGACGATTATCGGAGTGGTGGGAGCGCTGGCCCTGTCGGCGCTAGCCGGCGGCGTTGGCGTCGCTTTGGCCCACGACGACGGGACCGAGCACCATGGCAGCAGCGGCCACAGTGCCATGAGCATGGGTATGGGTATGGACTCCGCAGATATGGAGGGCCACATGCGGGCGGCTATGGGCGAGGATGACTACATCGCGATGATGGCGGCGATGCCAGCCGGGATGCACCAATCCATGATGGAAGCGATGGGAACTGGTTGCGCCGACCATAATCAGCCGTAGCGTCCTCGTGCTGTCGGGCGCTCTCGCCGAAACAGTGTCGCTCCCGGAGCGCCGCATTCTTATCAGAGGTGATAGGTTACCCGCTATGGCGACTGAACGAACCGCTGCCGGGCTGGGCGAACTCGAAGGGGCGGTATTGGAAGCAGTCTGGGAGCAAGGCGAGGCCACCGTCCGGGAACTCTTTGCCCGCGTAGGAGAACCGCGTCGGCTCGCCTACACCACCATCCTGACCGTCGTTCAGCGCCTAACCAAGAAGGGACTGCTCGTGCGGCAACCAGCTCTCAAGCCGCATACGTACACCGCCGCAGTAGACCGCGACGCGCTGGCGCAACTGCGCGCACAGGAACTCGCGGGCATCATGGTCCACCTGGGCAAGGCGGGTGCGGCCGCCTTCATTGCCGAAGCCCAGCGCCTCGATCCGGAGTGGGTGGCTGGCCTGCGCGCCCGTCTGCACCGGGGGGACGGGTAAATGCAGCGCATGCTCGCGTCGCTGCCGGGACTGGTCGTGGTTACGGGCGTCACCCTTGCCGCTTCCGTCGCCACGCTCCATGCGGTCATCAGCCACACCCTCGGCCGGCAACACTGGCTGGAAAGCCCGTCGGGATTGGTCAGTACGCTCGCATTCGGCGGGCTCCTCGCGCTGGGCCTACTGGCCGTGCTGCCGCTGGCCGGGTTCCTTGCTGGGGCCTGCCGGCTGTTGCGGGCTCACCGCCTTTTGCACGGCCTGGTGCGGGGAGCTGTCCCAACACGCGTTGGCAGCCGGGAGGTCTGGCGGCTGTCGCTCCCCGGCCTGGCGTGCTTTGTGGCTGGCACCGTCCGGCAGCGAATCTTCGTCTCGCCCGTCACGCTCAACCTCGAACCACAGACGAGGGAAGCCGCGCTACTCCACGAGGAGGCTCACCTGCGCCAGCGCGCCCCATTGCGCCGCTCGCTGCTCTCGCTCTTCGCAGCCACCTGGTGGTTCATCTCCGCAGCGCGCCGGCTCGCCGAGCATGAGAGCGTGAGGCTGGAGGTCGAGGCCGACGACGATGCTCTACGCAGTGGCGCCGGGCGCCGGCCTCTCTTCGATGCCATCGTCCAGGCCGCGACGCTGAAGGTGCCTTCCGGGGCGGGACTGGCCACGGTAGCCGTTGGCCCGAGGCTTGAACGGCTGGCCGGCACGTCAGCAGCTGTGCCGAAAGCCGGTGGAGGTTTGATCACCGTGGTGGTGGGCGCCGCCGCGTTGTCGCCGGTGGTCGCCCACCTTGGAGTACTGCTGAGCGTCGCCTGTTTCTGAATTCAGATCGCGGTTCTGAGGAACCGCGGCTTGCTCGCTTCCGCTTCTGCCCAGTGCATCGTCCAGGCTTGCCCGTTCGGCTTCGCCTGCTCGAACTCTTGCCATTCCGACTAAAGTATGAGGGTGTACGACTTTGAGTAGTAGAATTCCCATTCGTCTCACGATAGGATAGGGGGGTACCCTGTGGAGGGCGACATGAACGAGAACGAACACGCCGGACACGGCACCCCCGAGCCAAACACGCCAATGCAACACGGCGGCGACCAACCTGGTCGGCCGGCGGAAGTGGGGCAGCCCTCTTCGCCAGCCACCCCGGCGCCTCCAGCGATGGACCACGCGCAACACCGGGGGCATCAGATGCCCGCTCGCGACCACGCTGAACACTCCAGCAAGGGGGGAGGCCACGACCACGCCGCGATGATGTCGGATCCACGCATGGCCGCCGCGATGGAACGGGACATGCGGAACCGATTCCTTGTGTCGTTCCTCCTCACCATCCCCGTCATTCTTTACTCCGAACTCGGCGAGACGATCTTCGGCGAGATGCCACCGGCCCCGTTCGGGCTGAGCATGGAGTGGATGGGCTTCATCCTGGCGACGCCCGTCGTCCTCTACGGGGGCTGGGTGTTCATCCTGGGGACGTACTACGCTCTCCGGAGCCTGCGCCTCGACATGTCGGTGCTCATTTTCACGGGCGTCGCCGCGGCCTACCTGTACTCGGTCGGAGTGACATTTACTGGCGGCGGCGAGGTGTTTTACGAAGCTGCAGCGATGCTCATCACGTTCGTGCTCTTCGGGCACTGGATGGAAATGCGCAGCCGGCGCGGGACGACCGACGCCCTTCGCGCCCTGCTGACCCTGGTCCCTGAGAGGGCGCTTGTCGTTCGCGACGGGCAGGACATCGAAGTCGACACGGCGGAAGTCGTACCCGGCGACCGCGTACGCATCCGGCCCGGCCAACGCGTCCCGGTCGATGGCATGGTGCTGGAAGGGCGTAGCTCGATTGACGAATCGCTGGTCACGGGCGAGTCCCTCCCGGTCGAACGCCGGGAAGGGGACCAGGTGGTGGCTGGGTCCGTAAATGGTGACGGGTTGCTCCTGATCGAAGCCGTGGGCACGGGCAGCGAGACGGTCCTCGGCCGGATCATCGAGTTGGTTCAGAACGCGCAGGCTTCGAAGGCCCCGGCCCAGCGAATTGCCGATAGGGCTGCAGCGGTGCTCGTAGTCGTTGCTGTGAGCTCGGGGCTGCTGACGTTCGCGCTCTGGATGCTCCTCGATGGAGACACCACGACTGCCCTCCGGTTCGCGATCGCCGCGGTCGTCATCGCTTGCCCGGACGCACTCGGGCTCGCCACTCCGACAGCCGTTGCTGTAGCGACGGGACTCGGCGCCCAGCACAAAATCTTGATCAAGGACGCCGCGACCCTCGAACGGGTGTCGGCAGTCAACGCCATCGTCCTCGATAAGACCGGCACCATCACGGAGGGCAAGCCGCAGGTCGTTGAGATCGCCCCGACTTCGGGCTGGAGTGAACGCGAGCTGTTGCGGTATGCCGCAGCACTTGAACAGTCGTCTACACATCCACTGGCCCAGGCAGTCGTCAACGCGACGCATCCTTTGGGTCTTCATGAACTACCCGCTTTCCTCGACGCAGAAAATGTGCCGGGCTACGGCGCCAAGGGTGTTGTGGAAGGGAAGCGGGTTCTCGTCGGAAATCTCGACCTGCTCCGGCGCGAGGGCGTGGCCGTGGGCGCCTTGGGGGCCGAAGCCGACCGAGTCGCTTCCGCGGGACGGACCGTCGTGGCCGTGGCGGTCGGCGGCGAGCCGGCTGGCGTCATCGCCCTTGCCGATGTCGTACGAGCCTCCGCCGCCGGGACGGTTCGCGCCTTTCAGAAACAAGGCATCGAGGTTGCGCTCTTGACAGGCGACAACGAAGGCACGGGGCGCGCCGTCGCCGCCCAGGTGGGAATCGACCGCGTCTTTGCCAACGTGAAACCAGGGGAGAAGGCGGACTATGTCCGGAAGCTCCAGGCCGAGGGCAAGGTCGTCGCCATGGTCGGCGACGGCGTCAACGACGCACCGGCGCTGGCCGCTGCCGATGTCGGCATCGCCATCGGGGCGGGCACCGACGTCGCGATCGAGACCGCTTCGGTCGTGCTCATGCGGAGCGACCCAGTCGACATTCTCAAGGCGATCGACTTGAGCAAGGCGACAATGCGCAAGATGAAGCAAAACCTCTTCTGGGCCTCTATCTACAACGTCCTCGCGATACCGCTGGCCGCCGGGATCATCTACAACAGCACCGGCTTCCAGATACGACCAGAGATAGCGGCACTCCTGATGTCCGTTTCGTCCATCATCGTCGCCACCAACGCGGTCCTCCTTCGCCGCCAGGGCCAGCACATGGACGAGGTCGAGCGGGACGTTGTCGTACAAGAACGCGCACACCTGCGGGAGGCGAACGCATGAGAATGAATGTCAGCCTCACGATCGCCCTACTGGTGGCGGCGCTGTTCGTCGCGTGCGGCGGCGACGGTGCGAACGGCGGGCCGCGCGGTTCGGACGTTCCCCAAGATGGTCCGCCGCAACTCGTACATGTCCACGGGCTCGGTCTAAACGCGGCCGACCAGACGCTCTACGTTGCGACGCACAACGGCCTCTACCGCTTGAAGGAAGGAAACCCGGAGCTGGTGGGCGGTCGAAATTGGGATGTGATGGGATTTACCGTCCGCGGTCCCGACGACTTCATTGGCGGCGGCCATCCCTCTCCCGACGAGATTCGCCAGAACAAGTATCCGCCCCTGCTCGGGTTCATCGAGACGAAGGATGGTGGGGACAGCTGGGCCATCCTCGCGATGGAGGGTGAGGTCGACCTCCACGCCCTCGCCGTCGGCGACGACGAGATCTACGCGGCCGATAGTTCGAGCGGCCGTCTCCTGGCGAGTTCGGACGGGAGAACATGGGAGACGCGGTCCAACCTTGCCGCGATGAGCCTCGCGGTGGAGGCGGGTGGCCGGGTCCTCGCCACCACTCGGGCCGGGCTCATGGAGTCTCTGGACGGCGGGAGGACTTGGAAAGCTCTCACCGGCGCACCACCAATTGTGCTCGCGGCAATCGAGGCCGGAGGCACGCTCTGGGGAGTAGCAGCCGACGGTGCGGTGCATCGGAACGACGGCGCCGGGGGTTGGCGAAAGATGGGAACGCTCGCCGGCAGACCGGAAGCGTTCACTGCGTCACCAGGCCGCTTGTTCGCCGCCACCGACCGGGGCATCTTCGAATCGAGCGACGGAGTCTCCTGGAAAACCATTTACACCACGCCGGAGTAGCACATGAACTTCACACCCACGGCCACCTACGAATGACCGCTCCTGAGCCTAAGCAGCCTATCTCCACCGTTCGCGTCTCGGCGCGCGGGCAGGACTACCGGGTGGTCAAGATCACAGGCAACCTTTTCGTATGCACGAAGGCAAACGGGAGCTGCTGCTGCGGTTGGGACGAGAAAGGCCGCATGCCGTTCGCGAACGAACTGTGGTCGGACGAATGGGAACGCCGCAAAATTCGCCACCGGTTGCACCTCACGTTCACCGGTTGCCTTGGCCCGTGTATCGCTGGGAACAACGCGCTCCTTCAACTGCACGGGCGATCCATCTGGCTAAAGGACTTGAACAGCCCTGAACTGGTGGCATCTGTTTTCGACTTCGCCCAGCAACTGCTCGATGCGGGCAATGTCCTTCCGCCACCGCCCGCTCTCGTTGGCCATGTTTACGAGCGCTACCTGCCGCCCCCCGCGGAGGAATGGTTCGAACTTGTGCCTACGGCTCCTGATTCCGAGGACGGCCTCGCTCGACTCGACCCGGTATGTCTGATGGACGTCGACCCGGCGACGGCGAAGCACACGGTCGATTACCAGGGCCGGGTGATCGCGTTCTGCGCTCCATCGTGTAAGAAGCAGTTCCTCTCGGATCCGGCGAGCTTCCTGGTGGCTTTCCGGGGCGGCGATTAAGCGCAAAGAGACATGCGCTCGGTCTCGCGTGGGGGTGCTCTCCTTCAGGACGTGGCGACCAACAGAACGAAACTCGTCGAGTTGAAGAGGAAGTGGAAGACAACGGCGTCAGCGAGCGCCCCCCGCCGCCAGTAGAGCCACCCGAGGACGAGCCCAACGACCGCGAACGGGAGGAAGCTCCCGGGGTCGAGATGAACGGCTGAGAAAATCACGGCCGGGACCGCAACAGCGGGCCAGGCGCCCCAGGGAAGCAGGCCGCGGGTGAGCAGTCCGCGGTAAAACAGTTCCTCAACTACCGGGGCGACCAGGCACGTAAGCACGCCCGCGAGGACGAGCGTCACCGCATCCGATGTGATCGCGTCGGGAATGGTGCTGCGCGGCTCCAGCCAGTCGGGCCCGAGAGACCGGGCCACCGCCGCGTACCCGGCAACGAAGCCGTACATCGCGACCACAGCGAGGGCAGTGATCCAGATTCTCGGAACGTCGGGGGCACGGAACGCGACCGCTCGCATCAATTCCCGCGGAGACCTCGAACCGGTGAGGTAGGCCACGAGCAGGACGATCAGAATGTCGTACACCAGCGCGGCGCTGAGTCCGAGGCGTAACTCACCGACCGACTCGCCGGCGGCTTCCGTCCCACGCTCCACATCGAGGACCCCTGCCATCGCCGCAACCGCGAGTCCCACCATCAGTTGCAGCGTCAACAACGCGGCAAGGCCAATGCCAACTTGCCGCGGCCCAAACGAGGCCGGCTGGAGCCGGAGGAGGTCGTCAGGCTGGCTCAGTCGTGGCCAGCGCCTTCCTCGACTTCCAGCCCTGCTTCCTCGCGAAGGTGGCTCCAGACCAGCCCGCTAAAGTCGTGAGAAGTCTCATGCGCCTTCTCGGCTGCCGCACCAGCCTTCGCCATGTCCGGAGCTTCAGCGTCCAGCGCTTCGGCAAGCTCCCGCAGCGCAGCTTCAACCGCCTCCGCTTCATCTTCGAGCTCTTCGGGCCAGTCGGCGCCAGCGAGGACACTTTCGAGTTTGACGGCTTTCGCCTGAGCATCAGCCGGAATGGTTTTCTCCTCGTTGATCGCGGTATCGATCGCATGCAATCCGGCCGCATCGATGAACGAGATCGCAGCCAGCGTGTCGAAACCTTCGTCTCCGCCCTCAGCAGCGCATGAACTCAAACCCAAAGCCGTGCCGACCGCAGCGACGCTGAGGACCAGGATTGCGCGTGTGTCCTTCATGCGAACACCCTAACTAAGTTGCCGACATGTTCGCACCGGGGTCGCCTATAAACGATGGACCGGGACCTACTGGACCAGCAGCGTGACGAACTGGAGGTCTTCGGCTTCGTGCTCGATGAGGCTTGCGTTGATGGCCGAGAGAAGCTCCTGGCGCAATTCTTCGCGGTGGTCCGACGCCATCACCTCATTGGGACTCTCTTCGTTGAAGACTCGGATCACGGCATCGAGGACACGGTGCTGCGCGGGAGCGAACTCCGCCGCGAATTCCTCGTTCTTGAGGGCGACCGAAGCCGAATCCAGGCCCACGTACGATCCCGTGGGATCGTGGAACTCTAGACTAATCTGGAGTTTCGCGTAACGACCGCTTGCGCTCTCTCCTACGTTTACCACCAACCCCTGGCTACCACCCAGCGAAATGGTCGGATGAGCCGCTTCTTCGATTTCCTCTGCTGTCGGAGGAACCGGCGGAGGCTTATCGAGGAAGGTCGGCTTGGCGTAGAACCAGAAGCCGGCTGCAAGCAGCACGCCACCTCCGGCCAGGATACGTTTGTCGGGCAGCTTCAATTCGAGCTCCTGAGCTTGAGTAGACCAGCCTGAACTCTCCCATGACCGCCCCGCTGAGCCCATAGGCGCCAGCCCCAGCGCGGCCGGGCAGTTTCCCTCAACAGCCGGCGGGTAGAAGCCCGAAGCCCCGCCCCTTGACCTTAGACTTACTCAAAGGTTTAGGTTGGGAACATGTACACCTACCGAATCGGCGAAGCTGCCCGAGCCACTGGCCTCAGCGCCCACACCATCCGCTTCTACGAGTCACGCGGGCTCCTTGAGCCGGCGGCGCGTTCGGAGTCTGGCTACCGTCGCTACGATGACGCCGATCTTCGGCGCCTGCGTCTGGTTCGAACCGCCCGCACTCTTGGCATCCCCCTCGGCGAAGTCCAGGAACTTCTCATCGGGCTGCACGGCAGTACCTGTGGTGCCTACGCGGAGAAGGTGGGCGCACTCGTGGATCGCCAGCGAGGGGAGGTAGACCAGCGGATCGCCGAACTCCAGGGCATCCGAGCCGACCTCGACGCGCTCGCCGCGGAGGCCGCAGCCGCCGCCGGGAGCAGTCAGCTGGTTGCGGATTGCCCTTGTTGCCTCCTCATGGACGATGTCGGCGGCGGCCCAGGGCGCTGCTCCCCAGTCGCCTCATCGGTCGGCAAGCGCTTCACCCAGGACATCCTCGAAGTCCTCCAGTGCGAGGTCGGGGCACGGCCAGATGCGCCCACACCCGACGATCTCGCGCGTGACCTTCGCACCGCCACAATCGCCGGCGGCCGCCTTGTCCTCAGTTTCCGGCGCTCTGCCGTTGATGCCGTGCGACAGTTCGCCGCCGCCGAATGCGTGTGCTGCGCGGGAATAGGCTGGGAAGTGAGCGAAACGGGGGATGCCGTAGTGCTCGCCGTCTCTGGTACGCCCGCCCAATTGGAGATCATCGCCACAGCGTGGCCGCGGCCGGAGGTCGCGCTGTGAGCCGGCCTGCACGTCCACGAAGGCTCCACCTGCTCGCTGTCGCTGCTTGCGTACCCTGTTGTTTGCCCCTCCTGATACCCGTTCTGGCCGCAGCAGGAGGTGGGTTCTCCGCCTGGTCGATCGGCTCTGATTGGTCTGCCGCCCTTGTGATTGCATTCGCGGCGTTCGCTGCAGCGTTTGTCTGGCTCGGCCGGCGCAGCCGCCGTGGTCCGAAACCGGTTGGCCCCATGCCGCTGCCGCTCGTCGATGAATGGAAGCGGCACTAGCTCCCTGCAGCGGGCATAAGGCGAGCCGCAGCTACCGTCCTGCTTCTGGTCGCCGGCAACTCAAACAACGAACGTGAATGCCTGGAAGTAGCGGAAAATATCGATGAGCGCCCCGGTGAAGATGAGGACACCCATCACGACCATCACACCGCCCGAAGCTCGCTCGACTGCGGTTTGGTGACGCGCGAGAAAGCGCCGTCCGGGTTCAATGCGCTCAAAGGCGAGCGCGGCACCGAGGTGCGGCAATGCCATGCCGGCCGCGAACGCGCTGAGCAGGCCCACGCCTTGCCAGAAGTCGCCGAAGACAAGGACGGTCGTCAGAATCGCGCCCAGAACTGGCCCGATGCAAGGAGTCCATGCGACCGAATAGGTAGCCCCAACAATGAACGACCGCGCATAGCCTGGGGCATGCGATGAGACCACAGGCAACTCGAAGGAGCGCAGCAGCAGAGGGATGCGTATGACGCCCATTTGGATGAGTCCGAACAGGATCACCACCGTCCCGCCGACTTTCCATAGTTCGGAACGGACGTCTGTGAGGGCGTACCCCGCGAGCGAAAGCCCCACCCCAATCGAGATGAAAACGACTGAGAAGCCGAGGACGTAGAGCCCAGCATGGACGAGTCGCCTTCGGCGGTCGCTCACTTCGACCTCCACCCCGGCGAGGTGGGCAAGAAACGCGGGCGTCATGGCCAGACAGCACGGGGAGAAACTGTTTATTACCCCCGCCAGAAAGGCGAGGGTCAGCCCCGGTGCCGCCCGGTCGAAGCCGAACAGCCAATCCATCACCGGCAGGACTCTGGTTCATGGTCGCCAGCCCGGATGCCGTCCATGATGCACTTCGCTATGGCCGGGCGCAGTTGTCCAATCCGGTGGTCCCGAATCACTCCCTCGCCATCCAGGAAGAAAGACTCAGGAAGGCCGGTTAGTTTGTACGAGCCGGTCACCTCGCCAGTGCGGTCAAGCGCCAAGGGGTAATTGGTGTCGAACTCGTTGTGAAACTTCACGACGGCTTCGGGCAACTCCGAGTAGTTCACGCCGATAATCTGCACATCCGGTCCCCAGCCCGTCTGGAGATCGATGAGCTCAGGTGTCTCTTTGCGGCATGGCACGCACCAGGTCGCCCAGAAATTCAGGAGCACGGGACGCCCCCGAAAGTCGTCGAGGCGAACCGGCTCGCCGTTCGCGTCGAGCAACTGGAATCCCGGCGCAAGTTCACCCAATTTCGGTTTGCCGCCTCCCACCGAGCCAAGCTGGATCGGTGAAAAGTCTCCGAAAGTGACAGCCGCAAGATCTGGATCCCGCATTCGTTGAATTGCGAGAATCGCGCCCACAACCAGGGCGACGGCGACTACCGGGATAAAAAGATCCTTGATGGGATCGCGGCCTACGCGCTTGCGGGCAATCGTGTTCGAGGCAGGCACGTTCGGTTCCGGTTCGGTGTCGTTTTCGGCTTCCTCTGTCATGCGGTACTCACCGTTTCAGTGCTCCATCAATTGCAGCTCGCAAAGCAGCCGGGCTCGGCCGCGAAATCCACTTGCCGTCGACGAAGAAAGTCGGCGTGCCTGTCACACCAACGGCGATGCCATCGGCCCTATCGCGCGCGACCTTGTCGCGGTATTCCTGCTTGTCGAGGGACGCCCTGAAACGGGGCACATCCAGGCCCAACTCCTCTGCGTACTCAACGAATTTCTCCGTCTGCGGAGTTTGCTGTTCGCCCCACTCGGGCTGGCGGGTGAAGAGCAGTTCCTGCATCTCTTCGTACTTCCCTTGCTCGCCGGCGGCCTCTGTCGCCACCGCGGCGAGGACAGAGTTGCCGTGAAGTGGGAAATAGCGAACGACGAGACGGAGATCCTTAGGGTAGTCATCGAGGATCGCCTTAACGTCGGCGTAAGCGGCGCGACAGGACTCGCATTCTGGATCGAGGAACTCGACCATCGTGACCTTGGCATTTGCGGGGCCGATTACGGGACTGTCCGGGCGGACTAGTTCGCTCGCGACCGATGGCTCGAAGTCCGGAGGAGGAGGCGCTTCCTTCTCGCTGCCGCAAGCCTGGACGGTGAGAGCTACCACAGGGACTAGAGCGACGAGAAAGCGTTTCACAGAGTGTCTCCACGTTTTGATCAGCATTCACAAACCTCCCCACTGCGCCACGCGATCCAGCCCTCGCGAGACGCCAGGCCGGCGACCACGAGGCCGGCGACCGAGTCCAACCACCACCATCCAAGAGCCGCATTCGCACCGATCCCGACCAGCACGGCGGCCGAAAGATACGTGCAGAGTTGGGTGTTACTTGCGTCAGCGGCCAGAGCCGGCGACTTTAGCTGCCGCGCAATCGGACGCTTCAAGAATGCCAGGGTCGGCATGGCGACAGTCGAGAGCGCCAGGAGAACAATCCCCGCCCGGCTCGGCTCGGCCTCCTGGCCGAAGCCGGCCAGGGTCGAGATAGATTCATAACTGACGTAGAGTGCAACGAGCCCGAAGGTCACCGCGATAGCACGGACGGCCCTTCTCTCGAGCAACTCCGGGGCGGCGCTACCCCGTCGCTGGGCGGCCAATAACCAGACAATGACAAGCGCGCTCGCGACCTCCAAGACCGAATCCAATCCAAAGCCCACCAACGCGATTGAGTTGGCTTGAATCCCACTCCCTATCGCGACAACCGCCTCGACGGCGTTCCACGCGATCGTTGCCGCGGTCAGAATCGCGGCCCATCGCCTGAGCTGAAGCGTGCGGTCGGGGGACGGGACCTCCAACGGTCGAGGAACGAACTCAGGTCGTTGCATCAGTTGGCTCCTTCAACGGGTTCATGAATCTCTCGCCCCGACTTGAGTCGCAAGATCACTTCCGTTGGTTCGGAGACGCGGCTGGCCACCTCTATCCGGCAACCGGCGGGAACCAGCTTCACGATCGTGGCCGACCGGAGTTCGATGGGCGTCTCCCGAGGGGGCGTGGAGCCGCCATTGGCGCAGTCTTCTCCGCCGTACAGCGTCGCCTGCTCCGAACCGATTTGGGCACGAACGATGGCGTCGTCGTTTCCGTAGTTGGCCACCTCGCCGACGACGACGGTCCCGCCGGCGTCGGTGAACTTGAGTGACAGCTCCCGGATATCGAGTTTGTCTGCTACCAGGAACGGCGGTTGCTCGTCGGATGAGAAGTCGACTCGGGCCGCAAGAGGCAGGAGC
This sequence comes from bacterium, assembly GCA_003577245.1. Taxonomy (GTDB): domain Bacteria; phylum Chloroflexota; class Dehalococcoidia; order Tepidiformales; family Tepidiformaceae; genus UCB2. The sequence goes on along the minus strand of QEVS01000010.1, from coordinate 44,531 downwards.
CCGACGCCGACCAGCGCCAGGCCTGCCACCATTCCTCCAGCCCGAATTCGCCAATCGCCCACGAAGCGCGCTGTGGCCACTCCGGTGTACATGGCTGCCATGCCGAGAAGAAAGACGGCTACGCTGAAGGTCTGAATGCCGTCGAGTCCAGCCGAGGGGTTCCCCCATGCTTCAGCAGACGTTGGCGGCAAGGGCGACGAAGGAACCAACCGGACCGGCGTTGAAGAGTCGGGCGCGTCTGCGCGGCGCAGTTCGATGTCCACCTTCCAGGGACCCGGCGTGGTCAGGTAGGCTCCACTCCCCAGGAACGTTCCCGCTCCGGCAGGTTCGAGAATGAGGCTGATTGGCGCCCCTATACCGTCGCCCTCGGGCGTAAACGTGAGGCGCACACGCTCGGCCTCGACCTTTTTTCCGTCCGCTTCGAGATCGACTCGGAACGAGTTGACACCGACCACGTTAGGTGCGGCCTGGAACGAAACATCCACGCTTGCCGCCTGGACCACCTGTGTGCCCCCGGTTCCGCCCGGCGCGATAGACCTCGGCACCACCGATTGGGTCAGGAGAGCTGCTGCGCCCACGACCACGATGCCGAGCCCCACCTCCAGCACGGCACCCCGGACGAAGAACCGGGATCGTTCCTCTCCCGGTTGGAGCGCGTTCAGCCTTCCGCGCTGGGCGTTATAGAACGCGACGGCGAGGAGCGGCACCATGAGTCCTACCTTGACCAGCAGTGTGACGCCGTAGCGAGTTGAAGTGAGCTTCTGCAGTGTGTCGATCTGAGCGAGCGCGCCGAGAATGCCCGTGGCGAGCAGCAGGTACACCATGGCCGAGGCCAACAGGGCGACCTTCGCTAGCAGCGGCTTGAATTCGTCCCGGCCCCGCGACAACCGGACGAGGATGGCAAGCGACAACACCGTCCCCAGCCAGAACGTCGCGGCCGAGCCGTGAGCGATGTCGAACGAGCTAGCCCACCCGCTCCCGCTTGCCGCCGCCGCATGGCTCGTTTGCGTGAAACACCACAAGTACCCAACAACGGCGGCGACAAGTGCACCTGAGGAGCGACGAGGCGCGTCCCCCATGAACGACGCGATCGTGGCCATTAGTAGCGCGAATCCGGCCCGGGCGACGAAGTACCCGCCTGCGGGCGTTTCGAACAGTACCTCCCTCAACGACCGATTCGAGTAGGTGTCGAGGATGCCAGGGAGGCTCAGGAACGTGGACAGAAGTAGGAGACCGCTCGCGGTGAGCACGATCGCCTGGAACTTCCCTGTGAGTGGCGCCACCACTTGGGGTGGCCCAAGCAACGGGACCACCGCCCCTGCCACGACCAGAATGAGCATAAGCAGCGTCAGCGCCCGCACCGCTGTGGCGTCGAGCAAAGCGACGGGGTCCGTACCACCGGTACCTCCGCTCGCGCTCTGCCCCGCCGGCAGCGTCCCGTCCGCGTTCAGGATGGTGAACGGAATGGAGCCCCGGATTGGGTGGCCGTCGATGGTGGACACGTTGATCCAAACGATTGAATAGACCCCAGGCTCCAAGCTGAGAGGCGCCGCAGACATCGTGCGGTTGCCGTTCGAGAACTGCGCTTCACCGACGGAGAGCGGTTGCCCACCCGCGCTCAGCAACTGGACGGAGCTGCTCCTGGTATCGAGCGGCTCGTTGAAATTCATCGTGAAGAGTTGGGGGGGTGCCTTGAGGAACGCGTTCGCCACGGGGTCCGACGAGATCAACGCCGCATGCGCCGAGGCAGAACTCGGCACTAGCAGGGGCAGGGCCACCGCAGCGAGGAGCAGTAACTGAAGCCAGCGCTTCACTTCCGATTTCCCTTCGACTTCGTCGGAGGCGTGACCTGCCGCTTGTCGACCAACAGAAACGTTCCACCAGCGCCAAGTACGAGCGCGCCAACGCCAACTGCTACGACCAGCACCCAGGTCACCCCGTCGGGTTCCGTGACCGTCGGGAACGCGCTGGCCGAGTCTGTATTTGTAGCCGGCGTCGGGCTACCACCGAGCTCTTCGCGGAGGATTTCCCTCCCGGGTTGGGCCGGGCCTGCCGGGTCAACTGTGAACGACAGCTCCCCATCTGCGGGGTCACCGTCGTCCGAGCTTAGCGACTTCCACCTGATGACGTACTTCCCGGGTGGGAGGTTCGCAGGTACGTTGACGCTGAGTAGCCGGCGGTTCGCGTTGTCGATAACGGCCGCTTCGGTCGTAACCTCGGTCCCGTCCGGCCCGACCACGTCAATGTCGTTGCCTCCGTCCTGGCGCGCCATGTCCTGGCTCATCTCGATCACGATTTTCGACGGAGAAGTAACCAATACGGCGCCGTCTCCCGGGGAGATCTTCGCGGGCGCCGCGTGAGCCTGGACCGATTGCAATGAAATCAGCGCTGCTAACGTTCCAGCGCAAACGATGGCCAAGAGTCGATTCATGGGAGCGCTCCAGCGGAAGTGTGAAGGTGGCTAGCATCGGCAACGGAGTCAGGAGAGAGACAACAGTCGATCGCCTCATGGAGCTCGCGAGTCTCCGGTTGAAGGGTGATATGGGAGATGTTGTGCGACGCCTTGAGGACGCGGGTGACCTCAGTCAGCGTCGTTTCGCAACCCACCATCTCCCTCACTTCCAGGTGGGCACTCAGAGCAACAAACGACGGTGCGAGGGCCCAGACGTGGAGGTCGTGCACGGCGAGCACGCCTGGCACGCTTTCTATGTCGCGCGCGATTTCGTCGGGACGCACACCCGGCGGCGTACCCTCGAGCAAAATTGCCAACGCGTGCCGCAAAAGTGCGAAGGCGCGTGGAACCACAAGGGCCCCAATGACGAGGCTGACAATCACATCGACGCCCGACCATCCCGTAACCAGCAGCACTGTCGCGGCGAGGATCACCCCAACCGAGCCGAGCATGTCGGCCATTACCTCGAACATCGCTCCCTTCGCATTCAAGTTGTCGTGGCTGTGGCCTTGCAACAGTCGCAACGTCACGAAGTTGATCGCCAGACCCACCACGCCAACCGCGAGCACTGGGATCCCGTCGATCTCCGGCTGATCCCCGATGCGTGAAACAGCCTCGTAAACGATATAGCCGGCGATGAGAAGCATCAGGAGGACATGGACCGGGACCACCAGGACTTCGGCGCGCGCGTAGCCATAGGTGCGGCGGAGGTCTTTTGGACGCCGCGCGATCAGGGTGGCGACGAGGGCCAGGACGAGCCCGGCGGAATCGACGAGCATGTGGCCCGCATCGGCAACGAGTGCAAGCGAACCGCTGATAAGCCCGGCCGCGACTTCCACCAGCGCGAACGTCAAGGTCAGACCCAGGCCGATGGCCAGCGCCTTGCCGGGTGAGCCTTTCTCGTCGTGAGCCTGACTACCGCTGGCGTGGTCGGTGTGGTCAGCGGCCACCGATCCCTCCTTGTTGCCGCGCTCGGCGGTCGTAACGCTGGCCCGCGCGTTCGTCTGCACGTGCCCAGGCGGCCGCGGCCAGGATCGTGGCGATGAGGCCAATTGCCTCTCCAACGATGAACATCATTGCGCCCGCGATCTGCTGGTCCAGGAGCGGCGACGGTCCCCAATAGCGGGGAAGCGCCTGCAGGTCCTCGAACATCACGCGTGACGGCTCGTAGAACAGGGACCCAAGGAAGGCATGGATTGGCACGAGCGCGAACAGGTAAAACAGCCGCATCGGGTGCGGCATCTGCCACCGCGAGGGATTGCCCCCGATTACCGGCCACCAGTAGTGAATCCCCGCGAAGAGGAAGATTCCATAGCCCAGGTAGTGCAGCCAAACGTTGGTCAGGGACTGCTCGAATGCGCCGCTGGTATACCAGCCCAAAGGGACGAGCGCGAAGAGGGCCACGCCCACTACGGGGTTCGTGATGGCGTGAAACCACCCGGCGCGGAGCACGGGGTAGAGAACATCATCGCGCCGGCGCTTTCCGGCCGCGACGAGCAGAAGCGTTAGCGGCGCGCCCGCGAGAAGCAGCGGGGGCGCAATCGTAATCAGCACAAAATGCTGGATCATGTGCGCCGTCAAAAAAGTGGAGCTGTAGGCGGCGAGGGGGCCGAAGACTGTAAACAGCACCAGGAGCAGCCCTATCATGAACGAAGTCAGCCGCCAGGTTGAAGCGAGACGCGCCTGCCCCCCCGACCGCACGGTCGCGAACACCGACAGGTAGGCCGCACCCACCGCGACGAGGAGGAACGTCGGAACCGGCTCGAAAGCGAACGTCGTCAGCACCTGAGGAAAGTCTGGTGGCGGCACGGATGCAATCGTGCACACGAAGATGAACCCGATTGAGGCAGAACCGCCACCGGAGCGCAGGATCACCGAAAGGGCGATGCTTCCTGCCAAACCAAGTCCGGCGGCGGTGGCAAACCGCCCAGGCGAAACGGGCGTCGCGACAGTGGCTAGGCGATGAAGCGTCAGCCTGTGCATGAGCCACTACTCTTCGTGCATGGTTCCGGCTCAGGAACCGCCGGGACCCGGTCGAGGCACAATTCCGATGGGATGCATGCCTGATCGGTGACCATCGGAATTTGGGTCTCGCGGACCTCGCTATCGCTTTCCGGCCCGAAGGAAATCAAGACCTGGCTCAAGTCGCTGATCGATTCGAACATGATGGTGTCCACGCGGACCCCGTTCACGTAGAACTTCAGTGAGGCTTCGCCGCCCGTCTCAAAGACTCTGCCGTCTGGGAGCGAGAGCTTCGAATCGGTCAGTTCGAATCCGAGCGAGCGCATGAACTCGTCCCAGGTCGTCTGCTCGCGGTGAACGTGAACGACCGTGGGCCTCGGCTCGTGGATGTGCACCCACGGATTGTTCTCTTCTCCCTCCTTCGAGATGAACTCAGGCTTGTCGAAGTCGAAACGCTCCCCATTCACGAAGACGGCGAAATCGGCGTGCCAGTGGACTGGCTGCCGCAACGAATCGGTAGTCCCGACAATGGCGGAAGCGTCAGCATTGGACTTGGAGGGTCGGAATACGACTACTCCGAGCAGCACCGCGCTCGCGACTACGAGCGCCGATACCACCGGTATCCACACACGACCGGATAGCTGCCGGTCGAACAGTTTTTGGAACATAGATCCTCTACTTCGTCACCTGGTCGAGGGCATAAATCAGTTCCTCGATGGCGTAAGGCCCTTCGTACCGAGCGACAACCGTCCCCTGCTTATCGAGCACGAACACCCATGGCTCGCTCGGTAGCTTCCATGACTCGGCAATCGGCCCAAGCTTGGGAAAGCCATCCTCGCGAGTGATGAGGTCGCCTGCGGGCGTCAGTTCGTACGGTTCGATGTGGAGGAAGTTCACCTGATCGACGTATCTCGCCGAGGCCCGAACAACGATTTGTAGCGATGGGCCGCACGTTGCCGTCCGGCAGAAGGACGGAGTGGCGAAAGCGATGACGGACGGCCGCCCAGACGAAACCGCCTCAGCGATGGTCATGGTGTGGAAGCCGTCGTCTTTGATGCTTCCCGTGTGGATCTGGTCGAAGGGAGCATTGTCAGCAGTCGGGTTCTTGACCGCGATGCCTTTGTCGCCGGGCTTAGGGGCCTGAGTCTTTTCTTTCACTTCAAACTGGACGCGGACTTCGCCGGCTTCGTCGTACTTCGGCCCAACACTCACGCCGATACCCCACGTGCCCGCGACGTCGAAGGGGACGTTCGCGTAGTACACGCCGGATAGCTCGCCGTCGTGAACCTCGTCCTCGGCCCCCAGGGGACTGAAGGGAATCGCGGACTCCCCGGCGAGTTCCGGCGACGCGCCCTGGGGCAACCTGAAAAAACGCACGTACACGACCGGTTCTGCCACGGGCGAACCGTCCTTGATCAGCACGAAACTCATTCGCTGAGGGCCGACGGCGAGGTCACCGCTTGCGACAGCAACGTCGTACTTGCCCGTGGCTGGGTCATCGGTCGGCTCCCCGGCACCATCGGAGCCGCAAGACGTCAGCAAGGCGACGAGAGGAAACAAAAGCAAAGAGAAGAACCAGCGCAAAGCGCGAACCTCCGATCAGTCTGATGGGATCAGCTGATCGGGTCTCTGGGAGGAACGAGGAGGGGCGAGACACTCAATCCTGAGAGCTTCTGTTGTGCCGACGTTGCTCTTCCAATCGCGTTGGCTGCAAGCGGCACTGCGGTCGGAAGACCGGTAAAGGGTACTGCGTGCCACTGAGACACGGTCTGCACCTCATGATGGTGGGCATCGTGGGGTTCTCCGTAGCGGTGCTGCAGCATGTGCTCGCGCTCGTGCGTGCCCAGTTCACTCCCGGATGGGGAGTTCGGAACTACGGCCACAGACGCAAAAACGCTCACGACCGCAACCACCAGGATTCCAAACTGAAGTCGCACGGACGAATGGTACCACTGGAGCGTCAACGCTGGGTTCTGACGCCCAATGCTGGATGCTCTCCCTTCACCCGGCTCCCGCGACCAGCGCTCCGAACACGAGGCAGGCCAGGCCGATTCGGTAAACTGCGAATGGCACCAACGTTCGAGTTCGAAGGAACCGCATGAGCTGACTGACCACCAAGAGTCCGACGGTCGCCGACACGAACATTCCAAGCAGGAGCCGCAGCAGTCCGTTCTGTCCCTCCGATGCCACGGACGGAAACTCCACCACCACCGCCCCCGCGATGGTGGGCGTCCCCAACAAGAATCCGAACCGTGCTGCGTCGGCCCGCGTGAGGCCTCGCTGCAGACCGGCGATAAGCGTGATACCTGACCGCGACACCCCGGGGACGAGAGCGAGCGTCTGAGCCAGTCCCACGACAAGTGCGTCCAGAACATCCATATCCTCGACGCGGCGCCGCAAAGGCGGGGCGCGGTCCACGAACCACATTGCGAGTCCGACGATGAGGAGTGTGGTCGCAACTACCCACGGCTCCCGAAGCCTCGTGCTAATCCAATCGTCGAGCATCAGGCCTACGAGGCCCGCCGGGACTGTCGCACCGATGATCATCGCCAAGAGCCGCGTCGGCTGTCTCGCGCCGGTACGCAACCGCCCGCGGCTGATGTCCGACACGGTTGCCTGGAACATGCCCAGCCAGTCACGCCAAAAGTAGGCCCCGACGACGAAGAGCGTGCCAAGATGAAGCCCCACATCGAAGCCAAGCCCCTGGTCTTCCCAGCCGAACAGGGCAGAAGTCAGGATCAAGTGCCCGGAGGACGAGACCGGTAGGAACTCCGTGGCCCCCTGGACGATGCCGGAGCACGATGGCCTGAATCAACGATTGGATGTGTGCCTCCACGGGTCGCGGGCATGGGATGCCACGACGACTCGACTGCTACTCCCCGGGGAGCTTACGACAGACGAGGTCGCAACTCGGGTACCCCCGACCAGCCCGACCGGAGCCCGGAAAGGCGGCCCCTTCGAGCAGGAACATCCAGCCGAGCTCGCCGCGACATGTCGCCAGCGCTCCGTCCCCTTCCTTTGACCAGGCAGACACGGCGACAGCGTGCGACCAGCAAACACGCCGCGAAACGCCTCAACGCGCGGTGTGAAATAGACGCTGGGCGAGCCTCCTCGCGTCAGCAGGCCCATCCAACGTCACAGCGAGTGACCAGCTACCTCTAACTCATCGCGGGGGCCGGTCATGCATCGAGACACCAGCACGAGTCGAGACAAAGCCGCGGGCCAGGTTGTGGAGCGGACACAGACCTGGGCGGCGCGGCCCAGAAATCGTAAACCGGCGGAGCGTTCCTGTGGAAGCGACGGTCACCGCAATCAAGTTAGCCTCTGGAGCACAGTTCGAGTCCGGCGCATCATCTCTCACGTCCTCTCCTGGTGGCTGACTGTCGGGCAGGACGGCTTCCCGGCGCCCTCCGCCCGGCGGATTCGCAGCGGGAGCTGGGACGCCGCGGCTCGGATAACGTGCCGGACGCGTCTCGCCGGCGAGTTGGCTCTGAAGTTGCCTCGAGCGGCAGTCATTCGGGGCGAGATCCGCCGGCCGATTCTCGGTAGGCGAATGCGCGTATTCAACTGGTTCGAGCGAATCAGAGAGGCCGCGGGAGCGCGAAGGCGTAGCGAGCTGTTTGGCGCCGGTTTGGTCCAGCATTCGTCGGGCGTCATAGGCTGACGGCGCCGCAGCGTAGGCCACCCGCTCAGCCCTCGCCGCGCGAAAAACGGGCGTCAACATTGGCCGCGATCGTAAGTATGAGGTGCGGTCTTACCATCGGTGCCATCGGCTTGTTGCACGTATCGCGCCGGGTCCAGTATGCGATCCATCGCGGCGGCGGCTTCATCCTGCAAATGAGGGAGGACGTGGGAGTATGTGTCGAGTGTGATGTGAACCGACGCATGTCCAAGGCGCTCGCTGACGATCTTCGGATGAACATTCTGAGACAGCATTAATGTCGCAGCAGTGTGACGGAGGTCGTGGAACCGAAGTCCCTCGAACTCGCTCCCACTGACCAGCTTGCTGAACGCGTGCGAGATCTGGACGGGTTCGTAAGGTCCGCTGTGCTCCTGCGGAAACACCAACCGCTCACCGTCTGCCTCGGCCCGCCGGGTTCGAGTTGACTCGTCCTCCTGGCGCCGGGCAGAGAGAAAGTCCAGCGTCGCTGCGGATAGTCCGATTGTCCGCCGGGAACGAGCCGTCTTCGTGGGACGGAAGATGATGCCCTCGCCAGCGATGCGTTGCACGGTCCTAACGATGTGTAAGGATCGGCCCTCGAAATCGATGTCCGACCATCGCAGAGCGAGGATTTCGCCGGAGCGCGCTCCGGTATGAACAGCGAGGAAGACCATGGGGTGAAGGAACGAACCCTCTGCGCGCCGGAGGAGCTTGAGGACCCCGGGGGCGTCCAGTACAGCGAGTTCCGCACGCTCGAAACGGGGAGGCGAAACGGCGTCTGCGGCATTCGTAGGTATCAGCTGCCACAGGACGGCGTGCTTGAGTGCTTCACGAACGATCCGATGGTGCTGGACCACGGTTCGTGGGGAGAGCTTCTCGCCGAGGCACATGCTGTGGAGCCGCTGGATGTCCATCGGTCGCAACTCCGCGAGGAGCCGACTGCCAAGGTGTGCCGAGATGTGTTTGTCGATCGCGATTCGGTAGCGAGCGAGCGTGGAAGGCGCCACGCTCACCGCGGCGTAGTCCGTGAGCCAGCGTGCCAGGTACTCTGCGAGCGTCACCTTAGTTGGTTGAATGTCGATCCCGCGGTCTCGCGTACTCAAGAGTTCTGTTAGACGCTGCTGGGCGGCTTTCTTCGTGCCGTTGAAGCTCTCGAAGCGGCGTTGGCGCCGCCCGGTCACGGGGTCGCGACCGAAGTCAACGGTGAGCTCCCAGGTGTTCGCTCCTCGACGGCGGATGCTTCCGGCCATAGTCGATACTCCTACATAAGGCGTTGCTGGCGCGACCCAGATTCCGAGCCAAGGGCGGCATCGGCGACTCTCGATGCCGCCTGACTGGCGATCCAGGCGTCGAGCGACGTCCGTGGGACACGGATTACTCTACCCAGTCGGACGGAAGGAAGCTGCTGTCGCGCCACCAACTCATAGGCAAGGTTGCGCGATATGCGGAGCAGCTTCGCGGTCTCCGGCACTGTCAGCAGGTCGGACTCGTAGCCGTCGTAGCTTGCATGATCGTTCATCGTCGATCCTCCAGTGAGTACTCGTGCTCAGGTGCCGACCCTGGCCATCGCGTTCGGTGCTGCTGAGCGTGGCTACGCCACACGGCCCCGAACGGCCCCAGCCGTTCGAGAAGCGATGCGGTGGTGGTCATGAGGTATTGTTTGGACTGTTCTGTGGTTGCCGCCCCAACGCGCCACGTGAGCTCTTCGCGTTGGGGTGTCGTGGTAACAAAGAGCAGGGTCGGTATGTCCTTCCCATGCCCGCTTTGCGACCGGAAGTATTCGCCGTAGCGAGCGAGCTTGAAGGCAATAACCTGGAGCCGCTCGGTACCGCGGTCCCACTCGAGGAAGAATCGTCGTACGCAGTGATCGGCAATGAGGGTGCCGCTGCCGTCGGGCCGCAGCCACCGCCGCGAGCCGGCGCTTTCGAGCCTGACTGCGGATTCAGCCGCATTGAGCCAGGTCACGAGCCGGGGGCCACCGCCGCGCACATGGCGCAACCAGCTCACAAAGAAGCTGTTTGTGCCCACCGTGTGCTCGAACTGGTGGACCAGGGTCGGCACGCGTCCGCCGTGCGCGCCAGGTAGGGCTGTGACCGACGAGTGACGGGCGTACCGTCGCACGGGCACCTCGTCTCGGGCCGCCAGCAACCCCAATGCGGTGGGTGTGAGGCAGTAATGAGCCGGTGCGGTCGTGCCAAATGTTGTGATCAGCCCGTTCGTCAGCGCTCGCTCGAGGGCGAGGGTCGCGACGCGCGGCTGAACCTGGAGCACGGTCGCCAGCTCGGTCTCGGTGAGGAGCGGATGCCGGCCCAGGCAATCGAGTAGCCGCTTCTCGACTTCCGAGGTCATCAGCGACAGCGCCGCAAATAGCTCCAGGCGGGAAGCGCTGCGGCGGTCCCTTGCGGTCTCCTGTGCCCAACGGTGGAGGGGTGTCGCCCGGTCGGTCGCCTCACTCGGACAGCTGGCGAGCCGCAGCGGGTGTGGTGGAGAGTACTTGGTCGGGGCCGGTTTGACGCCGAGTCGCTCTATCAGACTCGCCCGACTGGAGCCATCGGCCGGCCGCCAGTGCGGACCATCCGGGCGGTCTCCAAGGCTAGCCCGGGTTGCCATGAGGACGCGCAGCGGCGGAAGCCGGCGCCGGTCGGCGGAGGCAAGCACGTGCTGGGACCAGGCGTCTTCCCGGGCGGGACCGGGGCAGAGAATCAGCACCGGCGGAACGTCGCCGGTCCCCCATGGCTGGGGTCCCTCCCGAAACCGGTACCAGCCCGCGACGAGGGTCGCGCGGTGGGCGGACGGCGCGGCCGCCCGATCGACGAAGACGAAGAACGGCGCATGGGCTGTGCCGATCCGAAAGGACCCGAAGGCGTGGACGCCTGGCGGCCACCACGCATCGGCGGACCTGCTCCTGGGGAGCGTCCAGAGGTCGTCGAGTCCGGCGTCGGGGGTGCGGCGCGACGCAGTGACCAGGCCGGCAGCAAAGACGTTGAGCGCGACGGTCGCTTCAAGGCTTGCCAGTCGTCGAAAAACGTCACGCGCATTGAGGGGGAGCGAGACCTGCTTCCCAGTCGCGGTCTGGCGCCGAGCCCACTCGGTCAGGACAAAGAGACGGGTTGACGCCATCTCAGGCGACGACGGCGTGATTGAGTCGACTTGGCCCGCCCGCGCCAGCTCGCGTAGGGCTGTTTCGACGTCTGGCGCAGGTGAGCCGGTCAGGAGGGCAAGATCGTCCACTGTGAGGAACGGAAGCCGCGCGAGCCAGTTGAGCAGATTGACAGTGGGCACGGTCATGTGTTCGCCCCCTTCCGGCCGCGATGCTCGTTGCGCCGCTCGCTTGGCGGATCCTGTATGGCGGTCAGCTGAAGTTGGTGGGCGCCGGTGCTGGGCCGTAACGTCGTGAGCATCGCTGCGACCTCAGGCGGCACCTGTTTGCCGGTGCCGAGCGCTCGCGCGGCCAGGATCTGGTCAACCTGCCGGGCAACTTCCTCGCGCGGGCGCCCGAATCGCGCGGCCGACTCCGCGGCGATCGCCGCGATCAGCGATGGGTCGAGCGGAGCAGGCGGGTCGAGGCGCAGCGAGAAGGCCGGGTGGCGGTGACCGCCGGCGGACCAGCGTCCGTAGCACTCGTAGTCGTCGAGGGAGACGAGGTCATCGACCTCGAGGTCGTGTCCGAGCTCCGGGGCCAGGTAGCGGGCATCCTCGGCACTTACCTGGAACACGGTCAGGCTGTCGAGGTTGGCGAAGATGGTCGGGCGCAGCTCGCGGTCGATCGCGTCGAGCCTGGCGAGGGACTGGGTCACGAGGACGAAGGAAGCCCCGTACTTGCCGAGCTCACTCATCATACGCGGGTAGTCGGCCCCTCCAAGCGTGCTCGATTCGTCGATCAGGGCCACCATCCGGCTCCGCTCCCCCGCCGGCAGGTCGATCTGGTCCTCGACGATCAGCCCGAGGAGATTGAGGAGCGTTGCCCCGATGAGCGCCGAGCCGCCCTCGCCGAGGAGACCGACGGCGGTGTTGACGACGAGGACGCCACCGTCGCGGAGCAGCGTGCGCGGGTTGATGGTCGACTGTGGTTGGCCGAGCGTGAGTCTGGCGGCCTCGGTCACCTCGAAGCGCCCCACCTTTGTCGTGACAGGGGTGGCGACCTGGATCTGGAAGGCGCGTCCGAGGTTGTCGTAGTTACTTCGCCACCACGACCAGAGCGTCTGGTCGGGGACCTGCGACATCACCCGTTCGCGGAAGTCCGGGCTCGTCAGTAGGGGCACCACGTCGAGGAGCGTGTACTGCTCCTCGCGCCGCCTGACCTGGTTCGCCTGGTGAAGGCAGAGCAGCGCGGCGCGCAGGGCGCCCTCCATCCGCGGCCCCCAGTTGTCCGGCCAGAGGCGGTGGAGCATGGCAACGATGTTTTCCGTCGTCCTGTCGCGGTTGGGGAACAGCGCGACATCGAGGAGATTCAGGCCGACGGGCCGACGGCGGTCGGTCAGGTCGAGGTAGGCGGTCCGGTCCTCAATGCCGGGCGGGACGACGGAGAGGACGCTCTCGGCAAGGTCCTGATGGGGGTCGATGACGACGAGCAGGAGGCGCTCCCGGTGCGAAGCGATTTCCTGCATGAGGTGCCCGGCGATGTGCTGGAGTAACGTCGACTTGCCACGCCGTGTCTTGGCGACGACGAGGTGGTTCCGGTAGAGCGCTCCGTTCGGCAGGTGAACGGGAACGTTCTGCCCGTGGTGGCGTGACGTACCAACCCGGCTGCCTCGGCTCGTTGCATCGCCGGCTGGGAGGAAGCGGCGTCCGCCGGGCTTCGTTGCGGCGGGCAGCCCCGATGTGAGGTCGGGAAGGTGCCAGATCGCTGCGAGCTCGGCGGCGTTGAGCACCGATGCGCCACGGAAGGCGCCGCCTGACGTTTCGAGTGGTGCGTGATGGTGCCCGGCCCGGCCTGGGCGGAGCCGGTTGCCGGCAGGGTGGTCGAATGCCTCGTAAGCCGCGCTGACGCGAGCGCTAACGTCCTCGACGGTCTCGGCGCGGCCGCGCGGGCCGATCGCGATCACGCCGATGCGCGCGGTGAACGCTGGAAAGGCGAGTTTCTGTTCGGCGATCATTGCCGTCAGTGGCTCTCGGCTGCGGAGAACGCGCGACCAGACAAACGCTCCGATCGGCAGCCCGGCGGCCACCACGGAACCGCCCGCGAGCAGCGGAAGGTAGTCGCCGGCCTGGTACCAGTCGTAGCCCTGCGTCCCCGCGGCGGCCGCACCGGCGAGCGCAATGAAGGGAAGGAGGCTGGCCGCGCCGGTCTCCGGACGCTCCACTGGAAGGCGCTGGCTCGACCGGGAGGCCCGCGCCTGGACACCGGTCGCCCAACCCGGGCGGGGCGGATGTCCGACCACGACCTGCCCGACGACGCGGACATCGCCACGGGTTGCAGCCACTGCCGCCGCCAGCACGCCAGTAAGCGGCTCCCCGTGCCTGACATCCGTATCGAGCGGGAGAGCGGCGTCCCGGTCGAGATGGAGCTGGACGAGCGACGCCAGCTCATGCCCGGCGACATGAAGCGGGTCGAGATGAGGCCGGCCCTCTATCGGAACCTCGTCGAAGTCTGCCTGCGGGTAGGCCACCCGGATCTGGCCGAGGACCGCTAGTGCCGCCGCATCATCCACTGCACGGACGTAGAACCGGAGTCCCGACTCCGTAGCCGTCCATTCCAGTGCGACATCCTGGACACCCGCCAGCCCCGCGAAGACCGTGCGTGCGCGGGCGACGGGGTCGTCGTCCCAGCGCGACGGAAAGAGCTCGTAGAGGACCGTGGCTCGGTCAGGATGCCGGCGCATGCTGGACCTCCTTCCCAGCAGGCCCCAGTTCGGCCACCAGTCTGAAGAACGTCTCGCGGCCAGCGTCGCTGGCGCCAAGCTCGCCAAGGTCTTTGACGCCGTCGGGGAGACGCAGCATGCGGGCGTGGTCGCCGAGGGATTCAGCCAGCTCGCGAGCGGCATGCTGACCTTCGCCGTCGTTGTCGAAGACGAGGACGACTTCCGGCACCCGTTCCAGGAAGCGCAGTCGCTCGGCCCGGACATGCGTCCCAAGCAAGGCGCAGATGGGCAGGTTCCAGCTCACACCGGTGAGATAGTCGAAGGCGCCCTCGGTCACGAAGACCTGGCGGTGTCCGCGGACGCGCTCATGGCCCAGGATGGGCTTTGGCAACGAGAGGCCGAGGTACTTCAGCCGGCGCTCGTTGAGCGCCCGCCCGACCATCCAGGCGCACTGGCCCCCGCGCAGCTCTGGAATCACCACTCGACCGGCGAGTGCCTCGTTGCCATCCTTCCGCAGCAGCCCCATCTCCGCGGCCCGCCGAAGGCTGAACCGGTGGCGGCGCAGGAAGGGCTTGAGCGCCTGCCCGTCGCTGTAGCCCAGACGACACTGCTTGACTACCGGCATCCTGATGCCCCGGCTATCGAGGTAGCGCAGTGCCCGCTCGTTGCAAAGGAGCGCCTCGTGGTAGAGGTCGCAGGCCGCCGCGAGGACCAGCCGGTCATCGACCGTCAGGGGAGACTCGGACGGCGCCGGCCCCCGCGTGTCGCCGTTGGTGGACACGCCTTGCGGAGCCGCTTCACCCAGCAGCTCCAGCGCGCGCCGGAAGCCGACCTTCTCTTTGCGTCTGACGAAGTCGATGACGTCCCCCGAGGCCTTGCAGCCAAAGCAGAAGAAGCTCCGGGTGCTCGGGTAGACGACCAGGCTCGGATGCTCCTCTTCGTGAAACGGGCAGCATGCGACGAATCGCTCACCGCGCTGCTGGAGCTTCACGCCATGCGATGCGATGACCTGCTCGATGGGGTTGCGCTGCTTGACGAGCTCGACGTCAACGGCTGGCATCACGCACCTCCTCGTCGCGCGCGACCAGTTCCGCCGGGTCCGTCGTGGCCAGCTCGTGCTCGAAGGGGCTCGCCTCGATGCGGAGTGCAAGGTGGTTCCCCGACGCGAAGAACAGCCCCTCACCCTTACGGCAGGACAGAAGGAACTCGCGTTCCCCCGCGCTCAGCCGGAACGTGCTGGTGACGGCGTCGATCGTTGAGCTGTCCTGCCGCATCAGGAGCTGGACGGAGGAGTTGGCGAGGACCGTGTGACCTTCGGCGGTCGCGAGGAAGTCCTCCACGTCCTGCGTCACCGTGGTCAGCCCGAGGTAGTGCTTGCGCGCCTGCCGGGCCATCGATGCCAGGAAACGGGCGCCCTCCTCGTGCTGGATCAGCGACCACGCTTCGTCGATCAGCAGCATCCGCGGTTTGCGGCTGCGCCGGACCTCGCGCCAGATGTGATCGGCGATCAGGTAGACACCGAGGGGACGCAGCTCTGGCTCGAGGTCGCGGATGTTGAAGACGACGAAGGGCCGATCGAGGTCGACTGACGTTGGCGAGGAGAAGACGTTGCCGAGGCTGCCCTCCACGAAACGTTCGAGCCGGTCGGCCAGGCCGAGCGGGTCTTCGCCCTCGCGCAGGACATCGTAGAGGTCTCTCAGCACGGGAGGCGGCTTGCCGTGGGTGGCCGGTTCGCGGGTGATCCCCGCGCGACCGTAGGTCTCGAGGAGTGCCCGGTCGAGCGCGCCGCGCTCCCGCTGGCCGAGGCTGCTCCCCCGGTCGGCGAGCATCAGCCCAAGCAGGCCCTGGAGGGCGAGCAGCCGTTCGGTCAGCGCATCCCGTGTCTCCCCGTCGCGCTCCGCGCCCTGGGCAAGGTCGAAGGGGTTGATGTGGTGCGCCGAGCTTCCGGAGAGGCGGATGTACTGCCCGCCCACCGAGTCGCAGAGCCGCCGGTACTCGTCTTCGGGGTCGATGATGTAGTACTCGACGCCGCGCATCAGCGCCCTGAGCGCCTCGACTTTGCAGGCGTAGGACTTGCCCGCGCCGCTCTTGGCGAAGACCACCTTGTTCGCGTTCTCCAGCTCCCGGCTGAACGGGTCGAAGATGACGAGCGAGTTGTTGTGGACGCTGATGCCATAGAGGATGCCGGCCTGCATCGAAAGGTGGCTCGACGTGAACGGGATCATCGTCGCCGCGCTGGACGTATCGAGGTTGCGGTAGCGCCCGAGGTAATCGCGACCTGCCGGCAGGCAGGAGAGGAAGCCTGGCAGCATCTCGAACAGTGCCGCCCGCGAGGAAGCCATCATCCCGCCGAGCGCCGTCTCCACGCGGCGATGGAGGTCGTCCACCCCGGAGGTCGAGCCAGAGCGAAGACACACGTACAAACTCACGGAGAAGACGCGCTCTTCGCCCCGCTGGAGCGCATCCCGCAGACGTTCCACGTCCTCGTAGGCGACCTCGCGCTCGGCGCTGGCGATCTTGCCGCTGCGCGCGTCGAGCAGGCGCGACGACTGCAGCTCCACCAGCTTGTGCGTGAGCCTGCGGACGGTCGTCGCGGAATCGAGCGGGTCGACATGGATGCTGAGGTCGAGCGGCTCGTCGAAATCAACCAGGCGGGCCAGCCAGTTGGGGTGGACGTAGCGCGGATAGTCGCTGAGCCCGAGTACCCGCACATAGCGGCCGTCGATGATCAGGTGAGAGCGGGAAGCCTCGATGGCAGCCGGGGCGAGGTGGTCGATCGCGGAGCGGGTGCCGAGCTCGAAACGAAGGTCGTCCGCCGAACGTTGGTGTCGGCGTGTACGGTTACGCAGTTGAAGGCTAGCCATGTTGCTCAACCTCCTTCCGGAAGCGGGTGACCACCGGTCTCCCGCCAGCATTGAGCGACGGCGCGACCTGGGAGACCTGCGAGCAGAGGCAGGCTGCCCACAGCTCCGCGAGCTCTTCGCTCCGCAGCCGCTGCGAGCTGACTCCGAACGAGGTCAGGCCCTGCGCTATCTCGTGGCAGCGCGCATCGAGCTGGGCCGCCGCGACGGCGAGCTGCTGCTCGTCCCGCCCGCGCGTCGCCCGCTGCCACGGCCAGCGGATGGCGACATGGCCTTCACCCTCGGTGTGCCCGGACGGCACGACGAGGTAGAAGCGCCGCTCGAGGAGCGTCCGCTCGCGGGCCAATCTCCGGACGAACATCTCGTGGTCAAGGGCCAGACGGCGGATGGCCTCGCTGTTGGCGTGGGTGGTGACGTTGGTGCGGAACCCGGCGAGGTAGGGCTCGACGTTGGTGGGGAGGATGCGGACGAGCATCTGGACGGGATGGCTGAGGGAATTGAGGAAGGACCGGTAGGCGGCCATCACCGCCTCCTGCTCTTCCTCGGACTTGAGGGCGAAGTTGACGCTCTGTGCCTGAATGACCGCCCGGTAGTCGCCGCCCCGGAGACAGAGCACGCCCTCGACGATCTCTTCCAGCGGCAGCATCTCCTGGACGCTTCCGTGCTTGCCGTCCGCCGTCATCGGTGCGCGCTCCCGCTCTGGGAGTCGAGTTCGTCCCGGTCAGGCAGTAGGACCTCGAAGCGCGCCTCCTCGTCGGCCGCCACCTCGCGTGACGTGCGGACGCGCCAGACGACGACCCGTGGGATGCTGATGTAGCGGAGGAGGACGAAGGCCCAGTCCTCCAGCGAACGGCCTGCCGGCTGCCAGAGCGAGATGGCGGCGGTCATCAACAGAACGGTCGCCCCGGCCGCGAGGCGGACGGCGAGCGGCAGCGGCGCTTCGCTCATGGCGGAGTACGCCAGGGCCAGGCCGATGATGGCCACCATCAGCTGGCGCATCGTCAGCCCGGCAAAGGCCTTGTCATCGATGTTGAGGTGAGTGGGGACTTCGTGGCGTTGCACGGGGATCTCCTCGTCAGTGTGTGAGGAGAGCGTGCTGTCCGGGGTTCCCTGGGGGTTCCAGGATTCGGGCCGATCCGTTCCAAGATCACCCGTTCTGTTCCAAGTTCGCTCCAACCGCCGTTGGGCGGCATTTCAAGCCTTGTGTCGCGCCCATTGAGCGCCCCCAACCGGTCGGGACCCGCGGGCGCAACTGGAACGTTGCCGCCTGACCCCCCACACCTTCTTCCAGGCCCGCGTTTGACTCGGGAGCCCCGGGGGACAGAAGCTGCCGCGCAGTAATGTCTCCGGGGCCGCCGACTCACAGAACAGATGTTTTGTGTCGGCTTCCTCTGCATGATAATTTCGTCATGGCCTCAAGCTCGACCGACCTCAGACTCACCCGGGCCGAGATAACGAAGCTGGTCTACAAGTGGATTGGCGTCTCAGGCGGGTACCTGGGTAACTTCAGCTACACGCTGCATGACCGGTTTTGGTTGGACGTTTGCGATGTCTCCGTCAGCACCGCTGCGTTCGCTGGTACGACGCGGGAGTGCTTCGAGGCAACGCTCTTCGATGCGTCCGCCGCCGATCAGGCCGCAGCCCTCAGGGCGATCCTCGACGAATACCCGCCAGTCGACGATCGAGACGCCCAGGGTAACTTCCGAGCATCTCGTCTTCACGCCGAGATCCTCCGGTGGATAGAGCGCCTCGAAACTGGCCACGTCGCCGTCCCCATGCACCTCGCCTCAACGACCGACATAGTTCGCCGGGCGCTCGATGACGCCGACGTGCTACTGAAGAGCTCGGGACCGCAGAGCGCGGTCGACCGAGTCCATACCGCCTTCCACGGCTATCTGTACGCTCTGTCCAACGAAGCCGGTGTAGGCGGTCTACCGGATCGCCCGACGATGAACCAGCTCTTCAAGGCTATTCGGGGCAGTCACCCAGCCCTCACCAACCTCGGCCCAGGTGCCGAAGAGATTTCAAGGGTGCTGCAATCCATGGCGACGATTCTCGACGCCCTAAACCCAGTTCGTAACAACGCGTCGGTGGCCCATGCGAACGAGTCCCTGGTTGGCGAGCCAGAGGCGGTGCTCGTCATCAATACGATTAGGACGCTCCTTGGATACCTTGAAGCAAAGCGACGGAGCCTGGTGGCTCCGCTTGGCTAGCCATCGGTGTCGCGGGACGGTGCCCTCACGTCCAGTTTAGTGCTGGGCCGAACCTGGCTCAGCGGGCATGTCCGAAGGCGGCGGCGGGCCGTCATAAAGCCACCTCGTCCGGCACTTGGCCGGCATTGAAGAGGTTCGTCCTCGCGACGACCGCGCCAAACGATATGCCATGGAGGCGAAGTGCCGAGCCGAAGAAAGCACAGCAGGCGGCTCAGTCGCGATGTGCAGGCTAAGCGGGTCGCCTGATGCTAGCGCGCGTTCGGGTCAGTCCGTGTCGGCTCGCTGCGAGACACACGCGCCGCTATTTCGCATACCGTCGCCGGCGGCGTTCGAAGGCCTCAGGCCCGCCTTCGAGCATCTGCACTTGCTCGGTGACGATCGGCAGTTCTAGCCCGCCATGTGCCTTGATCCGGCAAGCATCCTTGCCAGCCAGTCGCTCGACACGAATGACCATTTCGGCATCTCCCAGCACAGGGATGTTCGGGTTGTGACTCGCCGCAAGGATCTGGCGACTATCCTTGGCCGCCCTAAGGCTCTCGACAACAGATTCAGTCACGAAGGAATGATCGAGGTCATCCTCCGGCTGGTCGACAACAAGCGGCCGGCGCTTGTTCAGGAGCGCTATCGCAAGAACTGCCGAGCAGCGCTCGCCGACCGAGAGTCCTCTGAGGTCGGTGTAGGTCATCTCGCCCTCGCGCCGCAGCTGGATCTTCACAAGAGGAAGGACTTCGAACCGGCGAAGCTGCCTGATTGCCGAGGGGCTGAAATGGGTGAGCACGCGCCCCGCATTAGCGTTAGTGAGTCCCGCTGTCATGAGCGAACCCAGATCTGATGCCGTTATGGCGTCGGCGAGCTGGTCTGGTGCCAGTTTGTTGCAGGCCGCTGCTATCTGCTCTTCGCGGTGCATCATGCCGGATCCTTCAAGCCAGCCGCAAACGAAACCCGCGTAACCATCCCGATCCCCGCTCTCGTCGAGCACAATCCGGACGCGAGGAGCGAGCTCTTGGTTCAGTCTCGCGACGACATTCTGTCGCTCGACGTTTCGTGTCGCGCGCACATCATGCAGTTCTTGAAGGACGTTGAGCCACTCCTGCTTGTGGGCGGCGGTGGATGTCTCAAGTTGCTGCCGGCGGGGAATGTGTTCCTCATCGAGCTTACTCAGCCGGGCCTGGAGGTTACGTTGCTCTTCGGCGGCCTTGGCGTGGGTCGAGGCGCCGAGCTCCCTCAGCTTTTCACGGTAGGCACTCTCCGCGGCGTTGTACTTGGTCTCCCAGGCAGCTTTCATAGTTGCCACGTTGGTCCGCGTGTCCTGGATCGCCTTCGCCATTTCGTCCGACTTCGCGCGGGCGACGGTACTCAGATCCTGCATCGCCACCACAAGCTCGGAGACCTCAGCGATCGACGGCCACTTCTCGCTCCCGCCCGGCGTGGCGGGCATGCTTGGCACACTGGCTTTTGTTCCGGCCTCGACCTGACCAAGCCACGCCTCAGCCCGCTCGAAATATTGCTGTTCCGCGCTCCACAGTGCACGGCGCTCAAATATCGGGTCCTTCAATCGGTCGCTGAGGTCTTTGAGGTCAGCAGCGAGCTTCGGTCGCTCGGCGATCAAAGCTGAAAGCGCGTCCATCTCCCCTTCTGACTTCGACAGTTCAGCCTCGATCTGCTCCGCCTTCTCAATCAGGCCGAACTCTGCCGGAATGGCGCTGGCATCCGGGATGTTGTCGTCGATCAGTCGGAGCTGCTCATCCGCTCGCTCGGCGAGTTTGGACACCTCGCCCTGGCCGTAGAACTCCACAGGCACCACATCGCCCGGCGCCAGTTGCCTCGGGATTAGTCCCGCGCCGGCGACTTCGAAGACGCGAGCCTTGTCCTGGAACCTAATGCGTTTCTTGCTATCCAGTTCGAAGGCGCCCGAACGAACGATCGCGAATCTACTTCCTGAGATGTCGAAAGCGTGCACGACTACCTCGCCGACTCCCGCCAGAAAGCCTGATTGGCGCTCTTGGAGCAGCCGAAGCTCATCGTCCCGCCCAGGTTCGTGATGGAATACGAAGCGCAGCAGGTCGATCACTGCTGACTTGCCAGCCCCGCGACCGCCGATCAGGACGTTAAGGTTCGGCGAAAAGAGGATACGCTCTGCGCCGTACAGGCCACCGGTCACGGCCATGCCGAGGATGCGCGGGTGTCCAACTTCGGATGGAGGCGATCGCCGGATCCGCAGGGCTGGCTCAAACAGAACTTGTCGAAGGCCGTTGAACGATGGCTGTGCCATCTTCACCCAGATGGCCTCCGGCAGCGACCGTGGGTCGTGGGAGTCAGAGCCGACGACGAAGCTCGCGGCAATCCTCAAGTCATCGCGGACGAACTTCTCGGTCTTAGCGGCAGAGGAGCCGGTGGAATTCGTACCAACCTCTAGGAGGTCCAGAGCCTCAATCGCGCGGATGCGTGCCTGGCCTTTCATTGCTTCGACCACGCCCTTGCTTGATCCGCAGTGCGCGCTGATGACGATTCCTCCGAGGTCGTGAACCGCCTGCGCAACCTCCGAGACGGCTTTTTCGATGATCGTCTCTTCTCGTCCACGTTGTTCGGGCTGAAGGCCGAGGGTCGACAGGAGGTGATGGACCGCATCCGTCCCGCCGTCCGGAAGGACGGCAAGAATGTGGACGCCCGGATTGACCGTGAGTTCCACGCCCGCGAGAACCGTCAGCCTTGGCCCGCCGCGCCGCGCAAGCTCCTTCGCGGCATCAACGGCCTTGTCAACGAAGTCACCAGTGTTGTGGTCGGTGATCGCCACGACATCGAGGCCTTGGGCCGCGAGCGCCTGAACGAACTCGGCGGCATCCATTGCCTTCAAGCGCGACCGCTCGGCCGGAGGCTTGACTTCCTGAGCGAAGTCATGTGACGCGGGCGAATGAACATGAAGGTCGACCCGATACCAGCTCCCTTGATCGGGACACTCGCCGAGTTGGTCGCAGATTTCCAGAATTTCAGCTTCAGCCAGCATCGCCCTAACCCTCAAACGCTAAGACACGTGCACAATTCCCTCAGGATTTAGCCCCTAGCCTATGGTTCCGGCGGTCGCGGAGGCAAGCACACCAGGTGTTTCAGGACGAGCAACCCCGAATATGCCACCAGCTTTCGAAGAGTTGAGCTCCGCCAAACCAACGCGCAGGAACTATCTGCCGCAGAGCGAAATCTAGATAGGCCCCGCAGCTAACAGAGTTCAGTCAGCGTGCAAGATTCTGCGCCTATAGGCAGGCGGCCTTGCGAATTGGCCGTGGCCTCAGCCGCACTGTCACATGGGGGAGGGGGCGTCGGAACGAAATAGGAGCCAAGTTGGAATAGGCACCCGACGATTGGAGCGGGCGGTGGGAAATCCTGGAACGCTGATGGAACGCAGATACGCACGCTGACTCATCACGGCATCCTCGCCGCTGGAGTCACACATGCGCATCCTTGTCCTCGCCGCCTTTGCAATGGGAATAGCCGGCGCGCTGGTGGTTGGAGCAGCCTCCGCCACCGCGCAGGAGGCCGACGCCACGCTGGACGAGCTGTCGTCGGCAGGCATCCCGCTCCTCAACAGCCCACCTGCACCAGTCCAGCAACAGGTCCCGCCTGGCCAATCGGGCCCGGAAGGTCAACCGCCACCTGACACGCTGGTCGATCTCCCCATCCCCGACCCGACTGACTGGATCCCCAATCCCACGGACTGGATTCCCGGCGGCCTCAACCCCGTCAATTGGGCGAAGGACATCGTCAATGCGGTGTTCACGCTCATCGGACAGGCGATGCTCGAGGCGATCCGCGGGTTCGTCGACTGGGCGCTGGGCATGGGCGGCTCGTCGCTCAACTTCGTCACGCGCACGCCCGCGGAAGGCACCTACGACAGTCCGACCGTCCGCACCCTCTACGACTTCTCCCGCGCGATCGTCAACGCCGCGCTCGCGGTCGTCGTCATGTGGGGTGGCTTCAACGTCATCATCAAGGAGCACACCAGGTCGCCCTACCACGAGGCGATGGAGCTCCTCCCGCGCGTCATCCTCGCCGCGCTCGCGGCTAACCTGACGCTCGAGTTCGCGCGGATGCTGATCGACATCAACAACGCCCTCGCCGCCGGCGTCGGCGATGTCGGCCTCCCCGGATACGACCAGGCAACGCCCTCGCAGGAAGGCCTGGCGCTCATCTTCACCGCCGTCGCTTACGGCATCGTGGCGATCCTCCTGGTCTTCCAGATGCTGATGCGTCTCGCCCTGCTGGCGATGCTCATCGTCCTCGGACCGATTGCCGCACTGCTCTGGGTGCTGCCGCAGACCCAGCAGTGGACGCGCTGGTGGACCGACCTCTTCGTGATCACCGTCTTCCAGCAGACGGTCCAGGTCATGGTCCTGGCGCTCGGCACGGCGCTGATGGTCGAGCTGACCCCGGGCAGTGTCTCCAATGCCCTTCTGACGATGCTTCTCGGTCTCGCGGTTTGCTGGCTGACCCTCAAGGTCCCCTCGCTCCTGCGCTCGGCCCGAAGCCAGGCCGGCATCACCAACGTCGTCACGTTCGCGATGGCCACCCACGCACTCGGCGCGATGGCAGGAGCCGGTGGTGCCGGTGCTGCTGCCGGCGGCGCAGGAGCCAGTGGTGCCGGGGCGGCTGCTCAGCCGGCAGCTGGAAGGGCCTAGGAGGAAGCCATGGACGCGAACCCACCAAGCGTCGACATCTTTGGGGGCGTCGCTAGCGAGGGCCTCAAGGTCGCGGGCGTTGTCGGCGTCGTCATGCTCGCACCGATGCTCTTCGTCATGGCCGCGCTTGGCGCCAGTCCGGGCATCTCACAGTCTCCGGCTTCGGCCGCCGCGCTCGCCGAGATTCCTGCCGACCACCTCGCTGTGATGCAACAGGTGGCTGCCGCGACGGGCATCCCCTGGCAGGTGCTGGCCACGATCGCGAAAGTCGAGTCGGGCTTCGGCGCGAACATGGGCCCGAGCTCCGCTGGCGCCCTCGGCTACTGCCAGTTCATGCCGGCGACCTGGGCCCACTACGGCGTCGATGGCGACGGCGACGCCGTGGCCGACCCCTTCAACTACCACGACTGCCTGCCTGCCGCTGCCCAGCTCCTGCTCGACAGCGGCGCGCCCGGCGACCTCCGGCGGGCGCTCTATGCCTACAACCACTCCTGGTCCTACGTGGACCACGTCCTCAGCATCGCCACCAGTTACGGCTACCTCGACCCGGCGGGCGTCCCGGCCCAGGCGGTTGCGCTCGCGCGCTCCCGCCTCGGACTGCCCTACGTCTGGGGTGCGGCGGGGCCGGAGAGCTTCGACTGCAGCGGCCTGACCCAGTGGGTCTACGCCGAGCTTGGCATCTCCCTTCCGCGCACATCGCAGGCGCAGTTCAACGCGACGATGCCCGTGGCTCTGGAGTTCCTCCAGCCAGGCGACCTCCTCTTCTACGAGAACACCTACCCGTCTCACGAACGCATCACACATGTCGGCATCTACGCCGGGAACGGCGTCGTGATCATGGCCACCCAGCCTGGCGAGTTCGTGAAAGAGGTGTCGCTGGACAACCCCTACTGGGCCAGGCACTTCGCGAGTGCCGGGCGCCCGGTGAAAGGACCAATCGCATGAGCGGCGGCCGCGGAGTCATGGTCATCCTCGGCGGCCTCGCCGCCACCCTGCTGGTGATCGCCATCGTCAGCGGCTGGCAGGGAGCGAACCGTCTCCGTGGCCAGGGCGAGGGCATGAGCGAAGTGGAAGAAGCTGCCCGGCTTTTCGTCGAGGCCTACGGGACCTTCGACTTCCGCGAGCCGAATGCCTACCGCGAGCGGCTGCTGAACCTGAGCACCGGCGACGTACACGCCGCGGTCGCCGCCTCACAGGTCGATCCCAGCGCTCTCGGGCAGCAGCAAACGATGACGACCGGCACGGTCTCGATCCAGGTCACCGCCTACTCGGACACCGAGGCAACCGTGTCAGCGACCACCGAGCAGACCCGCCGCGCCGTCGATGCCACAACCGGTCAGCTCCGTGAGCAGCGGCTCCGGCAGCACGTGACCTGCCGACTTCTGCGCATCGACGGCCGCTGGCTGGTGGCCGAGTTCCGGCTGCGGTCGGAAGAACCCCTTCAGACATCCGGCAGATAGGAGGCCGACGTGATGGAACAGATCAATACTCTCTTCGAAAACCTGCTCAACATCGGCATGGGCGTCGGCGCCGCCGTGGCCGCGTTCTTCGTCATGTGGGGCGCGTTCCTCTATATGAGCGCCGCCGGCAGCCCCCACCAGATGGAGCGGGGCAAGTCAGCAATCGTCAACGCCCTGGTTGGGTTCTCGATCGTCCTCATGGCGAGGGTCATCGCGGGGATGATCCAGGATTCGATCGGCGCATGAGCGGCGGACAATCGCTCGATCCCTCCGGGGAGTTGTCTCACCAACCTGCGGCACTCGTTCAGTGCCGGGGCGAGGGACAGGCTAGTAGGGTGTCCAGCGACTCGGTGGCGCCGGGCTAGATCACTCGGAGGTCGTCGAGGAACTCCGACGGCATGTCGCCACTCGTCACAAGCAGGTGGTCGCGGGCGCGGGTGCATGCGACGTACAAAAGATGCCTCTCGGTCTCGTACACCTCCTCCATTCCCGCGTCGTCCGTGGCGGTGGCCATGCGCTCCGCCAGCGGCAGCACTTCATCGTCGCAGGCCATCACTACCACGGCGCGAAACTCCAGGCCCTTGGCGTGGTGCATTATGCTCACGGAGACTTGCTCGCCGCCGGAGTCGCCTCCGTCGTTCAGCAGTTGATACGGGAGTCCTGCCTGAGACACTGCCGCAGTCGCGCGATCCAGTTGTCCCTCCGACCGAACGAAGACACCAATTTCGTGCGCGGCGACACCCTCGGCTGCTTTGCCGGTCAGCCACTCAGCGACCACCCGCACCTCGTCCTCTGGAGAGTCGAGCGCACGCACTTCCGGCTCCGGTCCGTTGAACGCCGACACCGTGCCGCGGCGATCCTCGGAGACGCCATCCAGATCCGAAAGCTCCTGGCCGAGGAGGCGATCCGATTGTCGCCTGATCTGGTGAGACGTCCGGTAGTTGATCCGCAACGTCTTCGAACGGCCGCGCACATCCACACCCAGTGCCTTCCATGAGAACGGTTGCTGAAAGATCCGCTGGCCCAGGTCACCAGCGAAAAAGAGGGCATCGGGACGGCCACCAGCCAATGCCGCGAGGAATCGCAGCTGCGGGACGCTTAGATCTTGAGCCTCGTCGACCACAACGAAGTCGAAAGGCGGGTTCCCGAGCTCGGGAAGGCGCTGCGCGAGCCTCGTGAACGTTTGAGCGTGCGTCACCATCCGGGCCGCCGTTAAACCTTCGTACACGCGCTCGAAAACGGGCCAGAGCACGCGGCGCTGGGCTTCGGCAAGCCTGGTTCTCCGTCCGGTCCTCGCAACGTCGCGGTACTGCTCCCAGGTTTCGATGCCCCATGCGTCAATCACATGTTCCCACTCGCTGAGAAGGAAGTGATGGCTGAACCGGTGGCCTTCGATTGCCTTCGCCGCGTCGGCGATCAGTACCTCGACAGTCTCGCGCGTAGCCGCGTCTCGCCGGCGGAAGTGCGCGGCATGGAGACGGTCACCGATTGCGTCGAGCGCCTCGACTTCGAGCCGTTCGCCCAGCCGCGGCTCGCTCCCTATGAGCCGCCTCACCCGCACGCGAAGCGCGTTTGCTAGGGCCGGGGAGAAGGTCGTGAGGAGGACTCGCGCCCCGGGGTGGGAACGCGTGAGCGAGACCGCACGGTGGATGGCGACGATTGTCTTGCCCGTTCCGGCCGAGCCTGCGACTCGAGCCGGGCCTCCATACCTGCGCTCCACGAGGTCGCGCTGCGCTGGGTGCAGGAAGATCGTCCATTTGTCCCATGGGAAGTCCAGCGCGCGCTCCAGTTCCTCGATGTTGGTGACCGTCCGAAAGCGGCGCTGCGCGTCCGGGTGCTGGAAGGGGTCAGTGTCTTCGCGTGCTGGTTGGACGACCTGCGGAGTTGCGCCGGTCGCGACCTGAAGCAGTGCTTCGGCGGCCTCCGCCGGGAGGTGATCGGCAAGCTCAAGCAGGGAGTCCTCAGTGGCTTCCCTGACGTCAGCGAGCCAGTCGGCCGGCACCCCGTAGCCGAGGAGCGCGTCATCGCTCAGATGGGCGAACAGGGGCGAACGCTCGCGTACTGGAGGCGCAGACGGAAGCTCATCGGTCGCCAATACGTAACGGGGAACGACGACTTCCTTGACCAGCTCGCGAATTTCGACGATCTGGGCGGCGCCCGTTACGGGGTGCGTCTCCAGCTTCCGGCGCTCGGCCCATGCGTAGGCGTCGTCGTGGTGGCCGGCGTAGCAGAGCATGGTGCTCGAATCGGTCTTGTGGACGATGATTCTGAGGTCGCGGCTGGCGCGAGCCGACCAAAAGTTCTTGTCCCGCTGCTTGTCGAGCCGATGGAGGCTCATCCCGGCGTTCACGGGATCCATCTGCAGATCGAAGGCCGTCGTCTTCACGGACTTCTGTTCATCGCCAGTCAGTCTCGCAAGGCTCTCGGTGAACGTGTCCGCGATTCGGAATTCCATTGGATCAACTTATCCGGCCGGTGCCACATCGAACAGCGTTGGCTCACCGCTCACCGGCGCAAGAAATCGTTCGATCTCCTGCCGATGGGCCTCCAACAAAGGCGCACCCTTGACCCGCTCGTGGAGCTTCAGCATTCGGCTTTTCGCTCTCTGGAGAACCGTCACGAAGAGCATCGGGACTATCTCTACGGTGCCCTGCATCTCGGATCGGCTGTCGCTCTCGATGCTCTCCATTTCCGATCCAAGCACAAAGCAGGTCACGCGGGTTCTTCCCTGTTGCAGCATCCCTCGCCGGAACAGCTCTCGCACGTACTTCCAACACTGCGTCTTCTCTTCTTCGCCGAGCCTTATGCCAGGTTTCTTGAGCTCAATCACGACCATGCGATCGATTCCGTTCTCTCCGCCGTCTTTGTCATAGCTGGGGTAGGCGTAGAGCCCCGCCGTCGAATCCGGCAGGACGACGAAGTCGGGTCTGTTTTTGCTCCCCGTCTCCTGCACGCCGAACAGTTCCTGGATCACCCTCGACATGCCGGCGTTCGATGTGTATTCGATCGTCTCGAACTCAGGACCGAAGATCCAAAGCCCCTTCTTGAACAGCGGCTGCAGGTGCTGGACTTCCCGCGTCGTATCATCGTTGGCGCGAGCCTCTAGCTCGTCAATCAGCTTTAGCCGAGTAGCTATCTCGTCGAGCACGATCTTCACCATGTCCAGCGTCCAGTCTTCGAGGACCCCGTACAGGTCGTCGAGTTGGTCGGGCCCGTACTCGCTGAGCTTATGCAGCAGGGAATACCCCGACGTCGAGAGCTCAAGATTGGCCACGATCTCAGAGAGTTTCAGAATGTCGTCCTCACGAATGCGAGGGCATTTCTCCTGGGCCTCATTGACAAACGAGAGCCAACGTTCGCGATTCAGGGGTGTCATCTCGCGGAGCGCGGCGCTGTTATGTGCCTGCGCCTCTCCGAGCGTCCGTTCCCGGTCTGCCTCAGAGACACTGAGCAGGTGGCGATCGACCGCGTCATAGACAATGTCTGCGGTACGCCTGTAGGCCTCGTTGTCCTCGTCGAATCCCGACCAATCTTGCTTGATGGCTTCAGTCCCGGAGAGGTGGTCGGCTCGGACGATGAACGTGAAGCGCCTCGCGGCGATTCGACGACGATCGATGATCGCCTCGGCCCGCGGTCCATCCCATGAGCATTTCCCCACCAGCCGGCCGTCGACATGCCAAGCAATCCCCTTCTGCTGGGATGTCCGATCCGTGATGTGTGTGTCGATGATGATCAGTTCGACCGAATGCCCATCGCCGACGTTGAGAGTCAGAAACTCGAGGTGTTGACCGTCAATATCCTCGAAGGTCACGACCTCGTCGTTTACGAACACGGCGAAGTCAGGATCGGTCAGGAAGCGCATGCCAAGCTGTGCTCGGATCATGCTTGGAGGCAACATTGCATGCTGGCCAGCCGTCACTCGGATCTCGGTGCCGTGGCCCGTCGCCGGCTCGTCATCCAATTGCTGAGTGATCTCGAACGGCTCTGACGTCCCTCTCGCGACCCGATAGCGATTGCGTAGGCCCGTCGATGTGGTGTCCACGATATACGAGGCATCGAAGCAGAAGGCGGCCCATCGCCCGATGCCATTCCGCCCGAAGGCCGGGCGGTTCTGGTACGTGATTGCGGCGTCGGGAGGAAAGCGAACGACATCGCCTTGGTCGGCTCTGCGGTTGTAGTTCATGGTGCGCCATCGTCGCTGGAACTCCTCGTCGGTCATTCCGGTCCCGTTATCCTGAACGGCTATGGTGCCGTTGTCCTGAGTCGGCCATGCAATGCGCACGCGAGTGGCACCCGCATCCCAGGCATTTGCAACCAGCTCGACGAGCGCCGCGATCGGATCACTGAGCAGCGTGCGGCCCACGTGGGCATCCATGAACCGAGCGTCGTACAGCACGGACTGCAGGCCGAGGGTGAGCTGATGCGCAATGCCCGCTTCCTCGGCAGCTGGGGGCGTCTCTTCGTCCGATGGCGTGCTCATACTCGGAACACCTTCATCACTTCGTCGCCGAGGTGGTTGATGACCTTCACGGCGATGCGTCCGCTCGCTGGCTTCGGGAACGGGCGGGAGGTGTCGCTGTGTAGGGTCGCCCAGGCGTCTTCGTTGATCTCGGCCTTGAGCGTGGCCCTCAGGGACTTGTACGGATCGCTGGCGCCGAGGAAGTAGGCGTGGCGGACGAAGAAGCTCTCCTCGTTGTAGTCCGTGTCGATGAACCAGCAGGCGATGCCCTCCGGGCCGTCGCTGCGGACCTCGCCCGTCGCCGGATGGAAGACGTCCACGCCGTTGACCTTCACATGAATCTCGCCTTCAGGAGCGTCGAGGATATCGATGTCCGGTTCGCCGAAGATAACGAAGAGATTCCCTTTGCCGGTGTTCTTCAGGTCGGGCGACATGTGGAGGTCGGCGTTCATGCGTGCCTTGAGCACGGGGATGCGCCCGAGATTCGCGAAGTCCGTCGAGTGCGCGTCGTAGTTGAAGGCGCAGGCGATGAGCACATCAAACCCGCCGTCGCCTGCCTCGCGCGCTGCCTTCACGAGGTCAGGCCGTGACACGGTGCCGAATTCGGGGCCGATGAAGATGGCGGCGCGCTTCTCTGGCCCGGCGCCCTCGCCCTCGAAGTAGCGGCCCTCCGCGCAAACCAGTTCGCCGGGCCACGGGATCAGCGACGTGAACTCGATCCGATCCTCCTTGTGCGCCTGTTGGACGCCCGAGGCGCGCAGGTTCTCCAGAATCATCTGCACGAAGGACTGACCCTCCCCGTATTCCCCCCCGGTCTCGCGGAGCGTGTCGATAAGCTCGTCATCCTCGTCCACACCGAGAATGCGATGGGGGGAAAGGCTCTCGACCGTGAAGGGCCCGGCAACACGCACCTTCCGGTTGTCCTGGTACGGCCGGTCGTAGAGGTACTCGAACTCCGCCTTGGCGGCGATGGACGCGTCGATCTCTTTCTGGCGGGCGATCCGCGCCCCCCACCACTTCGCGTGAAGTTCCTTCGCCGCGGCGCTCCACCCAGTGTCCGGTTCGCGTGCGACCTCCCACTCCTCCCACGACTTGCCGAGTTCCGTGTTCAGACCCGCCCGAAGTGGTTCTAGGGTCTTCTGCCACTCCTCCCAGATGATGTCGATCTCCGCGTTGTTCACGATGGAACTGAGCATGACGTGTGGGACTCGCTCGTAGACGAAACCGTGCCGGATGTCGCCATGTGTTGGCTGGCTCGAAAGCACGCTGCGGGTGACCTCCGCCTCCTTTTGCTGGCCTTCCAGTGAGTCGGTGAGGAGGTAGTACTGATACCGGGCGCCCATGATGCGCGCGCGGGCAAGGGCGAGCGCCACGCGCGAGGTGTCGATCGTCACCCATCGCCGACCCCATTGCTCGGCGACGTAGGCTGTCGTACCCGAGCCGCACGTCGGATCAAGTACGAGATCACCCGGGTCAGTGGCCATCAGGATGCAGCGCTGAACAACCGTGGGGCTCGTCTGCACCACGTACGTCTTGTCGCTCATGAAGCTGGCGCCGACGTCTTCCCAACGGTTGTTGATCTGGAGCGCGGGGAAGTCATCCAGGTAGCGAACGTACCCTAGGCGGCTCTCTGTGGCCTCGAGGCGTCCAGCGAACCCCAGCCGCGCCATGCCGGTCTCGTTGGTCTTCCAGCGCACGGCGAGCGATGGCCTAAACATTCGACCGGCCAAGTCAACGGCGAACCACGACGCGGCACCTTCTCCTTTTTCGCGGCCCGCGCTCTGCGACGTCAGGTTATCCAGCGAGTAGATCTTCGCCGACTGATCGAGAGTGACAAGATCGTCTCGTTCAGCGGCCTGAAGCGGCCGCGATTCGCCCGACTCGAACCGAACGCGATTGTAGTTCGTGCCGCCCTGTTCGCCGGGTCGTTTTCGTTTCAGGACGGTTCGGAACTTCACCTTCGCCCGGTCCTTCGCATACCACAGCAGGTAATCGGTGGTCTGTCCCAGGAAGTCCTCGGTCGAACCAGATGTCTTTGCGAAGCCAATCTGTGAGACAACGTTGTCTTCTCCGAAAACTTCATCCATTACCGCGCGGACACGGTGGACGTTTTCGTCACCGATCTGGACGAAGATCGATCCACGATCGGAAAGCAAATCCCGGGCGACCGTAACGCGGTCGCGTAGGTACGTCAGGTAGCTGTGGATACCGTCCCGCCAGGTGTCCCGGAACGCCTTCACCTGCTCCGGCTCGCGCGTGATATGCGCTACCTTGCCGTCCGTGACGTCCCGGCTCGTTGTGCTCCACTGGAAGTTCGAGTTGAACTTGATGCCGTAGGGCGGGTCGATGTAGATGCACTGGACCTTGCCGCGTAGCCCCTCCCGCTCGGCCAGGCTCGCCATCACCTGCAAGCTGTCACCCAGGATCATGCGGTTCGTCCAGTTGGCGTCGTGCTTGTAGAACTCAGTCTTGTCCACGCCCTCGGGGACGCCGTTGAAGTCGGCGAAGAGGTCCGCGAAACCGCCTTGCAAGTGCTCCGGCGCCGGCTCAGTGTTCTTGCTCTGCCGCAGCAGATCATCGATGAGCACCTTAGGGTGCACCTTTTCCTGGATGTAGATCGGCGGCGCCTGCAGCACCAGGTCGGACCAGTCTTCGGTGTCCTTCCCGCGCCACACCAGCTGAGGGTCCAGGTCCGGGTTGCGGCGCTCGAACTCCACACGCAGCGGGCTCTCGGTCTCGCGGTCGACGACGGACTGGTACTCGGCGGTAGGGATGTTCTTGCGCCTGGCCTCGTCGTGCGTGAGGGTTTCGACGGCCTTCGTGGTGGACCGGGGGGCTCGGGCCATGCTTATGCTCCTGCGGGCGTGGCGACGACTGCGTCCACCATCCGGTTGAATTCCTGCTCGACCCGGGCTTCGAAGTCCGACTGGATGAGGTATACGTCGGTGAACTCGGCGAAGGCCCAACGGTCGTGCGTGCCGAGGTTGATCACGCCCGGCACCCAGTATTTGTCCATTGTCGACTTCTTCTCTTTCGCGTCTTCGCCACGGTAGCCCTTGATTTCGACCACCAGGTGCAGGAGGTCGTCGTCGCCGTGGCCGTCTTCGACGAGAACGATGTAGTCGGGCCGGTACTTCCGCATCTCCGAGCCCCAACGGTAGGGCACTTCGAAGCCGAGGTTGTGGTTCTTCACGTACGCCCGCACGCGCGGGTGCGACTCGACCACACGGCAGAACTCGGCCTCCCAATCGCTATCGAGGATGGCCCAATTGACGTGGCAGTAGCGGGAGTCGGTCTCCCATCGCTCCGTCTTGGATGTCGTGAAGTTGACGTGGGCGGTCGAACCAACGGGGTTGTAGGCGTCAAGCACCGCCTTCACCGGCCGCTCGCCAACGAACTCCTGAAGGATGCCTGCGGTGATACGGTTGCAGGCCATGTCGGCGAGCTCGAGGTACATGAGCTGCGCGGGATGAGTGCCGCCCTTGCAGACAAGGTAGCCCTCGAGCCATTGCTTGGTGATCCGCTTCAGCTGCATGAAGAGATGGCCCTTCGGATCGCCGTCCGCATCGCGCCACTTCGTTTCCAGCAATCGGTCCGTCAGCCGGTAGACAAGCGTGGACGGGCGCATGTCGGCCAGGTGCTCGAGGTTCAAATCGACGGACTGACCGATGATTCCCGAGTTGCGAGTGATCGACGGTCCAACGAGATCCGGCGTGAGTTCGAGTACAGAGTCGTCGCTGAACTTCGCGGTCAGGCGTTCCTCTGGCAGCTCGACGCGATAGCCTGCGACCCGCGGAAAGCGGATCTCCAGCGCGTCGCGCTCCGGGCGCATCGCCTTGACCTGGATCGTCTCCCGTGGGGGTTTCGGCGCGGCGATGACCGGCTTCGCGGTGAAGTCGAACGGGATGCCAAGGATGTCCGCGTACTCGACGTTGAACAGCTTGTCCTCGTTGAGGTCGTAAGACTGGCGCCGGAGAGCGCGGCCGATGACCTGTTCGCAGAGCAGCTGCGTCCCGAACGCGCGAACGCCGAGGACGTGGGTAACCGTGTTGGTATCCCAGCCCTCCGTGAGCATCGAAACCGACACGACGCAGCGGATGGACTCGCCGAGTTGTCCCACTTTGCCGACGGTGTTCATCACCTCGCGCAGCAGATCCTGCTCGGTGATATTCTCCGCTTCCTCACGGCCCATCCCTCGCTCCAGCCGCTCCCTTCGGAACCGCTCGATTTCGTCGGAGGCCATCTTGCGGAAGTTGTCGTCAAGAGCGTCGCCCGATTCGAGCTGCTCGCTGTCGATGAGTAGTGTCCGAGGCCGAGCGATGGGGTTGCCCGAGTCATCGTAGTTCCGGAAGAGTTCCAGCGCGCCCGGGATGAGCTGCGTCGAACCATCCTCGTTCTCCTGCAGAAAGCCGGAGATGTAGTCGTAGACGAGTTTGGACGTCGACGTGTTGTTGCACACGATGATGAAGCACGGCGGCGCCTTGATGCCGCTCAGCTGCCAGAGGTCGTATGTCTTCACATAGTGCCCGTAGAGCGCCTCGAGCGCGGTCTGGAGAAGCGTCGGCAGACTGCGAGGGTCGAGGACGGCAGCCTTGCCGCGGCCCTTCTTCGGCATCGCGTTGCGAATGTTCTCCCAGAGGTTGCGGAACTTGGGCATGTCCGCTTTCCCCTGGGCATTGTCGGCCACTGGCACGCGCGGGAGCTTCACGATGCCGCATTCGATCGCATCCATCAGCGAGAAGTCGCTCATCGTCCAGGGAAAGAGTGTTCCCTCGGCGTAGCCGGAACCTCTCAGGAAGAACGGTGTCGCGGAAAGGTCGAGGATCCGGGATAGTCCGAGCTTGCGGTTCACCGCCTCCAAGCCGGAGATCCAGAGCCGAGCAGCTTCCCTGTCTCGCTCGGCCTGCTGCTTTTCTTCCGCCGTCACGTCCTCGTCGGGGTCGCCAGGCTTTTCGCGATAGCAGTGATGAGCCTCGTCGTTGAGAGCGAGGACATTCTTCATGCCCATAAGCTCCGGCATGACGCGCTGGAGCATCTGGCCTTCGGTTTCCAGCGTCGCGACGGGGGAGCCGTGGCGTCCTTCGAGGAGCGCGCGGCCGCCTTTCGAGAGGTCCATCCGCTCGCGCAGCTTGAAGCTGTGGTAGTTGGTGATGATGATCTTCGCCCTGCCGAGGTCGGCCAGCATGTCCGCGGGGACCAACTCGCGGCTCGCGTAGTAACTATCGGGGTCGTTCGGCTGCAGCACGCGAAGTCGATCCCGGATCGTGATGCCAGGAGTCACCACCAGAAATCCACGGGTGAACCGCCGGCTGTTCGGGTGACGGACGGCGTTCACCGTCTGCCATGCGATGAGCATCGCCATCACCGTGGTCTTCCCGGCGCCCGTGGCCAGCTTGAGCGCGAGCCTCAGCAGGCCCGGATTCGCTTCCGTATTCGACTTTTCCAGATGTTCGAGGAAAGTGGCGCCAGCACGCGTATTCGGTGCGACCTCGGTCAGCCAGATGGCAGTTTCGACTGCCTCGACCTGGCAGAAGAACGGCCGCACGCCGCCGAACTCGTGGTGCCGCCAGTACTGCAGCAGCCGCGCGGTCTCGGGAGTCACGCCCCAGTCCGCCGGATCGGGAAGGTTCCGCCATCGATCGACCTGCTCACGGAGACGATTGATGAGCGGATTCTCGTCGTACTGCTGGCGATCGGACGACAGGCCCTTGCCCTCGTCGAACACGAGTGGCTTCTGGGCGCCCGAGTCCTTGCGCTTCTTGGATTTCGGGATGGGGGTGATGAACGCGGCAACGCGGCGTTTCTCGATGACCTGCTGGGTAGGCTGGCCCGACTCGTCTAACTCCCAATGCCGGCTCGGGTATGCGTATGGGGAGTTGAGGATGGGCTGTTCGAAGAAGGGTTCGCTCATAACGGCTGTCCCAGCGATTTCGACCCAGGGCACGCGGAACGCCGGGATGGGCGAGGTCGGCTCAGCAACGCGGCAACACCTGTCCCGAAGAGGGACGGCGGACGGACTCGGTCGCTCCTGGGTAGCGTCGAACCACAGTCTTCGCGAGCCAGCGGAATTAGGCAATAGAGGAAGGCCCAACTCGACATGCCTTGACGCCTAACATGGCGCGTCTCAGGAAGTGTGCGTCAGGAAT
This sequence comes from bacterium, assembly GCA_003577245.1. Lineage (GTDB taxonomy): Bacteria > Chloroflexota > Dehalococcoidia > Tepidiformales > Tepidiformaceae > UCB2. Next base: position 8,846 of record QEVS01000010.1, on the reverse strand, counting down.
GGCCAGGAACGGTGCCCGGCATCCTGATTCGCATCTGCATGAGCTCGCTGCCCTCGATTCGCCCTGCTCGACGCCCGAGCACGGGCGGCCGTCTCGCGGCAATCCAGAGCAAGGGCCGTGGAGTGAGGGGGTCAGCTCGCCAGCCGGACCATTGCCTGCGCGTTTCTACGATACGGCTCTCGACGCCGTGTGTTCCTCCAGCACCTTGGTCGTCTCGGGCATCGGTTCCGCCTCGTCGTCGTCGAGCGCCTCCCGGAGGTCCTCGACAAGCCTCTTGTATCGGCGTTTCGCGGAGTTCTGGTCGCCCAGTGCAGCGTGGCAGCGCATCGCCTCGCGGACGGCCTCCTCGTCGATGGGGTCGCGCTGCAGGATGGCGTCGTAGAAGCGAATCGCGAGCTTCGGGTCTCGCAGCTCAAGAGCCAACTTCGCGGCCCGGTGGCCGGCGGTGATGAACCGCTTCTGGTAGTCGCGCCGGTAGGCGTCAGCCCATTCGTAGTCCTCTGCCGCGAGGAAGTCGGTCGTGCAGATGTCCAGCGCCCGCTGGTACTCGACCAGGGCCTCATGGCCCCGCAGGCGGTCAGCCCGGGCAAGGTGCGCGTCGAAGGCGTCCACGTCTGTGCGGAACAGGCCCGCGCGAAGCGTGTAGCGCTGGCGCGCAGCGACGAGGATCTCGCCCTCAAGTTCCGGGACTGCCCGGCTGAGCGCCCGGCGGACGTAGTAGGCCGCGTTGGGAAGCGGGTGCCCTCCCTGGTTCTCCCCGCTAAGCCCGAGCGCCTCCGCCGCCGTGTCGCGCAGGACCGGCGTGCCGCCGTGGGCGAGCAGGTAGGCGAGCAGCTCCCGCGCCTTTTGGATCGACCAGCCCTCGACCTCTCCGGCTTCTGTCTCGACCCGGAACGTCCCGAAGAGGCGCGCCCGGAACACGGGGCCAGCCTCGCTGTCCGACTCCCCGTCGGGTCCGTCGAGCGGGAGCGATGCCTGCCTGTCCGATGACGGGCGAGGAGTGGCGTCCGATTTCTGGATGACTGGTGCCGCGTGTTCCGAACGGGTCCCGTTCGACGATGGAGGGGCTGCCAAGTCGGTGGCCCGAATGGAGTGCGCGGACGGTTCATCGTCGTTCTCCGGCCAGATTTCGGACGGGACGTGGCCGCTGTGACCTGTAGACGATGCCGGGGATTCGGGCGTCGCAGGCACGAGCGTTGCCGTATCCGCGCGATGGCGGTGCGCAACCTGCCGCCGGACCACGACAGGTTCCAGATGGAGCGGAGGCAGATTGGGCAGGCTCAGCGTGATCGTGCCGGGCCCGCCGGACTGCTCGCTTTCGCCGAAGACCACACTGGCTCCGAACGAATGCCGCGTTTCGGCGGCCTCGACCAACTCGGCGAAGGCGATCACGAAGATACCTCGCCCTGGACCCTGCCGAAGGATCCCTTCCATCTCGGCGACCGCGCTGGCTGGCTCGGGGTCCGTCCCCATCAGCGCCATGAGCGCAGGCGCTTCCCGGTCCGCATCGCGCGCTAAGAGCGAGGTTTCGAGCCATCGTGCGAAGGCCGAAGGCGAGTCCGCTGGCGGATCGGCGTCGGCTGGCCCAGGCAGCAGTTCCAGGCAGTCAGCTAGGCGATCTGCCGCCGCCTCGTCCGCGACTGCCTTTACCGTCCCCTCCGGATGGAGCGAATCGAGGGTGGCGAACCAGCTCGTAAGGAGATCTCGGCCCTGCAGCCGTCCACCGATGACCAAAACGCTGCCGACGGCTGCGAGGTTGACGTAGTGGATCCCGGAATCCGAAGCACCGACCGGTACGAGGAGTGGCCCGTCACCGGCGCCGGCCTCAGCCAGTAGCGCCGCCGCCAGCTGATTCATGCGCGAGAGCTTCAGCCGGACCGCCGTCGCCCCCAGGAGCTCGCCGTCGACGGCGCATCCGAGCTGGCGGCCGAGTGCGTAGCGAGATTCGACCAGCGCCTCGGCATCGCCCGGCGGGCAGTCGAGCGTGAACTCCAGGTAGCGGTCGGACTCGCGTACGAGGACGATTTCGGTTCCTGCGAAATCGAGCTCCGACATGGCCGACCTGAGCGCCGTACTCGTGGCCAGCACGCGGGCCGCATCGCCAGACCCGGCCGGCCGCCTTTCGGGTCGTCCGCTCGATTGCCCGCCCCGCTGCCGGGCGCGGCGAAACACCAGCAGCATCGCGGCCCCACCGACCGTGATCGCGGCGGCCGCGGCCACGACTCCACCGCCGGGCGTCGGCACGGTCGGCAAGGAGGGCCGAAGGTCCAGTCCGCCGCCGGCGTCATCAGCGGGGGCGACCGGTCCACCCGGGATCGTGGTTGGTGTCGGCATGGGGGCGACCGCTGTTGGTTCGGGAGTCGGTGGCGCCGGCGCCGGTTTGGGCGTCGGTTCTGGCTCCGGCGTTCCACCGAGTGGCTCTTCGTCAGGAAGTGATCCGGGCTCAGCGTTGCTGACGTCCTGCGGAAGTTCCAGCTGCCAGCCGGTGTAGATGAGATTCGGGTCCACGAAGGTCCGTCCATCCGTCATCGTGCGCTGCTGGTTGAGCTTCCAGATCTCGACCCAGCGAAATCCATCGCCGAGGAAGCGTTCCGCGATGCCCCAGAGGTGGTCGCCTCGCGTCACGGTGTAGGTAGCAGGGACGGTTTCCAGCGCCAGCGCCGGCGCGGCCGTTGACGGGACGGTGGCCGGTTCGGCGAACGAAGCCAGGTGTCTTTGGAGCGGCGCCTCGACGCTCCTGGTGATCGGGGCCGCGGATGCGAACGCCGCCGACGGCGTGTGGAACGTGGCACTGACCAGAATCGTCCCCGCAAGGGCGCCGTCGACCACGCGGCGGACGATTGGAAGCGTCAGCGGCGCAGTGACGCGAAGCCCGCCCCTCGCCCAGGCGGCCTGGTCCGTGAGGACGGCGGCCAGGCCGAATGCAAGCCGTACCACGATGGACAGCAGGAGGTACGCAACGACGAGCCAGGCGACGCCGGTCGTCACCGTGATGACGTCCTGGTCGCTGAGCCGGGAGCCAGTCAATACGGTCTGGATATGGCTCCAGTCCGGCGTCGAGGTCAGCATGTTCGGTGGCCCGGTCAACAGCCAGAGGCCGACCGCGACCGCGACGAAGGTGGCCACCAGCGCGATCAGGCCGAGCCATCCTCCGTCACCCTCTCGGCCTCGGCTGGTCGCGAGTTCGCGGGTGCTCATTGCCGCTGCCCCGTCAGCACGGACTGGAGCTGCTGGACCGGGTAGTCATCCCTGAACGACCGGGTGATCGGCTCGAGCGCTTCCCATGCGCCGCCGTTGACGCGGTACCGGGCCGTGAACGTGACCTCCACCGTGATGCCGTAGGCGCCGCCGGCCGCCAGCGACGACTGTTCGTAGACGTGGCGGATGTCGCTCTCGGCGGGATAGCGCTGCCCGAGCGACGTCGTCTCCGCGGACGTCCCATCGCCGAACGACCAGCGGTAGACCAGCGGTTCAACCTCGACATCAACCGTGACGCCCGAAAGCGCGTCCGACGAGCTGATGGGTGAGCCGTCATAGCCATCGATCCAGAACCAGGAGGCCAGTGCGACGAGACCGGTCGAAGGGTTGGCTTCGACGGAGATATCCGGGATCGGGAGGTGGTTGAGGAGTTCGAGGGCGACCGCGACCGGGTCCACACCGCCGTCGTCGACGAACACGACCTGGACATTGCCGCCAACAGGTGTGCCTACGGGGATCCAAATGAAAGCGAAGAAGCCGTCGTCGCAGCTCACGCTGCCCCAGACGTGGCCGGGGTGAGCGGCCTGCTCCGCTTGGTACCAAGTTGAGTTGGACAGCACGATCCCTATGTTCTGTGCGCTGATGCGGCAAGAGCGCGCCCGTCCCGTGCTACCGGAGGTGCTGGCTGACGAAGCCGGTCCTGCTCCGGGAGATTCCTGGGCGACGCTGATGTAGACCGTGACTCCGTTGGGTCCCGACCGAACCGAGACACTCGCCGATGTCCTCATCCCGGCGTCGGGTACGTGACGGCCGTCGTCGCCATCGGCGCGAGTTGGGACAGGGGCTATAACGAGAACGGAAGCTGCTGCTATCAGAACCGCGAGTGCTTGGTGGAACAGGCAACGATGGCGAGGTCTCATTCGGTGGTCTCCTGTCTGATGCCGTCGAAGACCTTCCACACGCCGTCGATGCGATGCATCGTCACGGTGTCGCGGAGAACCTGCGGGGTGGAGGGTGTGGGGCGAAGGGGCTGGTGGGTCGCGGGGTCGACGTAGTAGCTGTAGTTCTCGTACTCATCGAGGATGACTGCCTGGTCCCCGACGATCTCAACGACGATGGGATTGAGGTGCACGACTTGCTCAACGGCCCGACCATCAGCGATAAGCCCAGCGATCTCCGCCATCCCGCGCTTCAAACGGGGTCCGGTCATCACCTCGTCGAGGCGGCTGTCGTCGCGATCGCGCAGTGCGTCGGCGTAGACCTCCCAATAGTTTTCGTACGCCGCCAGCACTTCTGCCTCCGGGTGAGCAGTAGCAGTCGGTTGTGGGACGATCGTCGGGGTCCGGCTGGGATCGGCACCCGTTGCGGTTGTGGTCGGTGTTGGGTCAGCGCTGTCACCACCGCACGCGGCAGCCAGCGCTGCTAGCAGCAGGCTGCAGGTTGCCCATCGTATGACGCGTCGCCAATCCATCCGTCCTGCCTCCTACGGGCCCGCACTCTCGACGCCATAGCGCGGCTCCGCGGACGCGCTGGCACTCACCTCAACCTCGTTGATACCGATGACCCGCAGGAAGCCGGTCGTTGCCTGCCGCGAAACCGCGACTTCCACCCGGTCAGACAGGACCGACACCACGTAATCGAGGTCGCCTTCGGCGTCCAGGTAGAGCACGGCGGCATCGCGGGCCAGCTGTTCGTCGAGGACCACCTCACCGGTCGATCGGTAGGCCGCCTCGTCTATCTGCATGGCTCCCGCCGCCGCGGCAGCGTCGGCCACGTTCTGCAGGTCGCGCCGCTGGGCGAAGACTAGCCCGCCATCCGAGACGAGCCCGACGACACTCACCACGCCGACCATCATCAGCGCAACCATCACGAGGACCTGGCCCTCGTCACCGTGGAGCCGGCGGACGACGTTCATCGTGCAGCTGCCTCTCTGCTCCGGTAGAAATCGATCCGCTCGGAGTGGCTGGCACCCACGTCGACGTCGAAGAAATTCAGCAGCGGCAGGTCGGAGAGCGAGACGCTGTATTGGACGTCGGAGGTCACCGTGCCGCCCCGGCTGAATCCGCCCGAGTCGAGATCGATGGTTAGCCGGCTGCCATCGAGTCCGTAGCCGACCGCGACGTTCTCGCCAGCGGTCAGCGCGTCGGCGATGCCCTGCTCTTCTGACGGCGCCACCGCGAGCGCTCTGCTGGACTCTCGCGCTGCCGCCTGGACCGCGATCTTCGCCTCGGTGATGCGACCCGCAGCGACCACCCCGAAGACCAGCACGAGCAGAACCGGAATCGCGAGCGCCGCCTCGACGAGCGCCTGCCCGGACTCACCGTGCGCCTTCCGCATGATCGTGCGAAGCCTACGGACCACTGCGGAAGCCCTCCTTTCGCATCTCCGCCGAGGCGTCGATGGAGATTGTCTGGCTGCCCAGCCAGGGGATGATGAGGGGGTAGCCGCCGCTGGCATTCACGGTGACCCACTCCTCCGATTCGGACGCGCTGACATCGAACCCATCGCCAACGCTTCCAAGGCCCGACCGCAGCACATCCAGCGTGCGCCCCTCGGCGATCGTCGGGTCGCCGTCCTCGGCCGCACCAAGCCGGGCGCCTTCCTGTGCCGCCGTCGTGGCAACGTTCTGGGCGTGGTACACCAGCCCGAACTGCACGACGCCGATCAGGACCATAAGAAGCAGCGGGAGCACGAGCGCGAACTCGACCATGCTCTCGCCTGCCTCGCCACTAGCTGGGCGGACCCAGGACAGGCGCCACGGCCTAGATAACGCCGATCTCATCCGTGATGGCCTCAAAGACAGAGACGATGCCCTCGCCGAGTGTCTGGACAGCGACGAGCGCCACGACCGCGATCAGGGCAGTGACGAGCGCGTACTCGACCATCGACTGGCCGGACTCTCCGCCTGTCAGCGCGGAACGGAATCGGTGCAGGTTCATTGGGTTCTCCTTTCTTGAGGCCAACCTCAGTCGCTCAGCCCAAGCAGCTGCACACCAGCCGGGTAGAGAAGGACGACGAGGAAGACCGGGAAGATGAAGAGGGTGACGGGAAAGAGCATGCGGACGCTGCTCTTCTCCCCTTCGGCGATGAGGGTTGTGCGCTTCCGCTCGCGGACCGTGTCGGCGAGCGTGAGCATCACCTGGCCCAGCGGCAGTCCCTGCTCGAGCGCCGACTGCCATGCGTCCGCCATCGAGACGATCTCCTGGACGCCCTCGCGGGTGGCCAGCGCCCGCAATCCCTGTGGGTGGGTCATCGTGCCGAGACCAGCCTCGCGCGCGACGTTGCGGAGACCGTCGCCGAGGACGCCCTTCACTTGCCGGCTCACGTCGAGGAGTGCTTGCTCGGGCGAGAGCCCGGCGCTGGCCGCCATGGCGAGCAGGTCGAGGACGGTCGGGAGCTCCATCAGTATCTGTTGCCGCCGCTGCGACACCCGCCGGTCCAGCAGCCAGTCTGGCTGGATGAAGCCGACAAACCCACCGGCGAGCCAGGTCCAGATCGGCCAGGACCCGAAGGGCTGGAGCCCCGCGAGATTGAGGGCCGGGAAGCTGGCGAAGAAGAGAAGGCCGACGGCCAGCTTCTGCCCGAAGAACTGGCTGGGCGTCATTCCCGGCCAGCCGACAGCCAGGCGCAGCTCGAGGTCGGCCGTCCGGACGCCCAGGCGCGTCAGCAGCCGGGCAACCACCTTGCCCGCGTCGTCGAGTGCCGGGCGGAGTGTCCGTTCCAGCACCGGTGACACGAACATCGACGGACCGGCCCGCTGACGCTCGGCTTCCAGCTCCATCCGTCCCTGGGCTGAGAGGCGCCGCAGCTCGAATGCCAGGTCCGGCCTGCGCTGAGCCCACGGCAGGCTTGTGATCACGAGCCAGAGCCCAAGCCCGAACAGCCCGCCGACTACCAGCCCCGCCGTCATTGCAGCACCCGCTCTTCACCCGGCAGGCGCGTCGCCCGGAGCATCCCGGCGTAGCCGATGGCAACGCTCAGCAGGCAGAGCGCGAGAATTGCCTGGCCCGTCGCCGACGAGAACACGTCGAGGTAGCCGGGGTTGAGCCCGCGAATGAGCAGGATGAGGACCAGCGGCAGCGCGGCGATGATACGCGCCGAGAGGACGTTCTTGGCCTGGTGTGCGCGGAGCTCCTGCTCGACCTGGATGGTCTGGCGAACTGAGCGGCTGAGGGCTTCGAGGACGGTGCTAAGGTTGCGGCCACCGACACGGTGCGACATCAGCAAGGCGGCGGCCACCATGTCGAAGACGGGATCGGCGACCTGCTCACGCGTGCGGCGAATCGCCTCCTCGAAGCCACTGACGCGGAGGTCGCGGGCGAGGTCGGTCAGCGGAGGCCGGAGCACCTCTGGCCCGTGCCTGGCGAGCGACGCCAGCGCCTCCTCGACGCTCATCCCCGAGCGCACGGCTGAGCGGAGCGAGTCGACCGCGTCCGCGAGGGCCGACTGCAACGCCGTCCGCTCGCGCTGGTGGCGGTTGGTCAGATACCAGGCGGGCAGTGTGATCCCGAGGAGGAGGGCCGCGGCGCTGACCATCGGCCAGCCGAGGGCGAACTCGGTAGCAAGGTCCAGGGCGATCCCGGTCGCTGCGCTAAGGAGGGCGAAGTCGCGCACGCCCACCTGCCCCGCACCATTCCGGTCAAGGAATGCCCGGAGCACGGGCCGCCGCGGCTGCTCGTCACGTACCGGCGTCCAGCGCGTGGTCGCGGAGAGGAAGACCAGGAGCAGTCCCACGGCGAAGGTGAGCGACAGGATCAGCGGCACCGGACACCTCCCGAGCACCCCATCCTGCTCGCCGCAGTTCCAATTCCGTTCCAACTTCCGGGCCAGTCCGTTCCAATCCGGGCCCCTCTGTTCCAATTTCCTTCCCATCGCTGGCGCGGGGCCAGGATCCGTTCGAACGTCGTCCTACAGGCGTTGCTCATCGCTCCACCCCCCGCCGAGCGCCGTCCAGACCGGCGCCAGCTGGCGCGGGAGCCCCAGCCAGCCGGTCCCACGGGAACGCCCCGCCATGGAGCCGGGCAGCGAAGCGCGGGCGAATACCCGTCCAGCGCAGGGCGCCCTCGCTGAGGCTGAAGAGGTCGCTCCCCGCGACCGTGTCGCCTTCGAGGCCTGTCACTTCGTAGACGTTCGTGACGACCCGGCGGGCGCCGGCCGGGTCCAGGCGGAGGTGGACCACGAGGTCGATCGCTTCGGCGATCATCTCTGTCACCGCCTCGGCAGGCAGCGCCTCCTCGGCCATCATCGCGTACATCCGCAGCTTCGAGAGCGCCTGCCGGGGGCCGTTTGCGTGGATGGTGCACATCGAGCCGTCGTGCCCGCTGTTCATCGCGGCGAGCATGTCGAGGGCCTCAGCGCCCCGGACCTCACCGACGATGATCCGGGTCGGTCGCATGCGAAGCGCGTTTTTGACGAGGCTGCGGATGGGGAAGGCGCCGATACCTTCCACGTTTGGCAGCCGCGCCTGCAGCGCCACACAGTCCGGGAGCGTCCCCTCAAGGTGGAGTTCGCCCGTCTCCTCGATCGTGACCACCCGCTCCTCCGCCCCTGCGATGGACGCGCCAAGCGCGTTGAGGCAGGTCGTCTTGCCGCTGCCGGTCCCGCCCGAGATCAGGATGTTGAGACCCCCCTGGACTGCCGCCTCGAGG
>QEVS01000004.1 GCA_003577245.1 bacterium | reverse complement strand
GCAATTGTCTATACAGATAACCGCCTCTCCTGTGCCTGCTCCCTCTCCTGCTTGCCAGCCGCTTCGCGACTGTCTCGCAGCTATCTGGACCTGATCAGGCGCCCCTCAGCGCTGCCCGGCGGCTAAGGCTGCGGTTCCTGAGCCGGAGCCAGTAGTTGTCCTTGGCCATTGGTATTCCCCCCTCTGTGATCTTGACGTTCACGTTAATGTACGTTGCCGTGCGTTTTAACGATTCATGGGCAAGGTGTCAATCGTTAGGCGTGATCTTGCGGAGGAGATGTTTGCTAAATCGCCCGGCGGGCGGCGCTCTCGTCGCGGGTGAGGGCGCCGCTGTACGCTATCGATATGCTTGAACTGACACGACGGCTGCTGGCTGCCGCCGACGGAGGCGAGCCGGTGGTGCTCGCCTCGGTGATTGAGCCCGGCAGCAGCGGCCTCCGCCCGGGCAGCCGGCTGCTCATCGAACCTTCGGGGACGAAGGTGGGCTCGCTCGGCGACGCCGCGCTCGATGCCCTCGTGGCCGCTTATGCCCCGGGAGTGCTTGCCCGCCACGCGGCGGAGACGGTCTACCCCGCGGCCGGCGGTCTCACAACGCGCGAGACGCCCGGCGCCGCCGCCATCTACATCGAGGCGGTGGAGGCGAAGCCGGTCTTCCTGGTCGTGGGCGCGGGTCACATTGGGCGGGCGCTGGCGAAGCTGGCGAACATGCTCGACTTCCACGTCGCCGTTATCGACGACCGTGAGGAGTACGCCGACCCGGTCCTCATCCCCGAGGCGGGCGAGGTCATCTGTGATGAGTTCGAGACGGCGATCGACCGCTACCCCATAGGCCAGAACACCGTTGTGGTGCTCGTGACGCGCGGGCACCGGCAGGATGAGGCGGCGCTGCGCCGTTGCCTGGGCCGGGGCGCCGCCTACCTGGGGATGATCGGCTCACGCCGCCGCACGGCCACGGTGCTTCGCCACCTGCAGGAGGAGGGGTTTGACCCCGGGGAGCTGGCCCGCGTGCGCACCCCCATCGGCCTCTACATCGGCGCGGAAACGCCCGAGGAGATCGCGGTGAGCATCGTCGCGGAGGTGATCATGGTCCGGCACGGGGGCACGGGAACGCCCATGTACCACCGGCCGGCGGGCCTGCGTGGTGCATCGGCCACCGCCAGCTGAGCAGGGGAGGTGCGCTTACGTTCCGCTAAGGGGGCGCGGCTGTTACGATGAGCGTTCGCAGCGGGGTGTAGCTCAGCCTGGCAGAGCGCTTCGTTCGGGACGAAGAGGCCCCCAGTTCAAATCTGGGCACCCCGACCAGCCTTCAGGGTGGCTACAGATCCGGGACTAACGCCCCGGCGAAGGCTACATGTGCCGACTATCCGGCGTGGTTGAGCCAAGTTCATTGGCTTCACGGATCACCTCCTCCAGCGTGGGCATTGCATCCGGTGAAACTTCCACATGGCGGACCTGTTTCCCGGCAGGATCGAAGTGATGGCGATGCAGGCCACTTCCGTGCGCCTGGTCGTAGCGGAGAATTGGCTGCGCGGGTGGTTGTCCCGCCGCAGGGAGGCGCCAGGCATGGTATTGATAGAACGTGGTTCGCACGTAGATACGGTTCCGCGTTCGCCTCTCGGCCGCCAGCCACTTCAGTACGCGTACCCGAACTCCGCTGGCACACACTACCTCGCCTTCCAGCCTGACCTGGACGATCTCGCCGGATTCCACGGTCTCCACAAACGAAAGGGTGTCGTCTGACACGACACCCTCGTCATAGAGCAACTGCATGTAGTGTTGATGAACTACCTGGTACTTCTCCCAGGAGACCCAGCCGGGCACCCGGCGGCGCGGGTGTTTCTCAGGTTCGTCAGGACGCGGAATTCCCCGAGCCATCTAGCGATCTCGGCAGTCTCGCGAGCCTTCCCCGCGAGAATCGCTTCGGCCATCTCTTCGGACGAGCATTCGTATCGCCGCTCCATCCGCGCGACAAACGTCTCCAGACGGTGGATGGTGGTGCCGATTGATTCCTGCCGGACTTCGATCCTGGGTGCGGTGCTCGACATGCCGGACCGTCCTTCCCGCTTGACGACGACTATACAGCCATGTTCGGGCATCTGATGCCGGATGGCCACCCACTGCCTCCGGATTAGCGCGAAGAGCCGCTTCCATTTCAGCCAGAACCCTCCGCTCGCGACCGGGGAGAGGGTTCTCCCCGGGGGGGCAATCACTTGGCTTCGCGGGAAGCTTGCGGTGTCACCCTGCCCTCGCGCCTCCGATGATCAGTGGGGGCGTTCGTGAGTAGTGCCCAGTCTAGCAGATGGGCTCCAGAATCGAGCCATGCCGTAATCGCCTGATCAGCACATGCAGCGCGAATGGAACCCGTCCCTGGTTCACCGGGGACGCGAAGTGGGATCCGTGGGTATGGTCTGTCGCGCTCTCCCCGTTCGATCGTGCCCTTATCGTTCCCCCAGACCTGCCCGGATCTTCTCGAACGTGGTGTGCGGCGAGGCTGCCGCGCGCCCGGGGGCGCCGGCGGGAACGGCGGGAGCGGCCTCTTTGCGCACGGCTTCGCGAATGCGGGCCACCAGGTCGCGCGCGGCCGCGAAGCTGGCTTCCACTTCTTCGGCGGTCTCGCCCGTGAGCAGCCATGGCTCGATGAGCGGCTCGGCGGCCAGCAGGGCCGCGCGCAGCCTTTCGAGGAGATCGCGGTTGGTCTCGGCGGCAGCGTCAATCGCGTCGATTGCGGGCTCAAGCGGGCGCTCGCCGCTCTCCGCGGTGTCAACACGGGCGGCGGCCGTTTCTATGGTGGTGTCTTCGTTCAATTCGGTACCTCGTGGAGCAGAGTTGCCCGCACCCTTGCAGCGGTTTCTCCGAGCTCCAAGCGGCGGATGTCGCTGGTTCGCACCCGGGGCCGGTGCTAGCCTGACCTTCAAGCCATGAACCTCAGACTCCTCCTCGTTGTGCCCATCCTCGCCGTCCTGTTTGGGGCATGCGGTGATGGCCCCGGCGATCCTCCCGCCAATCCCACCGCTGCGGGCCAAACCCCGGCCGCGACAACGCCGGCACAGGGCACTCCTTCGGCCACTCCCGGGCTGGGCCCTACGCCTCAGCTGGGCACGTACATCCTTTCGGTTGCCCCCGCCCACGGCGAGGCGGTGAAGCAGTCGTACTTCCGCGCCAGCGACCCTCTGAGCGGCATCTGCTTCGAGGCGAGCTTCGAAAAGACTCCCGAATACGCCCAGTGGTTCCGCATGGCGGTCGATGGCCGCGAGGTCACCACCGAGCTGACCTGGCTCGTTCCCACGAAAGAAGCCCCCACCAAGGGGAAGGCGTGCTACTCCCCGGCGGCCCCGCTCGCCGTGGGGCGCCATGAGGCGGCCGTCTCCGTCCAGAGCCCGAAGAACCTCGCGCAGCCGCCTTTGCAGACGATCGGCTGGCGCTTCGACGTCGTGCCCTAGAACGGACCGCAGGGCGAAGAGCGCACGGCTCGCGGCGGCTGGCGCCGGGACCGGGGCGCGGGAATCCGCCACCGCCGGCGGCTGGGCCTGGCCTCCGCGGCTTAGCCCCACGCTCCCGGCCGCTGTACTCTTGTCGGGAACCCGCCGGCCCGGGAGCGACGTGGTGGAGGCCCGGGGCGGCTTCATGGAGGCAGCCGTGAGCGAACTACAGAAGAGTGACCCGGAAGTCGCCGCCATCATCGCCGATGAGGAGCGCCGCCAGGTAGAGAGCCTCGAGATGATCGCCAGCGAGAACTACGCCTCCGCTGCCGTCCTCGAAGCGACCGGGTCGGTGTTCACAAACAAGTACGCCGAAGGCTACCCCGGCAAGCGCTACTACGCCGGGAACCAGCACAGCGACCGGCTCGAATCCCTGGCCATCGAGCGGGCAAAGGCGCTCTTCCACGTGGAGCACGCCAATGTGCAGCCCACGAGCGGCGCCGAGGCGAACATGGCCGCCTACTTCGCCTTCGCTCTGCCGGGCGACACCATCATGGGCATGGAGCTCAGCCAGGGCGGACACCTGACGCACGGCAGCCCGGTGAACTTCAGCGGCCGCCTCTACAACTTCGTCCCCTACACGGTGGACCGCGAGACGGAGGCCATTGACATGGCGGCCGTCCGCCGCATCGCCCTGGACGTGAAGCCGAAGATCATCGTGGCGGGGGCCACCGCCTACCCGCGCGCCATTGACTTCGCCGCATTCGGTGAAGTGGCCCGGGCGTGCGGGGCGCTGCTGATGGTCGACATGTCCCACATCGCCGGGCTTGTGGCCGGTGAGCAGCACATGTCGCCCGCGCCGTACGCCGACATCGTCACCTCCACTACCCACAAGACGCTGCGCGGCCCGCGGGGGGCCATGGCCCTCTGCCGCTCGGAACATGCGGAGGCGCTCGACAAGGCCGTCTTCCCCGGCACCCAGGGCGGCCCTCACCTCCACTCCATCGCCGCCAAGGCCGTGGCCTTTGGCGAAGCGATGACGGTGGAGTTCGCGGCCTATGCACGCCGCATTGTCGAGAACGCGGCGGCCCTCGCCGAGGCGCTGACAGCGGGCGGCCTTCGGCTGGTCTCCGGCGGTACGGATAACCACCTCATCCTCGCCGACTGCGGGTCGAAGGGCGTCAGCGGCCTCAAGGCGCAGAATGCCCTCGGCGGAGCGGGCATCGTGACCAACCGCAACACGATCCCCTGGGACAGCCGCTCGGCCTACGTTACCAGCGGGCTGCGCCTTGGCACGCCGGCACTGACCTCGCGCGGCATGGGCCCGGAGGAGATGCGCCGCGTGGCAGGCTGGATTATTCGCGTTCTGAACGACCCCGATGGTGAAGGCGTGCGCGATGCCGTGCGCGCCGAGGTGGCGGAGTTCGCGCGCGCGTTTCCCGTTCCCGGCATCACGGACCGCGCCGCGGTCGTGGCCTAGGGGGAAGGGCCCGTGTCCATCCGCCTCCCGAAAGCCGAGAAGGCCGATTACGTCAGGCGGCTCCAGGAGTACGTGCAGGCGGAGCTGGACCTGGAGATCGGCGAGCTCGGCGCCGAGTTCCTGTTCGACTTCGTGGCCGGGCTGGCCGGCCCCGTCTACTACAACGAAGCCCTCGAAGACGCCCGCGCAGTCGCCTCCAACCGCGCCGACAGCATCCAGGAAGAGATCCTGGCCCTGCGGCGGGAGCCCCCGCGCGAGCGGTAGGGTGCGCCCTGCAACCCGGGCCACGAACACCGCGCCGGGGCATCGGTGGGGCATTGCGCGGCCGTGGAGGACGGCGGTCCCGGGGCGGGGCTTCAGGCGGGCTTCGTGGCCTTCCAGCGGAAGGCGCCCTTTCCCTCTCGCACGGCCACGTCCGCGAACCCTGCCCTCTCCAACCGCGCAGCGAATGTGTTCGGGTCGGCCAGCACCATCGTGTCGAACAGGTGGTAGAGCCGGAAGCGGAGGCTCACGGTGCTGTCCATGCCCACGAAGCTCGCCCCCGGCTTCAGCACCCGGAACGTCTCGGCCAGCAGCCGGTCCTGCAATTCCGCCGAGGGAACGTGGTGGAGCATGGCCATGGAGAGCGCGCTGCTGAAGCGCCCGTCCTCGAACGGCATGGCGGCGCCATCGCCGTGGACAACGGTGACGTTGGTCCCCTGCATCCGCGCGGCCAGGCTTGCGGCCAGGCGGCCGTCGATCTCGATGGCGGTCAGGGCAGGGAGCCGTTGGCGAAGGATGTCGGTCACCAGCCCGGGGCCGGGGCCTATCTCAAGGACGTCTGGCCCGAGGTCGTAGTCGCGCAGCACCCAGGGCACGACCGATTCATCGAGCCGCTTCGCCCATTTCGCTGAGCCGCAGTAGTAGCGGTGGTAGCGGTTCATGGGCGGATGGTACCAGCGCAGCGTGACCGGCGCCTGCCGGCTCTTCGCGTGCTTGCCTGCGGGAGCTCGTGGCGTGCGAGCGGTCTTCACCGTTTCCTACCGGTAGTTGAGGTACTACTTACTTATGAAACCGCGTCTCGCCGTCCTGCTGCCTCTGGTCGCCTTTGGCCTGCTTGTTGCGAGTGCGGGCTGCGGCTCCCCGGGCTCTCCCGCTTCCGGGGAAGGTCTCAAGAGCTCCCCTTCCACCGAAACGGCCGTGCCGCAGATTGCGGATGGCCAAGGAACGCCAGGTGCGTCGCCTGCCGCCACGACCGGGCAGCCAGGCCAGCCCGCGGCTGGCAAGCCGATTGTCTACTGGGTTCACACGAACTGGTGACCGACCTGCAAGAGCCTCCGCCCCGTGTGGGCGGACCTGCAGACCCGCTACGGTGAACGCGTCGAACTGGTACAGGTAGACCGCGACAGCAAGGAAGGGCGCAAGTTCGCCGAAGAGCACGGCATCTATTACCAGCCGGGGTTCGTGGTGGTCGATGCGGCCGGGAACACCACCTATGCCGGGCTCGGGCCCTTCGACGCGAAGGGGGTGACGGGCCTCGTGCAGGGAGCGGCAGGCGAATAGCTCGCCTGACGGTGCCGGGCGGGTTGCTCTATAGTACCGTCTGAGCATTCCCCCGGAGCCGCGCATGACCGTCGACAGCTGGAAGTTCCTCCCCCGAATGATGAGCGCCACTTTCCAGGGCCTGCCGGCGATAGACGAGCCGCCCGCCTGGGCGCCGCTTCTGAAGCCCGTCCACCGCTGCCGCATCGCCCTCATGTCCTCGGCCGGCGTCTATCTCAAGGACTCGCAGGAGGCGTTTGACCTCGAACGCGAGCGCCGCGAGCCCACCTGGGGCGACCCCACCTACCGCGTCATCCCCTCGGATGTGCGACAGGAACAGGTCGCCTGCGCTCACCTCCACCTGAGCAACGCGGGCGCGCTCGAGGATGTCAACGTTGTCTTCCCGGTGCGTGCTTTCAGACAGCTCGAAGCGGAGGGGGCGATTGGCTCGCTCGCCGATGAGCACTACTCGTTCATGGGCTACCAGGAGCGCAGCCTCAACGACTGGCGCACGAAGCAGGGCCCGGAGCTCGCAGCCCGGCTCAAGGAGCACGCTGTAGACGTGCTTCTCCTGGCGCCTGCCTGACCGGACTGCTGTAGAAACGTGCCCGTGCTGGCACGTGTGATTGAAGGCCTGGGAATCCCCACCGTCACCGTCACGATGATGCCCGACGTTGCCCAGAAGTTCCGGCTTTCGCGCGTGGTGGGAGTCGAATTCCCCTTCGGCCACAGCTTCGGCATGCCCGGCGACGATGCCATGCAGACAACCGTGGCCCGCGCTGCCGTGCAGGCGCTGGCGGAAGCGGGCGCCCCGGGCTATCGCCTCGACGTGGACCTGCAGTGGCCCGTGCCCACGGAAGTCGCCTACAAGACCTGGCAGCCGTCCGAGCCGAGCCCAATCGTGGCCATGCTGCTCAGGGCGCGTCAGCCGCAGCCGCCTTCGTCTGCGTAGGCACGGCGGTACCCCGGAGCGGGGAGAACTAATCGTGGCTGGTGATGGCCGCCAGCACCGCGCGGGCGCCAGCCGGCGGGTCGTCCGCCGCTACGCGCACGACGCAAGCGCTCACGCCGGCTTCGCCCCAGGCGCGGCCGATGTGGTCCGCGAGCCCATCGAGCCCGGCTTTCGCCGCTGTCCAGGCGGCGTCGCCGCCGGGGCGCTCGACTGTCACGAAGACAATTGTCCCCGAGCCCTGGCGCTCCATCAGCCTCCCGAACGCCTGTCCGGCAAGGAATGGGCCCGTGAGGTTCACCCGCAGCGAGCGTTCCCACTCGTCCGGCGAAAGCTCGTCGAGCTCCACCGCCGCGAAGAGTTCGTGGCTCGCAACGAGGGCGTCGCAGCGGCCCAGCCGGTCCCAGGCCTCGTCCGCGAAGCTCGCCGCCTCCGTCGCCTCGGTGGCGTCCATCACGCGCACGAAGTGCTCCCGGCCGATGGCCCAGAGCTCGTTGGCGATGGAGTTCATGCCGAAGTCCTGTTCCTGGCTACGGTCGACGGTGCCCAGCGCGATATCCGCGCCCGCCTCGGCACAGGCCACGGCGATGGCGCGGTCGAGCTCGCTCCCGGTACCGATGAGCGCCACCGCCCTCCCCGCCGGCGGGCCGCTCACCGGAACACCACCACCAGGGCGGGGATGACGAGCCCCATGAGAGCCAGGAGCGCGAGCCCCACGTACACGCTCTGCCAGTCGCGTTGCTTCGCCCGGCCAGAGTAGTAGCGCTCCTCCCAGGTGCCGTCCATCAGGTCGCGGTCGCGCTCATCGGGGCCCAGGTCCGGCCCGTCTTCGTCCACGTCGTCAGCGAATTCGTACTCTTGCGGCATGCGCGTCCCTGCCCGGCGCCGCCCCTAGCGGACGAACTCGCCGCGTTCGTCGCGGTCCCAGAGGTCCCACTCAATTCCTCGCGGGATGCGGATCTGGGTTATGCCCACTGAGAGCGCGGAGAGGAGGAAGGCGAAGATGGAGAGCCAGTACCAGCCTCCCGTGGCGAGCATCACGGCGCCCGCCAGGCCCCACCAGAGCATTGCGGCGAAACCCTTGGCGTGGAATCCGCGGTTGTTCGCGAGGGCGAACGTCGTGAGGTACGCGAAGATGGCAATCCACGCGCCTTCACCTTCGTTGGCCACCAGCACCGCTCCCGTGACGAGCCATGCGAACGCGATGCCAACGCCGATTCCCACGGCTTCGCGCCGCATGATGCTGAGCACGACCGCGAAGGTCGCAAGGAAGGCGAAGATGGAGATCCAGGCCGCGCCGGATGACTCGGCGATGGCCGCCGCCGTCCCCAGCCAGATGCCGGCGATGGAGATGAGTCTCGACACCCCGAGGCGCCGCCATGCATTAACGCCCACCAGGAGCGTCGCGAAGCCCGCGAAGAACAGCGACCACCACGCATCGGGCTCCACAATGACCGCCGGGATCATCGTTGCCCAGATGGCGATGATGGAGAAGAGCGAGGACGCCTTGATCGTCATATGTGCCACATTGTCGGGGCTGCGAGCCCGCTCGTCGACCTGCCCCGGCCGCGCTGCGATACACTGCCAGCATGGACCGCGAAGCCCTGCGCGAACTGCTGGCTGCCGTGGCCGCAGGCGAGAAGACCGTGGAGGATGCGGCTGCGCGCCTGGAACGCGCTCCCTACGACGACCTCGGCTTCGCGCGCGTCGATCACCACCGCGCCCTGCGCGATGGCCTGCCCGAGGTGGTCCTGGCGCTCGGCAAGACCCCCGAGCAGGTCGCGGCCATCGCTCGCAGCATCCTCGATGCGGCCGGACGAGTGCTCGTAACCCGCGTCGAGCCGCCGCACGCTGCCGCACTTGCCGCTGCCGTACCCGGAATGCTCTTCGATCGCGACGCCCGCCTCGCCTGGTACGACCCTGCGCCGCGGCCGAAGCGCGGGAACGTCGCCGTTGTTACGGCCGGCACCGCGGACATCCCCGTGGCCCAGGAGGCGGCGCTCACCGCTGAGATGATGGGCGCCATGGTCACCCGCCACTTCGACGTCGGCGTGGCCGGTCTCCACAGGCTGGCCGACCGCATCGAAGCGCTGCGCGCGGCGAACGCTCTGGTGGTGGTGGCCGGGATGGAGGGCGCTCTCCCGAGCGTGGTCGGCGGGCTGGTTGCGAACCCGGTCATCGCGGTGCCCACCTCTGTCGGCTATGGCGCCTCGTTTGGCGGCGTTGCCGCGCTGCTGGGAATGCTGAACAGCTGCGCCACCGGTGTGGCCGTGGTCAATATCGACAACGGCTTCGGCGCGGGCTTCCTTGCGGCCACCATCAACCGGCTCGCCATGGGAGGAAGGGGCGAGGGCCCTGTCGGGTAAGCAGCCCCATACGCGGAGTGTTCCTGCCCCTCGCCCCGGCGCGACGCGGACCGTGGGTGCGGTCTTCGATTGCTTCTCCGGGATTGCAGGCGACATGACCCTGGCCGCGCTTGCCGATGCCGGCGCGTCGCTCGACGCCGTGCGCGACGGGCTGGCGCGGCTCGGGCTGCCGCCTTTCGCCATCGAAACGTCGCGCGTGGCCCGTGGTGGAATCGAGGCCGTTTACGCCGATGTCCGCGTCGAAGCCGAGCGGACCTACAGCCCCGCCGAGATGCGCGCCCTGGTTGAGAGCGCCGGCCTGCCGGGGAGGGTGACCGCGCGAGCGCTGGGGGCCATCGGCTGGCTCGAACGCGGGGAGGCGCTGGCGCACCGGACCCCCCGCCCTCACCTCCACGAGGCGGGCGGCGTGGATGCGATGGTGGACATTGTGGGGGCCATGCTTGCTCTCGAAGACCTGCACATCGAGCAGGCCTGGTGCCCGGTGGTGACCGTGGGCGCGGGCACCATCGTGAAATCGCAGCACGGCGCCATTCCCGCCGCGCCGGGGCCTGCGGCGGCGCACATCCTCCAGGAGGCCGGGTTCGCCCTGCGCTTTGTGGAGGCCTCGCATGAGCTGGTCACGCCCACGGGGGCCGCGATCCTGGCGGCCGTGGCCGAGCCGCGTGGCGCCGTGATCACCCCTTCTGTTCACGGCTACGGCGCGGGCGCCTTCGACCCGCCGGGCCGCCCGAACGCGCTCCGCGTGTGGGTGGGCGAACATGTGCCGGCCACGGCGCCGCAAGCGCGGGTGATAGAGCTGGCTGCCAACATCGACGACATGTCCCCAGCACTCCTGTCGCACGCGCGTGACCGGCTCCTTGAAGAGGGAGCGCTCGACGCCTGGATTGAGCCCATCGGCATGAAGAAGGGCCGTGCGGCGTCGAAGCTCTGCGCCCTTGTGCGCGCCGGCGAAGAGGAGCGTTTCGCGGACCTCTTCCTTTCGGAAACGACCACCCTGGGCGTGCGAGCGGCCTCCTACCGCCGCTGGGAGGCAGAGCGCCACGTCGAGACGTTCGAGTCTTCGTTCGGACCCGTCCGCGTAAAGGTGGGCGAATGGCGGGGCCACCGCCGAGCGGTGCCCGAGTTCGAGGACGTGAAGGTGCTGTCCGCCAGGCTTGGTCTGCCGGCGATCGAGGTGCAGCGGCGGCTGGAAGCGGAGCTGGGGAGGGGCGGCGGCTGAAACGGGCCCGCTTATGAACCGCCACCAGCTACCGATAATCAGGGTACTGCCCCATTGCCGGGGTACCATGCCATAGAGACGATTTCAGAGATGCGTACCCACCCGGTCCCGGGCCCGGTCACATGCGTCCCTCGAACCTGGCGGTGACACCGGTGAGGGTGGCAAGGTCACGCCCGCTGGTCGGCGAGCACAGGCGCGAGTTCGTCGTGGGTGTTGTGGCGGTGGCATTCCTTGCGGCCTATGCGGCCTGCATGCTGAGCGAACCCGCCAGCTACGTCGCCTACAACTTCGGCTACCAGGTTCCCGCCATGGTGGGCATTGCCCTTGCTATCATCCCCGTCCGGCACAGCCGCGGCCGGGAACGGGCGGGCTGGCTCTTGCTCGCCGTGATGCTCGCGATGTGGAACATCGCCGACTGGGTGTTTGCTGGCTACACCGTCTTCCTTGACCGTGACGCGCCGTTTCCGGGTCTGCCGGACGTCTTCTACCTGGCGGGCTATGTGGCATTCTTTCCGGCCGTGGCCTGCCTTCTCCTGCCCCCACGGCGCCTGGCGCGCGGCGCATGGATGCTCGATGCGCTGATTGTCATGGCGGCTGCAGGCGTCATCTCGTGGGTTTACCTCATTGAGCCCGCGGCCGCGGCCAACAGTTCGCTCCGAGACAAACTGGTCGCCCTCAGCTATCCGGTATTCGACCTCGGGATCCTCGCCATCGTGGTGGCGGCGGTCTACCAGGAAGGTGGCGCTCACCGCGAAAGAGCAACCGTCATAGGCATTGCGGCAACGCTTCTTGTCTTTGCCGATGGCGCGTACACCTATTCATGGGCCGTGGCCGAGTTGGACAATGGTGCAGGATTGCTGGACCTGCTCTGGCTTTCCGGGTACTGGTCGTTTGCTCTTGCCATGGTCACGCCCGGGCGCCCGTCCGCTGCCCAGGGTCGAGGAGTCGAGTTCCGCGGCGCCGTTAGCTTCCTCCTTCCCTATGCCGTGGCCTTCCCCCTGGTGGTGATTGCCATGGTGAAGGCGGCAGGGGGCGACCAATCCTTCGTCCTCACATCCGGGGCCATTGGCGTGATGGCTCTGGTTGCCCTTCGGCAACTGGCGGCCTTCGCAAGCAACCGCGCACTCCTGGGGCGCCTAAGGCAGGACAAAGAAGACCGCGATGCGCTACTACGGGCCCAGAGTGATCTCGGCGAAGCCCTCCTGATTGTCGATGGTTGGCGGATCGTGTTCGCAAACGACGCCGCAACCCAATTGCTCGGCATGCCCGTCGAAGAGATGCTGTCGCTTCCCTCATGGGCCAAGGTCCTATCGGGGGGAGACGAGGACGATTCGGTTCCTGTGTTCCAGCAACT
Source organism: bacterium (assembly GCA_003577245.1). Taxonomy (GTDB): domain Bacteria; phylum Chloroflexota; class Dehalococcoidia; order Tepidiformales; family Tepidiformaceae; genus UCB2. The sequence continues at coordinate 184,405 of QEVS01000004.1, read as the reverse complement.
CGTCCGGCCGAGCGTCGGAGCCCTCGAAGCCAGCTTCGTTCGCCCCGACGGGAAGCGGGTCGAAGTAGAGATTGCTGCTGCCCGCATGGATGGGAACGCGCCAGACCGCTTCACGGTGGTTGCCCGTGACATCACGGCTCGCCGCGAAACAGAGCGAGCGCTCCACCAGGCGCGGCGGCTTGAAAGCCTTGGGCTCCTTGCTGGAGGAGTTGCACACGACTTCAACAACATTCTCACGGCCATCCTTATCACCACGGGAATACTGAAGAAGTCGAATGTTCACTCGGAAGAGGATGCCGCAGCGCTCTCCCTGGTTGAGGATGCAGCCAGGCGCGGCGCCGGCATCACCAGCCGCCTCCTCTCCTTTTCGCGCGGTGGCCTCACCGAGTTTGGACGCGTCGACCTGAATGGCGTCGTCACCGACACGTTGCGGCTGGCACGCCCGGGCCTCACGCCTGCTGTCACGGTTCAGGAGGAACTACCCGGAGTCCACTTGTATGTGAATGGTGACCGGGAGCAGCTCGAGCAGGCGCTCCTCAACATCGTCATCAATGCCCGCGACGCCATGCCCGGGGGTGGCGTGATCGCCATCAGACTCGCGCTCGAGGGCAAGACCGCAGTCGTCCGCGTCAGCGATACCGGCATGGGCATGAGCGTGGAAACCCGCAGTCACATCTTCGAGCCGTTCTTCACCACCAAGGGGCCCGGAGGCGGCACCGGTCTGGGCCTCTCGACCGCGTACGGCATAGTTCAGGGCCACCGCGGCAAGCTGCTGGTGGAGTCCGAGCCCGGTGTTGGGACCACGTTCACCATGCGGCTGCCCACCGCCGATGCCCAGGAGGCGGTGGCGGCGCCCCTGGCCTGAACCGTAACGGCGGCCCGTCTTAGCATTCGCCTCGATGGGTGAGCTGGCGGCCCTGGTTGCGGCGATGACGTGGTCGGCCACAAGCGTGGCGCTCACTTCCCTTTCGCAGCGCACGGCGCCGGTGGTGCTCTCCGCACTCCGGCTCTCTGCGGGCAGCCTCCTCCTCTTCGCCGTGCTCTTTGCATTCGGCGACCCCGGTGACATTACCGCCGCCTCGGCGGCCACGCTCTTCGCGATGCTTGGCAGCGGGCTCGTGGGCTACGGGCTGGGCGACACCGTCTACATCAAGGCCCTTGCGTTGCTCGGCATGCAGCGGACGTTTCCCATTTCCATGGCGCTCTACATCGGGCTAACGGTCCTCGGAGGCGTGTTGCTGCTGGATGAGGCCTTCACGTGGGGGCTGCCCCTCGGCGCCGCACTCATTGCCGTGGGTGTGTACCTGATCGTTATCCCGGGCCGCGGACAGGAAGACATCCCCCTTCCCGTGATCGCCGTGGCCGAGCCGGCCCTCGCCGGCTTCGCGGACCTGCCGCCGGCGGAACATGTGGCGGCCCTGCACCCGGCTCCCGGTCAACGCCTGGGCTGGTTCGGGTATGCGCTGCTCGGCGCCGTGGGCATCTTCTGGGCCTCCGCCACCCTCTGGCTGGCGGCGAGCAACGATGGCATGCCCGCGCTGGCGGCGGCCTCCATCCGCACGCCTTCGGGAGCGCTGGCGCTGCTGGCCTTTGCCGCCCTGGCCCGGCGGCCTGCCCTCGCCGCTCCATTTCGCGACCGGAAGCAGGTGGCCGGGATCGTGGCCGCCGGGCTCGTCGGGACCTCCTTTGGCAGCCTCCTTTACGTGTACGCGGTGATGACGGCCGGGGCGGCGCGCACGGCCATCCTTTCCGCGACTTCGCCCCTGATGGCGCTGCCGCTTTCGATCCTCTTCCTCAAGGAGGGCTTCACCCGCCGGATCGGCATGGGTACGCTCTTCTGCGTGGCCGGGATCGTCCTCGTCGTGGCCTGACGAAGGGTATTCCTACCGCCTCCAGGCGGAGATGTCGTAGGCCTCCGGCAGGGGCACGAACAGGCTGCGCCGGGGCCCTTCGATCTCTCGCGTGATGTGCCCCTGCCCGGTGGTGTCGTCGGCCAGCAGGATGTCGCCGGGCCCGAAGCGCCGTTTCGTGCCATCGCCGCATTCGATTTCGGCCACGCCTTCGAGGGTGATGACGAACTGACGCCGCGGGGCGTTGTGAAAGCCAAGCTCCGCGCCTTCGGGGGTTACCCGGAAGATGATCCCCTCGGCCGGCACCAGCTCCGAAAGGTCGCCGTAACGCCCGCGAATGAGCGGGATCTCGAGTTCTTCGATGTGCGAGCGGCCGTCGTCGCCGGTGTAGACGCGGGTGGCCTTCATCTACGTCCCGAAGTCCACGGCGAGAATGCGGTCCTCAAGTCCGAGCGCGCGAATGAGGTATTGGAGCTCCGCATCGCGCCACGGCAGGGGCGCCGTTTCCTGGCACATGCGGGCGTCCTTCAGCTCTTCTTCGACCGCCGGGTCGGCCTCGAACGGCTTACCGTGGCTCATCTCGGAGAAGAGCTCTCCCAGCGGGGGCTTGGGGGTCTGGCCACCTGCTTCCCACGACTCCGCCGGGTAGCCAACGGCCTGCACGGCCACGGGCACGGCGGTTTCGGGGAGGTTGAGCATCTTGCCGATGCGTTCGATGCGGGGGCTGCTCATCATGCAGGTGCCGAGGCCCTCGTCGTAGGCCACGAGGTTCGCCTGGGAAATCGCCAGGCCCACATCCATGAAGGCCAGCGGCGAGACCGATGAGGCCTCCCACCCCATGGAGAAGACCGGCTTCAGGCGCTTGTCTATCTCGGCGATCGTTCCCTCCACCGAGGTGCCGATGCGTCGCGACCGGACGAGGCCGTAAAGGTCGTCAATCCACTTGTCGATCTGGTAGGCGGCGCGCTCGTTGTACCAGAAGATGAAGACGGGCGCGGTCTGCATCTGCTGGTAGCCCAATGGCGGCGTGAGGGCCTTGAGCAGGTTTTCCGGGGCCTGGTCGCGCCAGATGACCACCGCGCGCACGTTCATGACGTTGCCCACGCACGAGGCGTGGCGGGCCGCCTCCAGCATCTTCTGGATCTTCTCGCGCTCCACCTGCCGGTGGGGCAGGAAAAAGCGGATGGTGCGGCGACGGCCAATGACTTCCTTCAGTTCCATTTCGACTCCCTGTTCTGCTTGCTGGCGCCGCTCAGTTGAGCAGCTGGCGGGCGGCGGCGAGCGAGAGCACGTCGTTCGCCCCGTCTTCGATTAGCGATGCGCGAGCGTCGCGCATGAGCTGCTCTACAAGCACGCCCTTGACCATGCCCATAGCGCCGCAGAGCTCGCTTGCGTCGGAGGCCACGTCGAAGGCAGTGCGCGTGGCGAACACCTTGGCCGCCATCGAAAAGTGCACGGTCGGCTGCCCGCTCCCAAGGCGGAGGTTCGCCTTCCGCGAAAGAGCGCGCGAAGCCTCGACGCGCATGAACATATCGAAGAGGCGCTTCTGGACCAGCTGGTGGCTGGAAAGGGGAACCCCGCTCTGGCTGCGCGATTGGGTGTACGTCAGGGCCTCTTCGAAGGCGGCGCGGGCCACGCCGCTGAACGTGGTCGACATGCCCGCGTTGGCCCCGGCCATGATCATCTCGATGGCGGCGAAGGCGTGCGGTGGTTCCATGAGCATGTAGTGCGCCGGGATGCGCACGTCGTCGAAGAAGATCTCGCCCTGGTTCAGCGCGCGCTGGCCCAGCTTGTTGAGGGGCGGGCCCTTCGAGACCCCGGGGAGGTTGAGCGGCACCACGGCGATGCCCGTCCCCGCCATACCCATTTCGGGCTGCACGTTCAGGAACGCGAGCGCGTGCGTGGCGATGGTGCCGTTCGATACCCACGAAGACTTCTGCCCGCGGATGACCCACTCGTCGCCGTCCCTGAAGGCGCTGCAGTCGAGATGGTCGTCCGGGTTGTAGCCGCCGAGGATGAGGTCCGAGGCGTGGTTGGGCTCGGTCCCCGCCCAGCAGCCGATGTGGCGGCCCTCCCTGTCTTCGAGGAAGGGCATCACGATCTCGCGCATCAGGTCGGGGTTACCGTTCATGGCGGCGAAGCGGAAGGGCATGGCGGTGACGCCCATGGCAATGGAAAGCCCGGCGTTTCCCCAGCCGAACTCTTCGGCGACCACGTGGGCTTCAATGGGTCCCAGCCCCGGACCGCCGAGCTCGGGCGGAAAGGCGCGCAGGTGGTGTCCGGCCTGGTAGGTCTTCCTGAAGGCCTCCCAGAGGGGAGAGCCGCCGCTGATAACCTCCTCGGGCCGGAGGTCATCCAGGCTGGCGGCAGTGGGCCGCATCACCTCTTCGGCGAAGCGGTGTGCTTCCCGCTTCAGCAGCGCCTGGTCCGGCGTCAGATCGGTGAAGTCGTCGTTGTAGGGCATGCGATACCTCGTCGTCCCGGCGCCGTCCCTGGCTCGCGCGGCGCCCACGGCGGCCATGGTAGGGGAGTTCTTCGCTTTCGTCGCCATGGTTGCCGGGGCCAGGACAGGGGTGCATGACAGACAGCAGCAGCGGGCGAAGCCTCACTCGCGCGCGAATGTGCCAAAGGCCAGTCCCCGCGGCGGGCGCCCGGCGTCCGGAAGCGCGGGTGCCCGGATGGTGCGCTCGCCCTCGTGGCTGTCCAGGAGTGTGGCGGCAAGCTGCCCGCTGCCGCTTCCGGCGGCGTGGCACTCCCAGAGGAATGCCCCGGGGTTCCGTTCGTTGGCGCCGGAAGGCTGAGGCATGAGCATGAGTGCCGCCAGGAAGCCGGCGGCGCCAACGCTGGCCAGGGCCGTGCCATGGCGGGTTGCGAGGAGGGCCGCTGCGCGGAGCCCAGTCATCAGTCGGCCGCCGCCAGCGCCGGCTCGCGCCGCGCCACGCGGGGGAGCGCGGGTAGCCCTCTCTCCGATGCGAAGACCACCACGAAGATGCCCAGGTGAATGAGTGAGACAACCAGGAACCCGGTCTGGAGCGAGCCCGTGGCCTGCTGGACAACGCCGGTGAGCAGCGGCCCAATCACCCCTCCGAGGGTGAAGAGGCTGAACATGAACGAGGAGACAACGGCGACTTCGCGGGGGCGGATGTTGGGCAGCTCGAAGGGGATGGCCACCAGGGTCGGGTAGACCTGCATGCACGCCCACCCCAGGCCGAACGCACCCAGGGGCAGGAGCGGCCGGAAGGGCACCAGCGCCATCACCAGCATCGAACCGGTGCAGACCACCCCGGTGAGGTACATCTGCTGGCGGCGAGCAGTCACGCGACCCCGGATCCAGGAGCAGTGGAGCGCCCCCAGGATCTGTCCCACCGGGATGCCCGCAGTGAAGAACCCCGCCATGCGGAGCGAGAGCCCGCGCTCCTCGGTCAGGAAGGTGGGCCAGAACACGGAGAAGGCCGACGTGCCGACGATGCAGAACGCCGTGGCCACGCCGAACATCCAGACTGGCTGGTAGCGGAAGATGGCTGTCAGCGGGGTGCGCTCTTTCGAGGCTGCCGGCGCCCGGACCGTTGCTCCCGGGTTATCGCGCGCGAAGATGACCCACAGCAGCGAAGAGGCGGCCAGCAGCACGCCCAGGGCGTAGAACGTGTTTCGCCAGCCGTCGAACCAGATGAGCATCCACGGTAGGAAGCCTACGGCGGCAATCTGCGCCAGCCCCATGACCACGGTGATGAACGACTGCACGCGCGGCACCTCGTGCTGGGCGAACCACTGCTGGATGAGCATGGCCGAGTTTGCCTGCCGGCTGACAAAACCCATCATGAAGATGAAGCGGAAGAGCAGCTCCAGCTCGAAGGTGGGCGCCCATCCCTGGAGGAATGCGAACAGCGCCATGTGCACGGCGCTCGCGAAGATCATGAGGCGGGCGTTGAACCTGCTCACGATAGTGGCCACGGGGATGCCGAGCAGGATCATGGCGAACCAGCTCATCGCCCCGAGGATGCCTGCCTGCGCGGGCGACATGCCGAGCTCGGCCTTCATGTCGGGGAGCATGATGCCGACGGAGTAGCTGACCCACATGGCGGTCGAACTGACGCCCGAAAAGAGCCCGATGATCACAAGCCAGCGGTAAGACACGGGGAACCACCCTCCCACACTGCTCTGCTCAATCCCCACTCAAGCGCAAAGCCACCACCCGGACTATGACGGCCATCAGGAGTGGCCCCGTAACCCGTAACTCATGGAGCGCGCCAGCGGGCTGGTCCGCGAGCAAGGGGGCTCGCCGCCGCACAGCCGGCCGGTGCGGGATGGGCCTCCGCTCCCGGGGCCGATGCGCCTTCCTACCGGGCCGCAGGGGCCAGCGATTGCCCCCCGTCCACCACGAAGATGTGGCCGGTGAGGTACTCCCCTTCGTCGCTGACAAGGAAGGCGACCATCTTCGCGATGTCATCGGCGGTTGCCATGCGGCCGAGGGGCACGCGCGTGGCGAACTGGTCGCGCAGCCCGTGGTCGAGGATGCCGGGGTCACCCATTCCCTTGCCCCAGAGCGGCGTGTCCACGAGCCCGGGCGCAATCGATGTCACCCGAATGCCATACTGCGCCAGGTCGAGCGCGAAGCACTTGGTCATATGCATGACAGCGGCCTTGGAGGCGCAGTAGGCGGTGAGCCCCACCGACGGCATGAGGGCCGCCACGCTCGCGATGTTCACGATCGCGCCGCCGTGCCCCTCGGCGATCATCTGCCGTGCCGCCGCCTGGTCGCTCAGGAGCACGCCCTTGGCGTTCACATCCATGATGCTGTCCCAGTCTTCCTCGGTGGTTTCGAGCGGGGGCCTGAAGATGGCGATGCCCGCGTTCGCGACCATGATGTCGAACCTTCCGAACTTGTCAGCCGCGGCCGCCACCAGCCCGTCCAGGTCCGCTCTCGAGACCACGTCGCAGCGCATCCCGAGCGTGCGCGCCCCCGTCTCCTCGGCGATCTCCGTGGCGGCGGCGCTGGCGCCTTCCTCATCGATATCGCCAATCGCGACCGCGGCCCCTTCGCGCGCGAACGCGTAGGCGATTTCCTTGCCGATGCCGCTTGCGCCGCCCGTGACGGCGGCAACCTTGCCCTTCAGGCGCATGTCCCAACTCCTGGTGTGAATGCGCTCACTCTAGAGAGCCATTGCCACCGTGCAAAGCGCCGGGGCGGCAGAGCGGCCGAATTCTCCTTAATGGCCGTTAAGTGACGTTGCCCGCGAACCGATGATCGTCTCGTGATGAGCAGCAACGCCCGCGATATCCTGGGCCAACTTGAAGACCTTCCCCCGTTGCCCGCGGTCGCGGCGCGCGTGATGGGGCTCGCCGACGATGACCGCACGAGCGCGCTCGACCTGGCGCAGGTGCTGAGTACGGACCAGGCTCTCACTGCCCGGCTCATAAAGATCAGCAACTCTGCCTACTACGGCTTCGCTCGCCGAGTCGGCACCGTGCGGGAGGCCGTGCTGGTTCTCGGCTTCAAGCAGGTTCGCCAGCTGGCTGTTGGCGCGAGCCTCGTCAACTCCTTCAAGCGCAACCGCCTGCTCGATGGCGTCTTTGACCTGGACCTCTTCTGGGGCCACAGCGTTGCCACGGCGGTGGCCGGCGAAGCCATCGCCAAGAAGACGCGCGCGGCGCGCCCCGAGGACGCATTCACCGCCGGCATCCTCCATGACATCGGCCGGCTGGTTATCTCGCAGGTCATGCCCCGCGAGTTCGCCGACGCCGTGACCTTCGCCCGCTCCAACCATTCCAGCCTCCACGAGGCCGAGACCCGGCTGACCGGCTTTGACCACGCCGCCGTGGGCCGCGTGCTGGGCGAGCAGTGGAAATTCCCCGGCCACCTGGTCGATGCCATCGCCCTGCACCACGATGAAGCGCAGACCCCTGCCGCCGACGGCCTGCCGGGCGTGGTCGCGCAGGCCAATCGCCTGGTGCTCCACTACGGCCTTTACTGCGGCTACGACGATGAACAGGCCGCCCCTGGCGAGATGCCGGGCGACCTCGCGGCAATCGAAGAGGCAGCCGGCGGCATCGAGCGCGTCCTCGAACGCGCCTTTGCCTTCATAGAGAGCGCGAGTGGCACCCCGGAACGCTGGTACGCGGCGGCCGGCTGAACCAGCCCGGCCCGGCGCACAGGATGCCGGCAAGCGCCGTGCCCGCTGCTGGCGCCCGGCGGCGGTGTGCGCCAGAATCCCCTCAATCACCTGAGGGGGCCTGCGCCATGCCCGATTGCATTGTCGAAACCACGCCTGAAGGGGTGCGGCTCATCCGCCTGAACCGGCCCGAGCGCCTCAACACCATGGGCGGCACCCTCATCGTCTCAATCAACGAAGCCATCCGCTCCGGCGAGCAGGATGACTCGGTGCGCGCCTTCGTTGTCATTGGCGAGGGCCGTGCCTGGTGCGCGGGCGCCGACCTGAAGGACCCGGCCGTCGAGGCCTTCCCCGGCGCCGGCCCGGGCGGCCGCCGCGCCGAAGCGATCGACTACCTGGGCGGTGCGGGCCGAACCGTGCTCACCATCTGCCGCGGTTCCAAGCCGGTAATCGCCGCCATAAACGGCGTCACGGTGGGCGGTGGTCTCGGGCTGGCCCTCTGCATGGACATCCGCATCGCCAGCGAAGAAGCGCGCTTCAGCACCGTCTTCATCAGCCGCGGGCTCGCGCCCGACTTCGGCCTCTCCTGGTTCCTCCCGCGGCTGGTGGGTCCCGAGCGCGCGGCCGAGCTCTTCTTCACCGCCCGCATGATCGATGCGCAGGAGGCGCTGCGCATCGGCATGGTGTCGAAGGTCGTACCCCACGCGCAGCTCCTCGACGAGACCATGGCGCTGGCCCGCAAGATCGCCTCCCAGCCGCCATCCGCCCTCACCTACACTCGCCGCGATCTCCAGTACGCCATGTCGTCGACGCTCGAGCAGCACCTTGAATACGAGTGGGCGAACCAGCGCATGCAGATCGCGAGTCCCGAGTTCACAGAAGGGCTGGCGGCCTTCCTCGAGCGCCGGGAGCCAGACTGGGCAAGGGCCTGGGCCACTGATACCGGCCCGTTCTGGACCCAGGGCCGCTAGGCAGTCCATCCGGACGCATGCCGGGGAGCGTGCCACCCCGGTGTGATGACGGACTTCCCTTTAGTTCTTGCCGCCGCTGCCGACCATGAAAGTATGGTCGCCTTCTGGTCGTGGGGAGTGCGCAACCCGGCGCTTGCGATGGCCCTGCTGGGGCTGGTTTCGGGCGTTGCCGGGGTCGTAGCGTGGTCCATCAGCCTCATGGCCCTGGCCCTGGGGCTTGTGGTGGCCGATTCCGCGCACCACCTTGCGGGCCGCGCGCGGAGGCGCAAGAACCGCCGCATTCTGGCCTTCGAAGCCGACCGTGCGGCCCGCGCCCTGCGCGAGCAGTACCGGGCGAAACACGGGCCCGGCGCCCGCGACGCCGCCTGAACTAACCCTCCTGCCAGCGCAGCTCGAAGAGGCGCACGGGGTCATCGAAACCGCGCAGCACCGTCTCTCCCCGCTCTGAGAATACGAATCCCTTGCCCGCCGCCAGCTCCCGCACCACGTTGGAGACGAGGATCTCTCCGCCATCGGCGTGAGCGGCGATGCGCGCCGCCGCGATTACGGAGGCGCCGAAAAGGTCGTCTTCCTCGGCGATTGGCTCGCCGGCGTTGAGCCCCACCCGGATGCGGAGCACGAAGGGGAGCCGCGAAGCAGCTTCGGTGAGCCGCCTCTGCAGGGCGATGGCGCACTCCAGCGCGCGTTGCGCTGAGCCGAACGAGGCCATGAAGCCATCGCCCATGGTCTTGACCTCGCTGCCCGCGAACTCCCGCAGCGCTTCGCGCGTGATGCGCTCGTGCTGGCGCAGGATACTGCGTCCCTCGGCGTCGCCGAGGCGCTGCATCATCGCCGTGTGCCCTTCGATGTCGGTGAAGAGGATGGTCCGCAGGGCGCCGGCCGTGGCCACCGCGGCGGCGGATGGCGCGGTCTCGGCCGGCCGCAGGCCGAGGAAATCCGCTGTCGTTTCCAGCAGCTGGGCGGTGTTTCCTACCCAGGGGAGCACCGACTCTCCTTCGAGCGCCGTCAACTGCGCGCCGGGAATCATGGCCGCCAGCTTTCGCGATACCGCCGGGTCGGGAACCCGGGCGCCGCGGCGTTGCAGCACCAGCACGGGACAGGTGATGCGCCCGAGGTCGGCCGTCACGTCGAACGTGTCGAAGGCGGAAAAGAACTTCGAGGTGCCCTCCCTGTCGCTGGCCTCTCGCATCATGGCGGCGAAATGGCGCGCTTCGTCGGGCGCGTCCCACCCTGCGACGAGCGCGTGGGCGACCGTTTCGGTGGCGAGCGGCCAGTCCGTCTCGAACATCGGCCCCATGGCCGCGAGTTGGGGGATGTGGGAATCGATGGCATTTGCGAATCCGCACCAGAGCACAAGGTGCGACACGAGCTCGGGGTGCGACGCTGCGAAAGCGATTGCCACCGGGCTCGCGAAGGAAACGCCGATCAGCGCGACCGGCCCGGTCCCGAGCCGCTCCACGAGCGCCGTGAGGTCTCCGATGTGGGCCTGCAGCCCCAGGTTCTCGGCACCCCGGTCGGAGAGGCCGCTTCCCCGGTTGTCGTAGCGGACCAGCCGGCAGCGAGCAATCAGGGCCTGGTACCACGCGCGCTGCCGTTCGCCTTCCCACTCCACCTGCAGGTGGCTCCACGGCATGGGGGGCATGTGGATGACGGTGCGCCCCTCGCCCTCCGCCCAGTAGGCGATGTTCACCCCGTCACCCGAGGTCAGGTAGCGAATGCGGGGCTCGCCCATGGCGCCGATTCTACGCCGCTGCCCCTCGCGGCCGTTAGCCTTCGGCCAGGCTCATCACGCGGACGCCGGGCATAGGGAAGTCCTTCAGGTTTTCGGTGACAACGATGGCGTTCACCCTGTGCGCCGTCGCGGCGATCAAGGTGTCCGGGGTCGACAGCGGGCGCCCTGAGCGTGCTGCTTCGTATCGGTAGATTCCCGCCTGCACACCGTCTTCGAACGAGAGTGGCCAGACGGTCAGGCCCAGCAACAGCTCGACCCACCGGGAACGCCTTTCCGGGGGAAGGTTCGAGAGGAACTCCGCGACGCACACGGGCGAGACCCCAACCTCCTCACCCGATTCGAGCAAATCGCGGATGCGGATGGCGAACGGCTCGCGTCCACGGGCGAAGTTGATCAGCTCGTTCGAGTCCAGCAGGTACCGGGTCACGAAGCGGCCGTGGCGCGCGCGGCGGCGTCATCCCAGGGGTCGTCAACGGGCCGCTGCAGGCGCTGCCAGGCAAGCGTCGACTCGAGAGTGTCCCAGGCCGGCACAGCGCCGGCAGGGATTGAGCCCATCAGCTCGCGCGTTAATCCCGCGCGCCTCATTCGCCTCACCGCGGCTTCCAGCCCCGCCGCGATGAACTCGCTCCGCTTTCGCTTGCCCACGAGCGCGTCAATCTCATCGACCAGCTCTTTGGGCAGCACCACATGCGTACGGACAGTCTCTCCCAAGGGGTCCTCCGAACTCGCTGTGGGACAAGTATATCACACGGCTGATCCCACATCGAGTGGGACATACCGTCCACCCCCGCGGACAGCGGCCGGTGCCGGGGGGCTGCCCGCTCCGCGCTTACGCGCCGTCGAGCACCTCGAGCGCGCGTTCCATGAGGCGTGGCATGGATGGCTTCAGCACCTCCCAGTGCGGGTCGTCGCGCTTGCCGCGGCGGTGCAGCATCAGGTTGAAGCCGCCGATGATGGAGAACTTGTAGGCCGCCAGCGCCCTGTACCAGGCGACATCTCCCGGGGCCTCGCCGAGCGCCTCTGCGTACATTGCCTCCAGCTCGGCGGGCCGGGGGATGGGCGCGGTGGAGCGGTCTTCGTGCACCCAGGCCTCGGGGTCGCTGAAGAGGAGGATCCAGCCGAGGTCGTTGAGCGTGGCGCCCACGCCCCAGAGCTCCCAGTCGATGACGGCGGCCAGGCGGTCATCGGTATAGAAGAGGTTGGTCCACTGGTAGTCGCCGTGGAAGATGCCGATGCGCGGGTCCCGCGGCAGGCGTTCGAGGAGGCGGCGCTTCACCTCGGGCCCCAGGGCCACCATCTCCGGCTCGGCGGCGCGCTCCCAGAAACGGTCCCAGCGCTCGATATCGAAGGTGGGGTCGAGCGGCGGCCCATCGCCGGGGACGTACTGCTGCCAGTCGAGGCCGTGCAGCCGCGCCAGCACCTCCATCGCCTGTTGCGCCATGGGGCGCAGGCGCTCCGCGGGCAGGCCGGCCGCCCATTCGCCCTCGCTCATTCGCAGGCAATCGCCCCGCAGGCGCGGCACGATCATGTAAGGGCGGCCGAACCATTGCGGGTCGTCGCCGGCCCAGGCAACCTCGGCCACGGGCACCCGCGAGTCCCTGAGGGACGTGATCACCCGCGCCTGGCGCAGGATATCGGCGGTGCCTTCGAACTTCACGTTCGCGGGCGGCACGCGGAGCACGAACTCCTGAGTCTCGTTGCCAGCGAGGACGGTGAAGAAGAACGAGAGGCCGGCGTGGCCGGGGGTCGTCTCCATTGAGAGCACGCGCAGGCGCTCATCGCCGAGCTGCGCCCGGAGGAACCGGTTCAACTGGTCCATGAGGACTACGATCTCATCCACGGGCCCTCCGGGGCGCGCGGGCGCCAGGGACGGGCAGCCGGCGCCAGCGCCTCTTGCGTGTGTTGCTGGCTAGACCCCGAAGTCCCAGCCGAGACCCGCCTTGAAACTCTGGAGGATGCGGCGGGAAACCACCATCCGGTGGGTCTCATCGGGGCCGTCGTAGATGCGGGCGCCGCGGGCGAGGCGGTACATGCCTTCGAGCGGGGTATCGCCCGATACGCCGCGTGCGCCGTGCACCTGGATGGCGCGGTCGATCACGTCGTGCAGCACCTGGGCGCCGAAGAACTTAATCGCGGAGATTTCGACGCGGGCCTCGTCGCCCGTATCAATCTTGGCGGCGGCGTTGAGGGTGAGCAGGCGCGCGGCCTGGATCTGGACGTAGGAATCGGCAATCCAGTTCTGCACGGTCTGCTTTTCGGCGAGGGTGCTGCCGTAGACCTCACGCTTGAGTGCGTACTCGCACATGATCTCGAAGGCGCGCTGCATCTGCCCGAGCCAGCGCATGCAGTGGTGGATGCGGCCGGGGCCGAGGCGGCGCTGGGCGATGCGGAAGCCGCCGCCATCTTCGCCGAGGAGGTTCGTGACGGGGACGCGCACGTTCACGTAGCGGATTTCGCAGTGCGAGCCCTCGGTGGAGCCCATGACCGGGATCTCGCGCACGATCTGGAAGCCCGGGGTGTCCGTGGGCACGACAATCTGGCTCATGCGCCTGTGAGGTGGCTGGTCGGGCTGGGTGACGCACATGACGATGGCGAACGAGGCTCCCACGGCGCCGCTTGTGAACCACTTGTGGCCGCGAATGACCCACTCGTCGCCATCGCGCACAGCCGTGGTGCGGAGCCCGGTGGGGTCGGCGCCGGAAACCTCGGGCTCGGTCATCGAGAAGCAGGAGCGGATATCGCCGTTCACGAGCGGCTTCATCCACCGCTCCTGGAGCTCCGGGGTGCCGAACTGCCAGAGGATCTCGGCGTTGCCGGAATCGGGCGCCTGCGAGCCGAAGACGCGGGGCGCCATCCAGCTCCGGCCGATGATCTCGTTCATGTAGACGTAGGGCATGAATCCGATGCCCATTCCGCCCGCGGCCGCGGGCAGGTGGGGCGCCCACATCCCTGCCGCTTTCGACTTCGCCTGCAGGCTCTTGATGAGGGCCTCTCGCTCGTCGTCGGTGCAGTGTTCGTACTGCACCTCGTTCGGATAGACGAGCTCGTCCATGAGCCCTTTTGTCTTCTGGCGGATCTCTTCTATCTCTTCTTTGGAGAGCTTGCGCTCCACCGCGTGGCCGTCGGACATTTCGGTTCCCCCGCAGAGTGTGTGGTAAGCGACTCTACCGCGTGGGCGGCGCGCCGTCATCTCACACGCGACAACTTCCGGTGTGCTGTCTCAGTGGCCGCCCGGGGGAGCGGCCTCGTCAATCGGGTGGTAGTGATGGACGTGGTGGTAGCCGCGGCGGCGCTGAAGGAACGTGCTCAGCAGCCCGTGATTGGGCGCGAAGACGAGCGCAAGCAGGAAGAGCGCTGTGCCCGCGAGGACGATGGTGCCCCCCGCCGCGGTGTCGGCATGGTAGGAGATGAAGATCCCGGCCACGCCGGCGAGGACGCCCGCTGCCACGCTCAGGGCCATCATCTGGCCGAGCCGATCGGTGAGGAGCCGGGCGGTGGCGGGTGGCGTCACGATGAGGGCCAGGATGAGGATGTTGCCCACCGTTTGCAGGCTCACCACGATCGTTGCCGCCACCAGCAGCAACAGCACCAGGTCGAGTGCGAATACGGGGTAACCGAGCGAGCGGGCCATGGTCGCATCGAAGGCAACCACCGTGAACTCCTTGAGGAGCAGGAAGAGCACGGCGATGACGATGACGGCGATGATTAATGTTGCGATGACGTCTTCGCGCGAGACGCCGAGCACGTTTCCGAAGAGGAGCGAGCCAAGGTCTTTCTTGAAGCCAGCCTGCCGGCTTATGAGCACCACACCCAGGGCGAAGAAGGCGGCGAACAGCACGCCCACGGCGGAATCGGCGCTCACCCTCCGCGAGCGCGACAGCACCCCAATTCCTATTGCCGTCAATGCGCCAAAGGCGAAGGCGCCGATCATGATGCTGCGCCCGGCGATGTAGGAGAGCACAACGCCGGGGAAGACTGTGTGCGCCAGCGCATCGCCAACGAAGGCCAGCCCCCGCAGTACAACAAAGCACCCCACCAGGCCGCAGACCGTGCCCACGATCACGATCTCGATCAGTGCCCGCTGGATGAAGGGATAGCCAAGCGGTTCGGTGATGAAGTCCAGCATCAGGCGAACACCGCCAGCTGGCCGCCGAAGGTGGCGCGCAGCGTTTCGGGGGTGAAGGTCGATGCGGTCGGGCCGAATGCCACAAACCGCCCGGCCAGGCAGCACACATGGGTGGTCATGGCGGCCACCTCGTCAAGGTCGTGGGTGGCGATGAGCACGATCACGCCGTCCCGCGCGAACCCGGCGATGACCTGGTGCAACACCTCGCGGTTCTCCTGGTCTATCCCGGTGAAGGGCTCGTCGAGCAGCACCACCCGGGGCTCTTGCACAAGCGCCCGGGCGAGGAAAATGCGCTGCTGCTGCCCTCCGGAAAACTGGCTGATGTGGCGGTTGCCCTTCCCTTCGAGTCCGAGCCTTGCCAGCGCGGCCCCGGCCTTGCGGCGGTCTTCGGCGCCGGGGCGCCGCACCCAGCCGGCGGCGCGGTAACGCCCCATGAGCACGACATCGCCCGCCGAAACAGGGAAGTCCCAGTTCACCTCCTCGCGCTGGGGCACGAAGGCGATGTGCCCTTCGTTGCGGCGGAGCGGCCGGCCGCCGAGCCGGATCTGTCCCTCGCGCAGGGGGATGACGCCCGCCACGGCTTTGAGGAGGGTGCTCTTTCCCCCGCCGTTGGGGCCGATGAGCCCTACCACGCTCCCGGCGCCGGCCTGAAACGAGATGCCTCCCAGGTGGAAGGTCGAGCCGTAACCCGCTCCCACCCCGTCAAGCTCAAGCGCCCCTGCAGCGGGCTCGCCCGCCCCGTCCGCGGCGGCTATCTCAGTGCCTCGGCGATCTTGCGGGCGTTTGCCAGCAGCATGCCGTCGACGGTCTCCGCGCCCGAGCCCGGCTCGCCGAGCGAATCCCCGTAAAGGTCGTCCACGATCTTCACGCCGGTGTCCTTCGCCACCTGGGAAGCGATCTTCGGGTCCAGCGAGCTTTCGGCGAAGATCGCCTTCACGTTCTCGCGCTTGATCAGGTCCTGGAGGGTGGCGATATCCTTCGCCGAGGGCTCGGCCTGCGTCGAAAGACTGGGGATTACCGCTCCCACAAACCTCAGCCCGTACCTCTCGATGAAGTAGCCGAAGGCGTCGTGGTTCGTCACCATCTTCCGGTTTTCAGGCGGGATACTTTCGATGAGCGCGGCGATTTCGCGGTCGACCTCGTCCAGGCGCTGCAGGTAGGCCGCTGCACGGTCGCGGTACCCGGCCTCATTTGCGGGGTCCTTCGCGGACAGTGCGCCGGCGATGTTCTCCACCATCACCTTCACGTTGAGCGGATTCTGCCAGACGTGCGGGTCCTCTTCACCATCGGCCTTGCGGATGGTGATGCCCGTTGTCACCGTGAAGGTCTTCTCCTTCGTCCCTCGGTCCTCAAGCGCGCTCTCGAGGTAGGCGTCCAGCCCGATCCCGTTGCGGAGGATGACCCCGGCCTTGCTGATCGCCTTCCGGTCGCCGGCCGTGAGCTCGTGGTCGTGCGGGTCCACGCCGGGCTTGAGCAGGGATCTGACGCTGGCGGCATCGCCGGCAACTACACGAGCGAGAGCCTCCACCTGGACCGTTGTGGCCAGGACCGCGAAGCGGCCGTCGCCGCCGCCCTCATCGTCGCCGCAGGCGGCAGCAAGGGGGACGACGAGGATGGCCCCCATGAGCATGGAGAGCAGCCCGGTACAACGGCGGAAGAGCAAGCGGCCAGCTCCTTGTTGAGACTCACTCTCAACAAGATGAATGATACATAGTCGCAGCTTCCGGCGCAAGGCGGGGATGGGGTGCGGCGAAGGGTACTGAGACCGGGCAGGGCAGGCGCGTGTCCCCCGGGGCTGCTAGCGGTGTGCGAGGCGTGCGTAGGCGCGGAGGCACCGCTCTGCACTCGGGGCCGCGGCCACACTGCCTCGCGCCAGCATTGGGGCCGTGGGGTTCGGGCCGAAGTCATCGCTGAGGGCGTACATCACGGGCTTGCCGCTTTCCCGGCGCGCGTCCACGAGCATGCCGGCGAAGCCTTCGAGGTTGCCGCGTTCGCCGCCAATGACCACGGCGGCATCGACGTTCTCGTCGGCCAGCGCCAGCCGCAGGCAGCGTCCGTAGAAGTCCGCCGCACCCTTAAGCACCATGCCCACGTCGATGGGGTTGTTCACGCTCGTTCCTGCCGGCGCGATTATCTCCCTGAGCACCTCCGTGGTGGCCGGCGAAAGGGTGGCGAGCTCCAGCCCGGCCTCCTCGCAGGCGTCGCTGGCGCTCACGGCGGGTCCGCCAGGTCCGGTCATGATGGCGATGCGGCGCCCCGGTTTGGAAACGCCGGCGAAAGCCATCGCAGCCGTGATGGTGTCAATCATCTCTTCCAGGTCGCGCACCAGGATCGCCCCCGACTGCCTGGCCATGGCCTGCCAGATGGCGTAGTCCCCTGCGAGCTGCCCGGTGTGGGAGCGTGCCGCGCGAGCCCCCGAGGCTACGCGCCCCGACTTCCAGATGACCACGGGCTTTGCCGCTGCCGCCTGTTCGAGCGCCCGGCGGAAGCGGCGGCCATCGGGGACACCCTCGATGTAGGCGCAGATGGCGCGCGTTTCGGGGTCGGCCGCGAAGTACTCAAGGTAGTCGGCGGCGTTCAAATCGATCTGGTTGCCCATGCTTACAGCCTTGCTGAAGCCCAGGCCGCGGTTCACAGCCGCCTGTACGGTGAACTGGGCGAGGGAACCCGACTGCGAGATGAGCCCCAGCCCGCCCGGAACTGACGGCATCCCCGGAAAGAAGGCAATGCCGCGCCGCGGGTTGTAGACCCCCATGCCGTTCGGGCCAATGAGCCGCACGCGCCCGGCGGCGGCCGCCATTAGCCGCCGGCCACGCTCACGCCCCTCCTCCGTGCCGAGCTCGTCGAAACCCGCCGTGAACATGGCCGCGCCGGGGATGCCGCGCTCCGCGCATTCCGCCACCACCTGGATGGCCGGTTCCGATGGCAGCGTGAGGACGGCAAGGTCGGGTGTCGCGGGCAGGGCGGCGATCGACGGATAGGCTTTCACGCCCATGATCTCGTCGGCGGAGGGGTTTACCACGTAAACGTCGCCCTTGAAGCCCGGGTCGAGGAGCCCCTGGAGGAAGATGGCGCCCTGCTTCCCGGAACGGGAGATGCCGACCACCACGACCGAGCGGGGCTCCAGCAGGGGGCGCAGCGCCTCGTACGTGCTCACGCCTGCGGAGTATACGCGCAGACGAACGGCTTTCGCCCCTGGACGGGTCAGGCGCGGCCGGTGTTCGCCTCGGGCCGCAGCCCGGCGAGAAAGCGGCGCACTTCGCCCGCGTTTCGCAGCACCACGAAGCGGCGCTTGCCCCGGTAAGGTTCGAGCCTGGCGAACATCTCCGGCCGCCGCGAAGGAGAGGTCCACACCCACCGCAGAAACTCCAGGTCGACCTGTTCCGGGCAGCCCTCTGCAAGGTCGGGGCGCACTCGCCCATAGCTCCCCGCGATGCGCCGTAGCACCCGCCACATGCAGACGCGCCGCGGGAAGTCGAGGACAACGATGGTATCGCACGCCGCCAGTCGCTCTTCGCCCGCGCCCGAGCCAAAGTAGTTGCCGTCGATGACCCAGCGGGGCCGTTCCAGCGCCTCCAGTACGGCGGCGCGGAACTCTTCCGGCGGGGGCTCCTTCCACCCCGGCCGCCAGAAGAGCTGGTCGAGATGTACCACCTCGAGCCCCAGGGCTGCGCCCAGCTCGCGCGCGAGGGTAGACTTCCCCGAGCCCGAGGGCCCCATCACGAGCACGCGCGTCATCGGGGCTGGTGAACCGGCCACGGGTATCAGAACGCGGCGCGCCGGGGCAGGGTTACCGGCCGTAGCAGAAGTCGCAAACGGGGTCGCCCTCCATGAGAGTCTGCGTTCGGCTGAAGCTGATTTCCGGGGCGAGGCCCGCGAAGTAGGCGAAGTCGCGGTTACAGGAGAGCAGGAAGCCGAGGTCGCCCGCGCCCATCTCCTCGTACATCTCCTTGAAGCGGCAGCGCCGGACGTTGAAGGCGAATCGCCCGGGCGATTCCTCAGCCACTTCCACAATGAGCGATCCTTCGGCCAGCGGGCCCTGGCGGAGCCGGGCCGCAACATCGGCGAGGGACGAGACGTTCATGCGGGCGCGGTCGGCCTCTCCCTGGGCGCGGGCGAGATCGCGGATGGTGCGCGCCACCACCTCGTTCACCGGCCCGGCGCCGAACTCCGCTTGCATGGCGCGAATGAGCGGAACGAGCACCCCCGCTTCGATGCGGCGGCGTTCGAGCAGGGGGAGTTCAGGTGCGGTTGTCATGGCTCGCTCCTTTGCGTTGCTACGAGGTTGCCGAGGGCGGTCGTGAGTTCGTTACGGACGAAGGGATCCTCCTCCATGGCGAGCCGCGCTTCAAGGGCGGCGGCGGCCTCAGGTTCGAGCGCCTCGCGCGCGGCGAGCCGGCCGAGGCCCCAGGCGGCGTGACCGCGGACCAGCGGCGAGTGGTCGTCGAGCGCGGCAGCGAGGGCGGCGAAGTCAGGGGCCGTGCCCACGTTACCCAGCGCCACGCAGACGTTGCGAAGGAGGCCATCGCGCTTCGCCCGCATGATCGCCCGTCCCCGGAACCGTTCGGCGAAGGCCTCGTCATCGAGCGCCAGCAGCTCGGCCAGGGGCGGGAAGGCGTCGTCAAATCGCGAAGCGACGAAATCGGGGTGCGATTCTAATTGGGCGGCCCCGACGGGACAGGAATCCAGGCACTCGTCGCAGCCGAAGATCCAGTCGCCGAACTTCGGCCGCAGCGCGTGGGGGATGGGTCCCCGGTTTTCGATGGTGTGGTAGCTGATGCAGAGGCGCGAATCGAGGACGTGGCCGGCCGGCGACAGTGCCCCCGTTGGACAGGCGGCGAGGCAGCGGGTGCAGCTGCCGCAGCTCTTGCGGAGGGAAGCGCCCGGTTCGACCTCCAGGTCCGTGGCGATGGCTCCGAGCATCACCCACGGGCCGAACCCGGGAACAAGGAGCATGGCCGACTTTCCCTGCCAGCCGGCCCCGGCGAGGACGGCCAGGGGGCGTTCGAGCAGCGGGCCGTAGTCGACTGTGGCCCGCGCGGCCGCGCCGAGTTCGTCGCGCAGGGTCCGGGCAATCCGCCGGAGCTTCTTCTCGAAGACGCGGTGGTAGTCGCGCCCGCGCGCGTACCTGGCCACCCGCCCGCGGGAAGCCGTGAGCGAAGAGGGATGAGGACTGATGGGGTCAGGCGCGTGGCAGGGGAGCGCGAGGACGATGACGGTGCGTGCGCCGGGAAGGAAAGCCCCGGGATTGGTGGCGTGGACGAGCCATTCGGGGGTCATCCAGGCCATTTCCGCCAGGCGGCCCTCCCGGAAGGCGGCAAGCGCGGCCTCGCGCGGCCCGGGCATCTCGCCCGCCGGTGCGAAGCCAATGAGCGCGAAGCCCTCGGCGCGGGCAAGCTCAACGATCCTTTCGCGGGCGGCCGTGCCGTTCATGAGGTAACGGGACACCAACCGGCGAACGGTGGCAAGGGGGCAGGCCTTGTGCCCCCCTGCCCGGGCGGATACGGTTCGCGCGAAGCGGCCGGAGAGGGACCATGACAGTGACCTTGAATCGTGAGTTCCCACCCATCTTTGATGGACACGAGGACTTCATCACCCAGGTGAGGATGCGCACGCCGGGCTTCCCTCCAAAGCCCCCGCGCGACTTCCTCACCGAGTCGAACGACGGGCAGGTCGATCTCCCGCGAGCGCGACGCGGCGGGCTCGGCGGGTGCTTCACCTCCATTTATCTCACGGACGAGCGCGCCGAGATGAACGCCGTGGGTTACGCGATGCGGGAGATGGACGATGTGTTCACCCTGGCCGACCGATCGGCCGGGCAATTCCGCGTCTGCCGCACCGTAGCGGAGGTCCGCGATGCCTTCGTTGCGGGAGCGTTTGCCTCGGTGTTCATGTTTGAAGGGGCAGACCCGATCTCGTGGAGCCTGAAGGAGCTGAGGGTCTTCTATGAGGCAGGACTGCGCTGCCTCGCGCCGGCATGGAGCCGTTCCACGATCTTCGCTCACGGGGTCTCCTTCGGCGACGCACTGCCCGAGACCGGGCTGACGCTTTCCGGGCGCAGGCTTGTTGCCGAGTGCAACCGGCTCGGCATCATCCTCGATGCATCGCATATCAACCCGGCCGGCTTCTGGGACCTCATCGCCGAATCCAGGTACCCGATCATCGCTTCGCATTCGTGCGTGAAGGCGATCAGTCCCCACGTTCGCAACCTGGACGACGATCAGATCCGGGCGATCGCGGAGAAGGGCGGAACCATTGGGATCAACTTCGCGAACATCTTCCTGCGCCCCGACATGAAACGCGATGCCAGCACCCCGGTCGACCTGATCGCTCAACACTTCGACCACATCCTGAACCTTGTCGGGGACGAGCACGTCTCGTTCGGCACCGACTTTGACGGCACGGATGTACCCGATGCCATCAGGGACGCCACCGGGCTCCCCCTCGTGTGCCGTGCCCTCAAGGAGCGCGGTTACGCGGAATCGAGCCTGGAACGCATCTGCAACGGGAACTTCCTACGCGTGGCGGAGGATGTGTGGAAGTAGCCCGGTCCGGCGCCGCCCGTACCATTCCTGTTCCACGGAACGGCCACCTCATGCATTAGGGAACACGTCCCGGGCCTGTCGGTGTTCCTTGCCGCCGAATGCGGGCAGGTGCGGGCCTGCCGCTCAGAACTGCAGCGCGATGCGCCGGAACTGCTCCAGGTAGCGGCCGTCCTGGGCCTTCCACCGTTCCCGCACGAAGCTGATGAAGTCCTCCCGGTTGGCGAACTGCGTCACGTGGGCGGTGAGGGCGTGGATCTTCCGGTCCACATCGGCGGAGATGTCGATGTCGAAGTTCGGCTGGTTCGACCCCCAGAGCAACACCTCGCGCACCTTGTGCGGCTCCAGCCCTTCGGCCAGGTGTTCGGGGAAGTTGAGGTGATCCCGCGCCGTCGGGTAGATGGCATCGAGCGCCGCCGTCCCCGTCGCCCGGTGGTCCGGGTGGTTGATGAAGCTGTCGCGCACGATGATGTCGGTCGGGTCATGCGTGAACACGGTGTGCGGCCGCAGCAGCCGGATGTAACGCACCAGCTGTTCGAGCAGACGCCGGTCGTAGACGAGCTCGCCGTCTTCGTTGTCGAGGAAGTGCACATCGGCAACCCCCATGCGGCGGCACGCTTCCCGCTGTTCGTCGCGCCTCAGGGCAACGAGCCGCTCGCGCGTCATGTTCCGGTCCGATGTTCCCTTCGCCCCATTCGTGCAGACGAGGAAGTGGATCTCCCAGCCCTGTGCTGCGAGCTGGGAGGAGTATCCCGCGCAGCCGAAGTCCCCATCATCGGGGTGGGCGGCGATGACAAGAGCAACCTGGCGTTCTTCCGGTGCGGTCACGAGCGTTCAACCCTGTTCAAGTGTGCGATCTATCGTGCAGGGCAGTGCGCTCGCGCGGCAACCGCATGCCATGCGAACGCATGCGCGGAATGTTTGTTCCGAACAGCCTTGACGATAAGGAGCGGCGCTCGGTAAAGTGACGGCGAACATCCGTTCGCAGGGGCCGCCAGATGAAGGAGCTTTCCGAGAAGCAATCGCAGATCCTGCAGTTCTTGCAGGACTTCGTCGAGGATAAGGACTACCCGCCGAGCATCCGCGACATCCAGGACGGCTGCTCCATCAGCAGCACGTCGGTAGTCGACTACAACCTGCGCAAGCTCGAAGAGAAGGGCTTCATCCGCCGCGACCGCGAGGTCTCGCGGGGCATCGAAATCCTTGGCCCGCGCGGCCGGCGCCCCCGCGTCATCGACATTCCCGTGCTGGGCGCCATCGCTGCCGGCCAGCCCATCCCCGTTCCCACCAGCGATCGCTGGGCCGCCGACGTCACCGACTCCGTAACGGTGACCGAGGACATGGTGCGTGGCCGCCGCAACGTCTTCGCCCTCCGCGTGAAGGGCAAGTCCATGATCGAAGACCTCATCGACGACGGAGACATCGTCTTCCTCGAGCCCGCGCAGACGGCCCGCGATGGCGAAAAGGTTGCGGTCTGGCTGAAGGATCGTGGCGAGGTGACCCTGAAGCGCCTCTACCACGAGGGCGGGCGCGTTCGCCTGCAGCCCGCCAACAGCACCATGGAACCCATCTACACCACGCCCGACAACGTCGAGGTCCAGGGCCGGTTCATCACCTCCATCCGCCCGAGCGACTGAGAGCGCGGGAGCCCATGGGGCCTTCCAACCCCGTATGGTTGTTGCATGGCGCAGCCCGCGCTCAGCGTGCGTGACCTCGGCGTCCGCTACCGTGGCAAGGACGAGACCATCTATGCGCTGCAGGGGGTCTCCTTCGACCTTGCCGCCGGCAGGGTGCTCGCGCTCGTGGGGGAATCCGGCTCCGGGAAGACAACCGCCGCCCTCGCGCTCCTTCGCCTTCTTCCCGCCCAGGGCGAGGTCACGTCGGGCCAGGTCCTATTCGAAGGGCGGGACCTCTTGCAGGCCAGCGATCACGACCTGCGCCAGGTACGCGGGCGTCAAGCTGCCATCATCTTCCAGGACCCCGTGGCCGGGCTGAACCCCGTCCTCACGATCGGCGAGCAGGTTGCGGAGACGCTGCGCAGCCACGGGGGCATGGACCGGAAGCAGGCCCGCCAGGCCGCTCTCGACCTGCTTCGCGGGGTGGGGCTGGCCGAGCCCGACCGCGTGTCGCGCGCCTACCCGTTCCAGCTCTCCGGGGGGATGTGCCAGCGGGTGATGGTCGCCATGGCCACCGCGCTCAATCCCTCCATCTTGCTTGCCGATGAGCCCACCAGCTCGCTCGATGTCACCGTCCAGGCGCAGATCCTTTACCAGCTCGACGAGCTTCGCCGCGAACGGCAGACGGCCATCCTCCTCATCACTCACGACTTCGGCGTAGTCGCCCACATGGCCGACGAGGTGGCCGTCATCTATGCCGGGCGCATCGTGGAGCACGGCTCCACCGAGCAGGTGATGTTGCGGCCGCTACACCCTTACACCGCCGCCCTCATCGCCGCCACGCCGCGCCTCGATGGCGACCGTGGCCCGCTCCGGGGCATTCCCGGCAATTCGCCCGACCTCGTTGCGCCATCCGAGCATTGCCCCTTCGCGCCCCGGTGCGGCAAGGCAGTGAACCGCTGCCGCGCCGAGCCGCCCCCGCTGCTCGAACCCGCCGATGGCGACGCGGCCCATGTTGTCGCCTGCTACAACACCGTCTGGCACGGGTAGGGGCGTGGCGTCACTCGCTCGCCCGGTAGAGCCGCACAGCCTCCGGGAGGCCTTTCATGAAGACGGGGCCGATCTCTTCGAAGCACACTCCCGCCAACCCCGGCCCGGCCGCGGCCACGGTCGCTTCCGAGACAACCACTTCGCCCGGGCCGGCTATTCCCACAACCCGGGAAGCGATGTTCACATCATGTCCCAGCACGTCGCCGCGCCTCACGGTCTGCCGCCCGTAGTGGACCCCAATCCGCACCCAGAGGGGCGCTTCGAGCTCCTCTGAGGCCTGTTCGAACCGGCATTGCAGCCGCACCGCCGTGGCCACCGCCGCCCCGGCGTCGGGGAACCAGAGCAGCAGGCCATCCCCGAGCTCCTTCACAACGCGCGCCCCTTCGGGCAGCTCCTCCCGCACGATCTCTTCCTGCAGGGCGAGCAGGCGCAGCGCCTCATCGTCGCCGCGCAGGGCGGTGTATTCGGTGAAGCCCACGATGTCCGTGAACATGGTGGCGCCCGTTACCGTCTCTGCAGCGGGCGCCATCGCGCACATCAGTCCGGGATCACCTCAATTGACCCGCTCATGGTTCGTACCGCCACGCAGCAGTCCGACCCTGCCTCGCAATCGAAGACGCGCCTGCCCGAAAGGCTCTTCAGTGCTGCGGCGGGCTTCACCTCGGTGGGGACGCGCACCCGCACCTTCCCGGAAAGCGTCTCCACGGCCACGTCGTGCTTCCCCGTGGTGCGAACCTCGACGCTCCCGCTGGCCGACCGGGCGCGCACTCCGCCGGCCGCCCCTTCGAGCACGATCGAGCCGGAGACCGTATCGACCTCCGTCGCACCCGCCGCCCCGATGACTGCCTTCCCGCTCTGCGTGCTCACGCGGCAACGTTCGCCGCAGCCTTCAACTTCGATGCTCCCCGAGCTGCTGCGCAGGTCCGCGCTCTCCGCCCGGTCGAGGCGGATCGTGCCGCTTTCCGTGGACACGCTCACGTGCCCGAACTCCCCCTCAAGCGCGACACTCCCCGAAGCTGTGCCAACCACCACGCCCGTCCCCCGCGGGCAGCGCACCTCAAGCGAGCGCGAGTCCCGGTCGAGCTCGGGCCACACGACCCCGTCGCCGTCCACGCGGACGTCCACGATCCAGGGCTTTCGCGTCTCGAAGAGAATGTCGGCCCGCTCTTCGGCCACGAGGCGCACCGACCCCGACCGCGTCGCTACCCGCAGCCTGGGCCGCCCGGAAGGCAATGCTGTCGCGCGGGCGGTTGCCATCGCCGCAATCATAGCGGAAAGCGCGGTCCATCGTTCCCTGCCGCCCCGGGCGCGTTGGTGTAGAATCCCCCCACTTTCACCTTCACGTTAAGGAGATTCGAATGGGCAAGCTCAATGGGAAAGTCTGCATCGTCACCGGCGCCAGCCGCGGCATTGGCAAGACAATCGCCGAGGTGTTCGCCGCCGAAGGGGGCAAGGTGGTGTGCGCCGCCCGCACGCTGCGCGAAGGCGACCACCCGCTCGAAGGCTCGCTCGAGCACACCGTGAACGGTATCCGCGAGGCCGGCGGCGAAGCTCACGCCGTCGCGGTCGACATCTCGGACTACGACCAGTGCCAGAAGCTCGTTGAGGAGACGCGCGCGAAGTACGGCCCCGTCGACGTGCTTGTGAACAACGCCGCCCTCACCTACTTCATACCGATCAGAGACTTCCCGGTGAACAAGTGGCACCGTTCCATCGGCGTCAACTTCCACGCTCCCTTCTACCTCAGCCAGCTTGTGCTCCCCGATATGGTGGCGAAGGGCGCCGGGTCCATCGTCAACATCTCCAGTGGCGCGGCCATTGGCCCCGGGCGCGGCCCTTACACCGGCCCGGTGATGCGCGGCGGCACCCTCTACGGGGCGGAGAAGGCGGCGCTCGAACGCTTCACGCAGGGCCTCGCCTCGGAGGTCTATGCCGATGGGGTGAGCGTCACCTGCGTCTCGCCCTCGCAGGTGGTGCCGACGCCGGGCACGGTGTTCCACCACCTGGTCACGGGCATGGACGACCCGCGCGGCGAGCCCCCCGAGCTGATGGCGAAGGCCGCCCTCCTGCTCGCCACCGAACCGAAGGAAAAGGTCGCCGGCCGCGTCACCTATAGCCAGGAGATCCTGCTGGAGTTCGGCTGGATCCCCAGCGGCAAAGGCACCGGCGTCGAACGCAAAGGCTCGGGCTACAGCCAGGTGTAGGGGGGGTTAGTGCCGCCGCCATAGAGGTGTGGCGATGGTGGTGGAGGGTACCAGTCGTTGAGAAGGCTGGATTGCCAGCGTCAACGGCACGTGCGTGGAAGGGGAAGGGAGAGGGGGGATGGAGACGGGGGAGGCCGTTGACTCGGCGGGAATGGTCCTCCATGATTCCCCCACTCTGAGCGTAGTCTGGGTAGCCGCGCATGACCGACCTGTTGTTCTCGCTTCTGGGCGCACCGAACGAGGATGCCAGTATCGGCATTCTCAGGGAGACGGGGTACTGGGACTCTCCTACCGCCTGGGCCGACCTTGGCGCGCAGGAGAACAACTTCTCAACCGTGGGCAACCAACAGGCAAGTCCGGTTGCTGCTCTCGTCGAGAAGCTAGTGAACTCCATTGATGCTGTGTTGTTGCGTCGATGCTTGGAAGCTGGCCTCGACCCCGAAGGTGCGGCTGCCCCGCAGGGCATTCGCGAGGCTGCCGAGCAGCTGCTCCGGATTCCCCACGGGAATCTAGCCCATTGCACCGCGAAAGAACTCACTGACCTTGCAGGGCACGTGGGCCTCGTTGCTACTGGTGCAAAGAACCTACCCAACCTGACAGTGTTCGATGACGGCGAAGGCCAGGAGCCAACGGGTTTCCCCGCCACGCTGTTGTCCATCGGACGTTCAAACAAGCTCCGGATACCGTTTGTACAAGGGAAGTTCAACATGGGTGGAACCGGAGTCCTTCAGTTTTGTGGCCGCCACAATCTCGAACTGATCGTTTCCCGGCGTGCGGAAACACTTAAGGCACATGACCCGTCTTGGGGCTACACGGTTGTTCGCCGAGAGGACCCACAGGGCGGTCGCCGAAGTTCTGTCTACCGGTATCTTGCTCCCGACGGCGCGGTCCTCTTGTCCCCCGGCAATCCGATTCCTCTCGACAGATTGGACGTCAAGAGTGGATCCTCACTCCCGGTCCTCGCTGCCGGTACCATCATCAAGCTGTTTGGCTATTCCCTTCCCCCGGCATTGCGGACCAACATCCTTTTTGACCTCCGCAACCACATTGCCGCGCTGATGACTTCACCCGCGCTTCCGGTCCGCCTCTACGAACGTCGTGCTGGCTTCCAAGGGCACTCGCTCGAGGCAAACGTTGAAGGGCTTGCGACTCGACTCGAAAGAGACACGAGGGACAACCTCGAGTTCCCGCCCACCGCGCACACCTTTTCAGTCGGCGATCAATTGTTAAAAGCCAACGTGTACGCATTCAAACGCCGGACTGATGGTGAAGGCACCTCCAGCGCCTCACAGAAATTCCGGACATCTGAGGGGGTAATCTTTACCATAAACGGGCAGGCCCATGGACACTATGAGAAGGTCTTCTTCAAGCGCAAAGCTGTCGATATGGCGTTCCTTGCAGAGGATCTCCTAGTGATTGTTGATGCGACCGCAATCGATGGGCGAACACGTGAAGATTTATTCATGAATAGTCGAGATCGTATTCGATCCGGCGAGCTTGCTCGGGCAATCGAACGTGAACTGGAGCAACTATTAAACACGCATCCACTTCTTCGCGATCTACGCGCACGCAGAAGAGCAGAATTGATTCAAACTAGACTCGCTGATGATCAACAATTGGCCGAGGTACTTGATAATATCATTAAACGTTCCCCTTCTCTTTCGGCTCTATTCATTACAGGAACGCGCTTGTCCGATCCTTATCGAACGAAAAATGCTACTGACGACCGCATTATCTTTCTAGGGCGTGAGTTTCCGACGTATTACAGAATCTGTAAAGGAGAGAACGTTGGAGATGCGCAGGTCGGGCGTCGATTTCGCGTCCAATTTGAGACGGATGCAGTTAATGAATACTTCTCTCGCGATAGCGATCCAGGTACGTTCACTGTCAATGCGGATGGATACCCATCATTAGGGTTACCGACAATCAACGCACTTAATGGTATTGTCACTTGGAATTTCGTTTTGCCGGAGGGGGTGCTGGCCAATGAGACCATTACCATCTATGTCGAGATCACTGATCCGTCCCGCGTGGAGCCTTTCAAGGCGAGTTTCAGCCGCCGCGTTCGTGCTCCGGATGCCGATAGGGGAGGGTCAGAACTCGGAAAGAGAAAGCCCCCAACCGTTCATGGTTTTGGTGATCGCCAGCTTCCCTCAGGGCTAGCATTGCCAGACATCTATGCGGTCCGGCGGGAACAGTGGTCCGAGCACGGGTTTGATCGGGAGTCCGCCCTCAAGGTGATGCGGGACAGGGAGACCACCGCGTTCTTCGTGAACGTGGATAATGTCTATCTCGCAAGTGAGCTGCGGCAACGCCCAGAAAGTCGAAGCTTGGCTGAGGCGAAGTTCAAGTACGGGCTGGTGCTATTCGGGCTCGCGATGCTGCGGGCGGATGATGAGCAGGACGAAGTGAAGGGTGCGAGTGGCGACCGTCCCGAACGCGATTGTGATGCCGATATCCAGCGGTTCTCACGAGCTCTGGCACCGATCCTCTTGCCAATGATCGATGGTCTTTCGGATCTTGCAGATGACTTTGGCCGAACAGACGAAGCCGAAATCGCAGACACGGGCTAGGTGGCTGCGTCCTCCCCCGGGCACCATCCCCTCCTCCATGCCAGCTCCCGGCCCAAGTCCCACTTTCCATAGGCCACGAGCCCTTCCGTGAGGGATCGTTCGCCGCGCGTGAACCGGTCATAGAAGTCTCGCGCTGCGATCCGCCACCTACGTTCTTCTTCATTCGTCGGCTGGGCGCCTTCCCAGCCGTTTTCGTCGACCCGTCCCCGCCACGCACCTGTGTGAAGATTTTCGAAAGCGGAATCGGCTAGCCAACGGCACTCGCCGGCGTTGGCACTAGCAAGGTATCGGAGCGGGCCTCCTTCGCCCCAGGGGGCGTTTCCACTGGAGTCAACCCAGTCCGCATCTTGTGAACAGGCCCAGCGGCCATCCGCCCAGTCTTGTGGACAGGTGGGGCACCGGTCATCCGACAAGGAAAGCATGCCCAGGTATACTTCCCGCCATGGCAAGCGGGCAAGCCCTCATTGAGCTCTGCAAGCGGCATCTCCTCGAGACGATGCAGGCGCTGCCGGAGTGCAGCCCCAATGGGAGTGGGCTCGGGCAAAGGGCACTGGAGGAGGCGGCTGGGTTCGCGCTCAACCTTCCGGAATACGACGGCTACTTCACATGGTCGCTGCTCGTCGCCCTCACACTGGATGGCGCGGTGGAGGCGCTTCAGCCGGGCAAGCGAAACAAGAAGTACCGCCTCGCGTAGCCTCCTCCCTCCTCCCTCCTCCCTCCTCCCTCCTCCCGTATACTTCGGAGCACACGAACCACACTGCCCCGGAGGGCCCCCAATGCAGTTTCGCTACGAACCGGATGTGGAGGAGTTCCGGCGCGAGGTGCGCGCCTTCATCGCCGCCGAGCTGCCGCCTATCGACGAGCGGCCGCGCCAGTTCGCTTCGCTCAACGATGAATACGAATACACGATGGGCTTCCAGAAGAAGCTCGCCGCCCGCGATTGGCTGGCCATGGCGTGGCCCCGGGAATACGGCGGGGGCGGCGCCAGCCACATGCGCCAGCTGGTCTACAACGAAGAGATGGCCTACGCGGCCGCGCCCGTGGGCAACATGGGCATCGCCTGGGTCGGGCCCAGCCTCATGCTCTACGGCACCGAAGAGCAGAAACAGCGGTTCATCCCCCGCATCACCGGCGCCGATGACTGGTGGTGCACGCTCTATAGCGAGCCCGGCGCCGGCTCCGACCTCGCCGCCCTCCAAACTCGCGCCGAACGCGATGGCGACGACTACGTGCTCAACGGCCAGAAGATCTGGACGAGCGGCGGCCACCTCGCCGACTGGGGCTGGCTGGCCGCTCGCACCGACCCCGACGTCCCCAAGCACAAGGGGATCACCATGTTCACGGTGAACATCAAGTCGCCCGGCGTCACCGTGCGGCCGCTCATCAATATCGCCGGGCACCACGGCTTCAACGAGGTGTTCTTCGAAGACGTGCGCGTCCCGGCGACGCAGGTGGTGGGCGAAGTGAACCGCGGCTGGTACCACATGGCGGTGGCGCTGGACTTCGAACGGAGCGGCATCCAGGCGTATGCCGGGGGGCGAAGGTCCGTCGAAAGGCTCGTGCGCACGGCGAAGGAGCGGCGGTGGCTGGTTTCGCAACGTCCGGGCATTCGCCAGGAGCTGGCCGACCGCGCGCTGGAGGTGAACGTGGGCACGTTCCTCGCCTACCGGGTGGCCACCATGCAGGCGCGCGGCCTTGTGCCCAACCATGAGGCGAGCGCGAGCAAGCTCTTCGGCAGCGAAATGAGCCAGCGGATTGCCCTCACGGGCATGCACCTGCTCGGCGCGCTGGGCCAGCTAAGGGATGAATCGAAGCACGAGGTGATCGACCTGGCCTCCGGATATATGACCGCCGTGGCGGCGACTATCGCCGCGGGGACGAGCGAAGTGCAGCGCGGGATCATCGCCACGCGGGGGCTGGGGCTGCCAAGGGGGTAGGGGTGGGCCCGGCTACAGGAGCGCCTTGAACTGCTCCGTCGTGAGCCCGGCATCCCGGACGATCCCGCCCATCGTGAATGCGTTCACCGGGTCGTGACGCGGGATGGTCACGAACCGCATGCCGTCGGACATCACGATGTGCTTGCCCTGGCGCACGATGCGGAAGCCCGCCCGCTCCAGCGCTGCGACCGCCCGCTGATGATTCACGCCGGGGATTCGTGGCAAGCTCAGACCGTGACTTCAACTTCGCGAATCACACCATCACGGGGTGTTTCCGACACTGCGGCAAGGTACTCGCGGATTGCGTCGGCAATGTTATCGAGGGCTTCGCGCTCGTCGGCACCTTGGGACCAGCATCCGGGCAACCCGGGGCAGGACACGCTCACACCCTCTTCGGAGTGAACCAGGACAACCTTGTAGCGCACGACTTGCGGCATCGGCTCCAGTGTACACCCGCAGGTTCTGGAGATTGGGCTCCATTGCCGCGGGGACGAGCGAAGTGCAGCGCGGGATCATCGCCACGCGGGGGCTGGGGCTGCCAAGGGGGTAGGGGTGGGCCCGGCGGTGGAACGTCCCGAGCATTGCCATCGGCCACGGCAAGTGACATGATGCCGCTGAATGGCAATTGCGGAGCATATGACAGATGACGACAGTCAGGACACGTCTTGCCGAAGGTGGAAGGGTTGTCATTCCGGCGGCGTTTCGCAGAGCCCTCGGGTTGCGCGTCGGCGACCAGCTCACCCTGAGCCTCGTCGATTCAGAGATCCGTGTTGCAAGCCGGGTACATGGGTGGCGCGAAGCTCGTGACCTCCTTCGCCCCTTCGTGGAGGGCACTGCTTCGATGGCCGATGAGCTGATCGCCGAGAGGAGGGAGCAGGGTCAGGGTGAATGATGTCGTGGTGGATTCGTCGGCGATCCTGGCCTACCTGCAATCCGAGTCCGGGATGGACCTGGTCGAATCCGCCGTTGAGAGAAGCGGCGACATCATCGTGGCATCGATCAACTTCGCTGAAGTCGTTTCGAAGCTGGTCGATCGGGGCGCCGGCGAAACCTCCATCCGCTCTGGTCTCGCGGCGCTGGACCTTGTTGTGCACCCGCTTGACGAGGCCCTCGCTTATGCGGCCGGCCTCTTGCGGGCGAGCACACGCTCTGCGGGTCTCTCTCTCGGCGATCGCGCCTGTCTTGCGCTGGGCATGCAGCTGCGCCTGCCAGTTCTTACGGCAGACCGCTCCTGGGAAACACTCGGGCTGCCGGTCGAAATCCGCGCGATTCGATAACGCTACCGCAGGGGCAACAGCGGAACCCGGGCGGCGTCCTTAGCGGCGGGCGCCCGCCAGCTGCGCCTCCTGGGCGGCACGGTATGTCTGCTCGCCCCGGCCGGCGTCGGACCACAGCTGATAGTCCGTCCGCCGGGCGAGGTCGGAAAAGGCGAAAAAGGCGCTCGCCAGCTCTGGAGTCGTGCCGGCGAAGAAGTCGCGCAATTCCGGGGCCTCGGTGAGGAAGACGATTTCGTCCATCGAGGCCCAGTAGAAGCGCGTGCGGCTGTCATCGGTGCGGGCGGCGCGGCACGCGGCGAGGGCAGCTTTGCCGAGGGCATCGCGGTCCGCGCCGTCGCGGCGTTCCCAGCGTGAGTACTGGATTGCCATCTCTTGTCCTTCCTTCCGGGCGCACTGGCGCCAGTTGCTCAGGCGGGGTAAGGAAGTATAGGCAGGGTGTCAAGTGGCTTTGCAATGGGGGCCATACGAGTGATTGGAATCCAGAGTCAGGCCGCCCCTTCGACCTTGTGGACCTCGCCACCGTGGTGCGTATCCGATATGGCGGCGAGGTAGCCGCGGATCGCCTCAGCGGTGTCACGGGGCGCTTCGGCGCCTCGGGTCTTGGGCTTGCTCCCCGTCCGGCACTTTCGCCGACGTTCGTTATACTCAGCTGGCCATGAACCGGAGTCTGCTTGGGTGCCTGCTCGCTGCTTCGCTTGTCGGGGCTGCGGCTCCGGCCTGTGGCAACGGACCGGAAACGGTCGCTCCATCTGCAACGGCTGTCACTGCTGATGTGAGTCCGCAGGCAACGGCGACCGCGGCGGACCCGGGCCCGAAGAAACTCGGCACGTCGGCGGGAGTTCCCACAACTGCCAGGGCACCGGACTTCGACCCGCTGACAGGCGCAACGGCCCGGTTCGGGACACTCGGGAGCTCCGTCTACCGCATTGAAGTGCCCGAAAGTTGGAATGGCGAGCTCGTGCTCTGGGCGCATGGCTACGCTGGTACAGGCTCTGAAGTGGTGGTCGACAGCCCTCCGCTCGCCCTGCGCAGGGCGATCATCGCCGATGGGACAGCCTGGGCCGCCAGCAGCTACAGCGAAAACGGGTACGTGCCAGGCATCGGTGCCGACGACACACTCGCGTTGAAGCGGCTCTTCGAACGGGAAGTCGGCCAGCCGCAGCGGACGTACATTGCTGGCTTGTCGATGGGCGGGCACGTCATAACCCTCTTGCTTGAGTATTTCCCTCATGAGTTTGATGGTGCTCTCGCTCTTTGTGGCGTAATGACCGGAATCGAGCAGGTTGACTATGTGACGTCCTGGGCCCTGGTCGCTGAATTCGTTTCCGGCAGGGAGCTGGTCCGGGGACCGGGCGTGTCCCGCGAACAGGCTAGAGAGTCGCTTGAGGCCATCGTCGCCACGCTTGGCTCGGTCCAAAACCCCTCTGCAGCGGGACTCCAGTTCCTCAGCGTCATCCGGGTGCTGACAGGCGGGCCGCGTCCGTTCTTCCTCGAGGGCGCCGGCGTGGCAGCTACGACCGTTTTCCGAAACATCCTGTCGGATGTCGAGGAGAAGCTGGTGCCCACTCTGGCGGCTTCCAATGAGCACACGGTGTACGGGATCGAGCCAGGTCTGGGTCTATCTCCTGACCAGCTCAACGCTGGCATTGTGCGCAAGAAGGCCGACCGGGCGGCACGCAACTCCACCAATCACCCCGATGCAGTTCCATCAACTGGCAGGATCACGGTGCCGCTGCTCTCCCTTCACAATACCGGCGACCTGAACGTACCCATCAGTCAGGAGGCTGAGTTTCGGCGAAGAGTAGAGGCTGCGGGAGCGGGTGACCTCCTGGTGCAGCGTGCGATCCGCGACGGAGGCCACTGTATGTTTACCGCCGCGGAACTCACCACAGCCTGGAAGGATCTCAGGTCGTGGGTGGTTGATGGGCAGAAGCCAGGTGGCGACGACATGCTCGGCGATCTCACCGATGTCGGCCGGCAGTTCACCAACCCGATTCGGCGGGGCGACCCGGGCACAAGGTAGGGCCTCGGCGACTCTGCCGCCGACCTGTCTCGTTGCCCATCGCAGCCGCCGGTCCCCGGATGGTGCGGCCACGGCCGACCACGGCTGCTCTCGTCAGAGGGCGACGGAGATGCTCGTCAATCATCTCCCCTAGCTGCCGCCGCAGGCGCCGCTCGCTTGCCCCTGACCTCGGCCGCGCGCCTACACTGGAGAGCCATTCACAGGAGGTCCCCATGAAAGCGGCTGTCTACTACCAGACGGGTGGTCCCGAGGTGTTCCGCTACGAAGATGTGCCCGATCCCGTTTGCCACCCCGGCGGGGTCATCATCCAGGTGGAAGCCATAGGCATCCAGGGAGGCGATACGCTCCACCGCCAGGGCGGCGTGATGGCGCACACCCCCCACATCGTGGGCTACCAGGCAGCCGGCACCGTGAGAGAGGCGGGCGAGCGCGTCACTCACCTCCGCCCCGGGCAGCGCGTGGTGGCGACGATGGGCTTCGGCTCGCACGCTGAGCTGGTTTCGGTGCCGGCCGCGGCGGCGTTCCTTGTCCCCGATGGCATGGACATCCAGGAGGCCGCGTGCGTACCCGTCGAGTGGGCCACGGCGCACGACTGCCTCTTCGAATTCGGACACCTGCAGAAGGGTGAGACGGTGCTGGTACAGGCGGGAGCGGGCGGCGTCGGGCTGGCGGCCATCCAGCTCGCGAAGCGCGCCGGCGCTACCGTGCTGGCCACGGCGTCGAGCGCGGAGCGATTGGAGAGGTTGAAGCCGTATGGCATGGACCACGGCATCGATTACACGGCGTCCGGCTGGGTGGGCAAGGTGATGAGCTTTACCGGCGGCCGTGGTGCGGACCTGGTGGTCGACTCCGTGGGGGGGCGCACGCTCGAAGGGAGCGTGGCGGCACTCGCCTACCGGGGCCGCATCAGCTGGGTTGGGCGCGCAGGCCGCGAAGGAGTCGTCCCCGATGTTGCCCCAATCATGCAGAAGAACGCTTCCATCACGGGCGTCTACCTCGGCGCCGAAATGGTGGCACAGCCCGAGCGTACGCGGCGAGTGATCGAGGAGATCCTTGCCGGCATCGCGCGGGGTGAACTGAAGGTGGTGATCGACCGCGTGTTCCCGCTTTCGCAGGCGGCCGAAGCGCATCGCCACATTGAAAGCCGCCAGGCGTTCGGGCGGGTGGTAATGACGCCATAAGGATCACCGGGCGCCGGGGAACCTTCACGTTGCGAGTGGCGTCTTGGGTAGTGCAATCCTTGATCATCGTGCCCATGAGGGAACCCCCGGCAACCATGCGTGCTCATCTTCTCCTGCCATTCATCGCCGCGTTCGGCGCAGCCCTGCTCCTGGGCGCGGCCTGCGACTCTGACGACAGCACACCCGCTCCCGCGTCCGCCACGGTGGCCGCTACAACAACGCCACCGGCAGCAGCCGGTGCCGAGAAAGCCGGGGCCGAAGGGCTGCGCTGGCTCTCCGCGCGGGTGAACACCGCCCTCGGCAGCGGCGATGTGGCCTTCTTCGACCTGCGCATGAAGACCGTAGACGTGGTCTGCACCGCCGCCGATGTGAACCCGCAGGGCGCGGGTGGTCCTGCCTGCAAGGCCGTGGGTGAGCGGTTCAAAGGCTTTGAGACCGCGAACTGGCGTTCCGAAGGCGCAATCTCACCCGTGGAAGACACAATCAGCCAGCTGAAGATGCTCGTCACCACGGCCGATGCGCGGGCAAGCGACAGGTTCGGTTCGGGCGCGCTCCGCGTGCACTCGCTTAACGCGGAGCCGGGCAACTACGTCATCATCTTCACCGCGATGGTGGAGCAGCCGGGGCGCCCGAACGGGCAGGGTCCGGTGCGGGCGGCGTTCGCCTCAAGCTGGTCGTATGAAGAGGGGCGTTGGCTGATGACCCGGCTGCTGTCGGCCTACGTGCTCGCAGAAGAGCTGCTCACGCCGGGGAGCGAATACACGAACCGGCTGAAGGCGCGGGAGGAGTTCCGGCCCTAGCCCGCGACGGCCCTCCCGTTCTTGGCCGGTAGGGGGGCTCTGGTATCATGGCGGCTTCGCAGGTTCCAGGGCCTTCCACCATGAATCCAATCGCAGTAACTGTTCGTGTCCCGGCCACCAGCGCCAACCTGGGCGCGGGTTTTGATTGCCTCGGGCTGGCGCTCGATGTCTTCGCTTCCATCCGCGTTTCGTTCCGTGATGTGGAACAGCCGCCTACCGACGACGTTGGCGAGAAGATGGTGCTCACGGCGGTCCGCCAGGCGTATCAGCGCATGGGCCGGACGCCCCCGGCCGGGCTCGCAGCGAAGTACCAGGTGGCGATCCCGCTCGGGCGCGGCATGGGCGCGAGCGCCGTCGCCCGGGTCGCGGGCGTGCTGGCGGCGAACGAGGCCGAGGGCCGCCCCCTCGACGAGGAGACGTGCCTGGCCATAGCCAACGACCTGGAAGGGCACGGTGACAATGCCTGCCCGGCCATGTTCGGCGGCATGCAGGTTTGCGTGGGAAGCGAAGGACGCTACCTGCACGTTGCCTGCCGCTACCCGCAGGATGCCCAGCTGGCAATCCTGGTGCCCGACCACTCGATGGCCACCAAGGATGCGCGCCGCGTGCTGCCCGAGAGCTACAGCAAGGCCGATACGGTGCACAACATCGGGCGGGCGGCGCTCTTCGTGGCGGCCATGGCCGCGGGACGGATGGACCTCCTCGATGAGGCCACGCAGGACCGTGTGCACCAGCCCCAGCGCGCGGCGCTCTTCCCGCCGCTCTTCGATATTTTCACAGCCGCTAAGGGTTCGGGTGCGCACGCGGCCTGGCTGAGCGGCGCGGGAAGCTCGGTAGCCGCCATCTGCAGCGGCGAAGGCGTGCGCGAAGTGGCGGCAGCCATGCTGGGGGCGCTCGAAGGCGCCGGGATGACGGGCCGGACGCTGGTAACCCGCATCGCGCCAAAGGGCGCTGAGGTGGCAACCGTGGAGCTCCTCGAGGCCTGAGATGCCCCTCCGGCGCGCTCGCGAAAGCGACCTGGACACGATCATCGGCCTCATCCGGGGGCTGGCGGAGTACGAGCGTGAGCCGCAGGCGGTGCAGCTCGAGCGTGAAGAGCTGCGGCTTCACCTCTTTGGTCCCGCGCCTGCTGCCGAGGTGATCCTCGCCGAATCGGATGCAGGCGAGGTGGCCGGGTTCGCCCTCTTCTTCCAGAACTTCAGCACGTGGACCGGCAAGCCGGGGCTCTACCTGGAGGACCTCTTCGTGCAGCCCCGGTTCCGCCGCGCGGGGTTCGGGCGCGCCCTGCTGGTGGAGCTGGCGCGCCTCTGCCTCGAACGCGGCTATGGGCGGTTCGAGTGGTCGGTACTCGATTGGAACGAACCGGCCCTCGCCTTCTACCGCTCGCTGGGGGCAGTGGCCATGGATGAGTGGACCGTGCACCGGGTCAGTGGCGAGGCGCTGCGCCGGCTGGCCACTGGCGGCGCGGGATAGCCGCCGGGTTCGGCCACCGCACCTGAGCCCGCAACGGGCGGCGGCGTGGGCCAGGAACCCCTCGGCGAACAGGACGGGTCAGGCGAAGAGCAACCGCCCCCGGGGCTCCGCAACGGGGCGACCCAATTCCGTGGCGGTTTGAATCCATTCCCTGATCACCCGGCGAGCCTGGGCCACCGCCTCTTCATAGGTCGGTCCATCGGCGGCGCAGCCGGGTAGCTCGGGCACCTCCACGATGAAGGCTTCGTCGTCGTTGCTCCACCAGATGATCAGCTCATACCTGGGGGAAGTCTCGGAACCTGAGCCGGTACTTGACGATGACATTCCTCACCTGCCGCACCCGATATTCCTTTGCCAGGCTAGCACGAGGCTGCAGATTTAGGATCTCATCGATTCCCGGAAAGGTGAAGATGTGATGGTCACCCTTGATTCGGCTCTCGGAGCCGAGGGCATCAAGAAGGCGCACGACGTCGCCGAAGGGAATGTTGGCGCCGGCGTGGCCACCGAGGACAGTATCGAGAACCTTCTCGATGCGCGTCATGGGCGCAGGATGGCCGCCGGGTTCGGCCACTGCACCTGAGCCCGCAACGGGCGGCGGCGTAGACTGGGGCGCATGCGTCACCAGACCCTTCACAGGGGTTCTGCCACTCCTGCCGAAGCGGCCGCCGCGCCTTACCTCTACATCCCCTTTACGGTGCCGGCGCGGTGCACACGCATCGAGGTGGCGTACGATTTCGGCGCCACGGGGGAAGGGGACCCGGTCATCGACATCGGCCTCTTCGATCCGCGCGGCACGGAGCCGCTGACCGGGGGGTTCCGGGGCTGGAGCGGCTCGGCCCGGCGGCAGTTCTTCGTGAGCCGCGAACGAGCCACCCCCGGGTACCTTGCCGGTCCGCTGCCGGCCGGGACGTGGAGCGTGGTCCTCGGGCTCTACACGGTCCCAGAGCCGGGCGTGCGCTGGTCGGTCACGATTGGGACCGAAGCCGTTGAGGGCAACAGCCCGGGCGACCCCCCTGAGCCGGGACTCCCGCCTGCGCGGCGCTTCGCTCG
Organism: bacterium; assembly: GCA_003577245.1. GTDB lineage: Bacteria > Chloroflexota > Dehalococcoidia > Tepidiformales > Tepidiformaceae > UCB2. The sequence continues at coordinate 145,890 of QEVS01000004.1, read as the reverse complement.
CGAACCGGCAGCCGGCAGGCGCTGGGTAGCGGGCGACTTCCACAGCCACTCCGAGCACTCTGACGGCAGGAACCCGATTGCCGAGATGGCGAGCTTTGCACTCGAACGGGGGCTCCGGTTCCTGGCGATTACCGACCACAACACCGTCTCGCACCACGCCGAAGTGGACGCCTTCGACCACCCGCGCCTGCTGCTCATCCCCGGCGAGGAGGTGACCACCTACAGCGGCCACGCCAATACGTGGGGCCTGCGCGAATGGGCCGACTTTCGCGTGTCGACGGACGAGGAGATGCACCGCCTCTTCCGCTGGGTGGCCGCCCGTGGCGCCCCGTTCTCGATGAACCACCCGAAGTCAGTTGGGCCGCCATGGCTGCTCTGTGACCCGGGCTTCGCCATCCGCGAGGTGTGGCAGGCGCCATGGCGCTGGTACAACTGGGAGTCGGTGCGCGACTGGGAGGCCGAGCTCGCGGCCGGAAGGCGGGTGGTCCCCGTTGGGGGGAGCGACGCGCACAGCGTGCCCCCCGCCGAGCCCATGCACCCGCACCACATCGGCGACCCCACGACGTGGGTGCAGGTTGAAGGAGAGGTCTCGGAGGAGGCAATCCTCGCGGCGGTGGTAGAGGGCCGGACCTCCATCTCGGAGTCGCCGGGCGGGCCGTTCGTCGCACTCGTTGCGGGAGGAGAGGGGCATCCGGTGGAGGTGGAGTGGGAACGCGCCGGCGGCTGCTCGCTCGTCCTTGTTGCCGATGGCGAGACGCGCCAGGAACTGGAATTGCCGCGACAGCGGGGACGGCTGGCCCTCCCGGCCGGGCTGCGCTTCGACCACTACCTGCGGGCGGAGCTGCGAAGCCCGGGCCCATTGCCCGGCGACCATGCGTTGACGCGCGCGCTGGCTGCGCCTGTGTGGGCGGAGCGTTGACGGGAGGAGTGCCCGGCTTCCGGGGCCGCGGGTCTCAGGGAGTGGACTCGCCCGCGGTGGCGTAATAGGCCGGCTCGGAAGCGGTCTTCGGGTCGCGCACGGCGATCTCGGCGGCAATGAGCGAGAAGGCCTCGCCAAGTGCCGCGAAGGTGGCAGCCGGGTCTCCCGTGAGATACGACGTGTCGAGCGCCTTCGTGCACGCCTGCTCGTAGGCCGAGCCGGCCCCCCCTTCGCGCGCGATGACGTCGACCGAACACATTAGCCGGGCCTCGCCCTGGCGCCCGGAGACGGCTCCCTGGCTGCTGCCCGGGGTTCCCCGTATCCAGAGGGCGAGCGCGGCGCGGGCGCCCAGGACCTGGACGGCAAAGCGCTGCACGGGGGTGACCGCGGGGTTGGCGCTGCAGGCGAGGGCCCCGATCTCGGATTTCGTGGCCCGGTCGGCGCCGGCGGCGTCGGAGGCTTTCTTGCAGGCTTCGGCCCAACCGGCCGGGGTGCGAGAAGCGGCGAAGAAGGCTTCGACTTCAACCCAGAATGCGGGGTCGTAGGTGTCGGCGGGTGCGCCGCTCTCGGGAGCTTCGGTGGAGAACCACCGCGAGAGGTCCATTTCGGGCAGCGTCACGGCGGCCGGCGTGCCCATGGAGGTGACGTAGGCGGGCGCGGCAGGCGCGGGCTGGGCACCGACGACGGGCAGGCCCGCGATGTCGATGCTCGCGCCGTAGCAGCGCGCGGTGCCCAGCAGCAACAGGGCAACAAAGAGGACGCCGAACTTGCCCACATCGCGATCATCGGCAAACGGTGCCCCTGGCGTATTGGGGACGAGCGCCCGTCCGCACCGGAACAGGTCGAGTCAGGCGAAGAACGTTATTCGAGCTCCTCGTCGAGGAACTCGTCCTCGTCCTTGTTGCGGCGCCAGAACATGAGGGCGGCCACAGCGGCGCCCGCGAGGGCAACGATGCCCAGGAACTTCTTCATAGAGTGCCTCCGTGGGCGCATCGCGCGGCTTCACCGGCGGGGACCGCGCCGCGCCTCGATGGCAAAGCATACCCGCGCGCACGGGTTCCCGGTAGCCGGGAACCGGTGAGGGGGCAGCATGACTGTGTTCCTACTGAGACTGGCCGGGCGTGCGCGCCCCGCGGCCGGCAGCCGGAAGGGGGACAGCCTGTGCACGGGGGCTGGCCGCGTGCGGGGGGCTCTCTGAATAGAGGTGTTCGCCGCAGGAGCTGCAGAAGTAACGGCCGGGGACCGGTGTGGCGCCACCTTCGTAGACGCGCTGCCACTCTTCGCGGGGGTGATTGCAGGTCATGGCGCGACTGTGCACAAAGAGCGCTCGAACTCCAAGTGGCCCGTGTCACCACCACAACGGGAGAAGGGCCGGTCAGTCCCTTTCGGGCACCACGATGGCGCCAGTGGGGCAGGCCTTGAAGCAGCGCCCGCAGCGAATGCACTCCTCGGCCCAGATCTGGTAACCAAGGACGTCGCGCTCGCCGGTGAGGTCCGCCATGTCCCCGCCCGCGACGATGCTCACCCGGTGGATGGCGTCGACGGGGCAGACGAGCACGCAGGCCTGGCACGCGGTGCAGTCATCGAGGATGACGGTGGGAAGAAGGCCGCAGAAGAGGCAGCGCAGGCCCTCGGCCATCGCCTCCTCCTCGGTCAAGGTCCGTTCCACCTCATGTTCCAGGGAGAGCTTCCCGCCCGGGAGTGTGCCGTTGCTGGAGAGGGCGCTATTGCGCCCGTTGGACGGGACGAGCGGCCAGGTCTCGGCGGGCTCGGGCCACACGGCGCCCGGGGCGAAGCGGTCGTGCAGGTAGCGATGGATGGAGGCCGCGGCAGCCCTCCCGGCGCCCACGGCTTCGATGATCGTGCTCGCTCCCGAGACGAAGTCGCCCCCCGAGAAGATGCCCGCCAGCGGCGTCATCGAGGTCTCGGGGTCCACCTCGCGGAGCTGGCCGGCCAGCTGCTGATCGACGCCCATGGGGTCGGGAGATTGGCCGAGGGCCAGGATCACCATGTCGCATTCGAAGGTGAACTCGCTCCCGGGAATGGGCAGTGGCCGCGGCCGGCCGGAAGCGTCCGGCTCGCCCAGGCGGTTGCGGACGCACTCGACGCCCGCCACGTTCCCCGTGCCGTCGTCGATGAAGCGGATGGGAGAGACCAGGTACTCGATGGCTGCGCCTTCGTGCAGGGTTTCGTTCAGCTCCTCGTCGTGGACTTCGGTCTCGCTGCGTGTGCGGCGGTAGAGAACCGAGACCTCGGCGCCGAGGCGGACCGCGGTGCGGGCAGCGTCCATGGCCGTGTAGCCGCCACCAAGCACGGCCACGCGACTGCCGCACGCGGGCCGCCCGCCAAGGTTGGCGACTTCGAGGAAGGGCAGGGCCTGCACGACGCCTTTGAGCTGAACGCCCGCCGCGTCGAGCGCGTTCAGGCGCATCGTCCCGGTGGCGACGAAGATGGCGTTGAAGTCGCGCCGAAGCTCATCAAGCGAAACGTCCTGGCCAACGCGGACGCCGGTGCGGATCTCCACACCGAGGCCTTCGATGGAGTGAACGTCGCGGTCGATGGCAGCGTTGGCGAGGCGGAAGCGCGGCACGCCAAGGAGGGCCATGCCCCCGGCGGCAGGCGCCGCTTCATAGACGGTGACGTTGTGGCCGAGGAAGGCGAGGTCGTGCGCGGCCGCGAGCCCGGCCGGTCCCGCGCCGACCACCGCAACTCCCAGCCCGGTCGGGGAAGAGCGTCCGGCGGCGGCGTCCGAGGCTTCGAAGCGGTCGGTGAGGAAGCGCTTGATCTGGCGGATCTTCACGGGACGGTCGAACTCACCGCGGGTGCAGACGTCCTCGCAGGGGGCGCTGCAGGCGCGGCCGCAGATGGCGGCGAGCGGGTTGGGGCCGCGCGCTGCCAGGAAGGCCCCTTCAAACCGGCCATCCGCCGTCTGCGTCACGTAGGCACGGGCATTGGTGTGGACGGGGCAGGCGGCCTGGCACGGCGCCGGGTACCGTTCCCGCCAGGCTTCAAGCTGCTGGAGGGCCTTGAGCTTGGGCATGAGTTCCTCCCCACCGGTGCGCGCCGCAGGCCGTGAGCCCGGGCCGCGCCTCTCTAAGCTGACGAAGTGGGAGCCATAATACCAATCCCCGCCACGGAATGTGGGGGCCGCGGCTCTGGTAGGATCCGGTGTCTGAAGCGGGGCGTGAAAGGAAGGCGGCCATGGAAATCGGGCTGATGGTGGAAGGCCAGAACGGGCTCACGTGGGAGCGCTGGAGCCACATCCTCGCGCTTGCGGAGCGGCTGGGGTTTCCCACGGTCTTCCGCTCGGACCACTACTTCATCGGGCCACAGCAGGATTCGCTCGAAGCCTACCTGTCGTTCGTTGTGGCCGCGAAGGAGACCAGGCGCATCCGCTTCGGGCCGCTGGTCACGCCCGTAACCTTTCGCGAGCCGGTGAACGTGGGACGCATGGCGGCGCAGGTCGATATCCTCAGCGGCGGCCGCTTCGTGATGGGGCTGGGCGCCGGGTGGAACGAGGCCGAGCACCACGCCTACGGGATTAGCTTCCCGCCCATCAAGGAGCGATTCGACCGGCTCGAAGAGGCCATCCACGTGCTCAAGGCGCTCTGGGCGCCGGGACCGGCCACCCACGCAGGGCCGTTCTACCGGGTCGATGGGGCGGACTGCCTGCCCAAGCCGGCGCAGGGGCGGCCGCCCATCCTCATCGGCGGTGGCGGCGAAAAGCGAACGCTGCGGCTGGTCGCTCGCTACGCGGATGAGTGGAACGCGGTCAATCTCTCGCCGGAAGCGTATGCGGGCAAGCGTGAAGTGCTCGAACGGCATTGCCAGCGGGAGGGCCGCGACCCCTCAACCATTGGCCGCTCGATGATGGCCTTTGCGATTGTTGGCCCAAACGAGGCGGCCCTGGATGCGGCCACCCGTCGCGTGCAGAGCATGTTCGGCGGCGCCAATGTGCCCCCCGCGGAATGGCGGGCCGGGGCGAAGGCGCGGGGAATGATCGTGGGCAACACCGGCGAGGTGGTGGACACGCTCGGCCGCCTGGCGGAGCTCGGGGTGCGGGAGGTTCAGTTCCAGCACTTCAACTTCGATTCGGACGAGGTGCCCGAGTACCTGGCGGCGGAGATCGCGCCGCGCGTGCGGACCCTGTAGCCCGGCTACCGTTCGCCCAGGCGGGTCACCTCTGCCTGCGTCAGCGCCAGGCCGAGGTAGAGGCTCATCTCCCGGGAGTCGAGCCATGCGAGCGCGGCTTCGCCTGTGAGGCGGGCGCCGCCGGCATCAATCCCGTTGCCGCCGATGAGCCGCTCGAGGCGGGCAATGCGCTCCTCCAGCGAAGGCTGCTGCGGCTGCGGGGCGGGCAGCGCGCGCATGAAGCCCACCAGCGCCCGGCCATAGGCATCGCTGCCAACGTATGTGCCGAACTCGGGGATGGCCTCGTCGTACCCTCGCTCGGCCGCGAAGCAACGGCGGATGTTGGGGTAGTAGGGAAGGACGAGGGTCTCCGTCGTGGCGGCGATTCCTGCCTCCGCATCGCGATAAACGCGCACGGGCACGCTGTTCCAGTTCCCGGGCCCGAACCCGAGGTCGAAGGCGGTATCGAGCGGCGTGCCGGTGCTCAGGCGGGTGGTGGCCAGGGGATTGAAGGTGCGCTCGTAGGGCATCCCTTCGAGCCGGGCCCATTCGGCAAAGGCCGCCAGCCGCCATGGCGTGGGTTCCCAACCCATGCGGCTGCAGACTTCAGCGAAGAAAGCGTTGCGGTCCAATGTGCCACCTCCGCCGGCAGGCTGCGCGGTGGAAGCGCGAGCGCCGAGCGGGCGATGTCACTGCCGGCCGCTCAGCGGATGGAGATGTTCCCGTTGTTGGTGTGAAGGGCGAGGACGGTCTTCGCGCCGGTGCTGGTCGCGCCGAAAAGGTTGGTCTTTGCCGAATTGTCGGCCCCGGGGAGGTTGAACGCGCACGTGACCGTGCCGGTGATGGTGCTGGCTTCGAGACGGAAGTCGGCGGAGGGAGGTAGGTCGACGGTGATCGCGCCGTTCCCCGACCGCATCTGGCTCACGGCCGGGGAAAGGGACCCGGAAAAGCCAATGCTGCCGTTCTCGGTCCGCGCCTCCACGGTGAGGAGCTCCCCGTCGATGCGGATCTCGCCGTTCTTGGTGCGGGCGCTCACCTGGCCGCGGCCGCCGGCAATGGTGATTGGCCCGTTCTCGGTCTCGGCAATGACGCCACCGGCCATGCCGGTCACGGTGATTTCGCCGTCGGCCGTCTTGATGTTGATGCTCGCTCCGGCCGGAAGGCGAACCGCCACGTGCGCGGCCGAGGTGGTGGAGACGCTCGCACCCGCACTGCGAGCGGCAACCACCTGAATGGTCCCGCCTTCGCGCTGGATGCCCACGCCGACGAAGCGGAGGTCGCGCAGTGCGGCCTGTGAGCTGCTCCCGGTGCCGGCCTTCGTCACCTCAACGGCGATATCCGGGTCCGGTGAACCGGTGACCTCGATGCGGCCGCGAAAAGTCTCAACGACGAGGCGGGGGTTGGCGACAGATGGGAAAGCCTCGCTGACGACCTCATTCTCCGTGTAGGTCGAGCTTGAGCTGTTCTTGCAGGCGGAGGCGAGGAGCACGAGTGCGAGTGCGAGGGGGACGGCACGAAGGGGCATAGGCGGGCTCAAAGCCCCTTGAGTTCGACGCGGCGGCCGGCGCCGGCGGTCACCTGTCCGATGCGCAGGGCGCCGGGGATGGCCGCCAGCACGGCCTCGGCATCGGCGGGCGAAACCATGAGCACGAGCCCGATACCCATGTTGAAGACCTCGTACATCTCCTCGCCGGTGATGCCGCCGCGCTCCTGGATGAGCTGGAAGATGGGTAGCACCGGCCATGACCGCGTATCGAAGACGGCCGTGACGCCCGGCGGAAGAATGCGGGGCACGTTCTCCACGTAGCCGCCGCCGGTGATGTGTGCGATTCCGTGGATGCGGTCGAGCACGGGAGCGACGGCATGGAAGTACGGCAGGTGCGTGGCCAGGAGGGCCTCAGCGAGCGACTGGCCTCCCAGCAGCCCGGGGCGCTCCTCGAGCCGGCGTCGGGTCTCGGCGAGCGGCTCGCCATTGCAGATGTCGAGCGCCCGCCGGGCGAGCGAGAAGCCGTTCGTGTGCAGGCCAGAGCTGGGCAGGCCGATGAGTGCGTCGCCCGCGGCGATCTTCGAGCCGTCGATGATGCGGTCGCGCTCAACCACGCCGACGATGAAGCCCGCAAGGTCGAACTCGCCCGGGGCGTAGATGTCGGGCATGTCGGCCGTTTCTCCGCCCAGGAGGGCACAGCCAGAATCGGCACAGGCGCGGGCGACGCCTTCGACAAGCGACCGCTTCTGGTCGTTGCTGAGGCGGTTCCCGGCGATGTAATCGAGGAAGAAGAGGGGTTCGGCGCCGCAGGCGAGGATGTCGTTCACGCTGTGGCCGATGATGTCGGCGCCACAGAGGTCGAGCCTGCCGGCTGCAAGGTGGAGCTTCACCTTGGTGCCGATGCCGTCGGCGCTGGCCGTGATCACGGGGTCGCGGTAGCGATCTCCCAGGCGAAAGAGGCCGCTGAACGGGCCCGCATCGGAGATGACCTCCGGGCGGCGGGCCTGGGCCAGGATCCCGGGCAGGCTCTTCGCAAACTGGTTGCGTGCGGCGAGGTCGACCCCGGCAGCCGCGTACTGGCGTTCTGTCATGGGGCTAGGGTAACGGATCGCGAGGTTTGAGGGCGGCACGGGGAAGTTGACCGGGGGGCGAGGGTAGGGTGCGTCCCGTTCGGGCGCGCGTGACAATGCAGGGAAGGCCGCCCGCTTTCCCCATTACCCCGGACAGGGCGCACCCCGGTACGAAGGAGGGCGCAAACCGTGACGGTGCAGGTGAAGCGCGTTTACAACCGGCCGGCGGCGAGCGATGGGCGCCGGGTCCTGGTTGATCGCCTCTGGCCACGCGGCCTTTCGAAGGAACGGGCAGCGGTGGACGAGTGGCTGCGAGAGGTGGCGCCTTCGACAGAGCTTCGGCAGTGGTTCGCGCACGACCCCGAAAAGTGGGCCGAGTTTAAGCGCCGATACCGGGAGGAGCTTGCGGAGCCGGCGGCCGCGGAAGCACTCACGCGTCTCCGGGACCTGGCCGCCGGGGGCACGCTCACGCTCCTCTTTGCCGCCCGGAACGAGACGATGAACGATGCCGTGGCCCTGGCAGAATACCTTGAGCTGCCCGCCACGCCGGGCTGAGGAACAGGCCGGGCCGGTTGATGAACGGCCGCGCTGCCCGGCGGGCCAGGCGGACGATTCGGGTCCGTCCTTTCGTTCGGTTCCGGGCCGGGCCAGAGGATGGGGCGGAGGTCAGAGGCCCAGCCCGGCAACTCCGCGGAGGACGCGCCTCCATACCGAAGTGAAGTCGCCGGTGGAATCGCAGCCTGCCTTGAGGACGAGGGGCCGTGCCACGTCCCGGACGTCTTCGCGGCGCGCGAGCTGCCTCTGAGTCACATTCGCCAGGGAAGTCTTGCCCACGCCGCGGTCGCCGTAGATCACGGTGTGCTGGCCGCGCTCATAGAAGGTCCCCAGGACTTCAGACACCGCCCGGGCTCTCCCGGCGGACGCCCATCACATGGGGTGTGCACCCCACCGTGCCCCACGCTGGCCCATGACTAGGCCGACCAGGTGGTGCCTTCGGGGCCATCCTTCAGTTCGACGCCGAGCCCGGCGAGCCCGTCGCGGATGCGGTCGGAGAGCGCCCACTGCTTCGCGGCCCGGAGCTCGCCGCGCACGGCCACGAGCAGGTCGATAAAGGGGGCGGCCTCCTGTGCTCCGGTGGGGGCCGATTCGAGGGTGAGGCCCAGCACTTCGCAGCGGCGCCTGAACTCCTCCTGCGCGGGCCTGATATCCACGCTGTCCTTGAGCCGGTTGATGGTCCGCGCATGGTCAAAAAGAACGGCGAGCGCGCGAGGCGTGTTCAGGTCGTCGTCCATCGCCAGGTCGAACCTGGCCCAATCGAGGAGTTGCCGGGGGCCGGCCGGGTGCGGCGCGGATGATTCCGTGGAGTCAGGGGGAGTGCCGGGCGGCACCGGGCAGTTCGCAAAGGCGGCTTCGCGCAGGCGTTCGGCGCCGGTCTTCGCCGCCTCCAGGGCCTCGTCGGAATACGTCGACGGGCTACGGTAGTGGCTGCCGAGCACAAAGAGGCGGAGCGCGTCGGAGCCGTATCGCGCCAGCGCCTCGTCGATGGTCACGAGGTTGCCGAGGGATTTCGACATCTTCTCGGTCCCGAGCTGGAGGAGGGCGTTGTGCATCCAGGTGGCGGCGAAAGGCGGCCTGCCGGTGAACGCCTCGGTCTGGGCGATTTCGTTCTCGTGATGGGGGAAGATGAGGTCGGCGCCGCCGCCGTGGATGTCAATCTGGTCGCCGAGGGTCTCGCGGGCCATGACCGAGCATTCGATGTGCCAGCCGGGCCGCCCGGGGCCCCAGGGGCTCTCCCAGGCGGGCTCTCCCGGCTTCGCCCCCTTCCAGAGCGCGAAGTCCAGGGGATCGTCCTTCAGCTCGGTGGGGTCGACGCGCGCGCCACTGCGCAGGTCGTCGATGTTGCGATGCGAGAGCTTGCCGTAGTCGGCCTTCTTGCGCACGCGGAAGTAGACGTCCCCACCCGAGGGGTAGGCAAAGCCCTTTTCGATTAGGCCGGAGATGAAGGCGATGATCTGGGGAACCATCTCGGTGACGCGGGGATAGACGGTCGCGGGCATGACGTTCATCGCCTTGAGCTGGCGCAGGTAGGCCTCGATGTTCTCCTGTGCCAGCTCTTCCATGGGCACGCCGAGGCGGTTCGCCCGGTCGATGAGCTTGTCATCGATGTCGGTGAAGTTCTGGACATGGCGGACCTTGAAGCCGCGCCATTCGAGGTAGCGGCGAAGGACATCGAAGACGATGGCGTGCAGAGCGTGTCCCACGTGGGATTCGCTGTAGGGCGTGACGCCGCAGACGTAGAGGCGCACGACGCCGTCGGGGGCGAGCGGCCGCAGGTCGTGCCTGGCGCCGGTTAGCGTGTCGGTGATGCGTGTCAACGGTGCCCCTCAGTCATCAGTTCTGGTGGCGGTAGGTTCGCCATTGTGATGTTCGTCGTGGAGACCGGCCAGGTGTCCCTCCAGGTGGGCGACGAGGTCGTGCAGGTCCTGTAGCCGGCGGTCGAGGTCGTTGAGGCGTTCCCATTCAGGGTCGGGGAGCCGCTGGATGACGCCGTTGGAGTCGTCGTGGAAGGCAACGATGTGGCCGGGAACGCCCACGACGGTGGCGTTGGCGGGGACGCTGGTAACCACCACCGAGCCGGCGCCGATGCGGGCGTTCTCGCCGATTTCGACGGCGCCGATAACCTTGGCGCCGGCGCCCACCACCACGTTGTCGCGGAGAGTGGGGTGCCGCTTGGCCCGGCGGGTGCTTGTGCCGCCCAGGGTGACGCCCTGGTAGAGCGTGACGCCGGCGCCGATCTCGGCCGTTTCGCCGATGACGACGCCCATCCCGTGGTCGATGAAGAAGCGCGGCCCGATCCGGGCCCCGGGGTGGATCTCAATGCCGGTGAAGAAGCGGGCCAGGTGCATGATCCCGCGCGGGATGAGGGGCACGCCCCGGCGATGGAGCGCGTGAGCGAGGCGGTGGGCGATGCGGGCATGGAAGCCGGGATAGAACAGGACTACTTCGGCGGCGTTCCGGGCCGCCGGGTCGCGGGCGAGGGCAGCGCGGATGTCATCGCGAATCTGGAAAAGGGTGGACATGTTGCAGGGGACCTCCCGGGTGGCAGACGGCGGCGTGGCAGGGGGCCCGGTCAGGGACAGGGCCCCGCGGGACAGGAGCAGCCTGCGCAACCGCGGGGAGGAAGAGCCAGCATCGTGGTACCACGATACGGGGGCCGAGGAGAATCGGGCAATGGCGCTAGCCCCGGCAGCGCACGAGGATCAGGGGAACGGGGGAGTGGCCGAGCACGTCGAGGGCGACGCTCCCTGCGAGCAGGTGGCGCATCGCCCCGTGGCCGTGGGTGGACATGGCGATGGCGCCGGCGTTGGCCAGCTCCGCCGCTTCGATGATGGCGCCGGCGACGGGCTGTTCGTAGGCTGCCGCCGGGCAGCGGCACTCGCAGGCGACCCCCGGGGGGAGCTGCTCGCGAAGGCGTTCCAGCTGGTGGAGGCAGGCTGCCTGCTCGGCCTCGGGGCTCGGGCGCCCGCTGCGCGGCTCGCAGATGCGAACCAGGGTGACCGGGATCCGTCCCGGCGTGAGGACGGCTTCGAGCGCGGGCACCACGTCGAGCGATGCAGGCGAACCATCGCTGGTGATGACGATGCTGTAGGGGCGCTCATGGGAAGGGGAGCGAGCGTGGCCGCCCGTGACCAGCAGGGGCCCCTGCCAGTGGCCGAGCACCCCCATGGCCACGCTGCCAAGCAGCGCCCGGCGCAGGGCCCCGCTGCCGCGGGAGTGCATCGCGATGAGCGCTGCCTGCTGTTCCACGGCGACGCGGACGATGGCTTCATGGGTGCTTTCACCGTTGCTTTCGATGGCAACCGTGGCCGAGCCCTCGGCCTCTGCGGCCCGGAGAACAGATTCGAGCTCCGCCTGCCAGGTGCGCACCAGCGCGGCGAGGGCGTCAGGCTCGCCCGCATGGTTGTGGGGGAGGTCCACCGAGGGATTGAGCACGCGAGCGAGCACAAGCCGGGCGCCGCAGGCCGCGGCAAGGCGCACCGCGTGGGGAAGCACGCTGCGCGAAAGCTGGGAGCCATCGGTGGTGACGAGGATGCGGGTCAAGGCGGCTCTCCGGGGTTCACGCTCCGTGAACGATTGTAGCCCGGTTCCGTGATGGATTGTTGAATCGGCTTACCAGGTTATGCGGCGGAGGTGGCCGGAGCTGGTGAACACGTAGCCCACGCCATCGCGGACGGCGAAGGCGGTAAGGCCCTGGAAGTCCTTGTGGCGGTATTGGCGGTCGAACGTCCCATCCCGTCGGAAGACCACGATGCGGTCGGCAGCCGCATCGAGGATGGCGATATCGCCATTGGCGCCCAGGGACTGGGGAACTTCGGCGGCGGCGATCTTCTTGTCGATGCCGGCCCCGGAAAGCACAAGCGAAACCTGCCCGGCGAAGCGGTGAATGGCTCCGTTCGCGTCAACGGTGATGATCTCGTCGTCCACCATCAAGCGGCGGGCAGCGGCCAGGTCGGGGGTGGAGAGGTGCTTCCGGGGGGCCGTTCCGTACCCGCTGTCGGCGGGGCTGAAACGGTAAACGGTGGACTGCGCGGCGTCGAGGACGAAGAGGTCGCGCTCCCAGAGGGCGATGTCGGTGATGCCCAGCCCGGAAGGCGCGGCGAAGGCGAGCCGCCGCAGCCCGGTTTCGGCGGTGTAGGCCCAGAGGCCCTTCTCCGAATCGGCGATGACGAGGGTGTTGCGGCCAATCTCGGCGTTGTTGGCCATGGTGGTCGCAATGGGACGGCCCCGGCCGGCGGCCTTGTCCTCTGCGAAAATGACGCTCTTTTCGCCATTGGCAAGGGTGACGGCGATCACTTGCGACGAGGAGCTATCGAGAACATAGGCGGTCTCTTCGCCCATGGTGAGGCGCAGGGGAGTAACAGGCTTGTCGCCGAACTGCGAGAGGTCGGCGAGGGTATCCACGGAGGCGGGAGTGGCGACTGCATCGAGGGTGGAGATGGCGCCTGCGACTTCGTTGATGAGCTCGCCCGCCTCGGGGTGGCCGGGGCTGGTTTCCTGGGCTTCGAGGAGGAGCGCCTGGGCCTCGGTCAGGGCCTTGCGCCGTTCGCCGGGATCTTCCTGCACGCGGGCCGTGGCAAGCATCCTCTGGGCGCCGTCGATGAGGCTGGTGTAGCGGGCGCTGCGGTCCTGTTCCAGCATCCCGGGCACAACCAGGTAGCCAACGAGGGCGAGCAGGATGCCGAGCCCAATGATGACCACGAGCCACGTGGGAGGAAGCTGCGCCGAGGTCGTGCTGCGGCGCTTGGAAAGGCCACCGCCGCCCTTCCAGCGTCCGCCCATGTTGTCGCGCACCCGTACCAGCGAGCCCCCGTGGGGATAGGCGGCCGAGTTCTCGGTGGCGATGGTTGTGGCCGCGGGGCTCGCCAGGCTCGGGCTGGCAAGCGTGGTCGAGGCGCGAATGCCGGCGGCCAGCTCCTCAACGGGTGGGACAGTATCGGGGTCGGCGGCAACAGGCGGCAGTGGCGGGGCTTCGCCGCGGACAAGGCCACGGGAGAAGCTGCCGTTGCGCTGGCGGCGCCTTTCCGCCGCTGCCGGGGACGATTCGGTGGTGGCCGGGGCGTTGCGCCAGGTGGGCCCCCCTTGATAGCTGCCGGCTGCTGCCATCGTGTTCGCCACGGTCGCCGAATGCGCCATGGCCACGCGCAGCTGCCTCTCGACGGCGAGAGCGGCCAGCAGGCTGTCGCCTGCAGCACGGCGCAGCGGTGCGGGAACGTCAACGGGAGCTTCCGGGAAACGCAGGGTGGAGGCGATGGGCCGGGGCGCCACTTCGTGCAGAACCACGCGGGCGGGTTCCCCCGGTTCGTCGATGAACAGGCTGGGCTGGTAGGCGTCCTCTTCCTGGTCTTCGCCAATGGCCGGCGGGGGGAGCGCGGGAACGCTCCCCGCGGTGGCGTCGATCACGGGAGCGGGCGCCTCGTGGCCGGCGTCCCGGGCATCGCCGGCGGGACGGGCGGCTTCGTCGGGTGAGGCGACGAGGACCGCGGTGAGATTGCGCAGACCCTGCAACCGGCGATAGAGGTCGGGCAGGACGCGGTCAATGGGAAGAGACACGATGCCGCTGATGAGCTCGTCGTCCAGCTCGTGCAGGGCAGCGGTGGAGATGAGGAGGAGGCGATCGCCGGCCTCGAAGGGCAGGCGCGTGAGCTGCGGTTCGGCGCTCGCGCTCGTGCCAACCGGGTGGGCGTGCTCTTCGTCGCTGTAGTAAGCGCGGACGGAGCCGCCGTGGAAGTGGAAGATGGCTGAAGGCCCTGCCTGGGCGATGACGGCGTTTTCGCCGCGGCGGGCGAAGCAGGTAAGGCCGATGCTGACACGGTGCTGGGCGATGCTCTTCTGGTTCCAGTCGCGCAGGTTGCGCCGGGCCTCGTCGAACACGCGCCGAAGCGCCCCGGTGAGCGAGAGATCGAGCGTGTGCCAGGCGCTGCCGATGGCCGAGACGACGTGGCCCGCGAAGGCTTCGCCGGCGGGCGTGGTGCCTTCGGCGAGAGCGTAGAGCTCAGCGCGGTCGTCGGCCGGCCCTCTGCCATGGAAGATCCCGGCATTCGGGCCGCGGTCAACCGGTTCGTGATCGACTATCGCGAACTGGCCAACCTGGAGTGGTTCGGTCAAGCGGTAAGACCGTCCTTCATCTCGCAGGATAGGCACGGGGTGTCGCGAACCCGGCGCACGCTACCGCTTTACGGCAGCTACACCCCGCCAGCGCCGGGCCGGCGCCTAATATACCACCGCGTTCCAACATGAGAACAACAAGCAGGGGAACAGTCTCTAGGGCAAACCCGTAAATCGAAAGCGCCAATGGCTGCTCCCGGCGGCGGCTATCGCTCAGCGTCCGAGCTCCTCCAGCGCTTCGTTGACGTATTCGCGGGTGCGCGCCGGCGCGGCCCGGTAGGTTGTGCGCCCGTCTTCGCGATGCGCCTCGACGAGGCCGGCTTCGCGAAGCGCCTTCATGTGCACGCTCACGGTCGGCTGCGAGACCTCAAGCGACCGCGCGAGGTCAGTGATGGTGTGGTCGTCGTAGCTGACCTGGTCGAGGATGGCGAGGCGCGTGGCGTCAGAAAGGACCTTGAACCTCGCGGCGGCGCGCTCCATGGAGGCACGGTGCTTTGCGCTGCCGGCGCCGCTTTCGGGACCAAAGGCCACGATCGCAATCCCGGGGAGGACAAAGTAGGCGACGCCAGCGCCGGAGACGGCGAGGGGCACCAGCACGGCCTCGCCCCGTTCTTCGGCCGCCCGGAACTCGGCAGCGTGACGTTCGCGCATCACGAAGTGGTGCCCGGGAAGCAGCGTGCGCACATCGGCGCCGCCGGCGAGCTGTTGCTCGAGACGTGCGGCTCTCTGGCGCGCGCCCGGGAGCCCTTCCTTGCGCCATCCCGGCTCCACCAGGTTCCAGACGTCGCGGAGGAGCCCCGCGTACTGGCGCCGCAGGTCCTGCGAGTCGCGGAGGCGGGCGATGCGCGCTACAAGGAGGTCGCGCACCTCGGGCGATTCGCTGGGGAGGGGCGGGACGTCGGGGGTGAGCATGATGAGGCGGTCGAGGTTTTCGAGGAAGGCATCGGGTGATTCGTCAAGCAGCATTCCGCCGCGATGGGCAAGGATGAGCGATTCGGCCCACTCGGCATGCCCGTCACCCCAGAAGGCGGCGACCCGGTTGAGAGTGCCGGGATCGGAAGTAAGGGCGGATTGGGCCCACGGAGCGCAGGGATAGGCTCCATAGCGAGGGGGCCGGGTGAGGCACTCGACCGTGAAGAGCGCGAAGTTGAGCTCCATCACACCGGAAACGGCCACGCGGGGCCCGTGCGTTAGCGGGGCCGGTTCGAGCTCAACTGGCATCGTGCTATGACTATAACCCTAATCGGGTGACAGCGCATCGGAACGGGCGGGTCAGGGCGTCTTTACGATGCACGCGCCGCCGGCGTCACCCCACCGGGGCCGCGGTCCATTGCATGGACAACAAAACCACGGAGGGAATGTGATGAGCGAGCAGGCAACCTACCGCCCCGGCAGGGGATATGTCGTGGAAACAGGCTGGGCGCCGCCGGGGTTCCCCGCGCGCCTGGAACGCGAAGGCCTTGCGACGATGTGCGCCCACACCATCGATGGCGTCTACATCGAGCCGCGGGTGCCCCTTGGCGCGGTGCTCGAAAAGTTCGCGCAGGCCGGGCTCCAGGTACGTGGCTTCCGCGCGGCGGGCACGGCGCCTTCTTGGCGCGATGGCCTGCGCCCCACCTCGCGTTCACGCGCGCGGCTGGGCAATTCCCGCGCGGCGGAGTGGCTGCCCACGCTGCCCCCGGCGGCCTGAGGCGCTCCCGGTTACCGCGGGGCTGCCGGGGGCTGACGGCCGGGCAGGTGGCTCTCCACCGGCTGCCATCATCGTTCGCCGCCTGTGGGGCCATTCGCAGGCGGGACTATTCGCCCCGCAGATGTAGCTGCGATATGATTCGCGAATCACACCGCTGCGAGCCATAGAAGCGGCCCGCAGTCACGAAGGAAGACCCTTGGAACTGAACAGCGTCGTTATCGTGGATGGCGTCCGCTCCGCGTTCTCGCGCGGCGGGCGAGGCAAGCTGGTGGCCACCCGGCTGGATGAGGTGGGCGCCCAGGTTGTGCGCGCTCTCCTGGAGCGGAACCCGAAGGTGGGCCCCTGGATGATTGAGGACGTTGGGATGGGCAACGTCGGCGGGGTTGCCGAGCTTGCCGGCATTGGCGGAGATGTCGTGGCCAGGCTTGCGGGCCTGCCCATGGAGGTCTCGTCCTTCTCCAGCAACCGCCAGTGCGGCTCGAGCATGGAGACCCTTCACCGCGTCGCCCAGTCGATCCAGGTGGGGGCCACCGAATGCGGCATCGCCATCGGCGTGGAGCGCATGGGCCGCCAACTTGGTGGCGGGCCCCGCGGCACGGCCACCCGCATCACCGAGTT
This sequence comes from bacterium, assembly GCA_003577245.1. GTDB lineage: Bacteria > Chloroflexota > Dehalococcoidia > Tepidiformales > Tepidiformaceae > UCB2. Next base: position 129,310 of record QEVS01000004.1, on the reverse strand, counting down.
CAACCAGAAGCGGCTGGCCATGAGCAAGCTGCAGCGCGACATGGCGCCGGACCACTTCGACACCTTCAGCGTTCCCTTCCAGGACGAGATCCTGGACTACTCGCCGATCCTTTCCATGGTTCAGACGGCCCAGAACGTGGCCGAGGTTTACGGACTCACGCGCGAAGAGATGGATGCTTTTTCGGTGGAGAGCCACCGGAAGACGGCCGCGGCCTACGAGAAGGGTATCTACAAGGACGAGATCATCCCGCTTGAGGTTGAAGAGCCCGTCTTCGATGCGGAAGGCAACTGGGTGGAGGCCGAGCGCGGCCAGAAGATCGTCTTCGACCGTGACGAGTGCCTGAGGCCGGGCACAAACCTTGAGACGCTTGGTCAGCTTCCGGCCGTGAAGGGCGTGGTGAGCCCGCGCGGCGAAGAGCTCCGCATCACGGCCGGCAACAGCTGCCCGACCAACGATGGCTTCTCGGCGGCGCTGCTCATGAGCGAGAAGAAGGCCCTCGAGCTCGGGCTGGAGCCCCTGGCGCGGATCGTTGGCTACGGCGTGGCCGGCGTGAAGCCGCAGGTGATGGGCCTCGGCCCGATCCCCTCGACGAAGAAGGCGCTCCGCCACGCCGGGATAGAGGCGGGCGACATCGACCGGGTGGAGTTCAACGAGGCGTTCGCGGCGCAGGTTATCCCGTCCTGCAAGGACCTTGGCATCCCGCTCGACCGGGTGAACGTCAACGGCGGCTCGATTGCGATTGGGCATCCGCTCGGGGCGACGGGAGCGCGCCTTGTGCTCACCGTTGGCCACGAACTGCGGCGCAGCGGCAAGAAGTATGGCCTCGCCACGCAGTGCATCGGCGCCGGGATGGGCATCAGCACCATCATCGAGGCTCTCTAGACTCGTTCGAGGCGAGGGCTCCCTGGAGCAAGCATGGGCGGGGCCGGGACATCCGGCCCCGCTTTGTTGTGGGCGCTGGCTCGGGTGGCCATCGCCTTGCAGGGATTGGGGAGAAAGCCGGGCCCTACTTGCGACGGGGGGCGCCGCGGAACTCGCAGGCGTGCGAGCCTTCGCGCATGCGCGTGCACTGGGTCAGTTCGACCTCGGGCAGGACCGACTGCAGCACCCCGACCTCGCCATCGCAAATGCCCTGGAAGTTCGTTGCCACGGCAAGGACAGGGCAGTTGTGCATCGTCAGGGTAAAGGAGCCGTCTTCGTGGGTTTCGAGCCGGGGCAAGAAGCCGCGCTCATCGAGGACGCTGACGAGGCTGTTCAGGCGCTCGGCGTAGCCCTGGCCGCGGAGCCGGTTCCTGGTGAAACCCAGGTTCCGTTCGGCCAGGCGCTGGAGCACGCGGTCGGCCATACCGGGGTCCTCTCCGCGGACGATATCGAGCAGGTCGTTGGCGAGCTCGCTGTAGGCCTGGGGGAAGAGGGCCTCGGCGGCGGCAGTGAGGTGGAAGATGAACTTGGGCCGGCCGGGGCCGCCCTTGAGCTCGCGGTGAGAAACGAGGCCACCGGCGTCGAGGGCGGCCAGGTGTTGCCGGATGGCGCTCACCGTGATGCCAAGCGCGGTTGCGAGCTCCTCGGCGCGGGCGCCACCACGCTCCTTGAGCGTCGTCAGGATCTCGCGCCGGGTGGTAGGCAACGAGGCGAGAGTAGCGGACTGGTTGGCGGTCACGTTCGAATTATCCTGTTTCCTGACAAGTAATGCACCACGATGTACATGCTTCGCGCCATTCTTCCTGCGGATAACGCAAGTTTACGAACTTATTAAAGTCTTTGCACCCCCATCGTGGGGCAATAGGGCGCCCCCCTGGAGCAGCCCCCGGCGACCTCTTGCGTGATGGCGCTGTTTTGGACGAAACAAGGATTCAATCGAAGCCTGACACTCGACCCGGCGTTAACTTATGATTCGTGCGGTATACAGGGCAGGTGCACGCAGAAGGGGGTTGTTAATGCCGCCCTGGTGGCCGTCCACAGCACAGCGCCGGCCCCTGGTGGCGGGCTTTCTGGTGCTCGGGCTGGTGCTGGGAGCGCAGCCCGCGGCGGCCCTTGAGCGCCAACTCGGAAGTCCCGGGGAATGCGCCACTCTCTCCCTGCCCATGGATCCCCCGGCGGATGGACCTGCGACGCATGCCCCGGGCAGCTCACCGGCGGCGCTCGCCGCCAACGCCGGGACGGCCGGGCGCGGACTACCGGGCCCGGGGCTGTTCGACCACTCTATCGTCCACGCGGATGCGCTGTGGCCGGGCGGGGCGGTCGCGCTTGTGGGCGCCGCGCTTTTCCTGGCGCTTGGGTTCATGGCGGGCCGCCGGCGCTGGCCCTCCCCAGGGCGGCAGCCTGCAGCGGCGGTTGAGCCTGCCGAGGGCACAGGGGGGCAGGGGGCCGCGCAGGGAATAAACCTCGCCGACGTTGTGGAAGCGGCCGACGTCGCCATCATCGGCGCCGATCCGGGCGGCGCGATCACGGCGTGGAACGTGGGGGCCGAGCGGCTGCTTGGTTACAGCGCCAAGGAGATGGCTGGCCGCAGCCTGTTCGATATCTCGCCGCCGCGCCACCGCGCCGAGGCCATGGAGCTATTGGCACGGGCTCTTCGAGCGGACGTGGTGGTCGACCGCGCCGTGGCGCTCACTCGCGATGGGCGCGAGGTGCTGGTTTCGCTTTCCACCTTTCCCGTCCGCGATGCTTCGGGCCGCGTGACGGGGGTGGGGTCCGTGCTCAGGGATACCGGTATCCGCGTGGCCGCCGAGCGCGAGCGGGCGCGGCTCGCTGCCATGGTCGAAGCCTCGGATGATGCCATCATCAGCCGCGCCCGGGACGGAACGGTGCTCACCTGGAACCGGGGCGCCGAACGGCTGCTGGGGTTCCAGGCCCGGGAGATGGTGGGGACCCGGGCAGAGCAGGTCCTTCCCCCCGACCCCGGCTTGCGCGCGAATGAGGCGGCGGATACGCCCGAACGCGATGGCACGAGACAGACCGAGACCGAGTGCGTCACGAAGGACGGCCGCCGCCTGGGCGTGGCGGCAACCTTCTTTTCCATTCCGGGCCCCGGCGGGCAGGTGGTGGATGTAGTGATGCTCCGCGATATCTCCGACAGGCAGCGGCTGGAGCGCGAGCGAGTACAGGCGGTGAACGAGGCTCTCCGGCTGGCGGAGGTGGTCCATTCCACCAACGATGCCATCCTCATTCGCGACATGAGCGGGGTGGTTACGTACGTGAACCCTGCCTTTGAGCGAATCATTGGGTGGCCGGCCTCCCGCATAGTGGGTATAAGGGGGCTCGACCTGGCAGCAGGGGACGAGCGCGCGCGCATGGCGCCCCTCACTGCCCGGGCGCTTTCGGGAGAGCCGTTCGAGGCCGAGATCGAGGCCCGCGGTCCCGATGGCCGCACTCTCCCCGTGCGCATCTCGGCCTTTCCCATTCGCGACGTGGATGGTGCCCAGACGGGCATTGCCGCCATCTTCCACGACCTGAGCGAAGAGAAGCGGACGGAACATGAGCGCCGGGAAGCAGCCCGTGTGTCGGCACAACTGGCGGCGATCGTCGAATCTTCCCACGACGCGATCATGAGCCGCGACATGGAGGGACGGATCCTCACCTGGAATCGCGCCGCCGAGCAGCTCTTTGGCTACACCGCCGAGGAGATGGTGGGCATGACCTTCGAGCCCATCACGCCCCCGGAGCTGCGCGAAGAGGCGGCCGGCTTTTCGCAACGCGCCCTCAGGGGAGAGATCGTTCGCGCCGAGACGGAGCGCCTGACGAAGGATGGGCGGCGTATCGCAATCACCTTCTCTCTTTTCACCATGCCGGGCCCCGACGGTGCCCCGGCTGCGCTCGGAATCGTGATTCACGATGTCAGCGACAGGAAGAGGGCCGATGCTGCGCTCAGGGAGAGCGAGGAGCGGTACCGGCTGCTCGTCGACACCTCGCCCTACGGGATTGCCGTGCACCAGGACGGGCTGATTGTGTTCGCCAACGCGGCCGGCGCGCGGTTGCTGGGCGCCAACAGTCCGGAAGAGCTCAAAGGGATGGATATCCGGGAAGTGCTCGATCCTGTCAGCCGGGAGATTGCGCTCGACCGCATCGCCCGCATGCTCGGTGGGGAGAAGGGGCTCTTCCCAGTCGAACAAACCTATGTACGGCTCGATGGGACAACTGTAACGGTGGAGGTGACGGCCGCGCCCTTCATCCACGAGGGTCGCCCGGCGGTGCATGTGGTGGCGCTCGACATCACGGCCCGAAAAAAGGCCGAAGCCGAACGCCAGCACATGGAAGCGCAGATCCAGCACACCCAGAAGCTGGAAAGCCTGGGAGTGCTCGCAGGCGGAATCGCGCACGACTTCAACAACCTGCTGGCAGGGATCATCGGCAACGCCGGCCTGGCGCTCAACGAATTACCCCCCGGGTCCGCCGCTCGCGACACCGTGCGGGACATCGAGTCCGCGGGGCTGCGCGCAGCCGAGCTCACGCGTCAGCTTCTCGCCTACGCGGGGCGGGCGCGTTTCACCGTGGAGCCGGTCAACCTGGACGGCCTTGTGAACGAGATGGCCCACCTGCTCGAAGTCTCAATCTCGAAGAAGGCGCGGCTCGTCTACGACTTTGCCCCCGGGCTCCCGGCGGTCGAGGGCGATGCCACCCAGCTCCGCCAGGTGGTGATGAACCTCATCACCAACGCCTCCGACGCAATCGGCGACAGCCCGGGAACGATAACGATCAAGACGGGGGCCATGGAGGCGACGCGCGAAGACCTGCTGCGCTCGTACGTCGATGGTGACCTGCCACCGGGCACCTACGCCTTTGTCGAGGTGTCGGACACGGGTTCAGGGATGGACCAGGCGACCATGGACCGCATCTTTGAGCCGTTTTTCACGACCAAGTTCACGGGCCGGGGCCTTGGAATGGCGGCCGTGCTGGGGATCATCCGCTCGCACCGGGGGGCGATCATCGTTGCAAGCGAGCCGGGGAGGGGCTCGACATTCCGGGTGCTCATCCCTGCCGCCGATGGCGTGGAAGCCGCACCGGTTCCCGAAGCGGCGCCGGCTGTGGTGACCCTGGATGGCAGCCGGGCCCTCGTTGTGGACGACGATGACGCCGTCCGCAGGCTGACCGCGCGGGTGCTGGAAAGGGCAGGGGCAAAGGTGACCGTGGCGCAAGACGGGCACGAGGCGGTGCGGCTCTTTCGCGCTCACCCGGGCGATTTCGACTTCGTGGTGCTTGACCTCACCATGCCCGGCATGGATGGCGCCGAAACGTTCAGGGTGCTCCGCGCTATCGACCCGGCAGTGCGCGTCGTCCTCTCCAGCGGCTACGGCGAAGAGGAATCGCTCGCCCGCCTTGAGAGCACGGGCGCGGCGGGCTTCATCCAGAAGCCCTATCGCCCCGCCGACCTCCTGGAGATGCTCGAGAAGGTGATTCGAGGCTGAGTGCTTGCGCGGGGAGTGTGGCGGGCGCATCGTTCCTGCCGGGACAGATTGTGCCCTACAACGCCGGGAGGAAGGCAATGCCCTCGACACTTCGAACAGAGATCACGGATGCCGTGGGCATCATCACGCTTTCGCGGGCGCGCGAGTACAACACCATCACGCCCGCCCTGCGGGATGAGCTGGCCGAGGCCATCGACGCGCTCGACCGCGACCCCGCGGCGCACGTCATCCTCCTGCGCGCCGAGGGGCCCGCTTTCTGCTCGGGCTATGGTCTCGACTGGGCCACGGCGGCGCCCCGGGAGCCACGGCCGGGGGCGCCCGTGTGGGATTCGGTGCAGGACATGCAGATGATCGGCCGCTTCGCGGAGACCTTCATGAAGCTCTGGTACGCCCGGAAGCCGACGATCGCCGCCGTGCAGGGATGGTGCATTTGTGGCGGCACCGACATGGTGCTCTGTGCCGACATCATCATCGCCGGCGAATCGGCCACGTTCGGCTACCCGCCGGCGCGCGTGTGGGGGACGCCCACGACGGCCATGTGGGTCTACCGCATCGGGCTGGAGAAGGCCAAGCGCTACCTGCTCACGGGCGATGAGATCCCTGCCCCGAAGGCGGCAGAGATCGGGCTGATTCTCGAGGCCGTGCCCGATGAGCGCCTGCAGGAGCACGCCTTTGCCTTTGCCCGGCGCATGGCCATGCTGCCCACCAACCAGCTGATCATGCACAAGCTGCTGTGCAACCAGACGGCCGAGAACATGGGGCTCGCTTCCAGCCGCCAGCTTGGCGTTCTCTTCGATGGCATCGCCCGGCACACGCAGGAAGGCCTGGACTTCGTAAAGCGGTCGCAGGAGGCGGGCTTCCGGCAGGCGGTCCGCGAGCGCGACGACCCTTTCGAGGACTACGGGTCGCGCAAGAAGTAGCACACCATTCGTTTGCCCGGTGGGCCCGGGATTGCTAGTTTTCGGCGACCATCTCTCATGACGAGGAAGCGAGTGTTCCAGCGGCAGCCCGCACCTTCGCTTGTCCGCCGTCGCCGCCTGGCGGCGCCCTTCCTGGCGGTGGCCTTTGTGCTTTCGTTCACGGCCATGCTCACCACGACTGCCGCGGAGCAGCACCTTTCGGACCCGGACTTCTACAAGGCGGCGCTCGACAGCGAGGAAGCCTACGGCCGCGCCTACGAAGACGTGCTCTTCGACGACGACCTGACCGGACAGGTGGAGGACCTCCTCGGGGGCGTGGACATCCCCGAGCGCGAGATCGAGGATCTTGTGAAGGAGATTGTGCCCCCGGGAAAGCTGCGGAGAGCCGTCGAGGAGGCGATCGATCGCGTCGTGGAGTACATGAAGACGGGCCGGGACCTCGTGCTCGCGATCGACGTGACGGCCTTCGTCGAGGCTATTGCCGAGGCCGTCATCAACTTCACAATCGAGGCCGTCATCGCCCTGCCCGAGGAGCGATCGGAGACGTACGAGCAGTTCGTGGGCGAGTTCGTGGCGACGCTCGAAACGCTCGATGGAGGCGGCATCCCGGCCGCCATCCCCTCGTACCCGATCCCGGAGGAGGATGTGGAGGTGGTGGCCGGGCTGGTCTTCACCGTGGGCCGGATAGAGCCCGAGAGCGAGCTCGGCGAGGCGGTCCTCCTGGCAGTTGCGCAGGACGACGTGGCCGGGGCGCTGAAGGTCGCGACGGCCTCGATCCTGCTCGACCTCGTGGCGGCGTCGGTGGAGGAGCTCATTTCTCACCTGGACGAGGGACCGGACGGCGAGCTGCTGCTGGCCGCGCCCAACTCGGTCACCGAGCCGCTGGAAGAGCGGCTCGAACTCCCACGGCGGATCCTGGGGCTGGCCGCGGTGGGAAGGTTCGCGGCCGGGGCACTGGCGCTGGCGTCGCTCGCCGTCCTTGCCGTTCTCTACATTCCCGATTGGCGGCGAACCGCCCGCTGGTGCGGCGGCGCGCTCGCCGGCGCGGGGGTCTTCACTTTCGCGTTCTGGTGGATAGCCCGCGGCCAGCTCGTGGGGCGGGTGGCGGACATCGTGGTGAAGAAGACCCCCGGTTTTCCGCAGACGTTCTCAACGCTCGTCGACGACGTGCTCGAATCGGCGGCAACGAAGATCGACCCGACCTTCCAGCTGGCCGCGGCGGGCGTGCTCGTGGCCGGGCTGCTGATGGTGGGCGCCTCGTTCGTTGTCGGCCGGCGAGCCGTCGCGGCCTGAAGGGGAGCCTGGCCCGGGCGCGAACGGTGGCAACCGCCGCCCGTGATTGTCCGGCCGCAAGCTTCGCCGCTCAGGGGGATGGGTGCGCGGCCGCGTGCCTGGCGCGGAGCGAGAGAGCGGCCATGCCGAGCGCGCCGGCCGCGATCGATGCTCCGAAGATGCCCATCTTTGCTTCGGCGATGAGCAGGGAATCGTCGAAGGCAAGGCCCGTGATGAAGAGCGAGACCGTGAAGCCGATGCCCGCCAGCAGGCCCGCGCCCGCCAGGTCGGCCCAGCCGGCCCCTGCGGGGAGCGCTGCCCAGCCAAGGCGGACGGCCAGCCAGGCAAAGGCGGTGATGCCCGTGACCTTGCCCAGCACCAGGCCCATGAAGATGCCCATGGTCACGGGGCTCTCGGCTGCGGCGCGGAGAGCGTCGCTGCTGATGATGAGGCCGGCATTGGCGAGCGCGAAGAGGGGCACGACCAGGTAGCTCACCCACGGGTGGAGCACGCGCTCCAGCCTGTCGAGGGGTGATTCCGCCCCCCGGGCGAGCCATTCCATCTCCTTCAGGAGGTACTGCTCGCGCTCGTGGTCGCCGGCCGCCTGTGCCGCGCGAAACTGGGCGAGCAGGTCACGGACCCGGTCATCAAAGGCCGCGCGGTCGGAATACGGGCGCGCGGGGGTGAGCGCGGCGAGCACCACCCCGGCGATGGTGGCGTGGATGCCGGACTTGAGGACGGCCACCCAGAGGAGGGCGCCCAGCACAACGTAGACATCGGTGGAACGAACGCCCGCCCTCCGGGCGGCCAGGATGAGGGCGAGAGCGGCGCCCGACCAGGCTAGGGCTTCGAGGGAGAGGTCGTCGGTGTAGAAGATGGCGATGACGGCGATGGCTCCCAGGTCATCGACAATTGCAAGTGCGAGCAGGAACACCTTCAGGCCGAAGGACACGCGGGACCCGAGCAGGGCGAGCGCGCCGAGAGCGAAGGCGATGTCGGTTGCCATGGGGATGCCCCAGCCGTGTTGCCCGCTGCTCCCTGCATTCCACGCGAAGTAGATGAGGGCGGGCACCACCATGCCACCGAGCGCGGCCACCGCAGGGAGTGCCGCCCGGCGCGGCGAAGCCAGCTCGCCCTCGACGAGCTCACGCTTGATTTCGAGGCCGACCACAAAGAAGAAGATGGTCATCAGCCCATCGTTGACGAAGTGGCCGAGCGTCTCGTCGATGCGGACGAGGTTGAAATCGAGCGAGAGGCCGGCATGCCAGAGGTCGTAGTAGGCCTCGTCCCAGGGCGAATTGGCCCAGGCGATGGCTGCGGCCGTGGCCGCCAGCAGCACCAGGCCACCGGAAGCTTCAGTGTGGACGAAGGCCTGCGCCGGGCGGACCAGCCTTGCGGAAAGGAATGTTCGCAACACTGCGGGCACCGTAGGCGACGTGGGAACGAAGGGCAACCGGGGGTTGGGGGAAGCCCTCTTGCCGCTATACTGCCGCCATGCTCAACCTTGCGCTGGCAGCCTTTCCCGAGCGCGCCAACGGCGATGGCGAGCTGCGCATCGCGGCGCGGTTGTGGACGGGCGTGCTGCGCTTCGACGTGGGGGAGCGCATGTATTCGTTTCCGTTCGAAGGCGGGCGGCTGGCGGAGGTGATGGCGGGAGCCGCGGGCGAGAACCCCGTGCGGCCCTACACGGTGCGGGTCTCGGCGCCCGAGGAGGGCTGGCACGAGCTGCTCGCCCCCGTGCCACGCCCCTTCTACCAGGACCTCTACGGCGCCATTTCGCGCCACGGGTTCGCCGTGGACGGCGACTTCGAGACGTTCTTCGCTTACTACCCTGCGGTGAGGCGGCTCATCGAGCTGCTCCGCATCGAAGTCGCCGCAGGGGAGCCCTGATGGCGCGCTTCGATTCCGCTGCCGGCCGCTACGTCTATCTTGAGATCGACGGCGTCGAGTATCGCGTCTACTTCGAGGAGGCCGGCACTGGGATTCCCATGCTCCTGCAGCACACGGCGGGGGCTGATGGCCGCCAGTGGCGCCACCTGCTCGAGGACGAAGAGATAGGCAGGCGCTTCCGGATGGTCGCCTACGACCTCCCCTACCACGGCAAATCGGTGCCGCCTGTGGGTGTGGAGTGGTGGAAGCAAGAGTACCGGCTTACGAAGGATTTCCTGATGAAGGTTCCGCTCTCGCTCGTGGAGGCCCTTGAGCTGGACCGCCCGGTGTACATGGGGAGCTCCATCGGCGGGCACCTGGCGGCCGACCTTGCGCTGCACCACGCGGCCCGTTTCCGCGCCTTCATCGGGCTTGAAGCCTCAATGAGCACGCCCGGCGGCTTCTCCGATATCTGGTACCACCCGCGCATCAGCAACGACTTCAAGGCGAGCGTGATGTACGGGCTCATGTCGCCGACGAGCCCCGAGGCCTCGCGCCGCGAGACCGCGTGGGTCTACAGCCAGGGTGCTCCGCCCACGTTCAAGGGCGACCTCTACTACTACTCGGTCGATCACGACCTGACAGCCACAGCCGGGCAGATCGATACCTCGAAGGCCCCGCTCTACCTGCTCACCGGAGAGTACGACTGGTCGAGCACCCCCGAGGCATCCGAGGATCTGGCGCGGGCCGTCGCCGGCGCCCGTTACCGGGTGATGAAGGGCCTGGGCCACTTCCCCATGTCCGAAGACCCGGAGCGCTTCCGGGCGTACATCCTCCCCGTGCTCGAGGAGATTGCTGCCTCCGGCAAGGGGGAATGAGGCCGGTGCCCGGCGCTATCTGGTAGGCTGCGGGGTCATGGACGACTCACGCCTGCAGCAGCTGGTCGACCGCCAGGCGATTAGCGACACGGTCATCCGTTACGCTACCGGCATCGATATGCGCGATTCGGTGCTCTACCGGTCGTGCTTCACGGACGAGGTGTACTTCGACTTCACATCCTTTTCCGGGGGCCAGGCCGCGGTCCTGCCTGCTGACCTGTGGGTCGCCCGGGTAGCAGAGGCACTCTGGGGCTTCACGGCCACCCAGCACATCAGCACGAACCACGTGATCACGCTGAACGGAGACAAAGCGGTCTGCGTTTCTTACATGCAGGCGCAGCACTACCTGCCGAACGACGAGACGGTGAGCACGATCACCCTTGGCGGCTACTACACGAACACTCTGGTGCGAACGGCGGAAGGCTGGAGAATCAGCCGGTGCGTGCTCACCGTGACGTGGGAGACAGGCGACCGGCGGCTCTTCGAGCTCGCCCGGCAGCGATCGGCCGGGCACACCGGTTGAGGTTCGGCGTTCTGCCCAGGAGGAACATTCCTTGAAGTACGGACTGGTTGTCACCAATCCCGGCTGGCTCGATGGGCACTGGGACGAGATCGACTCCTCGCCGTTCGAGGCGCTGTATGTCATTGACCACCCCTCGCTGCCCGGGCCCGATCCCTGGCCGTACCTCGCGTACGTGGCCGGGAAGACGCGGCGCATCAGGCTGGGCACGCACGTCACGGGGGCGCCCTTTCACCACCCGGCTGAGCTGGCACGCGCGGTGGCGACGGTCGACCACCTGAGCGGAGGGCGGGCAATCCTTGGCATTGGCGCCGGCTGGACACGGGCCGACTTCGAGCCGTACGGGTTTCCGCACCATGACTTTGGGCGGCGGGTCGCACAGCTGGACGAAATGGTGGGCGCACTGCGGGCGCTGTGGACGGGAAGCGCTGCCCCACAGCAGGGGGAGTGGTGGAAGCTCGCCGGCGGTGGGGTCACGTTGCCGCGGCCGGTGCAGCAACCACACCCGCCCATTGTCATTGGCCTGAATGTGCCCGGGAAAGCAGCCGCGATAGCGGTGGCGCACGCCCAGGGGATCAACACCTGGCAGCTGGGGCCGGGCCAGGTTGCCCCGCTGGTGGCAGACCTTCGCGAGCGCTGCGCTGCTGCCGGGCGCGACCCGGCGACGCTCGCCATCACAGCCGATGTCCTCTTTGCACGGGAGCAGGGCCGCGAACGAGCGGAGGCGCTCGCCGAGCGGGTCGCGAACTTCGCGCGCACGGGCGGGCGTGGCGGCCCGGCCACGCAATGGCACGCTGAGGGCGTCCTCTACGGTGATGCGGACCAGATGGCCGAGCAGGTGCAGGCCTTTTCCGCGGCCGGGGTGGAGGAGCTTTCGGTGACGCTTGCCAACATGGCGGATGTGGCGTGGTTCGCCGAGCACGTGGCGGGGAGGTAGGGGCAGCACTCCTGTAGTCGCGAACCCGTGACCACCCGGCCGGGAGGCCGTGAGGGACTCACCAACAGGCGAGTCGAGTCTATCGACCGAAGCAGAGAAGATCTGATACGATTTGGCAGTTAAGCCCCCGTGCAGATACAGGCGCCTGAGCCTCCCGTAACCACTCGGGTCCACGGGGGCACACTCATGCCCCCACCACGAAGTCGGAAGCGTCCCTCCCCGGCGCCGTGACGAAGTGCTCCCAGTGGTCATCGTCCCTTGTGCGGCGCCGATTGCTCGCCCATGCAACGTAGTCGGCCACCTGAAGGCATCCGTGCGAGGCAGAAAGCGCCTGAACGGCGCAGTAGGGCTTCGTCCAGAGGACCGGGTGATTGTAGCCCTTGACCGTCAGAACCTCTCCGATCAGTGGGGGCAGCTCCCTGAATGCACTCCATTCTGATGCGACAATCATTAGCTCGTCATAAGATGCTAGCCGCGGGATGGTGTACCTGAACAACACTCTGAGAGCAGCCCTGTACATGGCTCGCGGTGTCCGGAGTTGCTGGTATACCAGCCCCTTCTGAAGCGAAACCACGTCGCACCTGATGAGAGGCGCCTCGCGGATTGCATGGAAGACGCTCTCCCTGATCGCCGGACAGTCGTCGTGAGCGTGGAACCTGCCACGGGTTACGTGATCGCTTGACCAGTGCGCGTGACGGATGGAATCGAGCAGTGCCACCACTTTTCCTGGCTCATTTGTGACTACGGCAGCGACGCCGAAATTAGGCGAGTTTCGCTCGCCAAACTTCACGTCGCCCTGCTCGTCCAGGAAGACCCAGGCTTTCGACTTCGAGTCTGTCATTCGCGCCCGGCTGAGCATGCCGCGGGTCTCCGAGTTCGGCAAGCTGGCGCATACCCCCGGGCACCCCAACGTGCACGTTCGCTCCCTGGAAGAACACAGGGAACGCGCAAGGAGGTAGGATCAGAGCCGAGTGGGAGTGGGTGGGGCCCGGTGGTCCTCGCCGTCTTCAAAACGGTTGCCCTGTCGCAAACGCGGCGGGGGGTGGGTTCGACTCCCATGCACTCCCGCCACCGAACTTCGTTTCGCACACGCTAAGGAAATCTGGCATAATGACTTCGAGGGCACGAACACTGGCCCCTGAAGGCAAGAGGAGACGACATGTTTGCACCATCCCTGAATCTCGACCTTTCGAAGCTGGCCCAGTCTGAGGAAAAAGCTTCGGAGCCTGCGAAGAAGGTTGCCAAGAAGGGCACCCGCGCCGCCGCCTCCAAGACGGCTGCCGACAAGGCGAAGAAGTAGGTAGCGCCCCGGCGCTGCAGCCATAGCCCGGCCTTTCGCGCCGGGCTTTTTCACGTCAATCGCGCGGGCGCCCCACAGCCAGGCGCGGGCTCCCTGCCGTTTCGGCGGCGTGCTGGCAGAGCGCCAGGCTGGCCACGTAGTCGTCGTTCTGTCCTTCGCCCCACCACCAGAGCCGCCCGCCCCGGTACGACGCACGGCATGCGCGGAGCTCGGCCCGGCACGATGCCGCCTCCGCGCTCCCGTCATCGGCAAAGAGCGTGAAGCGGCCCGTCTCGACTGCCGCCAGCAGCGAGAATCCGAGCGCCGACTTTGATTGTGCCGTGAAAACGAACGGCTCCACGCGCGGGCCGAGCGCGGACTCAAGGCTCCGTGCCAGTGGCGCGCCGAGACCGGTTGCATCAACAGTCAGGCGATCGAGCCGCCAGCGGCGGGCGAGCGCCGTCACCTCCCGAAGGACGGTCTCGAACGGCGCTCCACGCCACGTTGCCAGCTCGACCACTTCGCTGCCGTTGCCGGTAAGGCGCGCGACCGAGAGCACGGTGGCGTCGGCTCCCTAGCCCTCGCCGCCAAGATCGAGCCCGCCGGCGTAGCGCTCGCCCGGCCGGGGTGTGCACTCACGCGGGTGACTCCCTTCAATGAGCGCGAGCTGGCCGGGAGACAGCAATCGGCCTGCGGCGTCCGAGGCCACGAGCTCGTACTGGCTCAGGTAGAGCGGGTGGTTGGGGCCGAGCCGGTTGCGCTCGTAACGCACATAGTCCCCGTATGCGGGGAGCGAGGCCGCCACCTCGCGCCAGCTCACCTCGTGATGGAGGCGAACGGCCCCGCCACGGGCATCGTGCTCGCGGTTGGCGGCGACGGCCCGTTCGAGCAGGGTTGTCCCATCCCAGGGAGTCCCGAAGAGAGCCGTCGGCGCGCCCGTGGAGGCGGCCATTGGCCGGAACTGGCGGTCGAACCACGTGGCCTCGATCTCCTGGGCCTCATCGGCAATGAGGCCCAGCGAGGCGGTGTGCCCGGCGACGTGCGCTCCCACGGCGGCGCTCAGGAAGACCGCCCGGGCACGGCCGAACGTGATGACGTTCCCTGCCGTCCGTGCCTGCACCCCCGGTGGGGCAAGCGGCGCAAGGGCAGCGAGCGCCTCCCGCGTGCGCTCGATGCTGATGCGCGACTGGGGCCTGAAGGCGGGCGCGCAGACGACCACGGACCCGCCCCGGGCGGCATTCGTCCAGAGCAGGCAGGCTACGAGAGCGGCCGCGACTTCGTTCTTGCCCGACTGGCGAGGGAACATGACCGTGAACGTGGCTCCCCTTGCGGTCTGGGCCCCGCGGAGGAGGCCAAGCAGCGTACGGGCCTGGTAGGCCCGCAGGAAGGGCGCGCGAGCTGCGGGAGCGAGCAGGCGCGTGGCCGGTTCACGTTGCGTCATGCGTAGAGGCTGCCACCGGAGAACGGCGTCTCCGATGCCCTCCAGGCACTCCGAATTCCTCCGCGGCTGCCGATTACATAGCAGTAGGGATAGGACTCCGCGAGGGGGAGCCAGCTTGAAGGTCCAGCTTTGCGCCGCCGCCGATGCCGGGCGCGAACCGGTCGCGGCGTGGATTCTCGACGGTGGGCACCAGCTCGCCGCGGGGGGCGAACCCGCGGACGTGGCCGTCGCCGATGTGGCGATGGGGCCGGCCACGGCCATCGCAGCCTGCTCTGAAGCCGCCATCCCGGTGCTCGCCATCAACGCCCGCGATGATGACGTGGCCGCCCTTATCGCTGCCGGCGTGCACGACATCCTTCCGCCGCCGGTGACGCGCGCGCGCCTGCTCGCACGGCTCGCGCTGTTCGCGAATCGCCAGCAGGCGGGAACGGGCTCCGGCTCATTGGATGCTCTTGCCTGCCGCGCTGTTCTCGATGCCGCGCCGGATGCGATCTTCGTGATGGAGGCGGGCGCCGATGGCCGTTGGCGCCTGGGCTACGCGAACCTTGCCTACCGGGCGCTTGTTCGGCAGCGGGACGGGCAGATAGTGGGGAAAACCGCCCGCGGCTTTCTGCCGCCCGCCGCCGCCCGCAATGTCACCCGGCGCTGCCGCGAGGCCGTGGAGACCGGCTGCACCATCGAGTACCAGGAGGAGCTGGACTTCCGCTCGCGGCGAACGGTGCTGCAGACCAGCCTGACACCGCTCTTCGACGCCAGCGGCCGATGCCGGCGCCTGGTGGGCGCTACTCGCGACATCACCGGCAGCCGCGTGGCGGAGGAGATTCTCCACGCGAACGAGGAGCGGCTCCACGCCATTGTCGAGGCGGCGGGCGATGGCATCGTTGTGATCGACGGCGCCGGGGCAGTCGAATCGTTCAACCCGGCGGCCGAGCAGATGTTCGGCTTTGAAGCCATTGAGGTGCTGGGGACAAAGGCCGCACTGCTCCTGCCGGCCGCATTCGGTGAAGGGAATGCCGGCACCTTCGCCGACTCCTTCGCGGCGGGCATGCCCAGGATCACCGGCCTCCGCCGGGAGACCGTGGCCCGGCGGAGGGACGGGACGGCCTTCCCCGTGGAGATGACCCTGAGCGAAATGTGGGTCGCCGGCGAACGGAAATTCACGGGCACGCTCCGCGACGTGACCGAACGCAAGCTCGCCGAAGAGCGCTTTCAAACGCTTGCCGAAAGGGCGCCGATCGGCATCTACATCGCGCAGGATGGCGCCTTCCAGTACGTGAACCCGTGCTTCACGGAGTTCACCGGATACAGCGCCGATGAGGTGCTGGGCACCAACCCGCTCGAGCTCGTGATCCCGGAAGAACGCGAGCTCGTGCGCGAGAGTGCGGTGCGGATGTTGAAGGGACAGGCCACGGGTACCTACGAGTACCGCATCCGCACCAGCGCGGGCGAAGTGCGCTGGGTCATGGAGAACCTGGTCTCGCTGGACTATCGCGGCAAGCGCGCCGCCTACGGGTACTACGTCGATATCACCGGGAGGAAGGCGGCGGAGGCCGCACTTCGCGAGAGCGAAGAGCGCTATCGCACAACCTTCCAGCAGCTGCGCGACGTTTTCTATAAGACCGATGAGGACGGCGTCATAACGATGGTGAGCCCGTCGGTGCAGCGGCTTCTTGGCTACGGGCACGAGGAGCTTCTCGGCACCAACGCCGGCGCCATTTTCGCCAGCGCCGATGCGGCCCTCGCCATGCTGGCGCGCGTCCTGCATGGCGAATCGCTGGAGGACTTTGAGACCGACCTGCGGCGCAAGGACGGTTCGCCTGTAACGGTGGCCCTCACGGCGTCGCTCGTCTTCGGCGAGGGCGCCGACCGGATTGCGATCCAGGGCACCGTGCGCGACATCACCGAGCGCAAGCGCGCGGAAGCAGAACGCGACCGCTACTTCGAGCTCTCCACCGACATGCTCGCGGTCACCGACCTGGAGGCGCGTTTCGTGCGCCTGAACCCGGCCTGGGAGCGGGTCCTCGGCTATCCGAAGGAAAAGATGCTCGGGCGCACGGTGATGCGCTTCGCTCACCCCGATTACCGCCAGAAGGTGATCGACGACGCCCTGAAGACCCTCGATGGTGAGGCGCTCAGCGACGTGCGAACGATGTTCCTGACGGCCGGCGGCGAGGCTCGCTGGCTCTCGTGGAACACCTCACCCGTGATCGGCGGCGAGGCCTACTCGGTGGTCCGCGACGTGACCGGCCTGGTACGTGCGGAAGAGGAACAGGCCGCGATGCTCCAGATCCTGGAAGAGCACGCGCGAGTTCTCACGGAGCAGGCGGCTGAGCTCGACACGCTGCGCGCGGAGGCGGAGTACGCGGCGAATCACGACATGTTGACCGGGCTCCTGAACCGGCGCGCCTGGTTCAAAGCTGCCCTGGCGCAGCGAGGCAAGGCGGTGGCCCTGTTCGACATCGATCACTTCAAGCGAATCAATGACACGTGGGGGCATCCCGCCGGCGATGCCGTGCTCGCCGAGGTTTCGCTTCGCCTCGAAGGCGCCCTCAGGGAGGCCACCCTGGGGCGCGTCGGCGGCGAGGAGTTCGCCATCCAGTTCGCCTGCTCGCTCGATGCGGCGCGCATCATGTGCGAGGAGGCGCTGGCTGCGGTGGCTGCGGCACCCATCTCGCTCCCCGGGGGCGAAGAGGTGATGGTGACGATGAGTGCCGGCCTGGCGCCGTGGCGGCTGGGCCGGTACACGCGCGAGGACGCCCTGGCCCAGGTCTACGAAGAAGCCGACGCCGCCCTTTACACGGCCAAGCAGGCGGGCCGCGCCCGGCTCGTCGTCGCTCCCCACCTCAGGGTGGCCTGACGGGCGAACCCCCTCAGCGATGTCACAACTCTTCCGGGACAGGCAGCTACACATCGCCGGATGAACGTGCCATAATCCGGGCTCGCGCTGCCCGTCGGTGGGAACGGAGCCTGGCGGCGCGGGAGAAACGCGAAGTGCGCAGCATTCCCGGGCCGGCGGGAGTTCTCGAAGAGGTTGTGCGGCTCATTGAGCTTAGCCCGGCCCCAGCGGCGCTCGTCTCGCTCCCGGCGTGGCAGGTGCGGGCCGCGAACGAGCCGCTCCTGGCCCTGCTCGGCCTCGACCGGGCGGCAGTACCCGGGGCGCCTTTCCCGCGCTCGCTCATGCCAGAAAGCCCGGTCCCCGGTGCGGCGCCCACCCCCCGGAACCCGGTGGCCGCCAGGTTCCAGAGCGGCGATGGCGCCGAGATTGAGGTGCTCAAGACCTGCAACCTGGTCACCATCGACGGGGAACCACATGCCCTCGTCATGGTGATGCAGCGCGCCGATCCGCCCGGCGCAGCCTCGTTCGCGAACCCGGATGAGGGCGCCCGGGCGCTGCTGTCGACCCTTTCGTTTGACGCGGTGGGGGTTGTCGATGTGCAGGGGAATATCCTCTATGCCAGCCCCTCGGCGGAGACCATCACTGGCTATCCCCCGGAGGAGCTCCGGAACAGGAGCCTGCTCGAACTGCTGCACCCCGACGACCGCGCGCTGGCGCTGGCCTCCATGGGCAGGGCGTTCACCAGCTCGGACCAGGTCGAATCGGGCATCTTCCGCTTCCGGCACGCCCTGGGAGAATGGCGCTACTGCGAGACCGCGGGAAAGGCAGTCCACGACGACGCCGCGGGTACGGTGCTCGTCATCCATTACCGCGATGTCACCGAGAGCGTTCGCAACCGTGCCGAGATGGAGGCGCTGACGGAGCGCTTCAGCCGCATCTTCGAACTGAGCCCCCTGGCCACGGCGCTGATCAGGGATAGCGACGGCATCCTCACCGAGGCGAACGCGGCCTTCCTCGCCCTTTGCGGGTGCGAACGCGACGAGGTGGTGGCGAAGCTAACGACGGAGGCGTTCTGGCCCATCGAAGAGGAACGGCGAGCCATCGGGCAGGCGATCCGGGCCGAAGGGCAGGTTCACGATTTCCCATTGCGCTTCCGCTCGCGCACGGGGCGGGAATACGACACGCTCAACTTCGCCGAGACCATGCTTGTCAACGGCGAAACGTGCGTGCTCGGGATTGCGGTCGACGTCACCGATCGGAATGCCCTTGAGCAGCGGCTGCTGCAGGTGGAGAAGCTCGACGCCATAGCAAGGCTGGCAGCAGGGGTGGCGCACGACTTCAACAACGTGCTCGGAGTCATCAAGCTCGAAGCGGGGGTGCTTGGCCGCAACAGCAGCCTGGATGCCGAAGCAAGAGAAGGCCTGGCCGAGATCGTGACGGCTACCGATAGAGCCGCTCGCATGACGCGGCAGCTCCTGGCGTTCGGCCGGAGCCAGGCCGTTGTCCAGACCCGGATCGACCTCCGCGAGGCCATCGCCGAGCTATCGTCCATCCTCCGGCCCCTGCTCGGGCATGCGGTGAGGGTCGATTTGGACCTTTCCGAAGGGCTCTGGCCCATCCGTGCGGATTCGGCCCAGCTCGACCAGGTGCTCGTCAACCTTGCCCTGAACGCCCGCGATGCCATGCAGGGCAAAGGCGTTGTCACCATCCGGGGCCGCAACGAGACCTTTGCGAACGACTGCCTCGTCCCCCGGCCGGGTGACTATGTGGTCCTCACAATCACAGATACTGGCTCGGGGATGGACGAGCTCACCCGCACGCGGATCTTCGAGCCGTTCTTCACCACCAAGGCCCCGGGCAAGGGCACGGGACTCGGCCTGGCTACGGTGCACGGCATCGTCGTGCAGCATGGTGGAACAATCACCGTTGAGAGCGAGCCGGGCGCCGGGGCCACCTTCACTATCTGCTGGCCACGGTTCGACGCAGCTGCCCCCCTTCCTCTCGCGCCGCATCCCTGAGTACGATCAGCGCCAATGCAGCCTTCGACGACCCCCGGTACGCGCGTGATTGAGGAGACGGGCGCGGAGCAGGAGCCTCCCTTCCACCTCATCCTGCTCGACGACGACCACCACACTTACGAGTACGTGATCTTCATGCTCGGCCGTCTTTTCGGGTACCCGGCCGAGAAGGCCTTTGCCATCGCCTGTGTGGTCGATAGCCAGGGGCAGGCCGTGCTCATGACCGGGCCTTACGAAGAAGCCCGGCGCCAGCAGGAGCGGATCCATGCCTTCGGCGCCGACCCGCGCATGCCCGAATGCAAGGGGAGCATGTCGGCGGTCATCGAACCCGCGCCCTGACGGCGCCGGGTCCCTGGCGAGGGCCGTCAGCCCTGCCTCACGACCCCCGCGGCTACGAGCGACTCGATCCGGCCCTCATCGATGCCGAGTTCGCGCAGGATTTCGATGCTGTGCTCGCCCACGAGCGGCGCCCGCCCGCGGAAGCCTCCCGGTGTGCGGCTCCACTCGGCATACCCCCGCACGCCGGCAATTGGGCCGAACTGCGGGTGGTCGTACTCATCGAGAAAGCCGTTCGCGGCCAGGAAGGGGTCGGAGAAGATCTGCTCCACCCGGAGCGCGGGGGCTGCCGGCACGTGGCGGGTGCAGAGGCGATCGAGGGCGTCGTCGCGCGTGAAGCCGCTGAGGGCAGCGGCGATGTCTTCCGCAAGGCGCGAGCCCGCCGGCTCGGCGAGGGCCTGTTCGGCCGTCATGCGGCCGGCCCATTCGGGGTGCCCGAGGGCGGCGGCAAGCTGCTGGAAGTGCCCGGGTTCGGAAGCGGCGATGGCCAGCCATTCGCCGTCGCCACAACGGTAGAAGCGCTGCAGGGCGCCCACGCCGGGGCAGTCGCGGGCGCCCACCGGGTTCGGCCTGCGCCCTTCGTACTGCGTGAGCTCGCCCGACTGGCAGAGGATGCTCTGGTTGGTGAGGCAGGTTTCCACGTTCTGCCCGCGGCCGGTGACTTCGCGCGCTCGCAGGGCCGCGATGATGCCGAAGGCGGCCATCATCGCCGTCGCGGTGTCGTTCACGGGGACCTGGTGGAAGACCGGCTCATCGTCGCCCCCCTGGGCGGCCATCATGCCGCTACGCGCCTGCACAAGCGGGTCGAACCCCGGGTCGGTGGCGAGCGGGCCCTCAGGACCGTACCCTGTCACCGAGCAGCTGATGATGCGGGGATTGATCTTCGCCAGCGTCGCGTAATCGATTCCCAGCCTTTCGCGAACACCCAGCCGGTAGTTGTCGAGCACGACATCGCACTCTCGCACCAGGTCGTAGAGGAGCTCTCTGCCCTCGGGGGACTTCAGGTCGAGCGCCAGGCTGCGCTTGCCCCTGTTGTGGCCGATGAAGATGAGCCCGTAGGTGCGGAAAGCGTCTCCATCGAAGGGTTCGACCTTGAGGATGTCGGCGCCGAAGTTGCCCAGGATGGTGGGCGCAAAAGTCCCGGCAATGAAAGCGCCGAGGTCGAGCACGCGCACGCCGGCCAGCGGTCCCTCCCCAATGGCGGCGTCCGCACCTGCGGCCGGCAGGGCGGCGGGAGGTGCGAGCTCTTCCACCTTCGCCGGGCGCGCCAGGTGGCGGACTTCGCCCGGCGTATTCGAGAGCTTCACGGAAACGCCGGGCATGGTGACCGCTCCCAGCGTCGGGTGCTCCATCTCGATGCGCATGCCGTTGGCGGCCACGGTCTCGCCCGCGAACCACTCCTCGCGCGTGCCCACGGGGCCCTTCGGCACCCCGGCCTCGCCGAGCAGTCGCATCCACTCGTCGCGGGGCTTCTCCGCGAAGACCGCATCGAGCCGTGCTGCCACCGCCGGGATGTTCGCCGGCAGCAGGAGGTTGGTGAAGTCGCCATCGATGCCGGGCATGGTGATGATGTCGAGCGTGCCGGTGACTTCAAGGGCCTTCAGGAAGAACTGGGGCGTAAGGGTCCCCAGGAAGAACCATTTTCCATCGGCGCACTGGTAGAGGCGGTAGTTGGGGATGCCCCCGCGGCTGCTGTTGGTGCCCACGCGGAAGACTTCGCCCGCGCGGATGGCGCCACCGCTTTCGACGGCGCAGGTCCCGTGGAGGCCGCTGACCATGAGCGCCTGCCCCTTCCCCGACCTTGTGCGCTCGTAGAGCCCGGCGCCAATGGCGGCGGCCCCCACCATGGCCTGGGCGTAGGCGAGCTGGGGCGTGACCAGTTGCACGGGCATGTCTTCGTAGCTGAACTGCAGGAAGGCCACGCCTGTCAACGCCGAGAGGAGAGCGTCGTTGGCGGGGAGCTGGCTCCAGCGCCCCTCGCGGCCGTACGGCGGCAGCCATGCGTGCAGGAGCCCGGGGTTGGCGGCGCAGAGCGTGGCCGAATCGAGTCCCAGCCGTTCGAGCTCGCCGGGGCGGTGGTCGAAGACGGCGGCAGCGGCCGTGGCCAGCAGTTCGCGTGCAGCGTGGAGCCCCTCGTATGTGCGAAGGTCGAGCCGGACCACCGTCTTGTTGCGGTTCCAGGTGATGTAGCCGGGGTGGTCCTTGAATGCGTCGCCCGCGGGCTGTTCCACCTTCACTACTTCGGCGCCGTGGTCGGCCATGATCATGCACGCCATGGGCCCGGCAATGCCCTGGGTGAAATCGAGGATGCGAACGCCTGCAAACGCTCCGGCCATGAGCCGCTACCCCCTGCTCGGCTGGATGGCGGGAGTATACCGCCACGCGCGCAACGGTGTAGGGAAGGCCCGGCGCTGGCCCAGAGGCGAGAGAGCAGAGGCCGTGGCCGCCGGGCGGCCGGCAGTTCGCCTGCTGCTTCACCCCGCGATGGTGGGCTCTCCCGGCCAGCCGGGTGGCGCGAAAGTGACAGAAAGGTAAACAGGTGGCAAAGCGCGGCAAAACACCCTGAAATCGGGGTTCGACCGGCCCCGGGGCCATTAACCTTTGCCTTCGGGGCACGTTATCTCTAGTACAGAGGCAGGCAGGTGCCTATCCTGCGAAAGGAGGACGCACGGACTTCCGAAATCCGGCGCGGCCCAGGGGGCTGGTTTGGCGAGAACGTCGGTGGACGAGCTGGCGCCCGAATTCGACGAGCAAGAGGTCGTCGAAGCCGCTCAACGCGGCAACCAGGCCGCCCTCGCGAAGCTCTACGAGCACTACTTCCCGCGAGTCTACCGCTACGTTTACGCCAGGCTTGCCAGCAGCGAGGACGCCGAAGACGTCACGGAGGAGATCTTCCTCCGCATCATCGACAACATTGACGGCTTCTCGTTCCGCGGCCTCCCCTTCGGCGCCTGGGTCTTCCGCATCGCACGCAACGAGGTTGTCTCGCACGTGCGCCGCCAAAAGACCCGATCGGCGACGGCCCCACTCAGTGAGTCTATCGCCGATACCGGCCGCGACCACGTTACCGAACTGGAACTCCAGCTCGATATCGAAATGGTCCGGCAGGCGACGGGGCAACTCCCCGAAGCGCAGCGCCAGGTGATAGAGCTACGTTTCGTCGCCGGGCTTTCCGTGGCCGAAACCGCCCAGGCGCTCAAGAAGTCCGAAAATAACGTGAAAGTCCTCCAGCACAAGGCAATCGCAAAGCTGCAAACACTGGTACGCCGGCCATGATGGGACGCCTGTTCGACCGTGAACCCGGCTACCGCGAAGCCCTCTACGCCGAAGCCCAGGCGCTTGTCGATGACGGGCTCGACCCTTCCTTCGTGCTTGGTCTCTACCCGGATGACGCCGGCTGGCTCGAATCCCTCCTCCAGGCAGCCGCCGTCATCGGGGAGACCTTCGCCACGGGCGAGCCCAGCTACTACTTCGAAGCTTCGTTGAAATCCAGGTTCCTGGCCGCCGCACGGGAGCGCATGGAGGAGCGGCCGCTCACCCCGCTGCAGCGCGTACGCACGGCCCTCGCCGCCGCGACCGTAATGGTTGGCGCAGGGGCCGCGGGCGTCCTCACCCTCGGCATGGTTACCGCCAACAACGCCGTGCCCGGGGACTGGAACTACACGTTCAAACTGGCGAACGAGCGCATGCAGTATTCGCTCTCGCGCGGCAATGACAGGGTCAACGTTCAGCTCAGCCACACGGAAACCCGCGTGCAGGAGATAGTGCAGCTTTCAAGCCGCGGCGGAGTCACCGCCGCCGACCTGGAGAAGCTCCAGAACGACGCCGCGGCGCTCAAGGCGCACCTCGAAACGGCGCTGCTCGACGAGGAGCAGAAGGCCCGCATCCGGGCGCTTGCCGAGAACAGCGCCGCGGTCCTCGGCGATCTCCAGGCAAGGCGGGCCGACCTCGATGCAGCCGTGGTCAGCACGAAGCGCACCCTTGATGATGCAGCCGCAGCCGCCGGGGTGGGCGGTGTCGCCACCGTGACGCCGATCCCCACGGCCACCGCTACCGCCACGGCCACAACCGAACCGCCGGCAGAGCCCTCGGCCAGCCCTTCCGCGACGCCCACGCCGGGGGGGTCGCCGTCTCCCTCCCCCTCGCCGAGCCCGTCGCCCGAGCCTTCCACGGAGGCCACGCCCGGGACGACGCCGGGGCTGCCGGCAGCAACCCCGGGCACCTCGGCCACGAACTGAACCTCCCGTTAACTTTGCCGTTGCCCCTGGTGCCCGCCCGTTCTAGCCTCTGAGGAGCCCCCGGAGGTCTGATGTTGCGTCTTCTGCTCCCTGCGCTTGCCCTGAGCGGGCTCCTGCTGCTTGCCTGCGGCGACGACGACGATGGTGCGCCTCTACCGGCCGGCGAAACCTCGCCCGCTGCAGCTTCGCCGAGCCCGGCCGGCGGTGAGCAGCCCACGCCCACGTCCACGCCCGAAAAGCCGGTGGCAACGCCCACCCCGGCCAGCGACAAAGCAATTGCCCTCACCGTGGTTGCGGGCGAAAAGAACTTCAACCCCAGCGTGGCCGAGTTCCGCGCGCTGCCCGTTTCGGAAATCAACGCCGGCGGGACCAGAAAAGGCGTCCTCATGGCCGACCTCGCCGCCAAAGTGGCGGGCAAGGCGGATGCCTACGTCGTCATCCAGGGCTACCGCAACGACCTCAAGACCCTCGCCATCGTGCGGAAGCGGCTTTCCGAGATCGCCTCAAACACCGTCTTCACCATCGACGAGCAGGGACACGTGAACATCGCCAGCTCGGTGCTGCCCGAAATCGAATGGCTCAAGGCGGTCTCCTCCATCGCCTTCCAGCAGTAGCTCCCCGCCCCAGCGCCGGAACTCGGCGAGAGCATCGGGGGTGAATGCGGCCTCGGCCCGGGCCCACTCGTCTTCATCGCGCGGGGGCAGGCCATGCATGAGGCGGCCGCGCAGCTCAACTTCACGCAGGGCCTCTTCCTCGCTCGCACCGGCGGGGCCCAGGGCAACCAGGGTGCGTATCAGGCCGGCCACCACCGAAGCCTGCCGCGTATCCACCGTTTCGCTCAGCACCCCGGCAATCAGCCACCAGGCAAGAACGCGGAGGTCTCTTTCGCGCAGCCCCTCGGGAGCGGCGGCCGCCGGCGAGGCGGCGTGGACCGGGCCGGGATCGGGTGCTGAGTCACCTTCCCGGTGGCCGGCCCGCCATTTCGCGTGTGCCTCCACCGGGCAGCGTTCCAGCGGCCAGGGACAGGGGCCGCCCTTCTTCATCGGTGCGCCGCAGCGGTCTTGAACCATCGGGCGGAAGCTTGCATGAGGCGCGCGCAGGTCACAGCGGCCGGTGTCACCACCAGGTTCTAGAGGCGCAGCTCGCTCGAATGCCCGGGGAACACGCGCGAGCGGGGGTCGAGCAGGTGCTTGGCGGCGTTGGCCGCTATAGCCGCCTGCGCGAACCCGGTGACGATCAGGTTCAGCGGCTCGGATCCCTCGACGGCGGCGATATCCCCTGCCGCGAACACGCCGGGCAGGCTGGTACGCATATGTCCGTCGACGCGGATGTGGCGGGCGCCGGCAGTCTCGAGGCCCCAGTGTTCGATAGCGCTCAGGTCCGCCTTGAAACCGATGCTGATGAGCACGACATCCACTTCCAGTTCGCGCTCTTCGCCGGTCTTGTTGTGGAAGATGGTCGCTCCCCGGACCTGCCCGTCGCCCCGTACGCGCTTCAGCTCCCAGGGGGTGAGCATGGGGATCCCGGAAAGGCGCAGCGAAGCGAGGCTCGCCTCGTGGGCGCGGAACTCGTCGCGCCGATGGATGAAGGTTACCTCCCCGGCCCAGTCTTTCAGGTTGAGGCACCAGTCGACGGCCGTGTCGCCACCGCCGACGATGAGCACGCGCCGGCCGCGGAAGGGGCGCTTGTCCTTGACGAAGTAGTAGACGCCGCGGCCTTCGTACTCGGCCACACCCAGGCGGTCGAGGCGGTTGGGCTCAAAGGCGCCGATGCCTCCGCAGATGACCACCGTGCGGCTCAGGTAGGCCTCGGTGGCGGTCCCGAGCCGCCAGGCCTGGCCTTGGCCGGAGTCGAACGGCGTGAGCGTATCGATGTGCTGGTTGTAGACGAACGTGGGCTCGAAGAGGCGGCACTGCTCGATGAGCTGCTGGACGAGGTCCTTGGCCAGGACCTTCGGGTGGCCCGGCACATCGTAGATGTACTTCTCGGGGTAGAGCACGGCGAGCTGGCCGCCCGGTTCGGGGAGGGCTTCTATCACCCTGGTGCGCATCCCGCGGAGGCCGGCGTAGAAGGCCGCGAAGAGCCCCGTGGGCCCGGCGCCGAGGATGGTGATGTCGTAGAGATCGCCGCCCATGCGCGCAAGCCTAGCGCATCGGCCAGGGGAGCGGGCAACAGCCCTCCGGGCCCAATCCGGTGCCCCGGGTGGCCGCGCGTGGAAGCTGCGCAGGGATGCTGCGCGGGAATGCCGGGCAGGGCGAAGCTGGACTCAGGCGGCGCGCGCCCGCTTCTTGCGTCCCGAACCCGGCCGCGCGGCTATGAGGTTAAGCCGGCCGCCATCATCTACGACGTCGAAGCCAAGCTCCCTGGCCAGGGTGGAGACCAGGATGGTGAGGGTCCTTACCCTCGCGAACAGCTTGCTGTTGCCTTCAATGATTCGCCACGGCGCGGTGAGGGTGGAGGTCCGGAGCAGCATCTCCTCCACGGCCTCTTCGTATTCGCCCCACTTCTCCCGGTTCCGCCAGTCTTCGCCGGTGAGCTTCCACTGCTTGTGGGGAGTGTCGCTGCGCTCCTGGAAGCGGCGGAGCTGTTCTTCGGGGGAAACCTGCAGCCAGAACTTGACGATGATCGCCCCGGCGTTCGTTAGCTGCCGTTCGAACTCGTTGATCTCGCGGTAGGCGCGCTTCCACTCGGGCTCGCCGCAGAAGCCTTCCACGCGCTCGACGAGGACGCGGCCGTACCAGCTGCGGTCGAAGATGAGCACCTGCTTCTCCGAAGGTGGACGCATCCGGCGCCAGAAGCGCCAGAGGTAGTGGTGCGTGCGCTCTTCGCCCACGGGCGCGGCGATGGGGTAGACCTCGTACCCACGAGGG
Organism: bacterium; assembly: GCA_003577245.1. Lineage (GTDB taxonomy): Bacteria > Chloroflexota > Dehalococcoidia > Tepidiformales > Tepidiformaceae > UCB2. The sequence goes on along the minus strand of QEVS01000004.1, from coordinate 102,490 downwards.
TCGAGCTTCTCCGTTACGCGGCGGATGTTGCTTCCCTTGCCCGCCGCATCCCAGCCTTCGTAAACAACTATGAGCGACCGCCTGCGCAGGTAGAGCTCACGCGCGAGCTCGCGCAGCGCCACCTGCTGCCGGACGAGCTCGCGCCCGTACTCCGCGCGGGACAGGTCCTTACCCAGGTCGACGCGTTCGAGCATGGCCATCACGCTGCCCTCGCGGCGTGTTCGGGAACGGTAATGCCACGCCCCTGGAGGCCGGCTTCGAGTCCGCGAATGATCGTTTCGAAGACGCGCACCGTCGCCCAGCGGCGGTTCGTGGCATCGACAATGGTCCACGGCCCCCATTCCGTCCCGGTACGTTCGAGCATCTCTTCGGCGGCGGCTTCGTGTGCGGCATACACCCTGTGCCGGCGCCATACGTCGGTGGTGAGCTGCCAGGCGCAGAGCGGGTCCCTGGCGAGGCGCTTCAGGCGGCGGGCCTGCTCCTTGCGGCTGATGTGCAGGAACACCTTGATGAGGACGTAGCCATCGTCCGTGATGGCGCGCTCGAACTCGGTGATGTCGCTGAAGGCCTGCTGCCACTCGCGCTCGCTGTTGAGGCCGGCGACGCGGTCTTCGAAAACGCGCCCGTACCAGCTCTGGTCGAAGATGGCCATTTCGCCGTAGTTCGGGAGCCTGTTCCAGAAGCGCCAGAGCCAGGGCATCTCCTGCTCGTGCGTGCGAGGCGCCTGGATGGGGTGGAGGCGGAAGCCCCTGGGTTCAAGGCGGCGGGTGAGGGCACTGATGGCCGTACCCTTGCCCGCAGCGTCCCAGCCTTCGAAGACCACCACGCTGCCTACGCCGGACTCCCAGCAGGCCTTCTGGACTTCGTAGAGACGCTCACGCAGGCGGCCAGCGATATCGCTGTACTCGTGTTTGGCGAGCTTGCGTGCCGGGTCGGCGTTTTCGAGCATGACGCCTGTCTCCGCGGGCGGCTGGCCGTCCTTAACGGATTGTCGGCACGCGTGGACGAAAACTTTGCACCGGGTGCGACCCGCGCGACTCCCGGTGTGCTAGCCCGGCCGCAGCCAGCGGTCCTGCCAGCCCTCAGGGGGTTGATTCTCGGCGAAGGCCCAGCGCTGGCCAAAGCGGTTGTCGAACACCACATCGGCCACCGGCTTGCGGCGCACCGGGCCCTGCCGGTCGGCAGGGTAGCCCAGGGGGATGAGGCAGTAGACCTGGTTGTTCTCGGGGATGCCGAGCAGCCGGTGCAGCTCTTCCCGATGGCCAAGGGGGAGATTGAAGATGGACCCGCCGAGCCCGAGCGCGCGCGCCGCCAGTAGCAGGTTCTGCACGGCGGGGAAGGCGCTCCCCCCGGGGGTGGAGTGCCTCCCGGAAAGTCCCAGCACAAGCACCAGCGCAGGGGCCTCGGCCAGGTGATGGGCAAGGTGCTCCACGCTGCGCAGGGAAAGACGCTGCGACCGCGGCAGGGCATCGATGGCGGCGTCGTTGCCAAAGCGAGCGCGATAGTGCCCCCAGCCTTCGAGCGCCCACTCCTGCAGCTTCGTCTTCGTTTCCGGGCCGGTGATGATGAGGAAGCGCCAGTCCTGGGCATTCTGGCCGGAAGGGGCGCGAATGGCGGCATCGAGAACCTGGAAGAGGACCTCGTCGGGGATGGGGCGAGGTCCGAAGCGTCGCAGCGCCCGGGTGGAATAGATGGTTTGAAAGAAACCCGGGTCGGATGCGTTGGCCACGGCTTTCCCCTCTACGGAGTGGTTCTGGTTCGAATATACGGCCGCACCGTGCCGGGGGGCGAACATCGGCGGGAGGGGAGTGCAGGCCCGCGGAAGCTGCCCGTCAGAATTGGGCCCACTTCCAGTAGTTCCCCAGCGGCAAGCGCAGGAAGACGGCATCGTGCAGGTCGCCATGGAGGTCGCGCACGGCGTCGCTGACCTGGCCCACCTTGATGCCGCCCAGGAACTCCACGGCGTGGATGGCGTCGTCCTGGATGCCCTTCACCATCTCGAAGTCCACCTGTTCCAGCTCGGCATCCCAGGCGATTTCGATGAGCTCGCGGAGGAGGGCAACGCCGAGGCCTTTGCCCCGGAAGTCGGGCGCGACCACCACGCGCGCCTCGGCGGCGTGACGCCGGTATCCGCCGCGACGCCGGACGAGCACGGCATCGCCTACAACGCGGTCGCCATCGAAGGCGAGCAAGGGGAGCGCGCGGTCGTAGTCGAGCCCATCGGACCACGCCTGGATTACCCGGGGTGAGGAAACATCGTCCTTGAGGAAGTAGCGCTCGTCCTCGGGGATAGCGCGGAAGAAGTCGAGGAGGGGCGCGCAGTCGGTGGCGGCCATGGGGCGCACGGCCACCTTCGTGGCGTCGCGCAATTCGAGATCGCGGGGGTAGCGGGTGATGGGGTAAACGGCCATGGAAAGGCTCCTCGTGTAGTTGCGCCCTCCCCGCAAAGTACAGCCACCACCCCGCCACAGCCCGGGCGCGCATTGAGGCTAACCTCGCGCCGCAGCGAGCAGCAGGGCCGAACGGCCCCTGTGTGGGGGCCCAGGCTGGCTTACCCGCCCGCTACTGCCCTCCCGCGCCGGCCTCGGCCCGTGAGCGCCAGGCCGAGCGCTGCTTCTTCGGGATCCTGGGGGCCACGCGGGCGACGAAGTTGGCGGCGGTGCCAGTGTGCTCATGCGGGAGCGCCTGCATGGGGCGGCGCAGCTTCGAGTGGCGCCGAGCGTACTCCTGCACGTCTTCGATTGTCACACCGTGCTTGTCCAGCACCTCCTGGAGCTCGTCGCGTGCCTTCAGCTTCGCCTCGTACAGCTTCATCTGCACCCGGCTCTTCACGTTCACCTCGCCGTCGCCGGAAGTCTCGATGGGGATGAACACGCTGTCGCGCAGGTCCGAAACCACCTTCGATTGGACGCCATCGGACTGGGTGCTGGGCATGCAGCCAAAGGGCTTGATCGACGCCACCATGTGAGCCTTCTTGTGGACCGTGGCCATGATGTGCTTGCCCACTTCCATGTGGCCTTCGCCCCCGCCAATGCGCACGTTGTAGTAGTCGCCGGCGTACCTGGCCAGCTTCTGCTGGGACACAAGCGGCTCGGTGCGGAAGGTGAGGGCCGAGCGGTAGAAGTTGTAGAAGCTCTTGTAGAGGCAGGCAGCTACCCAGAGCGTGAGCAGCCGCTTGCGCGTGCCTTTGCGAATGCCGAGGCCGTCCCGGGCACGCGTCAGGCCGCTCCAGAGGATGTAGTCGATCCACGTCCCCACCGGTTCGGTGATGACTTCGGCTCCTTCCGATTCGAGCCACGACTGGAGCCTGTAGGAGCCGTCGCCTTCCGTGGTCTGGGCCCAGAACTCACCCGTTATCTTCACCTTCGGGCGAATGCGCGTGTAGTCGACGTCGATGGCGTCAAACGTCTTGCGGATACGCCTGAGCGCCATCCAGACGGAGTGATGGTTGCGGAAGGTATCGGCAAGGTGGTCCCGCGCCTTCTGCAGCGCCCGGTCGGTGATTCCCGGCTCAAGCTCGTAGGGGCGGATGCGCTGGGCCATGGTGTTGACGATGTCGGAGGCGATGATGGAGCGGAGGAGCTCCAGGAAGAAGGAGGCGTCGAGCACGAAGCCATCGTTCTTGCCGCCTTCGCCGAGGACGCCGTTCTGTTCGAGCCCGCCCGTCTGCTGGAAGATGAGCACGCGGAAGTTTTCGAAACCGGCATCCGTGAGAGCCTTGCGATACTCGCTTTCGTACATGCCGAAGCGGCAAGGCCCGCAGGCGCCCGCCGTAATGAACACGTAGCGCTTCTCGATATCGGTCTCACCGGCGGCGCGCAGCCGCTGCAGGTAGAGGACCAGGTTCCCGACCGTGTAGTAGGTCGGGTTGCATTGGCCGCGGTTGCAGAACTCCTTGCCCACGGCGAGCCCGTCGTTATCGGGGGTGGGGAGGTCGAGTACGCGGTAGCCGAGGCCTTCTGTGGCCGCGCGCAGAACGTAGTCGTGCGTGCGTGTGAGACCACCAAAGAGGATGGTCACACGCTCGCGCTCTTCTTTCGTGAAGGGCAGTTCCACCGGGCGCCGGAAGTGGCGCTGGTTGCGAGCGGGCAGGCCCATCCCCTTGCGCAGGTCGGATTCGTAATTCGAGACCTGTTCGCTGATCTCGTCCTCGGTCAAGAGCCTGGTCATCAGAGCACCTCCAGGTCGATTAGCTGCGAGCGGCCGGCCGTGGCCGGGCACCCGCTGGGAGCGGCGCCAATGCCGCAGCCCGTGCAGCTGCCGCAGGGGCTGCCCGCGCCCCCGCCGATGGGACTCATGGCCACGCCGAGCGGCACGAGCCCTTCGCGCGCGCGGCCCGGGAAGGGCACCTGTCCGGCCACCACCTCGCCGCGGCGCAGCCGCTCTTCGAAGGCGGCCACGGCGGCGCGTACGCGCTCCTCCAGCGCGGCCTCGTTCATCAGCTGGTCTTCATACCGGCTGAGGAAGTAGGCGATTGTCTCCACCCGGATCTTGATGGAGCCGCTGGGCTTGTTCTCATCGATATCGTGGAAGGTGAAGTATGGCGTGTTCGACGCCGATACGATTCCCTCCACGACGGCGTACATGGGCGCATCGTGGCCGCACTTGAAGCTCGAAAGGTCGAGCGCCACCAGGTTCGGGTGGCGGGCGACGTACTTCGCCCCCCAGAGCTTGCGATTCGAGTTCTCCGAGTAGGCGTTCTTCCACACGTCGCGGATGTCCATGGGGCTGCGCATGGCGCCGCGGGCCACCTCATCGCCGAAAAGGCGGTCCAGGATGTCCGGGTCGGTGGGAAGCGAATCGACCGTGAAGATGGGGTAGCCGTGGGACTGGATGGACTCCAGGATCTCGTGATTGAGGCCCGGGTCGTTGTGGTACGGCCGGCCAAGCAAGACGAGGCCCACGCGGTGCTCGCGCTCGAGCTGTTCGAGCACCTCGCGGGCCTGGACGCGAAGGTTCGTCCGGAAGCGTGCGAGGGCCGCCCAGCCTTCCCTGATCGCAAAGGCGTTCTCCTCGGGCGTGACGCCCAGCGCCTCGGCGGCGAAGGCGAGCATCTGGCGTTCGAAGAGCGGCGGGTCGGCCATGGCCAGCACGGGGTCGTAGTAGCGGATCCCGGCCTCGGCGAAGGCGTCGCCCTCCTTGGTGAAGGCCGCCTTCACCACCTCCGGCGTTGCCGCCACGGTAGGGCAGGCGCTGCTTTCGAGCACGTACTCCAGCTCTGTCGGCAGAGTGGTGAGCGCGGGGAAGAAGATCATCCCCGGCTTGCGCCGCCCATGAACGAGCTGGTGGACGTGGGCCAGGGCCGCCTTGCTTGGGAAGCACTGGTCGATGGAGCCCCGGCGCGAGCCTTCCTTCCACATCGCCTCGTCGGTGAAGTCCGAGAAGACCAGGTTGGAAGGCTTCAGCCCCAGGCTTTCGAAGTAAGCCGTGAAGAACGGCGCGAGCGAGTACATGTTCAGCGCCCGCGGCATGCCGATGACGGTATTGGCCCGCTGCTCCGCAACTTCCTTCTTGCGCTTTTCGCGGTCGCGCCGGTGGTGCGGCTTGAGCCTTTCGCGAATGCGGTCGCCCAGGCGGCGCGGAGGCTCCGGGGCCTTGCGCGGCCCGAATGAGCGGAAGGCTGCTTTGGCAGATTCCTCTGCAAAGTCGGGATTCGCCTTCTTCACCTCATCAAGGCGTGCCTTGATGGAGCGCATGTCCTTCACGTCTTCCACGGTGCCTTTTTCGCAGGTGGCGACAATGAAGCGGCGGTTTTCGCCGTCCGGGGTTGTGGTGTTGATGAAGGTGCGCAGGCACTTGTTCTTGCAGAAGTAGCAGCGAGTCGATTCGTCGCGGGTGGCGGTGAATTCGAGGTCCCGGGCAGCTTCGAAGCCGATGAAGGCAGAGCTATCGGCCGCGCCGGTGACGCGGAGGGCCTCGATCGCTGCCCCGATGGCACCCGATTCGCCGCAGTACTGGTGCACGAAGATATCGGCATTGGGCACGCGCGAGCGGATGAAGTCGTACTGGGCCTTGACGGCGGCAAGGTTGTACTGGGTGCCCCCCTGGAGCACGAAGCGGCGGCCGAGCTTGCCGAGGTTCGGTTCCTGCACCACGTAGAGCCAGATGTTCTTGGGGAGCACGGCCGCGAGCCCGGCCATGATCTCCTCGCGACTCCAGCCGAGCTGCTGGAAGTTCACGATGTCGGTCTCCATAAACACCGCACAGCCGTAGCTGAACGAAGGCACCCGCGAAGCCGCGAAGGCCGTCTCGGCGTACTGCTCCACCTCGTAGCCGAAGCGCTGGGCCGTGGACTGCAGGAAGTACCCGTTGCCGGCCGAGCATTGCGTGTTGAGCTTGAAGTCCTTCACCTTGCCGCCGCTCAGGACAATGACCTTGATGTCCTGCCCGCCCACGTCGCAGATGACATCCACGTCCTTGTAGTAGTGCAGCGCGGAGATGGTGTGGGCCACGGTTTCGACCACGGCGACGTCGGCGCCGAGGGTGTCCTTGAGCACGTCCTTGGCGTAGCCGGTGACCCCCATGCCGCGCACGCTCATGGTCGCGCCCTGGGCTGTCACCTGCTGCTCGAGCTGGGCCAGGATCTCGCGCGAATCGGCGATCGGGTTGCCGGCCGAGAGCCGGTAGGCCTTCGCCAGCAGCCTCCCCTTCGCATCGAGCAGGACGCCCTTGGTGGATGTGGAGCCGCCGTCGATGCCCACATAGGCATCGACCACCTGCCCGGGCTGGAATTGGGCGGGCTCGAAAGGTGGCCGGGCGAAGCGCCGCGTGAATTCCTCCTGCTCCTCGGCGTTGGCCACCAGCCCGGGAATGCCCGTGGCCTCGCGGAGGTGGTCGCGGCCGTGCTCGACGTAATGGAGAAGGGCCTCGCAGCCGTGGTAGCGCCCCACGTGAGCCTCTTCCTCGCGCCCGTACAGGACGGACCCCAGCGAGGCATAGTACTGGGCGTTGTCGGGGACGATGATCAGCTCACGCGGGTCCACGCCTTCCGGCAGGGGGTAGCGGCGCTCTTCCCAGAGCCGGGGAATGTGGTGCCGCCATGCACCCTGCAGCGCGGGCACAAAGGTGTTCGGCCCGCCCAGCAGGAGCACTGCCGGCCGCACCGTGTTTCCCCGGGTGAGCACGCTCAGGTTCTGCTGCACGAGCGCGTCGAAAAGCGAGGCCATGAGCTCGACCGGTGAGACACCCTGCTTCTGCAGGCCGTTGATGTCGGTCTCGGCGAAGACGCCGCACTTGCCGGCCACCGGGTGCAGGGGCACACCGTCGTACTCCATCGAGGAGAGCTCCTCCCCCGAGAGGCCGAGCTTCGCGCGAATCTTGTCGATGACGGCGCCTGTGCCGCCCGCGCACTTATCGTTCATGCTCGGGAGCTTGCGCTTCTGGCCGGTCACCGGGTCCTCGATCCAGATGATGATCTTGGCGTCCTGCCCGCCCAGCTCAATAACCGACCCCGCATCGGGGAAGAAGTGCTCGACCGCCAGGGAGACGGCGTTCACCTCCTGCACGAACTTGGCGCCGATTACATCGGCGAGAACCCCGCCGCCGCTGCCGGTGATGAACACCCGGAACGATTCGGGAGGCCGGCCGAAGTGCGCCTCGATGCGTTCCAGGAACGCCAGCACCTTTTCAGGCTGGCGCGTTTCGTGCCGCTCGTAGTCCTTCCAGAGGATTTCGAGGGTGCCGGGGTCCACGACCACGGCCTTCACCGTGGTGGAGCCCACGTCGAGCCCCACGAGGAGCTCTGCTGGGCCCGCGCCCGCTGCAGTGGAGCTTGCGATGGAATCGCCGCTTTCGTTCATCGTCCCCTCCCTCCGGAACGTCCCCCGCGCCGGCTGGCGCCGGTGGGGCCCAAGGATACTACACGACCGGGAGTTAGCTGTGTTGACCCCGGCTATTCTGCTGGATGGCTGCCGGCCTGTCAGCGGCCTGCGGGGGCGCCGGCCCGTGCTTCGTCAGCAGCGCCTCGTAGTAGGCGAGGATGCGCTCGGAGACGTGTGGCCACGAGAAGTTCGGGGCGCGCGCCAGCCCGGCCGCGGACATGCTGCGGCGCAGGGCGGGCGTTGCCGCCACCTTCTCCAGGGCGGCCGCCAGGGCCCCGGGGTCGCTTGGCGGCACCAGCTCGGCAGCCCGGCACTCAAGGTCGAATGGCGCCGCCGGCAAGTCGCCGAGCGGGTCATTGATCACGGCCGCGAAGCCATCGATGTTCGATGCCACCACCGGGACGCCGGCGGCCATCGCTTCCAGGAGAACGATGCCGAACGACTCGTTGCCCGTGTTCGGGGCGCAGTAGACCGTTGCGTGCTGGTAGTAGGCGGGCAGCACCTCGCCGCTCACGTAGCCGGCGAAGTGCACATCGGGCACCCGGTGTTGGCGCACCCAGTCCTCGTAATCCTTGCGGCGCGCACCCTCGCCCACCACCACGAGGCTCAGCTCCGGGCGGCGCTCCTTGAGCAGGGCGAACGCCCGCAGCAGGACGGGCAGTCCTTTGCGCTCTTCGAAGCGGCCGACGAAGAGCACGTAGGGCCGGGCCGCGGCCGCATCTTCGGGGCACGGTATCTCGGCCGCAAAGCGGTCGATGTCGACACCGTTGGGGATGATGTCGTAGTGGCCCGGGAAGTAGCGCTTGATCATGCCCGCGGCGGCCGTGGAGACGGCGATGCGCCCGTGGAGACGGCGTGCCCACGAGCGCAGCAGCGGCCGGTTGATCGAATACATGAAGCTGCCGCCGTCGTGCGCGGCGTGGAAGGTTCCCACGTTGACCGACTTCGAAAGGCGCAGGAAGACGGGCGGCAGGGCCGGCACCAACGGTTCGTGGAGGTGGATGATGTCGAAGCGCTCCTCGGCGAGGATGCGCTTCACCTTGCCGTAGATGCCGGGCGAGAGCGTCACCCGCGCGAGGGAGCCCCCCGACGGAATCGGCACTGTCCAGCCGATGAGGGTGGTATCGGGCCCGGCATCGTGCCGGCGCGAACCGGGGGCGAAGATCCGCACGGTGTGCCCCCGCTCGCGGAACTCCTGGGCGAGATGGCCAATGTGGGCGTTTACCCCGCTCGGGACGGCGATGTCGTAGGCGGAGACAAGCGCGATTCTCATGGTGGGCCGTAACGCATCTTATATGGCGGAGACGGCTACGCGCTCGGCGGCGGAGGCAAGGAGCGATGTGGCCCGGAGGCGCAACCCGGGGTGCGGGAGGGGCCGGGTAGTGGGGCCGGCACCCTCCCGCCGGACCAGGGGGATCCGCGTACTACTCCTTCGGCCGCGCTCGCCGAAGGTGGCCGCTCCGTGTGTGATGGAGCCGCGAGCCTGTCACATGCACGCTCAGCCTCGCCTTCTCATGGTCGCGGCGCTGATTGCGACCGAAACAAGAGCGAACATCGACATGACCGCGATGGAACGTCCCAGGTTGGTGCCCGGGAGGCCGGTGAGCGCGCCTCGCATGGCGTCGGCCACGTACGTCGGGGGCATCGCCACGGAGAGGTCCTGCAGCAGCCCGGGCAGCTGTTCCTTCGGGAAGAGGATGGGAGCGAAGAGGAGGACGTAGAAAATGGTGATTTGCGTGAGCGCGTTTGTGACCTGGGGCCACGGCGAAAGCACGGAAATGGCCACGCCCACCCCGGCCAGGGAGACCACGGCCAGCGGCACCACCACGAGCAAGGCCGCTCCCGGCTCGATGGAAATGCCGTAGTACCAGGTTCCCAGCGCCACCGCCAGGATGATCCCCGGCAGCGCGAGGATGCCCACGACGGTGAGCTGGGCAGCGACATACATCTCGCGGCTGATCGGCAGCGTCAGGAAGTAGTGCAGCGTGCCCTCGGCCTTCTCCTCGGCGATCTTCTGGGGGAGCATCACGAGCGCCATGGTGACGACCGACTGCGAGGCCGCCCCCGTCGTCAGGTAGAGGGCCTGCCCTTCGCTGATATCGGGGATGAAGAAGCCGAAGCCCCAGACGAGGCCGACGGTCATGACCGCCTGGATCATCATCCCCATCCAGATGTAGGGGCGCCCCATGAGGAATTCCAGCTTCACCAGGTCTGCGTACTGGCGCGCGGCGTTCATTGCTCAGCCCCTCCGGCGAATGGCAGCCACGCTCATGGCGAGCGAGACGCAGGCAAACCCCGTCATCACCAGGAGCGAACGCGCCAGGTGCGTGCCGGGAAGGTCGGTGAGCGCGCCCCGCATGGCATCGGCCACGTAGGTGGGCGGCATGGCCACCGAGAGGTGCTCCAGGAGTGAGGGCAGCTGTTCCCGGGGTATGAGGACGGGCGCGAAGAGCAGGACATAGAACACGATGAGGTTCGTGAGCGCGTTCGTAATCTCGGGCCGCGGGGAGAGCGTTCCGACTGCTATGCCCACGCCCGCGAGCGAAAGCACCCCCAGGACGACCACCACGATGACGGCCGGGTTGAGATTGAGCGACAGCCCGTAATGCCAGTCGCCGAACCAGACCGCGAAGACGATGCCGGGCAGGGCGGTGAGCGCGACGTAGGCCACCTGGGCGCCGAGAAAGACCTCGCGATTCACCGGCAGCGTGAGGAAATAGTCGAGCCTCCCTTCGGCCTTCCCCTGCGAGAGGATGTTGGGCAATCCCACCAGCGCGACCATGACCACCGTGTTGGTGGCCACCCCGGTGGTGAGGAAGAGCGCCTGGGTCTCCGAGATGGGCCTCAGGAAATAGCCAAAGCCCAGCACGAAGCTGACGGTGAGCAGCACCTGGAGCAGGCCGATGAACCAGATTTCGTTCCGGTTCATCAGGAGGCTGAGCCGCACGAGGTCGGTGAACTGGCGGGCAGACCTCATGCCACCGCCTCCGGCACGCGGCCGTTCACCGTTACGGCGTAGATGTCATCGAGCGTGGGCGGGCCGATGCGGAAGTCAAGCACCACTCCGTCTTCACGCAGGCCGGTGAGCCAGTGGCTGACGGCGGGCAGGTCGCGCTCATCGAGGAACCACATGTCGGGGCCGCCATCGGCCACGAGCGCGGGGTGAGGCTGGTAGGGCCCCGCGGCCGTGATCTCCAGGCGAAGCCGGTCGGTCACGACCGTTCGCAACGAGGCAGGAGAGCCTTCCTTGAGGATGCGGCCCTGGTCGATGATGGCCAGCCGGTGGATGACGCGCTCGGCCTCGGCCAGGTTGTGGGTGACGAGCAGCACCGTGCTGCCTTCGGCGCCCAGCTCGGCGATCATGCTCCAGAGTAGCTGCCGGCGAACGGGGTCGATGTCGTTGGTTGGCTCGTCAAGCACGAGCAGGCGCGCGCGGGCGACGATGGCGGTGGCGAACCCTGTGAGCCGCCGCACTCCGCCCGAAGCAGCATGGACCTGCGTCTTCCGGAAGGGGCCGAGCTCGAGCCGTTCGATGAGCTCTTCGGTGCGGCTGCGCGCCTCTTGCGATGACAGGCCGCGGAGCTTCCCGATCAGATAGATGAGCTCGTCGACGTGGACCGCCTGCAGGTCGAACTGGCCCTGCGGAAGGAAGCCGATGTTCGCCCGGGCAAAGCCGGGGTCCGCCACGAGATCGGCGCCGTCGAGGGTGATGCTGCCGGCGGTGGGTTTGAGAAGCCCGAGCACCTGGCGGACGAGCGTGGTCTTGCCCGCGCCGTTGGGCCCAAGGAGGCCGTAGATCTCCCCCGGCTCCAGCGCAAGGGAGAGCCGGTCGTTTGCAAGGGTGCCATTACGGTAACGCTTGGTCAGGTCGCGAATGTCGAGGATGGCCACGTCTTCCCCCTTGGTTGGCCTATTCTTAAGGACAATCTCAAGAAAATCAAGCCTGTGATTGAAATTCATATCAGAGTCCTGGAAGCAGACGCGTAATGCTGCTCACTTCGCACGGGAGGCGCGAGCGCGCTAACATCCCCTCACAAATCGGGCGGAGGTTTGCCTGTGCCCCGGTCAGCCTGTGAACAGCTCACTCCAACCGAGCGCGAGGTGCTGCGCATGCTCACGACCGGCCTTCGCGTGACGGCCGTGGCGAAGGAGACGGGCCGCAGAGAGAGCACCGCGCGCACACACGTGAAGCACCTGCACCAGAAGACCGGCACCCACGACATCCCGGCCCTCGTGCGCTGGGCCGAATCTCACCGTTCCTGCTGCGTCGGCTGAGGCGCCCGGCAGCGCAACGAAAAGGGGCGGGATTGCTCCCGCCCCCGCATTAGACCCGGGCGGCAGCCACGTCAGGGCCGCACACCCACGAGCTTCGCCAGCTTCACGGAGTTGAACAGCGCCAGCCCCGCGTACCACTTCACGCGGATACGCGAGGCGTCCTTCGTCTCCAGGCTGCCCACGCGTTCCACCGTGAGGCCCCCGGGAGCCGTCAGCCCGCAGAGCCCGCCTTCGCCGAACTGCATCGCGTAGATGGTGCTGCAGTCGGTGCTCGTTCCCACGGTGGCGGCATCGCTGATGTAGTCGCAGACGCCGATGGGGATGCCGTCGTAGAACTGCACCATGCCCCCGAACTCATCGCGGTCGGCTTCGAGGAAGGTGCCGGAGGTGCGAGCGAGGACATTGAGCGAGCGGCGGCTGCGGCGGCTCATCAGCAGCAGGCCGGGCTTGCCGCCGCGCACCCGGTCCACCAGCTCGTCGAGCTTCTCCAGGCTGAGCGGGTCGCCGTTTGTGCCCATGCTGACGGTCTGCCCGCCCCCGCAGAGCACATCGATGCCTTCGAAGCTGTTGGGGTCAACCCCCGAGTCGCCGTTGACGAAGGTGTCATCGAAGAGCGACTGGACGGCGCGGGACTTGAGCTGGACCACCGCGGCCTCGAGGTCCTGGATGTTTGACCGCGTCGCCTTGAGGAAGTTGTCGACGTCGGCGTCGCCACCCATGATGCGCAGGCTGGCCGACTCCTGGGTGAAGGTGGGGGTGCTTTCGGTCCAGGTGTCGCCCACGTCGTAGAAGGCGGCGGTGGGAGCAGCGTTCTCGCGGTTGTAGGCGAGGCCGTTGCCGACGATTTCGATGAACGGGAGACGCTGGAGAATGGGGCTCTCCTGCGCCATCGTCTCGATGACTCCGGCAACGAGGGTATCGGTACTGAGCTTGCTGGCTTCGACGAGGGTCAGCGCCATGTGAGGGTGCCTCCAGGGTAAGAATTGACGCCATCGTTGCCACCTCGGCCCGGATCTCCCAGGGGCGCATGTCACCCGCTCCGCGACGGGAACGTCCGGCCGGCGCTTCCCGGTGGACCGGTTGGGGGTTATGCCCGCTCGTTCCCGGGCGTATCGTTCGCACCGGACCGTGCCGGCAGAGGCGCGCCCGGGGAGGCCCCTGATGGTCGCCATCGTTGACCGCTGTCATAGCTGTGGAACGAAGCGGCGGAGCATGGAGGAGCGCTTCTGCCACAAGTGCGGCGCCGGGCTGCCCGAGGCTCCCCCCGAGATGGCACGGCCGCCTGCTGACGGAATCGCCTGGAGCAGGGCCGTGCCCATCATCAACAACCGCTACCTCTGGATTCGCTGGGGGTGGGCTGCCCTCTATTTCGGCGCGGGCTTTGCAGTCCTGCTGGGCCCCCCCTGGTTGTCCTGTACGCGGAAGGCAACGGTGGCGCAGGCTTCGCGATCAAGCTGTTCCTGGTCCTGGGGCTGGTTGCCGCTGCGGTCGTCATCGGGGCGGCGCTCTTCGCGGCCGTGAGCGTGGGCAACCGCCTCATGATGGCCTTTGTTCTCAGCCCCGTGAGCGCAGCCGCCCGCACATCAGGAAAGGAGCTGGAAGGCGTTGAGAGCGCGGCGCTGCTCTTCGCCCCCGGCTCGCGAGATGCCCGGAACAGTGCCCAGGCGGCTGCCCTCCTCCTCCCGCCCGAGGGCGAGGCGAAATGGAAGGACGTCCGGCGCGTCCAGTTCGATGCCCCTCGGTGCGTCATCACCCTGCGGCGTCGCTGGCGCCATCCGCTGCGGCTCTACGTCGTGCCCGGCCGCTGGACCGAGGCAGAGGCGTTTGTCCGGGAACATGCATCCCCCGCTGCCGTGGCCGGGAAGCGAACCTGAACCCGCAACCATTGGGACCGGTGCGCCGCGGCCAGGGCCTTGCCTGCGGCAAACGGTGTAGGCTACCGCCGCTGACACTGAAGGGAGGGGACATTCCATGAGCCCCGGAAGGCTGGAAGGCAAAGTCGCCATCGTCACGGGCGCCGGTTCGCAACTCGACGATGGGGTTGGCAACGGGCGTGCGGCCGCCATCCTCTTCGCCCGCGAAGGGGCAAGGGTGATGCTTGCCGATCGCAAGCTGAGCGCCGCCGAGGCCACCCTGCGCATGATCTGCGACGAGAACCCCGCAGCCGAGGTGGAAGCGCTCGAAGCCGACGTGACGAGCGACACTGACTGCCGCCTGATGGTCGAGCGTGCCCTCGCCAGGTGGGGAAGGCTCGACATTCTCGACAACAACGTGGGCATCGGCATCGGGGGCTCGGTCGTGGACGTGACGGAGGACGACTGGGACATGGTGATGCGGGTGAACGTCAAGAGCATGATGCTGGCGAGCAAGCACGCGGTCCCGGCCATGGCGGCCAGCGGCGGGGGCGCGATTGTGAACATCTCCTCGATCGCCGCCATGCGCCCTTCGCGCCTGACGCCCTATGCCACCTCGAAGGGCGCCGTCATCTCGCTCACGCGGGCGATGGCGATCGACCACGCCCGCGACGGCATTCGCGTGAATTGCATCGCCCCCGGGCCGGTCTACACGCCGATGGTCTACGCGGGCGGGATGCCCGGCGAGCTGCGCGAGCAACGGCGGCGGGCCTCGCCCCTCGGTGTCGAGGGCACGGGCTGGGACGTGGGCTATGCCGCGCTCTTCCTCGTGTCCGACGAAGCGCGCTACGTCACAGGGGTGGTGCTGCCGGTCGATGGCGGAGTGAGCATCACCGGGCCCGGCCGGCGCTAGCAGGGACGCACGTTCAACGGCTCCCCGGCCGCTGCGCCCTCGCCCGCCGGCGCGTATGCTGAAGTCGATGGCTTCGGCGAAATCAGCCCTGCGCGAACGATTCGAATCGGAGCGGCGGCGCTCTGCCTTCCTCGGATTCCTTCCCGCCATGGGCGCGGGCGTCATCGCCGCCGATACGTGGATTTCGCCACTCGCGGGCGTGCCGGGCGGGCTGGTGGCGGGCGCGCTCGCCTGGGCCTCCATCTGGGTCTACGAAACGCATATGTGGCGGAAGCACCATGGCTAAGGGCGACGCTTCGCTTTCGCACCTCGACGCCACTGGCGCCGCCCGCATGGTGGACGTTTCCGCCAAGGCCGAGACAGCCCGCGAAGCCGTAGCCGAAGGGTATGTGGTGATGGAGCCGGCCACCCTTGCGCTCATCCAGCAGGGTGGCGTGCCCAAGGGCGACGTCATCGCCGTGGCGCGCGTGGCGGGGATCATGGCCACCAAGCGCACGAGCGACCTCGTTCCCATGTGTCACCCGCTCGCCATCACCGGCGCCACCGTTGACCTCGCGCCCGCCGCTGCCGATCGCCTGCACATCACGGCGACCGTTCGCACCACGGGCAAGACGGGGGTTGAGATGGAGGCACTCACCGCGGTGAGCGTTGCCGCCCTCACCGTGTACGACATGTGCAAGGCCGTGGACCGCGCCATGCGCATCGAAGGGTTACGCCTGCTCGAAAAACGCGGCGGCAAGAGTGGCGAATGGCGGGCCGCGGAGTAGCCGGCCGCGTATTGGCCGCCCGGCATGTAGCCCGCTTTCGCGGACTGTGCCTCACTCCGGCCATGGACCACCGGCCGTGACTTCGCCACCGGCCGGCCTCCGCAAGATCGCCGAGGGGCGCCAGGCCGAAATCTACCTCTGGGGCGAAACCGGGGTGCTGCGTCTCCTGCGCAATCACCAGGGGCATGAAGGACTGGAGCGTGAAGCGGCCGCGATGCGGGCGGCCGCAGGCGCGGGTGTTCCCGTTCCGCGCCCGGGCGAGGTTGTGGAAGTCGAGGGCCGCCCCGGCCTGGTTATGGAGCGCATGGAGGGGACCGACCTCTTCAGCGTGGTGGGTAGAAGGCCCTGGAAGCTGAGGAGTGTCGCCATCCTCACGGGCACCCTCCATGCACGCCTGAACGCCATCGCCGCCCCCACGTCGCTGCCCCCTGCCAGCGAGCACCTCCGGGGTGTGGCGGCGCATTCGCCCCTGGTGCCCGACGACCTGCGCGCGCCCACCATCGAAACCCTCAACCGCCTGCCCGCCGGCGACCGCCTCCTGCACGGAGACTTCCATCCCGGCAACATCATGTCTTCGTCAGCCGGCACGGCCATCATCGACTGGACGGCAGCCTGCCGTGGCGAACCCGCGGCCGACTTCGCCAACACCATGGTGCTGGGCCGCGTCAGCCCCATGCCCCCGGGGGTCTCGCGCATTGCGGGAGGCATCTTCGTGGTGGCGCGGAAGCTGCTCCTTCGCTACTACGAACGGGCGTACCGCGACACGACAACGGCTGACCTGTCGAACCTCGACAGCTGGGTCTTCGTGTGCGCGGTGGCGCGACTCAATGACGGCATTCCCGAGGAGCGCCCTGCACTGCTGCGCCTGATTGAGGAGCTGCGGCCCCGCTCATAGCCCGAGCAGCCGCGGCAGCTCGCCGATGGCGCCGATCGCCGCATCGGGCGCCGAGTCGAGGACGCCCGGCCCCTGGAAACCGTAGGTCGCCGCCACCGTGAAGAGGCCCGCCGCGCGCCCGGCTTCCATGTCGGCCGCGGTGTCGCCCACCATCACAGCCGCCTCGGGCGGGTGCCCCATGCGCTCCAGGGCGGCAAGCAGCGGCTCGGGATGGGGCTTCAGGCGTTGCACGTCTTCTGCCGAGACCACCGTGGCAAAGTACCCGGCGAGGCCGTTGAGCTCGAGCGTCCTCGCCGAGGTCCGTACCGACCTGCTCGTGACGGCGGCCAGGCGCAGACCGGCTCGCGTCAGCCGCGAAAGGACGCCCTCCGCACCGGGATAGGGGACCGCAAGCTCCAGGTTCGCCGCCTGGAAGTCGCGGTGGAGTTCCGTCATCGCCGCGGCGAACTCCTCGGCGAAACCGCTGTATATGTGGTGGAGCTCCCGCTGGCCAACATGCCGGGAGAGCTCCTCGCGCGGGGGTGGTGGCAGCCGGTGATGGAGAAAAGCGTGCTCGAAGGCCGCGAAGATGAACTCCCGCGTGTCGAGGATGGTTCCATCGATGTCCAGCAGGACGGCGCGGAGCGGCCGGGGGAGTGCATGTGGCATCGCCGCTCATCGTCGGGCGCGGCGGCGAAGCGGTCCAGCAGGCTCCTAGACTGCCTCGGGCAGGTGCCGGGGACGTTCTGTCCCGGTGACCAGCCGCCGGCCGAGCGCAGCCTGCAGCCACTGGATGTCGGCCACCAGGTGCGCGATGCGCCGCTCGCGCGTGAGCGTCTCCCATTCATCGTGGCCCGGACCCAGCCGCAGGTCGCGTTCTTCGCTGGTCAGCTGGCGGGCGGCGCGAGCCATCCGCGCGCGGAGGATGCCGGGCAGCGAATCCTCATCCAGGGCGCTGGCACAGCTCACGGCAAGACTGAAAAAGGGCGACTCAAGCGGCTCTTCGCGCAGGAGGCGCGCGGCCGATTCGGAAACGCGCCGGCGCCCCTCTTCGCCAAGGGCGAGCGTGCGCCGGGCATGCCCCCTGGGTCCGCGTTCCATGCGCGCCTCGAGCACGCCTTCCGCGATGAGCGTGTCGACGCGCCGGAAAACGGTGCTGCGTGTGGCCTTCACGCCGATGGATTGCAGGTGGTCGAGCACCTGGTAGGAGTGCGTGGGCGAGGCTGCGACCGCCGCGAGGATGGGGAAATCGTCGTCCATGCTCACACTCTGGGCGCGATTCTCGACCCCTCCCATCGGGGACAGCCCCTATTGCGAACGCTGGCAGGCCCGAATCCCGCATAGCACGGCGGCGTCAACAGCAGACCGCGTACCATCGCCCGTCACCTCGTGTCGACTTTGGTTCGAGGTGACACCCGGACGTTGATTCCTTAGCACATACGTTCTACTCTGCCAGTGCGCTTGTGGGCGCGAAGTCGAACCCTGGCAGCAAGAGCGAGGTATCCCGTGGACACGCCGTTGCCGCGTCCCCTGCGCATAGACGCCCTCCCCGAGCACGTTGACTACGCCGATACGGGCTGCAAGCTCTACCCCTCGTGCCTCCAGTGCCCCCTTCCCCGGTGCCGGTTCGATGAGCCCGGCGGCGGCGCCGCGCAGCTGCGCGATGGCCGGGACGCCACCATTCTGCGGCTTGCAGCGCGCGGCGATGTTTCGGTCGCGCGGCTGGCGGAGATGTTCGGGCTTTCGCGCCGAACGGTGTTCCGCGTGCTCCGCTCGGGCCGCGAGCGCGGCGAGCTCTAGCGCCGCCTACGGCCCCCCTCGCGTACAATCCGGGCACAAATCCGGCTGCGAGGGCCCCATGTTCGAAGTCCCCGAATCCGTTCGCCCCATCCGTGAACAGGTACGCCAGTTCATTGAGGAACGCATCTATCCGGTCGAGCACGTCCTGGATGAAAGGAACGACGCCGAGGCGCAGGAGATCATGTTCGGGCTCCAGCGCGAGGCAAAGAAGGCGGGCCTCTGGGCCCTGGGCCACCCGCTTGAAATCGGTGGCAAGGGCCTCCCCTTCATGGACTACGTTTACGTCAACGAGATCGTCGGCCGCTCCGAGCACGCGATGATCGCCCTCGGCACGCATTCGCTGCAGGACTCGATCATGCTCAACCTGCACGCTTCGCCCGAGTGGAGGCATCGCTTCCTCCGCCCGCTGGTGGCGGGCGAGATCTTCCCGAGCTTCGGCATGACGGAGCCGGAGGTGGCGAGCTCGGACCCGACGCAGCTGCAAACGAGGGCCGTGCTCGATGGCGACGAGTGGGTCATCACCGGGCGCAAGTGGTTCACCACGGGCGCGAAGATCGCTGCTTACACAACAGTCATGTGCCGCACCGAGCCCGAAGGGACGCCTCACCACAGCGCCTTCAGCATGATCATCGTTCCGACCGATACGCCCGGGTACAACATCGTCCGCGAAACGCCGGTCATGGGCATGCACGGGGGCCACTGCGAAGTGCAGTACGACAACGTGCGCGTCCCGCGTACAAACCTCCTGGGCGAACAGGGAAAGGGGTTCCTCATCGCCCAGGAACGGCTGGGGCCGGGGCGCATCTTCCACTGCATGCGCTGGCTCGGGCAGGCCCAGCGTGCCTTCGACCTGATGTGCGAGCGTGCCAACAGCCGCTTTGCCTTCGGGTCCACCCTTTCCCAGAAGCAGCAGATCCAGGTGATGGTGTTCGAGACCGCAGCCGAGATCCAGGCCTGCCGCCTCCTCACTCTGAATGCGGCCGAGAAGATGGACCGGGGCGACCCGGCCCGCGTCGAGATCGGCCTCATCAAGGTGGTGGGGGCGACCATGCTCCATAACGCCATCGACCGTGCCATCCAGGTGTTCGGAGCGAAGGGGGTGACCACCGACACGCCGCTGGAAAGGATGTACCGGACGGCGCGCTTCGCACGCATCTACGATGGGCCAGACGAAGTCCACCGGCAGACGGTGGCACGGCTCATCCTGCGCGAATACGAGCGGGGCCAGGGGTGGGACTTCGGCAAACGGTAGGCATGGCGCCCGGCGTAGAAAGGGGCCATGGATGCCAGCGCTGAGACAAACCGGCAGGACCACAGCCGGCTGCTGGAAAACCTCCGCCGCGTGGCCGAGGCGGAGAGCGTCACCGCGCGCGCTGCGCAATGGCGCAACGTGAGCGAGCGCCGCCGCTCCGAAGTGTTCGCCGGGCTCATGCGGATGTCCGACGCCGTCGCCCGGTCTCGCCAGCCGCCCTATGTGAAGCCGCCGCTCAACTTCCCCAGGTTCACGTCGCGCCCTCATGAGCGCTGATCGTCCCCTCCTGCCCGACGAGAAGATCGTCGCCCTGGCTTGTTCGCATCCTCGGCGGAGATGACTCGCGCATCGCCCGGCTGGAGACCCTCGCGCTCACGTATCGCGCCTCTCCCTGACCACCAAGACCGGGGTTGCGCCCCTCGTCCGCTCGGGCGCACAATCCCTGCACCTCGCAAAGGGGGTGGCACATGCCCACGGTTCGCGTACGCGACATTGACTTCTTCTACACCGACCAGGGGTCGGGCGAGCCCGTCCTCTTCATCCATGGCCTCACGTGGGACCACACCCTGTGGGACCACCAGGTTGCCGCGCTCAAGGGGCGCTACCGCTGCATCGCGGTGGACCTCATTGGCCATGGCAAGACCCCCGACGCAGAGCACGACTACACCTTCTTCGACCTCGCGGACTACATGGCCGGGCTGCTCGATGCGCTGAAGATCGAAAGCGCACATATCGTCGGCCTCTCAATGGGCGGCATGACCGCCATGCCCATGGCGCTCACGCACCCTGCGAAGGTCCGCAGCCTCGCTCTGCTCGACACCGATGCCCAACCAGAGGCGCCGGAGAAGGCAGCAGCCTACCAGCAGCTCGCCAGCGCGGCGCTTACGCACGGCTGGGCGGCGATCGCCGAACCATCGGCCCAGATCCTCTTCGCCGAGCCGTTTCTTTCGGACCCGGCGAACAGGCAGGCTGCCATCGCGAAGCTCTCCGCGAACCACCCGCCGAACACTGTGCGCGCCCTGCGCACCGTCACCGGTCGAGAGGACATCAGTGGCCGCATCGGCGCGATTCGCGTCCCCACGGTGGTCATCGTCGGCGAGCTCGACATCGCCACCACGCCTGACCGCGCCGAGGCGATGGCGGCAACCATTCCCGGCGCCACGCTCGTCACCATCCCTCGCGCGGGACACCATTCTCCCCTGGAAGAGCCGGGGGCGGTGACGGCGGCGCTGGAGGCCCACCTGGCCCGCGCGGCAGCGGCCGTCACCTCTGCCTAGCGCGAGACCGCCGCAACGGTCATTCGATCGCGGAATCTTCACACATTTCAGGGAAGGCGAGCCTAGACATATTGTGTGATTGATCTACGCTATGGATGCATCGGTGAGCCGCCGATGGCGCGGGGAGGACGCGATGGACATCGACGTTATCGAGATCGAGCTGACGTGCGACATCCACGGACCGCACAAGGTGCTGGTGCCGGCGGAGCTTCCTCGCCCTCGCTACTGCGCCCATTGCTTCCTGCCGGTCACGGCGCGGCGAGAGCTGCGCCGGTTCTCCATTGCGGGGCCCCTGCCCAACCAGGTGAGCAGCGAAGCCTGGATCGGGTAGGCCTCCAGGGCAACGGCGATATCCAGCAAGCCGATTGTCATTATGTTGCTAGACGATGCTCCCTATACTCTCCGGGTGAGCCAGCGGTGCGGGGCGCCCATTGGCCACACACGACGCCAGGCGTCCAGGTACCACAGGGAGGTCGCATGAAGTTCCTTATCTCGGTAGAACCCAACCCGGAGCGGCAGCCGCCACTGGAGCAGCTGCCTCAGCTCTTGCGTGCCCAGGCCGATGTCCTTCGCAGCCAGCTCCAGTCGGGAAAGCTTGATTGCGTCTATTCAACCGGCCAGGGGAGTGGTTTCGGCATTGCCGAAGCCGCTTCCGTGGAGCAGGTATGGGAGCGCATCGCGGAAAGCCCCTTCGCGCTCTTCTGGAGGATCGCAGTCACCGCCCTTGGAGACCCCATAGCCCTGACTGAGATCCAGGTCAGGATGGTCACCGCCAGCCAGCCCGTGGGCGCCGCCAGCCGCAACTGACGCGCCCGCGCCTCTCGCCCCGCACCCCTCACTGCCTGCTCCGGCCACGGAGGCTCGTCGGCGCTGCAAAGCGGTATGCTGCTGGTGGCCAGTTTTGCGCACGGCACGCAGCGGTATACTGAGGCTTCGAGCGCAGACGCCGACGTAGCTCAGTGGTAGAGCAGCTGTTTCGTAAACAGCAGGTCGTCGGTTCGAATCCGACCGTCGGCTCCAGCACCGTCTCCTGGCCGCTTCGCCGGGGCTAGCGCCTGCCGCGCAGCCGCGGGTCGAGCACGTCGCGAAGCATATCCCCAAGGAAGTTGAAACCCAGCACCGTAAGGCTGATGGCGATGCCCGGGAAAAGGGCCGCCCACGTGTTGAGCGGGAAGCTCGCGCGCGAGGTGCTGATGTCGACTCCCCACGAGGGGTTTGGCGGCGGAATGCCGAGGCCGAGGAACGAAAGCGAGGACTCGGCGAGGATGGCCGCGCCGAGAAGGGTGGTCGCGATCACGATTGCGACCGGGACCACGTTCGGGATGACGTGCCGCAAGACGATGCGGAGGTCGGTGGCGCCGATCGAACGCGCGGCTTCGACGTAGAGCTGGTTCCTCTCCGAAAGGGCCGCGCCGCGGATGATGCGCGTTGTGCTCGGGATAATGGCGATGGCGATGACGATGATCACGTTGCGCATCGATGGGCCCAGCGTGCGCACCACGATGAGCAGCAGGATGAGCTGGGGGAAGGCGATGGCGGCATCGACAATGCGCTGGACTACCGTGTCGATCCAGCTGCCGAAGTAGCCCGATGCCGAACCGATCATGAGGCCGGCGAGAACGCCGAAGGCCACCGAGAGCACGCCCACCTGGAACGAGATGCGGGTACCTTCGATAACGCGGCTGTAGATGTCCTGCCCGAAGCGGTCGGTGCCGAACCAGTTGTGCCCGGAAGGCCCCTGGTTGGGCATTCCGGAGTAGGCGCTAATCTCGTAGCGCGCGAGCAAGGGCGCGAAGAGCGCAATCAGCACCATCAGGAGGATGATGGTCGCGCCGATGGCGCCCAGGGGGTTGGCGCGGAGCATCCCGAAGAACGCCACGATGCGGCTGGGGCGCGAATAGTGCGCGAACTGCTCGGCGGCGCCGGAAACGCGGACGGCTTCAGACATCGGTGGCCTGCATCCTGGCGGAGATGGGGTGTGAAAGGAGTGGTCTCATCACGTGTACTTGATCCGGGGGTCGAGGAAGACGTAGAGGATATCGATGACGAGGATCGAGAGCACCGCCGTCCCGGCCGTGAACATGACGAGCGTCTGCGCTACGGCAAAGTCCTTCTGCAGGATGGCGGCGAAGATGTACTGCCCCAGCCCGCGCAGATTGAAGATCGATTCGATGATCACCGAACCGCCGAGCAGCCCGCTGAACTGCAGGCCCAGCACCGTTATCACGGGCACCAGGGAGTTTCGCAGAGCGTGCCTGATCACCACCACGCGCTCGTTCAGTCCCTTCGCCCGGGCGGTGCGCACGTAGTCGGCGCGCAGCACTTCGAGCATCTGTGAACGGGTGAGGCGCATCACCGAGGCCATGGGCGCGAGGGCGAGCACCAGCGATGGTGGCCCCAGCTGGCGGATGTTCTCCCACGGCTCCGAAAAGATGCTGGTGGTCTTGTTCAACGGGGGCGCGTAACCCCACTGCTCGGCCGGGATCATGAGCACGAGCGTGGCCACCCAGAAGGCGGGCACGGAAAGGCCGAACACGGCGAAAACGCGGACCCCGTAGTCGGGGGCGGAATTGCGCCTGACCGCGGAGATCACCCCGAAGGGGATCCCCAGCAGGATGGTCCAGGCCATTGTCATGAGCATGAGCTGGAAGGAGACGGGCAGACGGGCGCGGAACTCCTCGGTGATGGCCACGCCCGTGAAGCTCGACCGGCCAAGGTCGAACGTGAGCATGTCCTTCATCCAGCGCGCGTACTGCTGGTAGTAGGGCTCATCGAGATGGAGCTCTTTGTGGACCGCCGCGATGCGCTCGGGGGTGGCGTTGAACCCCTGCTGGATGATCACGGGGTCCCCACCCGCGACGCGAAGGAGGAGAAAGACAGCCACGGAGACGACCCACAGGATGAGGGCCGCGAGGGCAAGCCGCCGGATGATGTAACGTGTCATATGAGATGTGGCCCGGGAGAGGACTATAAGGCCCTCTCCCGGGTGCTGCCAGTCCTGACTTACGCCTTGTTGATCCAGACGTTCTTGTTCAGCTGGTAGTTGATGTTGGTCGCGCCATAGTAGGGGTAGTTCATAACGTGCGGGCGAGCGACCGACTGGCTCCGTAGGCCAAAGAAGTTGATGAAGGCGGGGTCCTTCTTGTAGAGGAGGCGCTGCAGGTCGTGGTATGCCTTCGCGCGCTCCTTGGCGTCGAGGGTGGAGGCCGCCTTGTCGATGGCCGCGTCCACTTCAGGGTCGGAGAAGCCGGTGCTGAAGCGGTCGTTACCGGTGATGCCGCCGGTGCGGTACCAGGTGACGGCGAGGTCGGGGGTGTTGTACTGCTGGTTGAGCGAGAGGCTGGCGGTGAGGCTTGAATTCTGGTACTGGCCGTACCAGGTGCCCGCGTCGAGCGGCTCGGCCTTTGCGGTGACGCCGGCGGCCTGCATCTGGCGCACGAAGATGGTGACGTAGTCGGCGATGTTGCTGGCGGTGGGGTGCTGGAACTTGAACTCGCTGACGCCGGCTTCCTGGAAGAGCTTCTTGGCGCCGCCGGCATCGAAAGGCTGGAGCTTTGCGAGCTCGTCATCGGGCAGGGCCTCGGCCTCGAAGGCGTAGGTGATGGGGCCGATGGGTTCGCCCGAGCCGCGGCCAATGAGGTCGATGTACTCCTTGCGGTTGATGGCCATGTTGACGGCGCGGCGCACGCGGGGGTCGTCCCAGGGCTTCTGCTTGATGTTCATCCAGAAGGAGTTGTAGCTGATGCTGGGGCCAGAGAACTGGCTGAGGCCCTTCTCCGCCTTGACCAGCTCCTTCATTTCGTCCGCATTCTGCGGGTCGTAGGAATCGATCTGCTGCGCCTGGAAGGCGGTACGCCACGTGACCTGGTCGGCGAAAAGCTTGTACACGTGGGCATCGACGTAGGGCTTGCCCTTCTCCCAGTAGTTGGGGTTGGGCACGAGCTCCCACCCCTGGCCTTCGGTGATGCTCTTCACCATGAATGCGCCGGCGCCGACGATGTCGGTCTTCAGCTGGGCCGCGCCCTTGGCGATCCACTCCTTCGGCAGGATGGGTGTATAGAGGTTGTTGCTGATGACCGACTCGGTGTAGGCGTAGGGCTTCTTGGTGATGAGGCGGAAGGTCTGCTTGTCGGGCGCGTCCCACTTGTCGAAGTACTGGGCGAAGGGGGCGTAGCCGTTGGTGCCGTTGGCCTTGTCGGCGATGTAATCGAAGCTGGCCTTCACGTCGTCGGCGTCGAGGGGCCTTTCGGCGATGCCGAACTTGTTGGGCGCGATCTTCGCGTCGGCCCGGAGCTTGAAGACCCAGGTGATGTTGTCGGCCTCGGCCTTGTGCTCGGTGGCGAGGTCGTAGATGACTCCCATCTTGGGGGCGAGCACGCTGTTGACGATGAGGTAGTTGTAGCAGGAGGCGATAGCGCGGACGCCGCCGTAGTTCGAGCTGAACGGCGCAACACCACCGATGGTGCCCGTGCCACCAACCGTGAAGGCGCCCCCCTTCTTCGGGGCCATGGTGGGGGTGGCCTGCGGGGCGGTAGTGCCGGTCGCGCCCGGGACGGGCGTATCCCCGCCGCCGTTGCCGCCGTTGTCGTCGTCGTCATCCCCACAACCGACGAGGCCGAAGGCTGCTGCCCCGGCGCCGGCCAGCGCTGCTCCTCCCAGCAGGCGCCGTCGCCCCAACGAGCGCATCGCGGTCCTTTCCCAGTAGCTCTTCTCTTCTCGGGTCATGGTTACCTCAGCTCCCTGATCTAGCAGTGCCGGTGACATGGCCCGGCAGGGCCGGGGCACCGGTTCAGGCATTTATGGGCGGGCTTCCTGCCACCGTCTATGGCCCAGATCATGTTTTCTTGCTGGGAGCTGCTGCCCGCGAAGCCCGTGCAACGAGCGCGCGCTGAACCGCGGCCGGCGGGTGCGCCGGGCGCCGGCCGGCCGCTTACGCAAGCGGTCGCGGTGGATCGTGGTTGGGTTCTCGCCCGGGGACGGGCACACCGCCCGCCCCCGGGGGGCGCCGGCCCTGCGCTATGCCTTGTTGATCCAGACGTCCTTGACCATGTGGTAGTTGAGGTTGGTGGCCTTGTAGTCGGGCACGTTCATCACGTACGGGCGGGTGACCGCGTAGCCAATGGCGCCGAAGAAGTTGATGAAGGCGGGGTCCTTCTTGTAGATGAGGCGCTGAAGGTCGTGGTAGGCGGTCGCGCGCTGCTTGGCATCGAGCGTGGAGGCCGCCTTATCGATGGCGGCGTCCACCTCGGGGTCGGAGAAGCCGGTGCTGAAGCGGTCATTACCGGTGATGCCGCCGGTCCGGTACCAGGTGACGGCGAGGTCGGGGGTGTTGTACTGCTGGTTGAGGGAGAGGCTGGCGGTGAGGCTGGAGTTCTGGTACTGGCCGTACCAGGTGCCTGCATCGAGCGGCTCGGCCTTGGCGGTGACCCCGGCGGCCTGCATCTGGCGCCCGAAGATGGTGACGTAGTCGGCGACGTTGCCAGCGGTGGGGTGCTGGAACTTGAACTCGCTGACGCCGGCTTCCTGGAAGAGCTTCTTGGCGCCGGCGGGGTCGAAAGGCTGGAGCTTTGCGAGCTCATCCTTGGGCAGAGCCTCGGCCTCGAAGGCGTAGGTGATGGGGCCAATGGGATAGCCATCGCCGCGGCCAATGATGTCGATGAACTCTTTGCGGTTGATGGCCATGTTGACGGCCCGGCGCACGCGGGGGTCGTCCCACGGCTTCTGCTTGATGTTCATCCAGAAGGAGTTGTAGTTGAGCGTCGGCCCGGTGCGGAAGATGAGGTCCTTCTCGGCCTTCATCAGTTCCTGCGCTTCGTCCTTGTGCTGCGGGACATAGGCGTCAATCTGCTGCGATTGGAAGGCGGTGCGGTAGGTAACCTGGTCGGCGTACACCTTGCTCACCACGGAGGCGAGATAGGGCCTACCCTTGTCCCAGTAGTTGGGGTTCGGCTCCATCCTGTCCTGCTGGCCTTCGGTGAGCTCTTTGAGCATGAAGGCGCCGGCGCCCACGATGTCGGTCTTGGTCTGGGCCGGGCCCTTGGCAATCCATTCCTTGGGCACGATGGGGCAGTAGAGGTTGTGGCTCAGTACCGACTCGGTGAAGGCGTACGGCTTCTTGGTGATGAGGCGGAAGGTCTGCTTGTCGGGCGCGTCCCACTTCTCGAAGTACTGGGCGAAGGGGGCGTAGGCGTTGGTGCCGTTGGCCTTGTCGGCGATGAAGTCAAAGCTGGCCTTCACGTCGTCGGCGTCGAGGGGCCTTTCAGCGATGCCGTACTTGTTGGGCGCGATCTTCGCGTCAGGCCGCAGGTTGAAGACCCAGGTGACGTTGTCGGCTTCGGCCTTGTGCTTGGTCGCAAGGTCGTAAACGTACCCCAGCCCCGGGTTAAAGAGGCTGTAAACGAAGAGGTAGTTGTAGCAGAGTGCTATGGGGTACACGCCGCCGTAGTTTGAGCTGAAGGGCGCCACGCCACCGATCGTGCCCGTGAACCCGGTTGTATATGTGCCCCCCTTCTTGGGGGCCAGGGTTGGTGTGGCCTGCGGCGCGGTTGTCCCGGTCGCGCCCGGGGAGGGCGTGGTCCCTCCGCCACCACCGTTGCCGCCGCCGTCGTCGTCGTCCCCACAACCGACAAGGCCGAAGGCGGCCGCGCCGGCGCCGGCGAGCGCTGCTCCTCCCAGCAAGCGCCGCCGCCCCAGCCTGCTCGTGGCAGTTCTTTCCCAGTAAGTTTTTTCGTCTCGTGTCATGGAATCGTCCCCCCTGGTTTTGCGGTGCCGGCAACAGGTCCCCGGTGGGGCAGTTCGCCGGATGCTGCATTTATAGACCGTGACGCCGCCATCGTCTATGGCGCGGATAGAAGTTCTCAATGAGGAGCCGGCCGCCTGCAAGGGCGGGACAGGGCTATCCGCTCCCCGTGTGGCGGCGGAAACCGGTACCATCCGGGAGACGTGGAACCGATCGCCTACATCCAGCGTCTCACGCGCATGTACGAGCGCCTGGGGTACCCGGCCTACGAATGGGTCCGCAGCGCCGGCCCGCCGCCGTTCACGCCGCTCACGAAGCCGCTTTCGGAGTGCCGCCTGGGGCTGGTCGCCTCCGGGGGCATCTACGCCGCCGGGCAGGTGGCGTTTCACTATAAGGACGACACGTCCATTCGCGGCATCCCGCGCGAGGCGCCGATGGAGAGCCTGCGCACGGCCCACTTCGCCTACGACCAGGCCGATGCCCGGGCCGACCCCAACTGCGTCTTTCCCCTTGGCACGCTGCGCGGGCTGGTGGCAGAGGGGGTGATCGGCGAGCTGACAACCCATGCCCATACCTTTATGGGTGGCATCTATTCCGCCCGCCGCGTGCGCGAAGAGGTGGCCCCGGCGCTCGTCGAGCGGCTCCGGGATGAACGGGCCGATATCGCGCTGCTCGTTCCCGTCTGACCGGTCTGCCACCAGTCCGTGGGGCTGGCCGCTCGCCAGGCCGAGGAGGCAGGCATCCCGACCCTCTGCCTCTCTTCGGCGCTCGATATCACGCGCTCGGTGAACCCGCCGCGGGCGGCGTTCCTGGACTTCCCCCTCGGGCACACCGCCGGGAAGGCGCATGAGCCGGGTTTGCAGCGGGCCATCATGCTGGAGGCGCTGGAAGCCTTCTCTTCGTTGCGAGAGCCGGGGCAGGTGAAGCTGCTCCCCTTCCGCTGGGACAAGGACGACAGCTGGAAGCGCGCCATGGACCGGCTGGACACGCGCCTGCCGCGCTTCGACACCCCGCAGTACCAGTTCGACGAGGACCGCGCCCTGGCAGAGGCCGCGCGCGAGGGCTCCTGCCCTGTTTGCGGGATTGCGGAGGAGTAGCTCTCGGGGGATGACACCCGCCCCTTGGAGTTGAGCGGCCCGTGTCCCAGCCTCGCGGCCATGACTACCCTTGCCGATATCCGCAGCCGCATCCGCACCGACCTGCACGACCTCGATTCCGGCGCCTACCGCTGGAGTGACGGCGACCTCGACCGCCACATCGCCCGCGCGCTTGACGACGTGAGCCGCGCCATCCCCTGCGAGAAGTCGGCGACGCTGGCGACCACGCCCGGGAGCCGGGAGGTTTCGACAGGATCGCTGACCGGGCTGGTCGAGGTGGAGGCGGTGGAGTACCCGGCGGGCGAATTCCCGCCTTCGTACGTGGCGTTTGCCTCGTGGCAGGGGATGCTGACGGTGCACTCGCAGACGGTGCCCAACGGCATGGACGTGCGCGTCTACTACACGGCGCGGCACACGCTCGACGGGACGGGCACGACGCTGGCCGGCTACCTGGAGGACCTGGTGGCCACCGGAGCGGGCGCCTATGCGGCCCTGGAGTGGTCGGTGCTGGCGATCGATCGGCTCAACACAGGCGGGCCGGCGGTGGCGGCGGAGTACGGGTCGTGGGCGCGGGCGCGGCTGACGGCGTTCGAGCAGCTCCTGAAGCATCACGCGCGGAGCCGGTCCCTGCGGCCGAGGCGGCTCTTCGTGCCCGCATAGGGCAAGACCGAAGAAGATAGGTCAAGTCCTATTGACATTGATAGATGGCTATGGTCAAATGTGGTTATCCGGCGGCCCGGCCGCCCTCGGAGAGGCAAGATGACCACTCAGCAGTTCGATCCTTACTCCGCCCTGAAGATCGCCCATCTCGAGGGCGAACGCCGCGATCGCGCCCTCAGGCTCCGCGCTGAGCTGGGGCCGGTGCCTTCCACCCGGCAGGGAGCGCGGGCCGCCATTGCGGGTGCGCTCCGCGCCTTCGCCGACAGGCTGGAGCCCGCCCCGGCTGCCGTCCCGGGCCAGGAGAGCGCCGGCCAATGCTGCTAGGCGCCGTCCCCGGGGAACAGGAAGAGGCCCGCCAATCAGGCGGGCCTCTTCACATTGCGTACCTGGCGGAGAGGGGGAGATTCGAACTCCCGGTGACTTGCGCCACACCGCTTTTCGAGAGCGGCACCATCAACCACTCGGACACCTCTCCGCCGATGAGTGTAGCAGAGGGGCGGGGGATGAGGCATGAGTGGGGCGCGCCGTTCAGACCGTGATGACCTCGGTCTCGACCTCCACCAGCTCGGCGTCGAGCCGCCAGGAGGAGATGGCGGAGACGATCGCCTGCAGCTGCGCCTCGGCGTGGGCGCCCTCGTTCGAGAGGCAGGCAACGCCAATCGTCGCCAGGTTCCAGGTGTCATGGTCGTCCACCTCGGCGGCGGCAGCGTTGAAGCGCGCGCGTACCCGCTCGACCACCGAGCGCACAACCATGCGCTTTTCCTTCAGGGAATGCGCGGCATCGATACGGAGGGTGAGGCGAAGGACGCCGACAACCACTGGTTCCGTCCGTGCGGAGCGGGTCACATGGCCGCTTCGGGCTGGGGTTCGTCTTCGGGCAGCGGGGGAAGGTCACGCGGGCTGCGAATGCCGAAGTGCTCAAGGAAGCGCATGGTGGTGTTGTAGAGCTTCGGACGCCCCGGGGCCTCGGACTGGCCGATGTTCTCAATGAGGCCGCGCTGCTCGAGCATCGCCACGAGCCGGTCGCTGTTGACGCCGCGGATGCTTTCGATTTCGGCCCGGGTGCAGGGCTGGCGGTAGGCGATGATGGTGAGGGTTTCGAGCGCGGCGCGGGAAAGGCGCTGGCCGGGCCCCTGGCCGAGGAGCTCGGCGATGTAAGGTGCGAACTCGGGCGCCGTAACGAGCTGGTAGCGGTGGCCGTCCTCCTGGAGCCGCAGCCCGCGCGCCTCGTATTCGGCTGCCAGGCGCTGGAGCGCCTTGCGTGCGGAGCCTTCGCCAACGCCGGCAGCGCGGGCCAGGGCGCCCGCCGTCTGCGGCTCTTCGGATACGAAAAGGAGGGCCTCGATCACCCAGGGAAGCTCGTTCGCTGAGGGAGGCTTTGGCTGGCTTTCACTCATCGGCAGGTGCGTCATCCTCGGAGCGGGGTTGTGTGGCGGCTGGCCGAGCGGCCGGGCGAGGCCTTGCGCCCACGGGCCGCGCCTGTACTTCGTCGTAGCGAACATGCACGGTTGGCCGGCGTACGGCGGTCACGCCCACCTGGTCCTTCAAGACCGTGGCGACAGTCTCGCCCACCGAGGCGGTCACGTGGGCGATGCTGGCGCTGGGCTCGATGAGGGTGGAGATTCCCGTATCGACAACGCCGCCGCGAAGGCGAACCTTCACATCCGCCTGGCGCACCTCGGGGAGCTGTTCGAGCTCGCCCTTGAGCAACGATTCGATGGCCGTGGCGGTGACTTCGACCACGCCTCCGTCCTGCTGGCGCATGCGCAGTGCGCCCCGGCTGGGGCCCTGGCGACGCAAGGCGAGGAAGAGCGTGAGCAGGCCGAGCACGCCCGCGAGGGCCAGGATGGCCGTGAGCACGCCCCGTTCGAGGTCCGCATCTTCGGCCACGAAGAACGCGCTCAGGCCGAGGTCGCGGAATTCGAGGTCGAGCATCTCGTCGTCGTTCCAGAGGAGAACGCCGAGGCCCGCGCAGGCCGCGATCCAGAGCAGGCTGTAGATGGCGAGGACGATGCGGGAAAGAACGTTCACTCTTCGCCTCCTGTCAGGGTTGCGAGGACGCCGTCATGGTACACCGCTCCCAGCAATGCGGGAGTCACACGGTTGCCCAGGCCCTGCCCGGGCGCGAAGACGGGGATGTAGTTATCGGTGTGGCCGTGCCACCAGCGGCCTTCGGGCGAAGAGCGCTCGTCCTCCCAGAGCACGGGGCGGACCGTCCCCGCGAAGCGGCGGCGAAAGGCCAGCGAAAGCTCTTCGCCAAGGGCGATCAGGCGGCGCACGCGCTCCTGCCGCTCGGCGGCCGGTAGCTGCACGGGCATGAGAGCGGCGGCGGTGCGTGAGCGGGGCGAATAGGGGAAGCAGTGCATGCGCGCAAAGCCCACGTCGCTGCAGAGGGCCAGGGTATCGGCGAAGTCCTCCTCCGTCTCGCCCGGGAAGCCGGCAATGACGTCGGTGGTGATGGCCGCATCGGGAACGGCCGCCTGGATGCGCGCCGCGGCAAGGAGGAAGTCGCGCGGGGAGTAGCGCCGGCGCATCCGCTGGAGCACGGGAGCGCTGCCCGACTGCAGGGCAAGGTGGAAATGAGGCATAAGCCGCGGGTCTCTCCAGAGCGCGAGCAGGCCGGGGGTGATGTCCTGCGGCTGAAGCGAGCTGAAGCGCAGGCGGGCGATATCGGTGCGTTCGAGGATGGCGGCGATGAGGTGTTGCGGCGCAAGGGGGGGATCGAGGTCGCGGCCCCATGCCCCGAGCTGCGTCCCGGTGATGACGGCCTCGCGTGCGCCACCATCTGCGACAAGGCTGACCTCGGCCACGATATCGTCAATGTCGCGAGACCGTTCGCGGCCGCGGGTGCGCGGGACAATGCAAAACGAGCAGACGTCGTTGCAGCCTGCCTGGGCGCGAATGAAGGAGCGCGTGTGGAGCGGCAACGGCGTGCCGGGAACAGGGGACGAAGCGGCCGTGACCCGCGCACGCTCGGCAAGGAAGCCGACAAGGCGCGCGCGGTCGCCTTCGGTTAACCCGGTGACCAGGTCGGCGCCCAGTGCGGTGGCCGCCTCGGCGCCCGCCGACTGCGGGTAGCAGCCGGTGACGGCCACGGGGGCGGCGGGCGACATCTTCCGGGCGGAGCGCACCAGGCGGCGGGACTTCTGGTCGGCCACGTGTGTGACGGAGCAGGTGTTGATGACGTAGGCGTCGGCCTCGCAGAGGTGGCCGACCACCTGGAACCCGGCGGCCCGCAGGCCGCGGGCGACTTCCCCGCTGTCGGCCAGGTTGAGCTTGCAGCCGAGCGTGAGGATGGCAGCCAGCGGCGGGCGGGACATGCCATCGATGGTACCGGAGGAGCGGGCGAAAGGCCCGGGCGGGCAGGCGGCGTCCGGTGAGGCATCTAAACGTACATCTGCTACGAATGAGGATGCAATTGCGCCGGGCGGCTACGATCGTTGAGCAGTGTCCAGTGACCGCCGCTTCGATCCAGAAACGCGCCGCCGTAACATGGCGGCAATTCGCAGCAAGGGGTCGGTCATCGAAATGCAGGTTCGGCGGGCGCTCCATGGCGCAGGCTTCCGCTACCGGCTGCATCGCCGGGACCTCCCTGGCAGGCCCGACATCACGCTGCCGAAGTACAGGCTGGCCGTGTTTGTAGATGGCTGCTTCTGGCACGGTCACGAGTGCATCCAGGGACATAAACCGAAGTCGAACACCGCGTACTGGGGGCCAAAGATCGCCCGGAACATGGAGCGGGATCAGATCAACAGGCAAGCGCTCGAAAAGACCGGCTGGCGGGTGGCGATCGTGAGGGAATGCACCATCGAAGCCGACATTGCCGGCCTGATCCAGTCGATTCCGGCTCAAGGCTCCGCTATGTAACCGCGGGCCTGCTCGGGGAACTTCTTGATGAGCCACTTCAGAACCTCGACCTGATCCTGGCCGGTCGCACGCCGCAGTTGCGCCAGGACCTTGGCCGAAGACGGGCGTTCAAGTGCGATGTTGGCAAGCCCTTCATTGCAGACCGAGCAAATGGCCCTGAGATTCGCTGGATCGTCTGTCCCGCCCATTGACTTGTCGACGATATGCCCGATGTGAAGCCTGGTCTTCCGCGCTGGATCGAAAGGGTGAGGTTCCCCTGCAGCAGCACCACACTGTTGACATGTGAAGCCGTTCCGATCGAGGACGAAGCTTCGAGTCTCCTTGGAAACAGTCCTTCCAAAATGGGGTCGCGGCGTCAGGCTGCGCAGGATGTACTGCCCGGGCTTGAGCGAGCTGTCATCGTTGTGCGAGATGATGTCAAGGCCTTCCTCATCGCGAAGCTCCCGCAGGCGACGTCCCCACTCGCTGGTACCCGCCACCTGGCGAAGGGTGTCGGAATCGAGTAGCTCACCAACGTGCCCGGTCAAGTAGCTGCGAAGCTTGGCTCTCGCACCAATACGGGCTGCCATGGTCTGGTTGTCCCCTCCCTCAATTGCTCCTTGTCGAATGCTCGCAGCGCGTCCGCGATGGCTCTGCCAACTGCGGTGGCCACCGGCGGAGGGAAGGCATTCCCTACCTGGCGATATGCGGCCGTCTTCCGGCCGGCGAAGCGCCACTCAGGGGGAAAGCCCTGCAAACTGGCAGCCATCGAAACCGTCAGTTTCGGCATTCCCTGGAAGCCTTGCGCCGGAGGAGCGTCGGCAATGCCCAGGCCATCCACACCGAGGGCAGCCCACGCCTTTCGGGCGCGCGTCGGGCCCAGATCCGGCCCGCCGTGCTTCTTCGATCCGCCGACGAGCGTGGGCGCAATGGAATTGGCGCCCTCCGCCCATGCGCGCGCGCCTTCCCAGCCGCCCATTCCCATGGCGGATTCGAGAACCTGTCCAACAGTGGAAGGGGGCTCCACGTTGCCCTCGGGCCAATCGAAATACCCCGAGATCTCGTCCCTCAGGGCTACCATGAGGACGCGCGGCCGGAGTTGCGAGACGCCGAAGTCCGATGCCTGCAGGAGCGACCACCGCGGTGCATAGCCTAGAGAACGGAGACGGAGGTTGATCTGTGCCCTGTAGTCCTCGAACTGGGGGTCAAGCAAGCCCCGGACATTCTCAAGCATCACCGCCCGGGGCATGCACTCCTCGACCAGCCGCAAGGCTTCGGGGAAGAGATCGCGCTCGTCGTCTTGGCCAAGCTGGAACCCTGCCTTGCTGAACGGAGGGCACGGAACCCCCCCTGCCAGCAAGTCGACGCCGCGGTACTGGTGAGCGCGGAAATCCCGGATATCCTGGTGCACCACCGTCCACTGCGGCCGGTTCAGGCGGAGAGTGGCGCAGGCGTGCTCGTCGATCTCGATGAGAGCGGCATGTTCAAAGCCGGCCATTTCGAGTCCTAGCGCTTGACCGCCAGCGCCAGCGCAAATCTCCAGAGACCTGAGGGAACCGGACACGGGCACTCCTACATAACGTAGTACATGCGTTCTGATATCTTGACGGAAGCTTAGCGGATGTTCCAGCACGTGTCACGTGCAAGCTTTGGGCACTTGTGGGCCTCACTTCCCACCAGGGCACTTGCGGGGCCGGGGTATAATCCAGGTGTATTGCAGATGGTAACGGGGGCCATGTGAAGGCGTTGCGGTTCTTGCTGCTTGGACTGGTTATTGCCGCCCTGCTGCCGGGGGGCATGCCCGCGCCGCGCGCCGCTGCCCAGGGGGACGTGTTCGTCCCGTCCGATAAGTCGCCCGCAAAGAACCCCTGCCCGGACAAGGGCAAGGTGCCAGACGGCGATTACGCGGCCTTCAAGGAAATGCTCAAGAACGTCTTCGCAAAGGAGTCGGGCGTCATCGAGGACATCGACGGCCAGGTGAAGGGACGCGTGCCCGATGACGACGAGCGCGCGGTGGAGGTGGAGTTCTACGTGGTGGACGAAGAGGAGTTCAAGAAGGAGTACAGCGGCGACGTCGATTCGCTCTATCCAGAAAAGTCAAAGGCGAGCCTGGAACAGGACGCCTCGAACATCTACGGCGCAAAGACTGCCTACACCTACATCACCGAGCCCGGCGGCGACGGCAAGCAGAAGGTGAAGGTGAAGGTCTTCTGCAAAGATTCGCTGCGCATGGGGATGATCGATGGCTCGATGCTCGAAACCATCATCCACGAGCTCGTACACGCCAAGCTCTACGTCATGCGCATCCTCAGGCCAGAGAAGGCCCCGGACGACAAGGGCGCCTTCCCCTTCCCCGACCACGACGAGAAGGGCGGCAACGACGGCGATGACTGGGACAAGGGCGGCGACAAGGGCTTCTACGACGAGGTGAAGCGCCTGCTCCAGAAAGCGAAGAAGAACCCGAAGCTGGCCTTCGTCCCGGGACAGACGCTCAACGGGGAGTTCGCCGCCGTCATTGAGCTCTACGACGTCTACGGGCTTCTCATTGGCACGGCGCCGGTCGCGGGACGCGGGACCATCGTGCTCGGCCCGGCGGGCGGGAGCCCCGACTCGCCCGAAATCCCCATCGAGATCGTGGCCATGGAGCTGACCTCCACGACGCCCTACCCGGTGACCATCCGGGAAGACCCGTTACGCTCTTCGACCGGGACCATCCGCCCTCATAGCGGTTCTGTTTCGTTCCCCGCCGCCGGCTTTTTCGATGTCTTTTTCGACTACCAGGTGAGCCTCGTGAAGGGGAAAGGCGGCAACCGCATTGCGGCGGTTGTCGATGGCTGGCCGCCGTTTGGCATGCACTTCGCCTGGGACGGGCAGATGCCGGGGCCTCTCCCCCCGCCCGATGTGGAGAACCCTCCGCCTCAGCACATGCTGGCCGCGGCCCTCAGCCCAAACGGGGTGGTGGTTGCGGCGCTCATCCTTACCGACCCCGACTCCGACGGCGACGGCGTGACCGATGACGCCGACGCGGACGACGACAACGACGGCACTCCCGATGCCGAGGACCCGCGTCCGCGACGGCTTTCCTTCCGGGCGGTGGCGCCCGGCGTGGCTCGCGATTGACCGGGGCCGCTCAGCGGGCGGCGCGCTCGGCGGCGAGACGGTTCTTCAGGGAGAACACCTCGCCCGTCTTCTCGACCTGGAGCCACGCGGCCACGGCGTTCTTGCCGGAGACGAGCACGTAGGCGGCCAGCCCGGGCTCGCCGCCGGCGGAAGGTATCCAGGCCACGCGGGCCACTCCCGGGCCGGTGGCGTCACCGGCGTGGAGCCCGATGTCGTGGGTCGCGTCTTCTTCGGCGGTGCCGGGAGTGCACTGGTCGCCGACAAGCTGGTAGTTCACGTGATCGGGACGCGAAGGCGAGAAGCCGTACCGGCGGAGGAGGCGCTCGGCGGCGTCGCGCGGGTTGGGCGCGCTCCTGATGGCCTTGCTGAAGTCACCCACGCTGCGCCCTGTCCAGCCGGTCAGCTGGCCCGAGACGCGTCCTTCGGCCACCGTCCAGGCGCCGTTCCTAGCGCTTGCCGGGACGAACAGGCGCTCGTCGGCGTTGAAGGTGTAGGAGTTGGGGCTGTGGACCGAGGAGAGGAAGAGGATAGCTTCCTGCCCGGAGGGAATGGCCTCCGGGAGCTGGATGGTCATGGTCGAGACGCTCGCGCCGATGTGATTGTCGACCACGTGCGTTACGCGGAACGTCCCCTCTTCGCGGACGATGCCCCGTACGACGATGTCGGCGACGCCCGCGAGCGTCTCAAGGTCAGCGATCTCGGCCGTGGGCCCGCTGGCCGCGGGCGATGGCCCGATGCGAACAGGCACGTCGATAGGCTCCGAGAGCTGGCCGGCGCCCGGCCACGCGATGAGCAGACCCCCGACCACGGCGATGAGGATGACCACGGCGATAATCCCCCCGGCGAGGCCGCCCGGGGCGAACCGCCGCCAGCCGGTGCGAGGGAGGGCTGCGTCGTTGATGGGGGCGTTGATGGTCAACTCTCCTCCTCCGGGCCGGGGAGCGAAGGTGCGCGCCTCAGCAGCACGCCCACGCGGGGAATCGGTGGCAGCAAGTAGGGCCCGGCATTCACCAGGTCGATGGCATCGAAACCGCATTCGCTGAAGGTGGCCACAAGGCGGCCCCAGCCCCGCAGGCCGGTCTGCGCGCAGCCGGGGCTCACCAGCCACGAATGGAGCCGGTTGAGCAGCCTGCTGCGAACGGGCGCGATCTCGAGCACGAGCGCCGAGCCCCCTGGCGCCAGCAGCCGCGCCAGCTCGGTTCCGAGCGCGTGCAACACGTCGTCGTCGAAGCGGCGGATGTAGTAGAAGCAGCTGATAGCGTCGAACGACTCGTCGCGAAAGGGGAGCTTCTCCGGCCATGCCAGCATCTCTACAGGCCCCGGCCCGGGGACAAGATCGGCCGTGAAGGGCGGCTCTTCGAGTCCGGCGCGGGCGGCGAGGAGGTGGGCGTAGGCGGCCGTGCCACAGCCGATATCGAGGTAGCGGCTGCCGGGCTTCAGGTCGAGCAGGGAGATGAGGCGGCCCGCCCGGGGGGTGATGGCCGCCATGCCGGCCTGGGAGTTGATGGCGCGCGCAAGGAGCCCGGAAGGCCCGGCCAGCCAGCGTTCCCTTGCCTGCCGGGCGCCCCGGCGGCGACGCATCATAGCAGGTAGCCCAGGCGCACGCGGCGCCCGGCGGCCTCTGCCCCGCGGACAAGGCCGAGTGCCGCGTCCACCTGTCCGGGGAGGCCGGCGGCTCCGCCCCGGTCACAGAGCGCGCGCGAACGCTCGTCCGTGGCCAGGACTGTCGCGATGGCTTCGAGGGTCTCTCGCAAGGGGCCGGCCTGTTGCCAGGCCAGTTCGAGCTTCAGCAAGTCCTCCGCGTCCTCCGCCTCGCTTTCGTAGAAGGTTGTGAGCGGCCCGAGCCGCACCTTGAAGGTCTCGTGCATCCTGTCGGCCAGCGCCACCAGGGGGTGCGCGGCGCCAAGTCCGCGCGCCATGGCAAACGACATGAAAGCCACCAGGGCAGCGCCTTCGCCGGGAAGGGGCGGCGCCGCGCCCGCGTCTTCGATTTCCAGCGTCAGCCTCATCAGGATCCAGTTAAGCGGGCACGAAGCCAAGGGACGAGAGGGGTGGCGTTCGGGGGACGGTGGTCCAAAGCAGCCGAGGCGGTGCAGTTAGCGGCGGGCAGGGACGTTCAGGGACAACGCGGAGAGCCTGATGACGAGAAGCTCGAAGGCGAGGTCCTCGTCCACCTCGCCGCGCTTGTGCTGGCGGTCCGACTCCACAATGGCGGCATAGGCGGCCTTCACCCCGGAGGGCCCAATGCGGCGGGCGCGAGCGATGAGGCTGTCGCGGAGCCGCGGCCAGGGGCGGTTGATGGCTGTGCCGATAGCTTCGGGGGTGGCGCCTTCTTCCAGCAGGTCGAGCACGGTGGCGGCCGTACGGTAGCTATCGGCCAGCAAGCCGAGGAGAGCCTGGG
Source organism: bacterium (assembly GCA_003577245.1). Taxonomy (GTDB): domain Bacteria; phylum Chloroflexota; class Dehalococcoidia; order Tepidiformales; family Tepidiformaceae; genus UCB2. The sequence continues at coordinate 63,796 of QEVS01000004.1, read as the reverse complement.
AGCTCTCTCCGTCGCGGCGCAGGAGGGCGAGGGCATCGAGCGCCTTCGCCACCTCGCCGTCCATCACACGGTCGACGAACTGGAAGCGGTTGGCCTCGCGTTCGCCCGAGCAGATGCGCGCAACGTCCTCGATCGTGACCTCGCGGCCCATGGTGTAAAGGGCCAGCTTGTCGAGCTCGTTGGCAATCGCCAGGGTATCGCTGCGGCAGAGGGCCGCGAGGAGAGCGGCCGGGTCGGAGCCGCGGTACGCGAGCCCCTGGTCGAGCCCTTCGGGGCGCCCGCCGCCCGGCCGGAAGCGAAGGCCGCGGGCGGCGCCTTCGGTGCGGATGTAGCGGATGAGGTCCTCGCCCTTGATCTCGGGGAAATGTTCGAGCTGGACGCCGCGGGTGCGCTTGAGGCGGTCGAGCAGGGAGTTGCGCTTCAGGTCGCCGCCGGTGAACACAACAAGGGTTGATTCGGGGAGCCCCGCTTCGAAGGCTTCGAAGAGCGGGGCGAGGGAATCGGCGCTGCGCGGCTGGCGCTGGCCGGGGCGAGCCTCAAAGCGGTCGAGCAATCCTTCGACGAGCACCAGGCGGCGCGGCGCAAGGAACGGGGGCATCATCGCGGGGCCGAGAATGTCGGCGGGCTTCGCGTCGCGGCCGTCGACGACGGCGAAGTTGGTGGCAAGCATTCCCGAGCCGCCGTCCGCCTCATCCTTGAGCTGCTGGAGGCGGCGGCGCAGGCCGAGTGCATCGACACCGTAAAGGACGTGGATCACGCGTGGTTCCTGCGAGCGCGTGGCGGCGAGGCGGCCGGGGGATGGGAAACGAAGGCCATGGCTGGGGGTATGGTAACGCGCCGCGAAGGGGAGGCGTCAGTCGCCCAGGAAGCAGGCCTGGATGGCGTGTGCCGTTTCAATGGCGCCTTCCAGTTCGCCGCACTCTTCGGGGAGCGCCTCGCCGCGCAGGAACCGGAAGAACCCGGCGATGTTGGTGCGGAGCCGGATGTCGGGTTCGCCTTCGCTGTGCCGGCGGGGGTGCATGTGGCCGTCGTGGATATCGAAGGTCCAGGTGTTGCAGTCCACGCAGTCGGCAATCTCAACGACCATGCTGGCCTGGAGGTCAGCCGCGCGCTCGGGATGGAACGAGAAGGTGGGGAGCACCCTGACGGCGAAATCCGCCGAGACGGTGAGCCCGACGGATTCCTGGGTAAAGGGGTTCAAGAATTCGCGTCCCCAGCCGATAAGTGCAAGGAGGACGGGACGCACGGCCCAGCCTTTTTCCGTGAGGGTGTACTCAACGCGGGGAGGGAGTCCCTTTTCGTAATGGCGGACGACGAGACCCTCGGCTTCGAGGCGTTTGAGCCGGTCGGAGAGGACATTGGGAGACATGCCCTGGCAGCTATCGAGGATTTCGGTGTAGCGATGAAGGCCGGCCATGAGGTCGCGAAGGATGAGGAGGGTCCAGCGGTCGCCCAGCACGTCGAGGGTCTGGGCGATGAGGCAGGGGTGGTTGTAGGTGGCCTTGCGGGGCGCCTCCGGGGCCGATCGCTGCGTCATGCATCCCCCCGTCCCGGCTTCTTTACAAATATTTTAGCCGCTAGCACCAAGACTATTGACACGATAGTGGCGGATGCTAGAATACGCCTGAGGTTGACACTAGCGAATCGCTAGTACCGCCACTACGGCAAATCCAGCGTAGCTGACGCCGGCTCGGCCGGTCAACCCCGGGAGGTACCTGAGATGGCAACGACAACTGCAAGCGGCCCTGCGCCGAAGAACCTGAGCGCCGCTCCCGACCACTTCCACCGCTGGCTCATCGAAGAGCCAAACGGCCCCATGAGCACGGGCGTCTGCAAGGTTTGCGGCGCCACCAAGCAGTTCAAGAACTGGCTTTCGGACATGGACTTCATCACCAACGAAGAGCACCGGAGCGCTGCCTAGCAAGACCCCTGGTCTTTCGTTCGGCGAGCCCTCTCCCGCCGGACGAACCTCCTCCACACCGGCGCCGTTCCCCTCAACGGCGCCGGTTTTTTGTGCCCCGCGAGGCGCTCCTAGAGCCGGACGGTGAGCCCGCCATCGACCGGCATGAGCACGCCCGTGACGTAGGAAGCCTCGTCAGAAGCGAGGAAGGCGGCAACGGAGGCGATCTCCCAGGCGGTGCCGAACCGGCGCAGGGGAACCTGCTTGAGGTTCAGCTCGCGGACGGCCTCGTTCTGCCATACCGGCGCCACAAGCGGCGTATCGATGTACCCGGGGAGGATGGCGTTGACGCGAATGTTGTGGCGCGCCAGCCTCCCGGCAAGGGTGATGGTGAGAGAGTTGACCGCGCCCTTGGTGGTCCCGTAGGCAACCCCGGGGAAGGCGCGGATGGAGGCCACGGTGGAAACGTTCGTGATTGCGCCGCCGCCCGCCCCGATCATGTCCGGGAGCACGGCCTGCGACATGTAGAGCATGGAGTCCACGTTTACGGCGAAGGCGCGCCGCCAGGCGTCCTCGGCAATGTCCGCCGCTTCCCCCGGGACCGCAATCCCCACGTTGTTGTGGAGGATGGTGGCGGGACCGAAAGCGGAGCGGCATTCGGAAACAAGGCGCTGGCATTCGGCCCTGCTCGAGATGTCGCCCACGCCGGTTGCGACCCGGCCGCCTTCGGCCCGGATCATCTCCGCGGTTTCGGCGAGCGCAGCGGCGTTGATGTCGATGGCGAACACGCTGGCGCCTTCGCGGGCGAACTGGACGGCCACGGCCTTGCCATTGCCCACCCCTTCGCGGATGGACCCGGCGCCGGTGACGATGGCGACGCGCCCTTCGAGCTTTCCCATGTGATTAACCTCCGCTGGATGAGTTACCGGCCCGGAGCCCCGGCGTGACGGCGCCGGCCTGCAGGCCCTGGCCCCCTCGCCTGCCCGTCCATGCCATTCGAACCGGTCCCCCGCATCAGACCACGCCCCCGGCCCGGTGGTGCCCGAGCTCCTCGTGCGAAAGGCCGAGGAGGCCGATGTACACCTCGTCGTTGTGCTCGCCCAGGTGCGGCGCGCGGCCGCGAACCTGCCCCGGGGTCTCGGATAGCAACGGCGCAACGCCCGGCTGAAGGATGTTCCCGAAGCCCGGCGACTCGATCGAGAGCACCTGCTCGCGAGCCGCGAAGTGCGGATCGGCCACGATGTCGCTGGTGTTGTAGACCTTCGTGGCCGGGACTCCGAACTCATCGAGGATGCGCTGACAGTCGGCGAGCGGCAGCGCCCGGACCCATTCGGCGATGGCCTCGTGGATGGCGGCGTGGTTGCGCATCAGGCTGGCGCGTGGGCGGAAGCGCTCATCCTCCACCAGCTCGGGGCGTCCCATGGCCGCGCAGAGGCGCTCGAAGGTGAGCTGGGTGGTGGCGTTGATGACCAGGTGCTCGCCGTCTGCCGTCTCGAACTGCTCGGCGGGGATGACCCCGGGGAAGTAGTTGCCGGAGCGTTCGCGGTCCTTCCCGCTAAGTCCGTAGTTGGCGGCGTGGGTGCCGCTCATGCGCCACACCGTTTCGTAGAGGGCCACATCCACGTCCTGCCCCCGGCCGGTGACCTCGCGGGCGCGCAGCGCGGTGAGTGCGCCGAAGGCGGCAAGCATCCCCGACCCGTAGTCGGCCACGAAGTAGCCCGGGCGCACCGGCGGCCGGTCGGGGTAGCCGGTGACGGCGGTGATCCCCGCGAAGGCGAGGGCCACGCGGTCGAACCCGGCGCGGTCGCGGTAGGGCCCTGTCTGGCCGTAGCCGCTGATGCGCACCACGACGAGGCCGGGGTTCGATTCGCGCAGCGTGCCGGGGGCGAGGCCCATGCGTTCGAGGGTGCCCGGGCGGTAGTTCTCGATGAGGATGTCGGAGACGTCGCAGAGGCGCCGGAAGAGCGCTGCGCCGGCGGGCGCCTGAAGATTGAGCGTGACCGACCTTTGGCCGCGGTTGTCCTGTTCGAAGGAGACGTTGCCGCGGTTGGGGTCGCCGGTACGGGGCAGTTCGACCTTGATGACTTCGGCGCCGAACTCCCCGAGCAGGGTGGCGCAAAAGGGGGCGGCGAGGATCTGGCCCGCGCAAATGACGCGGATGCCGGTGAGGGCGCCGGCGGAGTGCTCTTCCATTGTGAGAGGGGATAATACGTGGTCGTGGCCGATATCCCCAGCGCCGGAGCAAAGAAGGCGCCCTCCTACTACCTCCGCGTCTACGAAGTCGTGCGCTCCGTGCCGCGCGGCAAGGTGGTGACCTACGGGCAGGTGGCACTACTCCTCGGCTCCCCATCGGCCGCGCGGGCCACGGGGTACGCGCTCCACTTCCTTCCCGAAGGCTCCGATGTTCCCTGGTGGAGGGTGGTGAATGCGAGCGGGGGAATCAGCCTGAAAGGGCGGGGGAGCGCCGCCGATTTCCAGCGCCACCTGCTGGAGCGCGAGGGAGTGGTCTTCGACCGCGAAGGGAAGATTGACCTGCGGGCCTACCGCTGGTGGCCGGAGGGATAGGAGCGACAGCTCTCAGGCGCTGGCGCGCACCGTGCCATCTTCGGCGAACAGGGCCTCAATCGCGGGACGAAAGGCCGCGATCCTCTCGGCGAGCGCGCGGAAGCGCACCACCACGTCCTGCCCGGCCGTTCCGCTATCGACGATCCGCTGCAGTCTGTCGAGGGTGACTTCATTGGCAGGCCAGTCGAGTGCGATTGCCGCTCGCTCCTGGCTGCCCAGGCGCGGCCAGGTCTCGATGATTGCGGGAGTCCTCTCCCACTCGTCCTCGAGGTATGCGACAAGCTCCGGGGCGAGCCTGGACTGCTCTGCGCCTACGTTGGCCATAGCATCCTCCCGGGGAGGTCGAGCTCGTTCAGCGAGTCGTACCGGCAGCCGGTTATCAGCCGACCAAGCCCGGCCGAGTAGATGACGAGAACCTACAACTCGGCCGCGTAGCCGGGCATAAGAACGCTACCCGCGGTGGGAGCGTGAAACGAAGCGAAGGCTTCGCCGTGGCGGACAAAGACCGCGATGCGTTCCGCCGCCTTCACCGCCCGGCGCAGGTCGGCAAGGTACGCGTCCGCGGTGCTTCCTTCGGACCGTTGGTGCTGGCGGATGCGGCGGCCTATGTGACGGCGAAGCTCTGCCGCGCGGGAGAAGGGGGCACCTGCCGCGTGCAATCGGAGTGCACCCACCTCTTCGTGGGTGGGGCGCCGGGCTCCCGCCAACCAGGCAAGGAGCAGGCGGTCAACTGGATGCTGCTCCGCCACGCCTAGTCGAACCAGCGCATCTCGCCGGGGGCAAGGTCAACCTCGAACACCTGCCCCCGGGCCTCGATGGCGATCGTGCGGGGGCGGCCGAGGTCGTTTCGCACCTGCACTCGGCCGCTCACCTGGCGCTGGAAAAGCCCGGCATAGTTCACGTGACCCGTGTCGCCGACGACGCGGGGCGTACTCCCGGGGCCGGTGACCTGCCAGAGCGCGCCTTCGTGGGGGCGCAGCAGGACGTCGCCTTTGCCGAGGACGCGGCCGTTCCAGGCATCAAAGGCGACCTCACCGGGGAGGAGGTGCTCGCTCAGGACAACCCAGCGTGCTTCGTCCTCCCAGTTCAGGATGCCCACCAGGGCGCGTCCGCCGGGGAGGGTGGCCCGCCACGCCGAGGGGATGGGCCCTTCGGAAGGGTCCTCCGGCCGGGCCGCGACCCCTGCGGGGGGGAACAGCGACAGGGCGAGCGCGCGGCGCTCCGGTCCCAGCTTCGGGAGGTCGTCGCTGGCCACCACCAGTCCGCCGCTGAGGGCGATTCCCGTGGCCAGGAAGCGCACCTCGGCCTCGGTGAGGGCTGTATCGGTCTCGCGCACGATGAGGCAGTCGGGATCGTTCGCCCACCAGCGGCCGTGCATCCAGTTGCGCTGGAGCGTGGTGCGCATGGCGTGCCGGACCGAGGGCTCGGGCCCGGCTTCCCAGAGCTCCTTCACGTCGGCGCCGACGCGCATGGCATCGACAAGGCCGATGGCCGGGCCCCAGTGGCAGGTGCAGCCGAGGATGAAGGTGTCATTCCCCGCTGCTTCGCGGATGATTTCAAGTCCGCGGCGCACGTTCTGGAGCGAGGTTGTCCCGGGCGCGTGGTAGGCAGAGCGAGCGCCGTCCTGCGCGGCGAAGGAGAGGGCATCGAGCTTGAGGTACTCGTAGCCCCATTCGCCCACGACGGTGCTGATGACCTCCCGCAACCATTCCCGGGAGCGCGGGTGGGTGCAATCGAGCACGGCGCAGCGCCCCAGCCAGGTCTGCACGAAGATCGTCCCGCCCGCCGTGTCGCGCAGGGCCATCTCCGGGTTGTCACGGAGCACGGCGGAGTCTTCGTGCATGACGAAGGGCGCCAGCCAGAGCCCGGGCCGGTAGCCCGCCGCGCGGATGCGGTCTGCCAGCGCCTTCATGCCCGATGGGAACTTCTCGTTCGGGGTGAGCCAGTCACCCGTGTGGCTCTGGAAGCCGTCGTCGATCTGCACGTACTCGGCGGGGTGGCCGAAGCAGGCCATGTCGGCCAGGTTCGCAAGGACGTCAGCTTCGCTCACGCGGTTGTAGAAGTAGTACCAGCTGCACCAGCCGGTGGGGACGTGTCCGGGAACGCGGGCGCTCATCGCCGCGCCCACAAGGTCCGCGTAGCGCTCGACCATGGTCACGGCATCGCGTCCCTCCTCCAGCAGCACCGGCGGCAGCTCCAATCTTTCGCCCTGGGAGATGAGCGCGCCTTCCAGGTTGAAGACCAGTGCCAGCGACGCCACGCGCTCTTCCTCCTCGCCGGTCTCGACCTCGATGTCGAAGGAGAAGCGGCCGGGGCGGAGCGAGCCTGCGATGAGGACCGGGTTAGGGCGCGAAGGAAGGGAGAGCGTGAGCACTTCGCGGCCGATGTACCGGCGGCCTTCGTCGAGCACGCGCACGGAGCGGTTGCTGTAGCCCGCGGGCATCGGCTCGCCGAAGTTGCGGATGAAGGCGTCGGCCTGCATGAAGCGGCCGTGGAGCCAGGCCCAGCCCCCGGCGGCCGCATCGCCGAGCGCCGCGCTAAGGCGCAGATCGCCGGCACGAACGGGCTCCGCGCCCCGGTTCGAAAGCGTCACGGCGAGCGTGCCGGCGGCGGCGTCATAGGCTAGCTCAATGCCGGGAGGGGCCATGAGCGGGGGGTCGAACGAGGCTTCGAAGGCGAGGTTCCAGGGAAGGGGATGGCCGTTCATTGCTTTCCTCGGGGGTTGTTGGCGAAGGCCGTGCGCGCGGCAGCGAGGTCGTCCGGGGTGCCCACGTCGAACCAGGGGCCTTCGACAGGCACGGCACGCACGTTCGAACCCGAAGCTACGAGCGCAGCGATCGCCCGGGGGAGTTCGTACTCACCGCGTGGCGAAGGCGCCAGGCGCTCTATCTCAGCCCAGATGGCCGGGCCAAGCACGCCGAAACCGGCGTTGTTCCAGCGCGTGCTGGACGTGCCCGGCGGAGGCTTCTCGACGATGCGGGTGACGCGCATGCCCGAATCGACGTAGACGGCAGCGCCGGCGGAGGGGTCGTCCACCTCGTTCACGGCGATGACGGCATCGGCAAAGCGGGCGGCCTTGAGGACGCGCCGGTAGTTGGTGGGGTCAACGACGATATCGCCCCAGCCGAAGAGGAACTGCCCTTCCCCGGCGAAGTCACGCGCCAGGGCAAGAGCGTGGGCGGTGCCGCTGAGCTTCTCCTGCCGGAAGTAGATGATGCCGAGCCCGGCGTGCGCGCCCGTTCCCACCTCCGCTTCGAGGAGGGCCGCCTGGTGGCCGGTGACGATGGCAATCTCCTCGATGCCGGCGTGCGCGAGGCCTTCGATGATGCGGACAATGATGGGGCGGTCACCCACTTCAAGCAGCGCCTTGGGATAGGTGGCGGTGATGGCCCCGAGCCGGGTGCCCCGCCCGGCGGCGAGCAGGATGGCCTTCGTGATCACAGCCGGCAAAGCCCGCCCGAGGCGTGAACCTCGAAGGCAGGCCCCCCGGCGGCGCCAATGGCCGCTTCGATGACCGCGGCAATGGCGGACGGCGGCGCGGCCGCCAGCGCGTAGCCGCCGAAGCCCGCGCCCGTGAGCCGCGCACCGAAAGCCCCCGCCTTGCGCATGGCGGCGCAGAGCCGGTCGAGGGCGGGCGTGCTGCATCCGAAGTCCCCTCGCAGGCTGTCGTGCGACTCATTCAGGAGGCGTCCGAAGGCGGGGAGGTCGCCGGCAAGCAGGGCCGCTTCGGCCTGGTCCACCCGCTCCGCTTCGCGCAGGATGTGGCGGGCCACACGCCGCACCGGAACCTTGAGCTGGTGGTCGAAGCGCCCCGAGGTGAGCCGCACCAGTTGCTCGATGTCGAGGTCGATGCCGTGGGCGGCCTCAGTGGCGGAGAGGCGCTCGGGAAGGCCATCGACCAGGACATCCACAACATCGACGCCGGCGACCTGCCGGAGGGTAATCGGGTGTTCCAGCTCCAGCCCTACCTCATCGGCGAGCATGGCCGTGGCGATGCGCGCCCCTACCACCCGCTCGTTGTAGGCATCGCGGGCGGAGCCGGCTTTGGGCGCGTCGTCGCCCGAATACGCCGCGACGAACGCAAGGCCTGGGGGAACGAGCACCAGGCGCCGCCCCGCCGGGTCGAAGTCGATACGGAGCGCGGCGCCGGCTGTGGCGAAGACGATGACCTCCTGGTCCATGCCCCCGCTTTCCACGCCCGCGTGGCGCTCGGCGATCACGGCGCGGCGGACGATCTCCTCCGGGGTCAGGCGCACATCCCATGCTGCAGCGAGCGCCGCAATGACGCCCACCGTGAGCGCGGACGACGAGCTGAGGCCACCCCCGGCGGGCAGGTCGCCATCGATGAAAAGCTTTGCACCCCGGCTGGGGGCGAGGTCCGCAAGCTCGCGCAGCGCCCCGGCCAGGTAGGGTGACCAGGGTATGGCCGCATCGGCCGAGGGGTTCGCGCAAGCCAGGGCAGGCGCGCCTTCGAAATTGGAGGAGAACGCTTCGACCAGAGCACCCTCCGCGGGGCAGGCAGCAACTGTGATGCCCCGCTCGATGGCGATGGGGAGCACGGGAAGGTTCGAGTAGTCGGTGTGCTCGCCGATGAGATTGACTCGCCCCGGCGCGTGGAAGGCAGCCGCAGGGGGCTCTCCGTAGTGAGCGGCGAAGGCGGAGACGATGGCATCGAGCGATGGCGCAGACACGAGTGTGACTGTACCCCATCGCGGCGTTGGGAGACGCGCAGCGCCCGCGATCATAGACTCAAGCACGCACCAGCGAGCAGGAGGAGGGTCAGATGGCGAACTACGTACGATTCAGGCGGGTCAACGGCGGGACCGGGGCCGGGCTTCTTGAGGGTGACCGGATCGCGGTTATCCGTGAGCCGTACTGGGAACGGACCGAGCGCACGGGCGAAACGCTGGCGCGGGCGGAAGTGCAACTCCTGCCCCCCTGCGAGCCTCGCTCAATCGTCTGCGTGGGGCTGAACTACAGCAGCCACCTGCAGGGACGCCCCGCGCCGGACCCGCCGACGCTCTTCTTCAAGCCGCTTTCGGCCATTGCCGGGACGGGCGATGAAATCGTGCTGCCCGGGGAGGCGGGCCGGGTAGACCCCGAGGGCGAGATCGTCATCGTCATCGGGCGCGAGGTGAAGGGCGCGGACCGGGCGGAGGCAGAGGCGGCCATCTTCGGCTACACGTGCGGCAACGACGTCTCCGCGCGCGAATGGCAGCGAGCGGACGGGCAGTGGTGGCGGGCCAAGGGGGCCGACACCTTCGCCGTCTTCGGGCCCTCGATCGTCACGGGGCTGGCGCACGATGCCATCGAGCTGCGCACGCGCGTGAACGGCATTGAGGTGCAGCACGGGCACTCGACCGAGCTCATCCGCGACATCCCCGAGATTGTGCGCCTGGTTAGCGCGGTGATGACGCTGGCGCCCGGCGACATTATCTACACGGGCACACCGGGCGAGCCGCAAGCGCTCAGTCCCGGCGACGAAGTCGAGGTCGAGGTCACCGGCGCGGGGGTGCTGCGCAACCGCGTTCGCTAGCGAGCGCGGCGCGACGGGTTCGCGCGGCTCAATCCTGGCGGACGCTCACCTCGAGCAGCTCGGCGATGTCGAAGGCCTTGATGGTGCGCTTCTCCTCATCGGGCTGAACGCCGGGGATGCCATCTTCGAACATCTGGATGCAGAAGGGGCAGGCGGTGGCGACGACGCTGGCGCCGGTGTTCGCGGCTTCGGCGGCGCGCAGGTGATTGACACGCGTGCCCGATTCCTCCTGCCACATGTTGCCGCCGCCGGCGCCGCAGCAGAAGCCGCGTTCCTTGCTGCGGGGCATCTCCACCAGGTTCGTGCCGGGGATGGATTCGAGCAGCTGGCGCGGGGAGTCGTAAATGCCATTGGCGCGGCCCAGGTAGCAGGAGTCGTGGTAGGTGACGGTCATCCCCTCCACGGCCTTCGGCTTGAGCTTGCCCTTCGCCACCAGGAGTTGCAGGAAGTCGGCGTGGTGCGTCACTTCAATCTCCGCGCCGAAGTCCGGGTACTCGTTCTTGAAGGTGTTGAAGCAGTGGGGGCAGGCGGTGACCACGCGCTTGATGCCCATTTCGCCCATGGTCTGGACGTTCATTTCGGCGAGCGTGGCGAAGAGGAATTCGTTGCCCAGCCGCCGCGCGGGGTCGCCCGTGCAGGGCTCGGCCTGGCCGAGGACGCCGAAGCTCACGCCGGCGCCCATGAGCAGCTTGATGACGGATTTCGTGATGGGCACGTTGCGCTCGACGAGCGCGCCCGAGCAGCCGACCCAGTAGAGGTATTCCTGGGTGCCATCGAACATCGGCACCTCCACCCCTTCGGCGGCGAGCTGCTGGATCCATGTCTCGCGGGTAAGCTGGGTGCCGCGCCACGGGTGGCCACGCTGCTCGATGTTCTGGAGGGCGGCCTGGGCCGTGGCCGGCACCTCGGCCTTCTCCATCACCAGGTAACGGCGCATGTCCACGATGGTGGGGATGTGCTCGATCATCACCGGGCACTCCTGCATGCATGCCATGCAGGTGCGGCAGGCCCAGGCTGATTCGGCCTTGATGTAACCGCCCACAAGCTCGCCGTTTAGCTTTTCGGCCGGGTCCTGGCCGCTGAGCAGGAGCGGGCCGGCGTGGTTCATGTAGGTCTTCAAATCCTGGATGATGGTCATGGGTGAAAGGGGCTGCCCGGCGTTCCAGGCGGGGCAGGCCTCGGTGCAGCGCCCGCAGCGGACGCAAACGTCGGCGTCGAAGAGCTGCTTCCAGGTGAAGTCCTGCAGCTTGCCGGCCCCAAGGCTCTGCCCCGACTCCATGAGCTTCTCGAAGTCGCCCATGGGTGCGAGGTAGGCGGGTGAGCCGGGGCGCCTGAGGAAGGCGTTCGCGGGCGCCAGCAGGATGTGCCGGAACTTGGTGAACGACATGAGCGCGAGCAACACGAACGCGCCCACCACGTGGATCCACCAGAAGACGCGGTGCACGTCGAGGATCGTGCCGGTCCCAAAGCCGGCGGCGCTGAGCTTCGCCACCACCCAGCCGCCGGGTGACCAGTACGACCAGGACTCGTTGCCGCCGCGGATTTCGCTGGCCTCAAGGCGGAAACCCTCGGTGAGGAAGCCGCTGAAGAGCACGAGGGCAAGCAGGCCGACGATCCAGGCGTCCTCGGCCGGGCGCCGGTCCCAGGTCATCTTGCCCTTTGGTTCCACGTAGCGGCGCCAGACGGCCATGCCCACGCCCACGAGCCCGATGATGCCCAGCAGGTCGCCGGCCAGGCTGTAGCCCAGGTAGACGGGCCCTTCGAGAAAGAGGTGCTCGTCGTCCATCATGAAGATGAGCGGCAGGTAATCATCGAGGCTGAGCAGCACGGTGACGATGGTGAGCCCGATGAAGCTCGTGTAGATGAGCCCGTGCATGATGCCGGCATAGCGGTCGTTCTTTACCCGGCTGGTGCCCGCGCCCATGGTGGCCAGGTTGGTGAGGCGGGCGCCGAAGTTGTCGAAGACGCTGGAGGGCTTACCCAGCCGCCAAACGCGAAGGCGCATGACGAAGGCGCCCACGACCACCGCGACCATGGCAGCGAAGACGAAGTACATGAGGACCGGCGCCGTGATGTTCCAGAAGACCTGGCGCTGGGCGTCGGTGGTGCGCGCCACCTCCGCGGCGGAGATTGCGCCGAGAATGCCGAGCGGGATGATGATGCCGCCAGTGCTGGCGCGCAGGCGGCTGCCTTTGCGCGGCTCGCCGCCGGGGTTGTTGCCGGGGATGCTGGTCATAGGGCGAAGTTCCGGGAGCTGGGATGGGACCGCGCGGGGCACGGGCGCCCCGGTTGGCCATGTGCCACGCATCCTACTTGAGAGCCGGTTTGGGCGCGAACGGGAGAGGGGCAAAAGGAAGGGAGCCACCGGGGCGGGGGCTCCCTTATTGCGTCCGCGCGAGGCTCGTCAGGCCCGGTCGTTCGTGGCGGTGCCGTACATCTTGCGCAGGTCGTTCTTGAGCACCTTGCCCATGGCGTTGCGAGGCAACTCATCGACGATGGCCACGTATTGCGGCGCCTTGAACGAGGAAAGGCGGCTCTTGGTGTACTCCATCACCTCTTCGGCACTCGTCTTGGCGCCTTCCTTGAGCACGAGAACCGCCTTCACGACTTCGCCCCAGTCGGCGTCGGGCACGCCGATAACGGCGGCCTCTTCGATCGCAGGGTGGTCTTCCAGGCAGTTCTCTATCTCGCCGGGGGAGATGTTCTCGCCGCCGCGGATGATGAGGTCCTTCTTCCGGCCGGTGATGAAGAGGTAACCCCCGTCATCGACCTTGCCGACGTCGCCGGTGTGCAGCCAGCCATCGATGATGGCGGTGCTGGTGGCGTCCTCCTGCTTGTAGTAGCCCTTCATGACGCGGTCGGAGCGGACGCAGATCTCGCCCTCCTCGTTCGGGCCGAGGAGGTGGTTGCGCTCGTCCATGATGCCGATTTCCACGTCGGGCATGGGGCGGCCCACGGAGCGAAGGCGGTGCTCGCGCACTTCGGTGTCAACGCTCAGGTCGTGGTCCTCGGGCCCGAGGAAGGTGAGGGTGGAGGTGGACTCGGTCTGTCCGTAGGCGTTCATGAGCCCGACGCCGCGCGGCGGGAAGATGTCGCAGGCCTTGCGCACGACCTCGTACGGCATGGGCGCGGCGCCATAGGTGATGAGCTGGAGGGTGGCCAGGTTGTAGTTCTGCTCGAACGAGGGCACTTCCATGATGCGCTTGAGCATGGTGGGGACCACGAATGAGTGGGTCGCCCCCTCTTCGTGAACTGCCTGCAACCAGCCTTCGGGGGTGAAGGCCGGGAGAATCACCAGGGTGCGCCCTCCCCAGATGGAGGACATCATGGCCGTGGCGCCGGCGATGTGGAAGAACGGCGCCGATACGAGCGTCTTCTCGTGCATCTCGGGGTCGGCCGGGGCCATGGTGTTGGTGACGTAGGCCGTGAGGTCCAGGAAGGTAAGGACCACGCCCTTGGGCAGCGCCGTGGTGCCGCTGGTGAAAATCAGGATGGTGGCATCGTGGTCGTCGACGTCTGTCCAGATGTCGTCTTCGCTGGCGTGCTCGATCAGCTGGTTGTAATCGAGGTAGTTGCCAATCCCGCCTTCGTAGGCGATGAAGTGCTGGGTGTGCGTGAGCGTGGGCCGGATACGCTCCACCAGGTCGATGTAACGATCGGAAACGAAGACCGCCTGGCACTGGCTGACGTTGAGCATGTGCGTGAGCTCTTCGTCCTTGGCGCGATAGTTCAGGGGCACAAAGGTGGCGCCCAGCATGGCGCAGGCGTAGTAGGTGACCACGTAGTCGGCGCTGTTCACCGACATCACGGCCACCTTCTGGCCGTGCTCGACGCCGAGGCCCTGGAGGGCGTTGGCGAGCCTCGTCACGAGCGGGTACATCTCGCCGTAGGTGATGCGCTTGCCGCTGCCACCGATATCGACCAGGGCTTCGCGGTCGGGTACGACGGCCGACGAGATCTGAAGGAACTCGATGGTGTTCATTGACTCTCCGGAATAAGGCGGGTAGGTGGGTTGCGCCCGGATTTTACCCGAAAGGGCGGAGTTGGGCTAACGAAGGGCCTTGCTTCAGGAGCGCGCCGGGGCCGCCGCTTCGGGGAGCGAGCCGGCCATGGCGCGGCGCCTCGTGGTCGCAGCCGCGGGATCCATTGCCAGGAGGCGGGCGATCTCCTCATAGGCGGCGGCATCCAGCGCGGCTGCCGGCACAGTGCGGCCAATCAGCCCCCAGCGGAGCGCCGCCGCGGCATCGATGGGCTCGCCCGAGAGGATCATGTGGGCTGCCACCCCCGGGGGAACGATGCGCGGGAGCGTCTGTGTGCCGCAGGCACTGGGGATGTAGCCGAGAGTGACTTCCGGCAGGGCAAAGCGGGCGTCGTCGGCGGCGATGCGGTAGTCGCAGCAGAGTGGGAGCTCCAGGCCGGCGCCATAGCAGTAGCCGTGCATGCGCGCCATGGTGATGCAGGGGAGCGAGAGCAGGAGCGCCCAAACGTCGCGCTCGTGGCGGGCGCGGCGGGAGTCCATTATCGAAGGCGCGGTGCCGAACTCGGAGATGTCGGCGCCCGCGCAGAACGATGCACCGGCGCCGCGGAAGAGCACCAGGCGGACATCCGGCAGGTCGCGGCAGGCTTCGAGGTAGGTCCAGAGCAGGTCGCGGCATTCTATGTTGAGCGCGTTGAGCTGCTGCGGCCGGTTGAGCGTGATGGTGGCCACGCCACGGTCGTCAACTTCGAAGAGAACAGGGTCGGGCATGGCTCTGCCCCTGCCGGCAGCCGGGCGCCTAGTCGGCCCAGTCGGGCTTGCGAATCTGGCTTCGCTCGCGGCGGGCAATGTCGCGAGCGATGTCCTCGTTCGCCCGGCGCACGAAGTCGGTCATGTCGTCGGTGCCGAGCTTCATCTTCGAGCTGCGCCAGCGCTTGAGCATGGCGCGGTCCTTGTCGGAGAGGCCGGCGCTATCGGCGATGCGGTTGATGATGACGCTGAAGGCCTCGGCCAGCTCGTCGTCAGTGAAGCGGACTTCCATGGCTATTTCCTCACCGTCTCGGCGCGGCCGCCGTGCAGCTTCACCCGGCGCAGGAACTTGGCGTCGAGGTGGGTGTTGATGGCGCGATTGATTTCGTCGGTCAACTTCGCGATGGCGGGGCTCTTCTCATCGGAATCGCTGCGCCAGCGGCGGATGGCTTCGTTCGCTTCCTCGGAAAGGCCCGCGTTGTCGATGGCCACCGAACTGGCAAGCATCATGAGCGACCAGGCCTCGCGCTCTTCGAGCAGGACTATCATGCGTTACTCACCTGTGAAGTGGGGTGGGCGCTTTTCGAGGAATGCACGAACGCCCTCCGCCCGATCTTTGGTTGTCTGCAGGAGCAAGGTCAAATCGGTCTCGAAACGGAGGGCCTGCTCGAACTCCATTCTCAGGCCCCGCCAGATGGCTTCCTTGGCAAGACGCAGGGCGATCGGGCCTCGCGAGGCCATTACGCCGGCGAGCCGCCGGGCTTCCTGGAGAGCGCCACCGGGCGATGCCACCACGGAGACCAGCCCGGCTTCGAGAGCCGCCCGGGCGGACACCGGCGAAGCCAGCCCTTCGCCGCCCAGGAGGCGCATCCTCGTGGCAGCGTAGCCTTCGCTGACACCGGCGAGGGCGAGTGCGCTCTCGTCGTCACACACGCGGATGTCGCAGGCAAGGGCAATGTCAAGCCACGGCCCGGCAAGGTTCCCCTCGAAGGCGAAGATGAGGGGCAGAGGATACCGCTCCAACCAGGGCAGGCGGGGATCAGAGAATGCGGGCGCCGCGTTGCCGGGACGGGCGACCCAGAGGACCACCACGCGGGCGCTGCCGGGGTCGCGCAGAGCCTCCAGGCGGTCCCGCAATACGGCGGGAGCCGGCAGCGCTTCAAGTGCCAGCACGGGCGCTGCTTCGGGTGCGGCTGAGGCGGACATCCCCCCTAGGGTAACGGCCCGGCCGCCGGGTTGCGATGTTGCGGGTGTGGCGGCGAGCGGACATCATGGGCTCGCTGACGCAACAATCCCGCGGCCACGCGCTGCCTCTGAGGACTGCAAATGCCTGACCTGACCGCCAGGGCGCCTATCGAACCTGAGAAAACCGAATGGCTGCATGACCGCTCGCGCATCCCCGCGCGGCCTTCCGCCAGCATCCGGGAGCTGGTGGTCCGTTACCGGGGCTGGCTGATTGGCTTTGCGCTGGCGCTGGGGCTCACGGTCCTGGCCTTCCAGACGCGCGCCTCGTGGGAGAACCACCGCGACTGGGTGGTGCCGATGACGGTGCCCTTCTGGGCTTCGACCGGGCTCGCGCTGGGGCTCCTCATCGATCGGCAGAGGTGGAAGGCCGTGGCCCCGGGGATCGTGCTGCTCGTGATCGCGCTCGTGCTCACGGGCGTGAACATCTGGCGCGGGACCGAGACCAGCGGCCAGGACAACTGGCGCGATGCGCTGAGCATAGTCTCGGGCGTCGTCCTTGGCTTCATGGTGGCCGCCTTCCTCGCCGCCTTGGCCTGGTCCGAGATTACGGGCGCGCGCAAGGGCGAAGAGCCGCCCTCGGAATAGGCCATCCCGTTCATCTCAGCCGTTCGACGGCTGCCAGCCCGAGCTCGATGAGGTCCGCCGTGGCCTCGGCAATGGCGTCATCGCTCGCCCACGAGGAGCGGTCGTCGACCCTGTCCACCACCAGGCAGGCTGTGCCCGCGCGCAACCCGCGCTGGAGGGCCACGGTGAAGATGGCCGCTGCCTCCATTTCGACTGCGAGCACCCCACGCCGGCGCCAGGCCTCCCACGACTCGGGCTGGCGGTAAAAGGCGTCCTGGGAGACGAGCAGGCCCGCGTGCACGGGCCGCGAAACGCTCTCTCCCGATTCGAACAGGGCACGGGTGACGGCGAAGTCCGCCACGGGAGCGAAAGGCTCGCCGCCGGTGTACTGCCGTGTCGTACCATCGGCGCCCACCGCGGCCGTGGCGATCACGAGGTCGAGAACGGCGACCGATGGCGCGATCGCACCGCAGGTTCCCAACCTTATCACCGTGCGCACGCCCAGGTCCGCCAGCTCTTCGACAACGATGGCCGCTGAGGGACCGCCCATTCCCGTTGTCTGCACCGAGACGGGGCGGCCGTGGTGCTGCCCGGTGTAGCCAACCAGCCCGCGGTTCTCGTTGTAAAGGCGCGCGCCTTCGAGCGCTCCGGCCAGGCGAATCGTCCTGGCAGGGTCTCCCGCCAGCAGGGCGATGGGAGCGACGTCGCCGGGCCCGGCACGCAGGTGCAGCGGCATTGTCAGCCCCTCCCAAAGATGAAGAGCCCGTGCCCGGCCGCCCCCCGCTCGTATGACTCCACGAGCATCGCCAGCAGGTCGAGCTGGGCAAGGTAGCCGCGCTTGCCGTAGCGGGCTTCGTACTTCGCGCGGTGGGCCACCATGGCCGCTTCGGCGTTGCGCCACGCCTGGAGGGCATCGAGCGATAGAGAGCGGTGCGAACGCATCTCCCAGCCGAGGCTGGTCCATTCTTCGATGAACGCTTCGACCCCGCCCCGGCCGTCGGCCGGGACCTCGCAACAGAGGCACACCGTGGCTGTAGACGCGGCCACCCTGGTCATCTCGCGAGGCGCGATGCTGCTGTCAACGCTCCAGACGCTGGCGAAGGTCCGGTCGCGGAAGGGGAGCTTCGCGGTGGTGGCGGTCACCCACGCGACCCCCTCCCCGCCGGGCATCGCCCGCCCTGCAGCCAGGAAGTCGGCGTTGAGGTCGGTGGCGACTGCGGCCGCGCCTGTTTCGGTTGCTGCCAGGCGCGCGGAAGCGCCCACGAAGGCGCCGCAGTCGAGCATGCGGGAACCCGGGCGGAGGCCGCTCCGTTCCAGGAGCCAGCGGGTGGTTGCGGCGCCGCCGACGTGGTTGTGCTCGCCCAGGAAGTCGATCCACCACGCCGGGTACTCGGCCACAAGGGCGTCGAAAACGTCGCTCACCCCCGGAGAGTAGCGCAGAGCGCAATTGCGGGCCGCCTGCCCGGCCTTTGACCGCGGAAACGGCCACCGTTAGATTCGGCCCAACCATACCCCGGAGCAGCACTTCCCATGCTCACCCCTGCCGATGAGTACCTCATCCACCAGACCCCCTACACGTTCGATTCCGTCTTCACCAGCGACCGGAACTTCTACGACCGCTACTTCTTCAACGGCTACAGCCGCGATGGGTCGGTCTACTTCGCGGTGGCCATGGGGTGCTACCCGAATCTCGGCGTGATGGATGCGGCCATCGCCGTGGTGCACCAGGGGAAGGAGCGCTGCGTGCGCGCTTCGCGCCTCCTGGGGGCGGACCGGATGGACACGCGCGTGGGGCCCATTAGCGTGCAGGTCGTGGAACCGTACCACAAGCTGAGGCTGAAGGTGGCGAAGAACAAATGGGGAATCCAGGGCGACCTGCTCTTCGAAGCGCGCGCCGTGCCCGTGGAAGAGGCGCACTTCTACCGCCGCACCGCCAACAGCGTGGCGATGGACTACACGCGCATGACCCAGCACGGTTCCTGGACGGGCAGGCTTTCGCTCGACGGGAAGGCCTTCGACCTCTCGACCCCTTGGTGGGCCACCCGCGACCACTCCTGGGGAATCCGCACCGTCGGCGGACGGGATTCCCGCGGCGCGCCGCCCACCGAAGCGCCGCAGTTCTTCTGGAACTGGGCGCCCTGTCACTTCGACGATCTCTGCGTGCTCTTCACCGTCTCGGAGCATTCCGACGGGACGCGCTGGCACGAATCGGGCGTGATCATGAAGCCGTATCCAGAGGGCACGAAAGAGGATGCCGCGGTCGACCACGACCTCGTGTTCCGCAAGGGCACGCGCCACCTCGAATCGGCAAGGCTCTACTTCCGCCCAAAGGAGGGCAAGGAGCTGGAGATGACCGTCAAGCCAATGTTTAGCTTCCTCATGAAGGGCATCGGCTACGGCGACCCGAAGTGGGGCCACGGCATGTGGGTGGGTCCGAACGAGGTGGAAGGCATCGAGCTCGACCTTGCGAAGGAGAACCCGATGGACGTGACCAACCTCCATGTCCAGCAGATCTCGGAGGTGACGATCGGCAAGAAAAAGGGCATCGGGCTCTACGAGATCATCGCCATCGGCCCGGTGCAGAAGTACGGGCTGAAGGGGCTGATGGACCCGGCAGGATAGGACGGGGGAGGTCTGCCGGCGCCTGCACAGCCCCCGGGGTTGGGCGCGCTTGGCCCCCGCGTGCGCCCGTTTGCCGCCCCTTTTCCGCGGCCGCGGAGTAGACTTCGGCGCAGCAGTTCTTCCGGGAGGTGGCTCATGCCCGCGCTCGACGGCATGCGCGTGCTCGATCTCACGCAGTGGGAGGCGGGCACAACTTCGACCCAGTACCTTGCCTGGTTCGGCGCGGATGTGGTGAAGGTGGAGCTGCCGGGTGTGGGCGACCCCGGCCGCCACACCACCGGCCCCGATCACGACTCGCTCTACTTCATGAGCTTCAACAACAACAAGCGCAGCCTGGCGATTGACCTCGGCACGCCCCAGGGGAGGGCACTCTTCCTGCAACTGCTGCCGAAGTTCGATGTGGTGGTGGAGAACTTCACCCTCGGCACGATGGAGAAGCTGGGGCTGGGCTACGAAACGCTAAAGGCGGCCAACCCCGCGATCATCTACGCCACCATCAAGGGCTTCGGCACTCACGGACCTTACTCAGCCTTCAAGTGCATGGACATGGTGGCGCAGGCCGCCGGGGGGGCGTTCAGCGTCACCGGCCCGGCCGAAGGTCCGCCCACGCGGCCCGGAGCGACCTTCGCCGACACCGGCTCGGGGATGCACTGCGCCATGGGCATCCTTGCCGCCTACGTGCAGAGGCTGCGAACCGGCCAGGGCCAGAAGGTAGAGATCGCCATGCAGGAGACCATCGCCAGCTTCATGCGCGAGCCGATGTCGCAGCGGGAATACCGCTCAAGCCCCATCGCACGGCGCGGCAACCGCACCGTTTCGCCCACCGACATCTACGAGTGCGCCCCCGGAGGCCCGAACGACTACATCTACATAATGTGCGTGAACACGCGCATGTTCGATGCCCTCATCACCGCCATTGGCAAGCCCGAGCTGGGCGTGGACCCGCGCTTTCAGACGGTTCGCGACCGCCACCAGCACGGCGACGCCCTCCACGAGGAGATCGCGGGCTGGACTCGCCAGCGCAGCAAGTGGGAGGCGATGGAAACCATTGCCGCCGCGGGGGTGCCATGCAGCGCCGTGCACGACTCCGAGGACATCCTCAACAGCAGGCACCTCAAGGCGCGCAACATGATCCGCACCCTTCACCACCCGGTGAACGGTGACGTGCAACTGCTGGGACCGCCAATCCACCTCTCGGAATCGGAGGTGGCGATGGTCGCGTCGCCCCTCTTGGGGGAGCACACCGCCGAGGTGCTTACGGCCGAGCTGGGGCTCTCCCCGGCCGAGGTCGAAGGGCTCGCCGGGGACGGCGTGATCGGCCTTGCCCCTGCCTTCGAGACGGCGGGAGCCTGAGGAGTGGCAAGGTCATTGCGCTTCAGCCTCTGGCCGGGTCCGGCCAACAGCTGGTCGGAGACGCTCGAGATCTGCCGTCACGCCGAGGCGTCGGGCTGGGACGGAGCCTGGTACGCGGACCACTTCATGCCCAATGCCGAGGACGTCAGCGGCGCCACAAACGAGTGCTTCACCACCCTCGCCGGGCTCGCTGCCACCGTGCCGCGCATTCGCATTGGCTCGCTGGTGGCGGGGAACACCTACCGCCACCCGGCCGTGCTCGCGAAGATGGCGGCGGGGATCGACAACATCAGCGGCGGAAGAATGGTGCTCGGCCTTGGAGCGGGCTGGCAGGAGAACGAGCACGCGGCCTACGGCATCCCGTTTCACACGGTGGCGGGCCGCCTGCGCCGGCTTGAGGAGGCCTGCCAGGTGGTGCGCGGCCTCTTCGACCACCAACGGCTGAGCTTCGAGGGGCGCTACTACCGGCTCGATGGGGCGCCGCTCGAACCCCGGCCTGTCCAGCAGCCGCTGCCGCTGCTCGTAGGGGGAGGCGGCGAACAGATGACCCTCCGCATCGCCGCGCTCTACGCCAACGAGTGGAACGTGTGGGGGTCGCCTCAGCTCCTTCGCCAGAAGATGGCCGTCCTCAACCGCCACTGCGAGCGGTCCGGGCGCGACCCGCGCGAGATCCGGCGCTCCGCCAACGCACTGCTCGTCCTCACGGATGACGAGGCGGTCATCGAGCGCACGCGAGCCACGGGACGGCCCCTGATTGCCGGGAACATCGGACAGGTGCAGGAGACGCTCGGACAGTACCTGGAGGCGGGCGTGGACGAAGTTATCATTCCCGACTTCAACCTCGGGCGCGGGGAGCGGCGCAGGGAACACCTGGACCGCTTCATCTACGAGGCTGCCGCCCCGTTCCGGTGATGGCGGCTCGGGAAGGCGAGGACAGGATGAGTGACCCGGAACGAAGCGTGGTTATCACGGGCGCATCGACGGGCATTGGGCGCGCCTGCGCGCTGCGGCTCGACCGCATGGGCTGGCGCGTGTTCGCCGGCGTGCGAAAGCCGGCCGATGGCGAGGCGTTGTGCGCCAAGGCGTCGCCGCGGCTCACGCCCGTGGAGCTCGACGTGACCGGCGAAGCCTCGATCGCGAGGGCGGCCGAACAGGTGGTGGCGGCCACCGGCGACGCGGGCCTCGCGGGCCTGGTCAACAACGCCGGTATCTCGGTGGCCGGACCGCTTGAGTTCCTGCCGCTGGACGAGCTCAGGCGCCAGCTTGAGGTGAACGTGACCGGGCAGGTGGCGGTTACGCAGGCCTTCATGCCGCTGATCCGCCGGGGGAACGGCCGCGTCGTCTTCATGGGTTCCATCAGCGGCAGGCTGGCAACGCCCTTCCTGGGCCCCTACGCGGCTTCGAAGTTCGCGTTGGAAGCGCTCGCCGATGCCCTGCGCATCGAGCTGCGACCGTGGCGCATCCCGGTTTCGATCATCGAGCCGGGGAGCATTGCCACTCCCATCTGGGAAAAGGGCCAGGCCGCCGCGGACGAGCTCGAGGAACGGCTCTCGATACGCGGCCACGAGCTCTACGACCCCGCCATCGCTGCCGTTCGCCAGGCGGCGCGGGATTCCGCGGCGCGGGGCGTCCCTCCCGGGCGGGTGGCGAAAGCCGTGGCTCACGCTTTGACTTCGCGGCGGCCGAAGACGCGCTACGTGATGGGGACCGATGCGCGCATCCAGCTGGCGATGGCATCGCTCCTGCCCGATCGCGCCCGTGATCCCCTGGTGAGCCGGTTCATGAAGCTGCCGGGAAAGGGCTGAGGAGGGAGGAGTGAGATGGGTGACGGGAAACAACGTTTCGGCGGGACAGGCAGCGGCTACCGGGGGCGCGACTCCGGGTAAGGGTGGGGAAGGCGAATCTGCCGCCTGCCGCCGCGTTACTGCCCGTCGTCGAAAGTCTGGACGAGCGTGCCCTCGCAGTTGTAGAGCTGGGCATCGTTGTCGGCGCCCATGTTCCACGTGGGAAGGTGCGACCACCAGAGCGCATCCGCTGTAGGCGCGAACTGGGGCGTGGCCGAACGCACCTCTGCGGACCCGTTCAAGAACCAGCCGTTGGGGAAGAAGAAGGTATAGGGCTTGGTATGGAGGCTCACGATCTTCCAGCCCGTCATGTCGCCGGAGCCCTGGATGGTCACGTACTGGTACGTGCCCGCGAGCGCCTTGCTGAGCGCCACGATCGCCGCCTCCGTCCCTTCGCAGGGTTCGCCGGGGTAGTAGCGCCAGGAGAGCCTTATCTCGTGGCCGCCGGCGGAGTTCGGCGAATCGGGGTGAACCCAGAGGATCGCGAACGGGGTGTAACCGGTGCTCTCCTCGGGGCGCAGCTTGAAGGCGATCGCGTCGCCCGGCTCAGGCTCAATGAGAAGCGACGAGTAACCATCGCGCGGGGGTTCGCCCACCTCGATGAAGCTATCGAACTTGCCGAGCTTCTTCATGCTGACACCGGCAGCGGGCACAAACTGGATGCCGTTCCACCAGACATCGCGCTCGTCCGTTGTGACCTGCGGCGGCTCGAAGATGTAACCCCGGCCCGGCACGAGGGTGAGCGTGTTGCCGGGCGTCGTGGTGGCGGTGGTCGTGGTGGTGACGGTGGCCGTCGTGGTGGCCGTTGAGGTCGCCGGCGCGTGGTATTCGTCGTTGGCCACCATGGGCACGAAGGCCCGGTGGGAGAGCCCGTCGGCATGGCCGTCTGAAGAGCCCCCGGCCAGCGCCAGCGCAAACGCCACGAGCCCGAAGAGCGCTCCGCTTGCCGCTGCCACCCGGGCAATGTTCCGCCACCGCCGTTCGCCAACCACCTGTCCATCGTGCATGGAGCACCCTTGCGCGCAACCCGGCGGCGTGGTCAAACCGCGTGCTCGCGGTTGATGCAGGCGCGGGCGATGTGAAGCTGCTCGTACGTGATGCCCTCGCCGAGGGCCTCCTTGATGGGGCCGAGCGCTCCCACCGGGCCGCCCCCGGCCGCGCCCCGCACCTTCGCCAGCGTGACCGGGTCCACCCAGGGCGAAACGTCCTCGATCTCGCCGTGCGCGATGAGGTGCCCGATGTGCGTGGCGATGGTGCTTGTGGTCACCCCGCGCTGGGCGGCGATGGCGGGAATGTCCTGCCCGGCCCGCAGCAGCTCCCACGTCCTCCGCACGGTTTCCGGCAGAGCGCGGCCATGGCGGTCCCGCAGCGGGGTCTCCGGCGCGGGTTGCCTGCTTGAAGGCGGTGGCGGCCCAGCGACCCTCTTCGTGACGGCAAGGAACGCTTCGCCGTACCGCTCGAACTTCACCTGGCCGACGCCGCTCACGTTGAGCATCTCGGCCCGTGTGCGGGGGCGGCGCGCGGCCATGTCGCGCAGGGTCGCGTCGCTGAAGATCACGTAAGGCGGAAGGTTCTCGGTCTCGGCGAACCGCTTGCGCACGGCGCGAAGGTCCTGGAACAACTCATCGCCGGCCTCGTCCACGGCCTGCGCGCCGCGAGGCGGGGCCAGGCATGGGCCGCAGGCGCCGCATGAGCGGCCGTGGCCCACGTCCCCGAAGTAGTCGAGGATGCGCGCGCGCAGGCAGGTGAGCGATTCGGCGTAACGCTGCATGGCGTCGAGCTTGCTGTAGGCATGCTGGCGATGGGCCTCCAGACCCTTCAGGTCGATGCGGTCCTCGCCGTCGGAACGCAGCGCCCAGGCCATCTGTCCGCTCCGGGCGGCGAGCCCCGATTCGGCCAGCGCCTGGATGGCGGCGTTCACTCCCCGCTCGTCATCGCTTTTCATAACCTCGCGCACGTGCACCCGCTGGCCCCCGGCGCTGGCAAGGGCGCGATAGATGTCGACCACGATGGCGGGCTCGGGGTGCTGAAGCTCGATGAAGAACTCCCGCAACGAGCGATCGCGCGGGGCGAAGTACAGGACGCACTCGGCCGCCGCGCCATCGCGTCCGGCCCGGCCCGCCTCCTGGTAGTAGGCTTCCAGCGAGTCGGGCATGTCATGGTGAATCACCATGCGCACGTCGGGCTTGTCGATCCCCATGCCGAAAGCGTTGGTGGCAACGATGACGCGCGCCTTGTCGCGGGCGAAGGCGTCCTGGGTGCTCTTGCGGTCCTTGTCCTCCATGCCTGCGTGGTAGCCGGCGCAGCGGATGCGCTGGCGCCGCAGGTACTCGGTGAGGTCCTCCACCCTCTTGCGTGTGCCGCAGTAGACGATGGCTGATTCGTCCTTCAGGTCGCGGAGCTTGGCGGCGATGAGCTCGGCCTTCTCCTCTTGGTTCTTTACGCGGACCACGCCGAAGTGAAGGTTTGGGCGGTCAAAGCCGGCCACGTGCACCTCGGGGTCGCGCAGGGCGAGCCGCGAGATGATGTCGTCGCGCACCTCGGGGTCGGCCGTGGCCGTGAGGGCGACGATGGGAGGATTGCCGATGCGGGGCCGCACCGAGCCCAGGTCGCGGTAGCTGGGACGGAAGTCATGCCCCCACTGGGAAATGCAGTGCGCTTCGTCAATGGCCAGCAGGGCGACGCGCGCCTTGCGCAGGGCGGCCATGAAGGCGCCATCGCCGAAGCGTTCGGGGGCAACGTAGAGCAGCTGAAGTCCGCCCGCGATGGCTTCGCGCATTGTCTGCGCCTGCTCTTCGCGGGGCATGGTGGAATTGACCGCCGCAGCCCGGACCCCGGCCTGCCCGAGGGCGTCGACCTGGTCCTTCATGAGCGCGAGCAGGGGCGAAACCACCACCGTGAGCCCGCCCTCGAAGAGAAGAGCAGGAACCTGGTAGCAGATGCTCTTGCCGCCCCCGGTGGGCATCACCGCGAGCGTGTCGCGCCTCGCGAGAACCGCTCCGATGACCTCGGGCTGGCCGGGCCGGAACTCGGTGTAGCCGAAGGTATCGCGGAGCACCCGGCGGGCGGGCGAGAGCGCCTGGGGACTGGCGTCCGGGGTCCGGGGCGGTGCGCCGCGCGTGGTCACGGTGAGGGATTGTAGAACATTTGAGCGAATCGGCAAGTGCACTACCTGGACCTCACGCCGTGTCGCCGAATCCCGCGCCCTTTGTTTCGCCGCCCTGTGTCCGTGGCAGCGGGCGGGAGATGATTCGCTGGGCCCCGAGCCGCCGGTAGAGCTGCCATGGGAAGCGCCGGCCGACCCCGTCAAGGGCGAGCCGCAGGAGCTCGATGTTCCTCAGGCCCGGCCCCGAAGCGAGGTAGGAGAAGGTGCCTACCCCCGGCATTGCCGCCAGGAGCAGCACCAGCGGGGAGTGAATGGAAAGGGTTTGCCGGAATTGCTGCCGGCCTGTTCGCCGCAGTGCCAATCGCCCGGCGCCCGCAAGAAGGTTGGCCGAGGTGTAGGAAAACCTGGCGATGCTGCCCAGGGGGAACCGCAGCACCACACCAATGACCAGGTGCACGCCGAAATGCGGCAGTAGCTGTTGAACGCCGGGGTCCTGTGACCTGGCTCGGGCCCGCGCCGCCTCCCCCGGACGGTAGCGCCCCTCCTCCTCCCAGCGGTCGATTGAGGATTCGATCCACGCCAGCGCCTCCGCTCGGCCCTTTTCGCGCGCCGCCCTGATGTACCCGCCGATATCGCGGAGGCCGAAGCCAGAGTAGACAAAGCGCAGTGCCCTGCTCCAAAGGCGCGGCTCCATTGCATGCCAGGCGTCGGAGGCGGTCTCGGCTGCATCGATCTGCGATTCGAGCGAGGCCAGCCATTCGAGCCCCATCCGCTCGGCCATTGGCCCCCGTTCGCCTTCGAGGTACGCGCGCGTGACATCGAAGTAGACGTCGTCGTAGATAGGTACCCTCGCCCGCCGGATGGCACGCCACCAGGCGCGCGGCGAGGCGAGCGGAGAGACCAGCCCCGATTCGAGATCGATGATGAGAAGGTTGCCGTCTTCCCCTTCCAGCACGTTCCCGAGGCTGCGCGGCTGCCGGGGGTCGATCTGCCATGTTGGGAGCCCGGCCGCGTCGAAGCGGCGCGAGAGGTCGTAAAGGAACGCGCGCGCCTGGTGGTGGTCCGCTGGTTCGTGGCCTTCCATGAACTGGCCCGCGATGGCGATCCGGCCGTCGACTGAACAGACCCCGATCGCTGGCGCCACCCGCGGCGAGCCGAACCAGTACTCCGTCAGCCTGCGGGCGAGGTTGCGGCGCTCGACCGCCGCCTGCAGAGCGACCGGGTTGTTCGCGTAGGCAAAGGGTGCCTGGAATGAAAGCCAGTAGAAAAGCCGGGGCACGAACCCGGGGTTGTACACCTTGTACACGACACCATTGTGGAAGAGCACCGTGCTCGTGAGAGCGTGCGCGTGAGGCACTGACTCGTCGTGTGGGACCGCAGCGGCGCGAACGAGGGGAAGCCTCTCCAGGTCGGGACGCATGGTGAGGTACGCGGGAACCAGCGCAGCAAGGAAGAAGCCCGCCAGCGCGTACCCGGCGGCAACGTCGCCAATCCAGTTCTCGCCGGCCCAGATGCGAGCCCCCCCGGCCGCCATGGGGAGCACCAGGCACACGGCCAGCAGCATCCGTCGAACGGCGTCACCACGGACGAGCGCGCCCGAGGCAAACCAGAGGAAGCCGCAGACGAGGGTAGAGTATGCGACTGCGATTGCCGGGAACGAGCCGCTGCCGCCGGTGAGCTCAGGCTCAGGTGAAGGGCGGCCCACCACCCACGCCAGCAGCCAGCTCACGGCCAGCCCGGCTGGCAGCACGGCGATTATGAACGCCTCCAGCCACCTGCGCCTGAGAAGGAAGACCGCAAGGGCGAACAGCGACAGGCCAAAGGTTACGGGAATGCCGGTCGCAGCCTTGCCTGCTCTCAGGAACGGGTGAAAGAACCCCGCGTCGAGCGGTTCCAGCAGCGCCAGCAGGTCTCCGTCGAACTCGCCCGGCGGCCGCACCACTGCCCACACGGTGAGGGAAACGAGCACTGCCAGGCTAAGCGGGGCGACCAGCTTCGCCGGCCCGTGCGTACGCGCCGCTTGTGCCGCCCCCGCCCGCTCGCGCCTGCCAGGGCGAAGGAGTTCGACCTCGAGCCTTGTGATTCGCACGCTGCGCTCGCCAACGAGACTATACAGCCGCGGCGCAACCAGGGCGTCTGACGATCAGCCTGATGCGCTAAGCGGGCCTTCCATGCGAGGAGGAAGCATCGCGCGGGCCTGCCAGCGGTGAGCCACGCTGTGCAGCCCGACCAGCAGCCGCAGCGCCACGAGTCCAATCAGGAAGCCCGCGACCGTGTCGATCGGCCAGTGCCGCCCAAGCTCGATGCGCGAAAGCATT
The DNA here is from genome assembly GCA_003577245.1 of bacterium. GTDB lineage: Bacteria > Chloroflexota > Dehalococcoidia > Tepidiformales > Tepidiformaceae > UCB2. The sequence continues at coordinate 36,017 of QEVS01000004.1, read as the reverse complement.
GTCAGGACGACGATTGCGCCCCAGCCGCTGGCGATCAGATAGCGTCCGCGCCCTTCCACCCGGCGCCACCCCATGTAGGCGAGGAGGCCGTAGAACGAAGTGGCCCATTCCACATGGCCGCTGGGAAAGCTCTCCAGGCCGCCGGCGCCGGCAACGCCAAACTCGGGGGAGGGCCGGTAGGCCTGGATAAACGTCTTCGGAGAGATGGCCGCATAGTGGAGCGCGAACACCGCCACGAGCGGCACCAGCAGTGCCCACTGGCGTCGCCAGGCAAGGAACGCCGCCGCTGCCGATGGCACCAGGAAGAAGCCGTACACGCCCCCGGCAATGTCGGAGACAAGGGCAGGCGCTGATTCATAGGGGCCCCAGGAGATGCCCTGCAGTCGCCCGCCGAGGTCGCGGTCGAACCCCGTTGGGGCAGCCTGGACGACGACCGCCATCAGTCCCAGGAACGCGATGATGGGTATCCCGATGAGGAGGAGCTCACGCAAGAGGAAACGGCCATCAAGGTGCAGTCGAAGCGCAGCCAAGCTCATAGATCCACTCTAACAGACTGACAGGCGAACTGTATGTCAGCTTTCGGCCAGGATCTCTGCCCGGGCCGTCTGCAGTGCGTGGCGCAGCCAGAGCAGCCCCGAGAGGATCCCGGCTCCGATGGCATACGACACCAGGATGTCGATCGGCCAGTGACGCCCGGTGGCAATGCGGCCGAAACCGGTCGCGGCTGCCAGCGCCAGCCAGAGCGCAACGATCAGAGCCCGTACCCGGTACGAGCGGAAACGGGCCAGAGCCAGGCAGGCAAGCAGACCATAGAACGAGACCACGTACTCGGCGTGGCCCGAAGGGAAGCTCATGACGCCGCCCACGCCATCGATCCCCTGGTATGCCGCCGACGGGCGGGGTCGCTCAATGATCGCCTTCGGAAACTGGGCGAGCACGTGGACCGGGAAGGTGAGGGCGAGCAGGAACGCCGGCGTGTACTGCCCCATGGCGACTGCCGCCCCCACCACCGCAAGAAGGAGCAGCACGAACGGAAGCGAGAGCGTATTCGTGAGGAAGCTGGCAACATCAAAGACCGTGCGGCGGCCTGGCACCTGCTGAAAGAGGCGGGTCACCTCCTTCTCCCATTCGTAGATGTGCCCATCGCTCAGCACCGCCACCATCACCAGCTCGAGCCCAAGGGTGGCCGCACAGATCGACCAGTACGCGATGTTGCGGCGGGAAGGGGCTACTGCAAGGGCAACTGCCCTTGCCAGGAAACGGCGGAAGCGGTCGCGCCCTGGCCATGCCCGGAGCGGCCCCGTTCTGCGCTCGCCTGGGAGGGATCGCCGTTCAGGAGGAACCATCTTCGATGCCCACAATATCGCGCCCGCCGGTGCTGCGCCCGGGCTTGCGGCGGCCCGCCCTTTGGCTGAACCGGTAGCCTCCCCGGCCGCCCGGGTAGCGCGCGTATGTGGCCGCGAACGAAAGGGCGCGGGCTGGCCGGCCCGCGCCCTCGCGATGACGGGTCGCGCGGCCCGGGTCTAGCAGCAGCGCCCCGGGGAAAGCGCGGTGCCGGGCCGGGTGGCGACGACGTTGGTGGTGGCCAGGCCCTTGCCAAGCTCGTACTCGCGCGCGTCAGAGGTGACGTCCGCGAAGCCGGCGGCACGGATCTTCGCCACGTAGTCCGATTCCAGGAGCGCGCCCGAGATGCAGCCCGCCCACTGCTCCAGGTCGGACTTCAGCTCCGGCGGGGCGGCGCGCTTCCACACCATGTCCGAGACCTGTAGACGGCCACCCGGCTTCAGCACCCGGAAGGCTTCCCGGAATACGGCGTCCTTGTCGGGCGCGAGGTTGATCACGCAGTTGGAGATGATGACGTCGATGCTCTCGCTCTCGAGAGGGAGTTCCTCAATCTCGCCGAGCCGGAACTCGACGTTCGTGGCCCCTACCTTTGCCGCGTTCTTGCGGGCGAGGGCAATCATCTCGGGGGTCCGGTCCACTCCGTACACCTTTCCCGTGGGCCCCACCATCTTCGCGGCCAGGAAGCAGTCGATACCGCCTCCCGAGCCCAGGTCGAGCACCACCTGGCCCGGTTGCAGAGCGGCAATGGCCGTCGGGTTGCCGCAGCCGAAGGAGACGTCCGTGACTGTGCTCGGGAGGTCCGCCACCTCATCCTGGGAGTAGAGGGCAGCGATCCTTGTCACCTGGGCGTCCGTGCCCGCGTCGCCGCCGCAACACGAGGGAGCTTCTTCGGCCACGGGGGCGCTGCAACAGCCGGTGGCCTCAAACAGGGGCACCTCTTCTTCGATGCTGGCGAGCACGCCGCGCACGCGGCCGGCGTACTCCTTCGAGACGGCATCGCGGATCTGTTCGTTGGAGGGAGCGGTCATTCCGGGTTCCTTTCGAGAAATCGTAAATTTGCGATGAGGATCAATCGGAAAATTACGATGTTGCGACGGTCCTGTCAACCCCCCGGCTGGCGTTTCATCGCAAATTCTCGATATCATGGTTGCAGGCAGGGACGCATGAAGACAATCGAAGGGCTTACCGAAGAAGAAGAACGCGCCGCCGCCGTCTTCCGGGCGCTGGGCAACCCGGCGCGCGTGCGCATCGTCACCGAGCTTGCACGGCGCCAGGCCTGCTTCACGGGAGACCTGGTCGATGTGCTGCCCCTGGCGCAGTCCACCGTCTCGCAGCACCTCAAGGTGCTCAAGGAGGCGGGCATCATCAGCGGCGCCATCGAGGGGAACCCCTGCTACTGCCTCGATGAGCAGACCATCCACTGGCTGGTCGACTTCTGCTACCGTATCTGCTGCCCGCCGGGCGAAGAGGCGGCTGCGGCCGGCGGCTGCTGCGAAACGGTGGAATGTGGGGCAGATGAGCGCTGAGCTTCAACTTTCCTGGAATGGCGACCCCACCTGCTTCGGGTGCGGCGCGGAGAACGAGCGCGGCCTGCAGCTCACCTTCCGGCGCACCTCCGATAAAGCAGTGGAGTGCGAATACGTCGCCCCCGGGCACTACTGCGGCGCGCCCACCGTGCTCCACGGCGGTATCCAGGCGACGATCCTGGACGAGGCGATGGGGAAGGCGGTGCACATCGCCTTCCACGATCGCCCCGAAGTACGCATCGTGACCGCCGACTTCAGCCTGCGCTACCGTCGCCCAGTGCCCATCGGCGAACGTCTTCGTGCGCGAGCGGAGATTGTGCGCGTCGAGGGCCCCAACGTCTTCGTGCGCGGCGCCTTGCTTGATGGCGAAGGGAACGAGCTGACGCTGGCGGAGGCGCGCTGGCGGGCACTGGGCGAGCGAAGCTAGAACGGCTTGAACACGGCCAGCCAGGCCAGCAGCGGCAGGCTCAGCACAAGCAGCGTCCCGAACACCAGCGGCACGCGGTCGGCCAGCACCTCGCGCATCTCCTCGCTCTCATCGCCCTGTTCGGCGGCACCGGTGGAGACGTCGCGTGCCCGTCTGAGCCCCATGCCGAACAGGGGCAGGCAGACGAGGTAGAAGAACACGTACAGCCCGGTGAGGGCCACCAGCCAGCCATCGTGGAGGAAGTCGTAGTCGCCGCTGACCGCCCAGAAGAAGCCCGTCACGCCGGTGGCCATGGCCCCGGGCACGAGCACGCGGATCTCGTTGTCGGCGGCCTCGGCCAGGAGCAGGGCCTGCAGGCGGAGATCGTTCAACACCCAGGCGCGCAAGACGAGGGGGTAGGTTGAGCCCAGCCCGGCCCCGAGCCAGATGAGCGCCAGCACGTGGACTATTCGCCAGCCATCCACGGCTCAGCGCCCTTCCCGGTTGTGATTCGGGTCAGCTGGTGGCGGCAACGGCTGCGCCATCCGGGAAGGTAAGGGCGGTCCGCCGGTGTGCAACCGCGGCCGCCACAAACTCCCGGAAGAGCGGGTGCGGGCGGTTCGGGCGGCTCTGCAGCTCGGGGTGAAACTGCGTTCCCAGCATGAAGGGATGGCCGCCAATCTCCGCGATCTCCACGAGGGTGCCGTCGGGCGAAAGGCCGCTCACCACAAGGCCGGCCGCCTCCAGCTCTGCCCGGTAACGGTTGTTGAACTCCCAGCGATGCCGGTGCCGCTCGCTCACCATATCGGTGCCATAGGCGGCGGCAGCGCTGCTCCCGGGAGTGAGGCGGCACGGGTAGGCGCCCAGCCGCATGGTGCCGCCCTTGTTCGTCACGCCGAGCTGCTCTTCGAGCAGGCTGATCACCGGGAAGGGCGTCTCGGGGTCGAACTCCGTCGAATTGGCGCCTGCCATGCCGCAGACGTTACGTGCGAACTCCGTCACCAGGACCTGCATGCCGAGGCAAAGGCCGAAGTAGGGGACGCCGCGGGTGCGCGCGTACGTCGCGGCCCGGACCTTGCCCTCCCAGCCGCGTTCGCCGAAACCGCCCGGCACGATGATGCCGTCCACGCCTTCGAGCACGGCCGCCGCTTCGCGTGTCTCCAGGTCCTCGGCGGGCACCCAGCGGATGTCGACCTCCACGCCGCTGCTGATCCCCGCGTGCGCCAGCGATTCCTTGACCGACATGTAGGCGTCGTGGAGCTCAACGTATTTGCCCACCACGGCCACTTCGATGCTCCCCGCCGGGTGCTTTAGCCGGTCGACCATTTCGCGCCACTCCGCCAGGTCGCGCCCTCCCGAGAGCCCGAGGCGATCGATCACGTAGCCCCCGAGGCCGCGCTCCTCCAGGATGAGCGGCACTTCGTAGATGGAGCTGACCGTTTCGAGCGGGATGACGGCGGCCGGGTCGACGTCGCAGAAGAGGGCGATCTTGTCGCAGATCTCGCGCGCCACCGGGTGGTCGCTGCGCGTGATGATGACGTCGGGCTGGATGCCCATGGAGCGCAGCTCGCGCACGGAGTGCTGGGTCGGCTTCGTCTTCAGCTCGCCGGTTGCGCCGACCCAGGGGAGGAAGGTGACGTGGACGCTGAGGTGGTTCTCGCGGGGCTCCTCGTGGCGCATCTGGCGGATGGCTTCGATGAAGGTCTGGCCCTCGATGTCACCCACGGTGCCGCCAACCTCGCAGATGATGACATCGGCTTTCGATGCCTCCACCGCCGCCCTGATGCGCGCCTTTATCTCGTTCGTGAGGTGAGGCACGGCCTGGATGGTGCCGCCCAGGTAGTCCCCGCGCCGTTCGCGTTCGAGCACGGATAGGTAAACCTGGCCGCTCGTCACCGACGAAGCCTGCGACAGGTCCTGGTCGATGAAGCGCTCGTAGTGGCCCAGGTCAAGGTCGGTCTCGGCGCCATCGCTGGTGACGAACACTTCGCCGTGCTGGTAGGGCGACATCGTTCCCGGGTCGACGTTCAGGTAGGGGTCGAGCTTCTGGATGGTGACGGAGATGCCGCGAGACTTCAGGATTCTGCCGAGGGAGGCGGTGGTGATGCCCTTGCCCACCGAGCTGACTACACCACCGGTGACAAAGATGAACTTCGGCATAACCCCCCGCGATGGTGCGTGCTCTACCGATCCTAGGATTGGGGCCCAAGGGTGTCAACGAACATATGTGTCATGAGCGGCCGTTATCGACAGGTCAGAGCCCGGTCTCTTGCCGGTTCTATCAGGCAGGGCCGAGCTCACCCGGGCAGGCGTACCTGCAGGAAGCCTGGCCTGCCGTTGCCCCCGCACACTGCGCCGCTCACAATGCCCGCATCCCGCAGAGGAGAAGAGGCCCGTGATCACGAAAGAGGAGCTGGTGCGAGGCATTCGTTTCGCCGGTGAACGCGCCGCCGCCGCGGCCACCTACACGAAGAACTGGGACCATCAGCTCGCCCACCAGTGGACGAGCAGGGACGCCTTCATTCATATCGCCACCTCTTCGGGCACGGCGCCGCAGATTGCACCCCTGCTGGCCGGGGGCGCGCTTGCCGGCGTGACCATGCAGCAGGTCGCCGGGATGAACGCCCAGAGCATCGCGAAGATGGCGAACCAGTCCCGGGAAGAGATAGTGAAGGCCATCCGTGAGGGGCACCAGGCCTCCGCCGCCTTCGTCGAAACCATGGATGAGGCCGCGCTCGGCCAGGCCGTTCAGCTCGGTGGTTACGAAATGCCGCTGGCCGAGATCATCGCCCAGGTTTGGATCCACCACACCATTGCCCACACCTATGAGGCCAGCGCTCGCTGGCCAATCCAGTAGCGGCGGGCTTCCTAGCCGCCGAAGACGATTGCAGCCGCGTGGCCCAGGGCCGCATCGAGCAGGGAGACCGCCTCGGTACCCTTGGCGCGCTTGTTCACCGTGCCATCCTGCTCGCCCGCGGCCTTGCCGGCCGCGCGCCCGGATTTGACGGCGTCGATCGCCTCGCGATAGCGCGCGTAGGCGCCCGTTCGCGCCAGGGCCGCCGCGGCGATGGTTCCCTTGCGCACAGCTTCATCAATGCGCTTGGCGGCGCTATCGATCTTCGAAGTCATCTGCTGTGCGGCCTGCATCCGTTCGCGTTCGAGGTCGCTGTCGAAGCGGCGGTCGGCGAGGGCTTCGCGCGCCTCGTCGAGAGCTTCCGAAGCAGATACCACGGCGTCGGCGGCATCGGATAGGCGCTTGCTCTGTTCGTCGTTCATCCGTCCTTCTCCATCCTGCCAGGAGATGGCGGGATTATAGGACACGTTGCAACCTCTCAATTGCACGTTGCCGGCGCCTGCTGCGCTTCAGGCCACCTCGTAGAGCCGTCCGCCGCGCGCTCCCGACTCCCGCAGGAGCTGCTCGAAAGCGGCCGCGGCCAGGGGTGGTGCGAAGTAGTGGCCCTGGCCGCGCGCGCACCCCGTTTGCCGCAGGAAGCGCAGCTGGGCGGGGTGCTCGATTCCTTCGGCGGTCGCATCCATGCTCAACGCCCGGCCAAGGTCCACGATCGCGGTCACGATCGCCTCCGTGCGGTGGTCGCGGCCGATGGCGCCCACGAACGAACGGTCGATCTTGATCGTGTCCACGGGGAAGCACTGCAGGTAGCTCAACGAAGAGTAGCCTGTCCCGAAATCGTCGATGGCCAGCCGGACGCCGAGCTGGCGAAGCGCGTTAAGGGTCTCGATGGCGGCAGGAACATCCTCCATGAGGACCGTTTCCGTCAGCTCGAGCTTCAGCTGGCGGCCGGGAAGGCCCGTGTCGCAGAGCACGCCCGCCACGCGCCCGGCGAGCCCGGGCAGCCGGAACTCGGAAGGCGAGATGTTGACGCTCACCACAAGCCCGCCCGGGAGGCGTGGCGCCCGCTCGCTGAAGCTGACCGCCTGCCGGCACGCCTCGGCCAGCACCCATTGCCCGATGTGGATGATCTCGCCCGTCTCTTCCGCGAGGGCGATGAAGTCCGCGGGAGAGAGGATTCCCCGGTGAGGGTGGTCCCAGCGCAACAGCGCCTCAGTGCCGGTGATCGCGCCCGTTGCGAGGTCCACCTCGGGCTGGTAGTGGAGAAGGAGCTGCTGCCGCTCAACGGCGCGCCTCAGGGCCGTGTCCAGGTCGAGCTGCTCAACCGAGACAACATCCAGCGACGAATGGTAGAGCTCCCAGCGCGCGCGGCCGCCGGACTTCGCCCGGTAGAGGGCGACATCGGCGCGCCGCAAGAGCTCGGTGATGGCTGCGCCGCCGGCCTCGTTGACCGAGATGCCAATGCTGGCGGTGACGAAGAGCTCGTGCCCGGCGATGGAGAATGCCCGGCTCAGCTGCTGGCAGATGCGCTCTGCTATCTCAACCGCGTGCGCTTCGGCTGAGTGGGACTGCACGAGCAGCGTGAACTCATCGCCGCCCAGCCGCGCGACCACGGTACCGCGCCCGGCCACCGCGAGCAGGCGGTCGCTCAGGACGCGCAGGAGCGTGTCTCCCACGCTGTGCCCGAGGGTGTCGTTGAGAACCTTGAAACGGTCGATGTCCACGAAGATAACGGCCACGCCCCCCGGAGGGCCGCTTGCACCCCGTAGCGCGGCCGAAAGGCGGGACATGAAGAGAGCGCGGTTGGGCAGCCCCGTGAGCGGGTCGTGGTAGGCCTGGTGGACGAGCCTCTCCGTGGAGGCCTGGAGCTTCGCCGCCATCGCGTTGAAGGAAGCGGAAAGCTCATCCAGCTCGCGGATGGGGGCAAGCGCGAGGCGGCCTTCGAAGTTCCCCTCGGAGAGTGCGCGCATGGCACTGGTCGCCTGCCGGATGGAGCGGGAGAGACGGCTGCCGAGAAAGATGGCGCCGCCCACCGTGGTCACCACGAGGGCGCCCAGGGCCACGCCGAAAGGCAGGGCAGGCGCTTCCACGGCCCGGTCGAGCCCGACCAGCGAGGCGAGCCCTATCTGCACAACTCCGTAGGTCATCACGACCACAGAGAAGCCCGTGACCCCGACTCGCATGCGGGGCGCCCCCTTTAAGCCATGCCGTCCTGCCATTCCAGGCACCCCGTGTCCCCGTTTGCGCCCCCGGATCGCAACCTTGTGTTCACAGGTTCGGCTTCCATCGCACCTGCAAACAGGGTAAAGCGCATCGCGTCATGATTTGTCGCTATCGAACGGGAATCCAGGGGGCAGGGGGTCCCCCGATTGGCAGGTCTCGCCGGTTTCGTGGATACTGAATCTCTCACGAGAAACAGGAAATCGCTGGAATGGCAGGATTGGAAGGTATTGTCACAGCTCCACCCGGGGCGGTTCCCGCCAGGAATCGCCTCGCGCGGCTGGCGCTTGTCCTCGCCGGGAGCGGGCTCGTTGCCCTGGGAATGCTCGGGATCTTCCTTCCCCTTCTGCCGACCACGGTCTTCTTCATCGCCGCCACCGCCTGCTTCGCCAGGAGCTCGCCCGCGGCGCACCGGTGGCTGACCACCAACCGCCTCTTCGGCCAATACCTGCGGAACTACCGCGAGTACCGGGGCGCGACCGTGGGCACGAAGCTGTTCTCGGTGGGTTCGCTCTGGCTGGGAATGGGTTTCAGCGCCTGGTACCTGGGGCCGCCCTGGTGGATCGAGTTCGCGCTGCTGGCCATCGCCATGGCGGTGACCCTGCACCTGCTTTCGTTGCGTACCATCCGCCCGTCCCGCGATTAAGGAACGGCGCGCGGGGACGCGGCCGGACGCCCCCGGGAGCGGCGCGCGCGGGCTTTACTCCAGCTTGCCCTGCTCTTCACCCGGTGGTAGCTTTTGTGTGCTAAATCACAACCACCGTAGCGCCCCGGAAAAGGGAGCTCCGGAACCGGAGTTTGGCCGTCACATGTTCTGCAGAGCCACCGCGCGACCCTGCGTTCCGGGGCTCTGCTTTTTCATGCGGCGAGCCAGCCTGAGGCCCTGCCCATGAGCTTCTACGATACCTGGTCGGCCATCATGATCGCCGCGATTGCCGGGTTCGTCCTGGTTTTCACGGCCCTCGTGGGGGCGAAGCTGCTTGGTCCCTTCGCCCGGGAGCGCGGCAAGGACGACTCGTACGAGTGCGGCATGCAGCCCATTGGCCGCAACTGGGCCCAGGTCCACGTCCGCTACTACCTCATCGCCATCCTCTTCCTCATCTTCGATGTGGAAACCGTCTTCATCTTCCCCTGGGCGATCACCTTCCTCGACCTGCCCCGCTACGCCTTCTATGAGATGCTCGTCTTCATCGGCGTGCTCGCTGCCGGGCTCGTCTACGCGTGGCGCCGTGGCGTGCTGGAGTGGCGATGACCGAGAACAACCCACCGGCGCCCGGCGCTGCCCCCCTCTACATCCCCGACTTCGGGGGTGAGGCCGAGCGCCTGAAGCCCGCCGACCTGCCCGATACGCGTGCGGTCTACCGCATGGTTCTCCCCGGAGTCGCCCAGACGGGCGTCGATACCATCCTCTCCCTGAGCCGCAAGAGCTCGCTCTGGCCGATGACCTTCGGCCTTGCCTGCTGCGCCATCGAGATGATTGGTACCTTCATGTCGAACCACGACCTGGACCGCTTTGGCATCGTCCCCTGGCCCAGTCCACGCCAGTCCGACGTGATGATCATCTCGGGCACGGTCACCAAGAAAATGGCTCCCGCCATCAAGCTCCTTTATGAGCAGATGCCGAACCCGAAATACGTCATCTCCATGGGCGCCTGCGCCACCAACGGCGGCCCCTACACGGCCTACGACCGGGTGCTGCAGGGCGTCGACAAGATCATCCCCGTGGACGTCTACGTGCCCGGCTGCCCTCCGCGGCCCGAGGCGCTCATCAACGGCTTCCTGGCGCTACAACGGAAGATCCAGGAAGAGAAGGGGATGGTGGGATGAGCGAAGAGAAGGCCACCCTGCCCCCGCTCGCGGCAACCATCAAGAAGGCTCTTCCCAGGGCCGCGTACGTCCCCGGCCTGACGAAGACGGACCTAGACCTGCGCGTTGCCCCGGCGGAACTGCTGGTCCTTGTCCAGGGACTGAAGGACAACCCTGCCCTGGACTTCGACTACCTGCGCAACATGACCGGGATCGACATGCAGGAGAACGGCCTCGAGCTGAAGTACCACCTCTACTCGTTCAAGCACGGCCACACCGTGCAGATCACCGTTGCCACCCCTCCCGGCGAATCGCACCTGCCCACGCTCACCGGGCTCTACGCCGCCGCCAACTGGCACGAGCGCGAGGCCGCCGAGATGTTCGGCTTCGTTTTCGATGGCCACCCGGACCCACGGAACCTGCTCCTGGAAGAGGACCTTCGCATCCACCCGCTGCTCAAGGCGCACCCCCTACAGCCTATTGAGGTCGTGCAGGGCATTGAAGACGGCAAGGCGGGGTTTGACTTCTAATGTCCATCTGGCCCGAAGAACGCCTGTCCCACGCCGATACAGAAGGCTTCCACACCGTCGACATGACCATCAACGTCGGGCCGCAGCACCCGGCCACCCACGGCGTGTTCCGCATGGTGCTCACGGTCGATGGCGAGCTCGTCACCGCCTGCGAGCCCTACATCGGCTACCTCCACCGCGGTCTCGAAAAGCTAAGCGAGATAAACGACTACCGCCAGGCCATGGCGTTCTGGGACCGCACAGACTACCTGGCCGGCCTCCTCTGCGAGCAGGCCTACTGCATGGCCGTCGAAAAGCTCGCCGACATCGAAGTGCCCGAGCGCGCCGAGTACATTCGCGTCATGCTCTCGGAGCTCTCGCGCATCAACTCGCACTTCATGTTCCTGGGCGCTTTCGGCGCCGACGTGGGCTCCTTCGGCACCAGCTTCACCTACGCCTGGCGCGAACGGGAGCGCATCTACGACCTCCTCGAAGAGGTCGCGGGCGACCGCATGTTCCCCACCTACTACCGCCCCGGCGGCGTGGCCATGGACCTCCCGGAGAACTTCGAAAAGCGCTGCCGCGAAGTCCTCGGCCACATCTTCCAGGGCATTGATGACCTCGATGGACTGCTCACGGGGAACGAGATCTTCGTCGAGCGCTGCCGTGCCCTTTCGCCGCTCACCACCGAACGGGCTATCAACCTCGGCGTCACCGGCCCCGTGCTGCGCTCCACCGGCCTCGCCTGGGACCTGCGCAAGGCCGAGCCATACAGCATCTACCCGCAGGTGAAGTTCGATATCCCGGTGGGCCTCAGGGGTGACGTCTTCGACCGCTACATGGTGCGCCTCGCCGAGATGTACCAGAGCGCCCGCATCGTCGAACAGTGCCTGGAGCAGATCCCGGGCGGCCACTTCCTCAACCCCAAGCTCCCGCGGAACCTGCGCATCGATGACGCCGAGGCCTACGTCCGCATCGAAGGGACCAAGGGCGAATACGGCGTGCACGCCGTGGCAAAGGGCGGCAACAGGCCCTACCGCATGAAGCTCCGCTCGCCTTCCTTCTGCAACCTCTCGGCCCTTAGCGAGATGGTGGTCGGCCATTACGTGGCCGATGCCATCATCATCCTCGGCTCGCTCGATATCGTCCTCGGTGAGGTGGACAAGTAATGAACGGCGCCAGCCCGCTCCCCTTCGGCGACGTTTTCTTCGGCTGGTCGTGGCTCGACGCCATCATCCGCATCGTCATCGTCGTCCTGATCATGACGGTCGTCGTCGTCTACCTTACCTACGGCGAACGCAAGGTCGTCGCCCGCATCCAGCAGCGCCTGGGCCCGAACCGCGTAGGGCCGTGGGGCCTGCTGCAGGGCTTCGCCGATGCCATCAAGCTGCTCATCAAGGAAGACATCCGCCCTCGTGCCGCCGACCGCTGGGTCTTCGAGTTCGCCCCCTTCCTGACCTTCATCCCCGTGCTCATGGTGCTGGCCGCACTGCCCTTCGCCCGCGACTGGGGCGTGCGGAATGTCACCCTCGGCCTGCTCTTCGTGAACGCGGCCCTGGGCCTCAACATCGTCGGCATCATGATGGCCGGCCTCGGTTCGGGGAATAAGTACGCGCTGTTGGGCGGCGTCCGCGCCGCCGCGCAGATGATCAGCTACGAAATCCCGCTGGTCATCAGCATCATCTGCGTGGCTATGGTGGCGGGCACGCTCGACCTCAACGCCATCGCCATCCTGCAAGAAGACCGCCCCTTCCTGCTGCTCCAGCCGCTGGCCTTCGTCATCTTCTTCACGGCCATGCTCTCCGAGCTTCACCGCGCGCCTTTCGATATCCCCGTTGCCGAATCCGAGATCGTTGGCGGCTACTTCGTGGAGTACTCCGGCATCCGCTGGAGCATGTTCCAGCTCACCGAATACGCCTCGCTCTGGGCCTTCAGCATCTTCGGCAGCGTGGTCTTCCTTGGCGGCTGGGAATTCCCCATGGGGAGCGACTGGGGCTGGGGCTGGCAGCTCTTCCTCACCTTCGTGAAGAGCCTCGCCTGGATCATCGCCGTCATGTGGGTGCGCACCACCGTGCCGCGCCTGCGCATCGACCAGCTCATGAGCTTCTGCTGGAAGGTGCTCCTGCCCATGAGCCTGGTGCAGCTGCTCATGAATGGCTTCATCCTCGTCTACGATTGGCCGCAGGAGCTTCTCACCCTCACCAGTGGCATCGGCGCGGCCGCGCTCGTCGGTTTCATTCTTTACCGCACGGCCCGGCACCCGAGCGTCGCCCACCTCGTCGGCGCCTACAAGCGGGCGGGAGCGCAGGCGCAATGAAGGGCCTCTTCCGCGGTCTCGCCACCACGCTCTCGACTGCCTTCCGCCGGCCTGTCACGGTCCAGTTCCCCGAAGTCAAGCACGAGCTTCCCGTGCGTCAGCGCAGCTTCCCCGTGCTCACCTGGGACTTCGACCACGACGAGCCGTTCTGCACGGGGTGCATGGTCTGCGTGCGCAACTGCCCGGTGGAATGCATGACGGCCGTAATGCAGGACAACCCGAAGTACGCCCTCGGCCAGAGCAACCGGCGCAAAGGCATCGAGAAGTTCTGGATCGATTACGGCCGCTGCATTCGCTGCAACATCTGCGTCGAAGTCTGCAACTTCGAAGCGATCGTCATGGACAACACCTGGGGCGGCCATGCACATTCAGCCTTCGACCGGCGCGACCTCCATAAGGACCTGGACGACCTGACGAAGGCGAGCCGCGAAGGCCGCCTGCCGCGGCCCTTCCGCCCTGTGGATGATTTCGACGCCGCCGTCGCAAAGCTCGAAGGCAAGGAGATCCCCGAAGCCGGCATGAAGGGCGCACGCCCCGAGGCGCGCCAGGCGCAGATCGAGCGCCTCGCCGCCGGGCAGGGGGCCGCCATCCAGGAACGCGAGCCCGAACCGGGCGCTCTCAAAGCCGCCGCGGCTGCCGCCGGTGGCGGGGCCGAAGAAGAGCTCGCCGGGCTCTCCGAGAAGAAGCTCCGCGCCCGGCGCATGCGGGCCGAGAAGGAAGCCCGCGACCTCGCCATCGCCGAGGGCCGCGACCCCGAAGCGGCCGCCGCCGAAGCGCGCAAAGCCTTCGAGGCGAGCGTCAGCGCCGGGGGAACGCCCCGCGCGGCCACCGCCTCCGCACCTGCCGCCGCCGGCGCCAAAGGCGACCCCAACTCCCCAAGCAAGCTCCGCGCGCGACGCATGCGCGCCGAACGCGAAGCGCGCGAAAAGGCCGTTGCTGAAGGGCGCGACCCCGAGGCCGCCGTTGAGGAAGCCCGCGCCGCCTTCGAGGCCAGCCTCGGTGGCTCTCCTGCGGCCGCTCCCGGGGCTGCCGCTGCGCCGGCCGCCGCCGATGGTGACGCGCCTTCGGAAAAGAAGCTCCGTGCGAAGCGCATGCGCGAAGAGCGCGAAGCGCGTGAGAAGGCAATCGCCGAAGGCGCAGACCCCGAGGCCGCCGTCGCCGAAGTTCGCGCCAGGTGGGGGGTGCAATAGTGGCCACCGAAATCCTCTGGTGGATCTTCGCCGCAGCCATCGTGGGGACCGCCCTCGGGGTCGTCTTCTCCGGCTCGGTCATCCATTCGGCCATCTTCCTCATCCTCAGCCTCGCGGGCGTGGGCGCCATGTACCTCTTCCTCATGGTCGAGTTCCTCGCCCTTGTGCAGTTCCTTATCTACGGCGGCGCCGTGACCGTGCTCATCTTGCTGGCGCTCATGCTCACGCGCATGGGTGCGGGCGAAAAGGTGAACGGCTCCCAGGCGCCGGCCGGGTTCATGGTGGCGGTGGCCCTCGCCGCCATCCTCGTCTCCGTGGCGGTGCGCACGGCCTGGCCGGGCGATACGGGCGACATGCCCCACAACATCGCCATCGAAGCGGTCAGCGAGAAGCTCTTCCTCGACTTCGGCGCCCCGTTCGTGATCGCCTCCGCGCTGTTGCTGGTAGCGCTCATCGGGGCCATAGTCCTCGCGCGCCAGGAGGATGGTGAGTAGCCATGGTGCCTCTCGAAAACTACCTGGCCCTCAGCGCAATCCTCTTCTCCATCGGCTTCTATGGCGTGCTCGCGCGCCGCAATGCCGTCCTCATCCTCATGAGCATTGAGTTGATGCTGAACGCGGTGAGCATCAACTTCATCGCTTTCGCCGCCTACCTCGATCCCGATCGCATCATCGGCGCCATCTTCGCCGTGTTTGTCATCACCGTCGCCGCCGCGGAAGTCGGCCTGGCTCTTGCCATCGTCATCCGCCTGTTCCGGAACCGCGCCACGAGCAACGTGGACGAAGCGGCAATCATGAAGTGGTAAAAGGGGCCGTCTCGAACCATGGGAGCTGAACAGGCATGGCTGCTGCCCGCGGTACCGGCGGGATTCTTCATTCTGCTTGCCCTCTGCGGGCGTTACCTGCCGCGCCAGGGCGATGTCCTGGGCGTGCTCGCCATCGGCACCTCGTTCGTGCTCTTCTTCTTCGTGCTCGCCGATTACCTCGGCATTGGGGAAGGTACCGACCTCGTCCTCAAGAGCTGGGCCTGGTCCGAAATCGGCGACTTCAGCCTGCGCTTCGGAATCGCCGTTGACCCCATAACCATCGTGATGCTCGGTGTCGTCACCAGCGTCGCGCTCATGGTCAACATCTTCTCCATTGGCTACATGAAGGGCGAAGCCCGCTACTACTGGTTCTTCGCCGTCCTTCAGCTCTTCGCTGCCTCCATGCTGCTGCTGGTGCTGGCCGACAACCTGCTCCTCGTCTACGTCTCCTGGGAGCTGGTGGGCGTCTGCTCCTTCCTCCTCATCGGCTTCTACTGGGAGAAGCGAAGCGCGACCGAGGCCGCCAAGAAGGCCTTCATCACCACCCGCATCGGCGATGTCGGCCTGCTCATCGGCATCATCCTCCTCTGGCGCGAAGCGGGCACCTTCAACATCCAGGAGATCATCCACGCCGCCGAGGAAGGCGAGTTCAGCTCCACCTACCTCACTGTCTCCATGCTCTTCATCTTCCTGGGGGCCATGGGCAAGAGCGCCCAGTTCCCCTTCCACGTCTGGCTCCCCGATGCCATGGAGGGCCCGACCCCGGTCAGCGCCCTCATCCATGCCGCCACCATGGTTGTGGCCGGCGTCTACCTCGTTGCCCGCCTTCTGCCCATCTACGAAGTGGCCGACCACACGATGATCGTGATCACGCTCACGGGCCTCATCACGGCCGTGCTTACCGGCTTCATGGCCTTCGCCCAGACCGACATCAAGAAGGTCCTGGCCTATTCCACAGTGGGCCAGCTCGGGTTCATGTTCATCGCTCTGGGCTCGGGCGAACCCGCCGCCGCCATGTTCCACCTCATGACCCACGCCTTCTTCAAGGCGCTCCTCTTCCTGGGCAGCGGCTCGGTCATCCTTGCCACGCACCACAACCAGGACGTGTCGAAGATGGGCGGGCTCTGGAAGAAGCTCCCCGTCACCGGCACCACGTTCTTCATTGGCTCCGCCGCGCTCGCCGGGGTGGTGCCCCTCGCCGGCTTCTGGAGCAAGGACGAGATCCTGAACGCCGCGAACACGGAGTGGGGCGCCTGGGCCCTGGCCCTCACCGCCGCCGCCGCCGTGATGACGGCCTTCTACACAACCCGCCTCTTCATCCGTACCTTCATGGGCGAGCCACGCGACAGGCACGTGTACGATCACACCGAGGAACCCGGCTGGGTCATGGGCGGCCCCCTCGTGTTCCTTGCCTCCCTCGCCGTTGTTTCGGGCTTCCTGGTGTTCAGTGGCGTGGGCAGCGCCATTGGCTTCCCGGGCGGCATCACCGAGTTCGTCTACCTGCACCACCCGCACGAGTACTCCATCAACTGGGGCCTGGCCGCACTCTCGCTCGGCATCAGCGGCCTGGGCATCGCCATCGGGGCCTGGATGTACTGGGGCAATAGCCTTGCCCGCTCCACGAAGCTGGCCGAATCGTATCCCGGCGCCTACCGCTGGCTCCTGAACAAGTTCTACTTCGACGAAGCCTACCAGTGGTGCATCGACCACCTGGTGCTCGGCTTCAGCTACATCGTCTCCTGGTTCGACCGCCACGTTGTCAACAACACGGGGGTCGATGGCTCGGGCGAAGCCACGGTCTACGGCGGCTTTGTCCTGAAATTCCTGCAGACCGGCAAGATCCCCAACTACGCCATGGGCATCGCCCTCGGCGTCGTCGGGCTGGCCTTCGCCGGAATCATGGTGAGGGGCTAAGAGATGACCTTCGACGAGGCCCAGGGCTACGTAGTCCTTGCCACGCTGGCCGCGCCGCTGCTGACGATGCTCCTGCTTGTCTTCGTGCCCGGGACCCAGAAGACGGCCGTCCGCTACATCTCGGCCGTGGCCGGCGCCATCATGCTCGGCCTCTCCGTGTACATCTTCACCGCCTACCAGGTCGGCGACGGCCATAACGACATCCAGATGCAGCTTCGCTGGACCTGGGTCGAGAACGTCGCCTTCCTCAAGAAGGATGGCGTCACGCTCGCGCTCGGCGTCGATGGCATCTCGGCCACGCTCGCCCTGCTCAACGGTATCGTCGCCTTCGCCGCCACCCTGGTCAGCTGGAAGCTGGACTTCCGCACCAAGGACTTCTTCATCCTCTTCTGGATGCTCGTGGCCGGCGTCTACGGCACCTTCTTCTCCCTCGACCTCTTCTTCTGGTTCTTCTTCTACGAGCTGGCGGTGGTGCCGCTCTACCTGCTCATCGGCGTCTGGGGCTCCACCCGCAAGGAGTACGGGGCACTCAAGCTCACCCTGATGCTGGTGGGCGGTTCCGCCCTCATCTGGATCGGCATCTTCGCCACCGTGAACGAAGCCGGGCTGGGGACGTTCGATATGCGCCAGCTCTGGGCCGCTGGAGCCGACGGCACACTCGACCCGACCTTCCAGAAGACGTTCTTCCCCTTCATGGTCATCGGCTGCGGCGTCCTCGCCGCTCTCTGGCCGCTCCACACGTGGTCGCCCGATGGCCACATGTCGGCCCCTACGGCCGTCTCCATGGTGCACGCGGGCGTCCTGATGAAGCTCGGAGCGTTCGGCATCATCCGTCTCGGCATCCAGCTGATGCCCGAGGGCGCCGAGTTCTGGATGCCCACCCTCATGGCCCTGGGCGTGATGGGCGCTGTCTATGGCGCTACCGCCGCCCTCACCCAGCGCGACTTCAAGCTCATCTCGGGCTACAGCTCGGTGAGCCACATGGGCTACGTGCTCATGGGCCTCGCCACCATGAACGCCATCGGCGTCACCGGCGCGGTGCTGCAGATGTTCTCCCACGGGGTGATGACGGCCCTTGTCTTCCTCATGATTGGCGCCCTTTACGACCAGGCGCACACGCGTGACATGAAGGACTTCGGCGGCCTGGCGAAGGTGATGCCCGTCTGGGTCATCTTCTACACCCTGGCCGGCCTCGCGAACGTGGGACTGCCCGGGCTCTCGGGCTTCACCGCCGAGTTCCACATCTTCGTCGGCACCTTCCGTACCTACCCGCTGGCAGGGGCGCTGGCGATCTTCGCCGCTGCCCTGGCCGCTGCCTATATGCTGCGCATGTTCGCCATCGTCTTCTTTGGGCCGCTCAACCCGCGCTGGGCAGGGCTCAAGGAGATGACCCCGCTTGAGAAGGTCTCCGGCGGCCTGCTCATCGCCTCCATGCTGGCCATGGGCCTCTACTGGGCGCCCTTCACCGACAGGATTGGCGCCAGCGTGACTCTCCTTCCCGGGGTGACGGGCTAATGCGCGACTACATGCTCTTCGTTCCCGAATACCTGGCTGCCGGGCTCGCCGTGGTGATCATCGCCATCGAGCTCTTCTGGCCGGGAGTCCGCAAGGAGACGCTGGCTTACCTGACCGCGCTCGCCGCCGCCGGCTGGGGCGCCGTCAGCCTCGGCTACCTGGGCCGGGAGCCGGAGAGCTTCCAGGGCCTCATTCAGATTGATAACTTCACCACCTTCTTCCGCCTAATGGGGGCGGGGATTGTGATCGTGGTCTCGCTGCTTTCCGCCCAGTACCTGCGCGAGCGCACGAAGACAGCCGCCGAATACTACGGACTCCTGCTCATTGCTGGCTGCGCCATGGTGTTCATGGCTGCCGCGCGCGAGCTCATTACCGCCTACATCGCCCTCGAGCTCCTCAGCTTCTGCCTCTACGTCCTGGTGGGCTACCTGAAGCGCGACAACCTGAGCAGCGAGGCGAGCCTGAAGTACATCCTTCTCGGCGCCTTCTCCTCGGCCATCTTCCTCTACGGCATGAGCCTTATCTACGGCGTCACCCACTCGACCTACTACGACGAGATCGCCACGGCTCTCAGCTCCCGCGCGGCCGGCACCGACCAGGCCGCGGTTGTCGGTTTCATGCTCATCCTGGCCGGGGTCGGCTTCAAGGTCTCTGCCGCGCCCTTCCAGTGGTGGGCCCCCGATGCCTACGAAGGCGCGCCGCTTCCTGTCACCGCCTTCCTCTCGACCGCTTCCAAGGCGGCCGGCTTCGCCCTCATCATCCGGCTCTTCACCTCGGCGCTCACCCCCGATGCGGTGGAGTGGCGCTGGGCCGTCGCCATTGTTGCCGGCGTCACCATGACCATGGGCAACCTTGTCGCCATCCAGCAGACGAGCATGAAGCGGCTCATCGCCTACAGCTCGATCGGGCAGGTGGGCTACATGCTGGTGGTCCTGGCGGCAATCGGCTGGGGCGACCAGGAGGTGGGCCGCAACGCCTCAACAGCGCTCCTGCTTCACCTGACCGGCTACGTCATCTCCACGCTCGCCCTCTTCGCGGCACTCACCGCCTACTACAACCGCACCGGCAAGGACACCATCACCGGCCTGCGCGGCATGGCCGAAACGCAGCCCTTCCTGGCGATGGTGATCACCGTCTCGCTCTTCTCCTTCGCCGGGCTGCCGTTCTTCGCCGGGTTTGCCACCAAGCTCTTCATGTTCCAGGCGAGCATCACCGGGGACCTCCTCTGGCTCGTCGGCCTGGCCGTGCTGAACAGCTTCATCAGCCTCTACTACTACCTCATGGTCATCCGTCAGATGTACCTCTTCAACCCCGAGGAGGGGCTGGCCCGCTTCAAGATCAGCCCTGTTCTCTGGGCCACGGGCGCCGTGCTCATGCTGGGCGTGGTGTTCATCGGCACTTACCCGGCTCCCGCCTTCGAAGCAGCCGAACGTGCCACCGAAACCCTCTTCGAGCAGGGCCCACCGCTCGAAGCGCGCGTTCCGTAGGCTCGCCCGGCTGCTTGACAGCTTCCGATATGACCATGATCATGGTCATATGACCATCACGCGCGAAGTCCCGATAGGCGAGTTCAAGGCCAGGTGCCTTGCGCTTGTCGAAGAAGTGAAGTCTACCGGAGAGGAGATCGTTCTCACCAAGCGGGGAAAGCCGGTTGCGAAGGTCGTCCCTGTAGAAACCGAATCCTGGAAAGACCTCATCGGCGGGATCGTCTGGCAGGGTGACATCGTTTCGCCGATTGACGCCGAGTGGGAAGCCGAGCGTTGATCGTGCTCGACACGCACGCGTGGATCTGGTGGACTGCCGGCGCGCCCGAGCTGCCAGTGGAGGTCAGGACGCGCATCGACGCTGAGGATGAGGTGTTCGTGTCTCCTATCTGCTGCTGGGAAGTTGCCATGCTCGTAGAGAAGGGCAGGATCGACCTCGGGCGCCAGCCCTTGAGCTGGGTGCGTCTGGCGTTTTCGAAGCCGGCAACGCGTCTCGCTGCACTCACGCCGGAAATCGCAGTGATTGCGGGGCAACTTGGTGGCGGCTTCCACGGCGACCCGGCCGACCGGCTGATCGTGGCCACAGCAAGACAGCTTCGCGCTCCGCTGGTCACAAGCGACGAGCGCATTCGCCGGTCGGGCCTCGTCGAGACAGTCTGGTAGGCCCTACCGCACCACCCTCTCGATGAAGAGCGCCATGATGTCGGCGCATTGCCGCCCGAACTGCGGGCCGGCATCGAATGCGTGCGGCTGCCCGGCGTACATGTGCAGCTCCACCGGCACCTTCGCCGCATGAAGCGCGCCGTACATATCAGTGGATTCCGCTGCCGGCACGAGCTCATCGCCGTTGCCATGGATGAGGAGCGTGGGCGGGAAGGCGGCGTTCACATACGTCATCGGGCTCGCCGCCGACAGCTCATCCGCCGAAGCCTCCCGCCCAAAGAGAGGGTGAATCCGGGTCCTCCAGTTCGGTGAATCGAGCGCCGTGGGCGGGTAGAAGGCGATGACCGCCGCGACAGCCGTGCTTACGCCGGGATTGCCGCCCTGGCCTTCGAACTCCGGCCGCCCCGGCGTCCCGGCTGCCATGAGGACGAGGTGCGCCCCGGCGGAGTTGCCTTCAATGACGATCTTCTCCGGGTCGATCCCCAGCCGCCCGGCGTTCGTCCGCATCCAGCGGATGGCCGCCTTCACGTCGTGCAGGCAGGCGGGCCACGGCGATTCAGGGACGAGCCGGTACTCGCTCGCCACGCACGTATACCCCTTGCGGCCCAGGAGGATCCCGTAGCCGCGCAGTTGCGTGCGGTCGCCCTGGATCCAGCGCCCGCCATGGACGAGCAGCACGCCGATGCCGTTCTTCACAGCCGCCGGGGGGTGGTAGACGTCGCACCTCAGGTCACGCCCGCCTCCCGTTCCGAACACAACTCCCTGCTCTACTTCAACACGTTGCTGCTCAGCGATGGTCATTCGATAGGCTCCCTGGTTGGTAGAGGGCAATCTACGCGGCCACGCCAGCTGCCACAACGCCGCTCGAATCCTGCCACCGGAACGGGGGTCGCCCCCTGGGAACGGCTTCGCAGTGGCGCCGGTTGGCAGGCCGGCGACCTCGTGGCCTTCGATACGAACGGATCAAGAGGCCTGGTCTGCTGCCGGTGACCTGGTAGGGCCCTCTCGCGGGGGTTGGCTCGCCCTAGTTCAGCCCGCCCAGCCGGAACGTGTCTTCGTCATCGTCATCGTCAACGTCGCTGTCGCTGTAGACGCCCGCGGGCGAGCCGCGCCAGACCGTGACGATGAAGTCCTCGCGGTAGGGGTCGGCGGTCATCACCAGCCGCTCGTCGATCGAGTCGATGAGGGCGTGAATCCGCTCCTCGTTGGCGTCGGCGGTCGTGCAGAGCGTGGCGAGCACGTTTGCACCCTGGTAGTGGATATCGACCCGCCCAACGATGCCCCCCTCTTCGAGGATGGTGTATGCCTCCGAATGGGGCGTCCGGGACTCGCGTTCGAATTCGATCACAGCGGCCGTACCTGACCTTTCCCGAAGATCGTCCACTTGTAGCTCGTCAGCTCGCGCAACCCCATGGGCCCGCGGGCATGCATTTTCTGGGTCGAGATTCCCACCTCGGCCCCCAGCCCGAACTGGGCGCCGTCGGTGAATTGCGTGCTCGCATTCACGTACACGGCGGCCGAGTCTACCTCATCGGCGAAGCGCATCGCGTTCGCGTAGTTCGAGGTGAGGATGGCGTCGCTGTGATGGCTGCCGTGCTCCTCGATGTGGGCGATCGCCTCCTCAAGCGAATCAACGATGCGCACGCCCACCCGCAGGGCGAGGTGCTCGGTCTTCCAGGTGGCTTCCGTGGCCCGCTCCACGGCGATGCCCGGGAACCGTTCAGGTGCCAGCAGCGCGAGCGCCCGGTCGTCGGCGATGAGGGTCACCTTGCCGCCCCAGCGCTCGCACATCCTGCCGAGAAACGCTGGCGCCACCACCGCGTGCACGAGCAGCGTGTCGACGGCGTTGCAGATGCTGTAGCGGCGCGTCTTGGCGTTGTCGGCCACGTTGACGGCCATGTCGAGATCGGCCTCCGCGTCGACGTAGATCTGCACCACTGCATCGCCGTGCGCCACCACCGGCATGGTCGCGTTCTGGCGCACGTAGCCGATGAGCTGCGCCCCGCCGCGGGGCACCATCAGGTCGACCAGGTCGTGCGATTTCAGCAGCTCGTCCACGTGGCCGCGGTCGGGGTCGCTCACCACCTGGACCGCGTCCGGCGGAACCTCGGTGCCCGCGAGCGCCTGCTGGATGACTTCGCCGAGGGCGGCATTGCTGTGGCGCGCCTCTTTGCCCCCGCGGAGGAGCGAGGCGTTGCCGCTCTTCAGGGCGAGAGCGGCGATATCGACCGTGACGTTCGGGCGCGCCTCGTAGATGCAGGCCACCACGCCCAGCGGTACCCTTCGCCGCCCGATGAGCAGGCCGTTGGGGAGCGTGCGCGAGTCGAAAACCTCGCCCACGGGGTCGGGCAGGGACGCGACCGTGCGCGTGTCGGCGGCGATGCCCCGCAGGCGCTCGGGGGTGAGCGTCAGCCGCTCGAGAAAGTAGTCATCGAGCCCGGCCTGGCGGCCTGCATCGAGGTCGCGCGCATTCGCCTCCAGGACGGGGCCGGGGCTCGTCTCCAGGAGGCCGGCAATGCGCAGGAGGGCGCTGTTCTTGGCGCCCGTGGAAAGCGTAGCGAGGCGCTTCGCCGCCGCGCGGGCCGCCGCTGCCCGTTCGCGGATGTACGAGGTGGCGGTTGTCATGGCCGTAGTGTACCGCGCCACCCGCGAGTGCGGCGCGAGTGGCAGCTTGCGCCACTTTCGACCGCTGGCTGCCAATTCGAGTAGACTGCGCGCGCATGCATCCCCGGGAGCGGCCGGGAAATCCAGCCGGGAGTCTTACGTTGTCTGCCCCCAATCCCTCCCTCCCCTGCCCGGCCTGCGGCACAATGCTGCTCGAAGGCCAGCGCTTCTGTCCCGGCTGTGGAACGGCTGCGCCCCCTCCTCCCCCTCCCCCTCCCCCGGCTGCCCCTACGGCCTGCACCGCGTGTGGCGCTGCACTGGTGCCGGGTGCGCGGTTCTGCGCTTCCTGCGGGACCCCTGTCGCTCCGGCTCCCGCGCCGGCCCCCCCACCTTCCCCAGCGCAGGCGGCAACATGGCACCCTGCCGCGCCCCCGCCACCTCCAGCACCGGCTCTCCCCGCGCTTTGCGGGGCCTGCGGCGCCGCGCTCGTCCCGGGCGACGCCTTCTGCGCGGCCTGCGGCGCGGGCGCGGGCCAGGCGCCAGCTCCCGCGCCGCGGCCGGCCGCCGCTGCAGGGAATCTCTGCCCGGGCTGCGGAACGCCGCGACGCCCCGGGGCGCGCTTCTGCCGCGTCTGCGGCGCCGCCGGCGAGCCCGTGGCGCAGCCCGAGACGCTGGTGAACGTGGCGCTTCCCCCCACGGCGCTGCCTCCCCAGCCACTCGCGCCGGCGCCCGCGCCCCCGCAGCAGGGGTTCACACCACCTCCTCCGCCGCCGCGGCAGTTTGCCCCGCCCCCGCAGCCGCGAGCAAGTCAGCCATTTGGGGCCCAACGGCCCCCTGCCCCTCGCCCTGCACCGCGCCCGGCCGCGCCGCGCGCCCCCGGTGGCGGTGGGCTTGCGCTCACCTACGGCATGGCGGCAGCCGGGGGAGGGCTCATCCTCGCCGCCGTCAGCGTCATGCTCGATTGGGCCAAGGTTAGCGCGGGGGGCCGTTCCGCCAGCTCGGGCCCCTTTGACGAGGGCGCGGTCTACCGCCTCGGCGATTGGCTGAGCGATACCGAAGGGCTCGACGCCTGGGTCGTGCTTGCCGTTGCGGTTGCCGGGCTCGCCATCCTCGGCCTCTCCCTCGCCGGCCGCATCGATGCCCGGCGCGGACCGTCGTTCGCCGCCAGTGCCGGTGGCCTGCTGGTTGCCCTGGCGATCATGGAGATGCAGTACATCTGGTCCCGCCCCACGGGGGGTGTTGCGGACCTCAGTCCCACCTTCGGTCTGTACGTCCTCCTCGCCGGGGGCCTCCTCGCCGCCATCTCCCGGTTCCTTCCCGCCCGGAAGATAGGCGGGTAGCGACAACCGGCTCTTGGCGGTCCCGGTCCAGCTTCCCACGCTCCGGGAAAACGCCCGGAGAATGCCCATGCCTGCCTCTCGCACCCACTCGAAGCAGCCCGAGCAGCTGCTTCCTGCCCGGCTCGATTCCATGGATGCCGACCGCCTGCGCCGCTACCGCGAAAACCTCGCCTTCTACGAGGGCCGCCAGTGGCAGGGCCGCCAGCGCCGCGGTGAACGCAGGCTGACCTTCAACTACGCAAAGGCCTTCGTGGACAAGGCCGCCTCCTACCTCCTCTTCGATGCCGTGATGCACGTCGAGCCCCTCGACGGCGAAGATCCGGCCGCCCGTGCCCGCGCCCGCATCGCCGAGCGCGCCCTGCGCGAGGCCGAATCGCTGAACGGCCTTGCCCAGCTCGATTACGAGACCGAGCTCGACTGCGCCGTCCTCGGCGACGCCGCCTACAAGGTGACCTGGGACCCGGCCGAACGCTGCGTGCGCGTGACCGCACCCGATGTCCAGGGCATCTTCGCCTGGCGCGTGCCCGATGACCCTGCGCGCCTGACCGCGGTCGCCTCCCGCTACACGCTTGATGGTCCCGGCGGCCCGGCCGAGACCACGGAGCTGTGGACGGCGGAAACGTTCGAGCTCTGGCGCGGGCGGGAGCGTGTGCAGCGGATTGCCAACCCGTATGGCTTCATCCCCTTCGTTGTCTTCCCGAACGTGCGCGAGCCGAAGCAGCCCTGGGGCGCGAGCGACATCCCTCCGCTGGTCGAATCGGTGCGCGAGCTCAACCGCTCGTTCAGCCAGCTGAGCCAGATCCTCGAGCTTTCGGGGAATCCGATTGCCGTCCTGGAAGGCGTGGCCGGCTCGCAGGACATCGCCGTAGAGCCGGGCGCGGTCTGGGAGGTCCCCGAAAGGGCGCGCGCCTACCTCCTTGACCTGCTCCAGGGCGGCGGCGTGGCCCTCCACCGCGACTACATCGACCTCATCTATCGCACCCTCCACGACCTGGGCGAATCGCCGCGCACGGCCTTCGGACACAACCCCCAGGGGCTGAGCGGCGTGGCCCTCAACACCGAGCTCGACCCCCTGGCGAAGAAGATCGCGCGCAAGCGCCTGGTTCGCACGGCCGTCTATGAACGGCGCGCCGCGTTCATCCTGCGCCTCCTCGCGCAGTTCGCCGGGCTTGAGATTGAGGGCCTGCGCCCCGTGATGCACTGGGGGCCCGTCCTCCCGGTCGACCGTTCACGCCAGGTGGCCGATGAGCGCGCGCTCGTGCAGGCGGGCATCGAATCGCGCCGAACGGCCGCCGCCCGCCTGGGCATCGATGACCCCGAGGCGGAGTGGGCGCGGGTGAGGGAGGAGGGAGGAGGGAGGAGGGAGGAGGCCTGAAACGGTAGCGTCCGCGTGTGCGGCCGAAGCGGCTTGCAGTTCTCACACCTGCCGGAGGGCGCCCCTTCATGGGGCTGCCTAAGCCTGGTCCTGCGTGAAGTAGTCGGAATCAATGCGCCAGATCGTGTAGCTGGCGACGGGATTCACGCCGAGCCCGGTGTCGACCATCAGCTCGGCGAGCTGGCGTCCATCGACCAGGACCACGCGCTTCTCGATGTTCTGGACATACCCCCGCGCGTCGTTGGAGAACGTCGAAGTTGTGATCATAACTCCCTTGCGCGCCTTGTGGCCTTCGAGACTCCCGACGAAAGCCTGCACAAGTGGACGTCCCACGGACGCTTCCCAGCGCTTCGCCTGCACATACACCACATCCAGTCCCAGCTTGTCTTCCCGGATGACGCCATCGACTCCACCGTCACCTGACTTGCCGAGCGTCTCGCCCTCGCCCAGGGCGCCGCCATATCCCAGCTTGAGCAAGAGCTCCACGACCAGGCGTTCAAAGAAGCTGGGGGAAGCGCTCTTCACCTGTGTCAGCAGGTCTTCGGTCACCGAAGTGCGAAGCTCTCGGTACCCCTGTTCCATCATCTCCTCAGGCGTCAGTTCCATTGCCACGCGTGGTTCAAGAGCGACAGGACGCCTATCTCGCTTGGTCTCGCGGAACTGCCGATAGCTCTCATACCGCTCCAGGAGCTTCAAATCGATCCGCTGCGGGTTCTCAGCGAGCAACGCCCGGCCGGAATCGGTGATCCTCATCAGGCCTCGCCGGGGCCGTTCAAGCAGCCCCGCCTTCCCGAGATACGTCTGTGCCCAACCAACCCGGTTGTCGAACGTTGTCTGGCCGCCAGACGGGAGCCTCTGCGAGAGCTCTGCCTCGGTCAGGCCGAACTGGTGTGCCAACCTGGCACGCAATTCGGGAAGCGTGTGTTCCCTGCCGTCGGCGGTCGCCGCAAGCAGGGGCAGCATCAGAGCCTGGAAGTCCGGGATGGTCATTCCATCTCCCACGAGCCGGCAATTCCACTCTTCTACACCACCGGAGAGAGCCCGGGTAGTCCCAGCATTACGCTCCGGTGGGACATCCAGCCGCCACCGGGGGCCGCGACTCCTCCCTCCTCCCTCCTCCCTCACACGGCGGCCGGGAAGTAGACGGCGAAGCGCGCACCCTGTCCCGGTGCGCTGGTGAGCTCCACCCAGCCGCCATGCGACTGCGCCACGCTATGGACGATCGAGAGCCCCAGCCCGGTGCCTTCGCCCGGCTCGCTCGTAGAGAAGTAGGGCTGGAAGATCCGCTCCTGGATCTCGGCCGGGACGCCCGGTCCGTCGTCCGCCACCTCGAGCCGCACGAATTCGCCCGGTTCGCCCGTCTCGCGGTGCTCCGCCGCCACCGGGCCCACCGCGATGGCGACTCTCCCGCGGCCACCCATGGCGTTGCGGGCGTTCACCACCAGGTTCATCAGCACCTGCTGCACCTGGACACGGTCGGCGTTGAAGGGCGGGCAGCCTTCGCACACGTTCGCCTCCAGGTGCACTTCCGGCCCCGCGATCCGAGCCAGCAGGCGCAGGGATTCCGCCACGAGCGCATCCGCGTCGATCGGCTCCCGCCGGGGTTCACCGCGGGCGATGTTGAGCAGGCTGCGGACGAGCTCAGCGCCCCTGCTGGCCGCGTCGGCGGCGTCCTGCAGCTCGGGCATCTGCCCTTCGCGGCCGAGCTGCATGCGCGCCATCGCCAGGTTCACGAGCACCGCCGTCAGGAAGTTGTTCAGGTCGTGGGCCACGCTTCCCGTGAGCGCGCCGATGGTTTCCATGCGCTGGGCGGCGCGCACCTGCGCCTCGAGCTCCCTCCGTTCGGTGACATCCTGCATCACCCCGATGATGCGGACGGGCCTCCCGCCTTCGTCGTAGTCGCACTGGCTGCGATCCCAGACCCAGCGGTAGCCGCCGCGGGCATGCCGGTACCGGTATTCGATGTTTACCAGCCGGTGCTCGTCGACGGCGTGCCGCCCCTGCTCCAGCACGCGCTCCAGGTCGCCCGGGTGGACCTTCGATCGCCAGTCCTCGGGGCGGGTCCCGTGGGCCACTGTGGTGTACCCGAAGACATCAAAGAGGCTCGCGCTGTAGTGCATGACTCCGGCGACGATGTCCTGTTCGTAGACCACCTGGCCGCTGGCCGCCACAACCTGCTGGTAGCGCCGGTGCTCGGCCGCAAGGGCTTCGCGCAGAACGCGCTCTTCTTCCACGCGCTGCGTTACATCGAAAAGGATTCCCTCGGCAATCGGCGGCTGGTCCCCTTCGCCCGGGGCCGTGTGGGCGATGTCGCGGACGATCCGCCGCTCGCCATCCGGGCGCACGATGCTGTAGGTCAGGTCGTAGGTCCCGCTGGCGGCCAGCGAAGAGACGAGCTCTTCGTGAGCGATGCCGCCATCCGCCTCCGCCATCAGGTCCCGAAGGCGGACCTCACCGCCCAGGAACGCGGAAGGCGGGTGGCCCGTGAGCTGTTCCACGTGCCCGTCAATGGCGAGGACGTTCCCCGTGACGGTCGCGCGGTAGACGATGCCCGGCAGGTTGCTCAGGATGCTCGCGTAGTTGCGCTCGGCCTGGTGGAAGGCGGCTTCAAGCGCGGACCCGGCGGACGTTTCCCGGGCCACCGCCAGGACGGCCTTCTCGCCGCCCACCGTATGCTGCGAAAAGCGAACCTCAGCGGCGAAAGCCGGCCCGTCGCGCCGGCGGAAGGTGTTGATTGACCGGGAACCCTCACCGGGGTCGGCGGGGTTCCGCCATGCGCGGGAGAAGGCCGGCGGCCAGGGGATGAAGGGGAAGGCGGCCGCGCCCGGGCTCAGGAGCTCTTCTCGCGTATAGCCGAGGGCGCGGCAG
The DNA here is from genome assembly GCA_003577245.1 of bacterium. Classification (GTDB taxonomy): domain Bacteria; phylum Chloroflexota; class Dehalococcoidia; order Tepidiformales; family Tepidiformaceae; genus UCB2. The sequence continues at coordinate 7,280 of QEVS01000004.1, read as the reverse complement.
GCGGCTTCGTTGATGTCGAGCAGCTTCCCGTCGCCTGAAAGGACGAACATAAGATCATCGCCGCCGGGGGCGAGGAGATTAAGCAGTCCCGGCCCAGTCTCGGGCATGATGATCGTTTCCCACCGGCGGATGTAAGGGTTGCCCGAACTCTCCCTTACGAGTTTGCGCCATTCATTGTTTCTCAAACATCCGGGATCGCCCTAGTTTGACGGTGGGCTTGCCAGCCTCCCGGCGGCAATGCCGATGAACACCCCCAGGACGGTCTCCGTGATATGGGTGAGGGTCGTTCGCACCCCGGGGTCGCCTCCGGCCAGCCCGAGCAGGACAAGCCCCGAAACCGAGAGCACCAGCGCCACCGCCAGCACGCTGACAATGACCGAGACCAGGCGCCCGATGGGGACCTCCTCGCCGCTCATCGCCGCGCCACCTTTCCCGTGGCCCGCGAAAGCGAGGCAGGCGCGCCGGGGCGCAGAAGGCCGTGGAGGAAGAGCCCGGAGGCCCCCCGGAACACGATGAAGAGCGCGGCCAGCCATCCCGGCCAGCCCCGCACCGGCCCCCGTTCAAGCGCTGTCATGGCGAACCCCCGCGATGAAGATGCTCGCCATCGTGACCGGGCGCCGCGCAGAGCGGGAAGGGGCCGGTGTCAGTTGGCCCTTGCCGCGGCGGTGCGCATTTCGCGCGCGTTATAGAGGGCGAAGATGGCCGCGCCGGCGGCCGCCACGGCGGCGCCGAAGATGTAGGCGGCGCGGTAGTCCGCGGCCTGGATGATCGCACCGAGGATGAACGAGCCCAGGCTGAGCCCCAGGTCGTTGCCGAGCGTGAAGGTGCTCAGCGCCCGGCCGCGCACGGTCTCCTCCGTGCGGTCGACCAGGTAGGCCATCATGGCAGGCTGGAAGGCGCCCGTACCCACGCCGTAAACACCCATGGCCACGAAGAGCAGGAACGAGGGGCCCGGGCTCGCCACAATCAGCAGGCTCACGGCAAGGGCGGCTATGCCGGGCGTGATGAAGTAGTGCCGCGGAAGCGTATCCATGAGCCGCCCCGAAAGCAGCCTGAAGATGAGCAGCATGGCCGCGTAGAGCGAAAAGAGCAGCCCCGGGTTGGTGATTCCCCGGTCGCGGGCAAAGAGCGGCAGAAACGAGACCATGGCGGCGAAAGCGAACGAGCTCGTGAAGTTGATCACCGCAGGCAGGGCGGCCGTGCGCGAAAAGAGCGCTCCCGCCCGCGGCAGGCGCCCGTCGGCCGGCGGCTTCCGGCCCGGCGGCAGGAAGAGCAGCGCCCCGGCGGCGGCGAGCGAAGCCATGGCGGCCGAGAGCACGAAGAGCGCGGTGAAGTGCAGCTCTCCCGTGCGCGCCCCGCTCGACCAGCCCGCCTGCGAGGTGAGCGAGCTATCGAACCCGGCCAGCAGGTCCGTGTGGATGACGAAACCGCCCACGGCCGGCCCGATGGCGAAGGCCATGCTGTTCGCCACGCCGTAGTAGGCCATGGCCTCGCCCCGCCGCGCCGCCGGGGCGGCGTCCGCGATGTACGTGCTGGCGGCGGTCATGAAGGTGGCGATCGACGCCCCCGTCAGCAGCCGGATGGGGAAGATGGCCGCCGGCGAATGAGGGAGGTTGTAGAGCAGGCAGTTGACGGCGAAGAGCAGCATGCCGGCGATGAGCATCGGGCGGCGGCCGGCCGTATCCACCAGGTATCCCACGAACGGCCGCACGAGGAGCGATGTGAGGCTGGACACGCCGATGAGCGCGCCGATCTCCCCCTTGTCGCCCCCCAGCTTCTCGATGAAGAAGGGAAGCGTGGGGAAGTAGAGCAGGTAGAGGCTGAAGAAGATGAGGTTGAGCACGGTGATGCCCACCACCGCGCGCGTGAAGAGCCGCGGCCGTCCGCCCGCGTTGACCTGTGTCTCCGGCCCTTGCGTGGCGTCCCCGGCAACGGCCATTCAGCCGCCCTCCCGGCCTACGCCGGCCAGGTCCACGGGTTTGCCGCTTCGTAGGCAGCGCTGACCGCCAGCAGGAGGGCATCGGCGTGCCGGGGCGCCACCACCTGGAGCCCCACGGGGAGCCCATCGGCGGCCAGCCCGGCCGGCAGCGACGCCGCCGGGTGCCCGGTCAGGTTGAAGGGCGGCGTGAAGGGCAGGTAGCCGGCCGGCCCCACCTGCCGCCCTCCGATGGAGGCCGGCGGCGGACCTTCGGCCGGGAAGGCCGTGCAGGCTACCGTGGGGGTGAGCAAGAGGTCGTAAGTCTCGAAGAACGAGGTCATCTTGCGGTTGAGCTGGTGGCGCGCTTCAAGGGCGAGGGCGATATCGACCCCCATGATCGCGCGCGCCTGCTCGGCGAAGAGAACGAATCCCTTCTCCAGCTCCGCCTTCTGCTCCTCCGTCATGGCATCGATGAGCTTCACGTCCCCGGGGGCGGCCATGGTGTACCAGGCGGGCAGCGGGTCGGCGAAGCCGGGGTTCGCTTCCACCAGCTCGGCCCCCACGGCCTCGGCGAGCGCCCTTGCCGCGGCCCCGGCCAGGCGCGCCACCTCCGGATCAACGGCCGCGTAGCCCAGGTCCGGGCTCCAGGCGATTCGCCCCAGCCTCGGCGGAGGAGCTAGCACCGCCAGCTCGTAGACCCCCGCCGGCGCGTCGAGCGAGTCCAGGTCGTTCGGGTGAGGGCCCGCGGCTGCGTCCAGGTAGCGGGCGGCGTCCCGCACCGTGCGGCTTACAGGCCCGAGGGTGCTGTGGGTGCCCCAGGTGGGCGCGGTCGCCGCTGCCCGCGGGATCCGGCCCGCCGAGGGCTTGATGCCGTAGCAGCCTGAGAACGCGGCCGGGATGCGGATGGAGCCGCCGCCGTCGCTCGCCGTGGCCAGGGGGACGATCCCGGCGGCGACCGCGGCCGCGCTGCCACCGCTCGAGCCGCCCGGGGTGCGCTCGCTGTTCCAGGGGTTGCGCGTCGCCCCGAAGAGGCGGTTCTCGGTGAACCCCTTGTAGCCGAACTCCGGCGTGTTCGTCTTTCCCAGCACCACCGCGCCCGCTGCCCGCAGCCGCGCCACCTGCACCGAATCCTCGGCTGCCACGTTGTTGCGGAAGGCGCGCGAGCCAAAGGTGTGGGGCATCCCGGCCACGCCTTCAAGGTCCTTCACGCCGATGGGCACGCCGCAGAGCGGCCCCGGGTCGAGGCCGCGCGCCACGGCGTCATCGATGGCCGCTGCCCCGGACCGGGCCTCCTCGGGGTTGGTGCAGACAAAGGCGTTGATGGTCGGATTGAGCGCCTCCAGCCGGGAGAGCGCCTCGTCCACCGCTTCGTGAGCGGAGAGCTCCCTTGCGCGGATCGCGTCCGCAATCCGCCATGCTGCGCCGAAGACATCCATGTTCACACTCCCCCGGGGTTCACTGTGGTTGCCGATTCTACGCTTGCGCCGGGTGAGTGTCGTGTTACACGTTTCCGTGTAAGATGCAGCCCATGGAGGAGCAGTGCCCCTCGTACGACGGCCGCCTGGCCCCGGCGCGCGGGCGCTGGACGGCGGCCCGGGTCTCGGCCCTGCGCACCTCGCTGGGGCTCAGCCAGGCCGGCTTTGCGCGCCTGCTCGGCGTGCGCCAGCAGACGGTGAGCGAATGGGAGACAGGGCGCTACCAGCCCCGCGGCGCGAGCGTACGCCTCCTCGAGATGATCGCCGAGGAGCCCGCACGCTACGACGCGGGCCCCCTTGGGGAGGGCCACTCCTGATGCATCCCCTGCCCGCCGCCGCCGGCGAGGCCGCGCTGGCCGCCCGCTGGGGGACTGGCCTCCACGCCCCTCTGCGCCTCGAGGACGGGCGCGCCCTCAAGATCATCTTCCCCGGCATCCCCGCCGGGGGCAGCGGGCCCGATTACCGCGAAGCGATCATCGAAATCGGCGGCGACCTTGTCCGCGGTGACGTCGAGCTCCACCTGCGCGCGGAATCGTGGCGTGCACACGGCCACCATCTCGACCCCGCCTATGCCGCGGTCGTCCTCCATGTGGTGGCCGAGAACCCCGGGGGCGCCTGCGCCACCCTCCACGCCACCCGCCGCTCCATTCCCATCCTGGTGATGCCATCAGCTCCCGGCGCTGTCTTCCCGCCCCCGTTCACCCCACCCTGCGCCCTCGCCAGCGCCCGCGGAAGGGACGCCGCACCCGTCCTCGAACGGCTCGGCCTGCGTCGCCTGCGCATGAAAGCGGCGCGCGCCGCCCCGCTGACCGAGTCGAAAGGGCCGGGCCACGCCCTCTATGCGCTCCTGCTGGAAACCCTCGGCGGCCCGGCCAACCGCGAAGCCTTCGCCACGCTCGCGCGCACCCTGCCCCTGGCGGCGCTCCTCGAGTCGGCCGCCACGGCGCTCCCGGGCACGCCCCACCCGTTCGCCCTGGCGGCGGCCCTGAAAGGCGTGGCCGCGAGCCTCGTGCTGCGGCGCGCCGGCCTGCGTCCCATGGCCTCGCCGGGGCGGCGCCTGGAGGCGGCCGGGGAGCTCTGCGCGAGCGTCTGGCCCCGGGAGGCGCAACCCGCCTGGCCCGCCCTGCTGCGCCCCGGGAAGCCGCTCGTACGCCTCCTCGCCGCGCCGGGGATTGGCCGTGGCCTGGCCGTCGAGTGCGCGGTCAACGCCGTGCTGCCGGCAGCCCTTGCCTCCGGCGCCTGGACGGAACCGGAAGCCGTGGCGGCGTGGCGCACGCTCCCTTCGCCCGGGACATACGGCCGTCTTCGCCGTCTCGAAGGCTGGCTGGGCGCAGGCGGCGTCGCACCTTTCGCCGGCGCCTCTCGCCTCCAGGGCGGGCTGCTCCTGCACGCTGACTATTGCGCGAAAGGCGCCTGCGGGCGCTGCCCCCTGAGCGGCGAGAGCTAATCCTCCCCGCTGCGAAGCGAAATGCTCAACCCGGTTAGCCGTTCGTTTCGCGTAGGCCGAGCCTCCGATACGATCCGGGCGTGGAGATCACCTGGCTGGGCCGCAGCTGTTTCCGCCTGAAGGGAAGGGAGGGCGCGGTCGTCACCGACCCCTGCCCGCCTGCGAGCGGCTACCGGCTGGGCAGGCCGGCGGCCGGCATCGTCACCATCAGCCGCCGTGATGACCCCGGCTACTCTTACGTCGAAGGCATCGACGGCACGCCGAAGGTGCTCGATGCCCCGGGCGAGTACGAGATCGGCGGCATCCTCGTTTCGGGCGTGGCCATCAAGCGCGAGGACGGCGCCCGCAACGTCGCCTTTGTCTGTGAAATCGATGGCATCCGGGTGGGCCACCTGGGGCTGCCTTCGGCGGCGCCTTCGAGCGCGGTCCTCGAGCAGCTCGATGACATCGACATCCTGCTCGTGCCCGTGGGCGGGCACAACAGCCTGGCCGCCACCGTCGCCGCCGACCTGGTGACGGCGATCGACCCGCGCATCGCCATCCCCATGAACTACAAGACCGAGATGGAAGAGATGGAGCTCGACTCGATCGACCGCTTCCTGAAGGAAACGGGAACGAAGGCCGAGCCGCAGCCGCGCCTCCAGGTCACCCGCAGCCAGCTGCCGGGCGACCTCACCATCATGCTCCTGCAGCCGAAGCAGTAGAGCGGGCCTACTCCACCAGCGCCCGGTAGGCTGCCGGCATGCGGTCCAAGATGGCGTTGGTGCCGGGAGCCATGTCTTTCCAGCGCGCCAGCGCCCGGTTCACCTGCGCGGCCATGGCCACGCCCGTCTCCGCGGGGACGGCCGTGAGGGGCGCGCCCGTGGGGGCCGTGATGACGCCACCCCCGGGCCAGGCGGCGGCCACGTAGACCCGGTTTTCGTCGCTGCGCGTGCGGGCCACCGGCTCGGCCATCGCCCCCGGCGAGAAGACCGACCAGGCGATGATCTCCGCGCCTTCGAGAGCGAGGCAGCGCGCCACCTCGGGCACGAGCCCCTCTTCGCCACAGAGCAGCGCCACACGGCCCGTGGGGGTCTCGGCCACCGGCGCGTTCAGCTCGCCCGCGGCCAGCCCGCGCCCGTGCGTGGCCTGGTGGAGCCATGTCTGCGAGGGAGTAACCAGGGCCATCTCCTGGCGCGGCGCTGCCCCGTCCACGGCAACCGCGAAGGCCGCCGCCCCACCGTGGCCGCGGACGGCTTCCTCAATGCGGGGGAGGCCCTGCTTCCATCCCTCCGTTGCGGGCACCCCGCCGAACACCACAAGGTCGGCATCCTGGCGGCGCAGCGCCGCGTAGCGCGCCACCAGGGCGGCCGGGTCGAACACCCCCTCGCCAGGGACGACAGCGACGCGCCGGTTCTCTCGAGAGGGGACCAGCGGCTCCTCCAGCAGGGCAGTCACCGGCAGCGTTTCCGTGGCCTCCGTCAGCCGCCCGTAGAGCGCGGGGCGCCGCGGCACCGCCTCTACCGCCACCGGCTCGATCTCGAAGAGCACAACCGCATCGCGGTCGCTCGGGGCGCAAACGCGCACCGTGCCCAGCGGGTCAATCACGCAGGAGCGCCCTGCGTAGACGATGGTCCCGTCTTCGCACCCCCACTTGTCGGCGGCCGCCACCCAGGCGCCGTTCTCGAATGCGCGCACGGGCATGAGGTACTCGCACTGCGTGGTCGAAAGCTCCGGCACCGTGCGGCCCCACGAGACCCATGCCGTCAGGTCGAGGATGACCTCCGCCCCGTTCACGGCCAGCGAACGGGCGATCTCCGGTTGGCGGCCATCGGCGCAGATGAGCGCGCCAAAGCGGCAGAACCCCGCGTCGAACACGGGGAAGCGCCCGCCCGGCGTGAACCACGCGTTGTCGAAGTGCCAGAGGAACGTCTTGTCATAGCGCCCCCGCACCTCGCCGCCGGGGTCGAAGATGACGGCGCTGTTCGTCACGCTCCCATCGGCGAGGGGCACCGCCATTCCCGCGGCCAGCCAGTAGCCGTGCTCCCTGGCCTTCGCCGCGAAGAGCGCAACGGCTTCGTCGAACGGGCGCACTCCCGGCCGGGCGAAGGGGTTGGAGTCGCGCAGGTAGTAGGCCGGGTAGGCGCACTCCGGCAGCGCGACGAGCCGCGCCCCTGCCTCTCCCGCTTCGTCGAGCGCGCGGAGCAGGTTCTGGAGGTTCTCCTCGGCGTCCTCGATGTCAAAGGCGCGAACCTGGCAGCAGGCGACGGTAAACGGCCGCATCTCCCACAGCGTATCCCACCATCCACCTCGGAGTCGCGGCCCCCCGTGGCCGCTTGCTGTTCCACCCAATCGCCGGGTTTTGGAACCAACGCACCGCCGCCCCCTGGCGCAACTGCCGGCCTACGCCTGCGCTCCGCTCCGGCGTGCGGTTCCCGCCGGCCTGCGCAGTCGCCCAACC
>QEVS01000009.1 GCA_003577245.1 bacterium | reverse complement strand
GCCACCGCGGGACCTCCGGGATCATCGTCGCAGGAGAAGCCGACGGCAAGCCCGGCGCCGCCCATGCCCAGGCGTTCGAGCTCGACGCCGAGTGCCTGGACGAGGGCGGCGGCAGCCTGGCGACGGGCAAGAGAGAGCCGGGTGGCATCGGCGGCGAGCCCGGCAAGGAGTTCCGTCGCGCGGGCCGCGAGATCCTCGATGCGCTCCTCGCAGCTCTCTAGCTCCGCCAGCCTCGCTTCCGCCTCCCGGCCGTAGGCGATGATCTCGGGCACGGTCTCGCCGTATTTTCGGCGCAGACGGGCGATCAGGTCCAGCCGCTCCTCAACCTCGGTGAGGCGGCCAGGGTCGTGCTCGATGCCATCGCGGTATCGGCGCAGGGCGCGTGCCAGGTCGGTGACGATGCTTTCCAGGAGCAGGCCGAGGTCGGCCAGCTCCCCGGCGGTTGTGTCGCGCGCGGCGATATCCGCGACGGCCCGGACAGCCTCGCCGGCCTCGGAGGCATCGAGCGCGCCAAGGGCGGCCTCGACGTCTTCGGTGAGCCGCCCGGCATCGGCGAGGCGGGAGCGCTCCTGGCGCAGCGCCTCATCCTCGCCCGGGGAGAGCGCGGCAGCAGCAATCTCCCCAGACTCAAAGCGGAGCTGTTCGATGAGCCGCTCCCGTTCGCGGGCGTCCGTGGCCAGGGCATGGAGGCGCCGCCGCACGTCGCGAAGCTCCCTGACGGCCTGGGTGACTGCCCGGCGTTCGCCAGCGAGTCCGCCGAAGCTGTCCAGGACTTCGAGCTGCACCGCCGGGCGCAGGATGGCGAGCTGTTCGGACTGGCCGTGGATGTCGGCCGCCCGGCTGGCGAGGGCGCGTGCATCATCGAGGGTCGCCGCGGCTCCGTTGATGCGCACCGACGTCCGGCCGGAAAGGCCCACGGTACGCTCGACCACGACAAGGGCGCCATCGAGGGAGAGGGTTGCCTCGACTGTGGCATGGCCCGCCCCGGAGGCGATCACCTCGCGCCCGCGGCGAGCGCCGAGCGCGAAGGCGAGGGCATCGACCACGAGCGACTTGCCGGCGCCGGTCTCGCCGGTGAAAACGTTCAGCCCGGGCCCGGGTTCGACAACCACCGAGCGGGCGACCGCGAAGCCGGTGATGGCAAGCCGTTCAAGCACGGTGCGCCATGGTGCTGGAGAGCTGCATTTCGAGCCGTTCCGCCAGCTCCGCATAGAAGGAGGCCGGCTCGGTGAAGCGGACGAAGCGGGTGATGTGCTCGCTCTGGCGAACGGCGACACGGACGCCGGAACTGACGGGCAGGTCTTCCTGGCCGTCGACGCTGAGGATTGCCCCATGGTCGGAGGTCACGCGCAGGTCGACGACCGATTCGGGCTGCAGCACGAGAGAGCGCGCAAGGGCGAGGTGCGCGGCCACGGGGGTGACCAGGAGATGGTGTTCCGTGGGTGCAAGGATGGGCCCGCCCGCGCTCAGGGAGTAGCCGGTGCTCCCCGTGGGGGTGGCGATGATGACCCCGTCACACCGGTACACGGCGAGCAGGGCGTTATCGATGCGCACGTCGACATAGATGGGCCTGCCCGGCGCCTGGCGGCTGATCACCACATCGTTCAGGCCATGGAAGACCTGCTCTGGTCGGTCGGGGCCATCGAAGACGTCGCTGCGGACCATGAGCCGTTCTTCCATGCGCCAGTCGCCGGCGATGACGCGCTCGATGCGGTTGAAGAGGTCGCGCGGGCTGAGGTCGGTGAGGAAGCCGAGCCGTCCCATGTTTACTCCGAGGATGGGGACGGCGTGGGGCACCATCACACGGGCGGCGCGGAGAACGGTGCCGTCGCCGCCAATGCAGACGACCAGGTCGGCAAGCTCGACGTGCGCCGTCGCAGCCTGTTCCCAGGCGTCGGCGACGAAGACCTTCACGCTACGCCGTTCGAGCTCCTGGGCGAACTGTCCGGCGAAGATGGCGGCGCCTTCGCTATGAGGGTGGTGAAAAACTACGACGCGTTTTAGCAAGGGTTGACTCCCGGTGTTGCCAGCTCCACAAGGAACTCGATGTTGCCATCTCCGCCGGTGATTGGCGACTCGATAGTACGGCCAACCCGCCAGCCTTCGCCCTGCGCCCAGGCGGCAAAGCCGGCGCGTACCCGTTCGCGCACTGCGGCGTCGCGGATAACGCCACCGCGCGGCACTTCGGCCGGCCCGGCTTCGAACTGGGGCTTCAGCAGGACCACGCCCGGCGTGCCCGGGGCCATGCGGGCTGCAACCGAGGGCAACACCTTCCGCAGCGAGATGAAAGAGAGGTCGGCGACGAAGAAGTCGATGGGCGGCAGGCCGGGGAGGTCGCGCGCATTGGTGCCTCCGAGGAGGGTGACGCGGGGGTCTTCGCGCAGCCTCTGGTGGAGTTGAGCGCGCCCGACATCGACGGCGAGGACAGAGGCAGCCCCATGCTGCAGCAGGCAATCGGTGAAGCCGCCGGTCGAAGCGCCAAGGTCGAGGCAGCGAAGCCCGGTGACGTCGGCGGCGAAGGCCGTGAGGGCGGCTTCAAGCTTATGGCCACCGCGGGAAACGTACCGCTCCGGCTCGGAGACGGAGAGGGCGGCATCGGCGGCGACGAGCTGGGAGGGCTTGACGAGCCTGAGCGTGCCCGCGCGGGCGCGGCCAGCCAGGATGAGCCGCTGCGCGCCTTCGCGGGACTCGGCAAGGCCGCGTTCAACGAGCAGGATGTCGGCGCGGACGCGGGGCATGCACAAGGCTAGGCGCCGCAGACCGCGCCGCGCAACCAGGCTTCAGGTGTCCGCATGGGCGGCGCACGCTACGCTACCGCCCATGGAACCGCAGGAAAGAGTTCGCACTGCCCTGGCTGCCCTCGGGCTTCCTTCGGAGATCGTGTGCTTCGATGGCACCACGGCAACGGCGCAGGAAGCGGCGGATGCCGTCGGATGCGAGCTGGGGCAGATCGTGAAGACGCTCTTCTTCCTGGCCGATGGGCGACCCACGATTGCACTGGTGGCGGGCGACCGCCAGGTGGACACCTCGGCGCTGGCGGAGCTTCTGGGCGTGGGGCGCAAGAAGCTGAAGATGGGCGCGCCCACCGAGGTGCTCGAATTCACCGGGTTCCAGGTCGGAGGCGTGGCGCCGGTTGGGCACCTGCACCGTCCAGACGTGGTGGTGGACGAGAGCCTGGGGCGCTTCGAGTGGGTATGGGCGGCAGCCGGGGCACACAACGCCGTCTTCGAAGCCGTCACCCGCGACCTTGTCGCCGCCATACACGGTCAATGGGCAGCGATCACGAAGGAGCCGGCATGACGTCCGCGGTGGGACCAGCGGTCCGCGCATCGCGGTTGCCGCCGCTGCTTTCGGCGATGCGGCCCTACCAGTGGCCCAAGAACGGGCTGGTGTTCGCCGCCCTGGCATTCAGCGCCGGCGACGCATGGGAACCGGGCGACGCCGCGAGCTGGTGGCCGCTCCTGTGGCGAAACCTGGCGCTCTTCGGGCTCTGGTGCCTTGTTTCGAGCGCCACCTACCTGGTGAACGACGTGCAGGACCGGGAGTTCGACCGGCTGCACCCGCGCAAGCAGTTCCGCCCCATTGCCAGCGGCGCGCTTTCCGTGCGAACCGCGCGCCTGGCGGCTGCCGGGCTGCTGATCGTGGCCGTGCCCCCGGTGTTTGCACTTGACCTCGTTTCCGGCGCAATCGTCCTGGGGTACGCGGCGGTGATGACCGCCTACTCGTACGGGCTGAAGCGTGTGGCAATCCTCGACGTCCTCATCCTCTGTAGCGGCGTCATCGGGCGGGCGATATCGGGCGGGACGGCGATCGACGTGGACATCAGCCCGTGGCTTTATGTCTGTACCAGCTTCGGCGCGTTCTTCTTTGCGAGCTCGAAGCGGTGGTCCGAGTACCGCCAGCTCGGGGCGGGCGCGGCGAAGCACCGTCCCGCACTGGCGATGTACACGCACGACATCCTCGAACAGATGTTGATCGTGAGCGCGGCAGCGGCGCTGCTCAGCTACGCGCTGTACACGATTGAATCCGCGCACGTGCCGGCGAACGGCGCCATGGCGGCCACGCTTCCCTTCGTGGGATTCGCACTGTTCCGCTACCTGCTCCTCCTGGATGGTCCCCGCAAGGCCGATGCACCGGATCAGATTCTGTTCACCGACCCACAGATCATCATCTCCGTTGTGGGATTCCTGGTGACGGCGATGACGATCATGGTGATCGACAAGGGTTAGCGCCGGGTACGTTCGCTGTTTGACGCGAACCGTATACTTCCGCGTGGACGATGGGCCGCACAGCGGCGCACCGAGACAGGACATGACACCCGCAGAATCCGGCCAGGCCACGCCCCCGCCGCGCATCGCGGGGAGCTACGGACCCTTCGTGGGCCGCCAGCGCGAGCTCGGGCGGCTCGAACAGGTGCTGGGTGAAGCCGCCTCTGGAGCCGGGCGGGTAGTGCTGCTTTCTGGTGAGCCCGGCATGGGCAAGACGCGACTGGCAACGGAGCTGGCCCGGCGCGCAGAAGAGGCTGGCTGGCTGACGCTCGCCGGGCACGCCTACGAGACATCAAGTATGCCGCCCTACCTGCCATTCAGGGAGGCCATCGGACAGTACATCCGGGTGCACCCACCGCCCGGGGATGTGGGACCGATCGCGGGGCTCCTCGCGCCCGGCAATGAACCCCGGCCCGGCGCCGGCCCAGTACAAAGCGACCGGTACAGCCTCTTCGAGAGCGCTGCGGACCTGCTCATCGGCGCTGCCCGCTCCCACCCTCCGGGCCTGCTGCTGCGGCTGGAGGACATCCACTGGGCTGACCCGGACAGCCTGCAGCTCCTTCAACACCTTGCGCGCAGGCTGCCCGAAGCTCCGCTGCTGTTGGTCGCCACGTGCCGCAACTTGAGCGCCGACCGGACCAGCGCGTTCACCGGCACCCTGGCCACACTGATCCGGGAGCGGCTCTGCGAACAGGTGGACCTCGCGGGGCTCACGGCCGAAGAGACCGGGGCTCTCATCGGCGGAATGGCGGGAGCACCGCCTCCGGCGCACGTCGCGGAGTCGCTGCAGGTGCGGACCGCAGGGAATCCCTTCTTCATCGAAGAGGTGGTCCACGACTTGCAGCTCGCGGGGCGCGATATCAGCTCCGGGGCAGACTGGAACGCCGGGGCGGCCGTTCCCGGGTCAATCCGCGAGGTGCTCGCCGGCCGCCTGGACCGGCTTTCGGAGCCGGCGCTCAGGACGCTCCAGGTGGCAGCCGCACTGGACGACCACTTCCCGTTCGAGACGCTTGCCCTGGCCACCGGCGCCGCTGAGGAAGTGCTCCTGGCCTCAATCGACGAGGCGGTGGCCCACGGGCTACTGCATGAGACCGGCGAGGGGCGCTTCCAGTTCCGCCACGCCATCCTGCGAGAGGCCATCTACCTCGGCCTGAGCGCGCCACGGCGCGCTGCAGTGCACGCGGGCATCGCCAGGCGTCTTACCGACAGGTTCGGAAGCGCCGCGACGGACCACGCGGGCGAGCTGGCCCGCCACCTCCTGCTCGGAGGAAGAGCCGAGGACCTGGCAAGGGCTGCCGGGTACGCTATCCAGGCGGCCGAGAGAGCAATGACACAGCTCGCATTTGCGGACGCCGCTCGTCACTACGAGACAGCGCTCGATGCCCTTGAGAGGTCCGGCGAGCGCACTCCCGCTCGTCGCTGCACGCTCCTGCTTGACCTCGCGGCAGCGGTTGCGAGAACAGGAGACATGGGCCGCATGGAGGCGCTCACGCTCGCCTCGGCCAGGGAGGCGCGCGAGGCGGGACTCAGCGAGCTGCTGGTCCGGTCCTGCCTGGCGAGCTCAATCTTCGGAGTTGCCCTGCCAGACAGGCAGATGATCCCCATGGTCGAAGCGGCGCTTGAGATGATCCCGGACGGGGACAGCGCCCGCCGTTCGGCCCTGCTCTCGGTGCTGGCCTGTCAGCTCGCGCTGACAGAGTCGTGGGAAGAGGCAGAATGGCCGCGCGAAGAAAGCATCGCCATGGCTCGCAGGCTGAAGGATGGGCAGGCCCTGGCGTTTGCGCTGAGGAATGCATACATGGCCCGGCCCCACGAGAAGATCGAGGCGCGCCGGGAACATGTCGCCGAAGTCGTGCGGCTGGCACGCGACCTCGGCGATAAGGAGCTTGAGCTCACGAGCGGGTGCGACCACCTCCAGGATTCGCTGCTGCTCGGCGACCTCGCCGCGGTCGACTCGGGCATCGAAGCGCACACGCGACTTGCCGAAGAGCTTCAGCAGGGGATGCAGACGGCGCACGCGCTCATCCTGCGGGGCATGCGGGCACTGTTGGCGGGCCCGCTCCCTACGGCCGTAGAGATCAACGCCGAAATGCACCGGATGCGCCGCCGTCTCAGCGTGCCGTGGGCCGACAGGGCGATTGGGGCGCACACATTCGTCCTGCGCTGGGAGCAGGGCAGGCTCGACGAGCTGGAGCCGGTCTACGAAGCAGGCCGCGAACCTGCAGCGCCGGTCGCCCTCCGGGTGAGCCTCGCCTTTGTCTGCGCCGAACTGGGCAGGCGCGAAGCAGCCCTCCAGATCATCCGAGGGTTTCGCCCGGAGGACATCGCGGCCTTTCCCGACCCTCCGGGGCGCATGTTCGTAGCGGCCGTCCTGGCGCAGGCGTGTGCCACGGCGGGCGAAACGGCACACGCGGAGTGGCTCTACCGCTACATGCTGCCCCAGGCAGGCTACGCCGTGAGCATGAACGGCTCCGCTGTCTGTCTCGGCGCCGCATCGCGGTACCTGGGGCTGCTGGCTGCCGCCATGGGCGACTTCGACATGGCGAGCCGCCACTTCGATGAGGCGGACGTTCTTAACTCGCGGCTCGGGGCGCGGCCGTTGCTCGCACATACCATGGCCGACCGGGCGCGCATGCTGCTCGCCCGCGACCAAGGCGGCGATGTGGACGCTGCAGCCGGGTTGCTGGAATCAGCGGCCCGTGCGTTCGACGAGGTCGGGATTACATTCCATGCGCGCGTGGCCCGGGAATTGGCTGCCGGCGCGAGCAAGCCCGCGAAGGTTCGGGCCACGTACCCCGGCGGGCTTTCGGAACGCGAAGTCGAGGTTCTGCGGCTGCTTGCGGCAGGAATGACGAACCAGCAGATAGCAGACCACCTGGTGATCAGCCTGAACACAGTGATCCGCCACGTCTCGAACATCTTCGACAAGACAGGCGTGGCAAACAGGGCGGAGGCGGCTACCTTCGCGGCGCGAAACGGCCTGGCCGGGAGCTAAGAGCGGCCGAGGCCTGCGATTCTCAGTGTTCGCCGCGGATCTCGGCGGCGCCGGGGCCGGCGAGCTCCGGGCGGCCGCTCCAGACCCAGGCGAAGTTGGTGCGGCTCACGCCCATGAGCATCCCGTGAAGGCCGGAGGGATGGATGAAGAGGCCCGCATCCTCGGCGCGCGCCTCGGAGTGGGCGTAGCGCATGCCCTTGGCCTTGAGGCGTCCGGCGAGCTTCATGACGTCATCGGTTTCGATGTAGCACATGTAGAGCGAGGGGCCGCGCCGCTGGAAGAAGCGGTGCATGGCGCCATCACCCCAGGTCTGGGTGATCTCGATGCGGTCGAGCCGGTCCGGCGGGTCGAACAGTGTGAGGGTACCGGCGTAGCCGTAGAGCTTGCTTTCGATGGGAGAGAAGCGCGAAGGGTCGAGCGCGAAAATGCGGGTGTAGGTGTCTGCCGCGCGCTGCCAGTCGGAGACGGGGTTGGTGACTTCGTACACGAAGCGGATGTCGCCCACCATCTCGCGCGAACGATCGGGGCAGATGATGGTGGGCATGCCGTGGTCGTAAGCATCGATGTAGAGGCGGCCGCCCTCTTCCTCGAAGGGGACGCGCTGGAGCTGGAAGTGGCGCGCCATGCGGTTGACGTCGGGCGTGGAGAAGCCAACCCCGTAGAGGCCCTCGCCCCACTTCGCAGCCCAATCGGCGACCGGGCCCGGGCCGGCGGGTTGCAGGAAATCGAACTCGCTGGCCCCTGCGCGCACGGTGAGCACGCGGGCGTTTTGGAACCGGCACTCGCTGCGGCCCACGGGCTCCGCTCCGAAGAGCTCCGCCCAGAGGCGGGCTGCCCCCTCCAGGTCGTTCACCACCAGCTGTACGCGGTCAACGTACGAAAGCACTGCTCACCTCCGGGGCGCATGACGCCGTCGCCATTCTGACACGGACGGCGCTTCCCGCGGTAGAACAAAAGAAGGGGCCGGTTGCCCGGCCCCACTCGACAACAAGGGAATGAAGGAGACGGCTCAGGCGCTCTCGTCGAGCGGCTGGCGATCCGTTACCGGCGGAGTGTCAAAGTCGACCGTCTGGCCGCCACGGGTCAGGAGCAGTGGCCGCTGGTGCTTGGCGATGGTGTCGCCGTTGACGATGCACTTGCGCACGTCGCCGCGGCCGGGAATCTCGTACATCACGTCCATGAGGCAGTCTTCGAGGACGGTGCGAAGGCCGCGGGCGCCCGTCTTGTGCTTGATCGCCTGGTCGGCAATGGCGCGGAGCGCATCGTCGGTGAAGACGAGCTCGACCCCGTCCATGCCGAAGTAGCGCTGGTACTGCTTTACGAGTGCGTTCTTCGGTTCGGTGAGGATGCGCACAAGCGCGTCCTGGTCGAGCGATTGGAGGCCCACCACCATGGGCAGGCGCCCCACAAACTCGGGGATGAGGCCGAATTCGAGCAGGTCGTCGTGGGTGACGTGGGCGAGGAGCTGGTCCATGCGCTGGCTGCCGCGGAAGCCGCGGTCAGCGTTGAAGCCGATGCGGACATGGTCGCGGGTGAGGCGCTTCTCGATGATGTTTTCGAGGCCTTCGAAGGCGCCGCCGCAGACGAAGAGGATGTTCTGCGTGTTTATCTGCAGGAAGTCCTGGTGCGGGTGCTTGCGGCCTCCCTGGGGGGGCACGTTGGCAGTGCAGCCTTCGATGATCTTGAGGAGAGCCTGCTGCACGCCTTCACCTGAGACGTCACGGGTGATGCTGGGGTTGTCGCTCTTGCGCGCTATCTTGTCGATTTCATCGATGTAGATGATGCCGCGCTCGGCCTTCTGGATATCGAAGTCGGCCGACTGGATGAGGTGGAGGAGGATGTTCTCGACATCCTCGCCCACATAGCCGGCTTCGGTGAGGGCCGTCGCGTCGGCCACAGAGAAGGGGACATCGAGGAGGCGGGCGAGCGTCTTGGCGAGAAGCGTCTTGCCGACACCGGTGGGCCCGACAAGCAGGATGTTGGACTTTTCGAGCTCGATGTCGCCATCGCCGGCGGTGCCGATGCGCTTGTAGTGGTTGTAGACGGCGACGGAGAGGACCTTCTTGGCCTGCTCCTGCCCGACCACGTACTCATCGAGATGGTCGTTGATGAACTTTGGCGGGGGAACGCGCTGGGAGGACGGGGCCGAACCCTTGGCGGCGGTAGCGGCCGTATGGCTGCCGGTCTCCTCGTCGATGATTTCGCGGCAGAGGTCGACGCACTCGTCGCAGATGTAGACGGCGCCGGGTCCGGCGATCAGCCGGCGCACCTGGTCCTGGTTCTTCCCACAGAACGAGCAATGGTACTGGACGCGATTCGTGCGATTCCCGGCCAATGCGCTTCCCTCAGTTCTTGCGGGCGTCTTCGGGACGCGCCAGCAGCTGGTCGACGAAACCGTATTCCTTCGCGCCTTCGGCATCAAGGTAGAAGTCGCGGTCGAAGTCGCGCGAGACACGTTCGACCGGCTGGCCGGTGTGCTTCGCAATGATGTTCCGGATGATCTCGTTGTTGCGGAGAATCTCCTTCGCCGCAATTTCTATATCGGCGGCCTGGCCCCGCGCACCACCCAGGGCCTGGTGCATGTGAACGGTGGCGTTGGGCAGGGCAAAGCGCTTGCCTTTTGCACCCGCGCAGAGGAGAACGGTGGCCATTGAGGCCGTCTGTCCCACGGCGATGGTCGACACGTCGGGCTCGATGAGCTGCATCGTGTCGTAAATGGCGAGTCCGGAGGTTATCACCCCCCCGGGCGAGTGGATGTACATGCTGATGTCCCGTTCCGGGTCTTCGCGTTGCAGGTAGAGGAGCTGCGCGACGATGAGATTTGCTATCTGATCATCGATCGGTGTGCCGAGAAAGACGATGCGCTCCTTCAACAGCAGCGAGAAAATATCGAACGCCCGCTCCGAGCGGGGCCCGCTCTCGATGACGGTCGGGATGACGGCCCGCACCAGGGGGTGGATCGGGTCGGTTGCGCTCACGCCGGCTCCTCCTTCTTGGCCCTTACACGCTTCTTTTTCGCCGGCGCTCCGGCGGCTGAAGTTTCGTCGACTGCCTCAGGCGTCGCCTCTGCAGGCGTTTCGCCGGCGAACTCGCCACGCGCAATGGCGGCGGCGCGGGCGAGTGCTAGCTGCGTGAGCAGGCTGCGCTCGATGCGGGTCCGGCCTTCTGGCGAGGCGAAGAGCTCGCGCAGACGGTCCCCATCCATACCGGCGGGCGCCACAAGGCTCTCTATCTCCGCATCAATCGCTTCAGCGCTCACCTTCAGATCTTCGGCCTCCACCAGGCGGCTCAACACCAGGGATCGTTGAACATGGCGCTCAGCTTCAGGGCGCAGGCCCTCGCGGTACTCCGATTCGCTCCGGCCGATACGCGCCAGGTGGTTGACGTAGGCCTGCCTGTCGTACCCGGAGGACTCGCTGATCATCCGGTCTATTTCGCGGTCGACCAGCACGCGCGGGAACTCCACGGTGGCGCCTTCGAGGATCCGGTCGACCACGTCCTGCTGATAGTGGATCTCGGCGTCCTTCTTGAGCGCGTCGTCCATGTTGTCGCGGAGGCGTGTCCTGAGCGCTTCGAAGGTAGGGAAGTCGTCGGCGTTCACCTGCTGGGCGAAGTCGTCGTCCTCTTCGGGAAGGATCTCCTCTTTGACTTCGCGTACGGAGAGCGTGAACTTCGCAGCCTTGCCGGCAAAGCGCTCGACGGGGAAGTCATCTGGAAGAGGGATCTCGATGGTCTTCTCTTCGCCCTTGCCCATGCCGGGGAAGGCCTCACCGAGGCCGTCCACGAGCATTCGCCTGCCCTCAACCAGCTGGAACTCGGCGTCTTCGTCCTTCACGAACTCCTCGCCGTCGACCTCGCCCAGCACGCTGCCTGTGATTATGTCGTTCCACTGGGCCGGGCGTTCCACGGGCGACTGGGTGGCGTAGCGCTTGCGAATGGCGAGGAGCTGCTCGGCGAGCATCTCGTCCGTGACTTCCATGTGAGGGGGATCGAGGCGGACGGAGCGGTAGTCATTGAGCTCAATGGTCGGGCGAACGGCCACCGTGGCTTTGAACTGAACGGGCTCAAGCTGAAGGATCTCAAGGTGGGGCTGGTCGATAGCCTCGATGTCTTCGGCCTCGAGCGCTTCGTTGTAGGCGCGGGGAACAAGGTCCTCAATTGCCTCGCGAATCATCCCCTCACGGCCGTAGTGGCGCTCGATGATGGAGCGCGGCGCCTTGCCCGGGCGGAAGCCCGGGATGCGCGCCTTGCGGGCGAGGCGTTTGTAGGCTTCGTCGAGCGAGCGGTCGAGGCGCTCCTTGTCGACTTCGATATCAAGCTGAACGCGGCTTTCAGGCAGCCGTTCAAGGGTTACCTTCACGGGCGGGTCATCATCCTCCAGCCTTGAGTATAGCAAACGGCACTCTGAACCGCCGTCGGAGGCACTCCCGCCGTGCGGCAACCACATGGCCAGCCCGGGACGACTGGCCTCACATCAACCCGAGCGCTGCGAATACCTCCGCAAACCCTGGCAGGTTGCCGGGGTTGAAGTGGGGCTGCACGTGCAGGACGCGCCTGCCTGGACCAACCACCACGAGGGCGCGCCGGCTCTTCCCCTCGTCTTCGTTCCAGAGGCCGAAGGCACGAACCGTGTCACCGTAGAAATCGCTGATGAGAGGGAAGGGGAAGCGGTCACGCTCCTGGAAGCGGGCGTGAGAGCCAAGCCCGTTGGTGTTGATGCCAAACACGCGGACGCCGGCATCGCGCAAGAGTTCGTGTTCCTGCGCAAAGGCCCTGAGCTCGTTCGTGCAGACGGGCATTCCATCGTCCTCGTAGAAGACGAGGAGCACGCGGCCCTTCGTCACCTCGGTGCTGAGGGTCACGTTGAGCTCGGCACCATTGCTGTTCACGGCCGGGAGCGTGAAATCGGGCGCGGTCTCTCCCTCCTCGATGGGCCGGACCCCGCCCTGTCCAGGGGAGGTCACCGGTCACTCTCGAAGCCGGGAGGGATGCTTGCAAGCCCACGCGTGGCGGCCAGCACCCGCACTCGCCCAAGGCCGGCGCCATCGGTCAGAGCCTCCATGGCGCGACGCCGGGCGAAGTACTCGCCCATGTCGGCGCGGGCGGCATCGACGAGCCCTCGCAACCCCAGTGCCCACAGGAATTCGGACTGGGGAACGGGGCCATGGACGAGGAAGCCTTCATCTTCAATGGCAACAGCCAGGTGCGAGAGATTGACGTGGCAGGTTATGTCCTGTTCCCCAACGTGAACGTAGGGGTCTTCGTGCGCCGTGTGGCGGTAGAAGCAGAGCAGCGTTCCCTTTGTGCGCCAGGGCGCCCAGAGCTCGTCCTGTGGGTAGCCATAGTCAAAGGTGAGGACGGCGCCCCGTTCGACCATGCGGCAGAGGCTGCGCATGGTCGCGTAAGCTCCGGGGCTGACCTCGAAGCGCCCCTCGGCGGGAGCGCCTTCGATCGTGGTTACGGGGCCGCGCGTCTCCACGAACCTCTCCCGGTCCCAGCGGACGGCAACCTCCACCGGGCCGCGCTCTGTGGCATCGAAGAGACGGACGGGCAGGGCATCGAAGAACTCGTTCGAGACGACCACCCCATCGCCCACGCACCCCGGTGGACGCTCGCACCATTCGACGCGCGGGTCGGCGCCCGGGGAGTTGGGCTCGATGGCGACGTAGCGGAGCGCGCCTGCAAAGCCATCGTCGCGGCCCGCGGCCCAGTCGAGGATGGCGGTGGCGAGCCTGCCATCGCCGGCGCCGGGCTCGACGATTGTGAACGGCGAAGGGCTCCCCAGCTCTTCCCAGACATGGCGGCACCAGCCAGCGACCGCCCAGCCGAACATCGGGTGGATTGAGGGGCTGGTGAGGAAGTCGCCCCCCGGGCCGATGCGTCCCGGCTTGCGGTAGTAGCCGAACTCCGGGTGGTAGAGGGCGAGGGTCATGAAGCGCTCGAAGGTAATGGCGCCGCCATCCATCTCATCGACGATTGCCCTGACCAGGCGTGGATTGCCAAGGGCCGCTTTCCCGGGGTCGAGATCGAGAGACACGGGCACAGTTTCGCACCCGCGATTGCCCAATGTCCCCCTTTCACGTTCAGGCGGGGCTGGTAATCTAGGGCCAGCGGACCCTTAGCGTGAGGCGAACAGCTTGACCGTCCCCTCTGCCCATACCGAGACCTCGCCGGAATCCGCGCTGCACTACCTGGCAGGTGCGCTGGCGATTTTCGACCCTCTGCGCCTGCGTGCCTGGGCCGAGCTCGGTCTGACCACGGGTCAGCTGCGGCTGCTGTTTCTGCTCAGTCAGCACCCGGGGGTTACCTCGGGGGAGCTAGCGGCAAGGCTCACGGTAACGCCGCCCACAATCACCGGCATCATCGACCGGCTCGTTCGCCTTGCCCTGGTGCGGCGTGAGGAGGACCCGGCCGACCGGCGGCTGGTGCGGAACTTCCTCACCTCAGAGGGTGAGAACGTCTGTGAGCGGCTGGAGCATGGCGCCGAGCAGTTCATGCACACCATCCTTGCGGAGATGTCGGCCGCCGAGATCGGCGCCCTTTCCACGGGGCTGCGGGCCTTCATTGCGGCAAGCGAACGGGTGGCCCGGCAGGGACCCACGGGCAAATATGAGGAGAGCCAATGACCACCCCCCGGCGCGTGCGCACGATCGACCTGGAAAACCCCTTTGCCGCCTCTTTTGATGGGATGTGCGAAATCCTGCTCGTGCGCCACGGGGAACAGAAGTTCCACGAGAACATCAAGCTGGGCGACGCCCTTGACGCACCGCTTTCCGAGATGGGATGGAAGCAGGCGCGAGCGGTAGGGGAGAGGCTGGCGCCGGCACGTATTGGCATGGTCTTCGTCAGCCCGATGCGGCGCGCATTCGACACCGGCAACGAGATCGCCCGGCACCACAACCTGACGCCCGTCGTTCGCGAGGATCTGCGGGAGATAGACCTCTGGCAGAAGGCGCCGCAGGACAAGGGGCTGCTCGAACTGTACGAGAAGGAAGAGCTGGCCGAGATCTACCGCAATGTCTCGCGTTCGCGGAAGCACTCGGCCTACCCGCACGTGGAGGACGTCGACTCCTTCCGAACGCGCGTGGTGGCCGCCATCGACCAGATAGCGGAGGAGGGACTCGGCCACCGCGTTGTTATCGCCTGTCACGGTGGCGTCATCAACGCCTACCTCAGCCACATGTTCGGTTCTTACTATGACCACCTTGTGGCCGTGCACCACACCTCGATCACGGTGGTGCGCGCGGCCGATACGCGGCGGGCCGTGCTCACCATCAACGACTACTCCCACGTGATGCCGATCCAGTCCCACCGGGGCGACATCAACGCCTGAGTCGTCGTGATACGCTGAGCCCGTGGCTGCATTCGCCCCCCGCCAGAAGCTATGGCTCGAGTCCGACGGGCAGCTGGTTATGTCGGACTATCGCCTCCGCCTGTTGGAGCTTGTCTCCGACACGGGCTCGCTCGCGGCCGCGGCCGCAGCCATGCAGCTGTCGTACCGGCGAGCGTGGGGCAAGGTGAAAGAGCTGGAAGAGAATCTCGCCATGGCCCTGGTTCATTCCGAGGTTGGTGGCGCCGGCGGAGGTCACACCTCGCTCACGGCCGAGGGCGAGGCGCTGGTGGCGGCCTACCGCCGCTTTCAGCAACGCATGGCAGTTGAGCTCGAGGCGGCGTTCCGCGCCGAGCTGCAGATGGCGCTCTCGGCGCCGGCGCCGCAGGCGGCTTCGCCGGACGCCTGATACGCTTCCTCCATGCTGAAAGACACCTACTGCGGTGACCTGCGCGCCGCCGACGCCGGGCGCACGGTCCGGCTGGCGGGCTGGGTCCACCGGCGCCGCGACCACGGCGGCCTCATCTTCATCGACCTTCGAGACTCACACGGCGTGGCGCAGGTTGTGTTTGATCCGGGAAATGCCGCGGCGCACGCGGTGGCGCATCGCGCACGCAACGAGTGGGTGGTCGCCATCGAGGGAGTGGTGCAACCGCGCTCCGGGGCCACTGTGAACCCGAACCTCCCCACCGGCGAGATCGAGGTCATCCCCACCCGCTGCGAAGTGCTCTCCGAGTCCGAGACGCCACCGTTCTACATCAATGAGCCTGTTGAGGTGGATGAGACCCTGCGGCTGAAGTACCGCTACCTTGACCTGAGGCGGCCCGAAGTGGCGCGGATCATCCGCCTGCGCCACGAGGTGGTGCGCTACATCCGCGAGTTTCTTGCGACGCGGGACTTTGTGGAGGTGGAGACGCCCACGCTGATCAAGTCCACACCGGAAGGCGCGCGGGACTTCCTGGTGCCCTCACGGATGCGCCCCGGGCACTTTTTCGCGCTCCCCCAGTCGCCGCAGATCCTCAAGCAGCTGCTGATGGTGGCGGGATTCGAGAAGTACTTCCAGATTGCCCGTTGCTACCGCGATGAGGACTTCCGGGCGAACCGCGTGGCCGAACACACCCAGCTCGACCTCGAGATGAGCTTCGTCGATGAGAGCGACGTGATGGGGCTGATCGAGGAGCTCTACACGGGAATCGCGCGCGAATTCGGCCCCGGCCCGCAGGCGAGCCCTTTCCCCAGGCTCGACTATGAGGACTGCATGGCGCGCTACGGCATCGACCGCCCGGACCTGCGGTACGGCCTCGAGTTCGCGGATATCGCGGAACCACTGCGGGCGACGAGCTTTGCGGTTTTCGCCGGTGCGCTCGCGGCTGGCGGAGAGGTAAAGGCGGTGCGTGTCCCCGGCAAGGCCGGCATGACGAGGCGCGAGATCGACAACCTGACCGAGGTCGCGCGTAGCGGGGGAGCGAAGGGCCTGGCAACCATCGGCCTCTTGCCCGCGGGCGAATACCGCTCGCCCATCGCGAAGTTTCTCTCGGAAGACGAGCTGCGAGGGATTACCGCCCTCACCGGCGCGGGCGAAGGCGACCTGCTGCTGATCGTCGCCGACCAGCCGGCGGTTGTCGCCGCCTCACTCCACCGGGTGCGAGACACGCTCGGGGACGGGCTCGGGCTGAAGACGCCCGGCGTGCTTTCGTTCGCCTGGGTCACGGGCTTCCCCTTGCTGGAATGGCGACCGGAGGAGAATCGCTGGGATGCGACTCACAACCCGTTCTCGGGCTTCCGACCGGAGGACCGTGAGCTGCTGGACTCGGACCCCGGGCGGGTGGTTGCGCGCCAGTACGACCTGACGCTGAACGGAGCGGAGATTGGCGGCGGGTCCATCCGCATCAGCAGCCGCGCCGAACAGGAGAAGGTGCTGGGCCTGATGGCCTACACACCGGAGCAGATGCAGGACCGGTTTGGGGTGGTGCTCGATTCGCTTGATTTCGGCGCGCCCCCAATGGGAGGCGTGGGGATGGGCATCGACCGGCTCTTGATGTCCCTGGCCGGGACCGAGAACATCCGTGATGTCATCGCGTTTCCGAAAGCATCGTCGGGGCTTGACCCGCTCATGGGCGCACCGTCGCCTGTCGACGATGGACAGCTCGAGGAGCTCGGGCTGCGGGTTGTCGCGGGCAGGGATGGAGGTTAGGCGTTAAGCACTCTTTCCCGGCCCAAGGCTGAGCATTCACCCGCCCGGCCCGGGCGTGTACGCTTTTCGCAGTGCCCGGGGCTGGCCCGGCATCGCAGGCAGGCCGGCCAGCGTATCGTTTGTTGAAATTCCACGGTGGTGAGGCTGCATGTCGAATCGCGCGCTGACTCTGATGATGGGCTTTGTCGCCGTCCTTATCCTGGCCGTGGGCGGTGTGTTCGTTGTGATCCTCGCGACCGGCGGCAGCGGTGACGACGATGGCGGCGGGAGCGACAGGCCATCTGAGGGCAGCACTCCCGGGAAGAGCTCCAGCTCCGGGGGAATATGCAACGGCGACAAGCTCATCACGTTCGGGTCTGACCCCGCCTCGGTGCTCGATCCCATCCAGGTACGCGATGAGGGGACGAGCGAATACGTCGTCGAGATTTTCGGCGGCCTGGTCACCCTCGACCTGGACCTGAAGGTTGTTCCCGACATCGCGAAGGAGTGGAAGGTCTCGGATGGCGGGAAGACCTATACGTTCAAGCTGCGCGACGACGTTGTCTTCCACAACAGCAATCGGCGTGTGACCGCGAACGACTTCAAGTACAGCATCGAACGGGCGGCCGACCCGGCGAATGGCTCGCCGACCGTGACGCTCTACCTGAGCAACATTGTTGGCATCAAGGAGCGCTTCAGCAACAAGGCGACCGACGTAAGCGGCATCAATGTGATTGACGAGACCACGCTTGAAATCCGGGTCAACCAGCCCTCCGAGTACTTCCTGGCCGAGCTCACCTACCCGGTGGCGTTCGTGGTCGACAAGGACCAGGTGCAGAAGAACCCTCGCAACTGGACGCAGAAACCGAACGGCACGGGCCCCTTCCGGCTGGTGGAGTTCACCCCGGCCGAACGCATTCGACTGGCGCGAAACGATCGCTACCACCTGGGCGCGGCCAAGGTCTCCGAGGTTGTCTTCGAGCTTGGCGGGGGTTCGATTCTCACGCGCTACGAAAACAACGAGCTCCACATCGGCGGGGTCCCGGGGATCGAGCTGGAAGCGGTGAAGGGCGGCAACAGCCCGCTGAGCAAGGAGTACCGGCCTCAGCCCCGGATGTCGGTTTCCTACCTGGCCTTCAACGTGCGCAAGCCACCCTTTGACGACCTGAAGGTGAGGCAGGCGATGGCGATGTCGGTCGACAAGGAGCGCATCAACCAGGTGCTGTTCTTCGATTCGCAGCGCGTCGCCGATGGCATCCTGCCGCCAGACATGCCCGGCTACACGGAGAGCGTGAGCGCGTACGCCTTCAACCCGGACAAGGCGAAGCAGACGCTCGGCGAATCGAAGTACGCGGGCAAGATGCCCCGCATCGTCCTCACCTACGCAGGCCAGGGCGGCGACGCACCGGACGTCCTGACGGCCATCACGGCGGGCTGGAAGGAGATCCTTGGCCTTGACGTTGAGCTCCAGGCGAGCGAGTACTCCGCCTTCCTGCGGGAGCTTCGCCGCGGCACCTTCCAGATGTTTTCGGCGGGCTGGGCGGCCGACTACCCCGACCCCGAGGATTTCATCGACAAGCTGTTCCACAGCGAAAGCGTGCAGAACGAGCAGGGCTATTCCAACCCGGAAGTGGACAAGATCCTGCTGCAAGCGCGCAGCGAGTCGAACCAGCAGAAGCGGTTCGCCCTCTACGCGCAGGCCGAACAGATGATCCTCGATGACGCCGCCGTAATCCCGGACTTCTGGCCCGTGGAGCACCTCCTGGTGAAGCCGTGCGTCAAGAACTGGCCTTCGGTTTCGATGAACGTGCCGCGGTATCGCTACATCGAGATCGCTGCAACCGAGAACTAGCACGCCATGGGCCCCGGACTGTTCGGCTATGCGGTTCGGCGGCTCCTCTGGGCGGTTCCGGTGCTCTTCGCCATCTCGGTCATCGTCTTCTGGATCCTGCGGCTGGCCCCGGGAGACCCGGTCGACACGATTCTCGGCCGCCATTACGACGAAGAGCGGGCGGCCGTGCTGCGCAACAAGTACGGCTACGATGAGCCAATCTACGTGCAGTACGTGAAGTACATGCGGAATCTCTTCCAGGGCGACCTGGGAGTTTCTACCCGGCACCAGGACTTCACCGTGAGTGAGGTTATCTGGCCGAAGATCAAGGTTTCCACCCAGCTGGGGGCAATGGCGCTCTTCATCACCTTCGCGCTTGGCATCCCGGTGGGGGTGTATGCCGCACTTGCCCGGGGGACGTTCCTCGATCCGCTCACGATCAGCTTCTGGCTGGCACTCGACGCTGTGCCGGTCTTCGTTGCGATTCCCATTCTGCAGTACTTCTTCGCGGTGAAGCTGGGGTGGATCCGCCTGGGCTGGGAAGGTGTCTGGAGCCCCAACATCATCATGCCCGTGCTCCTCATGTCGCTCCCCGGCGTGGCCGGGGTTGCCCGCTTCATGCGGGCGTCGGTTGTGAGCGTCATGCACGAAGACTACGTGCGGACCGCCCGCGCCAAGGGACTCAAGGAGCGCACGGTGGTTGTCACGCACATCACGCGAAATGCCCTGCTGCCGATGATCACGGTCATTGGCCTTTCGCTGCCGGGGATCACGGCAGGGGCGCTGTTCACCGAGCAGTACTTCGGCATCCCGGGGATTGCGCGCGAATCCCTGGCGGCAGTCACCGCCCCGGACTACGACGTGATCCTGGCCCTGGTTCTGTTCGGCTCGACCCTCTTTGTGCTGGCGAACGTCCTCATCGATATCTCGTACGCAATTATCGACCCGCGCGTGAGGGTCGGGATGAGGAGAGGCTAGATGACGGCAGCGGCGATTGTCGCCGAAGAGAGCCTGCCCGCCGCCCCTTCGATGAAGCGGCGGATGTTCCTGCTCATCATCCGCAAGAAGCTGGCGATGCTGGCCATCGCCTACCTGGCCGTCTTCTATCTCTGCGGCGTGTTCGCGCCGCTGCTGGCGCCCCACGACCCGAACGAGCAGCGCCGCACGGTGGAGGAGGTGCGTCAGCCGCCCTCGTCCGAGCACCTGCTGGGAACCGACACGCTCGGTCGCGACATGCTCTCGCGCGTCTTCTACGCAGCGCGCACGACAATCCTCTTCACGGTGGCGGTGACCATCACGGGCGGGCTCTTCCTGGGCGTAGGGCTTGGATTGCTGGCGGGCTACCGTGGGGGGTGGGTCGACACGCTGATCATGCGCGTGGGGGAGGTCCTTTCCGGCCTTCCCACGCTGTTCCTGCTGCTGGCCATCACGGCCGCCTTTCGCACACGCATCGACGACGCGGCGTACTGGCTTCGCGAACACACCTGGCTGGGCGACGACGCTAAGACTCTGATGCAGTTCACCATCATCGTGGGAGCGACGGTGCCGTTCGCCTGGATCGGCTCCAGCCGCATCGTCCGGAGCCTGGCCCTTTCCATCCGGGAGGCCGACTACGTGGTGGCGGCCGAGCTCTACGGGGCTTCGACCTGGCGGGTCATCACGCGGCACATCCTGCCGGGTATCCTGCCGCTCTTCATGGTCGGGCTTTCGGGTTCGATGGCGAGCATCGCCGGCGCGGAAGTGGCCCTGAGCTTCCTGGGCCTCGGCATCACGCCGCCGACACCCAGCTTCGGGAACATGATCGCCGATGGCGCGGGCGTGCGAACCTTCCAGGCCACGCCCCACCTGCTCCTTTCGGCCGCACTGCCGGTTGTGCTCTTTTTCTTCGCCTGGAATCTGCTGGGGGACGCCCTGGTCGACCTGCTGGACCCGAGAATGCACCGGCGCTGAGAGCTCCGCCCGGCTTACACTGGCGCCATGGCCCGCATCGCAGTACACGTCACGCCAAGAGCCAGCCGCGATGCGGTGACGGGATTCGACGAGCGCGGCGTGCTCGGTGTACGTGTCACAGCGCCACCCGCCGATGGTGCTGCCAACGCGGCCGTGGCGAAGTTGCTGGCAAAGGCCCTCGGGCTGCCATCCCGGGATGTGGTGCTCGTAACCGGGGCCACCTCACGCGAGAAGGTCTTCGACCTGCCTTTCGATGCTGACGAGGTGCGCCGGCGGCTTGCACCCCGGTAGGCGCGACTGCCCGTTGGCCAATGGTGCGCTAAGGTGAACGTTCAGCCGCGGCGCATCCAGCGTCGCGAGTCTTGCTGCTCACGGGACGCACAACTTGCCCGCACCTGACCTTGAAACCATCGTCTCGCTCGCGAAGCGCCGCGGCTTCGTCTTCCCTTCTGCCGAGATCTACGGCGGCTTCGCCAACACGTACGACTACGGCCCCCTGGGGGTCGAACTGAAGCGGAACATCCGTGAGGCGTGGTGGAAATCCATGGTGCGCGACCGTGACGACGTGGTCGGAATCGATGCGGCGCTCATCACCAACCCAAACGTGTGGGTGGCGAGCGGCCATGTGGCGAACTTCACCGACCCGCTGGTGGACTGCAAGAAGTGCCAGATGAGGTTTCGGCTGGACCACCTGGAAGAGGGCGCCTACGGCGAGGTGAAGCGCAACGCCGCCGGCCAGGCGGTGTGCCCCAACGACGGCGGCGAGCTCACCGAGCCGCGCCTGTTCAACATGATGTTCAAGACCCAGGTCGGGCCCGTGGCCGACGACTCCGCGGTCGCCTATCTGCCCCCTGAGACAGCCCAGGGGATGTTCGTCAACTTCGAAAACGTGGTGACGTCCATGCGGCGGAAGCTGCCGTTCGGAATAGCGCAGACGCGAACGAGCTTCCGGAACGAGATCACGCCGGGGAAGTTCATCTTCCGGACGCTCGAATTCGAACAGATGGAGATGGAGTTCTTCTGCAAGCCCGGGACCGACCTTGAATGGTACCGGTACTGGGTCGGCGAGCGGCTGCGCTGGTACACAGAGGTCATCGGCATCGATGCTTCGCGCCTGCGGCTGCGCGAGCACGCGAAGGAAGAGCTTTCGCACTACAGCGCAGGCACAACGGACATTGAGTACCTCTTCCCCTGGGGCTGGGGCGAGCTCGAAGGCGTGGCCGACCGGACTGACTACGACCTGAAGGCGCACAGTGCCCAGAGCGGCCACCCGATCAGCTACTTCGACGAGGAGTCGGGGGAGCACCTCGTGCCGTACGTGGTCGAGCCCGCGGCGGGGCTGAGCAGGACCCTCGCCGTGGTCCTGCTCGATGTTTACACGGAGGAACCGGACGAGAAGGGCGACAACCGGGTGGTCCTCAAGTTCCGGCCGAACATCGCGCCCATCAAGGTGGCCGTGCTGCCGCTTTCGAAGAACGAGAAGCTGCGGCCCCTGGCCCGCCGCGTGTACGACCTGCTGCGGCCGAAGTGGATGACCCAATACGACGAGACGCAGTCAATTGGTCGCCGCTACCGGCGCCAGGATGAGATCGGGACCCCTTTCTGCGTGACGGTGGACTTCGATTCGCTCGAAGACGATGCGGTGACAATCCGCGAGCGGGACTCGCAGGAGCAGGTGCGCGTGCCGATTGGCGGGCTGGTGGACGTGCTCCGCGACCGCCTGGACTGCTGAGCGGAAAGGGCCCCTGAACTACTCCAGGGCGCCGGCAATCGCAAGGTTGGCGATCTCTTCGTCGCCCATGCCCAGGATCTCGCGCAGCACGTGGTCGTTGTCCTCTCCGAGCGCGGGACCGGGACGACGCACGCTCCCCGGCGTCCGGGAGAGCCTGATGCGCGGCGACTCGACGGGAATGGAACCCATGACGCTCTGCTGGACCCAGGCAAAATGGTCCTTCAGGTTGGGTTCGGCCAGCGCTTCCACGGAGGTGGTGAGCGCGTGGGCGGCAATGCCACGCTCCTGGCAGAGCCGTTCAACTTCGTCGTCTTCGAGCTGCGAAGTCCAGGCGGCAATGACCGCGTCGAGCTCGGCTGAGTGGCGGCGACGGCCGAGGAGGGTATCAAAGCGGGGGTTGGTGGCTTCTTCCCCGATGAGGGCCGCCAGCCGTGGCCAGAGCGCGGGCGACTGGCAGGCGATGGCTACCCACTCCTCTTCGCCCTTGCATGGAAAGACGCCGTGCGGGCACATGACGGGGTCGGCATTGCCGGCACGGGGGAGAGCTACCCCGTCGACGCCATAGCGGAGGATGGCGGGACTCAGGAAGTGCATGGCCGCTTCGGCCTGCGAGAGGTCGATGCGCTGGCCTTCGCCCGTCCTGCGGCGGTGTTCGAGCGCGGCCAGGATGGAGCTGGCGATGAAACGGGGCGCCACGTAATCGGTGTAGGCCCCGGCCGGCCCCGCGGGCGAGCGGTCGGGCCACCCCCAGTAGTCGACGAACCCGCCGAGAGCGGCGCCCAGGTTGCCAAACCCCGCGAACTCGGCGAGCGGGCCGGTCGCACCGCAAAGGCAGGTGCTCATCATTATGATGCCGGGGTTGATCTTCTTGAGGCTCTCGTAGTCGAAGCCCCACGCCGGCATGGTCCCCGGTGTGAACGACTCGGTCACAACGTCGGCCCAGGCGACGAGCCTGCGAACGACCCCCCGCCCCTCTTCGGTGGAGAGGTTGAGTTGCATGCCAAGCTTGTTGGCGTTCATGTTGGCGGAAAGGACTGACATTGCAGGGTCGGGCTTGCCGCCCTTGTAGGGGCTGACGGTGCGGGCGGTGTCGACCTTGATGCCGCTTTCGACATGGATCACGGTTGCGCCAAAGTCGGCCAGCACCCGGATTGCTGCGGGCCCAACCACCACCCACGTGAGATCGAGGACCTTGACGCCGGCCAGGGGGAGAGGAGCCATCGCCAGCCTCCTTGCGCGGATGCGGGCCATTCTAGCGGGTTCGCATCGGGGGAGTCTGCCTGCCGGGTCCGTGTGCTAGTCCGCCAGCTCTTCCAGCCGGGCGCGGTCGCGAATGCGAAACTCGCTGCGCCGGACATCGATGACACCTTCGCTGGCGAGCGCCGCCACCGCGCGCTGAATGACATCGGGAACGGTACCGAGCCGGGAGGCCAGCTCGGCGAGCGTGAACCAGCGGGGCCGGAAGAGCACGCCATCGACTGAATCGTCGAGGAGCAGGCGGGCAAGCCGGCCCGTGACCGTGCGCAGTGAGAGGTCGGCCACCAGCCCGACCAGGTGGGTGAGGCGGTCGGCCATCTGGCCGATGGTGCTCTCCGCAAACTCGGGATGCTCCCGCAGGAGGCGCGAAAGCTCGCTGCGAGGCAGGAGCCAGACGCCGCTCGTTTCGAGCGCAATGGCAGTTGCCGGGTTCGGCCTCCCGGCGAAGACGCCAACCTCGTTAAATGTGTCGCCGGGCCCCACAAAGCGAAGCACCTGCTCCCGCCCCTGGAGGGAGGACTTCACCACCTTGAGCCAGCCTGATTCCAGGTAGAAGAGCCCGGGCGATTCGTTGCCTTCGATGAAGACAAACTCGCCGGGATGGTACTCGCGCCAGACAGCGCGGCGCGACAGATCGCGCCGGAGGTCCGATCGCAGGCCCTGGAAGAGCGGCAATGCGCCGAGGGCGCCTGCGAGGCCCTCCTGGTCAAGCAGCTTCGGCATTACCGGCGATTGTGGCAGGCCGTAACGGACAAGGTGCGCGGCTACGCCTTGAGTCCGGCCGCCCGGCAGGCATCGCCATACTCCGCGAGCGCCTTCACCAGAGGGTCGTTCGCAGCAAGGTCGAGCGGACCGAAATGGCGGCTGAGGGCCTCGTAGACGTGCGCGCTCGCCTGCTGGATGCCAGCGTCATCGTGCTCGCGGTTGCGCTGGGCGTATTCGGAGATGGCACGGACGATGGGCTGGTGGGCGCCGAGATCGAGCGGGCCAAAGTGGTGAGTCATTGCCTCGTACAGGTGAGTGCTGGCCGCTTTCACCCGGGCCTCGGCGTCGTTGGTGGCTTCTGCCGTCATCATGTCCCTCCCTTCGAGACTTAACATGATTGTAACATACGGTTTCAGGCGAGGACTTCGGGTAAAGAGGAGGCCTCTTCATGCCAGGCGGTTGGAGACGCGTCGGGGGGCATGCGCCAGTCGCCTCGCGGCGAAAGGGACCCTCCGGAGCCAACCTTCGGGGAGCCCGGAACGCAATCGCGCTTGAACTGCGAAGCAAAGAAGCGCTCGATGAAGAGCAGGAGCCAGCGCCGGATCTCGCCGATTGTGTACCGGTCCCCAAAGGCGTGGAGAGCCATGCGCGCGATACGCCGGGGGCCGAACCCGAAGCGCGTGAAAGCGTAGAGGAAGAAGTCGTGGAGCTCGTACGGTCCGAGCACTTCCTCGGAAAGCTGGGAAATCGAACCTTCGGCGGTGGGGCGGCGGAGCTCAGGGCTGATGGGTGTGGCCAGCACATCCCGGAGCGCACCGGCTACCGCAGGTTCGCCGCCATAAACACGCTCGGCCGCCCACGCGATGAGGTACGAGACGAGCGTCTTGGGAACGCCGGCGTTGATCGCGTAATGCGACATGTGGTCGCCGCCATAGGTGGACCAGCCGAGGGCCAGCTCGGAGAGGTCGCCGGTGCCGAGGTCGATGCCGCGCTCCTTGGAGGCGAAGGAGAAGAGGACGAACTTGCGCGCCCATGCCTGGACGTTCTCGAAGGTGAGGTCCTCAACGGCAGAGTCGTGCCCGATGGCGGCGAAGATCTCGCCCGAGATCTGACGGATATCGACCTCGCGCAGGGAGGCGCCGAGCCCACGAATGAGCTCGCACGAGATCCGGTAGGTAGTCTCAGAGGTGCCGAAGCCCGGCATGGTCACACCGATGACCGAGCGCCGCGGCAGGCCGAGCAGGTCCATCGCCCGCCCGGCAACGATGAGCGCGAGGGCTGAATCGCGCCCACCGGACACGCCCAGCACCACCTTTCGCATGTCGACAGGAAGCGATTCGAGCCGCCGGGCCAGGGCGGTTGTCATGATCTGGAAGATCTCGAGGCAGCGGGAGTCCAGCTTTGCCGGGTCGGATGGCACGTACGGGTGCGGGTCGATGTGGCGTTGAAGGCCGTGGTAGGTGACCGGTTCGCGCCTTTCGAGAAGGGCGGGTACCTCAACTTCGCGCACCGGGGTTGCGAAGTCGGCCGCGTTCTGGCCCCAGGAAGTCTGGCGCATGCGGTCCTGTTCGAGCGCGAGCAGGTCCACGTCGGCGGTCGCCATGGCGCCATCGAGCGAAAACCGGGCTGTTTCGGCGACTATCTCTCCGCGGTCGGCGACGATTCCGTGGCCGTCCCAGGCGAGGTCGGCGCTCGATTCGCCGAATCCGGCGGCGCCATACATCTGCACGGCCAGGTTTCGCGCGGAAGACCCGCGTACAAGGTCCTGGCGGTACTCCCACTTGCCTGTGGTGATGTTCGATGCGGAGAGGTTAGCCAGCACCGTGGCCCCGGAGAGGGCGGCAATCGTGCCGGGAGGGACCGGCACCCAGATGTCCTCGCAGAGGTCCGTATGAAGCACGAACCCGGGCACGCCGGGGTGCCGGGCGAGGATGCCGGTCCCGAACGGCGTTGGCTGGCCCAGCAGGATGACCTCGGCCGAACGTGCACTGGAGGCCGGCTGGAACCAGCGCAACTCGTAGAACTCCCGGTAGTTGGGCGGGTACGACTTGGGCGCGGCCATCAGGGCCCTTCCGCCATAGAGGGTCACGGCCACATTGAAGAGCAGACCATCGACGGCCAGCGGCAGGCCGACGGAGACGAGCATGTTCCAGGAAGCGGTCTCTTCGGCAATGCGCCGCAGGGCCTTCAGGGCGCCTTCGAGCAGCACCTGCTGGAAGAAGAGGTCACCGCTCGAGTAGCCCGTAAGCCCGAGTTCCGGGCAGAGGGCGTAGTGTGCGCCCGCCTCGTGCGCATCCCGCAGCAGCTTGAGGTGAGCCTCCGCATTGAGGGCCGGGTCACCCACGGCCACACGCGGAACGCACACCGCCACCCGGGCGTAGCCGTGCGTGCGCACATCGAGAAAGGAGCTGTCCATCTCTGCGCATCATATCGGGGAACCGCTTTGTTGACCGCAGGCCATGCATGCAAGCCCGCAGACCGGACGAGGGTGGACGACTAAGCTGGGGATTCGCCTTCGCCGCCGTTGTGGCATTCTGCCGGGCGCGATTCTTCAATGAGCGTGGGTGACGCACCCCGCAAGAGGAGCAGATGACAACAGAAACCCCTGGAACCCAGCTTCGCGATGTCCTGACGCAGACGGAGTCCGAGGCACGTGCGGCCCGGATTTCGGACTGCGCGTACACGCTCGACTTCGACCTCCGCGAAGGCAGCCCGACTTACCGGGGCGATGTGACGATCACCTTCCATGCGGCAGGTGACGGAGACACCTTCCTCGACTTCCGCGGCAAGACGATTGAGGCACTTGAAATCAACGGTGAGCACGTCCTGCCGGGCTGGACAGGCTTTCGCCTTACCCTTCCGGGACACCTGTTGCGCGACAGGAACGTGGTCCGTGTGACCTATGAGAACGAGTACGATCACCAGGGCGACGGCTTCCACCAGTTTTTCGATCCCGAGGATGGCGAAGAGTACCTCTACTCCAACTTCGAGCCGTACGAGGCGCACCGTCTCTTTCCCAGCTTCGACCAGCCCGATATCAAGGCCACCTACAGCCTGACCGTCACGGCGCCGGCCCGCTGGGAAGTGATTGCCAACAGCAGGCTGGTTGGGGCCACGGACGCAGGCGAAGGGCGAACGAAGCGCTCCTTCGAGCCGACGAAGCGGTTCAGCACCTACCTGTTTGCGCTGGTGGTGGGGCCATATCACGCCTTCCGAGACCAGCACGGTGACATCGAAATCGGCCTCTTCTGCCGCAAGTCGCTGGTGAAGCACATGGATAGCGATGAGCTCTTCACCATCACGAAGCAGGGGCTGGACTTCTTTGCGGGCTTCTTTGGCTTCGCCTACCCGTTCGGCAAGTACGACCAGATCTTCGTGCCCGAGTTCAACGCGGGCGCCATGGAGAATGTGGGCTGCGTGACCCACAACGAGTACATGGTCTTTCGTGACCCGCCGACCGACACCCAGCGCCGCCGGCGAGCGGAGACGGTGCTCCACGAAATGGCCCACATGTGGTTTGGCGACCTGGTGACGATGCGCTGGTGGAACGACCTCTGGCTGAACGAGAGCTTCGCCACCTACATGGCCTACCTCTGCATGGACGAGGCCACGCGCTTCGGACCATCGGGCTGGCAGGACTTCAATGCGGCCATCAAGAACTGGGCCTACCGGCAGGACCAGCTGGTCACCACGCACCCCATCGCCGGTCAGGTGGCCGATACCGACGAGACGTTCCTCAACTTCGACGGGATAACGTACGGAAAGGGTGCCTCGGTTCTCAAGCAGCTCGTGGCCTTCATCGGAATGGACGGGTTCCGGGAGGGGGTGCGCCAGTATTTCCGCACCCATGCCTACGGCAATGCCACGCTTGCGCAGTTCCTTGCCGCGCTCGAATCCGGGAGCGGGCGCGACCTGAAAGAGTGGGCCAGGCTCTGGCTGGAGACACCCTCGCTCAATACCGTCGCCGCCACGTGGGAGAGCGATGGTCAGCGCCTCAAGCGCCTGGGCGTGACCCAGACAGCTCCCGGCGAGTACCCGATTCTCCGTCCCCACTTCCTGGAGGTGGGCCTGCTTGCGGAGAGCGGCGGCGCGCTGGAGACGACGGTGCTGCCGGTGCGTCTCGAAGGTGCCGGGGTGGAGGTAACGGGCGCGGCCGGACTGCCCGCGCCGTCGCTGGTGTTTCCAAACCACAACGACCTCGCCTACGTGAAGGTCGCGCTCGATGCGGACTCGCTCGGCTTTGTGAGACGCGGGATCGAACGCATCGACGATCTCCTGCTTCGCCAGCTCCTCTGGTCGTCGCTCTGGAACATGGTCCGCGACCAGCAGCTCAAGTCACTGGATTACCTTGCGCTCGTGCGGGAGAAGATCGCGCTGGAGGAGAGAGTCGACGTTGTGGAAGCGGTCCTTGCAAACGCGACGGCAGCTCTGGGGCGCTACGTTCCCGATCGCCTGCGAAACGACGAGGCGCACCGGATGTTCGTTTCTGCCTGGGAGTCGCTTCGCGCCGCGGCCAACGGAGACCCGAAGATCACGTGGGCGCGGTTCCTCATAGGGTGCGCGACCGTGCCCGAGGACCTGGCACTGGCCGGACGTCTTGCGGATGGTGCGGAAAGCGTCCCGGGGCTGACTGTCGACCAGGAGATGCGCTGGAGCATCGCCATCCGGTGGATGGCCCACGGCGTGCCCGGGGCCGCGGAACGGCTGGAAGCGGAAAAGGCGCGCGACCCTTCGGACCGCGGACAGCGCATGGCGCTGAGGGCCGCAACATCCGTGCCTTCGGCCGAAGTGAAGTCTGCAGCCTGGGAGCGCTTCCACGGCGAAGGTTACGGTTCGCTCTACCTCACGGCGGCGGCGATGGGGGGTTTCAACTGGGCGCACCAGCAGGAGATGCTGGAGCCCTACGTCGAGGGCTTCTTCGCGGGGGTGGCGCAGGTCTTCCAGACGCACCAGGAGCGGGAGTTCCTGCACGACTACTTCACCGCGCTCTTCCCGGGCTACCGTGTGGACGAGGGAACGCTCGCAAGGTCAGAGGCGCTTCTTGCGACGGTCCCGGAAAGCGAGGCCCTGCTGCGGCGCATGCTGCGCGAGGCGAACGACGACCTCGGGCGAGCGATCAGGTGCCGCGCCTTTGCCGAAAGCTGAGGACAGGCCGGGCCTTCACGCCCACCCGTTTGCCCAGGCGATGCGACTGTCGATGATGCGGTCCATCGAGTGTTCGACCGGGATGAAGCCCTGCCCGAGCCAGAACGGCGCGCCGCTGGGGTTGTTGCTGGCGAAGTGAAGGGTGCAGGTGGTGTAGCCGCTCTCACTCGCCCATGCCATGGCATGAGCCAGCAGGGCGCCGCCCACCCCCTCGCCCCGGGCCTGCGGGTCGACGACTCCTTCGTGCAGATACACGTCGGTTTCGTAGCTGATGATGGCGGGCGTGAAGCCGGGCCTGATGAAGGTTTGCATGCCGGCGGGCCGGCCGTTGCGGTAGGCGATGAAGTAGGGGGTGCGGCCGGACTCCAGTTCCTGCGCGTGATGTTCACGGGCGGCCTGCTCGGTGGTTTTCAAGAGCGGCCAGAACATGGGGGCCTGAACGTGGTGCAGGCCCAGCAGGTGGGCGAGATCCATCACCACGGCGAGGTCCTCGGGCCCGGCGCGGTGGATCTCTACCCCGGCGGCGGGAGACCCTCGTACCGGCAGGGCAGTTTCGCGCACGGCGCAGGTGGTGTGCCGCCCAAACCCGAGGGAGACCCACGCTTCGAGCTCCGCAGGGTCGCCGGGTACGAGATAGAGGCGGTGCGCGAAGTACCCATCGCGCACCCAGGATTCGGCCATGAACCCGTAGAGAGCCTGGAGAACCGCGCTGGCGTCCCTATCGCCGGCCACGGCGTGCCCGAGCACGGGTATGGCGATGGAGTGCGGGTGCAGGTACTGGTAGGCGTTGTGATAGGGAGCGAAGAGCATCTGCTCGCCGAAGAGGTATCCCACGACTGCGCCGTTGTGGAGCGCGACTGCGCCAGACGTTCGCTTCTTTCGCAGCAGGGCCGCCACCTCGAGCTCGCAGGCGGAAGGGTCTTCCAGCCTGGCCGTGAGGAACGGGAGCCGCGCGCGGCCGGCCGCATGGCGTGCGGCGAGCAGGCGCGCCGCTGCGGGAATGTGCGCGGCTCCAAACGGTTCGACTTCGACGGCAGGAATGGCTGGCCTCCGTGGGAGCGAATAGTACAGGAATGGGGCCACCGCCGTTGTTGATTGGTGGTGACGGCGTTCCATGCGTTTTGACGCCCCCCGCCGGCTACGCGTACGATCACGTCGCTGCACCGCCAAGGCGGGGGCAGTTTCTTGCGCTTATGTTTTCTAAATTGGCACCCCTGGAGAACCTTCATGCTGGCGATAGCCATTATCGTCGGCCTGGCGGGATTGATGGTCGGAGCCGGCGCGGGCTACTTCGCGCGTCGCCGGGCCGTTGGTACTTCACTCCAACAGGCGGAGGAGCAGGCCGGCCGGATACTCGCTGAGGCCGAATCTCGGCAAAAAGAACTGTTGCTCGAAGCGAGGGATGAAGCCCTCAAGCTCCGGGCAGCTTTGGAAGAAGAGGCTCGCGACCGGCGGGCCGAAGTGCTCCGCATCGAGCAGCGGCTGATACAGAAAGAAGAAAACCTCGATCGCAAGACCGAGGCCATCGACCGGCGCGAGCAATCGACGCGCGCCCGTGAAGAGCAGACAGAACGCATCCGGGCGGAGGTCGAGGAGCAACGGCAGCAGGAGCTCCGGGAGCTTGAGCGCGTCGCCAGTCTGACCACCGGTGAAGCGCGCGAACAGCTCCTCGCCGCGGTGGAGGTGGAGATCCGCGACGAAGCCAGCCGGCGCGTGCGCGAAATCGAAAAGGAAGTGGAGGCAACGGCGGGCATTCGCGCCCGCAAGATCCTTGCCACGGCCATCCAGCGCTATACGGCCGAGGTGACGGCCGAGACCACGGTCTCGGTGGTTCCCATCCCGAGCGAGGAGATGAAGGGCCGCATCATCGGCCGCGAAGGGCGCAACATCCGCGCCATCGAGGCCGCCACGGGCGTGGACCTCATCATCGACGACACGCCCGACGCCGTAACGGTGAGCGCATTCGACCCGGTGCGCCGCGAGATAGCCCGAATCGCGCTCAGCACTCTCGTGCATGATGGGCGCATCCACCCAACGCGCATCGAGGAGTCGGTGAACAAGGCCCGCCGCGAAGTGGAAGCGACGATGCAGGACGCTGCCGAGGCGGCATCCGTGGAAGCGGGCGTGCTCAACCTGCATCCGGAAGTGCTGAAGGTCTTCGGGCGGCTGCGCTACCGCACCAGCTACGGCCAGAACGTGATGCGCCATTCAATCGAGACCGCCCACATCGCCGCCATGATTGCGCGGGAGATTGGCGCTGACGTCGACGTCGCACGTGCCGGAGGATTCCTTCATGACCTCGGCAAGGCCGTCGACCACGAAGTTGAGGGCACCCATGCCCTAATCGGCGCCGACATCGCGCGCCGGCACCGCGTGAAAGACCCGATCGCCCATTGCATCGAGGCGCACCACGAGGAGGTCGAGCCGCGCACGGTGGAAGCGGTCATCGTGATGATGGCGGACGCGATCAGCGGTGGCCGGCCGGGCGCACGGCGTGAATCGCTCGACGCCTACATTAAGCGCCTGGAAACGCTGGAGAACATCGCCCGCGGATTCAAAGGGGTCGATTCGGCCTTCGCCATCCAGGCCGGGCGCGAACTGCGCATCATCGTCAAGCCCGAACAGATCGACGACCTGGAGGCGATGCGCATCGCGCGCGACGTCAGCCAGAAGATCGAGGAAACGATGGAGTACCCGGGCCAGATAAAAGTGACCGTTGTGCGCGAGACGCGTGCCACGGAGATTGCCCGGTAGTGGCGCTGCCAGCGCGCAGAGGGTGCTAGCCGATGCGCCTCCTCTTCCTGGGCGACATCGTGGGCTCAGCGGGGCGGGAAGCCGTGCGGCGGGCGGTGCCGTCTCTTCGTTCCGAGCTGGCGCTCGATTATGTCGTGGCCAACGGTGAGAACATCGCCGGGGGCAAGGGGATCACCCCTCCGCTGGCAGACCAGCTCTTTGCCTGCGGTGTGGACATCATCACGGGCGGGAATCACACGTTTCAGCATCGCGAAATCTATCCCTACCTCGATACCACGCCCGCCATCACGCGGCCGCTGAACTACCCGCCGGGCGCGCCCGGCCACGGCATCGCCCGGGCAGGTGAGCTGGCGGTGGTCAACCTGATGGGCCGCACCTTCATGGGCCAGGACTGCGATGACCCCTTCCGGGCGGCGGATGCAGCCCTGAGGGAGACCGCGGGGGCACGCTATGTGCTGGTGGACTTTCACGCCGAGGCCACAAGCGAAAAGCAGGCTATCGGCTGGTACCTGGATGGGCGCGTGACTGCCGTGGTAGGGACGCACACGCACGTGCCGACGGCAGACCAGCGCATTCTTCCGAGGGGAACGGCGTTTTGCAGCGACGCCGGCATGTGCGGCGCCCGGGATTCGATTATCGGCGACGAGGTTGATGCCGTGCTGCAGCGCTTCCTCACCCAGCTCCCCACCCGTCTCCCGGCGGCCGAGGGCACGGCCATCATCAATGGCCTTATCATCGAGGCGTCTGGCGAAAATGGGCGCGCCATCAGCATCGAACGCTGCGACCGGGTGATGGATTGACCGCGAAAGGCGACTTCCACCTGCACAGCACCGCCTCCGACGGCGTGCATTCGCCGGCGTGGGTCATGGAGACAGCCGCCGCCCGGGGCGTGCGCTCGGTCTCGCTCACCGACCACGATTCCACCGGCGGCCTGGCCGAAGCGAGCCGCGCCGCCACGCGTGCCGGCCTGCGCCTTGTGCCCGGGATTGAACTGAGCACCGACCTTGGCCCCGCCGACGTTCACCTGCTTGCCTATGGGATCGACGTTGCCGCAAGGCCGCTCCAGGAGTTCCTGGCCTGGCAGCGCGACGGGAGACTGGGGCGGGTTCGCAAGATTGTCCAGATCCTGGCCGAAAACGGCATGCCCATCGCCGTGGAGCGCGTTTTCGAAATCGCCGGCGACGCCACCGTCGGGCGTCCGCACGTGGCCCGTGCGCTCGTGGAGGCGGGGCACGTGGCAAGCGTGCAGGAGGCCTTCGACCTGTGGCTCGGCAACGGCAAGCCTGCCGACGTCAACCGGCAGAAGCTGGCGCCGCGCGATGCAATCCGCACCATCCACGAAAACGGCGGCGTCTGTTTCATCGCCCACCCTGTCTTCATCGGTGAAGACTACCCGGAAGTGGTAGAGCAGCTCGCCGCCTGGGGCGCCGACGGCATCGAGACCTACTACAAGAACTACGATGCCGCCACCATCGCCATCCATGAAGGGCTGGCGGCGCGACTCGGGCTCGCGAAGTCGGGCGGCAGCGACTACCACGGCCTGGGGAACCCCGATGACCGCGAAATCGGGGACATACCGTTCCGGGACGAGCAGGTTGATGATTTCCTCGCGTATCTCGAACGCCGCGGGGTGAACACCGGATTGGAGGGCCAGCCACGGTGATAGAAGCAGACCAGATTGAGGCGATAATCCCTCACCGTTACCCGTTCCTCCTCGTTGACCGCATCGTCGAGATCGAAAACGGCAGGCGCGGGGTGGGCATCAAGAACGTGACGGCGAACGAGTGGTTCTTTGAAGGGCACTTCCCGGGCCGCAGGGTGATGCCCGGCGTGCTGATCGTGGAAGCAATGGCCCAGGTTGCCGCCGTCACTCTCCTCCGCGGGCTCGACGCCGGTGGGAAGATACCCCTGTTCGGAGGGATAGAGCAGATGCGTTTCCGGCGCCCGGTGGTCCCCGGCGACCAGCTCCGGCTGGAGTTCACGCTCGAAAAGTTGCGTGGGCCGGTGGGCAAGGGCTCGGTGCGGGCGACGGTCGATGGGCAGCTTGCGGCCGAGGGGACGATCTCGTTTGCCCTGGCCGACCTGCCGGCCGGCGGTGGTTCCTAGGTTCACCGTGACCTACAGTCGGGCGGTCATGCCGACTTCAACGTGGTGCCGCCGACCGTGACCGAGGTAGTCAACTGCCCTCGCCACCCTTCGGTCGAAACAGCACTGCGCTGCAGCCGTTGCGAGGCGCCGATATGCCCGCGTTGCCTGGTACAGACGCCGGTTGGAGCGCGCTGCCGCGATTGCGCGCGCATCGTGAAGTCGCCCATCTACACGCTGTCGGGTGCCCACCTGGCGCGAGCGGCAGCGGCGGCGGTGGCCGGTGGCGTGGTGATGGGCGCTATCTGGAGCTTCGTGCTCCTGCCGTTTACGTTCGGCTTTCTCTCTATCTTCCTGGGCGCGGCCCTGGGCTATGGCTTCACCCGCGCCATGGAGTATGCGACGGGCCGGAAACGCGGCCCGGTGGTGGTGGCCTTCGCCATTGGGGGCATCGTGCTCGCGTGGGCGATGCTGCCGCTATTCGTGCCCATGCGGGTGGCGCTCTACGGCCTTGTGGCGGTGGGAATAGGCGCCTACCTGGCCTACGTGAACCTGCGCTAGATAAACGGGCCCGGGGACGGTGAGCGCTCCCTTCCGGTCAGAGAAGGAAGGACATTCCCACCACGAAGGCGAGCGTGACCGCACCTGTCGCGGCAACTGCGATCAGGTCGCGGTGTACGTAGCCGTAGTCGGTGGTGACATGATGCTCGCGGTGGTGGGAGATGCTGCGACGCTGGCGCGCGGCAGAAGCCTCAGCCGGAGAAGCGGCGCCCGGCCGCGGCAGCGAGGGTCCCGGCGCGGCGCGACGTCGAGTGCGGCGAGGCTGGGGCGCTGTCATCGGTCTCATCCTATAGGTGGGGGGCAGAACAGTACAGTTCAGCCCCCGCCGCACCTGAATGACCGGTGGCCGTGTTAGCCGGAGATCTGCGTAAAGCGTTCGATGACGGGGCGGCCACCGAGCAACCCGGCCAGCTTCCCTCCCATGGCGCGCATGTGGTCGGTCTTGCCGTGTGCATCGAAGGCTTCGGCGCTTGCGTACTGCTCGTAGAACATGAAAAGCGTGGGGTCGTTGTCGGCCGTGTGGAGGGAGTAGTTGACGACACCGGGCTCGCCGGCCCTCACCTTGCCGACCATTTCGGCCAGCACGGCGCGGAGCTCGCCCTCCTTGCCGGGGGCAGCCTGCAGCTTGGCGACGATGGTAATCATTCCCTGGTACCTCTCTCAGACATGGTGTGGGCGGATTCTACGTGGCCGGCGGGTGAGAGTCTCTCCCCGCAAGGGAGGACCACCGGTAGCATGGGCCAATGCTGAAACGCCTTCCGCCCCAGGTGGTCACCCGGTGCCTCGCCGACGCCGCAGCCTCGCCCATGGCGCGCGACGGGGTAGCCTACCCGGGCTGGTACCTGCAGCGATGGCACTTTCTCCCCGAGGGCTACCTCTCCCGGCGCAGTGTGGCGGCCTACGAGGCAGGCATTCGCAACCTCTACAGCGTCGCGTCGGAGGGGCACGTGCTGCGGGCATTGGCCAGGCGTCTGCGCGTGGTGAAACCGGCCCGCGTGCTGGAAATGGGGTGCGGTCCGGGGCGCTGCCTGGCGGCCCTGCGGCGAGCCTTGCCCGCTGCCGAACTCACGGGAGTCGACCTCTCGCCGTTCATGCTCGAACTGGCGCGCGACCGCCTTGCAGCCACTGGCGGCGCCACGCTTGTCCACGCCGACGCGAGAGAGACTCCTTTCGAAACAGGCGCCTTTGACGCCATCACCGCGACACACCTGATCGGGCACCTTCCACGAGGCGCAGCCGCAGAGGCGTGTGCAGAGGCGCGCCGCCTGCTCTCCCCGGGCGGGTGGCTGTTGACCGTGGACCATACGTGGCACCCGCGAGGGATTGCGGGATTTCGCAGCGAGGCGAGGGAGCGGCTGCTGGGAGGGTTGATCCGGCTCGAGCTTTTCGTTCGAACACAGGAGAGCCGGTGGTGACGCCCCCGCCGAGTCCGTGGCACAATGCAACCCACTTGCCGAGGAGGACGCTATGACCACCGACCCCGAGACTCTGCGCATTCGCTCCTACCTGCAGTCGCAGGCAGCAGAGAAATCCGTTGAGGACCTT
Source organism: bacterium (assembly GCA_003577245.1). GTDB lineage: Bacteria > Chloroflexota > Dehalococcoidia > Tepidiformales > Tepidiformaceae > UCB2. Next base: position 40,002 of record QEVS01000009.1, on the reverse strand, counting down.
ATCGCGCGGGTGGAGGAGGGGATGAAGGAGCTTGCCGAAGCGGCGCTGGCGATCAACCCGGGAGCGCGAACCACGGTTCCCCGCGGCGAGACGTGGTCGCCGGAGGACTGCTTGCGGCACGCAACCGGCTCGGACATCCATTGCGCGCGGCAGATTCTGCACGTGGCCTGCACGGGAGAACTCCCGGGCGGCGAGGAGCAAGCACCGGCAGGAACGTTCGAGGAGATGCTCGCAAGCCATCGAGAGGCGCTTGATTCGCTCTACGTCCACGTGCGCGAAGCCGGCGCGGGCGCATTCCTCGATGTGAAGTGGGAGCACCCATTCTTCGGAGAGCTGAACTGGCGGGAATGGCTGCTCTTCCTGCGCATCCATGCGAAGGACCACGCGCGGCAGCTGGCGGCGATGGCAGGCTCCAGCTGACCCCTGGCCGGCCCCGGGCCAACCGCTGTCTGGTACAATTGCGGTGGTTCAGCGGGCCGGGCGATCGCCCTTCGGGGAGGAAAGTCCGGACTCCACCGGGAAGAGGCGCCGGGTAACGCCCGGGCGGCGCAAGCCGACGGAAAGTGCAACAGAAACATACCGCCTGCTTCGGCAGGTAAGGGTGAAATGGTGCGGTAAGAGCGCACCGGCGTCCTGGTGACAGGGCGGCCGTGAAAACCCCGCCTGGAGCAAGGCCAAATAGGGGAGAAGGGGTCCCGGCCCGTTATCACTCCCGGGTTGGCTGCACGAGCGTTACGGCAACGTGGCGCCCAGAGAGATGATCGCCGCTCCCGCGCCGCGGGAGGCACAGAATCCGGCTTACAGGCCCGCTGAACTGCCACGACTGAGACCCTACGGCCCCCTCCCGGTGGACCGGTTGTACTTCCTCTTGCGCGGACCCATTCGCTACGATCGAACCACGCCGAATCTGACTTCCGGAGAGTGATTCCATGCCTGCCGGTTCCGCCGTGCGCGACGTCACCGACGACACATTTGCAAGCGAGGTGCTGACCGAATCCAGCAAGCGGCCCGTGGTGGTCGATTTCTGGGCGCCGTGGTGCGGCCCCTGCCGGGTTCTGGGGCCAATCATCGAGCGGGTGGCCGCAGAATACGGTGGCTCTGTCGTGCTGGCGAAGCTGAACACGGACGAGAACCCGGAAACGTCGATGGCCTACGGCATCCAGGGGATCCCTGCCGTAAAGGCTTTTCGCAACGGCAAGGTCGTGGCCGAATTCACGGGCGCAATCCCGGAGGCACGCGTGCGCGCGTTCTTCCAGCAGCTGGCGCCTGGCCCGGCCGACCAGGCGGCTGCCGAAGCCGCGGACCGGCTGCGCCAGGGCGATGTTGCGGGCGCCGAAGCGGGCTATCGAGCCGCTCTCGAAGCGCAGCCGGGGAATGTGGAGGCGCTCGTTGGTCTCGCGGCGATCCTGGCCGGCCGCGGTGAGCAGGCCGAAGCAGAGCGGCTTCTCGATCGTGCCCCCGGTGATCGCCGGGCAAAGGTGCTCAAGCATCGCATCTTCCTGGAAGGGTTCGCAGACCGGCACGCCGGGGAGGACCTTGAAGGCGAGGCGATGGGCAACCCGAAGGACCCTCGTGCGCGCTACCGCTGGGGCGTGATGCTCGCCGCCCGGGAGCAGTACGAACGCGCGCTGGACGAACTGATGGAGTCTCTGCGGCTGGACCGCGCGTTCGCCGACGGAGCGGCGCGCAAGGCAGCCCTGGCCGTGTTCGACATCCTTGGCCTGGACTCCCCCGTAACACGCGAGTACCAGAGGCGGCTTTCGTCGATCCTCTTCTGAACTGCCCGGGCAGGGGCGTGTCGCACGTAGGCTGCTGAGACGAGAGAATGGCTCCCAACATAACGGAGTCCGCCAGCAGATGATCATCCATATGGCCGAAGGGGCCACGTCCGACCAGGTTCAGCACGTCATCGACCGGATCATGCGCGACTACGGCCTGCGCTGCGAAACCATCGTGAGCGACACGACTGTAATCGGTGTCAAGGGCATCGCTGCCATCGTCGATGACGGCCGCATCTCGGAGCTACCCGGTGTCGACCGTGTGATCCGCATCACAGAGAAGTTCAAGGACGCCAGCCGCAACTTCCACCACGAAGACACGGTGGTAAGCGTAGCCGGGGTGCCCGTTGGCGGGCCACACCTGACGGTTTTCGGCGGACCATGTGCAATCGAGAGCGAGCAGCAGGCAATCGAGTCAGCCCGGATGGCGAAGGATGCCGGCGTTGACATCCTCCGGGCGTTCGTCGACAAGTCGCGCACCAGCCCATACGACTACCGGGGGCTCGAACTGAAGCGCGGCCTGGAGATCGCGCGGGCCATGAAGGCGGAGACTGGCCTGCCCATCGTGAGCGAGCTCATCGACCTGCGGCACCTGCAGGCGTTCCTCGATGCCGGCGTGAACGTGATCCAGGTGGGGGCAAGGAGCGCGCAGTACTCCCCGCTCCTCGAAGAGCTCTCCCGGATAGACGTGCCCATCATCCTCAAGCACGGATTCGGCAACGACATGAGCGAGTGGCTCTGCGCGGCGGCCTACATTATGTCGGGTGTTGACCGGGAGGGACGCACAACAGCCCACGGGAACACCAACGTGATCCTCTGCTACCGCGGCATCAAGAGCTTTGAGTCGGAGACGCGGTTCTCGGCGGACATCTCGATGATCCCCCTCGTCCGGGTGAAGTCCCACCTCCCGCTCATCGCCGACCCGAGCCACAGCTCCGGCGACCGCAAGCTGGTGGAACGCGTGGCCTACGGTTTCATCGCCGCCGGCGCGCACGGTATTGAGTTCGACATCCACTCGAACCCCGCCGAGGCCCTGTGCGACGGCAAGCAGGCGGTTGGCCGCGAGGCAGGCCGGATTGTCGAGAACATGCGCCGTATCCACGCAATGCTGGCCGGGGTTGGCATGGAATCGGGCGCCACGGTAATGGCGTCGGCGAAATAGGAGACGCGCTTCCGCTGGCCCGGCCGGGGCCTTACCCTTTCGGGCATGATCAATCGCGACCGCATCGTCCGCACATTCCTGGAACTTGTGGCCATCGAGTCGCCCTCCGGTTCTGAAGACGCCGTGGCGGCCGAGATCGAGCGGCGCCTGCGCGCCCTCGGCGCCGAGGCTTCCCAGGATGCGCACGGCAACGTGCTTGGCCGCATCGCCGGCCACGGAGAGCCGCTCCTGCTTTCGGCCCACATGGACACCGTCGAGCCGGGACGGGGAATCAAGCCCGTGTTTGATGGACCCGACATCATCCGCAGCGACGGGACGACCATCCTGGGAGCCGACAACAAGGCCGGGTGCGCGGTCATCCTGGAAGTAATCGAATCACTCCGGGAAGATGGCGGAGCCCACCGGGCGGTCGAGGTCGCCGTGAGCCGCGGCGAGGAAGTTGGCCTCCTGGGCGCACGAAACATGGACTACAGCCGGATCAGCGCGAAGGTAGCGCTTGTGATTGACAGCGGTGGGCCGCCGGCGAGCATCCAGGGGCAGGCGCCCTTCCACCATACGTACGACATCGACGTCTTCGGACGCTCGGCGCACGCCGGGCTTGAGCCGGAAAAGGGCATACCCGCGATCACAATCGCCGCCGAGATAGTCTCTGGCCTCCCGCAGGGACGCTTTGACGCGGAGACCACGGGCAACGTGGGCCGGATCCAGGGCGGGCTCGTGCGGAACGCCGTCCCGGACCACTGCCGCATCGAAGGGGAGATGCGGAGCATGGACGAGGGCGCGGTCCAGGCGCTCCAGGGCCAGGCCGAAGCTCACGTCGAGGCCGTGCGCGGCCGGCACCCCGGGGCCCGGATCGAGGCGAGCTTCAGGCGCGAATATCCCGGTTACCGCCTTACCGAAGACGACCCCGCAGCGAAGCTGCTGTACGGCGTCCTGCAGGAGTTCGGCATGGAACCCGACCCCCACCCGGTGGGAGGCGGGACCGACGGCAACGTCTTCCGGGGACACGGCATCGCCAGCGTGGTCTTCGGCCGGGGAGGGTACAACCAGCACACGAGGGATGAGTACCTCGTCATCCCCGAGCTCCTCGACTGCGCCCGCGTCATCGAACGAGCTGTACGCAGCGGGGCCGGGTGACTATTTCGCCACGAAGGCGAAACCGCAGCGCCGCCAACCACAAGAGACAATGGGGCAAGAGCGGCATCACGGGTGAGAGGGTGCGGCGATGTTCACAGTCATGCGTTACCGTCTTGGGCTGCTCCTTGAGACGAGTCCCGAGATCGAGGCGAGGCCGCTCATCCTGCGGCCGCGGACAACGGCCGCGATCATCGGCGGAATGACCATTTGCAAGCTGGTGGTAGCGCTGCTGGTTTCACCGGCGCTGGGCCTGGGCTTGCTGCCGCTCACGCTTGGCGGTGGCGCCGCCGTGGTGGCCTGGCGGTTCCGCGGCTGCTACCCCCGGACCGGGGCGGAAGCAGCTGCGCTCCCTGAACCCGCGGCCGCCTGAAATCAGCCGCCCGCGGGACGGAGAGTGACATCGGCGGCCGTAACCGTTTCGCGAGTCCCATCCGGGTAGCGGACGAGGAGCGCGCCGTCGCTGTCAATCGCTTCGGCGCAGGCGGTCCGTGCTTCCCCATCCGGGTAGGAGAGGAGTACGTCCCGGCCAAGAACCAGGCTCAACTTTCGATAGGCGGCCAGCAGGTCCTCGCCGGCGGCCGCGAGGGCGTTTTCGATCTCGAGGCAGATGCGAGCCAGGAGCTGCTCGCGGCTGACCGGGCGGGCCAGCTCACGGGTGAGGCTCGTCGCGATGTCGCGTAGCTCGGGCACCGTGCCGGGGTCGCCGTTCACGTTCACCCCTATCCCGGCGAGCGCCAGGGCCGTTCCTTCGCCCACGGCCGACTCTGCATCGATGAGCATTCCGCAGAGCTTGCGGCCCTTCGCCCAGATGTCGTTCGGCCATTTGATGAGCGCGTCGCACCCCTCGGCGCGGCAGGCCGCTGCTACCGCGAGCGGGAGCGCCACCGGCAACCGGCGATGGGTCTCGGGCGCCGTGCGCAGGATGAGGGTGAAGTAGAGGTTGCCTTCCGGGGGACTGTGGAAGGTGCGGCCCCGGCGGCCGCGGCCGGCTGTTTGCTGCTCAGCGAGAACCAGCGTGCCATGGCAGGCGCCGGAACGGGCGAGACCGGCTGCGACTGTCATGGTGGTTTCCACCACGGAACGGTATTCGAGGGCCCGGCCGATTCCGGCTGTGGCGAGGCGCTGGTGAAAGGCGGCTGTGTCGAACCGGGGCATTCTCCACATGAAAGCAAAAGGGGCCGGGTTTTGCACCCGGCCCCTGGCGTAGCTAAGACCGAAGACAGTCTTAGGAGGAGGTCACCTCCCGCGCCAAGATGCTCCGGCCGTAACTACGACTGTGATCGTCCATGCGCATCACCTCCTTCCTTGGGAAGGAACGTAGCAAACCGGGGGGACAGGCGTCAACAAGCAAAGTGCCGAGGAAGGGCCCACCGGGATTGACGGGACATGGGCTCGCTGGTACGTTCGCCGGGTTGGGGAAGCCGCGCCAGCGCCCGGTCGAGGGGCGCTCGAATGGACGGCAAACGTAAGGTCGTGGCGGTACAGCGGGGGTACCGGCGCTCAGATGACGGAGGCCGGCATGCAGCATGGAGCCGGTGGCATCGTTCACGCACAGGGTAGCGGAGCGCCCAGCTAGCGCGAGGTAAAGCCGTTTGTACGTCTCGCGGGCCCATCATGGTCCACATGTCCCGCATTCGCTTGTCCCGCTGATCCTGGGAATCCTCGCCGTTTCGGGCACGGTCCTGGCGTGGGCGGCGTTCAACGCCCGGCCGCTTTCGACCGATTCGAAGGTGGCAATCCATGACCCGATCGCTGCATCGCAGGTTCGTGCAATTGCGTATTCGGTGCCGGGGGCGGGAGTCGACAACATCTACGTCCGGGCGCTCGGACCCGGTTCGGAGCCGGCCCTGATTGCGACGTTCCCTTATGTGTACGGGCTGCACGCGCGCGGCTCGGCATCGCCAAGAGCGGACACGATAGCTGTCCTTTCTGTTTCCAGCGACCCGACCTATGCACAGATGGCACTCCTGGATGTGGCCGGCCGGACCTCGATGCCCGTGGCAGCGGAGTTCGACTACCTTTCGACGCTGGCGTGGAGCCAGGACGGCTGGCGCGTCACCGGGGTGCAGTCCGGGCCCGCCGACAGCAGCGCTCGCGTGGCGGCAGCGGTGATAGAGGTTGATGTGCGCACCGGGCAGGCCACGCCCGTGGCCCGGTTCGAGGGCGTCTTCGAAGCTGCGCCGGTGGGCTATTCACCCGGCGGAGACAGGCTTTATGTAGTGACCGTCAACCAGTCTGGTTCGACCCTCTGGGTTGTGAAGGAAGGAGCAACCGAGAAGGTAGGAGTTCTCAGCGCGGGCCGCACACGTGACTGGGCCCTGAGCCCCGATGGCGCCCGGCTCGCCTACATCGACATCCGGGCCGGGAGTGACCGTGCCTACACTGGCCGGACAATGCTCCTGGCTACGGGCGCAATCACCGAACAGCCTGCCGACGGGGACCAGATCGGGGTTGCCTGGCTCCCCGGTTCGGAGATCCCTGCCTTTGGCGGGCCCGGCGGCTCGGTGCGACTGACCGGAGCTGACGAACAGGAGGCATACGTCGTTCCCGTTCGCTGGTCACCCGATGGGACGGTGCTGGCCGCGCGGGTGTTCTCTCCCGGAGATCGCGAAGGGCGGACTGGCGTCAGCGAGACGCTCGAAATCACCACGGCAGAGAGCCGGCTGTTCCTGACAGACAGGGCCGGGGCCTGGGCATTTGGGTTCGTGATCGATGCAGATTAGCCGTGACCGTCTTACTCACCGTACCAGGGGGGCGAACGCGCGGGGCCGGGCCTCCAGGGCGATCATCTTCGTCTCGGTGCTCGGCGCGGTTGTGGCTGTGATGCCCATAATCGCTGCGGTCGTGAGCTCGCCCGGAACCCCCCGGGGCGCCCGCACGGCCTTTGCCTCGGCCTCGCCGGGCGAATACGCCGTGGTGGCACAGACAGGCGAAGAACGGGACACCATCTTCGTGGCCCCGGCTGACGGGCCAGACGCGGCCATCGAGATCGCCTCCATTCCACACCTCCGTGGCTATTCCGCGACAGGCGCAGTCTCCCCCGAAGGTCGCAGGCTGGCCCTGGTGGTGGCCGATGGAGGAACACCCGCATATCCCTCGGCATCGCTGTACGTCCTCAATCTTGAGAGCGCCACACTGGCGCGGGTTGCGAACGGTGTTGACCACCTCCAGACAGTCGCGTGGGCGCCGGACGGTCAATCCATCTATTTCACTCGCACGGCGCAGGGCAGCGGACCACGGGCCCGGGTTGCCATCTATCGCGTAGGCACGGCCGGTGACGGCGAACGGGAGGTCCGTGGATTCGAAGGAGTGCTCGGCGTGTACATTGCCGGGATCGACCCGTTGGGCAGGCTTGCGTCGGTCGTCATCGATGGCCGGGGCTCCACGGCTTACCGCGACGGCGCCGAAGCGGCCCACCTGAGCACGCAGATCACGAGGGACTGGGAGCTGAGCCCCGACGGCGAATGGCTCGCATTCATCGAAAGCGACGCCTCTGCCGGATTGCAGTACAGGGCGAAGGTGGTCTCGCTGGCGGGCTCCACGCAGGGCCAGGTCGCAGCGCAGTCGGCCGGGGGCGGCCAGCAGCTCGGTGTTTCGTGGAGGCCCGGTGCGGCCTCTCCGACATTCGGACAGGAGCCCGCAGTAACCGGGGCGGGAGTCGTCGCGGCACAGGCAGGGACCACCGGGTTCGATGTGCCCCTGGCGTACTCCCCCGGGGGAGAGCACCTGGCGGTGCAGCACTGGTCCGGCGCCGGCTTCGAGCGGCCGGGTAACGTGACCCTGGAGCTCCTGGCCGAGGACGGGTCACGGACCGCGCTCGCCGAATTCACGAGGTTCTACGGATGGGCCGCCCGCTGACCCGCCTTGCGGTTCTGGTTGCCCTGGCTGCAGCAGCGGCCATTTATGGGGCGAGCCTCCCCGGGAGGGATGCGCGCGCCTGCGGCAGCGGCGGACCGTTTGACTTCGATACCTATGAACTCGAACAGTACGTGGCCCGCTACAACACTGCCATTGACCTCGCGGTTGAAGGTAAGGCCGTCACGTCTGTCCTCTCGGTGGGTGGCGAACAGGTTGATGTTCGCTACCAGGGTTTGGTGAAGGGTTCGCGCGCGGAACGCACCACGACTGCCGACACGTCACTGCGGGTGCCTCCTTCTATCTACAAGTCCATCGTCTGGGTCGAATCGAACTGGTCGAACGGCTCGGGGTCGGTGCCGTGGGGTGGCGTTGGCCCCGTTCTTCGCTCCTTTGATTGCGGTTACGGCCTGGGACAGGTGACCTCCGGCATGGCCAACAACTCGGGTTCTCCAACGGCCAAGCAGGCGGTGGTGGGAACGCACCTGCTCTTCAATATCGCGGAAGGGGTGCGCATCCTGGCCGACAAGTGGAACAGCGCCCCGAAGTACCGGCCCATTGCGGGAAACGGCGACCCGGCGGCGCTGGAGGACTGGTACTACGCCATCTGGAGCTACAACGGCTTCGCTTTCAGCAACCATCCGCTTAACCCCGACCGCGACCCGCTTCGCGGCGGCGGTGAGGCAAGCCCTGTCTATCACTGCTACGACCCATCAGCACCGAGCTACCAGACAACCAGCAGCGGCGGGTTGATGTTCGGGTATGGGGACTTCACCTACCCGGAACGGGTCTACGGCTGCATGCGTTACCCGCCTTCGACACCCGACGGGCAACAGGGCTGGACGCCGCCGGCCCAGCCGCCGCCCGTGCCCGGGGCCCCAAAGTTCGAAGTTGGAGAGGTGGCCCTCATCCGCGTGGACGACTGCGTGAACCTTCGCCCTACTCCCGGCAAGGAGCAGGCGCCGAAGGGGTGCCTGGCCAACGGCATGGAGGTCACGGTGCTCGGTGGGCCGGTAGCGGCAGAGGACCTCGTCTGGTGGAACGTGCGGTCGGCCCTTTACGGCGACGGCTGGGTGGCCGAATCGTTCCTCGTGAAGAAGAGCGCCCCGGCACAGGGGCCGCGAATGTGGATGCCACAGGAATTCGCGATGCCCAACCTCACGATTCCGCTGGTGGCGGCCGCGTTCCAACCTGCCAATTTCGAAGCATGCGAGGACGCCGGGTTTGCCGGGGGCTGCCCCGCCATGGACTTCCCCACGAGCATCCCGGAGCAGGGGGTGGAGACCCACACGGATGGGACGCCTGCAGCGAACCCCACGGCCGCGGCCACGTTCCTGGGAAGCCCCGTTCTTTCCTTCGCCGGCGCGACGGAGGCCAATCTCGTGGCTTATGTCGACGGCGTGGTGACCTCGACCACCGTCACGGTGAAGAACACGGGCACCTGGATTGGCCCCTTCAGGGTGCGCAGCTCAGTCCCGTGGCTGGTGGCAAGGCACGCCGGAGACAGCTCCACGCGCACAGTCGATGGGGGCGTGGCGATAGGCAACGAGACCGAAGTGGTGACACAGAAAGCCACCGCGAGCAAACCACGCGTGGCCCAGGCGGGTTACGAAAGCGTGCTGCTGGTGACCCTGGACGCCGCCACAATGCCCACGGGTACGCACCAGGCCACGCTCTGGATTGAGCCCCTGCTCGGGGGAGGAGCGCCGTTTGTGCTGACTGTCTCGGCTACAAACCACGGGGCTCCGAAGCCCGGCACAACGCCCACTCCCGTCCAGGGAAACCGGGCTATCGCTCCAGGGTTGAGCGCGGACCGCTGAGGATGGCCAGGCCCTCCGGGGCCCACCGGGGTGCGGTCATGCGCTTCGTTAGTGCGAGTGCGCCGCTTCGACAGCCTTCTTGTGCTCGGCAATGACCTTCTGGGCGATGTTCGGCGGAACCTCGCCGTAGTGGTCGAACTCAAGCTCAAAGTGGCCCCGTCCCTGCGTGATTGAGCGGAGGTCGGAGGCGTAGCGCTGCACCTCGGCGAGCGGAACCTCGGCCTCAATCACGCTCACGCCTCCATCAGGATTGATGCCGTGGATCTTGGCGCGGCGCGTATTGAGGTCGCTTACGATGTCGCCGGCGTTCGCCTCGGGAGCTCGAACCTTGATGAGCATGATCGGTTCGAGGAGGGTGCTCGCGGCGGCGGCCACGGCCTCTTTCAAGGCCTGCGAGGCGGCAAGCTTGAACGACATCTCGCTCGAATCGACGGGATGGTGCTTGCCATCGAAGAGGACGACCTGGCAGTCAGTCAGCTCGTAGCCGGCGACGACACCCTCGCGCGCCGTCTCCATGACGCCTTTTTCGACTGCGGGGATGAACTCCTTGGGCACGGAGCCGCCAACGACTCGTTCCGAGAACTGGAGCCCCGAGCCGCGCGGTGTCGGGTTGATCTCGATCGCGACGCGAGCGTACTGGCCGTGTCCGCCGGTCTGCTTCTTGTGGGTGTAATCGGCGGCGCCCTTTTTCGCGATGGTCTCCCGGTAGGGGACGCGCGGCAGGCTAAGCTCAACATCGACGTTGAACTTGCGCTTGAGGCGCTCGATGGTGACATCGAGGTGGGCGTCTCCCAGGCCCGAAAGGATGACCTCGCCGGTGCCGCCGTCACGCGTCAGGCGAAGGCCCGGGTCCTCCTCCAGCAGGCGTTGCAGGCTTGGGCCGAGCTTGTCGACGGCAGCCTTCGATGCCGGTTTCACGGCCATGCTGTGCACCGGGCTGGGGAAGGCGATTTCCGGGAGCACGAACTGCTGCTCCTTGGCGCAGAGGGTGTCGCCCGTGGCGGTGTGCGCGAGCTTGGCGACGGCGCCGATATCCCCGGCGGCCAGTTTCGCAATCGGCTCCTGCTCCTTGCCGCGCTGGATGTAGATCGTCCCAAGCCGCTCATCAGCGGCCTTGTTGGCATTCCAGAGGTGGCTGTCGGAGCTGAGCGTGCCGCTGATCACGCGCAGGTAGGTCAGCTTACCGACGTACGGGTCCGCGGCCGTCTTGAAGACGTGCGCGGCCACAGGGCCGTCGCTCCGGGCGGTGAGGGAGGCGTCGCCGGCAACCACCGGCTCGCGGTCCGCGGGGGAAGGCCCGCTGGCGGCAATGACTTGCAACAGGCGGCGGACACCAACCTGCTTCGCCGCCGCCGTGCAGACGACGGGGATGATGAGGCCCTGGTCCAGCCCGCCATGAAGCGCGCGGGCGAGTTCCTCTTCGGTCAGCTCCTCGTCGGCAAAGTACTTGGCCATGAGGTCTTCGTCGGTCTCGACGATGGCTTCGATAAGGCTGCTGCGGAGCGACTCCGCCTCGTCCCGGAGAGCGGGGGGAACTTCGGCTTCCTCGGCTTTGTCCCCCATGTAGGCCTTCATGTGTAGCAGGTCCACAACTCCGGAAAAGGTGTCGTGCGCCCCAATCGGAAGCTGGAGGGGTGCTACTTTCCCGCCCCAGCGCTTCTGTGAGGCGGCCAGGACGCTGGCGAAGCTGGCATTCTCACGATCCATTCGGTTCACGACGATGAGCCGGGGCAGCTTGAGGCGTTCGGCGATCTGCCAGGCACGGTCCGTTCCAACTTCGGGGCCAGACACCGCATCGACAACAACGAGTGCCAGGTCAGCAGCCTGCGCGCCGCAGATGACCTCGGAGACGAAGTCCGCGTAACCGGGGGTGTCTATGAGGTTGATCTTCTTGCCTTCCCACTCGACGGGGAGAAGGGCGAGGTTGAGGCTGAACTTCCGCTTGTGCTCGTCGTCATCGTAGTCGCTCACCGTGTTGGCTTCTTCGACGCTGCCCATGCGTGTAATCGCACCGCTGACGAACAGGGCGGACTCACCGAGGAGAGTCTTGCCGACGCTCCCATGACCCATGAGGACAACGTTGCGGATGTCCTCGGTGGCATAGACTTTCATAGGCCCAACCTCCACATACACCGTGACAACGGGGATATGCAGGCGATTCTACGCGTGAAGGGGAAAGCCTCCAACCCGGCCGGGAGTGGGCCCGGGCAGGCCAACCGCGACAGCAGGAGGCGCGAAGGGAGAGTAGTGAAGGGATGGAGGCCGCAATGGGGTTCGCACGGGCGGCCGGCGGCCTGTAGACTCGACTGACCCGCACGGATGTTCGAACGAGTGAGCCGTACATTTGTCGCCCTTGACCTTGAAACGACCGGCCTCGACCCGGACCGGGATCGCATCATCGAAATCGGCGCCGTCCGGTTCACATCGGACGGCGAAGAGGTGGACTCCTTCCAGACGCTGGTCAATCCGGGGCGCGCGATACCGTACTTCACGGAGAGGCTGACGGGCATTGCCGCCACCGAGGTGCGTGGCGCCCCGGTGCTGGCCGATGTGGCCGACGAGCTGCGCGGATTCGTTGGCAGTGAACCGGTGGTTGGCCAGAACATCGGTTTCGACCTGGCTTTCCTGCGTCGCGAGGGAGTCGCGTTCGAAGGCGGGGCGTTCGATACCGCCAGCATGTCGCGGTTCCTCGTTCCGGGGCGGCAATCGCGCGGATTGATGGCCCTGGCCGCCACCCTGGAGGTTGAGGCGGGCAATCACCACCGGGCGCTGGCCGACGCGCGAACCGCAGCGGCTATCTTCGTGGCGCTGCTTCGCCGGGCAGCTGAGCTCCCGGCAGAGCAGCGGCAACAGCTGGCAAGGCTGGTCTCGATTCACGACCCGGCCCTGGCGGCGCTCATTGGCGAAGACGGCGCCACCCCGGTTCAGGTCACCGGGCCCATGCTGCCAGAAGCGCGCAAGGTGGAGGGCGTTCCGCCCCTGGTGCGGCGTGAAAAGCGCCAGCCGGTAGCCCCGGCCGCCATCGGCGAGGCTTTCCGAACGGCCATGAGCGTGGTGGAGCAGTTCGAGGAGCGCGCGGAACAGGTGCAGATGGCAGAGGCGGTGGCCGAGGCATTCGCCCGCGGCGGTCACTACCTGGTGGAGGCCGGCACGGGGGTTGGAAAGTCGCTCGCCTACCTCGTGCCCGCCGCGCTGAACGCCATCCGGAACGGCGAACGTGTTGTGATTTCGACCAACACGATCAACCTGCAGGAGCAGCTCCTCCGGAAGGATATCCCCGCCCTGCGCCGCATCCTGCTGGCAGCAGGGGCCATCGAAAACGAGGAGGACCTGCGAGCCAGCCTGCTCAAGGGGCGGGGCAACTACCTGTGCATGCAGAGGTTCGTTGCCAACTTCGCATCCGGGCTCGGCGACCCCGACTTCGCCCATCTTGGCGCCTCGCTGCTGCTCTGGCTCCCCGATACAGAAACGGGCGACCGCGCGGAGCTCAACCTGGACCAGGGCGACTGGCTCACCTGGCAGCGGATTTCGGCGCAGGACGCGGACTGCCTCTCGCGCCAGAACCGTTTTGTGCGGGACGGACAGTGCTTCCTGCTCCGGGCACGCAAGAGCGCCGAGTCGGCGCACCTCATCATCGTCAACCACGCTCTCCTGTTGGCCGACATTGCCTCCAACGGGAGCGCCCTTCCTGCATACGACCACCTGATCATCGACGAAGCGCACAACCTGGAGGACCAGGCGACCCAGCAGTTCGGCGCCTCAATCAGCCGGCGCCGGATGGCAGAGGCCATGGACGGGCTGCACAGGCGCGGGAGCCGGGAGCACCGCGAGGGCGGGGTGGTGGCCCTCCTGCGCGCGCTCCCCGAAGGTGGCGCGAACATGGCCGGCAAGGCGCTCGAAAAGGCCGTCGCCCAGGCGCAGGCGGCACTGGTCCCCTGTTTCGAGGCGCTGGGACGGCAGGTTCGCGACGGCGGCGGAGACGAAGACCGCCTGCTGGTGACGCGGGCTGTCCGCGCCCGGCCATCCTGGGCCGACACAGAGCTGGCGTGGGACGCTCTCGACCATGCCCTGAAGGAAGTGAACGATCGCGCGCTGAACGCTGCACGCATCGTGGCCGTGACCCCGGCAGTCGAAGACGCCGAGGCGCTCTCCGGGGAGATTCAATCGGCCGCATGGAAGGTTGAAGAGATGCGCCTCAAGCACGCCGAACTCATGGGCGCGCACGACGACGAGACCATTGTCTGGATCAGCCGCGAGCGCGACGGGGGCGGGACGCTGAACGCGGCGCCCCTCGACGTGGGCCCGACGCTCTGGGAGAGCCTGTTTTCGAAGAAGAGCACGGTGGTAGCCACAAGCGCCACGCTTTCCGCGGGGGGAAGCATGGACTACTCGGCGCGGCGTCTCGGCCTGGAGTCGCCCGAGACGTTGATGCTGGGCTCGCCCTTTGACTACAGGTCATCGACGCTCCTTGCGGCGTTCACGGACATCCCCGAGCCATCGGCCACCGGCCACATCGAGTCGGTTGCCCGTGCAGTGACGGAGCTGGTGCGGGCATCAGAAGGGCGCGCCCTGGCGCTGTTCACCTCGCACTCGTCGCTCCGCGAGGTGGCCGGCCTCGTTCGTCCTGAGCTGGAAGGAGAAGGAATCGTGGTGCTGGCCCAGGGTCCCGACGGGTCGCCCAGGCAGCTCACGGAGAACCTGATGGCGAACTCACGCACCCTCGTGCTCGGCACGGCTTCTTTCTGGGAAGGCGTCGACATCCGGGGCGAGGCGCTTTCGCTGCTCATCATCGCCCGGCTGCCCTTCGCGGTCCCTACCGACCCCGTCTACCGCGCGCGCTCCGAACAGTACTCCAACGCGTTCGGCCAGTACGCGCTGCCCCAGGCGATCCTCCGGTTCCGCCAGGGCTTTGGCCGGCTCATCCGCGACCGGAACGACCGTGGCGTGGTTGCCGTGCTGGACCCGCGCATCTACGAGAAGCCATACGGGCGCCAGTTCGTAGCCGCGCTTCCCGAGTGCACGAAGGTGAGGGACGATACGGCCGCGGTTGCCGCCCGGGTGCGCGAATGGCTGCGCCGTTGAACGTTGCCGAGCGCCTGGGGTTGCCGCGCGTGGGAGGCAGGTTCCGCCTTGAGGCGGGACCAGAACCCCGGGGGCCGGTGCTCGTGGTGTCGCTCGAAGATGGACAGGTGGCCGGGACCATCGGCCTGGAGGAGGGCGAGGGGCCTTCGGCGCTGCTCATACGCAGCCTCTGCATCGAAGAAGGTCGTCGAAGCTACGGCGCCGGTTCCGAGGCGGCCCGGCTGCTATTGCGGGCCGCATTCACATCAGACTTCAGGACGGTGCGCGCGTGGGCGCCGGGCGAGCGTGGGTTGGCGCTTTACTTCTGGGTGCGGATGGGGCTCCGCCCTCTGCATGGGGAAGGTCCCGACGGAGGCATCTGGCTGGAGCGAAGAAGAGCAGAATGAGGGCGCCGGCAGCGGCGCCCTCATTCCTCGCCCGGTGGACTGTGCCTGCCACCTATTTCAGGTGTTCCGCGAAGAAGGCGGCGATCATGGCGGAGATCTCGGTCCTGGTTGGGCTGATGGCGCCTCCTGTAGGGGCGAAGCCGTGGCCCGCGTTCTTCACCACCACGAGCTCCGGCTCTGTGCCAGCTTTCATGAGGGCGTCGTGCAGGACCTGGGACTGAGAGAGGGGAACGAGCTTGTCCTTCTCTCCATGGAGCAGCAGGAACGGCGGGTCGTCGCTGCTGGCCCACGTCACGGGGCTGGCCTTGGCCAGGACTTCGGAAGGCCTGCTCTCAACTCCGAAGACCCCGGTCAGAATCGCCTGGCTGGCGCCATTGAACTCAACCGTCATATCTCCGGCGCCGAACATGCTGACCACGGCCTGTACGCGGCTGGAAACACCTGCCCAGCCGCCCGTGCCCTCGAACCCCTCATCGCCATCGGTGACCCCCAGCATGGAGACGAGGTGACCGCCGGCACTGCCCCCATAGGCGCCGATGCTGTCGGCGTCGATGGAATACTTCTCGGCGTTGGCGCGCAGGTAGCGCACGGCACATTTCACGTCTTCGATCTGCGCCGGCCACTTGTCCTTCGGGGCCAGCCGGTAGTCGACAGCCGCGACCAGGAATCCCTCGGCGACAAGCGACGGGATGGTCTCAGAGCCGGAGCCCCCGGACTTGGAGCCACCCGTCCAGCCGCCCCCGTGAACGTAGAGCACCGCGGGCGTTTCGCCGCTCGCGCCCTGCGGATAGTAGATGTCCATCTTCAGGGCAGTGCCGCCAGCCGTGCAGTAGGTGACATCACGATCCACCTTGCCCGTGTATGCCTTCCCCGTCCGGGGCTTCCCGCCGCTCGCGGGTGCAGCGGGGCTGGTGCTCGCAGGAACGGTGGGGCTGGCGCCCGCAGCCGTTCCAGAATCGGAGGGAGCCGGCGATGCAGCATCCTGGCCCTCGCGCGGGTCGGCCCCGGGGTTTTCGTCCTCCCACTCCTCAAAGGCGGCCGCCATCTCCGACAGGGTGGCCCACTCCACCTTGCCCTCGGCCACCAGCGGGTCGACCACCTCGGAGAGGAAGCGCTCGATGACTCCGAAGGGGTCGTTGTTGTTTCCGCGGAACTCCCCGGGGTGGATGGTGAAGTGGAAGACATTGACTTTGCCCGGCACTGCCGTTTCGACGGAGCGCAGGAGCTGTGATTCCAGGTACTCGAAGTAGGCTTCATCGCCGCCCGCTTCCTCGGAGCGGCGCGAGGCAGCGAAGTCGCTGCGGTCGTAGTTGCCCTCGGGAAGGAAGATGACTTCGCCGCTCGGATCGTGGCTGGCGAAGGCGGAGGTGTCCAGGGTCGCGCCGCTTCCGCTCACGCTACCGGAGGGGCGCCACGGCACGGTGCCCACGAGCGCCAGGTCGGTCTGCTGGGTGTCGGGGTTCTTCCAATCACTGTTCACCGAAAGGCCGGCGCAGGTCGCGGCTTCGAGGAGGTGCGAGTACAGGTTGCCGCCGCTCCAGTAGTTGATATCGCCTTCGACCCCGGCATCGTGAATGAAGCCGATCTCCTCTTTCATCACCTCGCACCACTTCTCGGTTCCGAGCTCGTTGACGGTCTTGCCCAGGTGGGCATCCTCATGGAAGTGCAGGCCGATCTCATGACCGGCATCCTGGAGGTCGCTGAGGATGGTGCTGCCCGTGTTCACGGCGGTGGTCGTGAACGGGGACTGGGCCTGGATGGTCATCTTTCCGCCGTGCTCTTCGACAATCCCCGCCAGGGTTTCCATGTCGGCGACGCTTCGTTCGAACATCTCGACGTTGTTGTAATCGGGCCCCGGTCGCGAGGCTCCCCCGGGCTTCCCGGCCGTTGAAGGCTGCGCGGCGGCCGCCTGGGCCGTGGGGCCGAGGGGCTCGATGTGCATGCCGATGGTGAACAGCAGGGGCCCGGCCTCGCTGCTCTCGGGATTCGATCCGGACCCGGACCCGGACCCGGCAGGGAGGCTTCCGGCCGTGTCCGTGGAAGGCGAGCAGGCCACCACGCCAACGGCGGCGATAGCCACAGCAAGGCTTCCCAGCATCTTTGCGAAACGCATCTCAGTTCCTCCTTCTCATCTGCGGCCGGGACGGGCGGTCCCGGCTTACCTTCGGAATTGCCGGTACCCTCGCGGGGGTGCCGGGCTCGCCGGGTGGACGAATGGTGTCTTTACCTCGCCCTTAACCGTGAGAGGAAGGTGCGCCCGGACACCAAGGCGCCGCCTGGCCTCCGGTACCAGATGCTTCGGCGAGGGACACGATTTCGGCGGAAGTGACGACGGCAAGATTCGCCGCAGCGTAGGCGACGAGCTCTTCGTAGGCCTCCCAGATCGCATCCGCCTGGGATTGTGTACGAAGCTTCGAAGGGTCCGGTGCAGCCATGTTGTAAGGCGGCGACGCTGGGAGGGACTTGTCGCCCCCTTCCCAGTAGATGGGTGTCCACACCTCCGGTCCGCTTCGAGGGAAGTTGTTCTCGTGGATGAGCGAGGTGACGAACGGGGGACGGGCCTCGGACCAGTCGCTGAGCCGCTGCTGTAGGTATCCCGTGGGGTTGTAGACGTCCTCGTGCGGCGTCCCCATGAAGTTCCACCAGAACGGGTCGTTGGCCCCGCCCTGGGACGTGGCAGAGAGGCTTTCGGCACGCCAGCGCGTGACGCTGAAATCGCTTGGCCGGGCGAGGAGACCATCCACGTACTCGAACGGGCGCTCCGGCCTGGTCCCGGTCTCGTGATAGGCGACCACCATCCGGGCGCCAAGTGCCCGGTAGTTCTCCATCGCAGCCGCCTTGATGCGCGGGTCGCCCGTGGGCACGCCGCAGACTACAGGCGTGGTCCCGAGCGCCTCGGCGACAAGGCTCCAGCCCCCGGGTTCGGAGCGGATGAGGCCGCCGGTGGCCATATCAAGCCCGTAAGTCTCGTAGTCCAGGAGGGCCTGGCGCAGTGCGCCGTCGCTCAGCTTCTTCAGGGCCCCTCCGAAGCCGTCATACAGGGGGTGGGGAGGCCGAACGTGGTAGCTGATGGTCATCTGCGAGGCGCGCAGCCGTTCGATCACGTCGGGCCGGCTCTTGCGGTACCGGTTGACCATCTCACCGGTCAGGTAGAAGTCACCGTGAACGCCGTGCTTCTCAAAGATGCTGGTGGCCCGCAGCAGGGTAGCCGCGCTTTCGTCGAGGTGCACCCAGTCGTGGACGTTGATTGCGAACGTCATGTATGCGGTTGTCGCGGAGCAGGGCGGGCCGCCATCGCCGGTGGTCCCCGGTGAGGGCGATGGCGACGGCACGGGCGCGCCCTGGCCCCCGCCAAAGGTGCTTGCCGGTGCGCAGGCTACCGAGGCAAGGCCCATGGTCAGCCCCGCGAGCACCTGGCGCCGCGTGAAGCGGGTTCTGTGTTGCATCGTGTTCCCTCCTGTTACCTGACCATGGAACGGGAGGGGTGAAGGGTGACGCTGCGGGGATGGGGGCACCGGCACCCTATCTCGCGTTGTATGGAGCCGGGAGGTCAGTCGAGCGGGGGAGCAGCTGCCAGGGCGGAAGCGGCGACGGGCTCGACGCCGGCGGCTTCCAGCGTCGCTTCGAAGGAAGCGATGGCCACCTCGATCTGGGAATCGTCGGGGACCTTCGTGGTGAGCGCCTGCAGGGCAAGGTTGGGCACGAACATGGCGTGCACGAACCAGTTCCCGCCAAACCGGGCGCCAACGCGCAGGATTTCGTAGCTCACCCCGGCGATCACGGGGATGAAGACGATGCGCGAGGCCGTGCGCACGAGGATGCCCCGGTCCACGGCAAGGTCGAAAGCAAAGAAGGTGAGGAGCGCTACCACAACGACAACGAGCAGAAAGCTTGTTCCGCAGCGCGTGTGCTCCTTGGGGTAAGGGCGGACTGCCTCAACGGTGAGGGGCCTGCCCGCCTCGTAGGCGTGGATGGTCATGTGCTCGGCGCCGTGGTACTGGAAGACGCGCCTGATGTCGGGGATGAGCCCGATGAGAGCGATGTACCCGACAAAGAGCCCGAGCCGGACGATGCCCTCGACGAGCACGATCAGGAACCGGTGCGCATCGGTCATCTCGAGCAGGTTGGCGAGCAGGATGGGTCCAGCGAAGAAGACCCCCACCATGAAGAGCATGGCGAAAACCATGCTTCCCCAGAAGACCGATTCCGGAAACTCGGCAGTCTCGCCGTTCTCGTCTTCTTCCTCCATGGCCACGCGTGACGAGAAGGAGAGGGCGCGCATGCCCAGCGCCATGGTCTCCCAGAGCACGACGATGCCTCGCAGGAGTGGTATGCGCCGCGGACGCCCGGTATAGAGGCTCCCAAGCTTCTCCGAGTGCCGCACGATGTGGCCCCTGGGGTGCCGGACGGCGACCGCCATATGCTCGGGGCCCCGGATCATAACGCCCTCAAGGACGGCCTGGCCGCCGTAGTAGACGTTCGCTGGTCCGGCCGGGGCGTTGGTCACAGTCATTTCCGCCGATCAGGTGAAACAAAGAAGGGGCGCCGAGGCGCCCCTTTCAAGTCGCTGGCGCCGCTCAGCTCGACGGGCGCTGGTAGCGCCGGTTGAACCGCTCGACGCGGCCGGCGGTGTCCACGATGCGGTGTTCGCCCGTGAAGAACGGGTGGCACTTGTTGCAGACGTCGAGGCGCATCTGCTGCCTTGTGGAGCGCGTTTCGATCTCGTTGCCGCAGCTGCAATGGATGCGCGCGGCTTCGTACTTCGGATGGATGCCGGCCTTCATCGCCTAACCTCCCACCGCGGCCGCATAGACGCTGACCTTCTTGCGGCGGCCCTTGGCGAAGGCTTCGAACTTCACCTGGCCATCGACCAGGGAGAAGATCGTGTAGTCGCGGCCCAGGCCCACATTCTCGCCGGGGTGAAAGCGGGTGCCCCGCTGGCGGATGATGATTGAGCCGGGCTTGACCACCTCGCCATCGAAGTGCTTGACGCCCAATCGCTGGCTGTTGCTATCGCGGCCGTTGCGGGAACTGCCGACGCCTTTCTTGTGAGCCATTGCTGTTAACCCTTGCTTATCGTTTCGACCACCAGCCGCGTGACCGGCTGGCGATGGCCGAGGATGCGCCGGTAGCGCACCTTGTTCTTGTACTTCATGAACCGGATCTTCGGGGCCTTTCCGTGCTGGGCAATGCGCGCGGTGAGCGCCGCCCCGGAAACGACCGGCTGACCGACTGTGACGTCGGCGCCATCGAGAAGCATGAGCACATCGAAGCTCACGCTGTCCCCCGGCTCACCGGCCAGGTGGCTAACCTCAAACTCCTGCCCCTCAACGAGGCGCATCTGGCGCCCGTCGGCGCGGATTATCGCTTCCAATTTCAACCACTCCAAGGTTCGGTGGACGATCTCTCAGTCTAGGGACCGTCCCCCGGTTAGGTCAACGAAAGCCGTACCAGCTACGAATCGAAAGGAGGCTTCAGGCTGGCCTGGCTGGGCCCTTCCCAGACAAGTCCGGGCGCAGGCTTGGGCTCAAAGGCAGGTCTCCGCGGCGCCTCCGCAGGCGAGCTGGGCGCCTGGCTCTCGGGCTTGTCCATGAGGTCGGGCGGCGGCCAGGCCTCGCCCGGGTCGCTGTTAAGGAGACGGGTTAGAGTTTCGCCTTCGAGTGTCTCCACTTCGAGGAGAACGCCGGCGAGCTTATCGAGGAGCGCCCGGTGCTCGCGGAGGACGTTTCGGGCGCGCTCCTGGGCTTCTTCGATCAGGCGGCGGACCTCGTCGTCGATCTCTTCGGCAATCTTCTCGCTGTAGTTCCGCGTCTCTGAGATTTCGCGGCCAAGGAAGACGAGCTCCTCACTTCGCCCGAAGGTGCGCGGGCCAAGCCGTTCGCTCATGCCCCAGCGGGTGACCATTGCGCGCGCGATGCGAGTGACCTGCTCGATGTCGTTCGATGGGCCGGTTGACGCCTCGCCGAAGACAAGCTCCTCGGCGGCGTGTCCGCCCAGGGCGGTACAAAGCTGGTCACGGAACATGCTGCGGGTGCGGTAGTGCGCCTCTTCATCGGGAAGGAAGCGAGTGTAGCCGCCGGCCATGCCGCGGGAGACGATGGTCACCTTGTGCGGCGGGTCGTGGTGCTCCATGAAGTGGGCGACCACGGTGTGGCCGCCTTCGTGGTAGGCAGTGAGCCGCTTTTCGTGTTCGGACATCACGCGGCTCTTGCGTTCGGGGCCGGCGATCACGCGGTCCACGGCTTCTTCGAATTCGCCCATGGTAATGATCTTCTTGTTGCGCCGGGCGGCCAGGATGGCTGCTTCGTTGACCAGGTTCGCCAGGTCGGCGCCGCTGAATCCGGGGGTGGACTTGGCCAGCGTCTGGGCGCGCACATCGTCGGCGATCGGCTTGCCCTTGGTGTGAACGGCGAGGATTGCCTCGCGGCCCTTCACATCCGGGGCATCGAGAACGACCTTGCGGTCGAAGCGGCCGGGCCGAAGCAGGGCAGGGTCGAGGATGTCGGGGCGGTTCGTGGCGGCGATGATGATCACGTTGGTGCCGGTGTCGAAGCCGTCCATCTCAACCAGGATCTGGTTGAGGGTCTGCTCGCGCTCGTCATGGCTGCCGCCGAGACCGGCGCCACGCTGACGGCCCACGGCGTCGATTTCATCGACGAACACAATGCAGGGAGCGTTCTTCTTCGCCTGGTCAAACAGGTCGCGAACGCGGCTGGCGCCGACGCCGACGAACATCTCGACGAATTCGGAGCCGGAGATGCTGAAGAACGGCACCCCGGCCTCTCCGGCCACGGCGCGCGAGAGGAGGGTCTTACCGGTGCCGGGAGGGCCGACGAGCAGCACGCCCTTCGGGATTCGCGCTCCCAGGGCGGCGAACTTCTCCGGGTACTTGAGGAACTCAACGACCTCGGCCAGCTCCTCCTTGGCCTCGTCGACGCCGGCCACATCGGTGAAGGTGACGGTGACCTTGCTACCCGTAAAGAGGCGAGCGCGGCTCTTGCCGAAGCTCATTGCCTGGGAGTTGGAGCCCTGCGCCTGCCGCATGATGAGCAGCAGGAAGAGGCCGAAGAGCAGGAAGGGCAGCAGGTTGAGGAGCAGGCTCAGCCACGGCCCGAAGCCGCCTTTGTCCTCGAATGTGAGCTTGACGCTGGGCTGGCCCGTCGCGGTCCCGGTGATGTCGATGTTCTGGTCACCCAGGAAGGTGGCGACGTCGGTGTTGCCCGAAACCTCGGAGCGGTCGTTCTTACGTTGTTCGTCTTTGTAGACAACGGTGAGGGACTTGCCATCGACCTTGAGCTCTTCGACTTCGCCCGCCTTGATGCGCTGGACGACTTCGCCGAAGCCGATTTTGGGGTCGGATCCACTGTTGAAGAAGACCACCACGAAGGCGATCACGGCGACCAGGATCAAGAGGTAGATGAAGCTATTTCGAAGCCAGCGGGAATACAATCAACTTCTCCGGGTAGCGGCCGGGGAGCCGCGCCTGTATGGCCAGTATAGCAGAACCTTTCCCCCCGCCCGCCCACGCGCCGTAAGCACGCTCAACAGAACGGAAAGAGATGGGGGCCGGCTCATTACCGTGGCGGTGCGGTGGTGGTCCACCAGCATGAGAATCGGCCGTTTCCGCTCCCCGGCCAGCCATGGAATGCCCCAGACGGCTCGCGCTGCTAGACTGGGCCCGCCCCACCACGGGGTTCTGCCCGAAGGCGGGCATGGCCTGCTCCCGGCCGGGCGCCGGGCCAACCGCGCGCGCAGACTAACGTCCACACCCGGAGTCAATGCCGATGAAACTCGCATTCGTTGGGGGCACTGGCCCCGAAGGCCTTGGGATTGCCATGCGCATGGCGCGCGCCGGGCACGAGGTGGCAATCGGTTCCCGCTCGACCGAAAGGGGCGAAGAAGGCGCTGCCACCGTCCGTGAGGCCGTATCCGGCGCAAAGGCCAGCGGTGGAGCAAATGCCGATGTGGTGAGGGATGCCGATGTGGTCTTCCTGACCTTCCCGTACAGCGGGCAGCAGGCGACGCTCGAAGCGCTGGCGGGAGCGCTGGAAGGCAAGCTGGTGTGCAACGTGGTCGCGCCGCTCGAGTTCCAGCAGGGGGTTGGCGCCGTGGCTCTCAACGTCCCGGGAAACAGCGCCCTCCAGGAGTCGATGGCCCAGCTTCCCAACAGCCGCGTGGTTTCCGCCTTCCAGAACATGAGCGCCGAAGAGCTCCAGCACATCGAGCATCCCATCAACGCCGACGTGCTCGTTTGCGGACGCGACGCCGAGGCGAAGCAGGTCGTCATCGGCCTGGCCAACCAGATTGAGGGCGTGCGTGGCATCGACGCCGGGGGGCCGTCGCAGAGCCGTTACGTCGAGATGATCACGTCGCTGCTCATCAACCTCAACCGCAAGCACAAGACGCAGACGAGCATCCGCATCGTCGGGATCGAATAGGCCATGCTCTCCGTTTTCGGAATCCCCGGGCTGCCCGAGATTGTCCCCGGGAGCGATCTCGCCGGCATGATCGCCGAGGCCGCTGCCGTCGCAGGCACGCCTCTCGCGAATGGCGACGTGGTGGTGGTCACCTCAAAGATCGTTTCGAAGGCCGAAGGGCGAATCGTTCCGCTCGACACCGTGGAGGTCTCGCCCTTCGCGCGCCAGTACGCCGAACGGTGGGAGAAGGACCCGGCGGTGGTCGAGCTTGTCCTGCAGGAATCGCGCCGCGTAGTACGCCAGGTAGGGCCCATCCTGATCACGGAGACGCGGCACGGGTTCATCTGCGCCAATAGCGGGGTCGACCAGTCGAGCTCGGGCGGGCACGGGCTGGCCGTGCTCCTGCCGCTCGACCCCGACGCCAGCGCGGCGCGCATCCGGGGCGGCCTGAAGGCACAGGGCGCCGATGTCGCCGTGATCATATCGGACACGTTCGGGCGTCCATGGCGCGAGGCTCAGACCGACATCGCCATTGGGATTTCGGGGATGCTCCCGGTGCTGAGCTACATCGGGCAGGTGGACCCGCATGGGCACGAGTTCCGTGTCCAGGCCCTGTGCGTGGCCGATGAGCTGGCCGGGGCGGCCGAGCTGGTGAAGGGGAACCTCAGCCGTGTCCCGGTGGCAGTGGTCCGGGGCTACGAGTGGGAGCCGGACGAGACCGGGACAATGCAGAGCATCATCCGCGACACCGAGCGCGACCTCTTCCGCTAGACGGCCGCGGCTCGTGTGAGCAGAGGCTAGCCGGGTCAAACAGAGGGCAAACGGTCAGACGACCGTGCAAACGGAGCCGAGGGAAGGGTGCTTGGTCACGTCGATGCGGCGATCGAAGCGCCCCTTGAGCTCTTCGATATGGGTGACGACGAGGATTAGCCGGAACTGGTCCGCAATCGCGTTGATGGCCTCGACGAGCCCGTCGATCCCGTCCTGATCTTGCGTGCCGAAGCCTTCATCGATGATAAGGGTGGGCAGGGCCGAGCCGGCGCGTTCGGCCAACAGCTTCGCGAGCGCGATGCGCAGAGCGAAGTCGACGCGAAAGGCCTCGCCGCCGCTATACATCTCGTAGTCACGGCCACCGATGTCATCGCTAATGCGGATGTCGAGGGTCTCGACCACGGCGCCCTTCTGATTCTGGCGCTGGGTGTGGAGTGTGACCTGGATCCGCCCGCCCGTCATGCGGTCGAGCATCTCATTGGCAATCAGCTCGAGCCGGGGCAGAGACTGGTCGATAAGCATCGCCTGGACGCCATTCTTGCCGAAGGCGGCCGCCAGCTCGGTGAACACCAGCTCCTCGTCCTTCAGGGCCCGCATCTCATCGGCCTGGGTCGCAGCACGGGCCTGCTTCTGCATCAACTGGCTGAGGACTTCTTGAAGGCGCCCCCCGGATTGAAGGCATAGCTTGAGCTCATCCCTGAGCGTTCCAAGTTCCGCCTCGGCGGCATTGAGCCGGGGAGTGACGTCGGTAGCGGCCTCAAGGGCGGCATGTGCGGCTTCGAGCGCCTCTCGCGCCCGGCAGAGCTGCTCCCGCCGTTCGGCCAGGGATTTCTGCTCGCGGGCCAGGGCCATCTCCAGGGCGGCAGCGCGCTCGCCGGCAAGGGCGAGGTCGCGGTAGGCGTCGTCCGCGCCTGCCAGGTCACGAATCGTGGTCCTGAGCTGCTGGTGTGCGGCCTGGTCGTAGCCCGCGGCGGCGAGCGCGACCTTAGCCTCCTCAAGCTCCTGCCGGGCGCCAGGCGCGAAGTCATCTGCCGCAAGGAGCGCCTCGGCTTCGCTGATGGCCGCGACAAGGACGGGGACTCTACCGGCAGCCTCCGTGGCCGAAGTGAGGCGACTGAGCAGGTCTCGTTCCTGCTGGCGGAGCGCGGTTTCCCGAGATTGGCGCTCCCGCTGGAGCCGTGCGACAGCGGTCTTCGCCGCCTCGGCGCCGGCGGCGGCCTGGTCTTTCGCCGCCTGGGCCTGACGGTACCGCTCGCCGAGCACCCGGCGCTGTTCGGCGTACTCTCCCCGCACGTGATCGAGGTCGTCCGGGGAAAGTGGCTGGCGGCAGACGGGACAGGTGGCGACCCCCTCCAGCTGGGCCTCTTTGGCTTTGATCTCCGTGGCCTGTTGCAGGGCCTGCTCCGCCTCGGCGCGGGAGGCCGCCTCACGGGAGCGCAGTTCGCTCTCCTCGGCGCGGGCCGCCTCTGTCTGCTGGTCCAGTTCCGCCAGGGCGGCGCGGCCGTCAGCCAGGGCTGCCTCGGCGGTAATCAACCCCGGCAGGTCCTCGGAGGCGAGCACGGCGGCCTCGTGGTCGCGGCGATGCGCCGCAAGCGACGCCTCAATGCGCGCACGCTCCTCGGCGATGACGCGGGAGGCGGCCTGCTCGGCCCGCTCCGCTTCGGAGGCACGGGCCTGGCGCTCTGCGGCCTCGTGCTCGGCGGCGCGCGCGCTCACGAGCTCCTTGTACCGGGCTGTGATGGCCTGCTCGTGGACCAGCAGCTCGCGCGTGGAGTCCCGCTCCTTCTCCACGGCAGCGATGGCGGCATCGGCGGCCACGACGCCCTCCTGTGCTTCGCCCACGCGCTGTTCCAGGCTGTCCACCTCGCTCCGGAGCCTGGCATGGTCCGCCACGGCCTGGCGGAGCTCCCCAACCTGCACCTCGGCGCCGGCGATCAGAGGCTCCAGGCCTTCGCGCCGTTCGACGG
The DNA here is from genome assembly GCA_003577245.1 of bacterium. Classification (GTDB taxonomy): domain Bacteria; phylum Chloroflexota; class Dehalococcoidia; order Tepidiformales; family Tepidiformaceae; genus UCB2. The sequence goes on along the minus strand of QEVS01000009.1, from coordinate 13,627 downwards.
TGGCAGCAAGCTCTCGTTCCACTTCGGGGAGCCGGGCGACGTCGGCGCGCAGGTCTTCGGTCTCGCGGCCGATGGCGGAAATGCGCGCTGCGCACTCCTTGCGGCGGTCGGTGGCCGCCGCGGCGAGCTCTTCGAACCGCTCCAGGCCGAGGACTTTTCGAAACACCTCTTTGCGTTCGGCGGCGCTCTTGCGGGTGAATTCGTTGGCACGCCCCTGGGCGATGAAGGCGCTGTTGACGAAGGTGTCGAAATCCATCTGGACCCGGCGAATGATCTCGGCCTGGGTTTCGCGCATGATGCCGCCAGAGAGCGAGATGCGCCGTCCATCGGGTGCAACCTGGAGGAAGTCCAGCGCGCCCGGCTTGCCCCGCGCGCGCTTGCGAATCACAACGAAGAGGTCGCCGTTCGCCTCAAACTCGAACTCCACGAGCATCTCGGTCTCAGACTGGTTGATGAGGTCGTCTTCGAGCCGTCCCCGCGCCGCTCCCCAGAGCGCCCACGTCATCGCATCAAGCAGAGCCGATTTCCCGTCGCCGTTCTTGCCACAGAGCACCGCCAGGTGGAGCCCGGTGAGGTCGACCGTGCATTCGCGGTAGGAGAGGAAGTTGCGCAGGCGGATGCGCCGGGGAATCACTTCTCGCCTCCCGGGTCGCGCGGGTCCACACGTTCGACTCGCCAGCGCACGCCGGATTCATCGAAGTCCACGACTGCGGCCCAGCCGGCGCGCCGATTGGCATCGGAGAGGGGCATGGGCGCGCCTGAATAGACGGCTGTCATCCCGCCGGTGCTCACGTCGGCGTGGGGTTCCCAGTGCCCGAGGGCGAGGTAGTCCCACCCGGTGGCCGCCGCATCGGCGACTTCAGACTCGGTTATGAGCAGGGAGCGATGCATCTCGCCGTCCTGGCGGACGAAATGCCCGTGCGCCATGGCGATGTGCCAGCGGCCATCCATCCGGCCGGGCAGCCCTTCCAGCGGGCGGAAATGCCAGTCACTATCGAGATAGGCGCGGCCCCACACCACCAGGTCCAGGCCTTCGGGTTCAAGGATCTCGCCGCCATGCTCACGCAGGATGCGCAGCCGGGGAGCCACTGCCTCCATATCGTGGCGCCAGTAGAGGCTGCCGCGGTCCATGGGGTCGTGGTTGCCGGGAATGAGGAGCGTCTGCCCTGGGAAGCGCCGGATCTGCTCCGCCGCGAACTGGACGACGTCAGGCTCAACCCGGTCGTTGTCGAAGAAGTCGCCGGCAATAAGGAGAGCGTCGGCATTCACGTTCGAAGCGAGGTCAATCACGCGGCTGAAAGCGGTCTCGATGAGCGAGCGGCGCACGGCCCAGTGCCCCTCGTTGCCGCTGTAGGCGCCGAGGTGCACATCGGAGGTGTGTACTACCCTGAGGCGACGCCGCTCAGGCACCGGGCTCCCCCGTGACCGCGACGAGGTCGCGGGCGGCAGCAAGGAGCCGCTCGCGGCGGGCGTCTTCGTAGGCCTTGTTGCGAAAAAAGAGGTCCAGCGCCTGGACGGGGTCGGCCGATGGCGCCTGCCCGGCCGGCAGGGAAGGACGGGGGTCGTTCGGGAGGATGACGCGCAGGGCAGCAACGTAGTGGGCGGAATCGAGCAGCCTTCGCGCCTCGGGAAGCCGGAAGAGGGACTGTTGTTCGGGCGAAAGGTTGATGTGCACGCGAACAATCGAGTTCGCCACCTCTGCGTTCTCAATGGCGCGACAGACCTCGGCGGTGGGGTCGGCATCGCGCGGCGCCACCTCGACGGTCACGAACCGGCGGGCTTGCACGTTCACCAACCGGGGAAGACCGGCGCCGTACACGCGTTCACCGCGGGGCATGGCGGGGTCGATGTCGAAAACCATGAAGCCCTTCGGCTGGCCTTCCTCGCCGAAATCCACGGCCTGCAACGAGCCGGAGTACCAGCAGGGGGTTTGCAGCCCCAGGTCCACGTTGTTGTGGTGGTGGCCGAGCGCGATGTAGTCGAAACATGCCTCCTGCAGCTGGCTCTTGAGCAGGGTTGGCGCGGTTCCAACGGTCATGAACTGCTCCGAACCGGGCCGGTTGCGCACGATGGCTTCATTCAGAGAGATGTGGCAGGTGAGGACGGCGGGGAGCGCCGGGTCCAGCGCGGCGGCCTGCTTCGCAATGAGGTCGGCGAGCTTCCCCTCCACGATTCGGTGCAACTGGTCGATGGAGGCCGAGGCGGCCTCCGGGTCGTTCGCAACGAGGCGGCTGACCTGCGGCCACGGGATGAAAGCCACCTGGAGCGGGCCGGAGCGTGTCTGCATGACCTGCGGCACAAAGCCGTTCTGGGCGAACCACGCGTTGTCGCCAACGTAGACGTTGGGCACATCGAGCGTGCGGAAGATCTCCAGGGCGTGCGCACGTCCTTCGGCGTTGGGGAGGTCGTGGTTGCCGACCAGGAGGAAGGTGGCGATTCCGGCTTCGCTCAGCTGGCGCACCCTCCTTGCGAATTCGCGCTGGTGGGTCTGCGTGGGTTCGCGAGCCTTGTAGGCGTCACCAGCGAAGACGACTGCATCGGCGGTGTTCTCGATGGCGAAGGCGACGAGCTCGTCGAAGGCGTCGAGGAAGTCCTGCATGCGCGACGACCAGCCGCGATCGGACATGGGTCTGCCAAAGGTGTCAACGCCGATGTGGAGATCGGCGAAATGAATCACTCGCACGGGTTCTTATCGTACCGGTCCCGGCTGGCCGTTGCACGGGCGGCATGCGGATGCCGACCCCATCTAAGCGTCCGTCGCCGGCCGGCCGGCGGCCTTCGCGCGGTAGTTGGCAACGGCCGAACGGAGCGCATCGGCGGCGAGGACGCTGCAGTGAACCTTGTCCCCGGGGAGGCCGCCAATCCCCTCGGCGATGGCTTCGCGTGTAAGCGCCTCCACTTGCTCGATCGTCCAGCCTTGCACCATTTCGCTGGCGAACGAGCTGGTAGCAATGGCGGGAGGGCAGCCCCGCGTCTGCCAGCGGATTTCCTGTACGCGCCCATCGGCAACGCGCAGCATGACGCGCATGCGGTCGCCGCAGACCGGGTTGGCGGTTGTGGCTTCGCCGTCGGGATCCGCCATCTCCCCCGCGTTGCGGGGATTTTCGAAGTGCTCGATGACAAGAGGGGCGTAGGCCGCCATGGAGCGATCGTAGCCCATTGGGCGCCGGAGAGCGGGAACTCAATCGCGGGGCGGAAGCGCGCAGCCGATTATGTCGCGTACACTGGCCACGCCTTCACCTTCAAGCCACCCCCCGATGCCTTCGATGACATCCAGGAGGGCGCGGGGGTTGGCGAAGGTTGCGGTGCCCACCTGCACGGCCGTAGCGCCTGCCATGAGGAACTCGATGGCATCCTGGCCGGTGCGGATGCCACCGCAACCGATGACCGGGATTCGCGCGGCCTTTGCCACGTCGTAGACGATGCGCAGCGCAATTGGCTTGATGGCGGGTCCGCTGAGCCCGCCGCGGGCGCGCGGAAGCACGGGACGCCGTCTGCGGGTATCGATGGCGAGCCCGAGCACCGTGTTAATCGCGCAGATGGCGGCTGCGCCTTCGGCCTCGCAGGCGAGCGCCAGCGCCACGGGGTCGGTGACATTCGGGGTCAGCTTCACGATGACCGGGAGGTCGGTGTGCCGCACGGCCGCGCGCGTGGCCCTGGCCGAGGCCTCAACCGATTGGCCGATCTCGATGCCACCCTGGTCGACGTTGGGACAGCTGATGTTGAGTTCGAGGGCAGCGATTCCCGGCGTGCCATCAAGCCGCGCCGCCATCTCGCCGAACTCCTCGACCGTATCGGCGGCGATGTTGGCAATCACGGGCACGTCCCATTTCGCCCAGGTGGGTGCAAGGCTCTTGATGACCTCGCCCAGGCCTACGTTCTGGAGGCCGATGGAGTTGAGCATGCCTGCGGGGGTCTCGGCCACCCGGGGCTGAGGGTTGCCCTGCCTCGGAGCAGTGGTGATCCCCTTGCTGACAACCGCGCCGAGGGCGTTGATATCGAAATGCTTCGCGAATTCGAGCCCCCAGCTGAAGGTGCCCGAGGCGGGCATCACGGGGTTGCGGAGCTGGAGGCCGGTCTTGTGCCCGGGGGCAAGGTCGACGCCGAGATCGGGTGGCACGTCACCAGTGTAGGGGTGCGCGGCGGCGGCCGGAAACAGAGCAGCCGGGTTGCCCCGGCTGCTCGCTTTTCTTCCCTGGACCCGGTCAGGAGAGGTTTGTGGTTTCACCATTGCGGCGCGCACGGTAGCGTGAGCCGCTGAGACTGAAGCTATCGCTATCCCACATCAAGTCTTCCGAGGAATTGCGGAACTGGCGTGTGACGCCACAGCGCTTGCAGCGGCCGCCACTCACCGAGCCGTTGGGGGTATCGATGACCCAGTGGTGGCGACAGACCTGGGAGTGGCCGGTCGCATCGATGGGGTTTGCCTGTGTCATTCCGTTCAAGAACCTCCGTGGGGCCGAATCCCGGCGGGTTGGGACAGGGGCTCCGGCCGCGTAAGGATGGCATTATACTAGATTTGTGGGCCGAAAGGGCGAGTAAATCGAACCCCGGTTTGCGGGCCGCCCTTGCAACAGGCTACGATCGGTACAGCAGGCGTGGCCGGAACACCCGGCCAGGAGCCGCGAGGAATCCGCACTGTCAGCTTCTGCCCCGGCTGAGCGCAACCACGGCCGGCTCCTGTTTCCCAGGCCTTCGCTTTCCACGCCTTCTCGCCCGGCAATTGCGGCCGGGCTTCGCTCAACGCATCCCCCGGGGGAACCTGAAAGGTACACAGAAAACGACCAATGACTTCAACCAGCTCCATTAGCAGCGAGGCCGTGATGGCCGCGCTGGCTACCGTGAAAGATCCCGAACTCCACCGCGACATCGTCTCGCTGGGAATGGTGAAGGATCTCGCCGTTGACGGCCGGCATGTCTCACTTACCGTCGAACTCACAACACCCGCCTGCCCGCTCAAGGACCGCATCGAGCAGGACATCCGCGCCGCGCTGGCAGCATTGCCGGGGCTGGAGGCGGTCGAAATCGACTGGGGCGCAGATGTGCGTTCTTCGGTGCCGCGCGAGGGCCAGAAGCCGGTCCCGGGCGTGCGCAACATCATCGCCATCGCCAGCAACAAGGGGGGCGTCGGCAAGTCGACCGTGGCCACGAACCTGGCAGTGGCCCTGGCGAAGTCCGGCGCGCGCGTGGGCCTCATCGACGCCGACGTCACGGGCCCGAACCTGCCCACCATGTTCGGCCTCGCCCAGGGGCTGCAGGCGAAGAGCAACCAGGGCCTGCGGCCCATCGAACGATACGGGGTGCACGTGGTCTCCATCGGGTTCCTGCTCCCGAAAGGCCAGCCGGTGGTGTGGCGGGGACCGATGATCGGCAGCGCCGTGCGCCAGCTGTTGCACGACATCGAGTGGCCCGAGCTCGACTACCTGCTCATCGACCTGCCGCCGGGCACCAGCGACGCCGCCATGAGCATGGCGCAGGACGCGCCCATTGCCGGGGTGGTGATCGTCTCGACGCCGCAGGAGGTCTCGCTGGAAGACGCCATGAAGGCCATCACCATGTTCGAGAAGCTCGACGTGCCGGTCTTCGGGATCATCGAGAACATGAGCTACTTCATCGCCCCTGACACGGGGAATCGTTACGACATCTTCGGCCATGGGGGCGCCCGTGACGCGGCGGACGAGGTGGGACTCGACTTCCTCGGCGAAGTGCCAATCGAACCGGGGGTGCGCGAAGCCGGCGACAGCGGCGTTCCGGTTGTCCACAGTGCACCTGAATCCAGGTCCGCGCGCGCCTTCGAACAGATTGCAGGGAAGGTCGCAGCGCGCCTCAGCGTCCTCCAGCGAATGGAAGCGAGAATCTGATGGCCCTTAACATCTTCCCACGCGAGAAGAAGCCGGCGCCGCTACCCGAGCCCGAAAGTGAGGCCGTGGTAGTGGCGGCTCCCCCGGAAGCTGACGAAGAAGACCCCGACGCGCCGAAGAAGCGCGCTCGCCGCGGGACGCGCGGCGGCCGGGGCCGAGGCAAGGCAAAGTCCGAAGCGGCCAGCGAGGCCATTGACGAGGTGGAGGCCCCACCCGCCAGCGACGAAGTTGCCCCTCCACCGGCGCGGCGGCGTTCCCCGCGGACAAGGGTTGGTGACGAAGCCCCCGCAGACCGGGCGAAACCGGTGGCGGAAAGAATGGCCGTGCGCGAACCCGGTGCAGCACCGGAAGAGGAGAAGCCGGAAGGCGCCCCCCCGCGCCGTGCGCGCACAACGGAGCCGGCCTCGCGCCAGGCCGGCAGAGACGCCGCCGAGCCGGGCACAGCCTCGGTGTTGCGCGCGATTGATTTGCAGAGCCAGCAGATCGAGCGGCTCATCCGCATGCATGAGGACATGGCGAAACGCATTGGCGATGGCGCCCGCCTGGCCGCACCGCCGGCACGTGTCGGCGTGTTCGTGGACGCCGCGAATGTGGAACTGGCAATCGACCGGCTGCGCACGCGCATCGACTGGGGCAAGGTGCTCCGCATGCTGACCGATGGGCGTCAGCTGGTACGGGCGATGGCCTATTCGCCCATCCACGATGACCCGAGCGTCAGCATCGAGACCCAGCGCTTCGTCGAGCCGTTCCTTGACCACGGCTACAAGATTGTGACCAAGCCGCTCAAGCGGTTTGCCGACGGGACCATAAAGGCGAACGTCGACATTGAGATCGCGCTGGATGTGGTCACGATGCTGGACCGGCTCGATATCGTGTGCCTCGTTTCGGGCGATGGTGATTTCCAGCGCCTGGTAGAGGTGGTGCAATCGCGCGGCGTGAAGGTCGAGGTGGTTGGGGTTGGGACGAGCGTGGCCGGGAATCTCCGCAACGCAGCCGACACGTTTATCGACCTTGCAACGCGAACCCGCGAGCTGAAGGTGTAGGCGCAGCTCCGGGGCGCCCGATGGAACCGCACAGCGCATGTGCGCGTCCTATTGGGCATGAGGCATGCTCTCCTCGCCTGGCTGCTCTTCGTGGTAGCGGCCCTCGCCGCGGCGTGCTCGGACACGGATGCCGGCGATGGCGGGACAGGGGACCCGGCGAGTTCGCCGGCGCCGGCGCAGGTCCCGGAAGGCCCTGGAGCGACGCTCAGCACCGCATCGGGCGCGGCGGTCGAAGGCGCGCAGGGCACGCGGTGCTGGCAGGGTTCGAACTTCGGGGGTTGCGTCGACTACCTGTCGCCGGTGACAAACCCGCAGCCCCTTGTGGTGTCCCCAGGGGAGGCGCTCACGCTCGGATTCGCCGCTCGTGACCCGGACCGGCTGAGCCTGGCCTGGATGCAGGCCCCCGGTTCGCCCACAGCGGCTGGAGGCGCCGCGGTGAGCTGGGTGCTGCGGGAGCCACCGCCTGCCTTGTCCGCTTCGGAGAAGACGCTGCGCGCGCCGGCCGGGCCCGGCCGGTATCTGTTGCTGGTTTCCGGTGTGTGGTCGGCCCAGGGCGATGTTTCGTATGGCTTCTATGTGGAAGTGCGGTGAGGGTGGCGGCCGAGGCCCTGGGATGGAGGCTCTGCTCGCCGCCTCGCGTGAGACGCGGACGCGCCAGACGACGACGCGCGGCAGCGGCGCTTCGCTCATGGCGGAGTAGGCCAGGGCCAGGCCGATGATGGCCACCATCAGTTGGCGCATCGTCAGGCCGGCCAAGGCCTTGTCCTCGATGTTGAGGTGAGCGGGGACTTCGTGGCGTTGCACGGGCATCTCCTCGTCGGTGTTTGAGGAGAGGGAGTGCTCGCGGGAGGCGGCTCGGGGGTTCCGGTCGAACTGCCAGTCGGCGATTGAGTTGGGCTCGGTGACGAGTCAGAGTCGTCCGAGCACGCAGCGAACGATAAGATTGCGACGATCGCGCCCAGGACTACCGCCAGCCGGGCGACCTGCCATCGTGCTGCCATTGAAATGACTCGCGATTTGGCATTCTTGTCCATAGGTACCTCCGACGGTGAAGCCATCCAGCGGACGAAAGCCGTGCGCGCTGGATGGCTCCTGACTGGGAACGCCGGCGCCTGGGCGTTCGTTAGTTGTAAAGGAGGATGTACAGGGCAGGCGAGGACCACCAGCTGGAGAACTGGGCGCTAGCGAGTTCTTCCAATTGGCGTGCCGGCGAGCCGCCAACGGAGGCTGGCACGCTCATCGAATCCACGATTACGAGGGCTGCATGATCGTTCGACATTGGGTCCCGCGCTAGTACGCAGGAGACTCGGCGTCGAATTGGAATGCCTCTTCCGGAATGGACGGCGGGAACGAGATATCCTCCAGTTCGAATGTGAAGACGATGTCCTCGCGCGGGTATCCGTAGGCCTCGGACTTGAGTACCGCGAAAGTCTCGTGGTCGACCCAGATTTTCCGTAGGGACGGGACAGTCACGTCGAGGCCGTTGACCTTATGGACGTGTTCAGGTGCGAGGCACCGATTGGTTCCCAAGTCAATGACGTAGGCCTCGCGACCTGCAATTTGCTCAGAACCGGCCAGAGTTGGGCTCCAGCACTCCGCGCGCCCTTCAAAGAGCATCTGCAGCGACTCGCCAGGCGTCTCGAACATGCTGAACGGACGACCGGGTCCGGAGTCGGAAGGAGGATTTGACACTGCTCCGGTGGAAGCGTCGTAGACCCACATCGTCCGGCCGTCAAACACTTGGATGCTACGTAGCTCTGGGGCTCTCTCAGCCGTAATGACGTATTGCTCGATGCGCCATCGCGTGCCATCGGACCAGATTCGCGTCTGGTTGCTCGTTGATGGCGGGCCCACGACGCCGATCTGCTGCCTGGTGACCTGGAAAAAGACTGACGGTGAGCTCGCCACCCCAGCAGTCGCCTGCTCCCTCGCTTTCTCGAGGATGGCTGCTGCACTGACCGTGGGCGCGCCGTCTCGCGTCAAGCCGGCCACCAAACCGAAACCGGCTGCCACGAACAGGGCAATCCCAACGAAAACGTACGCGGTTCGGCGACGTGTTGGCGCAAGCGAACGCCGCATCTGCCTGCCGGACTGTCGAGCCGGCGCCGATTCGAACCGCAATGCAGGCACGGGAGTCGAATCGACCAACCGAAGCTGATCAAGAAGGGTGGTGAGGCTGGGGTCGCTTTCGAAGGACGCGGCCGAGCCTCGGTGTCGCGGAAAGTGGAGTTTCATCGTTGCGTTTCCTCCCTAAGGGCCCGCAGCGTCCGCCAAAGCTGCATTCGCGTTGCGGATTCGGATTTCCCGACCACCGCCGCTACCTCCCCCACGGTCAATCCCACCGTGAAGTGCAGCGTGATTACGTCTCTGACGTCTGGACGCAGCGTCGCAAGAGCTCGCCGCAACGCTGCAAGGTCGTCGTTCGCCAATGCCCTGGCAGCCGGATCGGTTGTGGCATCTGAGGGCAGACCTGCGATGTCATCCAAAGGAACGGTATGCCGCGCGCGGCGATGCGCGTCGGTCGCTGCATTGCGGGCGATTCGGAACAACCAGGGCGCGAAGCCATGGCTTCCAACGCGATAACGTCGCAGCGCTGAGAACGCGCGGATGAACGTTTGCTGGGTCAGGTCAGCCGCATCTTCCTCATTGCTGGTTCTCGTGCGGCAGAAGCGATAAACGCGTGGCATGTAGCGCGCGTACAGTTCGTCGAACGCGGCAGAGTCGTCGAGTGCGGCCTGCACGAGCGAATCGTCGTCGACCTCTGGCACTCGGCGATGCGCGACTGCCGGAACTGACGCCACGCCGACCTGCGTGAGTCCGGTCGCGTCGACTGATGATTGGGTCACATATATAGAACGCACCGGTGGCTCATGGATCACACATTGCGCGGCCTCTTTACCGGGCGGCGACGCTCGCCCGGGCCAGCTGGGCAACCGCGCAAATCGGCGCCGGGGGCGCTGGAACGAAATCGGAGCGAAGTTAGAGCAGTCACGCCCACATTGGAACGGGCAGAGCAGGATCCTGGAACGCTGAGGGAACGCCTCTTCGCACGCTGACTCATCACGGCCTCCTGGCCGCTGGATTCAGACATGCGCATCCTCATCTTTGCCGCTTTTGCACTGGGATTGGCCGGCGTGCTGGTGGTTGGAGCAGCCTCCGCCACCGCGCAGAAGGCCGACGACACGCTCCGCGAGCCGTCGTCGGCCAGCAACCGTCTCTCAATGATCCCGAGAAGGACCTGCAATGCCCGCGACAGGCCCTCGGCACCCGGCGCGCGGGCGGGGTATGCGCTGCCCACGGCTGGCACCGGGGCTGCGAACACCCGCAGCAGCATTACCACTGGCAGTTGGGTCTGGCGGGTAGCGCCCCGCCGCCGCAGGTGCCCGTGCCCACGCTGGCAAGGGAGAGAGCGGGCACGCGCCGACCGGCAGCCCGAGCACGTTGCTGCCCCCGCAAACGGGCCGAGTCCAGGCTACTCGGGGAATGTGAGCCAGCCAGCCCGGCAAAGGCGGCGTGGGCCTTTACGGAACCTTGATTCCCCTCATGACTTTCTCATCCCTGTCTAATGTATGCGCGCCATTATCCGCTTCGACGCTGTCGTCCGCGCTATGCGGGCAGCCAGCAACGAAGAGGAAGCCTTTGACCACCGAACCGCAGGACGAGCGATTGGATACGGACGGCCGGGTGTGTGCCTGGCTTGGTTCATACCCCGCGATTGGGCTTGAAGAGATTGCAGACGTCGCATTCCACGACCGGCGAGACACGAAGTTCCTCCTGAGCGGCGGACAGCTCCAGAAGATCCTCGCCGCGGTCAGACCTTTCTATCGCGTGCTGGAGATCAACGGCACTCGCCTCCAGGCATACCGCACACTCTACTTCGACAGCGATGACCTGGACTTTTACATGGCACACCACAACGGGAAGCCCGGGCGCTGCAAGGTCCGCAGCCGACAGTACCTGGAGACGGGCGACACCTTCCTGGAGGTAAAACGACGAGCGCCCCGAGGTCGCACCAGTAAGGTCCGGCTTCGCACTCCGGAGATGGTCACCGAGATTGCCCCGAGCGAGCAGGCCTTCATCGCCATGCAAACCATTGCGCACACCAGCCCCCTGGTGCGGCAGCTCGAAAACCGGTTCAAGCGGGCCACGCTGGTGGACCTCTGCAACCACGAGCGTGTCACTATCGACGTTCAAATCGAACTTCTCGATGGGCATCGGCGCATCGGTTTCCCCAATGTCTTTGTGGTGGAGGTCAAGGAAGGGGGAGAGCAGCGCGCTTCTCCGTTTATCGAGCAGCTGAGGGCGATGAACATTCACCCTTCTTCGTTCAGCAAGTACTGCGTTGGGATTGCACTGCTTCGCCCTCGCGCGAAGCGGAATCGTTTCAAGCCGCACCTCCGCCGGCTTGCATCTATGGCCACTGGAGGAATAAATGTCGACCAGCTTATCTGACTTCCTTTTCGGAGCACTCTTCAACCTTGCATCGGCGATAATCATCGTCCGTTTCATTTACTATCCATGGACTCAGAACAGGAGTTATGTCTTCACGTTCTTAGCTTTCAACCCGACGATATACTTCGTCATGGGCTTGCTAACGAGCATCGAATTAAGTGTGGGTGTAGGGTTTGGTTTGTTTGCTATCTTTTCGGTGATTCGCTATCGAACCGAAGAGATGCCAATCAGAGAAATGACGTACCTGTTCGTCATCATTGCGCTGCCGGTCATCAATTCGATCCTGAGTTCTGGGAATGAGATTGAGAAGGTGATCGTCGCGAATATCACGATCATCGCGCTTCTTTACGTGCTGGAACGGGAGTGGGGCTTCAAGTTCGAACTCCACAAGAAAATCACGTACGAGAAAATCGACCTCATTACGCCAGCCCGCCAGGATGACCTCATCGCAGACCTTCGACAGCGGACCGGGCTCGACATACAGCGCGCCGAGGTGGGCCGAATCGACTTCCTGCGCGACACGGCCGAGGTGACCGTCTACTACGACCTCCCATCTCGCGCCCGGAACAGCGGCCTGGCCGCCGAACACCAGCCGGCGGGGCGGCACTTGTTCGAATCCAGGGAGCTCTGAGCCGCAGCCAGGTGGCTTCCAGCGCCCAAAGTCATTCCCGTGAGAAGTGCAGGGAGCGCCAGCGGTGACGCCCCACACGAGCGACAACATTCGTCAGGAGACTCCAATGCGTAAGCTCTTCGTCCTCACCGTGGCCGTTGCCTGCATCGCGGGCGCGGCGGCCGCGTGCTCGGGATCGTCTGGTGGCGGGTCAACATCGGCCCCGGGCGGCGAGTCCACAACTGCCAGCCCGGGTTCCAGCAATGGCGCCACGGCGAGCGGCACGGTCGTCGCAACATCGACTGCCAGTACAGGTGATGGCTCCCTGCAACGTTCCGCCCATGACGTCCCCGGGGACTACGTGTGGAACGACTCCGAGGTCACCGAAATCGTCCTCAAAGGCAATTCCGCGTCCGCGTCCAGCTCCGCCGTCAAGGTCAACGGCGCCACGGTGACGGTCACCGGTGCGGGAACCTTTCGCCTGGGCGGCACGCTCGACGACGGCCAGGTTGTTGTGGACGCGGGCAAGAACGATGTCGTCCGGCTCATCCTCGACGGGGTCGACATCACAAACAGCAAGGGTGCAGCGATCGCCGTTGAGAAGGCCGCCAGGGCGGTGGTGATCCTCGAGGAGGGAAGCAAGAACCGCCTCGCCGATGGCAGTGCCTACGTGTTTCCGGACCCGGCAAGCGATGAGCCGAACGCGACGCTCTTCAGCAAGGCAAACCTGACCATCGCCGGAAAGGGGGCCCTGGAGGTGACCGGCCGGTACAACGACGGCATTGCTACCAAGGACGGCCTGGTAATAGCCGGGGGCACGATTGGGGTCGATGCAATCGACGACGGGATTCGCGGAAAGGACTACATCGTTGTCAGGGACGGCAAGATCGAGGTGAAGGCCGGCGGTGACGGACTGAAAGCGGACAACGAAGAGGATGCATCGCTCGGGTATGTGGCAGTCATGGCCGGCCAGCTGACCATCACCTCTGGGCGTGATGGGATTGACGCTGCCACCGATGCCCTGATCGCGGATGGAACGATCGCAATCAACACTGGTGGCGGAGCCAGCGGCTCCTTGGGCACTGACGTTTCGGCAAAGGGAATTAAGGGAACGGCCAGCGTGGCCATACAGGGAGGTGACTTCGACCTGCAAACGGCCGACGACGCCCTTCATTCGAACAAGAGCGTGACAATCGATGGCGGGGCTTTCGCCATTGCGACCGGTGACGACGCGATACACGCCGATGAGACGCTGGTGGTAAACGGGGGCGCAATCAATGTGAAGCTCTCGTACGAGGGCCTGGAGAGCGCGGCCGTGACAGTGAACGGCGGCGATATCACCATCGTTTCGAGCGACGACGGGATCAATGCGGCCGGTGGGGTGGATGGTTCGGGCGCAGGGCAGCCTGCGGGCGGCCCCGGCGGCGCGCCGGGCATGGCCCCTCCGCAGGGCGGCCCCGGCCGGGACCAGTTTGGGGGAGCCGCCGGGGACTACTCGGTCGCCATTAACGGGGGCACTATCCTGGTGACAGCAAGCGGCGACGGGATCGACGCGAACGGCACGCTCTCCATGAGCGGAGGGACGCTGGTGATCCAGGGCCCTACCGCCAACAACAACGGCGCGCTTGACTATGACCGCAGCTTCGAGCTCACGGGCGGCC
>QEVS01000008.1 GCA_003577245.1 bacterium | reverse complement strand
ACATCCGCCCCCACCAGGCCCTCGGCATGCTCACCCCAGCCCAGTTCCTGGCCCAACTCCCCTTGGAGGAAGTGTCACGGACGTATTGAACCAGTACAGCTTTCCGCCAGATCCGCGCCAGGCTCGCTGACACGGTGTTCCGGCTGGACGGTAGAGCCGGGGAAGTTGCGAGAGCCGAGTTCGGCGATAGTCGCCTTTTCCGCGGGTGGGTCGCAGGAAGCGGAGACGCGGACATCTCTTTCAACGACATCCAGCGAGCCTGTGGGGCGCGACGCCTTCTCCGCCGCAACGTGTCAGGTGGAATCGACCCCGCGCCGGCCCTCGCGGAGGCGGCGGTGCTGGCAGGCGATCTCATGGTGGTGCCGGATTACATCCAGGCGGCCGGCGCCGATGTGCCGCGCTGCTCCGTTGAAGGGTGCGCTGAGATCCTCATCCAGGTGCCACGCCTCGCGCCCGTGCAGCAGCGGAGTGCATTCCTCAAGAAGCTGCTTGAGTCGGACTCGCGGGGGCCAATGGTTGTCCGCGCCGTGCAATATCTATTGCACGGCAATCCTGACGTTGCACAGGGCGACGAACCGCTCCTTTTCGGAGAAGTCCACGGCGACGCCTGGAGCAAGCTCGCCCGCCAGGCACTGGGAGATGCGTGCTGGCGATTCGTTGACGGGGGTCTCGTCGAACACATCCCCGCTGCACGCCATGCAGAATTTGGCCTTGAGCGCATCGGAGCGTCGACGGTGACCGCGTTGATACGCGACCACGGTCCCGGAGCGCTGGATTGTGGCGACGGTGCGCTCTCTGACGCTGATCGCGAGAAGCTGTTGCGCGAAGTCCACGACCGGGACTTGCTGCGGGCCCTGCCGATGTACCGCGACGGCAAACATGAGTTCGGCCCAATCGATGAACACACTTATGTCGAAGGGGAATTCGCGGTCGCGCCGGACCTTGTGCACGCGGTGCGCCTGCTTCGGCCTCTCGGCCGCGAATTGGAAGCGAGACTCGGTCTTTTTCCGTGGACGCCTGGCGCGGCAATCGATGAAGCACTCTCCCAGGAACACCCGGGTTCGCTCGCGCACATGATTCTCGATGCCCTCGCCGCCACGCCTGGTCCAATCGCCGACGGCACCAGATCGAAGCTGCGCAGCACGTCCTGGCTCCCGCTCGCTGGCGGCGCGTTTGTCCGGCCCGAGGATGTAGTCCACATCAAAGGTCTGGACGATCACATCGCGCGCATCGCCTCGAAATGCGAGGGGGCCTACTACGACACAGGCATGCTCGCGAAGGACGTTCGCGAACATCCGGGTTTCCCGAGGCTCCGGGACGATGTCCTTCGGACCGGCCGGGAGGCACTGGAGGCTCTGCCGCTGATGATCGAAGCAGCGGCGCTTTCGGAACTCTTTGTCGGGCCGATCGAGCTTCCCGTTGATCGGCTCGATGCGTTCGTGCGTGCGTTCCAGGGCGCACCCACCGGCGTGATGGAAGCAGCGTCCCTGTTCGAGGCGGCGCTTCAGGTGTTCCCGGCCGAGGTGGTGACAACCAAGCTCGCCTTGCCGTTACTCCAACCGATCCAAGTCGGACGACTGATTGACATACTCAAGTACCTTGCCGACCGACACCGGACGGCGGCTCGCGACGAGAAAAGCTCGGTCGTGGATTTGTTTGAACGGTACCTCGGGGCCGCCCGAAGCGCCGGCCTCGATAGCGGCTGGCTCGCGAGCGTGCACCTGCTGAACCAGCTCGGCCAGTGGCGACCGGCCTCGGAGCTTTGTCACGATTACCCGAATGTTGACCCGGCCTCGCTGGTGGACGCAAGGCAGGCGGAGATCCTCGGGCTGGGCCAGGGCGCCAGCCGGTCCGCTTCCTCCGCGGCTGGGACTGGGGGCACGATGGCCCTCGGACAGGCCGCCACCAGCGGAGAAGCCGCGTCCACACTGGAGCGCTACTTCGCTGACTGGCGCAATCGATGCCCTGACGAGGCGATCGGCGGCTTCCTCGCCCTCCTCGGGGATGATCCTGGAACCAGGAAGCTCGCGCAGGCCTACCTCGGCATGCGCGGGGTGGCGACGGTACGCGAGATGGTCGAATGGGTGCCATTGCCGGCAGATGTCGGTGGTGGCGGCGAAGACGTCGAGGCAGTGATGCGGCAGCAGCGCTTCGTGATCGAGGTGGTTCAACCGGGCGATCCCCAGCAAGTCAGGAACCTGCTGGGTGCCTCCATCTCCGTTCCCGTCGCTCAGGACCTGACGAGCCTCATCCAAAACCGTCTCTTCGACAGCCACATCCGCGACCGGACGAACCGTCTTCGGCTGTTCGACATTGACCCATCCACCCACGATTCGCCTACCCTGTCGGCTCTCCTTCGCGCATCGACCTTCGCAATTCTCGCCCACGTGTACTACCAGGCGGCGTACCGCCAGCACGGCCCCAGCCGCCTGGACGAGTTCTGGAAGGATCTCGAAGACAGCCATCTTGTGGACTTGAGGACGGCTCAAGAGGTTGTCCTGCATCACCTGCTCTCGTCGGCCAAGTTGCTGAAGATCGGCCCTGCGCCCGCGTTACGCGAGCTCATTCGACTGGAGGAGGCGGGAGTCCGGGGGAACATCGAAGGAGAGAAGATCCCTGACGAACGCAAGAGAGGCCGCGCGCTAGGAGATGCCGAGGAGAAGCGGCGCGAGGCCAGGGCCAGGTTGGAGCAGCTCTTGCACGGCGGCGACGCGAGCACGGCGACCGCACTCCTTGAGGCCGTTCGGCATCGGATCGGCAGCGAAAGCCAGTACACGCCCGCGTCCGTGCCATTCGAGCTGTTCCAGAACGCCGATGATGCCGCTGTGGAACGCGATGAGCTGGGGAGTGGTACGCCCGGGCGACCGTACACGTTCGTCGCCGGCCGCGAGGGGACGGTGCTCTCGTTCGGGCACCAGGGCCGCCGCATCAACGAATTCCGGCCAGCAGTCGGCCACCCCGAACGGTTCCGAGAGCGGGACTTCCACCGAGACCTGGAGAAGATGCTTGTGCTGGGCGCTTCTGACAAGGGGCTCAACCAGCAGGAGCGGGTCACGGGGAAGTTCGGGCTCGGATTCAAGAGCGTCTTCCTGCTCACGGACGCGCCGCGGATCGTGAGTGGCCGCCTGGCGGTAGAGGTAGTTGGCGGTGTCTATCCCCTGGCCGTCACGGGGGATCGGTATTCAGGGCTCACGTTGCGCCTGGAGGAGATAGGTCTCTCGGGGGGTACGTTGTTCGAGCTGCCCATCGAACCCCAGCGCGACGAAGGCGCGACTATTGCCATGAACGCGTTTCACCGCCACGCCCCGATCCTCGCCGTGTTCGCACGGCGCACAAACCGCATCGTCCTTCGCATCACCGCCAGGGAGGAATCCCTGGAATGGGCTCCCCGCGAGGTGAACGGGGCACCGCCATTCCGCATTGGTTCACTTCCCGGCGCGGCCAGTCGCGGACTCCCCGCGCACGCGCTGCTTGTCACAGCGGGGGCCGGCGCCCTGCTGCTGGGCCTCGATGCACGGGGCATCGTGCGTCTGCCGGCGCACATCCCTGGCATCTGGGTGACAGCACCAACCGCCGAGGCGGAGGGAGCAGGCTTTGCCCTTAACGGGCCGTTCGAACTCCACGCCGGTCGATCAGAACTGGCCACCACCGCCTTGGAGGCAAACAAGGCGACGGCGACGTCCCTTGGGGTTGCCCTCGGAGAAGCGTTCTTACGACTCGCGGCGGCTGCCGAGGCTGACTGGGAGAGCGTTCGTCACGACCTCATCCTCAGCGACGACGCCGAGCCGTATGCCTTCTGGGAGAGCACGCTCGAGGTGCTGGCCCAGGTACGCAGGCCGGGCGAGGCATTCGAACTGCTCCGTGCCGCGCTGTGGCTCGACGCGGGCCGGGGAGCGGCCAGATTGTTCGGATCCTGCCGAGTGCTCCCCTCCGGCCTCCCCGGAGAGCACCGGCGCCTGCTACTTGCGCGCGAAGTGCGGTTCCAGGTGGGGGGCCTGCTCGCCACCCAAGAGTTCTTCGCGGCTGTCATGTCGCTGGACCAGGTACGTGAACAGGCGCCTCCCGGAACCGCAGTCGCCCGGTCGGTTGTTGAAACCATTCCGCTCGTCGGCCTGGTGGGGGGTGAACCGCTCGACCTGTCGCGCGCACTCCAGTGGGTGTTTCAAGGCGCGAAACGTGTCGTCGAGCCAGAACTTGCATCGATCTTGGGCGAGTTGCTCGGAGCCGAGCACCTGGACGACAGCCATGGTGCGAAGTCGGAGCGCGACGAAGCCGTTCACCTGCGGAACCTCCTAGATGACTTGCGGTTCAGAGCGTCAGACGGCAGCCCGCACCGCCCACGGGAGCTCGTGGCTGGTGGTATGGCCGCGAAGGGCGTGGTGGACGACGACGAAGTCGCCCGGGCCAAGTTCGCTCCTGAGGTCGCCAGGCTGTCCACCGACTATGACGAAGCGGGTGTGCGCTTCTTCGTGCTCTGCCGCGGGCGCATGGAGGCGAACAGCAGCACTCTTGTTGATTGGGGCAGGCAAGCGGAAGGGGACAAGCTCGACTCGTTCCTTGAGTACACACAGAAGGGCCGGCTGCGTGCCGATGTCCAGGATGTAGTACGCGACGACCCTGGTTGGCTCATGGACAAAGGCGCTGCGGAGCGTCTTCAGACACTGGTGGAGGACCCACGCGATGTGCTGTTTGTGCAGGCCGCCCTTGGGCTTGGGGGGACTCGGTATCCTGAGTCTCCATTCGCCGAGCAATCCGTCTGGCAACGTCCCACCCCGCCGCCGCTATCGAATGAACAGGTAGCAGCTGGCATCAAGGGGCTCGCGGGCTGGTGGCAACAGGTCAGACACGAACGAACACGTCGCTACGACAAATCGGTCTATGGGGAATCCGGGCCGCTGCTTTCCGGGCGTCAAGCGGGGGAACTCGAGAATACGAAAGACCCTGCGGTGCGCGCGTTGTGGATGCGGCTCTTCCTTCTCGGAGCTGCACACACGCTCGGACGGCAGCGGCCAGAACAGCACCGTGGCTTCCTCGAGAAGTTCGAGCGCGATGGCTGGCTTACGCTCTTCGCCACCCCCCATGGCGAGTGGGATGGCCAAGAGTGGCTCAACCGTCTTCGAAGCTACGCCGATGGACTCGTCGATGACGACGCCTATGCGCGATGGATGACGTTGTTCATCCCGCTCTTTCAAGTTGCCTACCGCCTGGACGAGTACATCGAACTGTTCGCAGTAGCCGATCGAGACCTTGGAAGCGGCATGGCATTTGACCAGTTCCTGAACCCCGCCCGAAACCCGGCTTACAGCGGGGGCGGCCTCCGTCCGCCCGGTGTACGCACAGGGCTGGGTATCGGCGCCCACTTCGTCCTGCGCGAAATGGCTCGTGCCGGGCTTATCACGGCTCCTCTGGCGCTGAGGCACACCGTGGTACCGCGCGAGCGGGTTGTGAGACTCATGTCCGCGCTCGGAAACGAAGTCCGGGCTGAGGCGCGCTGGGACCGTTCCCGGCAGATCGCGGAGTTCCTCCGGACACAGCTTGGCGAGGGCTGGCACTTCGACAAGACTTTCGACATCCCCCTCTACGAAATCGCACAGGACAACGCGGCCCAGGTCGAGATTTTCGGGCGCGCGCTCCTGATTGGTGAGAACGAGCAATGAACGTGGACTCCGGTGGAACGCAGCATACCCTGGACCCCGGCGACCGCGTGCGCCACCGATCCCTCGGTGCCGGCGAGGTGATCCACGACCGCGGCCAAACCGTCATCGTTGACTTCCGCGGGGACATCCAGAGTTGCGCACGGGCAGACCTCGAACAGCTCCTCACGCCACTGCAGGCGGCAGCGAGACAAGAGTGGGATGCCCCGCTCCGTGTTATCACGCGCTGCCAGGCCGAAGCCATCCGGTCGGCGAACGACATGTGGGGCGTGTTCTCGCGCTCCCGGATTGATCTCCTGCCGCACCAACTCTGGGTGTGCAAGAAGGTCTCGGAACGCTGGCCAGCCCGCTGGCTGGTCGCCGACGACGTCGGCCTGGGTAAGACAATCGAGGCGGGTCTGATCCTCTGGCCGCTGCTGGCTCGAGGGACGGTGAAGCGTTTTCTCCTCCTCTGCCCCGCGTCGCTCGTGGGGCAGTGGGAGCAGCGTTTGCGGACTATGTTCGACATCCGGGTGACCCAATACTCTCCCGACCTTGACACCGCCCGGGCTGACTTTTGGAACAGCCACAATCAGGTGGTCGCCTCCTTGCAGACGCTGCGCGCCGACCGCGGGGGCCGCCACGAGCGTCTCCTCGGCGCGGAGCCCTGGGACCTGTTGCTCGTCGATGAGGCCCACCATTTGAACGCGGACGAGGACAGGGGGCCGACACTGGGATTCTCGCTTGTACGGGAGCTTATGAAGCGCAACCAAGTGACGTCCGCGGTGTTCTTCACCGGGACGCCTCATCGCGGCAAGGACTATGGCTTTTTCTCACTGATGTCGCTGCTTCGTGACGACCTCTTCAGCCCAACCAGGCCAGGCCGTGCTCAGTTGCCCTCGCTGAAAGAGGCGATGATCCGAAACAATAAGCAGCAGGCAACGGACATGCAGGGGAAGCGCCTGTTTCAGCCGCCGGATGTCACGGCTGTGACCTACTCGTACTCGCCGGAAGAGGCTCGATTCTATGAGATGCTGACGGACTTCATCCTGTCGGGGAAGACGTATGCGTCCTCTTTGAGCCAGTCGGACCAGCGGATGGTCATGCTCATCCTTATCGCCATGCAGAAGATCGCCTCGAGTTCTGTAGCTGCTATCCGCCGCGCCCTGCGGCGGCGCCTTGAGCGCTTCGAAACAGCCCGATCCGGCCTCAGCCAGGGTGCAGGGGCGGCCGATCGCAAGGATCTGGACGAATACGCCGCGATAGAAGATGAGGATGTCCGAAACGACCGTGACGAGGATGTCGTCTCGAAGATTCTCCAGCTCATGGTTGGTGAGGAAGACCGGCTCCGGGAACTGCTGGCGGCCGCCGACGAGGTTACCGAGGAGACGCGCATCGCGCGGATCATGGAAATGCTGGAAACACGGTTTGCGGGTCGAAGCGTCCTGCTCTTCACGGAATACAAGGCGACCCAGTCACTACTCATGTCGGAGATGCACCGGCGCTACGGCGACGGATGCGCCGCTTTCATCAACGGCGACGAGCGGGCTGAGGACGTGAAACGGGCCGATGGCACGGTCACCACCCTGCGCCTTGCAAGGGAGGACGCCGCCCACCAGTTCAACCGGGGCGACGTTCGATTCCTCATCTCGACCGAGGCCGGCGGCGAGGGCATCGACCTGCAGGAGCGGTGTCACCATCTCATCCACGTTGACCTGCCCTGGAACCCCATGCGTCTCCACCAGCGTGTGGGCAGACTCAATCGCTATGGGCAGAAGCATCAGGTCGAAGTCGTCCACCTGCGCAACCCGGACACAGTCGAGGGACGAATCTGGGAGAAGCTGCTGCAGAAGATCGAGAGCATTCAGTCGGCCTTCGACCCCGTAATGGACGAGCCGGAGGACCTGATGCAACTCGTCCTTGGCATGACCTCCGGCGATGTCTTCCGCGAGATCTTCTCGGAGGCAGATGGCGTTTCGACAGATCGATTCGACCGTTGGTTTGACGAGAAGGCCGCCCGCTTCGGCGGGAAGGATGCGGTGGAGGCGGTGCGCGAGCTGGTGGGGTACGCCGCTCGCTTCGATTACCAGGAGGCTTCGAACCAGATCCCGCGCGCGGACCTTCCGCAGATCGAGCCGTTCTTCAGGACGATGCTCTCTCTCAGCGGCCGGCAGGCGCGAGACGAGGCCGGTGGCATCAGCTTCAAGACACCAGACGCGTGGCGGCGGCAGGTGGGCGTCCGACTCGAGTACGAAGGTCTGCACTTCGACCGTCGGGTGCAGGGCAAGGAAGCCATCGAGCGCATCGCGGGCGTGGGGCACAAGGCCGTCGACCTGGCCATCAAGGACGCCGTCGAGAGCGAGGCCGCCCTCGCATCACTTCCTGCGGAGGTGCTCCCGGCGCCGCTTTTCGTGTTCTCCATCGCCGACGAGGTGACGACCGGCGGGGCGCTTGTGCGCAGCACGGTAGTGGGCGTCGATGGGGATTCAGGCGGCCGAGTGCTTCGAGATTGGGAACTGCTCCTGCGCCTCAACGAGCTGGCTGAAGGCAGGGGGTATCGGCGCGCAACGTCATCGCCCTCAGCTGCCGGCCCTGACACCGTGGACGCGGCCGTCGCCACCGCCCGTGCCACCCTCGAAGGTGAGCTGCCTACTCTTCAACTATCTTATGCCATGCCAACGATTTCGCTTGTCGCAGCGGTTTGGCCGCATTCCGAATCGTCGCCTGACTAGCACAGACGGGCCGACGAGCCGGAGGGGGAGGGGCGGGTCAAGTCTCTGCGGCTCTTCGCCCCGGAACCGTCGCTCCTCCCCTCTCTTCACGCGCGCAAGATCAGCGAAAAAGTTGGAACCGCCCCTAAGGCATCACGAGCGCGTCGGCCGCGGCCTGCGCGAGCCCACGAAGCTCGTCAGTCCGCTCGATGTCCCGAATCCAGTCTGCAGGGAGCGCTTCGATGCCGAGGCGGGCGCCGAGTAACGCGCCCACCAGGGTGGCGATGCTGTCGCTATCGCCCGCTGCGTTTGCACCTTCAAGGAGCGCAGCGCGGAAGTCCCGCTCATGGCGCGCCACGACAAACATCGCCGCCGTGAGGGCCTCGTGCGCGGCCCAGCCCTCCAGGCGCCCGAGAACCTCGTCAGGATCCGCGCCCCTGTCAGCGTCGGCGAGGGCGGCTTCGGCCATCTTCGCGGTCCCAGCGTTGTGGCGACCAGCAGCCTCGACCATCGCCGAGAGGACAGTCGCGGGCGCGCTGCCCTGGACCTCGCGGACGACACCGGCGGCCATGGCCGCGCAGGCCGCGAGAGCGATCGGGGCCTGGTGCGTCATGCGCGAATGCTCGATCGCCCAGTGCTCAGCACGCTCGATGTCTGCGTAGAAGAGCAGGCCAAACGGGTAGGCGCGCATCACCGAGCCGCAGCCGCCGTCGGCAGGCCCGCCGGCCTCGCGCCAGTGCACACCGTCGCGCAGGCGCCTGGCACCACGCATGCAGGCATTGCCCGGCGCCCTGTGACCGCCCTGCGGGTCCACGCTCCAGTGGGCGAACCCGGTAGCGATTTCCTCCATCACAGCATCCATGGCTGAGGCGCTGTTCCCATGGCCCACAAGGGCGCGGAGGACGATTTCGGCCATCTGCGTGTCGTCGGTGTAGGGGGCGAAGCGCCGGCCATCTCGCTCCCACCAGAGTTCGAAGCCGGTCACGCCCGACGGCCCGTACTGGCGCCTAATCGCCTGGTGGGACAGGAACTCCGTTGGGTGACCGAGCGCATCGCCCACCGCTGCCCCGAGTACGGCACCAACGACCCGTGAACGCGCGGCAGGTGGACCGGCGACAAAGGACTCGACGAAGCGCCGCATTCACCCAGCCCGGCACTGGCGCCGCTCGCGGAAGGGCCGGATGCGGCGCCGAATGGCGGCGGGATCAGACGCGTCGCCGAAGAAGACGTTGCTGAAGCGCCGGCTCGCGCCGCATTGAAGGCAGGTCCCGTGACCTATCGGACCGTCGGGCTCGCTGAGCCGCCAGTGGTGCACGCAAGCGTTCCCGGCCGGACCTCGGTGATCGTGATGGCCGTCTGTGGCTGTCGGCCGCTGGCCTTTCGAGCGACCAGTTCGACCACCTGGCGGTCGTCTTCGAAGGCGATGCCATTCAATGCGTCGAGGCAGCTCTTGGCCAGGTTGTCGATGTCCTGGTTGGACTGGACTCCCCCGAAGAACAGCTCCACGCGCAATGCGGACGTCAGCTTCGGGCGGCCGTGACGCTCGATGAAGCGCCACGCGAGAAGCTCTTCCCAGTTCCGCGTCTCAGCCGGGGTGTAAGCGCGCCCGCGGCCGAAGCGGGGCCGCTGCTTGGTGTGCGCGGCGAATGGGATGGTCGGTTCGAGCGAGGTCATCGGTCGTCCGAGGAGGGCTCGACGAGAGTGAAGCCGCGGAGCGGGCCGGCGAAGATGCGGCGCCAGAGCTCTTCCCAGGCAGGGTTGCTCGGGCCTTCTTTCCACTCTGTCCGCAAGGTGAACGGTTGTCGGTTTCGCTTCGCCATGGCGCGCCCCATCGGCTTGATGGCTCGATGCATGGGCTCGCCAGAAGTGAAGTCAAGTAGTTCCAGCTAAATATTACTGGAATAAATACATGACCTGATGCAGGTTACAGAAGGCGTTACAGGTGCCGATACAGCTGGGTTCCCCCGTGCATGAACCTCACGGGATCTCACTAGGGAGCGTCTCAAAGCCTGCGGTCCGAAAGTCGACGTCGAGGGCGATTGCACGCTGGATTGCTTCACGCCGCATGAAGGCAAAGCTCGTCCGGTCCACGAGTGACACCGCTGATTCGATCGTGCTCCGGAAGGCTTCGATCGCGGCGGCGTGAAGCGTGGCATCCACCGGCGCGATCTCGATGGCCGGCAGGACGCGGTCGATCAGGTCGGCCGCAACGGCGGGACCGAAGCGCCGGCGGGCGACGGCGAGGGTCTCGACAACGACGTAGGCGTGAGTCGCGAGCGCCTCGGAACGCCCCAGCGTGAACGCCTCCACGACGCGGGCGTGCGCCGGGTCGTCCCGGTCGACGAGCGCCAGGATCCCGCTGGAGTCTACGAAGATGGTCACCAGCGGTCCCCACCGAGGACATCATCGTGCCCGGTCGCGACCGTGCCCGAACCGGACGAGACCGAGCCGGCCGCCGCCAACAGTGCCTCAATGCGTGCGAACCGCTCGGCTTCCTCGCCCGGGACAGCCCGATCCACCGCGTCGCGGACAAGGGCCGCAATGGAAACGCGCCGACGTCGGGCTTCCACGCGGAGGCGCTTCATCTGTTCCTCGGTCAGGGAGACCTGCGTTCGAATCATGGGTGCATGATAACAGGCTGCGGCGGCGTGATGTAACCCGCCCCCAAGGCTGCTACCGCCGCCGTCCGGGCAGGTCGACGACCAGCCGGAAGGGGAAGCCCTCCCCCGTTTTAGTACAAATGAACGGTGATGCCCATGTTCGTTCAGTGGTGAACCTCTCCCCGCTGACAGACCAGGGCTGAAGACGCCTCGAGGACCGGGATCAGGCTGCGGATCCCGCCTGCGCGGAGGGCGCAGCGGACTCGGCACTCCGGTCCCCACCGCCCACGCGAAGAAGCTCCGAGCCTTGATGGCAGATTGGTCCGTTCCAGGCTCTATCGATTGCTCACGACATCCAGTAGCGCCTGCGTCACCTTCGTCCAAACCTCGTCGAACTGGCGCCTTGCCGGGCCACCGTTCATCGCAAAATGGTCCCTCCCGCAGGAAGAGCCGTGCCACCATCCTTCCCACGGCAGTGAGACGACTGGTTCACCGAGGTGGCCCTGCAGGATGTCTTGGCGCAAGAGCGTCTCAGTCCAACTCCCCCAGCCCTCTCCCTCGAGGTAAGACCTGAAGTGCTCCAGGAGGTCGACGTGAATGCCCAGCCTGGCTGCCAGACGGGACTCGAGTTCGTCGGCGTCGCTGCTTTCCGGGTCGATTTCAGGCGGCTCGAGTTCGCACCCGCCCAGCTCGGCATCGATGTCACCTGTAGTTCCCAGGTAGTGAATGCAGTTGAAGACGTAGGCGCCGCAGAACGGGCAATGCCTGGTCCCGCATTGGCCGCACATCAAGTTTGGCCCCCACGCCGAAATCGGCTCGTGCGATTTCAGCGGCGCGCCGCAGTCGGCGCACACACCCTGCCGGAGCCGGGCCGCCTCGATCATCTCATCAAGTTCTTCATCGTCTGACATTGCCAATCTCCTTGTCGCTGCGATGCACCCGCAAACCATCGCCCCCGGCCGCGACAGCTCTTGACGCATTTCGGGGCACCAGAACGCTCCTCGCACAGGAAGGGCCGGTACCGATCCCTGTTGAAACCCGCTGCGGCGCCAGCCGGCCTTCGAGTTCGCCGTGCAACTCGCCGAGCTGCGACGTCAGAAGGGACTGTCGCAGGCCGCACTCGCAAAGCTGGCCGGCATGACGCAGCCGGAGGTGGCGCGGCTCGAAGCGGCCGAAGCCTCTCCGACCTTCGACACGATGGCGCGTCTCCTGGCCGCCGCGGGTGCCGACCTGGACATCAAGTTCCGGGACGCCCGCGGCAAGGTCGTGCGCCTG
The DNA here is from genome assembly GCA_003577245.1 of bacterium. Classification (GTDB taxonomy): domain Bacteria; phylum Chloroflexota; class Dehalococcoidia; order Tepidiformales; family Tepidiformaceae; genus UCB2. The sequence continues at coordinate 100,700 of QEVS01000008.1, read as the reverse complement.
ACCATGGTCCTCAAGGGGGCCGAACTGGCGCCGCGGTGCAGGCGTGGCCCTCTCCGGCAGGCCAACGCCTGACGCCTGTTCACCCGCGCCAGTTGATGCACTCCCTGCCCGACGGGTTAGGCTCTGAGCGATGCGCACCGAACTCGTGGCACGCCTCGGTCACCCCGACCACTCGTGCCCGCGCGAACAGAGCCAAGCGGAATCGGTGAAGTACGTCATCATCGGACATTGTGGAGGCCGCCCCCTTCTCTCGATTCGAACCAAGAGAAGTCTGCCTCCACCACCTACCCCACCGTCAGTAGCCCACCGCGAATGTCTCTACAACTTCGAGACTGTGGCTCCTGGCGCCGGTTGCTGATCAATCGTTCTCTCCGGGCGCCGGTGGTGCCGCCGGCGCCCGGACGCCTGCTCGGGGCCGGTGCGGGTTTTGCCGTTCCCGCTCGATGATTGCATCGATTTCGGCGACGGTATCGTCGAGCAGGCCATGGTGGTTGATGACGATGTAGTCGTTGTTCTCCATGTCATCGAGCTCGTCTTCCAGCTCGCCGATGCGCGCCGCCAGTGAAACCCCGTCCTCGCTGCCGCGCCCGATGAGCCGTGCCCTGAGCGCTTCCCTGTCCTCCGCCATGAGGAAGATGAAGACTGCGCCTTCCAGGACCTCCCGCCAGCGGCGAGCGCCCTGCACGTCGGTCCGGATGATAACGTCGCGCCCTTCTGCCAGTGGCACGAGCACTTCGCGCTTCTCGAGTCCCTTCCAGTCGCCGTAGACACGCGCGTGTTCGAGGAATTCGCCCATGGCGATGCGCCGCTCGAACTCTTCGGACGTGACGAAGTGGTAGTCCACGCCATCGGTTTCGTTCTTGCGGGGGAGGCGGCTGGTGGTGCTGGTGGCGCGGAAGATGCCGGTCTTGCGCCTGAGCTCGTCGATCACCGAGTCCTTGCCCACGCCAGAGGGGCCATGAAGGACGACTACCAGCGGGTTGGCGCTCATGGCAGGGCCGCTGCTCCATCGCAGGCGCGGGCGAGATCCTGGAAGAAGGAGGGGTAGGAGACCCCCACGGCGTCGTTGTCGATGCGGGTTTCGCCTTCCGCGAGCGTGCCCGCGATCGCGGCGAGCATGCCCATGCGGTGGTCGCCGATGGCATCGACCCGGGCACCCCTGAGGCCCGGAACGGGGCCATGGATGGTGAACCCATCGGGCCGGGCGGTCACGCGGGCGCCCATGCGGCCAAGAATGTGAACGAGCGCCTCAATGCGGTCGGACTCCTTGGCCCTGAGCTCGGCCGCATCGCGCACCATCGTCTCGCCTTCGGCGAAGCAGCCCAGGAGGGCAACGAGGGGAAGCTCGTCGATCGCACGCGGCACCAGCTCACCCGAGACCACGGTCCCGTTGAGACGCGAGGAGCGGACAAGCAGGTCCGCGACCGGTTCGCCGCCTGCCGCGCGCTCCTCCAGGAGCTCGAAATCGGCGCCCATTGCCCGGAGGATATCGAGCAGGCCGGTGCGGGTGGAGTTCGTGTTGACGCCGCGCACCAGGATCTCGGCGTCAGAGTGGCAGACAGCAAGGACGAGCCAGGGGGCGGCGCTCGATATGTCGCCGGGAACACGCAGGGAAAGCGGTTCGAGTCGCGAGGTGGGGCTGACCCGAGCCGTGGCACCCTCAACAACGAGCGGCGCACCCATGGCTGAGAGCATCCGTTCGCTGTGGTCCCGCGACCGGCCGGGCTCGCTGACGCTCGTGTCACCATCTGCATAGAGCCCGGCAAGGAGCAGCGCGGACTTCACCTGGGCGCTGGCGACGGGACTGTCGTAGGCGATCCCGGCCAGGTCGCCACCTTTGATGACGATAGGGGCGAGGGTGTCTCCCCTGCGGGCGTGGATGTGGGCCCCCATCTTGCGCAAAGGCGAAATCACGCGAGCCATGGGGCGGGCCTTCAGGGAGGCATCGCCTGTGAGGACACTCAGCAACGGATGGGCCGAAAGCAGGCCCGTGAGCAGCCGCATGGTGGTGCCGCTGTTCCCGCAATCGAGGACGTCTTCGCTTTCGAAGAGACCGTGCATTCCGCGCCCGGTGACGGTGGCCGTGGCGCGGCCCGCTGGCCAGTCGATTCCCACACCGAGGGCGGCCAGGCAGGTGGCGGTGGAGCGCACGTCCTGGGAGTCGAGCGGGTGTTCGATGGTGGCGCGGCCATCGGCGATGGCGTTGAAGATGAAGGCGCGATGGGAGATCGACTTGTCTGGCGGAACGTCGATTGCGGCCCGGATCCGCCCGGGGCGGCTAACGCTCAGCGGGCTCATCGGGGACGCCCAGCTTGCGGCGGAGCTCGGCGTTATCCCTCGGAGAAGCGGCCGGGCGATTCGACATATCCTTCATGCGGTCGTAAAGGCCGCCCACGAAGAGACGGCCGATCGCGTCCTGGGCTGATGGTGGGGCGACACCCTCGGGCCGGCGGCGAAAGGGCGGGTGGAGAACGAATGTGTCGCGGTCGAGTTGCGTGCTCGAAAGCAGGTCCATTACGGGCTGGCCGCCGAGCTCGATCGCCTTGCCGATGGTGGTGAGCTCATCCTGGAAGCGGTGGAGCCAGTGGAGCACGGCCTCGCGGTTCGTGGCCAGGATGTCGCGTGCCATTGTGGGGTCGCCGCTGGCGAGGCGGGTGAGATCGCGGAAGCCGGGGCCGGAAAGGAGGGATGCATCCTCCCAGCCGGCGCTGTCGCGAACCATGCGGAAGAGGGCAACCGAAACCAGGATGGGCAGGTGGCTAACGGCAGCCACGTACTGGTCGTGCTCGGCCGCATCGATGTAGAGAGGGATTGCGCCAAGGGATTCGACGAGGCCGAGAACGGCGCGCACGGCATCCTCGTTGGCACGCGGCGAAGGCGTGACGGCCCAGGTGGCGTCCTTGAACAGGTCGGCGCTGGCGGCAGCGGGGCCGCTCTTCTCTTTCCCGGCCATGGGATGCCCACCCACGAAGTGCACGTGTTCGGGCAGGAACTCCTCGGCCCAGCGCAGGATGTCGGCCTTGGTGCTGCAGGTATCGGTGACGACTGCGCCTTCGGTGAGGTAGCGGGAGGACTCCTGGAGGATCTGCCGGGCCGCCTGCACGGGGACCGCGAGGATCACGATCCCGGCGCCGGAGAGCACCTCTTCGAGCGAGCCTGCATCGCGGTCGAGGGCCCCCATCTTCTTCGCCTGGCGGGCGTTGCCCCGATCGCGGTCGGCGCCAACCACTTCGTAGTTGCGCGACTTGCGAGACATTAGGGCGAGCCCGATCGAAGTACCGATGAGGCCTGTGCCGATGATAGCGATGCGAGGTTGAGCCATTGATTCCCCGGGCCGCGGCGGCCTCAGCTTGAGGCGTCCGCCTGTTGCAGTAGCGCTAGCATAACATCGCCGGCGGCAGGGGCATGGTGCAGGCGCACAAGCTCCACAACGCGGGCAGGCGCGGCCGCCCGGGTCAGCATGTTCGCGCCGGCCTCGCTGTGAATGCGGCTTCGCTCAACCGCCCTGCGCAGCTCGAAACGCGATTCCGGCGAACCGAGGCAGGAAGCGGCCCCAAGCCAGCCGGCGCCAACGTAGGCCACCCGGTCGCGCCGGCGCTGCCGGCCCTTGCCGGCATCATGGAGAAGGGCGGCCACAATGAGGTGCGGCTCATCATGGCCGCGGTCAATGAGCCAGCGGGCAGTGCGAACCGAGTGCCGGATGTCGCGTGGGGCCTGGGCTTCGAAGAGGGCAAGGAGGGCGGGCGCAAGGAATTTCCGCGCGAGGTCGAAGTCAGCCGCGGAGGGAAGGATAGAGGCCTCGCGGAACTGCCGGACGCGCTGGAGCATCAGACGATGATTCTGAGGATCTGGTTGCCCAGGCCGCCAATCACCCAGCCGATGGGGTTGAACGGCGTAACAAAGCCAACCACCAGCAGCGTCATAAGCAAACCGGGGCCCCACGCCGAAAGGGAGTTGAGCTGCCGCGATAGCTCCCCCGGGAGGATGCCCACGGCCACCTTGAAGCCATCCAGAGGGTGGATGGGAATCAGGTTGAACACGCCGAGCACGACGTTGATCCAGACGATGAAGATGAGGAAGAGGCCGATGACCTCTTCGCCGCTGGCATCGGCGATGTTGCTGAAGCTGGCAATCGAATCGATGAGCCCGAGCTTGAGCGGGAGTGCGGCCAGGGCGGCGAAGAAGAAGTTCGACACAGGGCCCGCCGCGGCCACCAGGGCGTTGCCGCGCTTCGGTCCATTGCGCAGGTTGTAGGGGTTCACCGGGGTGGGCTTGCCCCAGCCGAAGCCGACGAGAAGCAGCAGCACCGTCCCCATCGGGTCAAGGTGGCGAAGAGGATTGAGAGAGAGGCGGCCCTGGCGCGCCGCGGTGCTGTCGCCCAGCTCGTTGGCGGCCCAGGCGTGGCTGAATTCGTGGAACGCGATGCCCGTCATGAAAGCCACGCCAATGGCGGCGAGGTAAGCGAGCAGCGCAGAAGGGTTGTCGGAGAAATCGCGGAGGAAGAAGAGCATCTGGGCCGATCGTAGCACGCGCGTTCGTTTCCGGGAGGGAAAGGCGCCTCGACCGCGTGGACCGGAGGGAATATCGTTTCGGCACGTTCAGAAAGGGGGGACCGGATGGCAGCGCCGCTCGAAGGGATCGTCGTCGTCGACTTCACCGAGTACGTTGCCGGCCCCTACTGCACCATGATGCTGGCCGACATGGGAGCGGAGGTGCTCAAGGTCGAGCCGTTCGAGGGCGACCACTGGCGCCGCCAGCAGCCCGTGGCCGGGCGCGAAAGCCGGTACTACATCGGCGTAAACCGGGGCAAGAAGAGCATCGCGTTGCGGCTCGAGACGCCGGAAGGGAGGGCCATCGCCCACGACCTGGTGCGCCGCGCCGACGTGGTGGTGACGAACTACCGTCCGGGGCTGCCCGAGCAGCTGGGCCTGGACTACGAGACGCTCGCCGGGCTGCGGCCGGGCCTCATCTATGCGGCGCTTTCGGCGTTCGGACCGCAGGGGCCGTACAGCGGCCGGCCGGGTTTCGACCTCCTCGTCCAGGCGATGTCAGGCATCATGGACTTCGAACGGAAGGTGGAGCGGGGCGTACCGGTGGGCATCACATCGTTCGCGCCGGCGGACCTGAGCACGGGGATGTTCACCGCCTATGCGATTGCCGCAGCGCTGTTCATGCGCGAGCGCAGCGGCCTCGGTCAGAAGATAGACACGAGCCTCTTCGCCTCCGCGATTGCAATCCAGTACCGGCCCACGCTTGCTATCGAATCCCTGGATCGAGAGAATCGCGAAGCCCTGCTGGGGGCCGTCGAAGCGGCGCGCGATTCAGGGGCCAGCTACGAAGACCTGTTCGAGTTTCGCACCGGGCTCGGCCTGGGGCGGGCGACGGCGATGTACTACCGCGTATTCCGCACCAGGGATTCGCTCATCTGCGTTGCCTGCCTCAACAACCGCCAGCGCCGCGGGTTGCGCGACGCCCTTGGCGTGGACGACCCTGCGGTCGACGGTCACGTCTACGAGCTGGGAGCGGCCATTACGCCAGAAGACCACCTGGCCCTGATGGCTTCGTATGAGGGGGCATTCCTTCGAAAGACGACGGCGGAATGGCTCACGGCGCTTGAGGCGGCCGACGTGCCATGTGTTCCGGTCGTGCTTTCCGAAGAGGTTTTCGATCACCCCCAGGTGGCAGCCAACGGGCTCATCCAGACGTTGAGGCACCCGGTCGTGGGGACCATTCGCCAGCCCGGTGCCCCGGTCTGGATGAGCAACGCGGAGGTAGGACGCCACGTGCCGGCGCCCGCTTTCAGCGCTCACGCCCGCGAGACCCTGCGCTCGATCGGCTACGGGGACGATGAGATTGCGAGCCTGGAAGCGCGTGGGATCGTGCAGCCGCCCGCCGTGGCGCCGGACGGGGCCCGGTCCTAGCTTCCCGTCGCGGCGCCCGCGGCGTGAGCGCGGATGAGCTCAAGCGAATCACTTGTAAAGCCGTCGAGCCCCCACTGAACAACCTTCTCAAGCCGTTCCGGCGTGTTGATGGGCCAGGTGATGACGCTGCTCGCCCGTTCTTTGAGTTCGCGCACGGTGGGGGCGTCAAGGAGCTTGAAGTGAATGGAGATGATGTGCCGGTCGTGCCACGTGAGCCGTTTCCAGACGCGCTTGAGCTGGAGAGGCCCGCCAACCGAGTGTGCGACCGGGATGTCGGCGAGGTCGCGAAAGCATTCGAGCAGGTCCCATGACTGGGAGCTCACCATGAAGGGAGCGCCACGGCCCGACGCTGCAACAGCACGTACGAGCTCAGCCGGGAGACGTGCATCGTGGCCCTTCAGGTCGAACATGAACCTGGTACCGGGGACTGCAGCGGCCAGCAACTCCTCGATTTGAAGGCGAGGGGCGCTGGCGCGAGCGAGCCGCCAGCGGTCCCAGAGCAGCGGGACGGGTCCCATGGTCTTCAGATGGCGCACCTCGAGGGAGCCGCGAAAGCGCCAGACGTCGGCCTCGACCCAATCGGCGCCGGCCTCTTCAGCCGCGCGAAGTCCCGGCAGGCTGTTACCGGCCCGGTGGGCGACTGCGAATGGCCGGTGCGGGCTCACGGCGACTCGGGCAAACCGCTCCAGCGTCGGAGCAGGCGTAGCCTTTTGGTCGGAATGCGAAGGAGGAGCGAGCGCGTCCTCCATGCCACGAGCAGCCCGAAGAGGGCCACGGTCCCACCGGCCAGGACGTCGATGATGAAGTGATTGGCAGTGAGCACGACAGCAATGGCCATGGCCACCGGGAGGAGCCCGCAGGCTATCCGGGCCGGAAGGAACCGCACTTCGCGCACCATGCCCCCTCCGATGAGCATGTTCCAGCCGAAGTGAAGGCTGGGCATGGCGGCATACTGGTTAACGAAGGCCGGCGGCTGGAGGACCCTGTAGGAGTGTGAGTGAAGGGTGATTGTGTCGGCGACCTCGATGCCCGTGAGGCGCGGCGGCGCAACGGGAAAAGCGATGAAGATGAGCAGCCCGATCGCGCCGGAGACGAGGAAGGCGTTGCGGAGCAAGAAGTAGGCCGGCGGGCGCCTGAAGAAGAGCCAGAGCGCACAGACCGCGATAACCGGCCAGTGTCCCCACATGTAAACCCAGTTCATGAGGGTGACCATCCATTGGTGGTCGATGATGAGTTCCTGGAGACGAACCTCGCGGTAGATTCCAAGCTGCTGTTCAAGGCTTATGAGGCGCCGGGCATTAGCGACGGCGTCTTCGTAGCTGCCCTCGGTGAGGCCGCGGCCGCCCCAGTAGGCGAGCACGGCAGCAGCGAGGACCGGGATCTCTCGGAGGAGGCTCCGCCAGCCCGGGGTGGGAGGAGCCGCGCTGCTCATACTCACCTCCACAACGGGTACGCCATTGAGCGTGTCAGGTATCGGCCTCAGAAATCAAGCGCCAACCTGTTCCCGGTCCGCAGGAACAGAGGTGCGCCATGGAGGGAGGGCAGGCGCACGGCCCGGAGCGGCTCTTTCGGGATGGCCTTGAAATGCTTGTCACTTTCTTGATAGGATGGACAAGGCGTAGTGTGCCCGGAACCGACACTGGCCACGTTTCCCCCGACAGACGACAAGAGGATTTTGGAGACCGAATGAGTGATGTGCAGATGACTGAGAACGCTTCAACCAGCGCAGACGAGATGATAGGCAGCGTTCTCAGCCGCCTTTCCAGTGGCGACTTTGACGACGAGGCGGAAGAAGAAGAAGAAGACCCCGTTGACCCGGCAACCGACGAAGCCGACCCGCTGGACACCGAGGAAGAAGACGAAGAAGTAGAGATAGCCCTCCTCAGCGAGGAATCCGAAGGGATTGACGACCCGGTTCGGATGTACCTGCGCGAGATTGGGAAGGTGTACCTGCTCACTGCCGACGACGAGAAGCACCTCGCCCGGCAGATGGAAGAGGGGAACCATCTCCGCGAGATAGAGGAGACGTACGTCGCAGCGTACGGGCATCCGCCATCGGCGGCCCGTGTGGCCGTGGAGCTGCTCGACCAGTGGGCCGAACTGATGCCGGTCTACAAGGCCGCCCGGATGTTCATCGATGACTACGAGAAGATCGCGGCCCGGGCTACCCACCAGGTGGATGAGCAGGGGAACGAGATCCCCGTCCGCGTTCCGCGCTGGCGAGACCCCAACGGACCCCGCATGAAGAACCTGGGCCTCGCCGAGACGCTCGCCAATCCGCAGTTCCGGGGGCTCATCGATGGCGAGATGGACCTCAACTTCCGGGATTACTGCGCATCGAAGATCAAGCCGCCGCGTCCCGAAGAAGAGGTGCTCCAGCTCATCGTGCACCTCTCGATTGTGACCCACATCCTCACGTCTGACCTCGTGTCCCAGATGGCGGAGGAAGCCGGCAGCGAGGACGACCTGGTGCCGCCTATCGACGGACTGGTCGAGAAGATCGCGCCGCTCGAAGACAAGCTCCGCTATCACTTCGACACCGTGAAGCACAACGGCTACAAAGCTGAGAAGCGCCTCACCGAAGCGAACCTGCGGCTTGTGGTTTCGGTGGCCAAGAAGTACATCGGCCGCGGCATGTCGCTCCTGGACCTGATCCAGGAAGGGAACATCGGCCTCATCCGCGCGGTGGAGAAGTTCGACTACCGCAAGGGCTTCAAGTTCTCGACCTACGCCACCTGGTGGATTCGGCAGGCCATTACCCGGGCGATTGCCGACCAGGCGCGCACCATCCGCATTCCCGTGCACATGGTTGAGACCATCAACAAGCTCGTGCGCGTAAGCCGCCGCCTGGTGCAGGAGTATGGCCGCGAGCCTACGAGCGAAGAGATCGCGCGCGGCATGACCGAGACCGGTAAGGGCGACGCATCCTCTTCATACACGCCCGAACGGATCCGCGAGATCCAGAAGGTCTCGCAGGAGCCGGTTTCGCTCGAAACGCCGATTGGCGAAGAGGAAGACAGTCACCTCGGGGACTTCATCGAGGACGCCAGCGCGCTCGCCCCGGCCGAGGCCGCCAGCCAGCAACTCCTTCGCGAACAGGTCGAGGATGTGCTGGCCAGCCTCACGAGCCGCGAGCGGCGCGTGCTCCAGCTGCGCTTCGGGCTCGAAGACGGCCGCAGCCGGACCCTGGAGGAGGTCGGGCGGGAGTTCGGCGTCACACGAGAGCGCATCCGCCAGATAGAGGCGAAGGCGCTGCGTAAGCTCCGCCACCCGAGCCGCAGCCGCAAGCTTAAGGACTACCTGGACTGACGAGCCGGTGACCAAATCGCCCGGCGGAGACCACCCTAGATGCGCTGGCTCAAATCAGCTAGAGCGACACTGAGCCCCGAATCCAGGAATTCATACAGCTCCTCGGAGCGTCCGGAAAGTGCCTCTGTTGTCTCGGTGTGAACGAACCGAAACGCTTCGCTTGTGGTCGGCAAGTCTGTCGGTGCAGGATGATCTTCGAGGGGTGTTTCCCTCTTTGTTGGGGCCTGCCCGAGCACAGCGAAGGTCGTGATTGCCATTACCCCGGGTTCCCGTCCTGCGGCATGGAGCGAGGCAACGTAACTGGCCTTCGTCCCTTCTACGACCACCACCAGCCTCGCCCACGCAGTGAAACCGCCCAAATCTGCGAAGTGCCCTGCCCTTCTCGCCGACTCGATGACCTGGCGTTTGAAGTAGTGAGTTCGCTCAGAATCTGGTGGGACCTCAAGGGACACCATTACCTCTGCATTGACCCCCTGCGAGCGGAAGATGCCCTGTAGTTCATCTCTCTTCCTCTCGAACCAGTACTTGAGCAGTCCCGCAACGAATCGGGCTCTCGTGTCAAGGTCTCGGCGGATTGACTCGGCCTCCTTCGCACGCCGTGCGGCGAGCTGAGCGGCCAGAGTATGAGCCACGTCAAGTGACGTGCCAGATTTCGGCTCTTCCCAGCTCTCTAGCTCTCCGGCCAAAGCCGCGCTCTCTAGACTCACGAATAGCTTAACCAGAGGACGCAGATCACCATCGTTCGCATCGTCCAATGCTGACAGGTAATCCGCTTTGCGAAATCTATCCACAACCAGAGGCGCATAGTGATGGCGCTGCATAACCACCAGTGTCAGAGCTCGTGCAACTCGCCCGTTACCATCCGCAAACGGGTGGATCTGAACGAAACGATGATGGAGCCAGGCCGCACAAATCACTGGATGAGCACGCCGTTCTCGCTCCATCTCCTCATACCAGGTAGTCAAGTTGTCGACTTCTGTACTTACGTGCTCGGGTGGACAGTATTCAAGGAGTGAACCATCGTGGCGTCTCACGTGATTGGGCCACTTCTTCCAGGTGCCATGTGGGAGTTCCGTCTCGGTTACTCGACCCAGCATGTCAATAGCCGTATACGTGCGTTGCGTACGGGTGATCGCAGCATGCAGCTCCTGGATGAATCCGGACGTCAGATTCCGGTTGGCTCGAACGAAGTCAGTGACCATCTCCAATGCCTCGCGCTGGGCGGCTAGAGTGGCGAGGGTCCCGTCATCGATATCACCCCCGGCTCGCTCGACTACTTCGCGCGCAAAGCCATGAGCAACAAGAGTCAGCGTAAGGCCCCAATTGATGTCATAGAGGCGTTCGAGGACACCTGTCTCCAGGGCGAGCCTTCGAAGCGAACGCTGATGCCGCCGGATTCGCTCTGTTTCAGTCACAGCCGAGAGCTGTCGGTCCCACTCCCTCCGCAGCTCATCCAATGCTGCGAAGGTGCCGTTGGCTTGCTCCAAGTCCCTGGGAAGTGGGGTGATCGGTGACCATCGGCCAGCTCGATCTGGCGACTGGGACATGATTGGGGAATTCTATCATGGGAGAGGGGTCCGACCCATGCTCCCTTCCCAGGTGCTGGGCCGGAGCGAGTCCGCTCCGAAGCAGCGACCCAGCCCTCGCGCTCGTGGCGGCAAAGGCGTTGGGCGCTCGTGGGGGAGTGGGGGTGCCTTGGCTTGGCCAAGCTTGGGATCCGCGGGACCTCCACGGTGGGGACGGCTCACGGAACAAGTGATCCCGGCAAATGACCGCGGTTCGGGGCAAGCCCAGGGTGTAAGCTGCCCCCATGCCTCAAGATCCCCGCCTGCTCTCTTCGCGCACCGTTTACGACGGCAAGCTGTTCAAAGTCGAGCTTGACGAACTTGAGCTGCCGGGGGACGTGGTCACGAAGCGGGAGATCATCCGCCATCCCGGAGCCGTGTGCATGGTCCCCATCGACGCTGATGGCCGGCTCGTGCTCGTGACTCAGTACCGCCACGCCGCCGGAAGGCGCTTGCTCGAACTGCCGGCCGGAACGCTCGAACCGGGCGAGGAGCCCGCCACCACCGTGGTCCGCGAACTGCAAGAGGAGATCGGGATGCGCCCCGGGAAGGTTGAGCCGTTGGGCGGCTTCTTCGTGGCGCCGGGGTACACCACCGAATACATCTGGCTTTACGTTTGCACCGGGCTTGTTCCCGGGCGGCTGGACGGTGATGAGGACGAGGACATTGAGGTTGAGACGCGGACCGCGGCCGAAGCCCTGGCCGCGATTGAATCGGGCGAGATCTGCGACGCGAAGTCGGTCATCGGCATCCTTCGATGGCAGCGATTGATTAAGCCTTAAGTCACAGTACGTTCTATAGCTCCGATGGATGCGGCTGCATTGATGGCTCCGGGGGAGCGGGCGTAGGATCCCGGCGGGGGCGAAGCACTTCAAGGCAGACGGCGTTCCGCAATCGGCGCGGCTCGAACGTGCCGCCCTCATGGCGGATTGTCAGAACACCCGGGGAGGCGCACATGCAGGCCGAAACCACGGGACGGCGCAACGCGGTTCCAACCGTACGCGGCCGTCGCCAGCACCAGTACTGGTTGCTTGACCTCTACGGCTCGGCCATTGGGAAGAAAGCCGTGATGGCCGTGACCGGCATTGTGCTCCTGGGGTTCGTGTTCGCCCACATGACGGGCAACCTCAAGGTTTACTACAACGACGATGGGGAGAGCCTCAACCACTACAGCGAATGGCTCCGCGATGTGGGCGAGCCCGTTGTCCCGCACGAGGGTCTGCTCTGGGCGGTCCGCGGAGTGCTGGCTGTTTCGCTGTTGCTGCACGTGCATGCTGCGACCACGCTCACGCTGCTCAACCGCAAAGCCCGCCCGGTGGCATACAAGGGCGGGCGTAAGTACGCGGCAGCAGACTACGCGGCAAGGACTATGCGCTGGAGCGGCATCATCGTGGCCGCCTTCCTCGTCTTCCACCTGCTCGATTTGACAGCGGGCAGGGCCAACCCGGACTTCGTAAGCGGGCAGCCGTACCAGAACCTGGTCGCGAGCTTCGAGCGCGAACCGGTGGCGGCGGCCTACATCGTCGCGAACCTGCTCCTGGGCATGCACATCTACCACGGGGCCTGGAGCCTGTTCCAGTCGCTGGGTCTCAACCATCCCCGGTTCAACCGGTGGCGGCGCGGGTTCGCAGCGCTCTTCGCGGCCGCCATTGTGGTGGGCAACGTTTCCATCCCCATTGCCGTCCTCACGGGCGTGCTCGACTAGGAGGCGGCAGATGAAGCTGGAATCAAGAGCGCCCACAGGACCCCTGGCCGAGAAGTGGTCGAACCATCGCTTCAACGTGAAGCTGGTGGCGCCACAGAACCGGCGCAAGTTCGACATCATCGTGGTGGGCACGGGCCTGGCCGGGGCCTCGGCGGCGGCCACGCTGGGCGAGGCGGGCTACAACGTCAAGTCGTTCTGCTTCCAGGACAGCCCCCGTCGCGCCCACAGCATTGCCGCCCAGGGGGGCATAAACGCGGCCAAGAACTACCGCAACGATGGCGACAGCGTCCACCGGCTCTTCTACGACACCATCAAGGGCGGCGACTACCGCGCCCGCGAGGCAAACGTGCACCGCCTCGCCGAAATCAGCGTTCAGATAATCGACCAGTGCGTGGCGCAGGGCGTGCCCTTTGCGCGTGAGTACAGCGGCCTGCTCGATAACCGTTCCTTCGGCGGCGCGCAGGTGTCGCGCACGTTTTACGCGCGGGGCCAGACCGGGCAGCAACTCGAGCTGGGCGCCTACCAGGCCCTGGCGCGGCAGGTGGAGGCGGGCACGGTGGACCTCTACGCGAGGCACGAGATGCTCGAGCTGGTCATCAACGAGGGGCGCGCCGCGGGCATCGTTGTACGGGACCTGGTGACGGGGGAGGTCACTTCGCACTCGGCCCATGCCGTGGTGCTGGCAACGGGCGGCTACACCAACGTGTTCTTCCTTTCCACGGGTGCGAAGGGGTGCAACGCCACGGCCATCTGGCGCGCCCACCGCAAGGGCGCCCTCTTCGCCAACCCCTGCTACACGCAGATTCACCCCACCTGTATCCCCGTGAGCGGCGACTACCAGTCGAAGCTGACGCTCATGAGCGAATCCCTCCGCAACGACGGGCGCATCTGGGTGCCCCGGAACCCGGACGACCGGCGGAACCCGGGCGCCATCCCCGAAGCGGAGCGCGACTACTACCTGGAGCGAATCTACCCTTCGTTCGCCAACCTCGTGCCCCGTGACGTGGCCTCGCGTGCGGCGAAGCGGATGGTCGATGCAGGCTTTGGCGTGGGCGAGCTGAAGAACGGCGTCTACCTGGACTTCGGCACGGCGATTGGCCGCCTGGGCCGGGCGACGATCGAAGCCCGTTACGGCAACCTCTTCGACATGTACGCCAACATCACGGGCGAAGACCCGTACGTGGTGCCAATGCGCATCTACCCGGCGCCGCACTACACCATGGGCGGCCTCTGGGTGGACTACAACCTCATGAGCAACGTCCCCGGCCTCTACGTCATCGGCGAGGCGAACTTCTCGGACCACGGCGCAAACCGGCTGGGCGCAAGCGCGCTCATGCAGGGCCTGGCCGATGGCTACTTTGTGCTGCCGGCAACCATTAGCGAGTACCTCGCGGGGCAGCTGGGCCAGCCCGCACCCGACCCCGGCGGCGCCGCCTTCAAGGAGGCGGAGAGCGCCGTTCGCGAGCGCGTGGGCAAACTGCTCGGCATCAGGGGCTCGCGGAGTGCGGACTGGTTCCACCGCAAGCTCGGCCGGACGCTATGGGAGCATTGCGGCATGGGCCGGAACGCGGAGGGGTTGAAGGCTGCCCTGGCCGAAATCGGCGCCCTTCGCGAAGAGTTCTGGAACGACCTGCGCGTGCTGGGCGATGGGGATTCCCTCAACCAGTCCCTCGAAAAGGCGGGGCGTGTTGCCGACTTCATGGAGCTTGGCGAGCTGCTGTGCCAGGACGCGCTTCACCGCGAAGAGTCGTGCGGCGGCCACTTCCGCGAGGAACACCAGACGCCCGACGGCGAAGCGCTCCGCGATGACGAGAACTTCGCCTACGTGGCGGCGTGGGAGTTCAAGGGCGAAGGCAAGCCGGCGGAGCTGCACAAAGAGGAACTTGAGTTCGAGTACGTCCACCCGTCCCAAAGGAGCTACAAATGAGGCTGACGCTGAAGGTCTGGCGCCAGAAGGGTCCATCGGACGAGGGCCGTTTCGAGACCTACGACGTCCCCGACGCGAACGAGCACATGTCGTTCCTCGAAATGCTCGACGTCGTCAACGAGAACCTGCTGGCAGGCAACCGCGACCCAATCGCGTTCGACCACGACTGCCGGGAAGGTATCTGCGGCATGTGCGGCATCGTCATCGACGGGCGTCCACACGGCCCGAAGAAGAACACAACCACCTGCCAGCTGCACATGCGCAACTTCAAGGACGGCGACGTCATCACGGTTGAGCCATGGCGGGCGAACGCCTTCCCCGTTGTGAAAGACCTGGTGGTGAACCGCAGCGCCTTCGACCGCATCATCGAAGCGGGAGGTTATGTCAGCGCCGCCACCGGGAGCGCGCCCGAGGCGAACTCGCTCCCCGTGCCGAAGGCCGACGCGGACCTCGCCATGGACGCCGCCGCCTGCATCGGCTGCGGGGCGTGCGTGGCCGCCTGCCCGAACGGAGCGGCCCAGCTCTTCACCTCGGCGAAGGTAGGTCACCTGGGTCTCTTGCCGCAGGGGCAGGCCGAACGGTGGAGCCGCGTGGTCGCGATGGTGGAGCGGATGGAGGAGTTCTTCGGCAGCTGCACGAACTACGGCGAGTGCGAGCAGGCGTGCCCGAAGGGGATAAGCATCAACTTCATTGCGCGCATGAACCGCGAGTACCTGAAAGCGAAGTTCAAGGACAGCCGCAAGCTAGACCGGGGAACGCTCGGGGACGCCTAGCGGGGGCGAGAGCCCAAGATGCCCAGGTCCGTGAGGGTCACACCACCGGCGCCGATCGGGAAGCCAGGCGCTGGCCGCGCTTGCACAGGTCGCGCCCGGCCAGCGTCCCATCAGATTCGGGACGCGACGTAACCACGGTCACAATATCTAGTATTGGGGTATTGACGCGCCACAACATGTTGGGGTAAGCTCCGGCAGTCCCGGGATGGGAAACGCTCAGGCGTTTATGCACATTTGGAGTTTATGGCGAGTGCGCTGCCCCTTCTGTCACTTCCGCGATTCGAAAGTCACCGATAGCCGGGCCACGGATGACGGCATCCGCCGCCGCCGCGAATGCATCAGCTGCGGTGAGCGTTTCACGACTCTGGAGACGATCCCCCTGGCCACCGTGCAGGTGGTCAAGAAGGACGGGCGGCGCGAGGACTTCAACCGCGACAAGCTGCTGCAGGGACTCCGCAAAGCATGCGAGAAAAGGAGCATCGCGGTGGCTGAGCTTGAGGCCGTGGTCTCCGAGATCGAGGCAAAGGTGGCCGCAGACGGGCGCCAGGAAGTGCCATCGCAGGTTGTGGGAGAACTTGCGATGGACGCCCTGCGCCGCCTCGACCACATCGCCTATATCCGCTTCGCCTCGGTCTACCGCGCCTTCACCGACCTGGCCTCGCTGAAGGAGGCTCTGGCGGCGCTGGAAGAAGGACGGGTGCCATCGATGGAGGAGCGCTCGTTGCAGCTACCCCTGCTCGGTAACGGCGACGAGCGGGCGCTGCGTCCGCGCATCCTCCAGGACATCGAAAGCCGGCACTTCGCCGAGACGGCCGGGTAGGGGACGGCGAGATGGCGATGAAGATCTGGGAACTGCACGGCCTGCGCCTCGACGGCGCCATCCGCAGCACGCCCGATGGTGACGCCGACGTGGCCGGCCTGGTCTTTTCCGAGAAGGCCTACCTGCTCGCCGTGCGCGACTTCCGTCCCCCGGAGCTGGTGGCGCTGGTGGAAGAGCGCGGGGCAATCGCCGTCGCGCGCGAGCTGGTGGCGTACTACGAGGGATTGCGGGCAGCCGGCGGTAGCAGCGGACGTTCCCTGGTCTTTGCGCGGGGAAGCGGCCCTGAGCCTACCCTGCGCCGCGACGACGAGGAGTTGTCCCCGGCCCGCATGCGCAGCGTTTCCGTCTCGATCCCGTAGCAATTCGAACGTTTGTTCGCTATACTTCGGCAGTTCGCTGTCTGAGCAGAGGGAGGCAACCATGGTGAGCAGCACGCACTGGGAAGCAGGAACCGGCCCCGGGAACTGGCAACCGGCGCCCCTTTCGGAGAACGCACTGGTGGTGATGGACCGCCGCATTGTCCGCCGCGACGACAAGGGCGACCCGCTGGAGACCCCCGACGAGTGCTTCCGGCGGGTGGCGCAGAACGTTTCGCAGGCGGAACTGAGGTTCGGTGGCACCGAGGCCGACCGGGGAGCGGCCGAGGACCTCTTCTACAGGCTGATGGCCTCGCTCGACTTCCTGCCCAACTCGCCCACGCTGGTGAACGCGGGGAGGGACTTGCAGCAGCTCTCCGCCTGCTTCGTGCTCCCTGTCCCGGACTCGATCGACGGCATCTTCGAAGCGATTCGTAATACGGCAATCATCCACAAGTCGGGCGGAGGTACGGGCTTTGCCTTCTCCCGGCTGCGCCCGGCGAACGACCGCGTGCAATCGACCATGGGGGTCGCGAGCGGGCCTGTTTCGTTCATGAAGGTGTTCGATGCCGCCACCGAGGCGATCAAGCAGGGCGGGACAAGGCGCGGCGCCAACATGGGCATCCTGCGCGTCGACCATCCCGACATCGACCTCTTCATTGAGATGAAGGCCGACATGACCACGCTGACGAACTTCAACATCAGCGTGGCCGTCACCGACGCGTTCATGAAGGCGCTGGAAGACGGCTCCGATTACGACCTCGTGAACCCGAAGTCGGGAGAGGTTGTTGCCCGGCGGAGCGCGCGCGAGATCTGGGCGAAGATGCTGGGCAACGCCTGGAAGAACGGCGACCCCGGTGTCATCTTCATCGACCGGATCAACCAGGGCCGCGCCAACCCGGTGCCCCGGAGGGGTCCGATTGAATCGACCAACCCATGCGGTGAGCAGCCGCTCTACGCCTATGACTCCTGCAACCTGGGTTCCATCGCCCTGCAGCGTTTCGTGATCGGCGAACCCGGCAATCGCGATGTCGACTGGGACCGCCTCGCGCTGGTGGTGCGGCAGACAACGCACTTCCTGGACAACGTCATCGAGATGAACGCCTATCCCATCCCGGAGATTGCGGAGACCTCGCACGCCATCCGGCGGATTGGCCTTGGCGTCATGGGCTGGGCCGACATGCTCATCAACCTCGGAATCCCGTACGACTCCGAGGAGGCGCTGGAGATGGGGCGCAGGGTGATGGGCTTTGTCCAGCAGGAGGCCGATGCGGCCTCGCAGCAGTTGGCGGCCGTGCGCGGCAACTTCCCCGACTGGGCGGACTCCGTCTACGGCCCCCGCGGCAGCGAAGGTCCGCGGCCGATGCGAAACTCTACCCGCACGACCATTGCCCCCACGGGAACGCTCAGCATCATCGCCGACTGCTCAAGCGGCATCGAACCGGTGTTTGCGCTGGCCTTCGTGCGCTCGCACTACCTTGACAAGGACGACCCCACAAAGCGCACCGAGCTGTTCGAGGTGAACAGCGAGTTCGACAGGGCAGCCCGGGCGGGCGGCTTCTACAGCGAGGAGCTCATCCGCTTCCTTGCCCAGGGCGGGCACCTCTCCGAGCGCGAAGACGTGCCCGGCTGGGCAAAGCGGCTCTTTGTGACCGCCCACGACATCTCGCCCGAATGGCACGTGCGAATGCAGGCGGCATTCCAGGAGCACACGGACAACGCCGTCTCCAAGACCATCAACTTCGCCAACTCGGCCACCGTCGATGACGTGCGGCTTGCCTACGAGCTCGCCTTCCGGTCCGGGTGCAAGGGCATCACGATTTACCGGGACGGGTCGCGTGAGATGCAGGTGCTGAAGCACGCGGAGAAGAGCGATGCCGAAAAGGCCGTGGAAGCGGCCCAGGCGCTCATCCAGCAACACGCGGGGCCCGTTCGCCGCAAGCTTCCCGATGAGCGCGCCTCCATCACCCACAAGTTCCGGGTGGGAGAGCAGGAGGGGTACATGACCGTCGGGTTGTTCGACGACGGCACCCCGGGCGAGGTGTTCATCAACGTCAACAAGCAGGGCTCGACGGTGAGCGGCCTGATGGATACCGTGGCCATGCTCACGAGCTATGCGCTCCAGTACGGCGTGCCCATCCAGGAGCTGGCGAGCAAGCTCAAGAACTCGCGCTTCGAGCCGAGCGGCCCTACCAGCAACAGGCAGATCCCCATCGCCACCAGCATTGTGGACTACGTCTTCCGGTGGCTGGAGCTGAAGTTCAATGGCGAGCGGGCCGGCGTGCAGCCAACGCTCATCCCGGCCGACCAGGTGGCGCGCTCGACCGGGGTCGACATGTATACGGCGCACCACGATGACTCGGTGCCCAGTGGCGTGGGCTGCCCGGATTGCGGAGCGGTGCTCTTCTATGGCGAAGGGTGCCTCATCTGCCGCAACTGCGGCTACAACAAGTGCGGCTGACCGCCGGGCCGCAGCGCTGAAGGCGGCGGGATAGTGGAGGGCTATCCCGCCGTCCGCGCTACAATCGGCCTGTGAGCTTCTATTACGGTCCTCCCGAACCGCCCGACGAGGAAAAGCCCGCCGGCTTCCGCGAGACAATGACCATCATCTGGGTGGCGTTCTCGGTGCTTGCCGTCCCGCTGGCGCTCATCCTGGGCGTGTTCTTCGGGATTGTGCTGATCATCTGGCTCTTCCTGTTCAGCAGGCTGCTGGGCGCGCTGACGATCGTTGTCATCCTGGGGGCGGTTGCCGGCTACGGGGTGTGGGAGGCGAAGCACCCGCCGAAGCTGGGATGACAGCGCAGCCGGCCGGCGGGATCAGCGGGCGACTGGCGGCCGTGCGCGAACGCATCGAAGCAGCCTGCCGGCGGGCCGGGCGCGACGCCACCTCCGTAACCCTTGTTGCCGTCAGCAAGGGGTGGCCGGCCGAAGCGGTTACGCGCGCCTGGGAAGCGGGCATCCGGGACTTCGGCGAGAACCGGGTTCAAGAAGGGACGGCCAAGGCGAGCGCGCTGGCAGCGGCGGGCATCCGGCCAGTGTGGCACCTCATCGGCAACCTTCAAACGAACAAGGTCCGGCCCGCCGTGCAGACCTTTGATATACTCCACGCCGTCGACTCCGAACGGTTGCTGCGGGCCATCGCCGCGGCCGCGGACTCGCCTGTTCGGATGATGATCGAAGTCAACGTTTCCGGGGAACCAACCAAGCACGGCATCGCGCCGGCCGGGCTGCCGGGGCTGCTCCATGCGGCCCGGTCGCTGCCGCTGGCGCGCGTGGAAGGGTTGATGACCGTGGCGCCGCTTAGCCCTGATCCCGAGGATTCGAGGCCGGTCTTCCGGAGGCTCGGCGATCTGGGCCGCGAGCACGGCCTGCCGCTGCTTTCAATGGGGATGACCGGCGATTTCGACGTTGCAATCGAAGAAGGCGCCACGCACGTGCGAATCGGAAGGGCGCTGTTTGGGGAGCGGCCGGCATGAAGGTGGCGATCATAGGCGGCGGCGTGATGGGGGAGGCAATCCTCGCGGCCGCGCTCGAGCGTGGCGTCTTCACACCCGCCGGCGTGGTGGTCTGTGAAGTCCTCGAGCACCGGCGCAATCAGCTGCGCGCGGAATACGGTGTGGGGGTGGCTGCCAGCAGCGCCGAGGCGATGGCCGCCGCCGACATCGTCCTCCTTTCGGTGAAGCCGCAGGATGTGCATTCCATCCGCGGCCAGGTCAGGGACGAAGCCCTGATCATTTCGATCATGGCCGGGATTCCCGTGAGGGCCATCATTGAGGAGTTCCACCACGAGCGCGTGGTGCGGGTGATGCCCAACACGCCCGTGGCGGCGAAGGCAGGCATGAGCACCTGGACGGCCACGGCCGCCGTCTCGGACGAGCAGCGTGCGCTCACACGGTCGCTCCTTGGAGCCATCGGCCGCGAAATGTACTTCGACGACGAGAAGAAGCTGGACATGGCGACGGCCGTGAGCGGCAGCGGCCCCGGGTACGTCTACCTGTTCATTGAGGCAATGATTGAAGGCGGGGTTGCCATTGGCCTGACCCGGGCCCAGGCGGAAGAGATGGTGCTTCAGACCGTCTACGGGGCGGCGGTATACGCGCAGGAGTCCGGCCGGCGTCCGGCGGAGTTGCGCGGGATGGTCACTTCGCCGGCCGGGACAACCGCTGCAGGACTCCTGGAGCTGGAACGGGGCGCGGTGCGCGCGGCAATCATCGATGCAATCCAGGCCGCCTACGAGCGGGCGCGCGAGCTGGGCGGGCAGGCTTGAACGAACAGATCGCGCTTGTCTTTTCGACCTTCCTTTATGTCCTCATCCTGTTGATCGTCGCCCGCTCCCTCATGAGCTGGTTCCCCGTGTCGCAGGGCAATCCCCTGGTACGGTTTCTGCACGATGTGACGGAGCCTCTGCTGGAACCCGTTAGGCGAATCCTGCCTCGCACCGGGATGATTGACTTCAGCGCCATGGTTGTCATCCTGCTGCTCTACGCGATGATCTACGCGGTAGGACGGGTAAGCGCGGGTTGACCGGGGCCCCCGGGCCGATTTGGTATGATATTGACACCCGCCGCGGAAGAGCGGCGGGCGGAGAACGGCGCCATTAACCCGTACGTCGCTCAATTCACATTCACCTTCATCCAGATGCTCACCTGGGCGATCATCGCCCGGGCTCTGTTGAGCTGGTTTCCGATTGACCAGGGCAGCCCTCTCTACCAGATGCTCTACCGGGTGACCGAACCGATCATCGACCCGCTGAGGAAGGTCTTGCCCAGCACGGGCATGCTCGACCTGAGCCCAATGGCGGCGATCATCGTTCTCATGGTGCTCGGCCAGTTCGTGCTGGGCTTGCAGGCTCCCGCCTGAGCAGAGGCCATCGCCTTTGGCCGCCGATGGCGGCAAACTTGATCCCATGAATCCACCCCTTGCGCCGGGAACGCAGGCCATCGAAGCCCGCGGCCTGAAACGGGCTTATGGCCCGCGCCTTGCGCTGGACGGGTTCTCGCTCGACGTGCCGGTGGGGAGCGTCTTCGGACTCCTTGGTCCCAACGGAAGCGGCAAGAGCACCTTCATGGCCATGCTGGCGGCAATGGAACGCCCGCGAGCCGGGACGCTGCGGGTCTTCGGGCAGGCCCCCACGGCCTCGCTGCGCGCGCACCTGGGGACGGTGTTCCAGGAACCGGCGCTGGATCCTTCGATGACCGCGCTTGAGAGCCTTGTGCTGGCCGGACGGCTGTTCGGCCTGTCACGAGGGGCAGCCACAGACCGGGCGCAAGGCCTGCTTTCACGGTTCGGCCTGGGCAACCGCGCGCGCGATTCCGTGTCGACGCTTTCCGGGGGCATGCGGCGCCGCCTCGAAGTCGTCCGGGCCTTGCTGCACGAGCCGGACCTGCTCCTGCTCGACGAACCGGCCACCGGGATAGACCCGGACGAGCGCCGCTTGCTCTGGCAGAGTCTGCTCGAAGGCCAGGACGGGCGCCGCACCATTCTCCTTGCCACCAACGACCTGGCCGAGGCGGACGCCGTCGCTGACCGGGTGGCGTTCGTGCGCGATGGCCGGGTGGTCGCTTCCGGTACGCCCTCAGCCCTCAAGAGGGACCTCGGGCGCGAGGCCGTTCGGGTACGATGGGCGACTTCGGCGGACGCGGAAGCCGCCGCCAGCAGCAATTGGGAGGGCTGCGGCACGGTCACGCGAGATGGCGAGGAGGTGCTCTTCACGGTCGAGCAGGCAGCCTCGTTCGTCCCGCAACTCTTCGCGCTGGCGCCGCCCACGATCCGGTCGGTGAGCATCGAGCCCTCGTCGCTCCAGGATGCGTATTTCCAGCACGTTGGGGAGCGCGTGCGCGCGGAGGCCACCGCGTGAGCAGCCTGCCGGCCTGCCTTGCCATCTTCGAACGCGACGTGCGCGCGGTTGTACGTTCGCGGTCGCAGCTCTATTCATCGATGTTCACGCCGTTGTTGCTGCTCGTCTTCCTTGGAAGCGGGGTTTCCCACGGGCTGGCGCCATCGCGCCTCCCGGCGGGTGGCTTCACTTCATACATGGTGGCCGGCGTGGTGGTGATGACATCGCTCTTCTCATCGACCTTCGCGAGCGCCTCGTACTATCGCGACCGCGACAGCGGCATGCTCCGCTTCATGCTCACGTCGCCGCATTCAGCCCGGACGATCCTTCTTGGCAAGTCACTGGCAGGGGTGGTCATCGGCACGGCCCAGGCGCTCGTGGTGATGGCGCTGGCGGCGCCCTTCCTGGACCTGGGCTGGCAGTACGGGATCGTGGCAGGCGCCGTGTTCATTGCCGCGACCGCGACCGTTTTGAACCTGCTGCTGGCGGGATTCGCGCAGGTGCTCGCGGCGCGCGTCCAGACGATGCAGGGCTTCCACCTGGTCATGAACCTGGCGCTCTTTCCGCTGCTCTTCTTTTCCGGAGCGTTCTACCCCATAGACGACCTCCCCACGTGGCTCGCGGCCCTCGCCCTGGCCAACCCGCTGACGTACGCCGTCGACGCTCTCCAGGTGGCAGCCTATGCCGGCGATAACAGCGCGTTCCTGGGGCTCTGGGTGGACCTGCCGGTGCTCATGGCTTACACCGCGGCCGCTATCGCGCTCGCTTCGGTGCGCCTGCCCCGGCTCACCTGGTCGGGCGCCTGACGCCGGGAGCGCTGCAAGGCGGCTGTTGGCGGGCGGTTTCTTCCGCTTAGCGCACTGAACGCGGTATTCTGATTCTGCTTGTGCAACACAGGCAGCGCCTGCCCGGCTTGTCCCGGCAAATCTATGCGCTGCACTCATGGAGGCGTGCCCTGGTTACCCCGGTCAGCATGAAGCAATTGCTCGAAGCTGGTGTCCACTTTGGCCACCAGACCCGCCGTTGGAATCCGAAGATGCGCCAGTTCATCTTCACCGAACGCAACGGCATCCACATCATCGACCTGCAGCAAACGGTCACCCGGCTCGAAGACGCGATCAACTTCGTTCGCGACGTGGTTGCGGGCGGCGGCGAGGTGCTCGTCATCGGCACCAAGAAGCAGGCGCGGGAGACCGTGGAGATCGAGTCCTCGCGCGCGACACTGCCTTATGTAAACAATCGCTGGTTGGGCGGCACGCTCACGAACTTCCGAACCATCCAGGGGCGCATCCGCCACCTGGCGAACCTGGAAGGCGCGGTGGCGCGCGGCGAGTTCTCGCGGCTCACCAAGAAGGAACAGCTCGATATCGCGAACGAGATAGAGCGGCTCAATCGCTACTTCGGCGGCATTAAGAAGATGGAGCGCCTCCCCGCGGCCGTCTTCATCATCGACACCGTCAAGGAGGACATCGCCGTCGCCGAGTGCGTCCGCCTCGGGATTCCGATTGTCTCCCTGGTCGATACGAACTGCGACCCGGACCCGGTCGCCTACCCGATCCCGAGCAATGACGATGCCATTCGAGCCATCAAGCTCATCCTGGGGAAGATGGCCGATGCCGCTATCGAAGGGCGCGCCGCTCGCGAGTCGGGCGTGGGCGCCGGTGTTCACGGCGACGAAATGGCCCGGCTGGCTGCGGAGGCGGATGCGGGCCTGAAGGCGGGAGCTTTCTCGGCGACACCCGAGGAGGTGGCGGAGGCCCCGGCCGAAGCATCGGTGACCGTGATATCGGCGGAGGCCCAGGCAGCCGCGCGTGCCATTGAAGAGACCGGGCAGGAGTAACCGAAAACCTTGGAAATCACAACAGCAATGGTCAAAGAGCTCCGCGAGAGCACCGGGGCGGGCGTGATGGATGCCAAGCGCGCCCTGGAAGAGGCCGGCGGCGATATGAAGCAGGCGGCCGCAATCCTGCGCGAAAAGGGAATGGCGGCGGCCGCCAAGCGCGCCGAACGAGAGACCGCGAACGGCGTGGTGGACAGCTACATCCACGCCGGGGGCCGGATCGGCGTGCTCGTAGAGGTGAACTGCGAGACGGACTTCGTGGCCAACACCGAGGAGTTCCGCCAGCTGGCGCGCAACATCGCGATGCAGGTTGCAGCGATGA
Source organism: bacterium (assembly GCA_003577245.1). Lineage (GTDB taxonomy): Bacteria > Chloroflexota > Dehalococcoidia > Tepidiformales > Tepidiformaceae > UCB2. The sequence continues at coordinate 76,326 of QEVS01000008.1, read as the reverse complement.
ATCCGCGCTTCATTTCACCCGAGGATCGCGCCGGGCAGGTTGTCGAGGGTTCGGACGAGGAGCTTTGCCTTCTCAGCCAGCCGTACATCCGCGATGGCTCGCGCACGATTGCCGACCTGGTGAAGGACACCATCGCAAAGACCGGGGAGAATGTCAGGGTTCGGCGCTTCGAACGCTTCGAGCTCGGTCGCTAGCTGGCCAGGAAGGGGGGAAGTCCGTGGCTGGTGCCTATCGGCGGGCGCTCGTGAAGCTGAGCGGCGAAGCCCTGATGGGCGATCGCCCCTTCGGCATCGATGCAACCACCATCGATAACCTCGCTCGGCAGATTGCGCGCGCCAGCAGCGAAGGCACGCAGGTCGCGGTAGTGGTGGGCGGCGGCAACTTCTGGCGCGGTTCCACAATCGCCGAAACGGGAATGGACCGGGCCACCGCCGATTACGCCGGAATGCTGGCCACCATCATGAACGCCCTCGCCCTCCAGGATGCCCTGGAGAAGGTGGGCGCCGTGGTGCGCACGCAGACTGCGCTTTCAATGGCGCAGGTGGCCGAGCCATACATCAGGCGGCGGGCCATGAGACACCTCGAAAAGGGCCGCGTGGTGCTCTTCGCCGCCGGCACCGGCAACCCCTACATGACGACCGACACGGCCGCCGCGCTGCGCGCCATCGAAGTGGAGTGCGAGGCTCTGCTCATGGCCAAGAACGGCGTGGACGGCGTATATGACGCCGACCCGCGCAAGGTGCCGGGCGCCGTCCGCTTCGAACACCTGACTTACATCGATGCCATCCAGCGGCGGCTGCAGGTGATGGACAGCACCGCCCTGAGCCTGTGCATGGAGAACCACCTCCCCATCATCGTTTTCGATGTCCGTGCGCCCGATGGCATCTACCGGGCGCTGAAGGGCGATCACGTCGGCACGGTGGTATCCTCCAGTCCCAGCGGAGAGCCTGCGCCCACCACCTGAACCTGCGGAGAAGATTGGATGACAGACCCTGAAGAGATCCTTCTGAGCGCTGACGAGAAGATGGACGGGGCAGTCAAGGCGCTGAAGCGCGATCTGAACGGCGTGCGCACCGGGCGCGCCCACCCGAGCCTCATCGAGATGCTTGACGTGGAGTACTACGGGGCCACCACGCCCTTGAAGCAGCTGGGGACCATCAATGCCCCGGAACCGCGGCTTCTGACCATCCAGGTTTGGGACCGCGGAGCGGTGAGAGCAATCGAGAAGGCGATCCAGGCTTCGGACCTGGGGCTGAACCCGGCAATCGACGGCCAGCTCATCCGCTTGCCGATTCCCCCCCTTACCGAGCAGCGCCGCAAGGAGATGGTGAAGCAGGTCCACCACAAGGCTGAAGAATCGCGCGTGGCCGTGCGCAACGTGCGGCGCCACGCACATGAAGACCTCAGGCGGGCCGAGAAGGATGGGCACGTTTCGCAGGACGACATCAAGCGCCATGAGGAACAGCTGCAGAAGCTGACCGACCAGCACATTGCGCTTATCGATTCCGAATCGAAGAAGAAGGAGGCTGAGCTCCTTGAGGTCTAGCTCCGGGACCAGGACCCGGACCGCCGCGGAGACGCCCGAATCCGGCCACGAAGGGGACGTGATCTCACCGATCTCGGGAGGGCGGGCGCCCCGGCACGTGGCGATAATCATGGATGGCAACGGCCGCTGGGCGAAGCACCGGGGCCTGCCGCGCGTCGCGGGCCACAGGGCGGGGACGGAGAACATCCGCCGCGTGATCGAACGCTTCAACGACCACGGCGTGCGCTACCTGACGCTCTATGCCTTCAGCACCGAGAACTGGAGCCGGCCCGCGCCCGAAGTGCGCGCCCTGATCCGGCTGCTGGGGCGCTTCATCAAGCGCGAGCTCAACAACTTCGTGCGCAACAACATCCAGCTGCGAATGCTCGGGCACATCGAGACCCTGCCCGAATGGCTCCAGGAACAGGTGAGGGACGCCATCGAACGCACGCGCGGCAACGATGGCCTGGTGCTTAACATCTGCTTCAGCTACGGCGGCCGCGACGACATTGTGATGGCCGCGCGTAAGGTGATAGAGGCCGGACTCGCCCCCGATGAAGTGACGGAAGAGACCTTCGCCCGTTACCTGGCCACCGCCGGCACCCCCGACCCGGACCTCGTCATCCGAACGGCCGGCGATAACCGCCTTTCCAACTTCCTGCTCTGGCAGAGCGCCTATTCGGAGCTCTACTTCACGGACACCTACTGGCCCGACTTCGGCCGCGAAGACACGGACAGGGCGCTGGCCGAGTACGCGCTCAGAATGCGGAAGTTCGGCGGACTACTGCCGGAAGATGCCGAGGCGCTGCTCCAGCGGTGATCATCTCCCGCGAACACCGCGCAGGAGCGAAGGCAAGAGCACCGGTGGCACCGCCGGCATGACTCGTTCGAACCTCCAGCAACGGGTGCTGACGGCGGCCGTAGGGTTGCCGCTGCTGGCAGCGGCGGTCTACATCGGAAGCTGGCCCTTCGCCCTGGCAGCCGGTGCGATCGCGCTCCTCGCGGGCATGGAATTCGTGCATGGCTGGCTTATGCCCTCGCTCTCCATCCCCGCGGCGGCGACGAAACAGCCCGCGTTCGTGCTCGCGGCCATCATGGTTGGCGGAGCCCACTGGGAGCCGCAACTTGTCCCCGCCGGAGCGGCAGTGGCGGTGGTCGCGGCGGCGATTGGCTACAGCCGTGCGAATGCGTTCGGGCCGCGCAAGCCGTACCGCGTGCTCGCGTGGTGCCTGGTGTACCTCGGCGTGCTCTTCTCCACCGTCGTGCTCGTCCGCGACGTTGATGGAGGCCGGGAGTGGGTGCTGCTGGGCCTGCTTTCGACCTTTGCGGTAGACACCGGGGCGTACGCCGTGGGGCGGCTCATTGGACGCCACAAGATGGCGCCCAGGATCAGCCCGGGCAAGACCTGGGAGGGCGCCGCAGGGGGCTACGCGGCCGGAATCGGCGCGGTCTTTGGTCTCAACATGCTGCTGGATACCGGCGTGGAGGCCGGCACGATTGCCCACTTCGCCTTGCCAATGCCGCTGGCGGCCATCCTCGGCGACCTGCTCGAAAGCTGGATGAAGCGCCGCATGGGGGTGAAGGATGCTTCGGGCCTCTTGCCGGGGCACGGAGGGTTTCTCGACCGGCTCGATTCGGTGCTCCTCGTGATGCCCCTGCTCTACCTGTTCCTGCGCGTGCGGGTGCTCTGATAGCCTGTAGCCACCGTCTGCAGCACGCTGCAGCACGACCCGCCGCCCGGGCCTCAGCCTCATTCATGCCATCTGAAGAACGCCACCGCGCTCACCTTCGCAAACCTTCCCTCGATGACTTCGTGTTCGAAGGGGAGTCCGTCCCGCTCCTCCTCCAGCGGCGAGTGGTGTTTGGCCTCGCGGCCGGTTTCGCCGCCCTGGTGGTGGTCTACGTGGTAGTGTCGGAGGCGCTGGGAATCTCGTACGACATCGATGCCGAGCCCTTCCAGGAGTGGGTGGACGGGTGGGGCATTGCCGGTCCCATCGTGTACATGGCCGCGCTGGCGGTCTCTGTCCTCATCGCACCGATCCCGAATGCGCCAATCTTCATCGCCGCCGGCCTGGCCTGGGGACCGCTGCTGGGAACGGCCTACTCCATGGCCGGAATGATGGCCGGGTCGGCGGCCGCCTTCTATCTCTCGCGGTGGCTGGGGCGCAGGCACCTGTCCCGGCTGGTGGGCCGGAAGATGGCCGCTCGCATGGATGACGTGGCCGCGACGATGGGCGGGCGGGTGATCTTCCTCGCGCGCATGCTGCCGGTGGTCAACTTCGACTGGGTCAGCTTCGTGGCCGGGCTCACCTCCATCAGGTTCGCCGTGTTCTTCATCTTCAGCTTCATGGGAATGCTCCTGCCGACCTTCGTCGGCGTGGCCGCCGGCGATGGCCTGGGGCGCGACATTCGCATCACGCTTGCCTACGGCGGGCTCTGGGTGGCGGGCGTGGTGGCCAGCGCGGCCTTCTTCTGGTACCGCCAGCGGCGCTGGCAAGCGCGGCGCCGCGCTGAGACGGCATCCGCGGAGCCCGCGCAGGGTATGCGGGACGTCTGAGCGCCATACCGGGGACTCCCCCTATCTTTCCCAAGCATCGTCTGCAGGACAATCCTCGAAGTTCGAGAGGGTAGACTGCCATGGCTCTTTCCCGCTTCCCCGCCTACCTCACCCTCATGCGCAGGGGCGAGGATCCTCAATGCGCCTACACCTGTGACCAGGAACCGGTGGCTTTGCCCGAGACGCTGCGGCCCTCCCAGCGGGACCGCCTGAGCGGGGTCGCCACCCGGCAGGCGCTCCTGGAGCGCCTGGAGGCCATCGGGGAGCTGGCGCCGGCTGCCTCGCTTTCCTTCGTAGTGGTTAGGGTAGAGGGAGTCGCGCTCGTGAACCGCATGTGCGGGCCCGATCAGGGCGACGAGATGCTGAAAGCGGTGGCCGGGCTCATCACGAAGTACACGCGCGCCACCGACATGGTTGGACGCCTTTCGGGGGCCAGCTTCGGCATCATCCTCCAGGGCGCCGGGCCCACGGGAGCGGCAGCGGCGGCCGCGCGCCTTTCGCATCACCTTGGGCAGCTTTACTCCGAGGGAACGCGCGTGGACGCGCGCGTCACCGTGGCTTCGGGCCGAGGGATCAACGCCGATGTGCTCCCGGCCGCCGCCACCGGCGCGCTCGACGACTGCGGATAGCCGGGCTTCGCTCAGGCCCGCGCGAGGTCCATCACGACTGCGACTTCCTTGCAGTTGGTGAAGAACGGGCAGCGCACGCATTCGCTCCAGACCTTCTGCGGAAACTCCATCACATCGGCCACGCGGAAGCCCTGCTTCTCGAAGAAGCCGGGGCGGTAGGTGAGGGCAAAGACGCGCTCAATCCCCAGCGCGCGCGCCTCTTCCACGCAGGAAGCGACAAGGGCGGCCCCGACCCCGCCGCGCTGGGCGTCTTCACGGACGGCCAGCGAGCGCACCTCGGCAATGTCGGCGCCAAGGATGTGGAGGGCGGCGCAACCCATAACGGTCCCGCCTTCGCGCGCGACCTTGAAGTCGCGGATTGATTCGAACACCTCGCCCAGGGGCCGATGCAGCATGTCGCCTTTGTCGGCCCAGAAGGTGACCAGTTGATGGATGGTTTCGGCATCGGCAAGGGACGCCGGTTGGACACAAACCACGCGAGTGCTCCAGTAGTGACTTGAACTTGGCCCCGGGGGGCGCGTGCGAACTTCCCGGTTCAGGCGTTGCGCACAGGGGCGACGTGCGTTGCGTCGCCCCGGGCTGCTCCAATGGTTTGTGCTGTGTACTGCATCTTCGACGAGTGTAGCCGAGATGCTGTTCCAATGACGAGCGGGAAAGGGGGGTGACCGCCCGTTTCGCCTCGTCCTGAGGGCGCGGCGGTGGTAACGTGGCCGGCGCCAGCAACCGGCTTAGAGCAGGGAGGACGACGATGAGGGTTTCGATAATCGGGCAGGCAGCGTTCGGGGAGGCGGTCTTTGCGCGCCTTCGCGAAGGCGGCCACAATGTTGTTGCCGTCAGTGCCCCCGGGCCGGCCGGGGGCCGACGGCCCGACGCGCTCTGGCAGGCAGCGCACGAGGCGGGAGCGGAAGCGATCGACACCGCGAGCCTCAAGGACGAGGCAGCTCTGCAGAGCTGGGCTGCGGCCGAGGCCGATCTCTGCGTCATGGCCTTTGTAACCGAGATCCTGCCGGAGGCCGTCTTCCACGCGCCGAAGCAGGGAACCATCCAGTATCACCCCAGCCTGCTCCCGCTTCATCGCGGCTCGTCCGCCATCAACTGGGCCCTGATTAACGGCGACGCTGAAACGGGCCTGACGATCTTCTGGCCCGACGAAGGCATCGATACGGGGCCGGTGCTGCTCCAGAAGCGCTGCCCCATCGGGCCCGAGGACACGGTTGGTTCGCTCTACTTCGACCGCCTTTTCCCGATGGGAGTGGAGGCGATGGCCGAAGCCGTGGACCTCATTGCAGCGGGAAAGGCTCCCCGGCTTGCGCAGGACCATGCGCTGGCCACCTATGAGCCCCCCTGCCGCGACGAACACGCGGAGATTCGCTGGCACGAGCCCGCCCACCGGGTCCACCAGCTCATCCGCGGGACCAATCCCCAGCCGGGGGCATGGGCCACTTACCGGGGCAAGAAGCTGCGCATCCTCGATTGCCGGCTGCAGCCGGGGCAGGAGCCGGGGATGCCGGGCCGCATCCTTCGCCTCGACGGCGAGGGATTCGACGTTCGTCTGAATGGCGGCGTGCTCCGGGTGCTCCGCGTCCAGCCCGACGGCGAGAAGAAGGCCCCGGCCGGGGAATGGGCCTCTGACGCCGGCGTGAAGGCCGGTTACCGCTTCAGGCAGGGACCTCCGTCCGCAACCTAGGGCTCAGGTGTTGCCGAGGGTGTCCAGCCCGGCCAGGGAATGCCTCCTGACTGAGTGGTGGGGGATGGCGTGGCCGGGCCCTTCTTGACGTTGATGGTCACGGAGATCTTGAGCGTCTTCAGGATGGCATCCTCGGCGGTGAGCCGTACCGTGTAGACCCCGTTCTGCAGGCTGTTGGTGTCGATGACGCCGATGATGGCGTTTGAAACCGGGTTGTTGCCACCGCCAATCTGCTTCCATTCCGATGGGTTGCTGCCCGCTCCAATCTCGAGTTTCCAGGACTTCAGCTGCGACGTCTGGACGCTGCCGACCACCTGGACAACTCCCGATACGGTCTTGCCGTTGGTGAGGTTGCTGATGGCCAGCGCCGTTTGCCCGGTGCTCTTCTCCGTGGGAGCGATGGGGATGTTCTTCTCCTTCATCTCCTTAACGAGCTCAGTGGCGAGCTCGGGCTTGAGCGAGGGAAGCTTGACGAACTTGCGCTTCTCCCGGAACTGGGCGGGCGTCTGGTCGCTGGCGAGGAGTCCGTTGCGGGTATCGATCTCCTTCTCTTCGCAGTCGCTGCCGTAGGTCACGTCGGTGCGAACCCAGGAGACCACCTTCTGGTCGCACCCTCCGGAGAGGCCGCGGTCGGTGGCGGGCGTGGAGAACTGCTGCTGGGCGACGTTCTTGGGCCGCAGGGAGTCAAACCCGGCGGGGGTTTCGAAGACCCCCTTGTCGCGCAGGTAGGAGTGATACCAGCCAGTCCAGTTCTTGAAGAACCTTACGGTGGTGTTGGCGGCGGCATAGTTGGCCCCCGGTCCGTCGCGGACCAGCTCCTTCGTCGCGTTGCCGAACCAAACGGCCGTGGCAGCGTAGCGGGAGTAGCCGTTCATCCACGTTGCGAGCGTATCGGCGGCGCTCTTGGGGCCCTGCTGGGTACCGGTCTTCACCCCGGTAGGGATTCTCACGCCGTTGTCCATGAACGAATCAAGTGCGAGGTCGTTATTCGAACCGCCGCAGCCCCAGATGATGAAGCGCGCCGTGCAGTCGCTCATTATCGAGTGGAGCAGCCAGACCGAACCCGCATCGACCACCTGCTTGCGTTCGGGCTCGCCCTGGGTGAAGAGCACCTCCCCGTTGGGACCCTTGACCTGGAGCACAACAACCGGGTCCAGCTCACGCGTTCCCGGGATGCGGATGTGGCCGCGAGCGAAGTCGAGGGCCTGCTTGCGGGCCAGGTCGTAGGCTTCGCCTTCATCAAGGGCGGTGCTTCTCAGCGACTTCAGCTCCACTACCCTGGCCAGGTGCGGCACCCCGACCATCACCCCCATATTGGCTATGGTGGCGTTCATATATGCCATATCAATGGCGCGGATGTTTGCGCCGCCGGTGGCGATGGATGCGCCGTAGCTCACATCGGGGTGGGAGCGGAAGGTTGGGTCGAAGTTCTGCTCCAGCGTAGTGATGCCAAGCTTCTTGGCCATTTCGATGACGTTGTCGACCCCGGCTTCGTAGGCGGCGCGGAAAGCTCCCACGTTCTGCGAACCGCCGAGGGCGGCCCGCGCGGAGATGAGCCCTTCGCTTTTCGGGTCGCCCGAGCGCGGGTTGGTGATGGCAGTCCCGGCGACTGTGAGCGGGCTGGTGTCCCAGAAGATGCTCATGGGCGCCTTGCCGAGCTGGTCGAACCAGGTGAGGTACACGGCGGGCTTGAAAGAGGAGCCTGGCTGGTTGATCTCGGTGAGCTGGTCGATGTCGCCGGCCACGCGCCTGTCCGAAACGTAGGTAGGGTCGCGGTTGGGAGCGTAGACAATCACCTGCCCGGTGGTGGGCTCGATGGTGACGACAGCGGCGTTGTAGCACTCGCAGCCGGCTTCGAGTCCCGTAGAGACGTAGCCGCGGAGCATCTGCTGAGCCCAGTCGGTGGCCTGCCAGTCGAGGGTGGTGGTCACCTTGTACCCGGCGGCGTGGACGCTCGCCACGCAGTCCGTCGCCCCCTCAATCCGGGGCAGGACTCCCGCTTCGCACATCCTCACCAAACGGGGCTCCACCTGGTTATCGATGAAGGCGGCGGACTTGATGGGGTTGCTGGCGGCGTAGACCTTGAGCGGTTCCGCCTTTGCGGCCTCCACCTCTGCGCGGGTGGCGCGATTGTGCGTCACCATCAGGTCGAGCACGTCCTCCTGGCGCTGCTTGGCGGGCCCGGTAATGGTGGTGCGCCCATCGGCATCGATGATGCAGCTCTCGGTGCCGTCCTTCAGGCAGTTGAGGCGGGGGTGGTAAAGGGTGGGGTAAGCGGGAATCCCCGAGAGCATCGCCGCTTCGGCCAGCGTGAGGTCGGCGGCGCTCTTGTGGAAGTACCCCTGGGCGGCGGCCTCGACGCCGATGTAGCGGTCCGCGTAGGAGATCTGGTTCAGGTACCACTCCAGGATCTGCTCCTTGGAATAGTCGCGCTCGAGCTCGATGGCGTAGGCAATCTCGCGGAGCTTGCGGTCGACAGTGCGCTCGGCGCTCGTGCAGCGGGTCTTTTCATCGCTCACGCTGGGGCAGATGTAGACGTTCTTTATCAGCTGCTGCGTGATCGACGAGCCCCCCGTGCCGCTCCCGATGCCTCCGCCGACGTAGTTCTCGTAGGCCGCCCGCAGGATGCCACGGATGTTGATGCCCGGGTGGTCCCAGAAGCTGTTGTCTTCGGTGGAGACCGTTGCGTTGACCATGTTCTGGGAGATGTGGTCGAGGGTGACCGGCGCCAGCAACTGGGCATCGAGGTTGGTGAGCTTCCCCAGGAGAACCCCGGATTCCGGCCCGCCACGATCGTAGATTTCGGTGAGGCCGAGGTTGGTCTGGGCCAGCTTCTCGTCGATGGGGACATAGTCCCTGGCGTAGGAGTTGTAGACGTAGTAGACCGTGCCGACGGCGCCGGCCACGCCCACGGATCCCAGCGCGGCAAGCCCCAGCAGGGCCACCAGGATCCAGGAGAGGCGGTTGCTTCGCCTCTGGTAGCGCTTGCGAAGCAGCCGGCGCCTGGTCAGAGAGTTCACGTCAGGCCGCCTGCCCGGCACGGGGGCGAGGGGTGGCGCAGGAATGTGAGAGGCGAGTCGGTTCGCATTCCAACTGAGCGTAGCAAAGCAATCCCAATAATCTATCCGTGAACGGTTCCGGGCGGTAAAGGCCGCGCCGTTGTACCCTTCTCGTCATGCCGCTCACGCCCGAAGAAGTCCTTCACATTGCCCGGCTGGCCCGCGTGGCACTCACCGAAACGGACGTCCAGCGTCTCGCAACACAGCTTTCGGGGATCATCGGCCACTTCGCAGCCCTCGCTTCGGTGGATACCGAAGGGGTGGAGCCAACGGCCCACGCCCTCCCACTTTCCAACGTCATGCGCGCCGACGAAGTTGCACCCTGCCTGCCGCGCGCCGATGTGCTGGCGAACGCTCCTGCACAGGAGGACGGCTTCCTGCGCGTGCGGGCGGTGCTGGAATGAACGAACTCTGGCGCCTGACCGCGCACGAGGCGCACGAAAAGCTGCGGTCGAAGGAGTTCACCGCCGTGGAGCTGACGCGATCAGTCCTCGAGCGGATGGCGGCCGTGGAAGAGCGCGTGCATGCGTACATCACCCCCACGCCGGATCTCGCCCTTGAACAGGCGCGCGAGGCTGATGCGCGCTTTGCCGCGGGAACGGCCACGCCGCTCACGGGCATCCCCGTGGCGGTCAAGGACATCATCGTCACGAAGGGCGTCCGCACGACCGCCGGCTCGAAGATCCTGGGCAACTTCGTTCCGCCTTACGACAGCCACGTAAACGAACAGCTTCGGCGCGCGGGCGCTGTCATGGCCGGGAAGGCGAACATGGATGAGTTCGCCATGGGTTCGAGCACCGAGCACTCGGCCTTCGGGCCCACGCGCAACCCGTGGAATCTCAACCTCGTTCCCGGCGGGAGCTCGGGCGGCTCGGCCGCGGCCGTCAGCGCGGGCGAGTGCCTGGTTGCCCTCGGCAGCGACACCGGCGGCAGCATCCGCCAGCCGGCGGCGCTGTGCGGGGTGGTGGGCATCGACCCGACCTACGGGCGCGTGAGCCGCTATGGCATCATCGCCTTCGGCAGCTCGCTCGACCAGGTAGGGCCGCTTGGCCGCGACGTGGAAGATGCGGCCACCATGCTCGATTGCATCTCGGGCCACGACCCGCGCGACAGCACCACCAACCCCGAGCCCGTGCCCGACCTTCGCCACTACCTGGGCCGGGAGATCAAGGGAATGCGCGTGGGCGTGCCCCGGGAGTACTTCATCGAGGGCATGGAGCCGGGCGTGAAGGCGCGCATCGAGGAGGCGCTCCGCCTGTTCGAGGAGCTCGGCTGCCACGTCGACCGGGATCTCTCGCTCCCCAGCACCGAACACGCCCTGGCGGTCTACTACCTGATTGCGCCAAGCGAAGCGAGCGCCAATCTCGCCCGCTACGACGGGGTGAAGTACGGGTTCAGCGACCGCACGGGCGGCACCATGTGGGAGAACATGGAGCAGACCCGGGCTCGAGGATTCGGCGAAGAGGTGAAGCGGCGCATCATGCTGGGCACCTACGCGCTGAGCGCCGGCTACTATGATGCCTACTACCTCAAGGCCCAGAAGGTGCGCACGCTTATCTGCCGCGAGTTCGCCGCGGCGTTCGAGAAGTACGACATCATCGTCACGCCCACTTCGCCCACCGTGGCGTTCCCTATCGGAGCGAAGACGGACGATCCCTTCGCGATGTACCTGAACGATGTGTACACGCTGCCCAGCGCCGTGGCCGGCCTCCCGGCGATAAGCATCCCCTGCGGTCTGAGCGAAGGGCTCCCCACAGGGTTGCAGATCATCGGCAACTTCTTCGATGAGGGGCGCATCGTGTCGGCCGCGCACGCCTTCGAGCGCGCCTTCGGCTGGGCCAACCGGCTGCCGGCCCTTTGAGGGAGCGGGCAGCACCTCTTCCGCTACAATGCCCGTGCTGATTCCCGTACCGGTGAGGGAGGTGCGACCGTGACCCAATCGAAAGAAATCGGCCTGCCCGTGAGCGAGGTGTACCGCCCGCCCGCACGCGTACGCGAAGGCGCCCTCGTCCGGGACCGCGACGAATACCAGCGGCTCTACGACCGCAGCATCACCGACCGGGATGCCTTCTGGGCCGAGATGGCCAACCGCTACATCGAATGGATTTCGCCCTTCGTCACGGTCTGCCAGGAGGACCTCCACGCCGGTGAGATCTCGTGGTTCGGCGGTGGGAAGCTGAACGTTTCGGTTAACTGCCTCGACCGCCACCTGGCAACGAGGGGCGATGCGGTGGCACTGCTGTGGGAGGGAGACGAACCGGGGGAGAACCGGCGCGTCACCTATCGCGAGCTCTACGAAGAGACCTGCCGGCTGGCGAATGCCCTCCGGGCGCGCGGCGTGGGCAAGGGCGACCGCGTGGCCATCTACATGAGCATGGTGCCGGAGCTGGCGGCGGCGATGCTCGCCTGTGCCCGCATCGGGGCCATCCACTCCGTCATCTTCGGCGGGTTCAGCCCGCATTCCATACGGGACCGCGTGGAGGACTCATCCTGCAAGGCCGTCATCACCCAGGATGAGGGACGGCGCGGTGGCCGGCCCGTGCCGCTCAAGCGCAACGTCGATGAAGCCCTTGCTTCCGGTGGCGCGAGCGTGGAGTTCACCATCGTCTTCCGCCGCACCGGGAGCGACGTGCCGATGACGGCGGGGCGCGACTTCTGGTGGCACGACGAGGTCGCCAGCCAGCCGTCCGAGTGCGCCCCCGAGCCAATGGACTCCGAGGACCCGCTCTTCATCCTCTACACATCGGGCTCCACCGGGAAGCCGAAAGGCGTTCTGCACACGCAGGCGGGCTACCTGCTCTTCACCATGGTCACGCACCGCTACGTCTTCGACATCCGCGACGACGATGTCTTCTGCTGCACCGCGGATATCGGCTGGGTGACCGGGCACAGCTACATCGTCTACGGACCGCTGGGCAACGGTTCCACCAGCGTTGTCTTTGAATCGATCCCTTCCTACCCCGGCCCGGGACGGTTCTGGGACCTGGTGGACCGGCTCGGGATCACCGTCTTCTATACGGCGCCGACAGCCATCCGCGCCCTTATGCGCGAGGGCGATGAGCCGGTGAAGCGCTACAGCCGCAAGTCGCTGCGCGTGCTGGGAACGGTGGGCGAGCCGATCAATCCCGAGGCCTGGCGCTGGTACTACCGCGTCGTGGGGGAGGAGCGCTGCGCGATCGTCGATACCTACTGGCAGACCGAGACCGGCGGCCACATGATCACGGGGCTGGCCGCCGCCATCGACATGAAGCCGGGCTCGGGTTCGCTACCGTTCTTCGGCGTTCGCCCCAGCATCGTCGATGAGAGCGGGAACGAGCTGGTGGGGAACGATGTCACCGGGCGCCTCTGCATGGACGCTTCGTGGCCGGGGATGATGCGAACCGTCTATGGCGACCACCAGCGGTTCATCCAGACTTACCTGGCAGCCTACCCGGGCCGCTACTTCACAGGTGACGGCTGCCACCGCGACCGGGACGGGTACTACTGGATTACGGGTCGCGTCGATGACGTGCTCAACGTGGCCGGGCACCGCCTGGGGACGGCCGAGATCGAGGGCGCGCTCGTGGGCCACCGGGCCTGCGCCGAGGCTGCCGTCGTTGGCTTCCCGCACGACGTGAAGGGCACGGGCATCTACGCCTACGTGTTGCTGAAGCAGGGGTACGCCGCCTCGGACGACCTTGCCCGGGAGCTGCGCGAGGCGGTTCGCACCGAGATCAGCCCCATCGCCACCCCCGATCGCATCCAGTTCGTGGAGGGCCTGCCAAAGACGCGCTCGGGCAAAATCATGCGGCGCATCCTGCGCAAGGTGGCCGAAGGCGAGCCCGAAAACGTCGGCGATGTCACCACCCTGGCCGACCCGGCGGTGGTGAAGGACATCATCGCGGGCGCCCAAGCGGCGCGTTAGCAGGCGTCATCGCAGGCGCAAGCCGCTGGTAACCCCCGGCGGTGAGGCGTAGCATCGATCCCGTAGCTGCTTTGGGAGTGGCCAGGTGACGAGCCTTGAAGAGCTTGTGGCGAAGACGCGCGCTTTCCGTGACCTGCACGCGGGCCCGGGAATGCTGGTAATGGCGAACGCCTGGGACGCCGCCAGCGCGCAGCGCTTCGAAGCGGCAGGGTTCCCCGCCATCGCCACGAGCAGCGGCGGCGTCGCCATGGCGCTCGGCTACGCCGACCATGAGCAGGCGCCGGTGGATGAGATGCTCGCCTCGGCGGCGCGCATCATCCGCTCGGTGTCGCTGCCCGTGACAGTGGATTTCGAAGCGGGGTACGGGCTGCCACCGGAGGAGATCGCGCGGCGCCTCATCGAGATCGGCGCTGTAGGCCTCAACCTCGAAGACACCGACCACCGGGCCGATGCGCTTCGGCCCGCCGAAGCCCAGGCGGAGAGGCTGGCCGCCGTCAAAGCCGAGGCGCGCAAACTCGGCGTTGACCTCTTTCTCAACGCGCGCGTCGATGTATTCATCCGCCGCGAAGGCGACCTCGCGGCGCAGGTGGCCGAAGGAACGCGGCGCTCCCGTCTCTACCGTGCCGCCGGCGCCGATTGCATCTACCCGATCGCGATCGGCGACCCCGGGGCGATCCGGGCGATGGTGGAGGCTTCGGGACTCGTAAACGTGACCCTGCGGCGAGGTGGTACCCTGACCATCCAGTCTGCCAGCGCGGCCGGCGCGCGCCGCGCAACCTATGCGACCACGCTGTTCCGCGACACCATGGCGGCCCTCGATGGCTTCGCGGCCGAGATCCGCTCCGAGGTGCTGGCGCAGTAGGCCAGCGCGAACCCCGGGAAACGCTGAGAACTGGATGGTTGCCACGGCCGGCCGTTCTGCTTTCGAGCGGCGGCCGTCACGAAACCTGGAGGAGGAGAACCATATGGCCCGCATGCGCCCCCTGGGCAAAGACGAAGTGCCCGAGGCGATCCGCGAGATGCTGGAAGCCGGCGAGCGCTGGCTGGGAGAACCACCGCTTTCGACCGGAATCCAGGCTCGCTGCCCGGAGATCCTGGAGGCCAGCCGCGCGCTGGGCGCCGCGCCCGGCAAGAGCGGACTGCTCGATGCCCAGTTGCGCACCCTTGTTTGCCTGCGCGCTGCCGAGATGGTCGGCTGCCCCTTCTGAATGGATACCAACACTGCCGGGAGCAGTATGAACGGCGCATCCGATGAGAAGATCGCGGCGGTCGAGACCTTCCGCACGAGCAGCCTGTTCACGCCGGCCGAGCGAGCCGCCCTCGAACTGGCCGAGGCGATGACGCTCACGCCCCCTGAAGTTACCGATGAGCTGTTCGAGACCGTGTGCGCTCATTTCAGCGAGGCCCAGGTCGTGGAGCTCGTGGCCACGATTGCCATGGAGAACTATCGCGCCCGCCTAAACCGCGCCTTCGACATCGAGGCCCAGGGGCTCTGCCGGCTGCGGGGAATTACGCCCGCGCCGCCGCTGAAGGCGTGGGAGGCAACCGCCTGAATCTCGCGTGCACCACCGCCGGGGCGGCGCCGGCCTGTTCCCGGACCGGTGCCGCGCCACCACGCTAATCAGTGACCGGGCGGCGCAGCTCATCGAGGCTTGTTTCGCTACCGGCCGAAAGCACGTCCAGGCGCAGGCCTCGCGCTTCCAGCGCCCTGCCCGGGCGAGGCTCGACGGCCCGCACCGAAGGCGTCCGCCGGGCCACCACCACGTTCCCGCTTCCAATCACGCGGACGCTGCCGCCGGGCTCGATGATGACAGCGGTGCGCTCATCCAGGCCGAGCCACGTTATGTCGGGCCGGATTGCGCCCATCAGCAGGAGGTGTCCGTACCGCTGCCACTCGGCAAGGTGCGCCTCCACGCCGAAACCGGGCAGCCAGTTGAAGCCCGGCCAAACCTGGAGGACCGTTTTCTGGTCGAGTGGCACCTCGTAGTTGAAGTGGGGCGGGCCCGGGTCCAGCCCTCCGCGCAGACCAACCGGCCCGTTCGCCGGGGAGATGACGAGCTCGCCGGCAACGCGCGCCCCGGCACTGGTTCCCGCGAGGAGGGCGCCCCGCCGGTGGGCCTCTTCGATGGCCGCGTGGACGGGCGTGCCGGTGATGACCTGCTGCAGGCGCAGGTCGCTGCCCCAGCCTATGAAGATGAGGCCGGCCTCGCGCAGGAGCCGCGCGTTCGCCTCGTCCTCGGCGTCCTCCCGCTCGTAGACGGGCGCCACCGTTACGTCTCGTGCTCCCAGCGACTGGTAGTACGCGGCGAACTTCTCGCCCACTCGGCGCGACGTGTGCGGGGTCGGCAGGAAGACAACCGGCGTGGCGGCGCCCCCCGCGAGTTCAAGCACAACCCGGTCGACCTGCTCCGACTGCTCGTAGTCGCCGCCGCCGATCAGGACGAGCGTGCCCGAGGCACCTTCGAACCCGCCACCGTTGCGCACGCCTGGCTGCCTCCTGCCCGAGAGTGTGGTCGCTGCCGTGTGGCGAAGGGCACGCAATGCACCCCGCGCCTGGCCCCACCGGATTTGCGGCAGGGGTGGCTCACCCGGGCCACGGCCTCAGTAGGCTACACGAGGCGGCGACCTCCTTTCCACACGGGCCCGCGGCAGTTGTCCGCCCGAACGGCTCAATCTCCGGCGCGGCGCCGGGGTCCAGGCCCGGGCCGGGCGTGGCGCGTGGCCGCTGGCGGGCGTTCGGCAATCCGCTAGACTGCGCGCGACCACGTGAGGAGGCACGAGAGTGGGCTTCGAGACGATCATTTACGAGAAGCGGGCGCCTATCGCGTTCGTCACGCTGAACCGGCCGGAGAAGCTGAACGCCCTTTCGCAGCAGTTGCAGGCCGAGGTGCGCGAGGCGCTTGAAGATGCCGGCTGGGCCGACGATGCCATCCGCGTCATTGTTCTCAAGGCGAATGGCCGGGCCTTCAGCGCGGGTTTCGACCTCAGCGGGGGAGGCGGGCCCTCAAACGCGCACACCATCCGCCGTTCGTTCATGCAGGGCAAGGGCTTCAGCGCCTCGGCGTGGTGGGAAGTGTTCTGGGGCAATCCGAAGCCGATCATCGCCCAGGTGCACGGCTTCTGCATCGCCGGAGGCTGCGCCACCGCATCGTTCTGCGACCTTCGCGTGGCTTCCGAAGATGCGCTCTTTGGGGCGCCCGAGATCCGCACGGGTGGCCCTTATGTCCCGGCGATATGGCCGTGGCTGGTGGGTGCGGGCAAGGCGCGGGAGCTCCTCTACACGGGCAACCTCATCGATGCGCAGGAGGCGCACCGCCTCGGCATGGTGAACCATGTGGTGCCGCGCGAGCAGCTGGACCAGGCGGTGCAGAAGCTCGCTCTGACCATTTCGAAAGTCCCGGGCCCGACCGTGGAGTACAGCAAGAAGCTGGTGAACATGGCTTACGAGCAGGTCGGCATGCGGCAGGTGATCGAGCGTTCGCTTGAGCTGGAGGCGAATGCCATGGCGAGCCCCGGCTCTTCGCCCGAGATTGCCGAATACAACCGGCTGGTGTCCGAACAGGGGCTGAACGCCGCGCTCAGCTGGAATGCGGCGCGCTTCGCCGAAGAAGACGCCTGGTTCAGGGCCGCCCGCAAGCGGACGTAGCGCGCCGGCCGGGCGAAGCAAAGGCGCCCTGGGGGGGGGGAACGGGCGCCCGTTCCCGGAGCGGAACAGGCCGAACAGCCCAGGGCTCGCGGGAATGTGCGGGAGCGCGCCTCACCCGCCCTGGCGCCGTCAGGGGCCGTGATGGTCGAGGCCGTCCTGGCCATAGTCGCCGTCGGGGTGGTCTGCCACCCCAAGCTTCCAGTACCCGCGCGTGACCAGCTGGCCGGCATCGAGCCAGCGGTCCTCGATGAGGTGTTTGCGGATGCGGCGCACGGCCCCGGCCTCACAGGCAATCCACACGTAGCCCCGGCCGCCGGGAAGGGTGAGTCCGCGAATGTGCCCTTCGAGGAGCCGCCCGGCAAGGCTCGCATCGTGGCCACGGAAGAGCCACGAAACGGGCCAGGGAGACGCACCGGTTGGGCGCTGCTCCAATTCATTAACAACTTCGAAGAAGATGAACCGCGGCTTCGGAGGGAGAGCCCCGAGCACCTGGCGTGCGGCCGGGATTGCCGTGTCATCGGCGGCGACAAGGTACCAGTCCCCATCCCTGGGGACGTCCCAGCCGCCGCGTGGTCCGGCCACCATGATTTCGTCTCCCACCTTCGCGTTCTGCACCCAGTTTGAGGCCTGCCCGTCCCCGTGGATGAGCATCTCCACTTCGAGCTCGAGCCGGGCGGCATCAAAGCGCGAGGGCGTGTAGGTGCGGAGAAAAGGCGGCGCAACGCCGTCTTCGAAGATGGCCCGGCGCCCTTCGTATCGCAAGGGGACCGGCGTCCTTGCCACGCCGGGTGGTGGAAGGATGAGCTTGATGTGGACGCCGGGCGCCTCGATCCCGAACCCCGAAAGTTCAACGCCACGCAGGCGAAGGCAGACGACCCTTGGTGTCGCCCGTTCAATGGCATGAACGGAAACGCGGCGCCGCGGGGGCAGGTTGGATGGAGCGCCAGGCGGGTGAGGCGGGGTCATGCTGGTTCCTTGAGGGTGGCTGGCCGGCTGTTCCAACGGCCGCGTAACTTATCATAGCCTAAGTTAAAAACTTAGGATTGCCTAATACTCAGACATAGTACATACTTTGTCCTCGCGTGAGACAGCTCCAGCTATCTCAAGCTGGCTTTGCCTGTCTAGGAGGAACGAGTTGACTGATTCCCTTCTTTCCCGGCGGCGGTGGTTCCTGGTGGCGCTTGCCATCGTGGGAGTCGTGGCCATGGCCGCCTGTGGCAGCGACGACACCAGCAGCGACGCCGGCGCCACTGCCGGGGCGTCGCCCACGAGCAGCGGGCCATCGGAAGTCGAGGTCACGCACTTCGCCGGAACCAGCACCGTTCCCGTGAAGCCAGGGACCGTCGTGGTGTTCGATCTTGGTGTGTTTCTTTCGCTCCATACCCTGGGTGTGAAGGTGGATGCACTCGGCGGCGTGGCCACGCCAATCCCGGAGGAGTTCAAGGCCGCTGTAACGGATAAGAGCCTGAAGCCCGTTGGCACGGCCTTTGAACCGGATTACGAGGCCGTGAACGCACTCGAACCAGACCTCATCATTGTGGCCGGCCGGTCCTCGGCAACCTACCCCGAAATGAAGAAAATCGCCCCGACGATCGACCTGACGATTGACGCCGCCAACTACTTCGAGAGCTTCCGGCACCGGCACGAGGTGCTGGGCAAGATCTTCGGTGTCGAAGAGAAGGTAGCCCAGGAGCTGGAGAAGCTGGACAAGGAGATCGCCGCCGTTTCCGCGAAGGCGCCAGGCTCTGGCTCGGCCCTCGTTGTGATGACAAACGGCGCCGAAGTCTCAGCCTACGGCCCGGGCTCTCGCTTCGGCCTCGTGCATGACCTGCTGGGCTACTCCCCGGCTGACGAGAGCCTCAAGCGCGATGCAACGCACGGAGACGTGATCTCTTTCGAGTTCATTCTGAAAGCCCGGCCCGACGTCCTCTTTGTTGTAGACCGGGCGTCGACAATCGGCCAGGAAGGCGAGGCTGCAAAGAAGGTGCTGGACAACGCCCTCGTCAAGCAGATCCCGGCGTGGCAGAACGGCCGCGTGGTGTATACCGATGGCTTTGCCTGGTACATCGTTTCGAACTCTCTGCCCGGCATGTTCCAGATCGTCGCGGACGCGCGTTCGGGGCTCAGTTCGACGCCGTGAGTGACCGCGGACGCTATGGTGGCTGAGGCCAGGCAAGGGCTCCGCGGCGGCTGGCCAACAGCCTCGAAGCTGACCGGCTGGGCGCGGAAACTGGAGGGCCGCACCCTGGCCGGGGCTGCCCTCGCGCTCCTGGTGGTCACGGCTTTCTGCTCGCTCTTCATCGGCGTGAGCAACGTGACCCCGTTGGATGTGCTGCGACTGGACAACAGCGACCACCAGACACGCGTATTCATTGAGAGCCGTGTGCCCCGCCTGGCAGCCATCCTCCTCGCCGGCTCGGCAATGAGCGTGGCGGGACTGGTGATGCAGACGCTGGTGCGCAACCGCTTTGTGGCTCCGTCAACCGCCGGGACTGTCAGTTCCGCGAGCCTTGGCCTCGTTGTCGCGACCATCTGGTTCGGTTCGGCCTCGATCTTCCTGAAGATGTCGATAGCAGTGCTGTTTGCGATGGCAGGGACGCTGCTTTTCCTGGCCCTTGTCCAGCGCATGAAGCACACCGATATCATCGTGGTGCCACTGGTGGGCATCATGTTTGGGGGAGTGGTCCAGGCGGCCGCCACCTTCCTCGCCTTCAAGTACGACCTCTTGCAGTCGCTGAATGCCTGGATCAATGGCGACTTTTCGGGGACTTTGCGGGGCCGTTACGAACTCCTTTACCTGGTCGGCGGGCTCACCGGGGTGACGTACCTCTTTGCAAACCGCTTCACGCTCGTGGGCATGGGCCGCGACTTCGCGGTGAACCTGGGGGTTCACTACGAGCGGGTGCTCTACGGGGGTCTCTGCCTGGTTTCCCTCGTTTCAGCCGTGGTTGTTGTGGTAGTGGGCTCTATCCCCTTCCTTGGCCTGGTGGTTCCCAACGTGGTGACCATGACGATGGGCGACAACGTTCGCCGCGTCTTACCGGCAACCGCCATTAGCGGCGCGCTTTTCGTGCTGGTGTGCGACATCCTCAGCCGCACCATTCGCTACCCGTACGAAGTCCCGGTGGGGTCGATCGTCGGGGTCGGCGGCGGCGTTGTGTTCATCTTCCTGGTCCTCCGGAGCCGGTCCTTTGGCAGCTGAAACGGGCGCGATGGTGTTCGGGGGCCCGGCAGGCACGGGCTTTCGCCCGCGGCGGGCACGCACGGCGGTGGCCTGCCTCACGCTCTTGCTGGCGGTGGCGATCGCCATGTTCATGACCTACGACCTGAAGGGCTCTCTCGATTACGCACTCGAGCTCCGAGGGCGGAAGGTCCTTGGGATGGCGCTTGTGGGCTTCGCGGTCGCCTACTCATCGGTGCTGTTCCATACCGCAACCCACAACCGGATCCTCACCCCGAGCCTAATGGGATTCGATTCGCTCTATGTGCTGATCCAGACGCTGGCAGCCTACTTCCTCGGGACGGCCGCCTTCCTGCAGATCGATGTGCGCTTGCGGTTCGGTTTCGAGGTGCTGGCGATGCTCGGCTTTGCGGCCCTGCTCTACCGCTGGCTCATTGGCCGCGGCGAGCGTGACGTCTACGTGCTCGTCCTCGTCGGCGTCATCCTCGGGACCATGTTCACGAGCCTGACGGAGCTGGTCATGCGGATGATCGATCCGAATGAGTTCACGCGGCTCCAGGACCGCCTTTTCGCGAACTTCAGCACGGTAAACCAGGACCTGCTGGTCATCTCGGCAGTCTGTGTCGCGCTCGTGACGGCCCTTTCGTGGCCGCTGTTCGGCCGCCTCGACGTTGTCGCGCTCGGTCGCGAACAGGCCACGAACCTCGGCGTCGACCATGAGCGGCTGGTCTCGCGCGCACTCCTTATCGTGGCCATCCTGGTTTCGGTATCCACCGCGCTGGTTGGGCCCGTGGCCTTCCTGGGCCTGCTGGTGGCAAACCTCTCTTACCAGCTAACCGGAACGTTCAGGCATCGCTACACGGTACCGGTGGCCGGATTGCTCGGGATGGTGGCGCTCATCGGAGGTCAGTTCGTGTTGCAGGAGTTCCTCAACTTCCAGACAAGGCTCAGCATCATCATCAGCTTCGCCGGGGGCATCTACTTCATCTTCCTCCTCTACCGGGAGGCCAACCGTTGATCGAAATCGAAAACGTCACCAGGCGATACGGCACAACAACAGTAGTCGATGGCGTGTCGCTCTCCATCCCGGTGGGCGGTGTGACCGCGCTGGTGGGGGCGAACGGCGCCGGAAAGTCGACCCTTCTCTCCATCATTGGCCGAATCCTCCGGCCGGATGCGGGCACCGTACGGGTTGATGGACTCGACGTAGCGGCGACACCCGGCGCCACCCTGGCGCGCCGCCTTTCGATTCTGCGCCAGGAGAACCAGGTTGCAGTCAGGATCACCGTCCGCGAACTCGTGGAATTCGGCCGTTTCCCGCATTCAGGAGGCCGGCTCACTCGCGAAGACGTAGCGCACGTGAACCGCGCCATAGAGTACCTGCAGCTCGAGCCGTACGCGGACAGGCCACTCGACAGGCTTTCGGGAGGGCAGAGACAGCTGGCCTTCATCGCAATGGTGCTCTGCCAGGACACCGGCTACATGCTCCTCGATGAGCCCCTGAACAACCTCGACATGCGCCATTCGGCGCAGACGATGGGCCTGATAAGGCAGATGGCGCAGGACCTGGGAAAGACGATCATCGTTGTGATTCACGACATCAATTTCGCTGCCTGCCACGCCGACCGGATCGTGGCGATGAAGGACGGGCGGATAGTAGCCGACGGTGCTCCCCGGGAGATCGTCACCCCGGAGACCATCAAGGCGGTCTTTGGCATCGATGTCCCCGTGCACGAAGTCGATGGACGCCCGCTGGCCATGTACTTCGCCTGATGGCCGGGCACCTCGAGCTCGGGCGGGCAATCCCGGGCGCCTTGTACGGCCACAATACTACGAGGCGAACCAGTCGAGCCCCGGCAGAACAACTGGACGATGTGGCGCCAGTTCCTGCTTCCCGTAGCGCGGCTGCCGGGATGGCTCGCGGAACGCACCCGCAGAGCGGCTTGCGGCACGCCGCGGCCACCTTCATGCTCACTCGAGGCGTACTCCTCCGGGTTGCGCCGGAGGTACCGGGGCGTGGCCACGTCCATGGCACGGCGAACACCCGCGGTCGTGTCATGCCGGGGCGCAAGCGCGAGTCGGCCGGGCACAGCGGCAATGGGCTGAGCCGGGAGGCCGGGTCTTACGCCAGGTCCAGGTTCGCGCCGGGGTGGCGGAACGGCAGACGCAGCGGACTTAAACTCCGCGGCCGCAAGGCATGAGGGTTCGAATCCCTCCCCCGGCACAGGTTTGGAGTTGACTATAAGTCGCCCCGTTCCGTGAAGGTCGCCCCGGCGTGGGAGCAATTGTGGGAGCAATTGCGTCACGACCCGAACAGCAGCCCGCCCACGCGCTCGGCCGCCTCGCGCTTCAGCTCGGGCATGACGTGGCTGTAGGTGTTCGCGGTCACATGGATCTGCGAGTGCCCGAGCACCTCCATCGCCACCCGCAGCGGCACTCCCTGCGTGAGCATGTACGTGGCCGCCGCGTGGCGGAGGTCGTGGAAGCGCTGCTTCGGGAGCCCGGCCTCCTTCACGATGCGGGCGAAGGCCTTGCGGAGCCGTGAGTCTGACATCGGGTCGCCGGCCTCGTCGGTGAACACGAGCCCCATCGCTTCGCCCTGCCAGGCCGGACCGAGCCACAGGCGCTCCTCCGCCTGGCGGCTCCTGTGTGAGCGAAGGGCGGCGACGACGGGGGCGGGCATGGCCAGCGTGCGTCGGCTCTTCGCGGTCTTCGTCTCCGCCAGTTGGAACTCGCCGCCCACTTTCTGCAGCGTGTGACGGATGGAAAGCGCGGTACGCTCGAAGTCGACATCGTCCCAGCGCAGCCCGAGCAGCTCGCCCTGGCGAAGCCCCATCACGATTGCGACCGTGTAGAGCGCAGCCAGCCGGTCCCCCCTGACGGCCTGGAGGAAGGATCGCGCCTGCTCCGGCGTGAAGGGCGAGACCTCACCGCGCTCGACGCGGGGCGGCGTTGCGAGCCGGGCGACATTCCGAGGCACCGCGCCCCAGGCCTCGGCGATGTGCAGAGCCCGCCGGAGCACCGAGTGGTGATACTGCGTCGTGCGCGCGGAGAGGCCGTCGGCCCGCTTGGAGGCCATGTAGGCCTGGACATCCGCGGGCGAGAGCTTGAGCAGCGGTATGTGGCCGATCGCTGGCTTCAGGTGGACCCGGACAATCATCGCGTAGGACTCGTGTGTGCGCGGTCGCAGCGCCGGCGCGGCGGAGTCTCGCAGCCACTGGTCCAGGAAGGCGCCGGTGGTCAGCTTCGGGTCGCCGACCGGGAGGTGCCGGTCGGCTGCTTCCTTGGCAGCGGCCAGCCGGGCGGCAACCTCCTTGCGGCTCCTGCCCGTGAACTTCCGCTTCACCGTCCTGCCCAGGTGGTCGCGCACGTAGAGCGCGCCGATCCAGCGATCGCCGTCGCGGTAGATCGAGCCCTCGCCGTTGCCACGCCTGCTCATCGATGATCTCTAGTCATGCGCTTGAACCTGAACCGACATTAGCTCGAATCAGCCCGCGGCAGCCAGCGACCACAGGACCATGTCCACGCGTCAACGGGCTGCCCACGCTTCGGCTTCGGCTCGCTCGGCCCACTCGCGGACGGCACGGGCAGGGATGCGGGCGGCGGCGCCGATCTTCACGACGGGCAGCTCGCGCGCGCGGATGAGCGCGTAGACCGTGGTGCGGCCGACACCGAGGAGCTGGCCGGCCTCGGCGACCGTGAGGAGAAGCCGGTCCATGTTGGAGGGGTCCTGCGTCAATGTCGTCTCCTTTCGTGTGCGGCGAGCGGTCAGGCGCCCGTCCGGCGGTCGGGGCCGGAAACCTGGACGAGGGTGCTGCAGGAGCCGTCGGAGAGGCGGCTCTTGACCCGGTCGGGCAGCTCCAGGAGGCCGGCGTTGGTCGTGACCACGAGCGGCCGCAGGTCACGGTAGCGTTCGTCGATGAGGCGAAAGAGCCGCTCCTCCGCCCACTCGCTCGACTTGTGGGCGCCGAAGTCGTCCAGGATGAGCACGGCGAGCTGGCGGAGCTGGGCGTCGACCGCCTCCACCGTCTCGGTGGCGCGATCCTCGTCGTAGGTAGCGCGGTAGCGGTCGAGCAGGTCGACCACCGGCCAGAACTGCCCGCGCTGCCCATGGCGCTCGAAGACCTCGTGAAGGATGCCGCAGGCGAGGTGCGTCTTGCCCACGCCCTTCGTCCCGGAAAGGAGGAGCAACGGCTTCTCCGGCGGCCAGCAGACGACGTAGGTCTGAGCCGCCAGGCGGGGCCGGCCGTTGTCAGGGAGCCAGGTGGAGATCCGCGCCTCTCGGAACTTCGCGGGGATGCGCATCCGCTGCGCAACCCGTTCTGGCGACTCGGCGAGAGCTGGGCTGCCAGCACAGGCCAGGCAGGGGTGAGCGCGCCCGAACCCGTCCTCGCCCCGGCGCCGGGCGAACCGCACGAAGTGGGAGTCATCACAGGTGCAGCACTCGTGCATGACCGG
Organism: bacterium; assembly: GCA_003577245.1. GTDB lineage: Bacteria > Chloroflexota > Dehalococcoidia > Tepidiformales > Tepidiformaceae > UCB2. The sequence goes on along the minus strand of QEVS01000008.1, from coordinate 51,680 downwards.
CCGGCCGAAATCGTCAAACGGCAGGGCGCGCTCGCAGCGGGGACAGCTGGCGTCGTCATTCCACGAGCATCCCGCGGCGGCGGAGGGATTCTTCGGTGATTGGCTCCTGGGCGGTGCAACGCTCGCACCAGCCGGGGAGCCTGGGCCAGTCGTGAGGTTGCCCAGTAACCCGGCAAGGCTCTTCGGGTCCCCGCCCCGTTGTTGCTCCGGCGGCCTTTCGGCGCCGATCGGGTCCTCCGCGAGGTTCACGTCCATGGAGCCTCCAGCGCTCGATGATCGCCTTCGTGTACTTCCAGGCCTTGCTGCCGTTGGCGCCGGTCTCGGTGATGGCATCGCGCAGCCACTCCGCCGGCGTGTCTCGGCCGAGCTCGCTGTCGAGCCAGTCGGCCAGCGCCGGCGTCACGGTCGTCCCGGTCGACCGCTCCCAGTGCCGCAGCAGCAGCGGCGCCGGGTCCTCCGCAGGAGACCCGGGATCTGCCACCGCCACCGGATCTGGATCTGCTACTGGATCTGGATCTGGATCTGGACCTGGATCTGGATCGGCGATGCTGGCCCGGTGCTCGACCGGTACCGGCCCGGTGCTGGCCCGGTGCTGGCCCAGTGCCGGTATCGTGCTCGCCGGTTCTCGCATGTGGGGAGACTGGTGCTTGGCGAAGTTCACAACCTGGATGTAGCGCCCTCCGCCAGATTCGTAGCGAACGATGAAGCCGGCCTCGTGGAGGTCGTCCAGCAGCCGGTCGACGTTGACCCTGTCGTAGGGAAGGATTTCGACCTTAAGGCGTGCCGGGTCGTCCGCGAGCCGTCCTTCGCGGTCGGCGACGCACCACAACCCTTGAAACACCAGTCGAGCACCCATGGACAGCCGGCCAAGGCCCGAATTGGTGAAGAAACCGGGCTTCAAGAGTCGTGCTCTGGGCATCCTAGGAAGCTCCAGCGAGGATGCGGATCGTGCGCGCGGCGCCGTCCACGAAGTCGATGGCGCCCGCGGCGCGCAGCCTTGCGAGGTGGTAGGAGACGACCGACGTCGACCCGAGGCCGCAGCCGTGCTGGATCTCGCGCACGGTGGGCGCGTAGCCGAACCGCTCGGAGTACTCCTCACAGAAGCGCAGGACCCGGGCCGGCGTCGCGTTCATCAGGCGGCCCCGCGGTGGATGTGGGAGCCGCCGCGTCGGAAAGCGCGGGTGTCCGGCTCCGGGCCGTCCTCGGTGATGGGGATGAAGCGGTCGCACCGGCAGCCCCAGGAGTGGCAGCGTCGGACCATGCGAGCGAGGTCGCGGACACGGTGCCAGCCGCGGGGGTGACCGCAGATGCAGGTCATCGCTCGTCCTCCAGGGGGAGGCGCTCGGCGGCAGCAATTTCCGCCTTGTCCCGCATGAGGTTGAGGAGGTCCTCGATCGCTGCCTGGTCCAGGTGGGCAAGGCTCCTGGTGCCGGCAAGGGCATGCACCGCGCGCTGGTCGAAGCCGAGCCGCTTCGCCTCCGCCCAGAAGGCGCTCCAGTTCACGCGGGACTCTTCCCGGGCGCCCGCTTCGAGCCGCTCGCGCAGCCCCCCACGCGACCCTTCGTGCACCTCGCCCGTCTCCAGGTCGACCATCACGGGCCGTGCATCGGGCACCGAGACAGCCTCCGTCTCATCGAGCCAGCCCAGCCCGGCGACGCTCAGGGTGACGCGGCGCTTCGCTTTCGTCTCCGCCTTCATGAGCGCGTTCGCGAGGTTCTCGCCCTGGAGACCCTTCACGTTGACGGCGCCGACGGACTCGTCGGTGCGTCCGTCCCGTCCCACCGCCCTCGCCGTGACGACGTAGAGGCCGGCGTCCGGCAGGAACTCGCGTGCGGTGATCTCCACGCTAATACCGCGGCTCGCGCGCAGCTGGTCGGTCGCGTCCTTGCGGGCGTAGAGGGTCAGACGCCCGTTGAGCACCAGGTAGTCCATGGGCCGGGTAAGCGGGTTGAGGCCGAGGCTCTCACAGACGGAACGGTAGTAGGCGACTCGTTGGGACGGCTCGAGCTTGGCGAGGTCGCCGGTGACGACGACGGTCTCGACGACGGCCGCCATCGTGTCCTTCGTGTCCAGGGCTGTCTGCGTCATGCCGCTTCTCCTTTTTCGCACCGGCGGAGATTCGTGACGGCGTAGCCCTGGCGTGACACGTGCCAGCGGTGGCCGAGTACACGCTCCGCATCCTCCGCATCCACCAGAGCGAATCGGTCCGCAGCAAGGCCGCCGCTGAGCGGCACTCGTACGCCGTCGGTAGGTTCCAGGTTGGTCACTCCGTCCCTCCTGTCAGCGGTTCGCCGCTGTCTTCGCTTGCGGTCGCCTCGGCTCGAGCGCGGCGGCTGATCTCCCATGTCCGGTCAGCGCCGAGCACGCGCCGCCACTCCCCGAGCAGGAACTCGATGAGCCAGGCGGTGTCCTTGTGCTCGTAGCGGCGAAAGAGCCGGTGGGCGACCACAAACTCCTCGTGTGCGCGTGCGGCCGCGGCTTCGTCGCCAGCCATCACGCGACCTCGACGCTGATGTCGAGCAGCCGGCACCAGCGCCAGAGGGTGTTGCGGGTCACGCCTATCGAGTGGGCCGCCTCCTCGTTCGTTGGCCAGGCGGAGAGGACGCCGACAAGGAACTCCTGGGGCTCCAGGCCGGCCTGGCGGGCCTTGTAGCGCAGAAGATGGGGGAGCGGCTTCGACCGCACGACGACGGCTGGGGGCAAGGCGGCACCTCGCTGGAGGGGGCTTGCTGTCCGTGTAGGACTAACAGCACAGATGTTCTAGCGGATGCAAGCGGTCTCCTGCAAGGTGCTGATTGCACTCCCGGGCAGATGAGACGCAGAATGATACGTCCCCCAAGACAGAACGACGATCAGGGGCTGCGGTGATGCCGAAAAAGCATGAGAAGCCGGGCGACGCCGAGCGAAGGCGGGAGGTCGGCGAGCGCATCCGGGCGGCGCGCCTGGAGGCCGGCGTCGGCCTGCGCCAGCTCGCCCGGGAGCTCGGCATGTCCTCCAGCTGGCTCAACAACGTCGAAAGCGGCGAGAACGGCATCGATGCCGTTCGCCTGGCGGACATCGCCACCCACCTCGGCCACCCCGCCGGATATTTCCTGGATGACCAGCCGGCCGGCGGCAAACGAACCCGACAGCTGCTGTCGCGGCCGTCGACCAGGATCGACTGGCAGCTCATGTACGCAGGCGAGGAGGAGCGCGCCCGGGCGCACTTCGAGCTGGACCGGGTGTTCAAGCGCCTCGAGGAGGAACGCGGTGGCCGTGTCGAAGGACCTGCAGGGGGCGATTGACCTGGCGGCGCGCGTCCTCGATGACCTCGGCATCAAGGAGCCGCCGGTGCCGTCGAGCTTCATCCACTTCATCGACCCGACGCGGCCGGTGCATGTGTCGATCGAGCCCCTCGGCCGCCTGACACGCGGCGCGACGATGCTCGCGCCGGATGGCTCCGAGTGGCGGGTGGTCCTCAACGCGAACGACCGCGTTGAGGTACGGCGCTTCACGCTGGCACATGAGGCCTTCCACATCGCCTGTGGGACCGGACTAGCGTTTCGTCGGGACGGCATGGGGCAGTTCTACGAGTGCTCACTGGCGGACCACTTCGCGAGCCACCTGTTGATACCAGAGACGTGGTTACGGGCATTGGAGCACCCACGGGCGGGAGTCCTGGCCCACCGATGCAAGACGTCAGTCGCAGCCGCGGCCCGGCGCGTGAGTAGCGCGCTGCGCGCATAATCCATTAAATGCAGCGAATGTTGCGACAAACAGGTTGACACCGAAGGAGACGTCGTGAGAGGATAATAAGGTAGCTCGCTGCGCGCATTCCTGGCTGGCTACGGACGTTATCGCAACCGATCCCGAGGTACTGATGTCCCGTCTCGTGCCGCTCTCCGAAGTTGCCACTGTGTCACAGGGCCTCGTGATGTCGGGCCACGGCGCCGGGGCACGCCCTGGAGACTGGGTGGTGCAGGAAGTGAGCCTGGGCAATATCGAGTCGGACCGGATAGACGTGGACTCGCTCAACACCATCATGCTTGAGTTCAACCCACGGACCGAAAGGCACCTGCTGGGGCCTTACGACGTCCTGGTCACCGCCCGCTCGACGAAAGTGAAATCGGCGCTCGTGCCCGCTGCGCTTTCCCGGGCAGTCGCGAACTCGACGCTGGCCGTTGTCCGGCCGCGGGCCCCAGAGCTTGGGGTGTTCCTCTGGTGGTTCTTCACGTCGCGCTACGGGCGCGCACAGCTCCAGGCACGGATGGTCGGCAGCACCGTGATGTTGCTGCGAGCGAGGTCCCTCCTCGACGTCGAGGTGCCCGTACCGCCGACGCGCGACCTGCACCGAATCGCCGAACTTATCGAAACCTCCGAACGGGCGTACGAGGCAGCCATTCGCGTCGCCGAGATCCGTCACGAAACACTCCGCGACTACTTCATCGAAGACCTCCTCCGGCACGGGGAGAGAAGGAGCACCACCGATGCCACTCACTGAAGCTGAGCTCGAGTCCAAGCTCTGGAAGGCCGCCGACATCCTCCGCGGCCAGATCGATTCTTCGGACTACAAGAACTACATCTTCTCGATGCTCTTCCTGAAGCGGCTCTCCGACCGTTTCGAGGAAGAGGTCGAGAACGCGGTCGCCGAAGGGGTCTCCCGGGAGGTCGCAGAGACCGACCCCGACGAGCACGAGTTCTTCATCCCGGAGGACTGTCGCTGGCGCGCCCTCGCCCGCGGTTCCATGGCCCTCGGCGAAGCGCTGAACGCGGCCAGCAGCAAGATCGAGCAACAGAACCCCGGCCTCAAGGACATCTTGCGCGCCACCAACTGGAACGACGACACCAAGCTCGGGTCGCCCGCCACGCGCGAGCGCATCATCCGCAGCCTCATCACCCACTTCAGCGACCTCGACCTCTCGGACAGGAACACGCGCGACGAAAGCGGCCGTCACCGGTTCGTGCTGGGTGACGCCTATGAGTATCTGATCGCGAAGTTCGCGGACGACGCCGGCAAGAAGGGCGGCGAGTTCTACACCCCTCGCTCCGTGGTCCGGCTGCTCGTCGAGCTGCTCCAGCCGGCCGAGGGGATGCGCATTTGCGACCCGACCGTGGGGTCTGGCGGCATGCTCATCTACTCGGCGGCGTATGTGCAGGAGCACGGCGGCAACCCGGCGAACCTGGTCCTCCACGGACAGGAGAAGAACCTCGGCACCGTTGGCATCTGCAAGCTCAACATGCTGCTCCACGGCCTCCGGTCGGCGCGCATCGAAGCCGGCGACACAATCATGGAGCCGCAGCTCACGGACGAACGCGACCGCCTCCTCACCTACGACCGCGTCATCGCCAATCCCCCGTTCAGCCTCAAGGACTGGGACGGGTCGAGCTCCGGCCAGCGCTTCGCCGACCATGACCCCCATCACCGCTTCGACCGCTTCGGCGCCATCCCGCCGAAGACCAAGGGCGACCTCGGCTTCCTCCAGCATATGATCGCGACGACGAACTCCACCGGGATGGTCGGCGTGGTCATGCCGCACGGCATCCTCTTCCGCGGCGGGACCGAAGAAACCATCCGGAAGGGCATCGTGCAGGCTGACCTGTTCGAGGCCATCATCGGCCTTGCGCCAAACCTCTTCTATGGAGCGAGCATCCCGGTGGCCATCTGCGTGCTGAATAAGGACAAGCCGGCCGAGCGCAAGGGGAAGATCCTCTTCATCGACGCAGCCCAGGCCGGCTACTACCGCGAGGGCAAGGCCCAGAACTACCTGGACGGCGAGCACATCACGAAGATCGTCGAAGCCTGCCAGGCGTTTACGGACGAGCCGCGCTTCGCCCACGTCGCGGACCTCGCCGAGATCGAGGCGAACGACTTCAACCTCAACATCAGCCGCTACGTCGATACGTCAGTCGCGGAGGAGCGCATCGACATCGGTGTAGCGCTGGCGAAGCTGCGGGAGCTCGAGCGCGAGCGCGACCTCGCGGTGAAGAAGATGGACGAGTTGCTTGCGGAGCTGGGCTATGGACGGTGAGATGCCCGACGGCTGGCGGGGAGTTAAGCTCCGGGAGATTTGCGGCCTTACCCGGGACTCGATAGACCCCGCCAAGTCTCCCAGCGAAGTCTTTCGGCATTTTAGCATCCCCGCGTTCGATGCGGGCCATGGCCCGAAGCTGGAACGTGGACGAGAAATTCTCAGCTCTAAGTTCATTGTGCCGCCCAACTCGGTGTTGTTTTCAAAGTTGAACCTTCGGATTCCGCGGGTCTGGCTCCCCGATTCTGGACCTGAGGAACTCCGAGCCATCTGCTCGACGGAGTTCTTAGTGCTCCAGCCCAAGCCAGGACGGCTTTCTCGCCGGTACCTCTATCACGCCCTTCGCTCTGAGCGGCTGCTGGTTCGCCTCGTTTCCGAAGCTGCTGCGACCACGAATAGCCACCAGCGAATTAGACCTGACGACTTGCTGAATCACTTCGTGCACACGCCACCTGCTGCTCAGCAGGACTCGATTGTCGCCATCCTCGACGCCATCGACGAGGCGATCGAGAAGACCGAGGCCGTTATCGCGGCGACGGAGGACCTGCGGAAGGCCCTCCTCCAGGAGTTGCTCACGCACGGCGTCCCCGGCTGGCACACCGAATGGAAGACGGTCCCGGGCATCGGCGAAATCCCGGTCTGCTGGGAGGTGGTGCGGCTGGGGGAGGTCGCAAGAGAGCCCATCCGCAATGGCTTCTCCGCCGGAACACTCGTCGATGAGACGGGATGGTGGCTCCTCACCCTTGGGGCCGTTTCTCACCGAGGTTTCGTCCCTGCAGGTGCGAGGCCAACTCTCCCAGACGCCCGCGTTAGATCGTTCGCGCTGCAGCCTGGCGACCTCGTCGTCAGCCGATCGAACACGAGTGATCGGGTGGGCCTCGCAGGCATCTACACCGGCACTCCGAACAACTGCTCCTACCCGGACCTGTTGATGAGAGTGCGCGTTAATCCTAGACGAGCGCTCGTGGAACTCATAGAAGCGCAGCTTCTGAGCGGAAGAGGTCGCACGTACTTTCAGCAGCAAGCACGAGGCACAAGCAGCTCCATGGTGAAGATCACCGCTGAAATCCTTCGCGCTTTCCCGCTCGTCCTTCCCTGCCTTGGAGAGCAAAGCAAGATCCTCCACGTTGCGGCGGCAGTGAACGATCGACTGACGAATCTCGCTGACGGCCGAATCGCACTTGGCGTGCTGAAGGAGACGATGTCTGACGCGCTTCTGTCAGGCCGTGTTCGCGTTCCGATGCGGGAAGGGGACGCGTCATGAAGTTCTGCTACGTCGATGAAAGCGGTCATGGCGCCGAGCCGGTCATCGTGCTCGAAGGCGTCGTGGTGGACGCCCAGCGCATGCATGTCACAAAGGACGACTGGGACGAACTCATCCGCCACCTCAACGAGATTTCGGGCGGCAAAGTCGCAGAACTGAAGGCGGGGCATCTCTACCGGGGAAATGATTACTGGCGCGAGTGGGACGCTGGCGAACGCACAGCCCTCATCGAGGACATCATTCGCTGGATGAAGGACCGCAATCATGCGGTGACCTTCGGTGCTGTTACCAAGGCTCGCCTCACCGACATGAGGAAGAGCTGGACCTTTGGGGCACTGGAAGACGCGTCAGATTGGACACTGGCAGCGATGCACCTGGTGCTCACCATCCAGAAGCGCCACCAGCGCGAGGAGCGGAACAAGGGCAAGACCGTTTTCGTGTTCGATCAGGCACGGGAGGCCGACGAGTTCTTGACGATCCTCGGGAGCCCGCCCCCGGTGACCGACGGCTTCTACGAGCGCGGCAAGAAGCAGCGGCCGCTGGACCAGCTCATCGATGTGCCATACTTCGCCGACTCCAAGCGCGTCGGTCTCCTCCAGGTGGCGGACCTCTTCGCTTACCTCCTGCGCCTTTACGCGGAGCTCGCAGACGGCATGACGCCGGAGAAGTTCGACGGAGAGACCAAGCGGCTCGAACAGTGGATCGGGGACCTCGCGGAGGTGCTGCTGCCCGATGCGGCCCGGTGGCCACGGAACTCGAAGGATCCCTGTGTTCAGTTCTACCGCGAGCTCGCCCCGCCATCGCTCCTGAGGGTAGTCGCATGACGTCTCCCGCTGCGATATCCCACATCAATGAGCTGAACGAGGCCGAGACGCCGGCGCGCGAGCTGCTGGAGAAGCTCGGCTACACCTACGTGCCACGAGCCGCGCTGGCGGGGGAACGCGCGGACGAGCGGGACGTGCTGCTGGAGGGGCGGCTCGCTGCCGCCCTTCGCCGCCTCAACCCGTGGATGAACGATGACCAGGCCGCCCGGGTCATCTTCAACCTCCGGAACGTGCCTGCCACCGGCATCGCCCGCAACCAGGCCATCCACGAGTACCTGACATATGGCATGCCCCTGGATGTGGATGAGGCCGGCGGCCGGCGCACTCGCACCGCGCAGTTCTTCGACTTCGGCTACCCCGAACCCGGCGCCGGCAAGAACGATTACGTCGTGACATCACAGATGCGGGTCCGGCGGGCCGGAGAGCGGGACGCAGCGGAGGATGACGAGCGGCACATCATCCCGGACCTCGTCCTCTTTGTGAACGGCATTCCGCTCGTCGTCATCGAGGCGAAGTCGGGGACGCTCATCGGCGATGTCTGGAAGGCTCGCGCCGTCCGCCAGTTGCAGCGCTACCAGGCGCCGACGGGTGCGCCGGAGCTGTTCGACTACAACCTCATGTGCGTGGCGATCTCGGGTTCGGCGGCGGCCTACGCCACGGTGGGCGCGCCGGAGAAGGTCTACGCGCCGTGGAAGCTCGAACCCGCGGCAGCCGCGGAAGCGCGGGCGCGTTACGGCGTGGAACCACGGGGCCAGGCGGAACTCATCCTCGGACTGCTCGCGCCGGCCACACTCCTCGACATCCTGCGGGACTTCGTCGTCTTCGAGCCGGAGCAGGGCAAGCTCATCAAGAAGCTCCCGCGCTACCAGCAGCACCGGGCGGTGCACAGCGCCATGGCGCGCATCCTTCGCGGAGCGAAACCCGAGGAGCGCGGCGGCGTCGTCTGGCACACCCAGGGCTCGGGCAAGTCACTGACGATGCTCTGGCTCGCGACGAAGCTGCGCCGCGAGCAGCGCCTCGACAACCCGACCATCGTGATCGTCACGGACCGGACGCAACTGGACCGCCAGATCAGCGAGACGTTCCGGCGTTGCGGGTTCCCGTCCCCTGAACGCGCGACGCGGAGCCGTCCGAAGGACCGTGAGACCGCGGCGCCGGGCGACGGGAAGCGCTGGTTCGATCGCGACCGGCGCGCAACCCAGGCGCCCCGGCCGGACCTGCAGACGCTCCTGCGCGATGGACAGGGCCGCACGATCATGACGACCATCCAGAAGTTCGAGGAGGCTGTCGAGACGCCGGCAGGCAGCCTCGAAATTCTGAACCCGGCCAGCAACATCATCGTCATCATCGATGAGGCCCACCGGACCCAGTACGGGCTTATCGCCGCGAGGATGCGGAAGGCCTTGCCCAACGCCACGTTCATCGGGTTTACCGGCACGCCCATCGATAAAGGGTTCAAGCGGAGCACGATGGGCAAGTTCGGGCCGCTCATCGACCGCTACGACATCAAGCAGTCGGTCGAGGACAAGGCCACCGTCCCGATCTACTACGAGGCCCGGCTCCCCGACCTCGCGATCATCGGACCCGACTCTGTGGACCGGCTGTTCGAGCGCGTCTTCGCAACGGAATCGCCGGAGGTCCGCGACCGGATTAAGCGGCGCTACGCGACGAAGGAGCTGCTGGCGGAGGCGAACCAGCGCATCCAGCAGATCGCCCAGGACATCGCCGAGCACTACGAAGGCCGCTTTCAGAAGAACGGCTTTAAGGCGCAGCTGGTTGCCACAAGCCGCCTAGCCGCCGCGCGCTACAAGAAGTGGCTCGTGGACCTCGGGATCAACGCCTGGCTGGTCGTGACCACGACGGCGGACGACGACGAGGAGATCACCGACGCACTCCGCGACCAGCCGACGGCGACCGAAATCGAAGCCGGCTTCAAGGACCAGGACAACCGCGACTACGAAATCCTCGTTGTCGTCGACCAGCTCATCACTGGATTCGACGCTCCCGTTGAGCAGGTGCTCTACCTCGACCGGAACCTCCGTGAGCACACACTCTTGCAGGCTATCGCGCGCGTGAACCGTCCTTGCACGATCACCCGCGAAGACGGGTCCGAGAGCGTGAAGGACTACGGCCTCGTGGTGGACTACTGGGGAGTGTCCCGGGAACTGGAAGATGCACTCAGCGCCTTCGACGCCCTGGATGCTGCGCAGGCGATGGAGCCGTTCCCCGAGGAGCCGGCGACCAACATCGAGTCCTACGCGATCCAGGCGGAGAGCTACTTCACCGGCCGGGACCTCAACGACGTCTGGGCGTGCGTGAAGGTCTTCGAGCCGGACCAGGTGACGGAAGGCACCTACAAGCGCGACCTCTGGGATCGCTTCCTCGCGGACTACCGGCTGTTCGCGCAGAAGGTCGACGAATTCCTACCTGACGCCCGCGCCCTGCCGTACGTCGACCGCCTTGCTCGCCTTGCGAGCATCAGGCAGTACGTGAAAGACAATTTGGTGCGCGACGAGGAAGAGATCGACTGGGCTGATGTGTCCGCGAAGGTCAAGAACTTGCTCGATGGGCGAATTGCGGCCGAGGTCCGCCTGCTCATGGACCGTCCCGTCTCGATCCTCGATCAGGACTTCTCAGAGCGCATCGCTGCCCTTCCGCATGACGAGGCCCGGGCGTCGGCGATGGAGCACGCCATCCGGGCGCAAATCAAAGAGCGCTTCGACGAGAACCCCACCTTCTACGAGAAGCTTTCGGAGGCTCTGCAGAAGATTATCGATGACATGCGCCAGCAGCTCATCGACGCCGCCGAGGCGTGCAAGCGGCTCGCCGGACTCCGGGACGAGACGCTCGGCCTCGGGGACCTGGCCGCCCAGGAAGGCCTCTCCGAGACCTCGTTGGCCGTGTACGAGCTCATCGACCGAGCGCTCAACTCCCAGCCCGTCGAGGCCGGCTCTTTCAGAGAGGATCAATCACCCTACCTCGCGCAGATCGACCCCGAACTGAAGACAGTTGCGCTGCGCATCGAGGACGTCATGCGGCGAGGACAAGCCATAGTTGACTGGCAGCGAAACGAGGACGTGCTCCGCGTGATGCGTCGCGATATCAAGCGAGAACTGCGGACGACCGGGGAGCTAACCGAGGAACAGCTGAACGACCTCGTAGGCAGCATGGTCGAGATAGCGCGACGCAAGGTGTCCCGGTGAGCGAGCATGGGATTGTCCGATACGGAAACTCGGACATCTGCTACACCGTGATTCGCAGCGCGCGTCGGAAAAAGACGATCGAGATAACCGTCGACGGTGCCGAGGGCGTGCTGGTTGCGGCTCCGCTCGCGGCATCGAGCGACGACATCCGGAACGTCGTCCTTCGGCGCGCTGGCTGGATCCTCGCCAAAGCAAACTGGGACGCGCCTGCTGCTCAGCCCAAGCACTTCATCAGCGGAGAGACGCTGCCCTACCTCGGCCGTGAAGTCCGGATGGACGTGTTCCACGAAGATGTGCCTGGCGTTCGCATCAGGTTCACGCACTGGGCCTTCGATGTGCGTGTCCCGTCCGACCTCGACGGCGAGGAGCGGCGAGAGGCAATTCGCAGCGCCTTCAAGCGGTGGTATCGGCGGCGGGCAATGGACGCCGTTCGCAAGGCAGCTGCTCGCTGGCAGGCGCAGCTTGGAGTGTGCCCCGCCCGCATCGCCGTTCGTGACCAACGGCAGCGCTGGGGGAGCTGCGCGCCGGATGGCACCCTTCGGTTCAACTGGCGGATCGCGATGGCGGAGCCCTTACTGCTGGACTACGTCGTGGTGCACGAACTGACCCACCTACTGCATCGAAACCATTCGCGGGACTTCTGGGCGGAGGTCGAACGGGTCATGCCCGAATACCGGATTCGGCGGCAGCGGCTCAAGGAGATTGGGCCACGGCTTTCGGTGTGATGGCGTTTCAGTGGAGCTTCACTTCCACAGTCGCCAGGTGCTCGTGCTTCCCGCCCGAGCTACTGAGCCCGGCCGTCGCCTTCTGCGCGTTCGCCAACCCCAATAACAGGCTGAACCCCCTCCCGTCCATCCAGGCGAGCGCCTCCTCGCCCGTGAGACGCTTCCCGTCCTCGTCATCGACGCCGTTGCCGCCGATGAGGCGTTCCAAACGTTCCACGCGGGCGCGAAGTTCCATGTCCTCCCCCTCCTCCGTGAAGTAGAGCCAGTTCTTGTCGACCGACTGGCCGCAGACGAGGGACGTCCCTTCGAACTGCTCGATCGCGACGTCGGCCGCGGTCCAGCCGCCGTAGGGCAGGCCGTCAACGTCCGGGTCGCCGTCGTACCAGGCGTTCCACAGCCTCCGGCCCTGGTGCGCGAAGACGTCGGTGTCGCCCATGTAGGGCCGCCAGTACCAGCCGCCCGAGTAGACGTGGGCGAAGACCCCGGTGGCCGCGAAGGCGTCCAGGGCGCGCTGTACGTAGGCGATTCGTTGCTCGGGCGTCCATGCGCGGCCGTGCTCGGTGTCCTCGACGTCGAGCCACCAGCGGGCGACCGGGAGGCCTCCGAGACGCGAAAGCGCCTCGCCGACCCACCACTCCGGGTCGGACTCGAACTCGAGGTAGGTGTACGCCTCCAGCCTGAGCCCCGCGGCAAGTGTGGTCTCCGCCTGCTGCCGCGCCATCAGCCCGTAGCCCCCGGGGCCGCTGGCGACAATTACGGTCGCGATGCCGGCGGCCTTCATCGCAGCGGCTTCCTCTGCCGTCAATTCGCCGCCCCAGCGGGACATGTCGACGCAATTCAGGGCGCTCACTCGTCCGCCTTCGCGCGGCCGAGCAGCCCGCCGAGCAGGCGCCCGATCTCCTCAACGGGGAAGGCGAGCACCTGGAGCGAGAGGACGAGGATGACGGCGGTGACCGCGGTGAGCTGGTCGGGGCCAGCGCCGGTGACGTCCTGCCAGATGAGGGCGCCGGCGGAGACCGTGGCCAGGACAGCGGCGAGGGTGGCGCGCACTCGGGCGGTGTAGCCGTTCATGCGAGCCTCCGCGCGAGGGCGGCGAGCGCCCAGGGGCCGCCCAGGGCGACGGCGGCGAGCAGTCCGCCCACCGGTCCCGTAGCGGCGGCGATGAGGCCGGCGGCGGCGCTGTTGGCGAGCGCCAGCGACACGGGCCGGCGGTGCGTGAACTCGGAGAGGGTCATGTCGCGTTCCTCCAGTCGTTGAGTGATTGCTTGAGGGCGAGCCAGGACGCGTCGGCCCTGGCCTTCGCCGCGTTGACGATGGTGGCGGGTTCGCCGCGGGCCTGGGCCTCGGCGGTGAGGTCTCGCCACATCACGAACATCCCATAACGCCTGCTCAGCGCCAGCGCCTCGATGTCGTCGCGGCGGGTGGGCGCGAGGTCGCGCGGGCGGGGGAGGGCGTCGAGCACTTCCTGGTCCGTGGGGTCGTGGTCGAAGTCGAGAGCGAGCAGACGACCTTCCACGTCGCTGACGGTGACGGCCCAGCGCGTCTCGACGGTCTCCATGCGGTCCGAGCCGTCGCTCAGGCGGCCGGTGACCTGCCGCCGCTCTCTTTGCTCCCTGCTCACGATCTGCATGGTCAGCTCCCGCTCCGGATCTTCGCGGCACCGGCGGAGCCCGCTCCGCCTGCACCGCCGCTGCCCGCGCCACCGCCACCTGTGCCGCCGTTGCCGCCGTTCGCCTGGAGCGTGCCGAGGGCGGTGAGTGCCTCGTAGAGCCCGCCCACGAAGCCGCCGCCGCCGCCACCACCACCACCGGCGTTGCCGACGGCGTTGCTCCCGTTCGCCCCGTTGGCGCGAATGGTGCCGGCGTTGTTGAGGGTCCCGCAGATGAAGATGAGCACCCCGCCGCCCCTGCCGCCCTGGCCAGGGGTGCCGCCCCCGGGAGCAGCGCAGGCGCCACCGCCACCGCCACCGCCGCAGGGGAACTCCCCGCCCCCGCCGCCACCGCCGCCGCCGTTCGTCCCCGGCGTACCGTTGGCGCCGTACCAGGAGTCGCCCCCGTTGCCGGGAGTGCCGGCGCTCCAGGCGGTCGCCGAGCCGTTGCCACCGGCGCCACCGCCGACGCCCCCGATCTGACTCCCGCTCGTGGGGGCGTTGAAGGGGGCGACGACCGCCAGCACTTCGAGCATGCGCAGGATGCGCGCGAGCGCCGACGTGCTGCGCCCGCCGTTGGCGGCCGCCGCGGCCGCGCCACCGGGGAAGCCGCTTCCGCCGCTGGAGTTGCCGCCCGCGCTGCCCGGTCCACCGCGGTCGGACTGCTGCTCCCAGGGGAACATGCGGCCGGAGCGGTAGTTGTAGGTCGAGGTGGCGCCGATGCGGTCGTAGCCGTAGTCGTACCCGGCCGACATGAACTGCCAGTTGAGGCCGTCGCGGGCGCTCCCGCCCAGTCCGCCGACGGCGTTGGCAGCGGACGCCGGCGCGGCGCCGCGCCCGTCCGCATGGAGCACCGCGCCAGCGCCGAGCGTGAGGGTCTCCTCCACGACGATGAGCGTGGGGCCGGCGTCGACGCAGGCGACCGTCTGTCCGGCGTTGATGGTGAGGTTGCGGAAGTAGTTGATGTTCTCGGTGAGGGTCGTGGAGTTGAGGGCGACGTCGGCGGGAGCGGTGAACCGCCCGGGGAGCCAGAGCCGCCCCTGGGGCGGGGGAGCGCTCCCCGAGAGCGATCTCAGGATCTCGATCACGTTCCCGTTGGCGTTGGCGGCAAAGGACGAGGAGTTGAAGGAGCCGCGGAGGGTGTCGCGCGTCTGCTTCGTCCAGGCGAGGAGGCTCATCGCTACGTCTCCTGCATGACGGTGAGGTGCCAGCAGAGCTGGTTGGCGTTCGCCGCCTGGAGGACGATGGCGTCGCCGGGGTCGAGGACGTGGCCCTGGGCGGCGCTCACCTCCAGGGGAAGCCCCTGGCCGTCCGCCCTGTCCACGGCGACGGCGACGAGGAGGCGGTTGGCGTTGCCCGCGCTGCCGCCGCTGGGGACGAGCCAGGCGCTCACGGCCTGGGCGTTGGCGGTGTCCAGGTTGGTCACCGTGAGCTTCATCAGCCGCGCCCGCGTCGCCGGCGACTCCGGCGCCGCGTAGATGGTGCTCTGGGCCGTGGTCGTGAGGAGCCCCTCGGACTTGGTGGTGACGAGCGCCATCGCCTACTCCCCCGTCAGGCCCGGCTGGGCGTAGAAGAGGATCGCCTTGGGGTCGGCGACAGGAAGTGTCGCGCCGTCGGCCGTGCCGCCGCCGTGGCGGTGGCTCTGGGCGAGGTGCTCCAGGTTCTGGAGGAGCTGG
Organism: bacterium; assembly: GCA_003577245.1. GTDB lineage: Bacteria > Chloroflexota > Dehalococcoidia > Tepidiformales > Tepidiformaceae > UCB2. The sequence continues at coordinate 36,332 of QEVS01000008.1, read as the reverse complement.
GCGAGGAGCTTCCCCTCGCGCACGCGGCTCCCCGCGGTCCAGTCGGCGGTCTCGGTGTCCGTCCAGGTGGCGGTGGCCCTGGGCATGGTCTCCTCCTTAGAAGGCGATGCGGTCGCCTGTTGGATTGGCGTCTGCGGCGATGAGGCTGTGGTCGGGGCCGCCGTCGCCGCTCACGCGGAAGAAGTTCCCGATGGCGTGGTCTTCGCTGAAGAGCGTCCAGGAGCAGGCGAGATCGGCCCCGATCACCTGGCGGAGGCGGTACCCCTCGATGGAGAAGAAGCCGTCCACCTGGCTCGGGTAGAGCCCGCCCGTATCCACCAGGCGCACGCGCTTCGAGACCTCGGTGCCGAGGATGGCTGCGACCTCCACGTCCGTGCTGCCCAGGAGGTCGACCGTGGGGCGCGGCTGGTCGGCGGAGAGCGTGGCGGCGCGCCAGCGGGCGAAGGCGCGGATCGTCTCGGCGTCGTCGTTGAAGTCGAACTCCGCCCGCAGGACCTGGCCCTCGACGAGTGGTGCCGGGGCGGCGACCTCGATGCGGCGCTCCTCGTTGCTCCGCCGCACGGCCTGGCCACGCACCTGGAGGAGGGTGAGGTAGACGGGGGCGGTGTCCAGGTTCTCGAAGCCGGCGGAGAAGCCGCCGCCGAAGCTCGTGAAGGTGAGGAGCGAGACCTGGGCCGTCCGGTCAGCGCCGCTGCCATCGGGCTGGGAGTTGGCCAGGTAGTCGACGCCCGCAACGGGCGCGAGCACGCCCTTCCCGCCCACCTGGTACTCGCCGGAGACGTGGTTGAGGGGGGAGTCCGAACCGGGAGCGAGCTGGCGCCCGGTGGGTGAGAGGGAGTAGAGGACGGAGAGGCCGTTCGCCACGTCCAGGCCGGCGCGGGCGAAGGAGACGTCGGAGATGAGGTCGTCGCGGCGGAAGGAGAGGTCGAGCCCGGCGGCGTCAGAGACCGTCGCGTAGAGCGGCTGGAGGGTGCGGTTGTCGCGGTTCTCGAAGCGGAGAACGCCGCCGCGGTCGCAGTAGAGCTGCCCGCCCAGCTCCTGGCGGGCCGCCTCCTGGAGAGCCTGGAGGGGCGCCTTGCGGTGGCACCAGTAGCGCTCCACGGTCGTCAGACCCGCGTCGAAGGAGCGGCGCGCGAGCGGCCAGCCGGCGGCCTCGCAGATGGCGTGGAGGAGCTCATCCACGCGCTTCCCCTCCTGCAGGGGGAGGGAGACGCTGCCCCGGCGCAGCCGCTCGAAGCCGTCGAGGAACGAGAGCTGCACGACCGGGACGCCGTCGACGGTGCGCTGCTCGCGCATCTCCACGAGCTCGCCCCGGAAGCCCGGGTAGGTGACCGTGTTGTGGGTGGCGGTGAGGATGAGGTCCCGCCCGGGGAGGAGGAGGCCGAAGAGCGGGCTGGAGGCGTTGTAGCGGGAGTAGCGGCCGGAGGGGTTCTCGAGTGTGAGCGAGCAGCGGCCGGCGGTGAAGTCGTCGGTGGCCGCCGAGCGCCCGCCCTGCACCTCCAGCTGCACGAGGTCGGCGCTCACGTCCTCGTAGGCGTCGCCGAAGCCGCCGTCGCCGTCCCAGTCCACAAGGGCAGTCCAGGCCGGCTCGCTCACGCCAGCACCCCGCTGCGGCCAGCGCGCCCGGCGGCGAGCTGGAGCTGGCGGAGGAGCTCGTCCACGTCGCCCACGAAGCCGCTGAAGTGGAAGTGGTTGTGCACCTCCGCCGCCCGCTCCCGCCCGCCGAAGCCGAACTCCCCGGCCCGCTCCAGGGGCACGACCGCCTCGATGCCGGAGGGGTTGTCGCCGGCGACGACGATGCCGCCACGGGCGAGATGGGGGATGTCGGGCGGGTCGACGTGGATGCCGGGCAGGGGACCGGGGCCGGGGATCGTGAACTCGACCGCCCGGTTCAGCTGGTCGATGACGCCGTTGACGACGGCCTTCACCGCCTGGAGCACGGCCTGGGCGACGTCGCCGGCGAAGCCCGCCGCGTGGGAGAGGACGCTCCGGAGCCCGTCCAGGAGGGCCTGGGCGAGCGCCCTCGCGGCCGCGAGCATGAGCGGCGCCAGCCCCTCGACGAAGGCGACGGCGTTGCGGACGGAGCCCTTGATGCCCTCGAAGACAGCGTGCACCACCTGCTCGGCGCCGCCCCAGGCGCGCGACCAGTCGCCGCTGCCCGCGCCTCCCGTGCCGTACACATGGGACAACAACGGCAACCTCACCAACCGGGGCGCCGATAGTGCTCGTAGCCGGCACTCGCATCGGTGATAAGAAGAGGCTCTTGCTGCCCGGCGAATATGACGGTGCGGCTCGGGTGTGTGACCACCGAGTCGTTCACAAGACCGGCAGGGAGAGCGGCTGCTGGAACGTCAAGTCTCACGGCTCCCTCACGTGCGCCCGGTTGACGAGGCGCTCAGATTGCGGATTGAGGGTCCGGGTTACGCCCATCAGTCCTGGCGGGCCGAGGCGGTCAAACCACCGTCAGCGTCTCCCATGGCCGTTCCGCAACAAAGTGGCCGTGGCGGGCAACGTCGGTGAGGTCTGTAGTCCCTGTGTAACAATCGCCAACGCCTGCCAGGGAGAGGTCGAGGAGAGGCTCCCAGCGCCGGCCGTCGAGCTGGGCACCCCCACCATCGACGAGCGAGAGGACCCGAGCGCGTTCGTCGCCGGGGAAGAACGCCAGCGTGGCAGTGCACTCCCGGGCCCCGCCGGTCATTACGACCAGCTTCGCCAGCCGCCTCGCGAGGAGCGCTCCCGCACGGTCGGCCTTGTAGAAGTCCTTGCCCGAGAGCGCTCCACCGCCGATGGCTACCCGCGGGCCGTAGGCGTCGCAGACGAGCTTCTTGCCGCTGAGGCCGTTATCCCCCTCGGGGCCGCCGACCGCGAAGTTGCCCGCGCCGTTCACGACCGTGGTCGCCGGGATGTCGGGCGAGAAGCCTGGGACAAGCGCGGCCGCTTGGGCAAGCTGAGCCCCCAGCACCTCAAGCACGGCGCGGTGGAGGGCGATGCTGTCGCCGCCAATCTGCTGCTGGAGCGAGGCGGTTACCGCGGTGACCCGCCGCGAATCGCCGTCCTCCTCGAGCAGGGCGAGGATCTTGCCATCCGGGCCGAGGCGAAGGTCGAGGCGCTCCGCCCGGAGCGATTCAAGTCGCCGCGCCATCTGCGCCGCGAACCACTGCTCGGCAGGCAGGAAGTTGGTCCCCGGAAGATCCACGGCGTAGCCGGTCACGATGGACTGGTCGTCGGAGACGGCCCGGAAGTCCGTTTCCCCATCGAGGAGCGGCCCCAGGCAGAGGTCCTGCGAGACCTTCAGATCACGGGGTGCAGGCATCCAGGCGGGGTGGAGGGCGCAGCTGCCCTGGTCCCGTGCGGGGCAGTCACCCGAGCACAGCGAAGGGGGAGGATAGCCGTAGCCGGCTGTCGCGAAGGTGTCGCGGACGGCCCGGCCGACGTCAATCGTGTGGGCGGCTTCGCAGGCGATGCGCCCCGTGACAGTGACCGTGTCGCGGTGCACCGCCACCTCGACCCCTACCAGGGCCCGCTTCTCGTGGGTGCTCGCCTCCTGGACGAGGCGGTCGGCGATGGTGTCGCAGAGCTTGTCGGGGTGGCCCGGCAGCACGAACTCGGCCGGAAACAGTCGCTTCATGTCGTTCATTCCTTCCTGGCCGGTGGGCGAAGTTGGGCCCAGTAATTGGTCGCCGGTTCGAGGTCGCGGCGCCAAGCGGCTCCGGGTGTCAGGGCAACGCCGACCCGGGCGGCCCCGAGCACCCGGGCGTGGTCGCCGGAGAGCCTGCCAACGAAGCCGTCCGTGATGATCGCAGCCCGTTTTACGCGATTTGCCTCCATGTGTTCTGCCACGCAGGCGATGCTGGTGCCCCCGGTCGTATGGCACACCCCGTCGCGAAGTGCCGCGAAGGAGACGTCGACAACAACCGTCGAGAAAAGGTGGACCTGCGGGTGCACGAATGCCTGGCAGTCGTGCACGGCTCCGTAGAGCGAGCCCTTGAGGTCGCCGATGGAGCCGCTCACATCGAGGTAGACGTGGACACGATCGCCCGCGGGAGTGCGGCGGCGGTCCATGAACGTGGCCGGGTGGAGCAGCGGTCGCGTTCCCAGCGCGCCCAGGACCAGCGAACGCCTTTGGAACGATGGAATGGGCGATTCGATGGTCCGCGCCTCGTCGCGCCACGCTCGCGAGAAGGACCTGCCGCCCTCAATACCCCCAACCTGGCGAAGGAGCCTGCGAAGGATCTGGCGGTTTGCCGCCTCGCTGCGTGGCGCGACGCGACTTTCGCCGATGACGTCCTCGAGCGATCGTCCGGCGATGGGGTCGGGCGGCTGCGGCCACTCCTCGACAATGCGGCGAACGGCGTCGAACAGGACCGGCGGGCCATCGCGAAGGTCCACGTCTTCGATTGATTCCTTCGCACCGCAGTGCCCGCCAAGCAGCGGGACCGTGGCCGCCCCTTCGTCGGTGACCTGTCGGCGGAGGACTTCGTAAAGGTCTTGATAGCTGGCGCCGCGCGCCGAATAGAGTTGTTCGTAAACGCCCCGCGCGGCCTCCATCCCCCGCGCTTGGAGGCCCGGCGGACAGTTGAACGTAGGGGCCGGCCCCTCCAGCCACGAGGCGGGCGGGCGCAAAAGGCAGGAGGGGAAGGAGGCGTCGTCGTAATAGTCGGTGAAGAAGCGAATGTGCTCCGGTGCGGGCAGCATGCGGCAAAGGAGCGAATTGATGACGGCGTCGAACACCAGGTTGTCCACCGCCGATACTCGCGGAAAGAGCCGGGTGTGCCCGAGGAGCACGTGGTGCAGTTCGTGCATGACGAGCATCAGAAGCTTCTCCGGCGTCTTGGCATGCTCCTCGACAAACCGGGGATTGACGAGCATCTTCGGCTGCAGCCGGCACTGCGTGGCGGCGGTTGGGACATCCTCCGACTCGACGATGTCCAGTAGCTGCAGGAAGCCATGCAGGGCATAGCTTCCTGCCGGGAATGAGTCGAGTACGCGTTCGGCGATGGTTCGCCCGGGGGTTGCTGCAGTCATTGTGGACTCCACGATTGGGGGATGATGAGGATCACGCGTGCGCCCGGCACGAGGCGGTCGAAGTTCGGCTCCTTGTCTCGCAGGTAGACACTGCCGGACGACTTGGCGAGGACAGCGACGATGCCGAGGCGGTCGGTCATTTGCTCGATTCCATCCGGAGGCTCGTGTGTGACCACGCAGGCGGGCGGAAGCGCCAGCGTCTCCACGTGCGCCCGTACCAGGCGCCGCAGTTTACGTTCTGCTCGCTGGCTTCCGCCCTCAAGTTCCACCCCGAGCCAGTCCGCGAGGGCGGCCGTTCCCAGCCGGACTCCCGGCGGGCAGCCGTTGCCCAAGGCGTCGAGAGTGGCAACCAGGGCGCGCCCTCCTGCGAACACCCCCCGGTGGCTGATCTGGCTGCGCGGCGGTACGGACATGTTGTGAACCAGGGGCGAAGGGGCAGGACGCTGGTCGCTCATGGAAGCGCTCGAATCCGGGCTCGCGTGTCGTCCCACTGCCTGACAGCCCGTCCCACATCTTCGGGGATTGCCAGGTCCCGGCTGTTGAAAAGCGAAGCAAGGAGATTCGTGAGGTAGGGCGTCTCCACCTCCTCCGCGGCACGGCCGGCAAGCGTGGACTGGACTGCCTGCCAGGTGAGGTGGCGAACGCTCCGGCCGGCGACCGCCTCGACGACGGACTGTGGAGTGCAGACGGCGGCGTAGAGCCGGGCGCACTGCTCGGCAACGGCGGCAACGAGGTTACCGGCGGCGCCGGACTCGAAGAGCGTGGCGGCAAGGGCATGGCGGCCCCCGGGAGGCAGGGCGGCGAGCGCGTGAGCCACGATAGTGGAGAATTCGCCCGGCCGCAGCCGCGGGATGCGCGCCGCCCGCAACGCCCGCCGCAGTGGGTCGGGCTCGGAGAGTAGTTGGCGTACCGGGTCGGAGGGGGGCACGGCGGCCAGTCTCCACGCTTCCCGGTGGCAGGCAAGCACCTTTACGCGGTCGACCTTGATAGCGCTCGCTGGCTCGGGTAGCGAATGAGTTAGCGCAAGGTAGGCGGAGTCGCTCGCGCTGGCATCGGGGTCGTGCACGAGCCGCGCGGCGTGCACCGCGGCGATGTTGCGCAGGAGCAGTGCCGCGCGGCGTCCACTCAAGATAATCCCCGCGGCTCGGAGGAGATCGACGGCCAGCCTCGCATAGACGGCGAGCGGGCCGGATTGCTCGCTCAAGGTCTGTTCGAAGTGTGCCCTTCCTGCAGCGATCGCCGCTTCGACCCGTGCGGCCGCGCCGCCGTCAATGGGAGCGCCACTGCCGAGCACCAGCGCCTCACGCTCGTCCTCGGTGAGAGAGTCCCATCCCGGCATGTCGACGATGAAGGCGAAGCGGTCGGCGAGGGCAGGGTCCAGCGGTTCGCTGCCGAGGTAGGCCGGCGTGTCGTCGTCATCGCTCCCGGGCGGGTTCATCGCCGACCAGCGATAGCGCAGTCGCTCCAACGGGAGGCCCTGGACGCGGCGTTCGTGGATAACAGGGAAGAGCTTGTTCTGGATGTCCACCCGGCAACGCGAGATTTCGTCGATGAATACCGCCTCAGCTCCCCAGATCGAAGACGGGGTCTGGACATACGTGAGCTGGCCGTTAGCTCCCGGCATCGGGTAGCCCACCAGGTCGTCGAAGTTCAGGAGGGAGGCGTTGTAGTGCCGCCACTCTAGGCCTAGCGCGGTGGCAATGCGCTCAAGCAGATAGGACTTTCCGGTCCCATGCGGCCCGATGAGAAGGAGCGGGTCTCCGCTGATAAGCGCCCCAACAATCACCGGTTCGACCAGGCCCATTCCCACAACACCAAGCCCGGCAAGAAGGTTAGGCTCTTTGCGCGGGCGGGTGCTATCGCCTGCTACGGGGCGCTTCTTGCTCGCCACTCTCATACCCCCTGGCTCACGGCGACGGTGTGCCCGTCATACGTGAGTTGAAGGCCGCTACGGATGGGGCCGGCAAGTCTCACCAGATCCCGGGTATCGTCCCAGGTAATGGAGAAGCCGGTTCCGCCCTCAAGAACGAACTCGATGTCGGAGCCGTGATGCCGTGCAGCGATGAACCGGCCGCTGATCGGCCGCAACAGGTTCTGGTGGTTGGTGACCGGGATGGAAACGAGAACAGCCACGATGGTTCCTCCAATCGTTCCTGGCCGGGGCACCTTCCGGGGTTCCGGGGTTGCCGGGCGGTCATCGGGCCAGGTCCCTCGCGCCACTCGTGATTGGGTTGGATAGGGGGAGTCACTTCATGCCATCGGCCCCATGAGCGCCGGGGTGCGGGCGCTGGAGACCCAGCCGGTCGCAGAGGACCAGCAGCAGCTCCATGTCATCGACCCATATGCCCGGCTGCCACCCGAGGTTCTGCACGGCCGACCCGTATTGCGTCGTCCAGACGAAGGGGGTGTCCATGAAGGAGCCGGCATAGCCCCCACCCCTCCTCGTTGCCATTGTGTCCAGCTCGTTCGCTACCATGTGGTGGTAGGGTCTCCGAACGGCAACGAGGTGCGGACCATAGTGCCATGAATTGTCGCCAACGGTTTTCGACTTGCGAAACACCACCGACCAGGGCTGACCATCGAGTTGGGCTTCATCTGACATGGGTGGTTACCTCCTTTGGCAATACACCAGGCGATCATAGCCACCGGCCGCGTCACCTCTTGTCGCACTTCGGGGCATGAAGAAGCCCCTCGCTGGGGAGGGGCTTGTCGCGATCCGTTCGAAAACGCGAAACCCCTCCGTTTCGGAGGGGCGGGCTGAGCAGCGCCCGCCTTTGGTTGCCGGTTCCCCGGCCACGTCTTCTTGGCACCTTGGAGGCTTAACCAGGTTGCCGGGCGGCCGAACCGCCACTCTTGACGCTGAAGACATTGTACCACATCTCGGGCAGCTGCAAGCGAGTGTCACCGCCGTGTCGCTGCCGAGAGAAAACGTCCGGAGTAACTGCCGGGGGACGCTGGCCGCTGATGCCGTCGTCGTCGAGGAAGAGCCGCGCCTTGATGCGGAGCCCCTTGGAGTCCTCGACCGCCTGGAGCGCCTGGCCCACGGGAGGGATCGTCCAGACGTGCGACCAGACGATCGGGGGGAGGCCTTTCTCCTGGAGCGTCTGGGTGAAGGCGCCGGGCTCGATCAGGTCCGAGTCGCCGAAGAGGTCGGGCCGGTCCGGCGTGCCGAAGATGGCGACGTACGCCTCGAAGGTACCGGCCGGCTCGCCCTCGCCCAGCAGCTTGTACTCAGCCGGGCAGCGCGCGACGCCCAGGCGTTCGGACTTCCACTCGATCCGCACCGGCTGCCCCTTCCCCGGCCAACGAAAACGGGCCGAAGCTATGCGCTCCGGCCCGCGGGGGGCTCCGGCGTGGGCGCGCGTGGCGCTCTCACCACTTACCTAACGCGAGAATCAGGGACTGGCAATACGTGATGAGCGCCCCGGGAACTAACGCTCTCCCTCCTGTTGAGCTTGCCGATAGAGCGATTCGGCCAACGTCAACAGGTCGGCCACCTCCTGGGCTCCGATTCCCGGATCCGCATCCGTGTAGCGTGCTCTCGGCCGCAGCTCGGTGAGCCGATTGAGCAGCCCGGTGAAGGCAGCTACGTCCTGGGACCAGCGGCCACGCTTGTTGAACTCAGAAGCGATGAATCCATGCTTCTTCGATCTGAGAAGTCGCTCGTCCGGCAGCGATAGGAGCATCGCCCTGGCGCACAGCTCTGTCGCGCTGAAGAGCGTGTCGATCGCTACGCGAAGCCGACCATCCTCCAGCGCCGCCTTCGCGGTGACGAGGAACTCCTCTGCTGCCGCGAGCGTTGCCTTGATCCTCATCCCGTTGTACCGGAAGTCGAAGGCAACGAACCATGAGTCGCCGTGCCGAAGCAATGTGAGGTGACCGGCGTTCCCGTCCGCTTCAGTGAGGCGCAACTCGTTGATCTCCCCTATGTCTGACTCGGAAACGACTTCGCCGGCCTCGATGGGTCGAGTTGAAGACGCTAGGAAAATCCCTCGGACCTCCTCGTTCAGCCGAACGGTTGGGCCCGACCCATCAGGCTCGATCACTATCTGAGCTGCCCGGAGTTCTATGGGTCGCTCGATGCGCCCGGCCTCTCGCCGGCGCTCAATCTCGGGATTAATCCAAAGATCGAATGCCTGGCGAAGTATTGCCTCGCCCATCTCCTCGTCGGGCATGCCAATGCTCCTAGTTGTTCGGCGCTGAGACCGTCCGTCGTTTGCAGCGGGGGCAGCGGAAGACGACCACGCCATCGGCTTCGCAAACGAGTTTACCGCACGAGGAGCAGCGGATCGGCCGGAGGCCCTCGGGCGTCATTCCCCCTCCTCGGTCGCCTTCGCCGCCTGGAGCCGGGCCAGCCGCTCCTCCATCGCCACCGCGCCCTCGCCGATCGGCATCATGTTCAGAGGCATCCAGAGCATGTCCGCGCGCGGGTCGTCGACGCGGTCGCGGTTCTCCAGGGCGCGCTTTTCGTTCGGCGTGAGGAAGTCGGCCGCCTTCAGCGCCTCGAAGCGCTCCTTCGGGTTGCCCTTCAGGACCTCATTCAGGTCGAACTCGACGTACTGGCCAGCGAGCAGCGGCTCGGGGTCGATGAGCTGCGTCTGCAGCGTCTCCTCGATCATCGTTAGCCACGGCCCGAAGGTGTCCTGGTAAAGCATGATGTGCTGCTCGGTGATGTTCGAGAACGTCGCCCGGTCGAGGATGCCGACCACCGGTGGCGGGACGTCGTAGGCAGCGGCGCACTCCTCGCGTGTCAGGCGGCGCGTCTCCACCACCTGCGCATCGACGAGCGAATGCGACATCGGCTTCCAGTCGAGCCCACCCTCCAGGACGGCCAGCTTGAATGCGTTGTCCACGCCGCCGTGCAGCGAGGTCGTCTGCTCCTGGAGTCGCTTCGCCGTGTCCGGTTTCAGCTGCTGGTCGGTGACGAGCACACCGGACGGCCGGGCGCCGTTGTCATAGGAGGCGGCCGTCAGGCGCTGGGCCGCGTCCTCGATCATCAGCGTCCGGCGCAAGGGCTCCATGGGCGAGAAGGCGACCAGGTCGTTCCCTGTGCCCCACCACTTGAAGTGCAGGACGTCCTCGGGCGCGAAGGCGAGCCGCTGGCCGGCGGCCCCGTGGAAAACATACGCATCGACCGGCGCGGACTTCCCGGGCACGACCTCCCACCAACGGAAGGAGGAGGTCCACAGTTCGGTGGGCGGCTTCCCGGGCCCTGGGCGCACCTTCACGACGACCGCGTTCCCGTAGACGCAGATGTTCCCGACGATCGCCTGCTTCCAGGCGAAGGGCGGCTTCCCCGGCATCGGCCGCGCCAGGGAGTCGGCCAGCCAGCCGTCACGCTGGCGCTGCCGTTCGCCGTCGGTTCCGAGAGCGTAGGTCTTCAGCGGCAAACGACCGATGCCACGCGCCAGCTTGTTGATTACGACGTTGAGCCAGAGCTGCCCGCGGTACATTTGCTCGTACGACTGAGACACGCCGCCGACCAACGGCAGCGTGCCGAGGCCGGGACGCAGGCCGCTCGTGACCCGCTGCCCCCCGAATGGAAACGCCTTGATCCCGATTCCGGCGGCCGCATTCTTCAGGAGCGTCACTCGTCGCGCTCCATGCCCTGGGCGATGAAGACGATCGCGGCGCCGGTAAAGATGAACGCGGCGGGCTCGTAGATCTGAAATAGCCCGGCGATGACGAGCAGCGCCCCCGCCAGTTCGAGCGCAGCGGGGCCAAGTCGGTGCGTCTGGCCAAGCATCTGTCGGAATCTCTCCACCAGCCGAACCTAGCACGCCGGCGGCGGCTGACGACAACGGGATAGGCCGTTAGGCTCGCGTGATGGATCGTCGCGAGTTCCGAAGGCGGCTGGCGCAACGCCCGAACAGTGTCCGCTTCGAGGAGCTGGAGCGCCTGTTAGACTTGTACGGGTGGGATCTCGATCGTTCCCGTGGGAGTCACTTCGGCTTCCGCCGGGGCTCGGAGAAAATCGTGATCCCGCGCCGCCGGCCGCACGTCCTGGCCGTGTACGTCCGGCTCGTGCTCTCGCGGACAGGAGACGATGACGAATGAACGATGAGGCACTCGAAGAACAGGTGCAGGCGATCATCCGGCGTCCTTATCATCGCGTGATCACGGGCGAGCCGGTTGAAGGCTACCTTGGGGAGGTCCTGGAGCTTCCGGGGTGTCTGACGGCTGGCGAAACGCCGGAAGAGGCGCTTCGCAACCTCGACGAGGCTATGGCGGTCTGGATCGAGTCGGCGCTTGTTCATGGAGACCCGATTCCCGAGCCGATTGCCGGGCCTGTGCGCCTCACGGCGTAGTCCCTACGGATTGCTTACCCCAAGACGAGGATCCTCGGCTCGGCCGCCGGTGTCCGCCCGCGCTCCTGGACCGCGATGTGCGCCGCCATCGCCGCGGCGACCGCTGCGTCCATCTTCTTGCGGCTCCGACCCTTCGACAGACGCCAGCCGCCACTGAACGCTTCCCGGGCCACGGCGCTCTCGATGTGTCGCGTGAACGCCGCGTCGCCCTCGTGTTCGACGTTCCCCTGTACGACGAGCTCGTAGAGCGATTGGCTGGCCGGGACCATCCGTGAGTCCGACTGCGGGACCTCCTCCACGGAGAGGCCGTCGGCTTCGAGGACCTGGCGCGTGCGCTCGAGGAAACGCGGGTCGATGCCAAAGTGGAACTCGAAGTCGCGGTCCAGGTCGCGCAGGTGTTGCTCGACCTCCGCCAGTGGCAGCACCCAGTCCTGGACAGGAGCGCCGTTCATGTCTGTTGGCCGCTCCCAGATGCGTGCTCGCAGCCGCAGCTTGTCGCCATGCCACTGGGCGAGGACGACGGCGGTCGAGTCCTCCTTCGTGGCCGCGTCTACGGCGCCGTACAGCGGCAGTTCGGGGTCGAACTCGAACCGCCCGTCCGTGCAGGCATCCCAGGCGCCGGCCGGCAACCAGGTCTCCTCGGTCCGCGTCCAGCGGTTGAGAAAGTAACGCTCGAACTGCGCCTGAGGGACGTTCGCCACCTTGTCCGCGAGTTGCTCCCGCGTCACCAGTTCACCGTAGGACGGGTTGGCCGCTCGCCAGGTCTCCTCCTCGCGGTGGTCGGCGCCGGCCGGCGCCTGGAACCAGCGGAACAGGTAGCTCGGGTTCTTCTCCTCGCCCGCGAGAATGCGCTGGCCCTTCTGGTACTCGCGGCCACAGATGGTCTCCAGGTCGTGGCCGGCCGTCGTGATCTGGACGATCTGCGCCCGGCGCCGGCCGACGGTGCCGTTGGTGAGAATGGCCCAGTTCTCGAGGTTCCACTCATGCAGCTCGTCGACGACAAGGAACGAGATGTTCTTGCCGTCGAGCTTGCCGGCCGAGGCGGCGACGCGCTCCAGGCGCCCCGGCCGGCCCTTCGGCCGGATCTCCCACCGGTAGCGGTCCGTGGCTTCGCGCAGTGCCGGCGAGAGCTCGCACATCAGTTTGGCGGCGTTGAAGACGAGGTCGGCCTGGCGGTCAGAGGCGGCGGCGCACACGGCCCACGGGTCGGCCTCGTCGGGGTCGGCCATGAGGTGGTAGAGGGCGAGCGCGGCGATCATCGTCGACTTCCCGTTCTTCTTCGGGATGCCGCGGAGGCTCCAGCGGTAGCGAAGGTTGCCCCTCGCGTCAGAGGCGTAGAGCTCGTTGATCCACTCCTTCTGCCATTGCATCAGGCGGAACGGCCGCCCGATGTGCTCGCCCGAGGGGAGCACGCAGTTCGCTTCAATCCAGGCCGTGACGTCGGGGCCGTAGGAGTACCAACGGCGAGGCGGCATGCTCCCAACCTAACAAGGGCTCCGCATATACTTGGCTCATGACGACGCGCGAGTCCCTGCATCAGCTCCTGGACGAGCTCACGGATGACGAGGTGGAGGCGCTGGCGCGCATCGCGCGCGAGCACGGCCTCCCCCCTCCGCCAGGGGCCGGCGAGGAAGCACCTCGCTGTATCGACGCCCGCCAGTACCCGGTGCTTGCTGCTGTCTGGAACAATGACGACGACGCCATCTTCGACAGCCTGTAGGCGCGGCGACATCTTCTTCGTCAACGTCCGCTTCTCGGATGGCACGGGAACCAAGCGTCGGCCCGCCGTCGTGGTCAGCGTGGCCGAGTTCCACATGTCACGAGCTGATGCGCTGATCGTCCCGCTCACGACTAATCTGCGCGGACAACGGTTCGGCGACTATCTGCTGCAGGACTGGGAAGCCGCAAGGCTGCCTCGGCCGTCACTGGCCAAGGGCGTCGTCGAGACCGTAGAACGCTCGGCTTTCGACGGGCAGCTGGGTCAACTCACGCCGCGCGACCTCACGGGAGTGGAAGAGGCGCTCAGGCAGGTCCTCGGTCTCTGACAGTGGGCATCACATGGGGCCGGCGCCGCTCGCGCCTCGCCTCCAGGTCTTCCTTCGCTGCCTGTTCCTGGAGATACGTCACGCCGAGCCGAAGGCGCGCCAGCGGCGTCATCCCAAAGTGCTCCTCGGCGCGGGCGATCTCTCGGTTCAGGTCGCGCAAGCGCCGGAAGAGCGGGTTGAGCATCAGTTGCTCGTGACTTCCCTTCACCAACGGTGCGCGAACCGTCGCCGCCCGCAGCTTCTCGCGCTCGTCCACGGAGAGGATCCAATGGCGGAGGGCTTCGCCGTCGGCGTCCAGGTCGACGGCACCCGAGACCCTCGAAGCCCAGAACGCCGCCCAGACCGCGGCTGCGTGGTCGCCGAGACCGTCAGGAGGCCGCGGCGCGAGGTGGGCAGGCGCGACGAGTACCAGCGGCTTCACGCGGCCACCCCGGCGGTAGACAAGCTCGCCCGGCGGCTTCTGGCGCTTGCCGGCCATCTGGCTTACCCCTCATGGGAGCCAACGTACTTGAATCCCTGGACCGCGCAAAAGTGTCCGCCGAAGCCGGTGCCAATCTCCGAGCCTCCCCGCTTTCGGGCAGCACGAGTCAGGGACCGCGCGCTCCGCAGCTTGTTCGCTCCGAAGAGCCGCGCCGACTTCTGCACCCACTTCGAATCACGACGCAGAGCCGCGCAGAGTCCGGGATGGCTCGTGTGGAAGAGCATCGGGCCTGGACGGCCGTAGCGGTTCTCGCCGCGGAGGTAGCGTTCGCAGACGTGGTTGAGGAAGCGCATGCCGACGCCAGCGCCCTGCCACTCGGGCATGACCACGAGCCGCGACGCCCGGAAGCAGCCACCCTGGTGGAAGGCCGGCGAGACGGCGAGGTGCACCACGAGCTCGCCGTCGACCGTGCCGACGTAGTTCGTGGCGGCGATCATCTTCCCGATCTTCAGATAGTGATGCGGCTCAAAGGCCGGCCAGTAACGCCAGTCTGTCTCCCAAACCTGGAGGTCGAAGCTGGGTCGTTGAAGGCGCCTCCGGTCGAACGTCCGCGTCGCCGTATCGAACGTCCAGTCAGGCTCGACCCACTCCAGCACGTCGTAGTGCGGCGTGAGCAGCACCGCCTTTCCGTTCGTCCGGCGCCATGCCTTCTGGAAGGCGAGGGCGCCGAACTTCGCGATCTGGCGGTCAACTACCGAGGTGAACTCGTCGATGACGACGCGCTCCGGCGCATCGGCGATGACTCGCGCGAGCGTCGCGCGGAACCTCTCGCCGTTCGAGAGCACAGCGTAGGGCCGCAGCCAGGCCGGCACGTCGCCGAGGCCGACCGCGGCCAGAGCCGCCGTGACGTCGTTGAAGTCCTTCCCGGGCGCGATGGCGTCGATGATCGGCGCGTCATCCGGCCACTCCGGTTCGCGGTAGACGTCCGTGTCGCCGAAGACGACACGGCCTAGCGACGACTTCCCGCTGCCTGATGGTCCGACGATGATGCCGATCCGCCAGTCGTCCTCGTCGATGGGCAGATCCGCATCGAGGGAGAAGTTGGCGCCGGACTCGGCGTTGAACAGCGACTTCACCCGGGCAGCGCGGTAGGAGTCGAACTCCGAGCAGCGGTTGCGGACCTGGACGAGCATCAGACGACCACCACGCGGCACTCGTAGCCGCTGGACTGACGTGCTAGGACTTCACAGGCATGCCTCTTGCGGGAGGATGTACGTGGGCTGCTATGATCCCGCACCAGCGTGTGCAGCGATATGAACAGAAGGACCGCCTGACGATGAACACCGAAGCTTCCCGTATTAACTTGGCCGCAGACCTCGAGAGACTTGCCCGCGAAATCAGGATGCTCGTGCCCGTCGTCAACAAGCTGCAAGAGGCTAACGTCGATGGCGACGCCTCGAGGGGTTTGTCCTCCTTGCCACAGGCCCTCCTTTCTCAGGTCGCCGCCATCGAGGCGCGCCTCCAAGCGGTCGCTTCTGCCTCGAGCGACAGCGCGCCCCCCCTTTCTAGTAAGGAGACCCTGACTGCCAGCCTTGCCGGGCTCTACGCATCGTTGCACCATGCCGCCTTTGCTTACGCGGTCCTTCACGCCCGCGCCCACCGCGCCTTCGACAGCGCCGGCGAAGGAAACACGGCCGACCTGGCCGAGACGCACATGCGGGAATGCCTGGCTGCTGCGGGCAACGTCATCCGACTCGTCTCCCATGCCGCCGTGGCCGAACTCGAACGCGACGGACACGAGTGCAGGTGTGTCTGCCCGTCCTGCGGTCTGGGCATATGCCTCTGCGCACGCCACGGCGAGGAGACAGTCGTTAGGCGACTGGAGGAGACGGCCGGCTCTACTGCTATCCCGGGCATCGAGGTACGTATGCCTCGCGCGGGCAGCCCGGCCAGCGCCGCCGGCCTGCGCGAGGGCGATCGGATCATGGCGGCCGAGGGGCGAGATATTGCCTCCAATGCCGACCTCCAGACAACGGTCCGCTCCGCGGCCCCTGACGCTCCCATCCGCCTGCAAGTGGCACGTCCCCCGGACAACGTCTTCGAGGTGATCATTAGCCGGTCGTGAGGGCTGGCTGGACCTGGAGCCCTTACTGCGCACGCCGGTGTTCAACACCGACCTCACCCGGGCAGCACGATATGAGTCGAAGTCAGAGCAGCGGTTGCGAACCTGGACGAGCATCAGACCACCGCCTCAATGCTGGAGCCTACTGCTGGACTAGCACTACCTGGTTGCCCTCCGGGTCGGTGATGCCGGCCAGAGTCGGTCCGCCCGGTATGTCGAAGGGCTCGCGCAGGACAGTCCCACCGAGGGCGACCGCGCGCTCCAGCGACTCCCGAAGCTGCCGTACCTGGATGTACAGGACAACCCGGGGGCCGTCGCTCGGGAGAATGTGACCTGCTGGCCCGGGCTCCGGACCGCCGACGCCAGGGGGAATGGACATCACTCGCCCTGTGCCGATTTCCCAGTTGAACATCGCTGCGTAGAACTCCCGGATTAGTGCGGGATCCCGCGCCTGGATCTCCCAGTGCACAACGGGGCGAGCCCATTCGTCGGTCATCGCGGTACCCCTCGGCAAGAAGCCTCGCTTCAGCGTAGCGCATCAGACGACCACCACGCGGCAGTCGTAGCCCTTGCCGCGCAGTTCGTCGTAGACGCGCTCCTGCTCGCTTGCGTCCTTGCAGATGACGGTCACGCCGAACTGCTCGTGATAGGCGAACTCGTCCTCCGCCTCGCCGACGCCCACGCCGACCTCATCGAGGAGCTTCGCCAGTTCCTTGTCCGTGAAGCCGAGCAGCTCCAGGTCGGCGCCATCAGTGCGGAGGCCGAACAGTAGCTCGCCCAGTTGCTCGTCCTGCCAGTCTCCCCACTGGTGGTTATCGCGCAGCGCCCGCTCCTTCGCCAGCTGCTCGGGGATGTCCTCGACGACTGCCGGGACCGTCGCCATGCCCAGGTGCTGGGCGGCGCGGTAGCGCATGTTCCCCGCGTAGATGGCGCCGTCCGCAGTAGCGAGGATGGGGCGGCGCCAGAGGAAGTCGGGGTCGGCCTGGATGCTCCTCCCGAGGTTCTGGAAGCGCTCGTCCTTGATGGTCCGTGGGTTCCATGGCGCCGGGTGCAGCCGTTCGAGCGGCACGGACTCCACCGCGGGCTCCTCAACTTTTCGCGTGATCTTGCGCGCGCGAGAAACGGGGAGGAGCGACGGTTCCGGCGCCTGTCCTGGTAGAGATTTCACCCGCCCCCTCCTTCGGTGCACATGGCTCAGAACCTAACCCGTCGGGCAGGGAAGGCGTCAACTGGCGCGGGTGAACAGGCGTCAGGCGTTGGCCTGCCGGAGCGGGCCACGCTTGGACCGCGGCGCCAGTTCGGCCCCCTTGAGGACCATGGGCAGGCGCACCACTTTGCCGTGAGCGTCCCTGAACTTGATGTCCAGGTCGGCGCCCGCTGCAGCCAGGAGACGCGCCATTGTGTCGAAGGTCGGGGAGGCTTCGGCCGCTTCGAGCCGCGCCACTTCCGGCTGCGTCATACCGGCCAGCTTTGCGAGCGCGGCCTGCGACAGTCCCTTCTGACGTCGCAGCTCGGCGAGTTGCACGGCGAACTCGAAGGCCGGCTTGCGCGCTTCGTACGCCGCCCGTGTGGCCGGGTCTTCGAGCAGCTCCCGGCGGAATTCCGTCCAGTCGTCCTTCGCTTCCTGGTCCACTGCCATCCTCCTTCTACCTGGTCGAGCCCGGGCGCGCCAGCCATACGGCGCGGCGACGCTGGGCAGTATCGATCTCGGCTCGGGGCGTCTTCTGGGTCTTCTTCGTGAAGCCGTGGAGCAAGCCGAAGGTGTGGCCGAACCAGTGGAAGTACAGCACGCGGTAGATGCCGTCCGGACCTCGCGCCCTGAGCTCCCAGACGCCGTCCTCGACGTGCTTGGCGAACGGCTCCCGGAGCGTGGTGCCGTGCTCTTCGAGCAGGTCGATGAGGTTGAGGACATCAGCCCTCGCCGGTGGGTCGAGTGTCGCAATCCACTCCTCCACGGGCTTCGCACGGGACCAGGCCTCCCCGGACATCGGCGGGTCGCGACGGAGGGCTCTTCCATTAAGGGTCAACTGGTCCTTCTGATTCGGGAGCCCCGCGCGATCATGGAGGCGTGACTGCGTACAATCGCCCCGCACGCACCATAGACTCCCCGCGCCTGCGGCTGGCGGCGATCGGCATCCTGCTGGTCCCGGCGTTGGCGCTCCTTGCCCTGGCCCTTGGAGAGCTCAGCGGGGGAGAGGCGAGCGGCGTTCAGCACATCCCCGAGGCCGCCGTACCGCTGGCCCTGGCGGGCGTGGCATGGTGGCGCGCGCGGCCAGTCGGCATCTTCCTGTTGGTTGTGACGCCGCTGCTCTTCGTCGCCTGGGCTGCGTGGGTGATGTTCGTGCGGGAAGAAGAGGGCAACTACTCCTTCCTGGCATGGATTGCGGCAGCGGGAGTTCTCTTCTTGCCCCCGCTCCTGGCGGGGTGGCTACTCGTGCGGTCGAGCGCCGCCCGCTGACGCGACGTTAACCTCGCCGCCGGTATGATTAAGTTGCATGGGGAGTAACCGAGCGCCCATCGCAGGGATGGCGCCCCGGTTAAGCTCGCCAGCGTTGCGGGAGCACCCGGCGCCGGCGCAGAACAACTCGATGACCCAGCGAACGACCACCTCTGGACATTGTCGACCTCGCGCCGACCCGAAGCCGGGTCGAAACGATAGCCGTAGATGACCTTCCCGGTGGCTCGCCGGATCGTGAATCCGTCGATGCAACGGCCTCACGGTGCCTGGCCTCGCGCGCGTTGCCCCGTAGTGGTCACGTGCGAGGCATTGGTGGATTACGGCGAGGACGGATGGAGATCGAACGGAGATCGAAGCAATGCTGCTGCGTGGGAGACCTCAACCCGCGACCAGTTGACCCGCGATGGGTTGGCGCTGATCGGAGAAGCTTGAGCCTCACAGGGCTGCGGACGACCATGACCCTTAAATGCTAGCAGTCCGCCCCGCCTCGACTATTGCCCGGAGATCGATCATAGTCCTTCATGTCGCGGCGGTCGCCATAGTATTGGGTTGTGCAGGTCCAAACGGCGAATCGACTCAATCAGAAAGCGTGCACTCTTCGGCCGCTGCCGCGGTCTCTCCCGATTCCTCGCCGACAGCATCGGCTAGTTCGACTGCCCTCACGTCCACAAAGACAGTAAAGATGGTGTCGTTTAACGTTCTTTGGGGCGGTGACCCTCAATTCGACGGATATCTGCACCCCTGGCAGGTCCCTATCTTTGCTGGCCATTCTCGACTTGCCGCAATCATAGACGTACTAAATCGATTCGAAGCTGACATCATTGGAGTAGAGGAGGCTGCTGGCTGGGATAAAGGCGACCCAAGCACCGCAGAACAAGTAGCCAAGGCGCTCGACATGAAGTATTGGTATATTCCACAGAACTCGTCCTTGCTCAAGGTAGCGCTGTTCTCCAAATACCCAATTTCCCAACGCGAAGATCTCACCACGATCATAGGCGGTCCAGGTGCGTTGCATGCGACAATCGTCCTTCCCGATGGCTCCGCCTTGGATGTGGTCGTTGCACATCTGAATGCAACATCTCAGAAAATCCGTTCATGTCAAATGCGGGAGTTGCTTCGGTTGTCGACACCATTGCTTCAAAACCAGGCGGTCCTTATTGGAGACTTCAACTCCGTTCCTGGGTCGGACGAGGTCCTAGCTGCCGATTCCGCCGGGTGGGACTTAATAGCGGCTGATTGGCCATACTACATCGACCAGATTTGGGCTTCCCCCTCAGTTGGCTTAGCAGGAAGCACCTGGGGCTTGGATATCGCTGTTCCGTCCGGAGTGTCTGACCATGATCCAGTGTCAGCCGAAGTCACATTTAGGCAAGGAGTTACCGCTGGTACCTCTGGACCAATATTGCTCCTAACAGGCGCGACAGACCTCTGTGGTTCCAGGTAGTTTCTGAAGTAGGGCGTGGGAGCGCGGCACCCCCGACTCGTGCGCCGGTGATCAGCCGCGGCGGTTGCCGGCCTGGTTGTGGTCGGCGGAATCGCCGCGAGGCACATGGCGCGGGATGGTTCTCGAGGGCCGGTTGGACGGGTAAGTTGGGCCATCCGATCCTGTGCGCCGGGCGCTCCTGGCGCTGTCATGACAACGATGCAGGCACACTTCCCCAACTCGGCAAGGCCCTACCTGAAGACGGTCGCCGCCGGTCTGCTGGCCATCCCTGCGTTGTTGCTGACCGCCCTGGCAATCGGGGAGATGGCCGGGGGCGACATGGCCGGGGCGCAGCACGTTCCAGGGGCGCTCGTGCTGGTGGTGCTCGCTGCGGCCGCGTGGAAGTACCCGACGAGCGCCGGTGTCATCCTGATGGTGGCCGGAACAGTCCTGTTTGCGCTCTGGGCCCTTATTGCCCTGACGGCCGACAGGCATGATTCGCCCGCGTCCATGGTTATGGTTGCCGTAGTGTTGTTCGTCCCGCCCCTGGTGGCCGGCTGGCTCCTATACTCAGTCGGGAGGAGCTAGCGACGATGCTCGCCACTCTTCGTAATTCACTCCAAGATCCACAAGTGCGGGTCGCTCTTGTGACTGCCGTAGTACTCATTGTGCAGGCGGTTCTCGCCAAGAACGTCCTTGATGTGGAGCTGGACTTCCTCAGTCAGAATACACCACTCATGGTGTTCATCGCATTCTTGCTGGGCGGTTCCCGGTCGCGAAGTACCGAAGCCGCATTCGATGTCGCGATTGTCGCGGTGTCAGCCGCGGTGCTTGTTCTCTACTCCGTCTGACCATCGCAGCGGTTCTGCCAGTTGTCGCCATTTCGATGCGAATTACCCCAAGGCGCCGGGGTGCGCCCATGGGCTACCGGAGGCCACCTGGCGGTTCGTGGCGGTTGTTGGCCGTCTCGGTGAAGGTGGCCGCGATGCGCGCGGCTTCGTCACCGTCAAGGAGCTTCCCGGCGAGGGCGTGCAGGAGGGCGAGCTGCTCGGCGTTCACGTCGTAGAGGTGGCTCATGGCGCGGTGGTCGGCCTCGTCCTTGATACGGTCGCGGGCGGCGGCCCGGTTCGAGGCCGTGAGCATCGTCGGCACAAACAGCGACTGCATGATGCCGCCCAGGATGAAGAACAGGAATGCGAACGGGAAAGGGTCGAAGCCCGTGTTGTCGCCAATCCAGCTCTGCCAGGCGACCCAGGCGCCCATGACCAGGCAGAGCAGGTAGAAGAACGCCATGGTGCCCGCCAATCCGACGACATGGTCGGCGAGGGCGCCGTTGAAGCGGGCGATGGCGGGCTGTTCGGCACGGAGCCCCGCGAGGACCCGCTGGGTGCTGACGACGTGGGGCCTGCCGCGGTGAAGACGCTCGATCGCTGCCTGCACCTCCTGTTCGCTTCGATAAGGATGCAGCCACAGCTTCGCCATGGGGGGCCCTCCGGCTACGAAGATGGCGACAGTATCGGGCGCGCCGGTCGCCTCGTCGCGCTCCGGCCGGGGGCGGGCAGGCAGGGTGAAATCCGCCCCGCACCGCGGGAGCGTAATTGAGGTTGACTATCATTCCCATCGGAATATACTCGCGCAAGCAATCTCTCCGGTATGTTGATTGAGGCGTCGAAGGCGGCCTCGCTTGACATGGAGGAGCCCCGGGATTGCCGGAAGTCAAACACCGTCGAGCAAACACAGGAGGACCAATCATGCGCCAGGACGACAACTACTGGCTCCGCCGGCCAGGCTCACGCCGCCTCGGCCGCCGACGATTCATTGCAGGTGCGGCGAGCGGCACGGCTGCACTGGCCGGCCTGGCACTCGTTGGCTGCGGCGACGACGACGACGAGAAAAGCGGCGAGACGCCCGCCCCCGGCCAGACACCGACCCCGGGGCAGACTGCGGCGGCAAGCCCCACCGGCACGCCCGCACCTCAGCGAACTGCCGGCGGCGTCGCCCGGGGCGTGTTCCTTGGAGCGCTGGACTTCGACACGGTGGACCTCCACCGGGTGCGTGCCAATCCGACCCTGTGGATGTCGAACAGCGTCTTGAACAAGGTTGTCCGGCACAAGAACCCGGACACGGGCGAGATAGAGGGCGACCTCGCGGAGTCGTGGGAGCCGATCGACGCCGCGAACTACGTGTTCAAGATTCGCAAGGATGTCTACTGGCAGAACACGCCGGTCACCAACGGGCGCCAGCTCACCGCCGAGGACATCAGGTGGCATTGGCAGCGCCAGAAGGACGGGAAGCTCTCCGACGGATCGGCGGGGGACTTCGCCCGGGGGAGTCTCTACAAGCAGATTTCCAAGATAGAGGTGACCGACCAGTTCACCATCAAGGTGACGTTGGAGAAACCCAACGCAACTTTCCTCGACAGCATCTCCGGCTTCGGCGCCACTGTGCCCAACAGGGAGGCGACGGAGCAGTTCGGTGAGAAGGCTCCGAAGACGCGGACCGAAGAAGCGATGCCTGCCACCGGGGCCTACACCATCAAGCAGTGGCGGGCAGACAAAGAGGTTATTTTCCAGAAGAACCCGAAGAACTTCCGCAAGGGCGAACCGCTCCTTGACGGGACCATTGTGCCACTCCTCTTTGGTGACCCGGCCGCCCATCGCATCGCCTTCGAGCAGAAGCAGGTTGACTCCTGGGCGGCCCCTGACAATAACACCACGAAATCCGTCATAGACGCGCACAAAGGCCAGATGCGCGAGGTGCTCACCGGTGTGGCGAACACGGTCTACCTGCACCTGAACATGAACAAGCAATTCAAGGATGTCCGCCTTGTGAGGGCGGTGAACCTTGCGTTCGACCGGCGAGCCTTGATCCAGTCGCTCCACCAGGGGTTGGGCCAGGTCAGCGGTCCGGTGACGTGGCTCCAGGAAGGGTATGCCATCCCGACGAATGACCTCATCCAGATGGATGGCTATCGGGTCAACCGGGACGAGGACAACAAGAAGGCCCGTGAGCTCTGGAGTGCGGCCAATGGCGCCTCGCTGGGGGAGATCAACGTGGCCACGATCCAGGACTGGCTCAACGTCTACCCTGATACCATCACCCTCATCCCGGCAATGCTGAACAAGGCATTGGGCGTGAACCAGTTCGTATCGCGGAAGGCCACCTATGAGGATGTCACGGCCAACCTCGCCAACGGAACATTTCCCAACTGGTTCGCCTGGACATCAGCCGTTGGGGGCCCGGACCCACGGCAGGGGCTGCGGAGCACCTACCACTCAACGAGTACCACCAACTATCAGCACGTGAACAACCCTGAGCTCGATGCTCTGCTCGACAAGGCGATCCAGGAGACCGATTACAAGAAGGCCATAGACCTGGTGCGGCAGATACAGAAGATCCTCATCGACAACGCATCGTTCGGGAACATCAACGCTTACAACTACATCAGCCGGGGTGCGAGCTGGAATTACTTCCACGGACTCCTCAAGGTAGAGGCAAGCGAGGGCAAGCCGGGCGAAGGATACAGCCTTTTCGCCGGGCACCTGGCCCCGGGGGCTACCTGGCTGGACACCAAGGACGCGACCTACCAGGGAAGGCCATCGGCAACCGTCTAGGGCGCGGCGAGTGCCCCTGAGGAGAATCGGAGAAGCCATGACCCAGAGGCGAGCTTGATTCAGTATATTGTGCGGCGTTTGCTGGTGAACGTAGCTGTTCTCTGGGTCGTGGCGTCACTGGTGTTCTTTGCCACTGACGCACTTCCCGGCGATTACGCCATCCGGCAGGTCTCCAGCCAGCTCGAAGCGGAGACAGACTACGAGGAGGCAATCAGGGCCGCGCGCAAGGAGCTGGGGCTGGACAAGCCGGTTTGGGAGCGATACCTGCTGTTCCTGGGGGACCTCGTCACCCTCGACTTCGGCACATCTTTCGAATCGGACAAGAGCACGTGGTCGGAACTCGGCCAAAGGCTCCCCACGACGCTCGAACTCGGATCGATGATTGTTTTTGTAGCATTCGCAACGAGCATCCCTATCGGTGTGATTAGCGCGATCAAGCAGAACACCTGGATCGATTACGTTCTTCGCTGCTTCGCCATCTTTGGCGTGGCTGCGCCGGTTTTCGTCACGGCCCTCGTTCTCACCTTCATCGTCCTGAGGTTCGACCTCTGGACCATCGACATCATCGGGGATCCCCATCTCTGGAGTGATCCAGGCGGCGCGTTACGGCTGTATGCGATTGCCGCGGTTGCGGGAGGTGTCTCCGCCGGCGCTGGCATCATGCGAATCCTCCGCTCCCAGATGCTTGAAGTGATGCGGAACGACTACATCAGGACAGCATTCGCCAAGGGTCTGAACCCGAGGGACGTCTGGATACGCCACGCGCTAAAGAACGCGATGCTGCCCGTGCTCACTGCTATGGGGTTTACGATCGCGGGCATTGTCGGGGGCCAGATCATCCTTGAGAACATGTACAACATCGACGGCGTTGGACGTTATCTCTTCAACCGATTGACGGAACGCGACCTGCCTCCGTTCCAGGGCACGGTGGTCTTGATCGCGTCGGTTGTGGTCACGGTGAACCTCTGCGTTGACCTGACATACGCATGGCTTGACCCGCGAATCAGGTATAGCTAGGGGGGACTGGTGGCACGCGCAGAGCAGAGCACGACGGCCCTGGCGGGCGAGCAGTTTGGGTTTGGAAATGTGGAGCGCCCTTCGCTGGCCCGCCGCCTGGCGGCTATTGCCCGCCGGAACAAGCTGGGCGCCATCAGCTTTGTGCTCGCCGCCCTGGTGTTGTTTATCGGGGCATTCTCTCCCTTCCTCCAAAGGTATGAGGAAGAGCGGCAGTTCCAAACGGCAAACCCGGAGTTCAATCCGACGGCCAGCCCAATGGAGATAGCGCGCAACCCGAACCTGAGCACGCCCTTTGTTCTCAATCGCTTCGAGGGCGTCAGCTGGGACCATTGGCTGGGTACTGATCAGCTGGGACGGGACATCTACTCGCGCCTCGTGGTGGGGGCGCGCCTGGCCATCATCATCGGTATCGGCGCGTCGCTTGTCTCGGTGGCGAGCGGTACTGCTACCGGGCTGATCTCAGGATACTTCGGCGGAAAGACCGACTTCGTGCTGCAACGGGTAGTGGACGGGGTACAGGCGTTTCCGGGACTCGTGTTGCTGCTGCTCCTCGTCCAGGTGGTGGAGAAGCCGAGCCTCACACTCACCGTCGCGGTCCTCGGATTCCTGGGATGGGCCGCGTCCACACGGATAATGCGATCGGCCGTTCTCGGTGTTTCGAGCAGCGGTTATGTAGAGGCGGCGCGGTCCACCGGCGCGACGAACCTCCGGCTCATGACGCGGCACATACTCCCTAACGTCTTCGCGACGATGATCATCATCTTCTCCATCAGCATTGGTCTCTACATCCTCGCCGAGGCAGGCCTGTCGTTCCTTGGCCTTGGCCCCGCCGACCAGACAACGTGGGGCAAGATGGTGAACTCGGGCCGCAACCTCATCGACACCCATCCGGAGGAATCGCTTCTCTCTGGAGCAGCAATCACGTTCGCGGTCCTGGTCTTCAACCTCGCCGGGGATGCGCTTCGGGACGAACTCGACCCGCGCCTCCGGGGCCGCTGAGCTGACGGCGCACGATGCGGCCCTGGGCCCCGGGAGCGTGGGGCGATGGCCGTCTGCATCGCAGCGCGGATCGGCGGGAGTGCCGCCGGCCGCTGGCCCGGTGCGCCTGGGCGCGTAGCCCTGGGCTGTTCTCCCGGCCGCCCGGAGGGGGCGCGTTGCCTACACCTTGCCCCAGCCGGGAAGCTGTGCCGCTTGCCGCACCCAGCTCGCCATCTGCTCCTCGTCGTAGGCGCCTTCGTGGATGTCGAGCCAGCGCACGGTTTCGTCCTTGCCTCGCCCGGGAGGGACGGGCTGCAGGGCGGCGCCGCCGAAGAACGTCACCTTCACGTAGCGGGTGAACACGTGGAACGAGAGGATCCAGCCCTGACCTTGGAGGCCATAGAACGGCGAGTTCCAGCGCACGGCCTTGCGGACGCCGGGCACTTCGCGCGCGATGAGCACATCGAGGCGCTCGCCGAGTTCGCGCTTCCACCCGGGCATGGCGGCGATGTAGGCCTGCACGGGGGCATCGCCGTCGCCTTTGGCGATCTGCGGGTTGCCGCCCGAGAGCAGCGCCGGGGTGGTCTGCCGATCATTGGTCTCCAGCGGCGGCCTCCTCCGGGCGCGAGGCGCGCGCGGGCCGGGCCTTGCGACGGGACACGTTGAGGGCGGCGGCAGCGCGAAAGAGCGACTTGAGCGCCTCTGCATCGATTGCCGCGCCTTCGCCGATGTCGATGGCACGCCGGGTGTTTCCCTGGAGGCTGGCGTTGAACAGCCCCGCCGGGTCGTCGAGTGCTGCCCCCCTGGCGAAGGTCAGCTTCACCACCGACCGGTACGGTTCGCCCGTGCAGATGATCCCGTCGTGGGACCAGGTGGGCACGCCCGGGCTGGTGGACCTGGCCCACTTCAGTTCTTCAACGACCCCGGGGACTGCCTCGCGGATGAGGTCGCGGACGTGTTGCAGCGTGGATTGCCGCCAGCCCCCAAGGGCAGCGATCCTCGCCGCGACCTGCTGCGAACCGTGGGTATCCCCGGTCGAACCGGTGCCGTTCACGTACGCCCCCGTGACCGGTGATTCTAGCAAAGCGGTCCGGGCCCCGCGCGAGGCCGAGGCGGGCGAAGGTGCGGCGAGGGGGAATGGGAGGGTGCCAAGGAGCGGGCAACGGTTCGGCGACCATCTGCTGGACAACCGGGAAAGCGCACGGCTGCCGCGGCCGTCGCTGGCCAAGGGCATCGTGGAGACCGTACATCGCACGACCTTCGGCCGGCACCTCGGCCGGCTCACGCCGCGCGACTTCGTGGCGGTCGAGGGTTCGCTCAGGGAGATCCTCGGCCTCTGAGGCCGTGCCGGTGGCGGCGCCCCCGCTTTCAGGCGGGGATTACGTGGACGTCGCCGGCGTCGATCTCGATGCTGAACTCCTTGCGGGTGGCGACGCCCAGGACTTCGTACGGCCGGGCGGCGATTTCGACCTCCATCGAAGGGCCGGCAGGGGTGGGCTCGAGGTGGAGGGTGTGCGTGGACCCGTAGGCGTACTCGGCCACGACGCGGGCGCTGAAAATATTCGCCTTCTCGCCGGGGGCGGGCGCGCCCCGATGTAGGTTGATGCGCTCGGGACGTACGACAACGTCGACTGGCTGCCCAACCTGGACGGGGGCCGGCGAGCCGGACGAGCGGAGCCTGAGCCCCTGTACTTCCACCACAACCGAGCCGGGCGCAACCTCGGCCACGTGCCCGCTCCAGATGTTGCTGCCGCCGGTGAGCTGCGCCACGCGCCGGGAGCTCGGCCGCTTGAACACCTGTTCACGAGCATCTACCTGGAGGAGGGCGCCCTCATCAAAGACGGCGATGCGGTCGGCAAGGAAATGCGCCTCGCGAAGGTCGTGGGTCACGAAGAGGATGGTGAGCCCAAGCTCGGCGCGCAGCCGGAGGAGCTCGCGCCGCAGGGAGGTGCGAAGTGCATCGTCGAGGGCGCTGAAGGGCTCGTCGAGGAGCAGGACGGGGGCATCGCGCGCGATTGCGCGGGCGAGGGCGACGCGCTGCCGCTGCCCGCCGGAAAGCGTCCGCGGCCGGCGTTCGCCGAAGCCATCGAGCTCGAAGAATGAGAGCAGCTCGCGCACACGCTGGCGGCGGTCCACGCCGCGGGGCACACCGAAGGCCACGTTCTCGGCGACTGTCATGTGTTCGAACAGCGCGAGCTCCTGGACGACGTACCCGGCGCGGCGGTGCTGAGGCGCGACGTTCAGGCTCCGCGAGGAGTCGAACACGCAGGCGCCATCGATGGCGATGCGGCCCGTGGACGGGCGCAGGAGTCCGGCAACGAACTGCAGGGTGAGGCTCTTGCCGGCTCCCGAATGGCCAAAGAGGACGACGATTTCGCGGTCCGCGTTGAAGGCCGCCTGGTAGGAGAAGGAGGCGAGCTGGCTGGTGACATCGAACTCGAGGGTCATTGGCGGCCCCCGCGGCCGGTCGCGAGCCGGAAGCAAACGAGGACGGCGAGGGCCGTGCTGAGCAGGATCAGGGAGAGGGCGATGGCGCCGGCGACGCCGAGCGTCGAACCTTCGAAGGCACTGATGATGGCGAGGGGCATGGTCTGGGTCTTGCCTTCGAAGTTACCGGCGAAGATGAGGGTGGCGCCCAGCTCGCCCATGGCCCTCGCCCAGCAGAGGACGACACCGGCGAGGAGTGCCGGGGAGGCCTGCGGCACGGTGATGCGAAAGAAGGTACGAACCTTCGATGCTCCGAGCGTATAGGCCACCCGCTCCTGCTGAACGTCGACAGACTCGAACCCGCTGCGGGCGGCCCGGATGTAGAAGGGGGCGGCGACGAGCAGCTGGGCCATGATCACGGCAGTGGTGCGGAAGCCAAAGGTGAAGCCGGTAAGCTCCTCAATCGGCTCGCCCACGATGCCCCGGCGCCCGAACGCGGTGAGGAGCGCGACGCCGGCAACCGTGGGCGGCAGGACGATGGGCAGGTCTATGAGGGCATCGACGATGGACCGGCCGGGGAAGCTCACGCGGGCGAGCAGGTAGGCCACGGGAGTGCCTGCCAGCAGCGCGAGCGCCACGGTAACGGTTGAAGTCCAGAGCGAGAGGGTAAGGGCCTGGCGCACCTGTGAGGCGCGCAGCAGCTCCCATGTGTCAGGTTCCTCGAGGGCCCGGGTGACCAGGCCCACGAACGGCACCACGAAGAAGACCGCGAACGCCAGCCCGAGCGCGACGACGGTGACGGAGGCGGCCCGATCGAGGTGAGAGGTCATCTTCTGCGACTGCGATCAGGGCTTTCTGAACCCGAACTGGGCCAGGATAGCCTGCCCTTCGGGCCCGGTGATGAAGGCCACCCATGCCCGGGCGGCGGCGCCATTCTTCGCCCCTTTGAGGGCAGCGATCGGGTATTGAGCGATGATGTTGAAGGCGGCAGGGATCTCTATGACTTTCACATCGGCGGTGGCGATTGCGGCGTCGGTCGAATAGACGATCCCGGCATCGGCTTCGCCGAGCTGCACCTTGGTGAGAACGGCGCGCACGTTCGCCTCGTTGCTCTTGACGTTCGCCAGGACGCTGCCGGCGAAGTCTGCCGAGATGCCGCCGGCCGGCTTCGACGCGTTCGCGAGGATCTCGCGGGCGTACTTGCCCACGGGGACCTCGGGCCCTGCGAGCACGAGCCGCACGCCGGGCTTTGCCAGGTCGCTGAATGAGGCGACGGGCGAACCGGACTTCGGGACCACGACAACCGGCAGGTTGGCCGCGAAAATCACCGATTCCGCCGCATTGCCTTTGCCGGTGACGTTCTTCATCTGGTTCGCATCGGCGCTGGCAAACACATCGGCGGGAGCGCCTTCGTTGATCTGGGTGGCAAGAGCTGAGGAGGCGGCGAAGTTGAAGGTCACCTTCGCCTTAGGGTTCTTCTCCTCGAACCTGGTCCCGGCCTCCT
This sequence comes from bacterium, assembly GCA_003577245.1. GTDB lineage: Bacteria > Chloroflexota > Dehalococcoidia > Tepidiformales > Tepidiformaceae > UCB2. The sequence goes on along the minus strand of QEVS01000008.1, from coordinate 6,990 downwards.
TAAAGGCGTTGGTGAGCGACGACGCGGCGAAGACGACCACCTCTCCTGTGACCGGGACCGGGGTTGGGGAGGTGGCCGCCGCTGTGGTGGAAGCGGGTGTCGTAGCAGCGGGTGATGCAGGGCTGGCGGGCGTGGACTCCGCGTCATCATCGTCGTCGCTGCCACAGGCGGCCAGCAGGAAGGCGAAGGCAACCACGAGCAGGATGGGGACGAGAGACCACCGGAAGCCCTGGGACTTGATCACGCTTCAGATCTCCTGTTCAAGCTGGAATGCATAGCCTTTGAGCCAGCCGAGGGTGGCCTCGGCGGCGGAGCGCTTTGACTGAACGACCAGGCGGTCGAACTCGGTCAATTGCTGGCGGCGATCCAGGCCGGCGAGGTAGGCCTCGCAGACCCGGATCTGGTCGGCAAGGAGCCGGCTATGGGCCTTAAGGTCGGATTCGGCGAGGAAGAAGAGCTTGAGCAGGAACTCGAGCCGGACTTCGCGCATGCGCTCGACGGGCTGGCGCAGCCACGCGCCAATCACGTCACGCCCGCTATCGGTGAGCCTGTAGATCTTCCGGGGCGGGCGCAGCCCCACGCGCTCCTCGGTCCAATCGACGAGGCCGCGGGCTTCGACGTTGCGCAGGTAGGTGTAGAGGGTGCTCTGTTCGAGGGGGCAGATGGAGAGGAGGCCCTCGTCTTCGAGGAAGCACATCATCTCGTAGCCGTGCATGGCGCGCAGCGAGAGAAGGGATAGAACAGCGTATTCGCCCGGCAGGAGTGCTCTTTCGGTCACGAGGCGGTATGCTACCAGCGGCCAAACTACTTGGCAATGGAGTAATCGGGAATGGAATTGTCAGCGAGAAACCAGCTGCCGGCCTCGGTGAAGGATGTTCGCATGGGCGAAGTGATGGCGCAGGTGGTGCTCGAACTTGCGGGCGGCGGCGAGCTGGTGGCCGCCATCACGCGGGACAGCGCTGAGCGGCTGGGGCTCCAGCCGGGCAAGCGGGTGCTGGCGGTAGTCAAGGCAACCGAGGTGATGGTCGCGCTGCCCTAGCGGGCCCGTGGCACGTGGTTCGGGGCCACCGGGCGCTCCCGGCGCTTCCGTGACAACCGGGACCAGGCCGGGGCGAGCCAGACGTAGGGAGCCATGTCCCCCGCCGGCGACAGCATCACGGAGCAGTGGGGAGCGCTAACCCCCGGGACGCGCGTGCAGGCGGACCAGGATCCCGGTCAATGAAGCACGGAATTGAGTGAACGCAGGAGCGTTTCCGCCTCGGCCACGGTGCGCTGAACGATCTCGCCAGCGGGCAGCTCCTCGGACATGAGGGCCGCGCTCTCTCCCGCCCAGTTGAGGTTCACCGGAGGGTCGAGCGTGGCATCAAGAAGAATCCCGTAAGGCTGCGCGTAGGTTGCAGCTTTCGCCCGCAGCTCATCGGTGCGGCCCTCCCAGAGGCTGGCGAAGGGAGTGCGAATGACGCGGCCACGCACGTTTGCGGGCCATGTGAAGGGCAGGACGGCATCGTTCGCGAGGTCTGCCAGGGTGTCGCTGCCGTCGCTGGCGGCAATAGCGGCCTTCTGGTCGGCGCGGCCGGCGTACTCATGGCTGAGCTTGAAGCGGGTACCCATGACGACCCCGGCGGCGCCCATGGCAAGGGCGGCAGCGAGTCCACGGCCATTGCCCACGCCGCCCGCCACGACGACGGGAACGCCGTCAGCCATCTCGATGACCTGGGCGGCGAAGCTCAGCGTTCCCCGCTGACCGGTGTGTCCGCCTGCCTCGGCGCCCTGTGCCATGACAACGTCGGCGCCGCCTGCAAGGGCCGCTCGCGCCTGGGCTGCGTCCTGGACCTGGACAAGCACGGTCGCCCCGGCTGCTTTGAAGCGGGCAAGCGCGGGCCCGAAATCTCCAAACGAGAGGGTCACGTTGGGGACATTCATCCTGAGCGCGAGATCGATGAGCTCATCGCGAAACGGCGCCGTCTCGAAAGTGACGAGGTTGACGGAGAACGGCCGGCCGGTAAGGTCGCGGGTCCGGGCGATGGCGGCCTCCACACGGTCGGGCGTACTGGCGATCGTGCCGAGGGTACCGAGGCCGCCGGCATCCGACACGGCAACGGCGAGGTCGGGGCCCGCCTCGGCGGCCATGCCCGCCTGGATGATGGGATGCTCGATGCCGAGCAGCCTGGTCAGAGTTGTGTTGAGCATGCCTGAACTCCTGCCCCCGCGGTGCCCGAGGGGATCCTTTACGTGTACGTAAGCGTAGCATGGGCCGGCGGCACGCTGGCAACGCCTCGCCCGAGTGACGTGAGCAGCGTCACATCTGCGGGGGCTCGAAGCAGCGAGTGCTGGCAGCCGGGCGGCGTCCCGCGCCTCGCGGAGGGGCATGCTCAGGGGGGCGGCCCAACGTCCCCGGAGGTGGGCCCCAAGGATCCGCGGTGAATGAGGTCGCCGAGGACGGCGACGAGGCCGGGCGCCACGGATTCGAGCTCGGCCAGGTGCTCGGCCGACAGCCTTCGCAGCAGGGCCTGCCCTTCGGGCGTCAGCGAAACGAGCGCGAGGCGCCGGTCGGCTGCCGAGGTGGAACGGGTAACGAGGCCGCGCCGCCCGGCACGGTTGACAAGCTCGACGGCGCTGTGGTGGCGGATGAGAAGGCGTTCGGCGATCTCGCTGATGGGGACGCCGGCGCCGGAGTCCCGCGCCTGGAGGGTGAGGAGGAGCTGATGCTGCTGGGGGTCTAGGCCGGCGTTGCGTGCCGCGGTCTGGCTGAAGTGGAGGAAGTGGCGGATGGCGTAGCGGAATTCGTGGAGGAGCGCGTAGTCGCGCTGAGATGGTTCAGCTCCGGCTCCCGGGTGCTTGTCCACTGCCGCGAGTATAGGGCGCGGGCATGACAGGGGCGACGAGATCACCTCTGGAGGACGTTGCACGTTGAGCGACAATTGGCTCGTGACACGATAGGTGTCGCGCGTGGACGTATCGAAAATCTCTATTGTATCGTGACACGATGTATGACTTTGGTCACACTGGCAGAGTAGTCGTGGCTCGATAATTTCAGGCTGGATTCGGGTCTCGCAGCAACTGCGAGGAGCGGCTCTTGCCTCGCCTGACTCCTGAATCCGGCCACGGCCAAGTCCAGTTGGGAGGGTGCGATGAAGCTAAGCCGCAGGGGTTTCCTGAAGCTTGGTACGGGGACGGCAGTTGGCGCGACGGCGCTCTATCTAGAGACTCATCTCGCGTTCCTCCAGTCGTCGACGGGCATCGAGAACCCGTTGGCGCAGTACCCGGCCCGGGACTGGGAGCGCATCTACCGCGACCAGTACCGGTACGATTCGAGCTTTGCATTCATCTGCGCCCCGAACGACACGCATATGTGCCGCCTGCGGGCGTTCGTCCGGAACGGCGTCGTCATGCGCATCGAGCAGAACTACGACGGCGACGCCTACCGGGACCCCCAGGGCAACCGGTCGAGCGTCGCCTGGAACCCGCGCGCCTGCCTCAAGGGTTTCACGCTCCACCGCCGCGTCTACGGTCCGTACCGTGGCAAGGGCCCGGCGCTGCGCAAGGGATGGAAGCAGTGGGCCGATGATGGTTTCCCGTCCCTTTCCGATACTCCCGAGCTTCGCAAGAAGTACCGCTTCGACGCGCGGGGTGACGACGAGTTTGTGAGGGTGTCGTGGGACGAGGCAAACGGCTATGCCGCGCGCGGGCTCGAGGCGATTGCGAAGGCCTACAGCGGTGAAGAAGGCCGCCGCCGCCTGGTGGAAAAGGATGGCTACCCCGAGGAGATGCTCCACCACTGGGAAGAGGCGGGGACGCGCACGATGAAGTTCGGGTCGTCGCTGCCGCCACACGGGGTGGCGGGGAAGTTCGGCCCCTTCCGTTTTGCGAACATGCTGGCCCTGCTTGATGCAAAGGTGCGCTCGGTGGGCCCGGAAAAGGCGCATGGCGGACGGCCGTGGTCGGAGTACACCTGGCGAGGCGACCAGGCCCCGGGCTTCCCGTTCGTACACGGCCTGCAATCCACGGAGACCGACTTCAACGACCTTCGCCACAGCAACCTGCTGGTGATGATTGGGAAGAACCTTGTCGAGAACAAGATGGCGGACAGCCACTGGTTCCACGAGATCATGGAGCGCGGCGGCAAGATCGTCTCCATTGTGCCGGAGTACAACCCGCCGGCGACGAAATCGGACTACTGGCTCTCGGTGAGGCCCGGCCTCTCCGACACGGCCCTGCTCCTGGGCGTGGCGAAGGCGATCATCGATCGGAACCTGTTCGACGCCGGGTTTGTGAGGCGGTTCACGGACCTCCCGCTGCTGGTGCGCCTGGACACGCTGCAGCGCCTGCGCGCGGATGAGGTGTTCCCTGCCTATGCGAGCAGGCTCGACCCTTCGGGCCCGAGCCGCAGTCTGCACTCAATGACCGAGGAGCAGCACGCGCAGATTGGCGACCGGGTGGTGTATGACGCCACGGCGCAGGCGCTGCGCGCGGTCACACGTGAAGACGTGGGCGACCGGATGGAGGCGAAGAAGATCGACCCGGCGCTCGACTACCGGGGAACGGTGAAGCTCGTGAGTGGCCGGGAAGTGCAGGTTGCGACCGTTCTCAGCCTGTACCGGGAGCACCTGAAGGACTACGACCTGGACACGGTGACCGACATCTGCGGGGCGCCGAAGGACCTGATCGAGCGGTTCATCGTGGATATCGCCACGATCAAGCCGGCGGCAATCCACATCGGCGAAGGCATCAACCACTACTTCCACGCTACCCTGCACAATCGGGCGGCCTACCTGGTGATGATGCTCACGGGGAACGTGGGCAAGTACGGCGCCGGCGTGAGCACCTGGGCCGGGAACTACAAAGGCGGCATCTTCCACGCGGCGGAGTGGTACGGGCCGGGCGTGGGGGGTTATGTGAACGAAGATCCGTTCAACCCCGTGCTCGATGAGAAGGCGCCCTACACGGCGAAGACGACGCACGAGTACTCTCACGGCGAAGAAGCGGCCTACTGGGGCTTCGGCGACAGGCCGCTCATCGTCGATACACCTGCCGAAGGGCGCAAGGTGTTCACGGGGCAGTCGCACCTGCCAACGCCGACAAAGGTGCTCTGGTACAACAACGCGAACCTGATCAACCAGGCCAAGTGGGCGTACCACCTGGTGAAGAACGTCAACCCCAAGATCGACATGATTGTCGACCAGCAGATTGAGTGGACCGGTTCGGCGGAGTTCGCGGATGTCATCCTGCCCGCGAACAGCTGGCTGGAGGCGAAGACGCTGGAGATGGGCGGCTCGTGTTCGAACCCCTTCCTGCAGGTCTGGAAGGGCGGCATTCAGCCCCTGAACGATACTCGCGACGACGTCGAGATCTTCGCGGGTGTGGCGCGCGCGCTCTCGGACATCACCAAAGAGCCACGCTTCGGGCAGTACTTCCAGTTCTCCGGGCGGCCCGAGGTCTACCTCGACCGGGTGTTGCGGGCCTCGTTCACAACCAAGGGCTACACCATCGAGAATCTCATGAAGGGCGAGTTCGGACCCCCGGGCGGCGCGCTCTTCCAGTACAAGAGCTATCCTCGCGTGCCGTTCACGGAGCAGCTCCAGGACAGCCTTCCCTTCTACACCGACACGGGACGCCTGAACGCCTACGCCGATATCCCCGAGGCTATTGAGTACGGCGAGAACCTGATCGTGCACCGGGAGGCGGTCGAGGCGACGAAGTATCTGCCGAACGTCATCGTCTCGACGAGCCCGTACATCCGGCCGAAGGACTACGGCATCCCGCAGGCGAGCGTCGACCCCGACCAGCGGGCGGTGCGCAACATCAAGATGGCGTGGTCCGAGGTGAAGAAGACCGTCAACCCGTTGTGGGAGCAGGGTTTCCGGTTCTTCTTCCTGACGCCCAAGTCGCGGCACAGCACGCACTCATCGTGGTCCATAACGGACTGGAACTGGATCTGGAACAGCAACTTCGGAGACCCGTACCGGGCGGATAAGCGCCTGCCGGGCGTGGGCGACGTGCAGCTCCACATGAACCCGGATGATGCGCGTGAGCTCGGCATCGCGAACGGCGACTACGTGTGGATCGACGCCAATCGCGCGGACCGGCCGTACGTGGGCGTGGAATCGGACCCATCGTTCAACGAGACGGCGCGGCTTAAGGCGCGGGCGAACTTCAACCCGGCATTCCCGCGGGGGGTGACGATGCTGAAGCACGCCTACTACATGTCGACGCCGAGGACGGTGCGCGGCGCCCGCGAGCGTGCGGACGGCCGCGCCCTGGCGAGCGCCACGGGCTATCAATCGAGCTTCAGGCAGGGGAGCCAGCAGAGCGTGACGCGCGGCTGGGCTCCGCCGATGCATCAGACCGACTCGCTCTTCCACAAGAAGGCAGGCGGCATGGGGTTCGTCTTTGGCTTTGACGAAGACAACCACGCTGTGAACACCACGCCGAAGGAAACGCTCGTGCGTATCACGAAAGCTGAGGACGGGGGACTGGACGGCAAGGGCCGCTGGGGGCCCGGGACTACCGGCATGAGCCCCGGCGATGAGGACGACATGATGAAACGCTACCTTGCCGGCGGACTCGTGAACGTGAAGGGCGTATAGCAATGGCCTTGACCGACGGTGCGGCAGGGGACGGCGACTCAGTTCGCACGGGGGTGCTCTAATGGCAAAGGTCTACAACTGGCAGCTGGGCCGGGAGATGGATTACCGGTTTGCGAATGGGCCGGCGAAGCGGCAGTTCGCGGCGGTCTTCAACATCAACCGCTGCATCGCCTGTCAGACGTGCACAATGGCCTGCAAGTCGACGTGGACGTTCTCGCCCGGGCAGGAGCTCATGTGGTGGAACAACGTCGAAACGAAGCCCTACGGCGGCTACCCGCAGCACTGGGATGTGAACATCCTCGAGCTGCAGGAGAAGGCCAACCCCGGCGGACAGGTCTGGGACCCTTCCAAGAAGGACCCCAAGAAGGCGCCCTACGGCCGTTTCGATGGCAAGACCATCTTC
>QEVS01000003.1 GCA_003577245.1 bacterium | reverse complement strand
TCGGACATGGAGGGGTGCGATCCCGCTGGCAATTGTCTATACAGATAACCGCCTCTCCTGTGCCTGCTCCCTCTCCTGCTTGCCAGCCGCTTCGCGACTATCTCGCAGCTATCTGGACCTGATCAGAGTAAGTTCCGCCTCCCGGCCTCTCATAGCGTCGCAGGTATTTCATCAACGACCGCCCCTCCCGCACGGAGGCCTTCGATTTCCTTGCGCGATGCGCTCACCCACTCTTTCAAGACCAAGTCCGTGTGTTCGCCGAACCTTACGCCAGGCAAGCGGGTGTCAACACATTGCCCATCAAACCGGACCGGCATGCGCAGGTGCAGGCAAGTGCCCGCCTCCGGGTGGGCAATGCGCTCGAGCGCGTCGAGATCGGCGAAACACGGAGCCACAGCGGCCTCGGCGTAGTTGTTGACTGCAGCGGCGGCAATGTCTCTTTCAGTGAACGCTTCGAGAAGCCCGGCGAGCGGAAGCGTAGCCGTCCAGCTTCCAACCGCGGACTCGAGCTGCATGCGGTTCGCGAGGCGGCGGGTTGTTTCCCAACGAGCAAAATGCCTTAACTTCGGGTGGGCCAGTTGCACCAATGCAGCAAACTGCTCGTCGGACTTCACCACCAAAGCCACCCATCGGCTATCCAATGTAGGGAACACTCCGGAGGGTGCGAGGCCCGGTTCGGCGTTGCCCATTCGTTCGGGCTCGCGCCCTTCCAGGGAATGGAGGACGATCCCTTCCCCCAGTTGGAGCCACATTGTCTCCTGCTGAGAGAGATCGATGCTAAGACCGTGGCCGTCCCGATCCCTGCGGTTCAGGCCGGCAAGGAGGGCAACCACCGCATGAACACCTGCCACGGCATCCGGATAGAACGTTTGGCTCACTCTCGCTCCTTCGCTCGCATGGCCGAAACGAACCGCCATACCTCCCATTCCCTCGATGATTGAGCCGTAACCAGCGAGGTCGCGATTCGGGCCAGACGCACCCAGGGCCGGCATGTTGAGGAGGATGATACGCGGGTTGACCTGTCTCAGGGCTCCATAATCGAGACCGAGGTTGGGAAGCACACGTGCCGTGAGGTTCGTCACTATCGCGTCGGCAGCCTGCACCAGCCGGAGGAACATTTCACGCCCTCCAGGTGCGGTCAGGTCGAGCGATATCCCACGCTTGTTGCGGTTGAGGCCGTTGAAGTTCGGGGCCAGGTTGTACACGTGCGCGCCTTTTCGGTCGGGTGGCTTTGCGTTTGCGCTTCCCCGCCAGAGGTCGTACCGGCGGGCCGACTCGACCTTCACAACGTCTGCGCCAAGAGCGCCCAGGAAGCGGCCAACTGCTGGTCCGGCCCAGGCCGTGGTCAGTTCCAGTACTCGGATGCCCGTCAGCCAGTTGAACCTGCTCACTCTGAGGTCCTAATCTGTCGGTCGAACCACGCGTTATCGGCCCCGTGGTCGTTTAGTGTGGGCCGGGTGTAGCTTTCGAGGCCGCGAGCCAGGCGAGCGGGAGCCAACCACTGCCCATCAGTTCCGAACGCCGGACCGAAGAACTGGCGGTTGTGGAGGTGCGCATCGGTGAGGGCATCTCCTGCGCCGAGCACCATACCGCAAGCCCAGCCGACTCCGAGCGCCTGCGAGAAGATCTCGCTCCGGCTGTGCTTGCTGTACCATGGCTGGATTCGCGCGACAAGTTCGGCGTGGTTCTTTGCTCTTCCCGCAGGTGTCGCGAACCGGGGGTCGACCACCAGATCCGGTTGGTCGTAGAGAAGACACTGCATTTCCCAATCGTGATGCCGGACGGTTCCTGGGACCACGAAACCGTCGGAGCAGTGAAAGGCCCCAGCCGGAAAGGAGGCTGTGGGATGTGCGCCGGCGGCTGGAGGAACGACCCCGGTAGAGAGGGATCGTTGGAAGCTGCCCTCAGCACCAGTGGCGATTGCCGTGACCCATGCAACCTCGATCACCCGGGGTCCGTGTTCTCGAAGACTCGCCAGGACACCTGCTGCCGTGTAGGCACCAGCGAGGAACTGAGACTGAAAACCCGGGAGGCGAAGAGGTGCTCCCCCAGAGTCGCCGGTTAGAGTCATCACCCCGGATTGAGCCTGGACTATGAGTTCGTCGTCGATGTCTCCAGCGTCGTTCTGTTCGAATCCCCACGCAGTCACGGAGGCATACTTGAATTCGCCGGCTGCCGCCCGCTCTGTGAGGAATCCCTCGACGTCGCGCCGAACCCTGCTATCAAGGATTACGTCGGCCCATTGACCTGCTGCCGCTTGGAGCCTCGCCGGGGTCAACGTCGCGTTCGCTTTGCCGACATTAAGATAGCGGAACAGCGGGCTGGTGCCATTGAGTGGCCGATCATCTAAAGGATAATGTCGTGAAGGGTCGCCATCGGGCGGCTCGAGCTTGACGACCAATGCCCCGAGGCTGGCGAGTAGCGCACCTGCGTAGGGCGCTGCCACGCCGGTGCCCAACTCCAGTACTCGCAGAGGGGCTTGGGGCCGGGCCTCCGTCTCACGCGGCATGAGGAGCCCAACTTCGCCGTTGGTCCACTGTGCAACCGAGTGAACTGCCACAGGTGCATCCGGGGTGATGCCTGACGTACTCGTGCCGGGCCGGTCTACAGCGGAACATCGAATCGAGCATGCGTTCGGCAGTGCCACCTGCAGCCGGGCAGAAAGCCCACCCCATGACTGTGCCGTGTTCGAGGCAGCACTTGCCACGCGCTCCGCTTGGGTTGCACGTGGCAAACGGAACCTCGTTCATGGGGATATGCCCCGGGTTTCCCAGCATCGGGTCTGCGATTCGCCACGCCGACATCCCCCGGAAGCACGGTCCGCCGGCAAAGACTTCAAACCGAGCTTCAAGGTACGGGACGGCCAACACGTCCATGCAGAAATGGGAACCGAATTGCCGGCGCTGAACCCCCAGGAGGCTCGCGGGCCTGTTCCAACTCGTCATCGCGTCAGGGCATGATGCTCGATAGTTGCCGTTGTCACATAGTGGTCTTGCCCGGACCTGAGTAGAAAAGGTGCCACCTATTCCGGTGCAAAGAGCGTCATTGAGAAACTGTGCCATCTCCGAGCCGGCCCGCCTCGGTATACTTTCCGGGAGATGCCGCCGAAGCCCAGGCCGGAGAAACGCCAACCGAACGGCGGGTTGGTGAATGGCCCCGGTGTGCGTCACGCTGACGTGCCGGGCGTGAGGGTTCGGCAAAATGAGCGGTTCAGGCGGCCAGGGCATGGTTTCCACCTGGCCAAACATGTTGGTCTGTCTCCTTCCTGACTGGCGGTCACGATGCCTCTCCATTTGAGTTCCTCAACCAGGGACCGGACGGATGCACAGTGACATTCGACTGCCTGCCAGTTGTGGCCGGTTGCCGGAACCGTCTTCCCGGGCCTGGTGTAGAGCCGCCATGCGGGCAGGTATCCAGCTGGGATGGGCGGGGCGATGAACTCAAGGCGTAAATAACCCAAGTCGGCTGGCAATCGAGGGTGAGCATGACGGCCCTGAGCCAGTGTCGGCGTGATTCTGACTGCGGCGATAGAAGTTGTGATGACGCAAGCTCTTCAGCCCATCCGAGAGCACCTCGAGCCGTTCGTCCATGCTTCTGATCAGGATGCGGACCTGGCATCCAGGCAGCCCCTATCATCGGCGCCCACCGGCACGGAGCCGCGGATCAAGCGCGTCCCGCAGGGCATCGCCGAAGAGGTTGAACCCAAGCACCGTCAAGGTAATGGCCGTCCCTGGTGCGAGGGCTACCCAGATAGCCTCCCGGAAGTAGAGTCGATTGCGGCCGGAGAGGTCCTGGCCCCACGAAGGTGTCCCTGGAGCAACGCCGAGGCCCAGGAAGGAAAGCGCAGCCTCGCCGAGAATGACCGCGCCAAGGCCCTGTGTCGCTGCGACAATCACGTAGGGCATTACGTTCGGGAGAATATGCCGGAGGACAATGCGCATGTGCCCCGCTCCAAGGGTCGTCGCAGCAATCACATAGTCCTGATGCTTCAGTGAGAGCGTGACTGCGCGGACAACGCGAGAGCCGCCAAAGACCGCGCCGATAGAGAACGCGAAGATAAGATTGCGCATGTCCCAGACAATTGTCAGGAGGTTCCCGCCCTCGGTGCTCGGAGGTCCAAGCACCGCAACGATGAGAAGCAAGGCAATTAGGCCCGGGAACGCGACCCAGACCTCGCCGCTCCTCTGAATCAGGTAATCGACCGGGCCCTGGAAATATCCAGACCAGAGGCCGAAGAGGGTGCTCAACGTGACGTTGACGAGCACGACACTGACAGCAATCGCTATCGAGATTTGACTGCCGACGATCACGCGGCTTAGGACGTCCTGTCCAATGGCGTCAGTACCAAGCAGATGATCTCCTCCGGGAGAGAGGAGTGGCTGATCGACGCTCCTTCGCGGATCATACGGAGCCAACAAGGGAGCGAAAACGGCCATGAGGACAAAGACAATCACCAGGACAGCCCCGAAGCTCCCCAGTGGTTGCGCCCTGACGAACCTCAGTAACGGGACGCCGATACCGGAAGCCAGTCCGCGACGACGAGACGCGAGCACACTGCCGGCGGCTGACACTGGCGCAGTCACCGATACCGAATCCTTGGATCGACGGCCGCGTACAGCAGATCGACAATCAGATTGGTGGTCAACACAAGGAAAGCGGCATACATGGTCATCGCCATTACAACGTTGAGGTCTTGCTGCACAACTGCATTGAACGTGTACTGTCCAAGTCCGGGCAATGATGTAATATTTTCGAGTATTACCGTACCACCTAACAGACCTCCCATAAGCGCCCCTGCAAGAGTCATTACCGGTAATGCTGCATTCGGTGCTGCATGCCTGAGCAGGATGGGGAACTGCCCGACGCCTCTTGCCCTGGCTGTACGAATGTAATCCTGACGAAGCACCTCAAGCATGGCAGCTCGGGTCACACGTAACAGTGTTGCCGTGCCACCGATTGAGATTAAAAGGGTGGGAGGCACCACTTGCTGGAGTGCGCGCAATGGATCTTCCCAGAACGGCACATAACCGAATGGAGGCGAATACCGCCAGAGAATTGCCGGGATGAGCAGAAGCAAAGTAAGCAGATAGAAATCCGGGATTGCCTGGCCCAAAACACTGAAGAACCTCAGACAGTAGTCGGGCCAGCGGTTCTGCATTGCTGCAGCAACGATCCCAAAGGCCGTTCCAAAGAACACAGTGAAACCGAAGATGAAGACCATTATCATGGCAGTGACAGGGAAGCGAGTGCGGAGTTCATCGCCGATGGTCGCTCCGCCCAGGTATCCTCGGCCCGGATCAAGGCGGACCATCCCGGCCAGCCAATCGACGTAGCGCTCAAGGATTGGCCGGTCGAGCCCATGGGTGCGATGGAAGTGGTCTATCTGTTCCTGCTCGGCTTGCTCTCCTACGAACGCCAGGGCCGGGTCGCCGGGGAGTAGAGCGATGGCGAAGAAGGTAAGTGCACTGGCTGCAAGAAGGACGGGAAAAAAGAATGCGACACGCCGCAACGTGTAACGAATCATGGAAAGCGCTCCTCCTGCTTCATTCGCTTTCCCTCAGCTGGCGACCAGTGCCAGTGCCCTTGCCGTCAAGCATCGTGCCTAGGTGTCCAGCCACATGTTTGGCTGCCAGCCTCCCACTCCCGCCTTCGAGGCTTCGAAGTCCAGGCCCTTCACACGAGAACTCCATCCAACGTGGCCGATGGTCCTGAGTAACGGAACAAGCGGGCTGTAGCGCTGGGCCATGAGCAGCTCGAATCTCTGCGACTGCACCTTACGTTGCTCATTATCCACTGTAGTAATGATGGAGGCTAGCAGCGCGTCAATCTCCGGATCCTCGAGAGTCCCATTCTTAAAGAAGTTCCCGGTCTTGGACTGGGCCAGCTCGTAGTCCTGCAGACCTGCAAGCGTGAAATCGAAATCACCGGGTTTCGGCGATATTCGCTTAAGGAAGATGTTTCGTGCCTCTGGCTGCAGTTCAGTCTTGAATCCAATTGCCTGCAAGTCTTCCGCGATAAGCCGAGCAGCATCCGCCAGAGATGGTGTATCGTTGGGAATAACAAATGCCAATGTATGTCCATCATAATTCGAAGCATCAAGCAATTGTTTTGCCCTCGCTTTATCATATCCAACATATTGTTCCACTGCTTTATAACCAAGTGGGAAGCGCGCTGTAGCAGCATCCGAAAAATAACCTGTACGAACTGCGTCTCCAAACCAGACAATACGAATCAAGCGGTCCACATCTATGCCGCGATATACTGCTTCGCGTACTCTCACATCATTGAAAGGAGGTCGCTTGAGATTCATAACGCACGATATGCCCTTACTTGTAGGAAACGCGATATGCTTGATCCGGGAACCCATATCGGCCGTTACGGCATCTGCTTGTTTCACGTCGACAAACTCAAGATAGTCTAACTGACCGGCCCGGAATGCTACCTCACGAGCTGCAGGGTCCGGCACCAGCGTGAACTGCTTTCCAGCGAGGTAGGGATGATCCTTGAGGAAGTAGCCGGGATTGCGTACAGCTTCTTCGCTGCTACCCAGTTGAATGCTCTTGAACATGAACAGGCCCGTGCCGATGGGCACATCATTCTTTAGGGTTTCCTCGTCAAGCATCTCCCTGGGCACTTCCTGTCCCCTTAACATTGCCCCGGAGTTAGATGCTTCGTAAAAGAGGCCGGCCGGAACGGATGTCTTGAACTGCAGTCTGAGCGGTTCGAGTGCAGTGACCGTCAACTGAGAGTTGATGAGGGTATTGCTCACGGCGGGCGGTTTGCGGATAAAGGCATAGCGAGCCACAACATCCTCAGCGGTCAACATGCGGCCGTTGACCTTGCTATTGGACGCGCTCAGCGGTTGATTGTGGAAGAAGGCTTCGCGCATCTTGACGATGTAGGTGAGTTCGTCCGGCTGCTCGATGGACTCCGCGAGCCGAAGCTGTACCTGGTTCAACGGGTCATCCGACTCGCGCATGCTCCAGAGCGTGTCCCAGTAGCCGCTGTGGCGCCTCCACACGTTCCAGAGGGGTGCGTCCGCGGGCTGGTGAAACGGGCTGAAGTGCGTCGGATCGGCCCCGTCCGCCTGGCGCAAGACGCCGCCCGCTCGCGGCTGTTCGGTCGCTTGGGCCGAAGGTGCCGCAGTGGCCACCAAATCGGGCTCGTTTGCGTCGTCATCGTCGTCGCCGCATCCCACCAGGCTGACGGCTGCCGCGCCTACTGCGGTGACGCCCACTCCGTGTAAGAGCCTGCGGCGTGACAGCCGGCGGGCCCGAACGTTCCAGTAGCTCTCGTAATCGACGTTGGTCATGGTTGCATTTCTCCTCTCGCTGCCAGCGAAACCGTCAAGTCTGCTGATGCCTGGCGACTCCCCCCTTCGGCTGCTGGCCAATGGACATCGAGAACTCGACTGGACGCGCGTGGATGGATGCCTTCCTCCACGATCGCGGACACACTAGCGCATCTCAGACCAAAAGAATAGACTCTGGTCAGCTTTTTTGGAGAAGAACATGATACCCTGGCTGCCTGAAGAGGTCTGCGAACTCCTGCCATTCGAGCCCCGGTGGGTGGAGGTGGCAGGATATCGTCTCCACTACCTCGATGAGGGCGATCGGGGTGCGCCCTGTGTTGTGTTGCTTCACGGCAACCCCACCTGGTCGTTCATCTATCGCGACATCCTGCCAGCAGTCGCTTCGGCAGGCTTCCGCGTGATTGCACCCGACTACCTCGGCTTCGGACGTTCGGACCATGCCCGGTATGAGGGCGACTATGCTATAGCCCATCACATCGGCCGAACGGTCGCCCTCCTTCGACAGACAGGGGTCCGAGAGGCCGTGATTTTCTGCCAGGATTGGGGCGGGCCGATTGGCCTCGGTCTCGAACTTGCACAGCCAGGGTTCATACGGGGTCTAGTCCTCGCGAACACGTTTTGGGGTGAGGCCTCGCTCTTTCATCGCCGGGTCTTTCCGTGGCGCACCCTTCATGGACCTTTGAGCGGGCCACTTCTGCTTTCCCGCAGGCGGATGTTCGTGAATGGCATCCGCCTTTCCGGTCCACCTTCGGTTCAAATTGGACCCGCCTGGACTGCATACACGCTGCCGTTCGAGTACCACGGAGGACCCGGAGGCACACTTGCCTTTCCGCGCGCGATTTCGCTCGGTAGCGAGCACCCGACTCAGGCCCTGGCCGACGCACTCTGGGAGCGATTAGCCAGTCTGGATGTGCCCGTACGCTTTGTCTGGGGTGACGCGGACGTCGTCTTTCCGCTGGGCGAACAGGGTGCGGCCCTACAGCAGAGGTTGCCCCGGGGGGGTGAACACCCCGTTCATGTCGTTTCCGGCGGCCGCCACTTCGTCCAGGAATATGACCCGCAGGCCTGCGCAGATGCCTGCATCAGGGTGGCCGAGGAGTCCTACCGATGAATGACCAGCCAGTTGTCCCGCTCATGCCAGTACTGGCCGACGAAGGCCTGCCCGGCGAGTTCGTGAGGGCCATCCGCGAGATCGGCCCCCGTTGGACAGCACCCTCGGGCCGGGTCTTTGACATTGCAGTGGAAGGTACGCGCGCGGTCATCTCAATTGTACTCGAGGCTCCAGAAGCACCACCGTCCGAGGATGAGATCGACCTGGAACTCCTTGAGCTGATCGGTGCGGTGCACGATGCGGTGGGGGAGGAATGGTCGTCACGAGCGGTGCAGAACACCGCACGGGCATGGGGCTGGGAGGTCTCGGGAACGCCGTCTTGAAACCTCCGCCCAACACCGTAGGGGCTGGTCCACATGGTCTCTATCGCTTCTGGCTCAGTGGGCTCTCATACGGCAACAATCCGCGTACGCTATCGTCCCGCTGAAGACACCCTGTCGACAGGCCAGACTGCCGCTCCGTCGCAGTTGGTGCGGCGCGTCTGAAGACAGGCCAATTCGAAGGTCTTGGCTCACCAGGGCCAACCACGGCCAGGCGGACCGCCGAGACCGCTATACAACTTGCGAGCAGGGCATTCTGCTGGCGTCCCTGCCCGGGGGACCATCTGTGCCTGGCTGCTCATGGACCCGTTGCGAGCGCAGCACAATTGTGGCGTGCTTTCCTTCGAGCGCATGCCGGGTGCACTGACAAGCGGGGGAGATCGGCAGGCGTCCCGGGTACCGAATCCCCACAAGGCTCACAACCTCATCCTGGGACCCAACGGAAGTGAGTTCCCCGTGCCTCGGGATACCGCCGCACGGTCGACCCATCTGCGCTCATTACCTCCGGTCCCACGTAGCTGTCACGCGCATCGATGACCATGTAGATAATTCGGCCATCCTCAGCCCAATCGGGAATGCCTTTGCCGGCCGGGTCGCGGTCGGATGTCAGGCGACGAAGGTTCGTTCCGTCAGTTCGGCATTGCATGATGTCGAAGCTCGATAGCTCTCCGTTCATGCCAGAATCCGTCATTCGACTGAATACGATCTCCTGGCCGTCGGGGCTGAACTCAGGATCGAAATCGCCCGCATGCCATGCGCCACGCTTCTTGGAGGGGAGGGTACCGCCGTCAGTAATGAACTGCGCTTCAGTCCCGTCAATACGACACACGGCAATGCGGCTCTTGGTCGTAGTCACGCCCACCGTGGTTTCGCCTTGACGAGGGCTGTAAAGGAAGGCTATCCATTCTCCATCATGCGATACACCCACATCGCTGACGAACTTCCTTACTGTCCCAGCCGGCCCAAGGCGTTTCTCAATCCCCACCGTGAGATTCTCGATACCAGACCCGTCTGGGTGCATGCGGTAGATGTCTGTTCCACCAGACCATGCCATTCTCGACATAGAGAGATAGATCCATTCGCCATCCAGGGACCAATCAATTCCGCCCCAGCCTGCATTGAACTCCGGGTATAATGGCCATTCATTCCCGTCCTCAAGATCAAGAATGAAGAGCTGTTTTCGGTCCCAAACATCGAGGATACCATTGCCGTTAGTATCCTCCATGATACGGTTGGTCGCTATATAGCGACCGCCTGGCGAGGAACAGAAGTGGTTATGTATATAGCCACCCCATGCAATGCGGGAACTCATGCATGAGCCAGAGTTCATTGCCCAGAGATCAATTGCTCGCTGACCATTGCCTGTTCGGTCGCCTACTACGCTTGATGCATAGATGATATCGAACCCATCGGGGATAGGTCTCAAGTATTCGGTTCTCTGTTTCCGCATATATTCACTCCCAGGGGCTGCCTTTCACTATTGCCGGTTGCTTACATCGCTAGAAACGGTGCCAGGAATTGCCTGTAGAGCTCCTGACGGACCGCTATCCACCCGGATTCCGCCGCCAGGTTTCTGTTTTCATCCGGGTCCGTGGTCAGGTCAAAGAGCAAGCAGGGTGCGCCAGTATCGCGTTCGATTACGTACTTGAAGCCTTCAGTCACGACGGCTGAGAAGGCGTTCACCTCAGCGAATACGGCATCGCGTTTCGCCGGGTGGTGGCCCTCACCGAGATACGGCAGTAGCGAACGTGCATGACTATCCCGAACCGGAAGGAGACCGAGACCATCGAGGATGGTGGCCGGACCGTCTATCAGCTCGACGGGGTCATCGACGACGCTGCCCGCAATGCCTCCGGGAGGCCGGATAATCAGTGGGACATGGAGCGCCCCTTTGTACATCAGAACTTTCGACAGCATCTGATGGTCGCCGAGCATGTCGCCGTGATCTGATGTATAGACTATCCACGTGTTGTCGGCAAAACCGCGTTCACGGAGGGCCATCTGGATTGCACCGATCTGGTCGTCGATGAGTGAGACGTTTGCGTAGTAGAACGCCTTCAGCCGCCGCACATGTTCGGGCTGTATCCGGCCTGTGCCACTATACACGCCGAAGTACTCGAGAAGCCGGTTGTACCGCTCACTCGGTGTCGGCTCTGGCGGCTGGAAAGGGCCCACCGGAATGCTGGCGAACCGTGCAAGGTAAGGGTTTGCATATTCCTGGGGTGCATCATAAGGGTCGTGTGGACCACAGAACCCCACCCAGAGACAGAACGGCTGCTCGCGATCGAAACCCTTTATCCATTCCACGGCCGAACGACCGACGTAATTGTCGATGAACAACTCCGGCGGCACTGGAGCAGGCCCAGCGTACCAGGGTTCTTGCCTGTCGACTCCATCGACCTCGAAGGTGCGCAAGAAGGCGCCCGGCCGATCGTCGGCCATCTTCGCAATCCGCTCCAGCATGTCCTTCCGGTACGAATCCAGAACCCCTGCTTCTGCAAGGACCCGGGTATAGCGGTTGTTCCCTTTGAGGAAGGATATCTTGCCGGTCGCTTCGTCCAGTTCGTTGAAGCCGTACTGCATCAGATGCGAAAGGCGGTCCTCCCCGCGCGGAACGGTGCCGACATGCACCTTGCCGACGCCCGCGACGTGGTAACCGGCCGCCCGCAGGGTGTGCAAGAAGTTAGGCTCTTCGGGGCTCGGGAAGTTCCGCTCATTGATGATGCAGCCGTGCTGGTGTGGATAACGGCCTGTGAGGAAGGAAGCGCGTGCCGGCTGACAGAGGGGCGACTGGCTCGAGGTGCGCGAGAACCTGATGCCCTCGGCCGCAATCCGATCGAGGTTCGGTGTCGAGATCACGGGTTCGCCGGCACACCCAAGTATGCTGCCCCGGTGCTGGTCAGGCATGATCAGGACTACGTTGGGCCGTGATTCCAGCATGACTTCATTCCTGACGTACGGTCTGCAGGGGTGCACAGTCTCGCTGTATAATCGACCAGCGTCAACTATAGCGTGGCTGTCACGGGTTCAGAAGTCTCTCAGACGGCCACGGCATCAGCTGTTGCACCCGGGAATGGTGATCGCGTGTCGGAAACGCGTTCTGCGAGCACCACGGGCGCGCCTCTACGGGCGCGCCTGGCCTGAGCGGTTGTGGGGCTGGCCATTGCTGCAACTCTCTCGATGGGATGGAGAAGATGCAACCGCTCAGGACTCCAGATGGGAACCCGTCACCAGTTCGGGCCTGTAGTCTTGGCGAGGTATCGGGTGGGTGAACGCCTCGGACAGGACAACGGAGCCCATGCCCCGTGCGAATCGGCTGCACGGGGCAATGCTCGGCCTGGTCATCCCCGTTCGGGAGTACCACGCAAGGATGCAGAAAGGTCACGGGATGCCCTTCCGGTCGCCCGCCGCCTGGGTGGATCCCGAACACGGCCGGCAACTGGGCACAGTGGCGGAGGTCCGGCGGAGAAGCCGGGTTCCTCGCAGCTGCCAACTCCAGGTTCCGACGGCCGCCTCTAATTCCCGCGAGCTGGTTTTCTGCCGTTCCCACGCCAGCAAGGTGCTGCGCATCCTGTGCACAATGCGGGTCACTCTGGCCCGGGCACCAGCCTTGTCGGGGCCTGTACAGAACGGCCACGTCTGCACAGGATGACCATCCATGGCGGATTGCCCCTGAGAGGACGCGTCTGGACTCAGGCCAGTTCCTGATTGTGAGAGGGGACGATGCGCATGAGGCCGGCACCGGCAAGGACTGTGGAGCTGTCGCTCCTGCTGCCACCCTGCAAACCCCGGATGCAAATGTAATCGGCTCAACCACCAGGCTGCAGAGGGCGACACTCCGCGCACCGATCGCCAACACAGGAGCTTAACGCTGCGGACCTGGTGTTAGGGGCAACTCAGGTCCCGCGAGGTTGCTGGAACCTCGAACAGAACGCGCCTGCTTGGCAGCTCACCTTGCGAGCTCCTGGTCGCCGCGCTGACACACTTCCCGTGGAACGCTGTTCTGCCCGGCCCACCAGTCCTCCTCCGCTAAGACCTAAACTCAGAACGAAGTGTCAGCCGAGCGAGCGCCAGCACCTCGGCAATGGTGGCCCCGACGCCACCGCTGAGTGTGCGCCTCCTTGATTCATTGGCACGCACGCGTCAGGATTGCAATATCGTGCTTTGAAAAAGGTTCATGCAGCTTGTCCACGCCCTCTCGGATTGCGAATTCACCGGCGGCCGTACCCCGAATTGCGAAGATGAAGCAGGAGCGCGCGCGGGTGACGCGCCAGCGGGTCATCGATGTAGCGTTCGCACTTTGGGCCGACCGTGGCTACGACCAGGTATCTGTGGATACGATCTGCGAGCAGGCAGGGATTGCCAAGGGCACTTTCTATTTCTATTTCCCAACCAAAGAACATCTACTTGTAAGGATCATGCCCAGCGGCTCGGACGCCGTACACGAGGCGGCGGCCCCATTGCTCGACCGGGGTGCACCTTCCGAAGAGATCTTCGAGTCAATGGCGGTGGTAATTGCAAGGCGTCTTCAGCGTTATCCGCAACCTCTGGTCGCACGGGCTGCGCTAGAGACTTTGCACCTCGCGGGACATCCACTGGTCGTCGAAGGGAGTTCGCGTTTTCGGATGCTGGCGCAGCGAATCTTCGCAGCGGCTCACGAACGTGGCGAGATTGACCCTTCGTACTCAGCCAGCGAACTGGCGGCCATCATGAACTGGACATTTCTCCAGGCAGTGATTCACTGGGCTGAACGTGGCCTCCCTCACACCCAGCTCGCTCCGCTACTGCTCCATCGGGCCCGGCTAGTGCTCCGAGGGTCATCCCGCTAGGGGTTACCCGGCAGAAGCAGGCCGGCGCCAGGCCATCTGCGACATCAGTGACCGGCTCATTGTCATTATCCATAGAATCGACTACAGTCAGCTCTGATTGTAAGAGGAGAGTCCCCGACGCCTCCGCCAGCCTGCTGGCAAGGTGCCAATTGGCTCGTGGAAGGGTAAGCCCATGCGTGAAGTTCACCTCAGGCTCACTGGACGGCGCCGCCTCTTGCCGCGGGATATCTTCGGTCTCAACGCGCCCGTTCCCTACAGCATCCCGCATGAAGACCCCCGGATCGAGGTGATTGGCTCCTGGGTGGCGCCGGGTCACCTTCGCTTCCCGGGCGGTAGTGTTGCCAACTTCTTCGACTGGCGATCAGGACGCCTAGAAGTTCCAGAGACCGGAAGCGGAGCATCGCCGTATCGCGGATTCATGCGAGCCGCTGCCCTCCGCAGCTACCGGGAGCACCCCAATGGGTGCAAAGCAGAGGACTTTTCCGCGTTGGCCGCACGCCTGGGTGCCAGCCTGGTGTGGGTAGCGAATCTAGAGACCTCATCCGCCGAGGAGCAGGCCGCGTGGGCTGCCGACATGCTTGAGAAGAACGTCCTCCCGGGCCGCATCGAGTTGGGGAATGAGTTCTTTCTCGGGCTTCTGGGTGATGCCACGTCCATGGCGCGGTTCCCCGACTGGCCGACAACGATTGCCTTGATGCGCGAATACGTAGACGCCATGCGGCCGTCGCTCAGGCCGGATACGAAGATAGCTGTGCAGGCAGCGAATAGCCGATGGCGTTCTCCGCTGCAGCCCGGGCCGGGCCCAAGGCAGAAGGCCTGGGAGTGGGATGAGGCAATGACACCCGAGCCATGGTTCCACGCGGTTACGGTCCATCCCTATGCGGAGATTGACCAATGCTTCGGACGTAGTTCAGATGCGGGCCTCCGGGGCAATCTCGATGTGGTACTGCCCACGCTACTCGCAAAAGTCGATTCCGGCCTGAAGAGAACGCTGGATTACACAGCCGCCAAGATGCCAGGTAAGGAAATCTGGGTGACAGAATGGGGCGCCGGCGAGATTGCTGCGACTATCCAGGGTGGGCGGCCCGTCTTTAACGGCATGTGGCTGCACGTCTGCGCGCGCCAGGGACTTGCGCTCTTGCGCCACCCTCTTGTTACAGTCATAAGCTACCATGCTTTTTTCTTCGATGGCGGGGTGTGGGCCATCGCACGCCCCATCGATTCATCCGAAGGATGGAAGCCGATGGGCTCATCCTTGTTGATTCGCTGGTTTAACCTGGCGGCGAACGGCGACTCAACTTACGAAGGGGTCCGCGCCGAGGGTGCCGCTCAGGTGATGAGCCGTGGAATTGCCGCCGAGGAATCCTTCCTCGATGTCGAGGGAGCCCTCTTCCGCCACGTAGACGGTTCATCGACATTGCTCGCACAGAATGCCTCATCGGAGGCGGTGCGATTGCACTTCGAGAGTCTGAATGCGGGGCAAACCCCCGATTCGATTGAGATCGTCTCTACGCCCGATCTCTCGGTGAGTTTCGCGCGGTCTCTGCCCGAGGTGTCTACCGCCCTGCCCGCCACTCAATGCGACATGGAGCCCTGGTCATTACTCCGGGTCACATGGGATGCCCGAAATGCCTGACCGTCGAGTGGCTGCGCGCCCCAACATCATCTGGGTATTCCCAGACGAATGGCGCCATGATGCTGCCGGCTTCGCGGGAAATCCCGTTGTCCGCACGCCACACCTGGATTCACTCGCTGCTCGGGGGGTGACGTTTGGCCGTGCATATTGCGAAAGCCCGGTCTGCCAGCCATCGCGCGCATCGCTGTTGACCGGTCTACATGTCCGCGACCACGGAATGGACGATAACGGGCACTTGCCACACACGAAGGGGGCGTTTCCTGGGCCCCGGCAGCCGAATTTCCTTCACTCACTCCAGGCAGCAGGTTACCGGACTGCCGGGATCGGTAAGTTGCACTTCGGCGGCGGTTCGGCACGCACGGACGCTCGAGAATACGGCTTTGATGAGGTTTGGGAGGAACACGACAAGTACGTTCTCTGGCGAATGGAGACGCCGTACACGCGCCATCTGAAGCAGCGGGGGCTGTTTGAAGCATGGGCCGAACACAACTCGTCGCTCCTGGGCTGGATCCCAACTCCGAAGGGCCTGATGGAGCCAAATCCCAAGGCCAGGCGCCACCGTCAGCGTGCCGAAACAGACGTTGTGCCGGACGCTGAGATGCTCGACACCTTCATTGCCGACGAGGCATGCAGGTACATTCAGGAATACGACCGGAAGGAGCCGTTCTTCCTTTGGGTCGCGCCTATTGGGCCACATCCGCCCTGGGACGCACCGCAGAGATACGCTGACCTCTATGAACCCGGGGAGATCCCACTCGGTCCGCTCAACCCGGATGAAGTCCCCGCGAACCGCTGGGGTGATTATCTCCGCTGGAACCTGAAACACCTGGGCTGTGCGCACTGGACCGAAGATGACTACCGTCAGATCGGCAAGTTCTACTACGGCTTGATCACGCAGATCGATGATGCAATCGGGCGTATCGTCTCAGCGCTCGTCGCCACCGGCCGCGACCGCGATACATGGATCATGTTCAGTGCTGACCACGGCGAACTGCTGGGCGACCACGGCCTGATTTCGAAACGCGTCTTCTATGAGAGCGCGGTTCGCGTTCCGCAGCTGGTCGTGCCGCCGACCGGACCAATCGGCGCCTCAGCGGTCGGAGGCCTCACCCAGGGCTTCGACCTGGTGGCAACTATCCTCGACCTCGCGGGTGCACAGTGGACGGACCCCAGGGTTGCGGCGAAGAGCCTGTTGCCTGCCATTGAGGGCAAGTCCACAGGTCGAGACGTGGTGTTTAGCCAGATTGCCGGCTTCCTGATGGTTGCAACCAGATCGCACAAGTTGGTGGTCCATGAAGAGACGCTCGAGCCAGGTGCGTTCTATGACCTCGTCAGTGACCCGGACGAGCGCACGAATCTCATCGGCGTTGCAGCGGCAAGGCAAGCGTTGGAGGAGATGCTCGACAAGGCGCGAGAGTTCCTGGCAGGGCGGCAATGAGCTACCAACGACTGTTGGAAGGCAAGGTTGCCATCGTCACCGGGGCGGGACGAGGCATTGGCCGTGCGATCGCGCTGGGGCTTGCAGAGGCCGGCGCCGCAGTGGTAATCAACGACCGCGATCCCGCGAATCTAACGGTGACTGCCTCTACATTGGCAGAGATTCAGGCCACCTTCAGCCCGGCCCCTGGCGATATAGCCAATGCCGACTTCGCCCGTGCACTGCCGGCTGTAGCAGTCGAACGGCTGGGCCAACTCGATATCCTGGTCAACAATGCGGCAATCTTCCGGCACGCCTCATTCCTCGCCCTGGAGTTAGATGCGGTTGATGACGTGATGAATGTCAACTATCGAGGGCCCTTTCTCCTATGCCAGGCCGCCGCACAGTACTGGGTAAAGACAGAGAGTCCCGGTGTTGTCGTGAACATCACCTCGGTGTCGGCGTCGTTCTCACAACCGGGAGTGAGCCATTACGGTGCCACCAAGGCGGCGCTTGAACGGTTGTCTCGGTGCATGGCTCTCGAACTGGCACCTCACGGGATTCGAGTGAACTGCATCGCCCCTGGCGGCCCAATCCTGAGTGACTTCATTCAGGGAATCATCGGTCAGCCAGGAAGCGAAGCCTACTCCCGATTGCGGCCACCAATTGGCAGGCTTGGCGAGCCTTCTGAAATCGCTGATGCAGTGGTCTATCTGGCCTCGGACGCTGCGTCCTATGTCACGGGCGCGGTCCTCACGGTGGACGGCGGACTCACGCTCGGCCGTCGCTGGTAGAGATCAAGACAATACCGTCCGGGCCACGTCCCGGAGCAAGGCAGTCTGGGCGATGGTGTCAACCTCATCCATCCAGCTGTTCCAGGTGTACTCAATTCCGAACCAGCCGACATACCCATGCGCTATGAGTGCGTGGATGATCCGGGGGAAGTTGATCACCCCGGTCCTCGCCGTTGCCTGTAGGTGGCCCGGCGATGCTTGACGCGCCTGAAAATGGCGAGCGTGGGGCAGGAGTGGGTCCACGGCCTCCTCTGTAATGCCAAGCGATACGAAATGCGAATAATCGAGTGTCAGGCCCACGCCGGCTGATCGATCCAGCAACGCAAGCACTGAATCGGGCGTGCGTACATTTGAGATGGCGTGAGGCTCAAACGAGAGGCCGAGCCCTTCCGCGCTCGCCTGCTGCGCCCGCCACGCGAGTTCTTCTGCTGCCACGGCCAACCCGGTTTCGGGATCGTCGTTCCAAGGCTCACCCGGGAGGACGGTCATCCCCGGTGCTCCTGCTTGCACCGCGAACTGTAGTAGTGCATCGAACTGGCGACGCGCCTGTTGGCGTTCATTGGCTGTCCTTGCGTTCACCGACAAGACAGAGGGCCCAAAGCCGGTGAGCACGAACACGTCTGCGACGAGAAGCCCGGCCGCACGCACCAGCCGTGACACGTTGGCCGCCTGTCCGCTTGGGTCTTCCAGTACGGCAGCCGGGTCGAGCTGCGCATGACGGGGTGAAATTGAGATGTCGACCCCTTCGAGACCGAGATCGGCAATCACGTGCAGGGCTCCATCGAGGGAAAGGAGCGGGAACGAGTTATCGCGGCAGCTCAATCGCACTTTGGCATGGCTCCTTGTGGATAGTCCGGTATGGGGTCTCTATTCGAGGCCAACATCAAATTGCACTGCGCCGCACGTGCCCGACGCGTTGAAGCTCCTGCTCGACCAGCTTGATTCCAATCCCAGGCCTTTTGGACAAGCAGTACTTGCCCTCAGCAACTGGTTCTGGAGCGCCCAGCAGTGCCGTAACCGACTTCACACGCTGCGCAGAGAACGCGTACTCCATACTTGAAACACCGGCCAGTGCAGCAGCAAGATGAGCGCTGAACGCTGTGGCCACCGGGCCGCTCGGACTGTGGAGCGAGAGCGGCATGGCAAACGCTCTTACCAATGCACCCACGGCGAGGGTAGCTGCCACTCCGCCGTTGTGTGAGACGTCGGTCATGACCACGCTCACCGACCCCGACTGAAGCATCGCGAGATATGCCGCAACACCGCCCAGGAGTTCGCCTGCGGCAAGTGGCAGCCTGGTTGCGGCCGCCGTCGCCGTGAGCGTCCCGGGATCGTCTTCGAATCGGGATGGTTCTTCGAGCCACGCGAGATCCCATGCTTCCAGTGCCCGGGCCACCCGGGGGCCGGTCACACGATCCAGGCGCCCATGAGCATCGACCATCAGGGCGACGTTCGAGGGCAGCGACTCGCGCAAAGCTGCGACGCGGCGAAGACCTGCTTCGATCAGTTCATTGTCGGCATGAAGCGGCCGGACGCCAGCAAACGGGGCGCACTTGACAGCCGTGAATCCCGCTTCCATAGCCATGGCTCCGGCCGTCGCAAACGTGCAGGCTTCCATGTCCGGAAGTCCCCGGTTGATGTTGGCGTACACTGGCACTGCATCGACAATCGGGCCGCCCAGCAATGCGGCCAGCGGCAGGCCGAGACGGCAGGCCATGAGGTCCCATGCTGCCATTTCCAATGCGCTTGCCGCCGTCATCAGGGTCAGACCGGAAACCTTGCCAGCCGGTGGAGCAGAACCGAGAAAGCGCAACGCTTCAGCAACACGTGATGGTTCGCCGGGCCGGCTGAGCAGACGTGGCACGAAAAGCTCGTGAATAGCGGCACTCGCCGCCGCCGGTGATCCGGAGTCTGAGGCTTCTCCAAGTCCCACCGCGCCGTCTTCGGCTTCCAGGCGGACGAACAGCCATTGTTGGCGTGGCCCGCAATTGGCTTCGATCGTTTCAATAGCGATTAGGTTGGGCATCTAAGGGGGCCCCTGTTTGGCTGCCGCGGAACGTTGTATAGTCGACTTGCGTCGATATTCGTCAACGTACGGAGGGAGAGGCTCCATGTCAACGCGATCGGCTGCTGCGGTCACATCACTCGCCGAGCGCCTGGAATGCGTTCCCAGCGCCACGGTGTACGACATCATGGATGAGCGAGGCCTTGGCCAGACGTGCGTTCTCAGTCACGAGATTCGCGGACTACGCACCGAGGCCAGTCGCGCCGGGCCAGCT
This sequence comes from bacterium, assembly GCA_003577245.1. Classification (GTDB taxonomy): domain Bacteria; phylum Chloroflexota; class Dehalococcoidia; order Tepidiformales; family Tepidiformaceae; genus UCB2. The sequence goes on along the minus strand of QEVS01000003.1, from coordinate 265,858 downwards.
TTCACAGTCCGGTGGGTCCGGGACCCGCGCACGGTGCGCCAGTGGCGGCCTTCGGGCCTACAACGGATAACCGACTACTTTGCCCCGATCGAGCCAGGCGACATCGTTGTTGTTCACGGTGCCGACGACCGCTCAACCGCGCACTGGGGTGAGATGCTCTCCACAATGGCATGGCGCCACGGAGCCCGGGGGGTGGTGATAGACGGCGGTATTCGGGACAGCCAGGGCGTTCTCAGTATTCCTGACTTCGAACCGTTCGCGCGCTACAGGAGCCCCATCGAGTCGATCAAGCGGATGCGCATTCACGATGTAGATGTGCCACTCATGCTGGAAGGTGCGTTTGGAGACTACGTTCAGGTTCGGCCCGGAGACTGGATCCTGGCCGATACCGATGCAGTCCTCGTGATCCCCGCGGAGATAGTAGACGAGGTCGCTGTCGCGGCCGAAGCCCTGGAGGAGATCGAAAACAAGGCTCGCACCGAGCTCAGGGCCGGCACCGACATCGGCGAGGTGTTCCGCAAGTACGGTCGGGCCTGACCTTGCCGGGTGTGCCACGGGTGAAGCCATGCCGCCGCTGTCGGTGATGTTCAAGACCGTTTCGACCGACTGCAACCTGGACTGTCACTACTGCTACTACCGCGAATCGCTTCAGGGAAGCCGCGCGCAGCGGCGTATAGAGAACGAAGTGCTTGAGCGCTTTATCCCCGAGTACATGGAGTACGTTGCCGATGTTCGCCAGGCCAACATTGCCTGGCAGGGTGGCGAGCCCACCCTCGCAGGCCTTCCGTTCTTCCAGCGTGTGGTGCAGATGCAAGAACAACATGCGGCACCCGGGACCGTGATTTCGAATGCGATCCAGACCAACGCGGTGTTGGTAGATGATGCCTGGGGTACATTCTTCGCGCAGTATGCGTTCCTGGTGGGAGTCTCACTGGACGGTCCGCAGGAGATCCACGACCAGATGCGCATAAGACGGGGCGGCCAGGGCTCGTTCCGCGATGTGATGCGGGGCATTGAGGTCTTGCGCCGCTACAACGTAGATTTGAATATCCTGTGCGTGCTCGGTCCGCACAACATCGAGCGCGTGGGCGACCTCATACGATTTTTCCGTGGCGAGGGCTTCAGCCACGTGCAGTTCATCCCGGCAATGGATTTTCAGGCGATCGAACCAGAGAAGCCCGTGAACTACCTCATCTCACCCGAAGCGTACGGCGAATTCCTGGTCGTGGCATTCGATAGCTGGTTTCAGGGGGGCGGGCCTACAATATCAGTCCGCATCTTCGACAATTTCCTGCAGTCGTATGTGAACGTTCCCAATGACCTGTGCGTACACAGCAACAGCTGCGAGGCGGGTATCGTCGTGGAATGGGATGGTTCGGCGTACCCTTGCGACTTTTACATTCATCCAGCCTGGAAGCTCGGAAATGTGCTGGACAGGCCCCTGAGCAAACTGGTGAACGAGCCTAGGCGCATCGCGTTCGTGCTCCAGAAGATCCCCCTCCCGATGGAGTGTGTACATTGCGAGTGGCTCTCCGTCTGCCGGGGCGGTTGTCCTCGAAACCGGATGGGGAGCGCGACGGCTGCATCGCCAGACTACTTCTGCCGTGCTTACTTGCGGTTCTTTCCTCACGCCCACGAGAACCTGCGATCACTTGGTCGAGATCTTGAACGGTATCGTGAATACGTCCGCAATCGTGCTTCGGGCCCGAGGGGGCGAAACGAGCCTTGTCCGTGCGGTTCAGGCAAGAAGCGCAAGCAGTGCTGCGAGCATCCGCATCGGCAGCAGTCGTATGTATTCCACCAATGAGTTCCGGCCCAGAGCGCCGCACCCTCCAGCTACAGGCTGAGACCGCCATCGATCACAAGCGCCGTGCCGGTCAGATATGCAGATTCGTCCGAGGCAAGATAGACGGCCATCTCTGCAATCTCCTCAGCTCGGCCAAGGCGGCCCATCGGTTGGCGCGCGATGAAGTCGCGCCTGGCGCCTTCTGGGTCACCGAGAGCGGCGATACGGTCGTCAAGAGACGGGGTCTGCACCGTTCCGGGGCAAATTGCATTGCAGCGCACGCCCCGATCGATGAAATCGCGTGCGACTGACTTCGTCAGTCCGATCACTGCGGCCTTCGTGGTCCCATAGACGAAGCGGTTGGGAAGGCCACTAACACTGGATACGACCGATGACATGTTGATGATGTTCCCAGTGCCGCGTTCGAGCATACCCGGTAGGAACGCCCTGATTGTACGAAACATCGATCTCACGTTGAGCTCCAACGAAAACGACCAGTCCTCCTCGGAACAGTCGAGGACTGTCCCGTGATGTACGTAGCCAGCGCAGTTGAAGAGGATCTCGACGGGTGAACGCCGATCCGCGAAGGCCAGGATGGCGCTTGCGTCCGTAACGTCGAGCACCTCAACTTCGATGGACTTGGCAGCGTTATGAAGGTCTGCCAGGCCGCTGGAATTGATATCGGTGGCGACGACTCGAGCGCCCTCGCGGGCGAACGCCAGGGCAGTGGCCCGGCCAATTCCCTGCGCGGCAGCGGTTATGATCGCAGTCTTGCCGACAAGCCTCTTCATCTAACGCCTCTCCAATGCGATCGGATGCATGTAGTGAGTGTAGCCCGGTGGGAGCGTCGTACAATCTGTCATGTGGCGGCCGGAGAAGCCGCGCAATGCCGCCAGCCCCGGCGCAGTGTGCTCCCCGGCAAGTGGTGAGGGTGCCCGATACGGACCGAGTGGAAACAAGAAACATGTTGGCAGGAACATGGCAGGGGACTGTTGAAGCCATTCTCCGACAAGGGGCGCCCCAACTCCTCCGGTATAGGAGCCCCGGATTCCGCCTGAATTACAGCGACAGAACAGCGCGTTAAGCGACCGCGAAGTTTTGCATAGATCCCTAGTCCTGGGGACATTCCCGGGCTGATCGTCTTGGTGCACCGGGAGAGGGTCCCAGAATGGGGTGTTACGCCTGATCAGCATCCGTCGAAACCGATTCGCACTGGGCACTGGCGCCCTCGCGGCGGAGCCCCCTCCGGCGGTCCATCGCCCTTCCAGCCGAAGCAGAGCGACGGCAGCTCCGGCCCGGCGTATAAGCTTGCTACATTCCCCTACTGCTGCAATCGCAGTACTTATTGAAGGTCGCATCGCTGTTCGCTTTACAGATAAACGTACCATATCTTATGATATGCCGCCGGATTCAGGACTTTATCTCCGTCTTGTAGATACATGAACTAATTCCCAGAGGATATCTTCCCCCTGCGGACGAACAGGATTTCGGGGAGGATGAACCTGCGCTGGTTTCTACGGTTGTATAAAGGTCTGCCATATGCTGGCGGTTAAAGTGCTTTGAGTTTTATTTCGCCTAGTAAATAGCATTCCGGTGGCAGAAGATGGATCGTAACTGCACGCGGCTGACCCAAGTTCATTTGCCTGTGAATCCGTGATTTCTGCGCGCAATAGTAAATCTCCGGCGTCGTCTTTCTTCACGGCAGGTTTTTCGAGCGAGACGATCTCCATGATCACGCATCCTTTGTGGTTGTAATCTCCGATGCTGTAATTCCAATCATCCGGGGAAGCGATCAGGAGTAAATCGCCCTGCTTCCCACGCACAACGTCAACCTGTGTGAGGCGCGTTGCGCCCAGGAGTTTTGCTTCCGAGTTCCCGACTAATTTTCCTTTGTATTTCCATTGCCACGAACTGGGTTGCCCATCTGGCTTGGTAGCGAATACATATACTGAATCGCGGCTGATATCCTCTCTGTTCTTGAGATTGAACGCGACCATGACCAGATACAATGTTCCGTTTTCATAGTAAAGGCTGGGTTCGTTCCAAAAGAAGGTTCGTTTGTCCGCGGCGCTCATATCGTCCGGGATCAGCGACCGACTCGGATTCCAAGCTGCATTGGTCGCGCCACCTGCCAGCACTGCAAATGGGGCGTTGGCTAAATCGGCAGGGCTGTCGGCTTGATACACCCTGATATGAAATGAATCGGACGGCCTCATTGACATGCCTCCCTGTTCTGGCACGAAATAGTTGAGCGTCACTGCAAACCATGTTTCCTTCCCATTAATTATCACGGGAAGTAGATTGACAACTTCATAATCTAGATAACCCGCCTGGGAGGACATGACGGGGTTGGAAACGGGTGTTGCAGTAAAGAGCGTTGACACAAAATCCCAGGTATTCCCTTTATCTTTGGACTTTGCCAGATGGATATCCACGCTTGGAACGGGTTTTCGATCTACAAACTTCAGGTGGGGCCACGAATAGGATAGCCATAACACACCGTCGTCGCCCTGCCTGATGGTTGGATCGGCGTAGCCTGCAAAGGGACTGGCACCTCCATCTGGCAATGTGTATTTTTGATCCCCGCGAATCACGAGCTCCTTGCAGGTATCGCCGGCGCCGCAGTCCACTTGCGGGGTTTCGACCATCGGGCTGGTTGGAGTGGATTGCGGGGTTTCGACCATCGGGCTTGTTGGAGTGGGTTGCGGCGTTTCCGCCGGGCCGGATCCCCTTCCGCACGCAGCCAGTACCAGAGCCCCAATGAGGATGACGCAAATGTTCTTGTTCACGTATGCAACCTTTCGATGTTTGTGTTGGCCGGGCTCGAAGGAATCCCTGCGAGCGACGTCCAGGGCGCCAGGGGCACACCCCTCCGCTGGATTAGGGGCAGCTGAAAAGAACTCTGACTGGCGAGCGAATTTGGCGGCAACTGCGTAGCCCTGCGCGAAGATCTGCTTGCCAGAGGCGATCTATACCGAGGTACGTCACGCGCTGTTGCCGGCGGCCGATGCCTGCGCGGGCCGACTGCAAGGCGGTAAGGCGGAACAACGGAATGGCTCAACAATGTTGATGTGGGCTCCTGGCCAGCCAGGACGTCCCGGGAGACCTCAATTGGCTGAGGCGCAGGATCGAGAACTCCTCGACCATATACCGGGCCCGGTGGCCTGTCTTTAGGCCGCATCTGTGCCTCCACAGATAAGGTGTCGAGAGTATGGGCACTAAATCGACTGCCGTCAACTTTCTCTAAGATCGGCCCCTACTTTGGAGGTTCAGACCGTCCGAGGTTTCGACAGTGCCCGGCGGGAGCATTCTGTTGAGGATCTCTTCCCGGCCCGTCGAGGCGGCAATCTTGTGCCGGTCAACCGGGCAACTGTGTGCGTGATGGCCGGCTGTTAAACGGCTGCTCTACTTTGGGCAGCGACCCCTCGCGGTCGGCGGAGGCATCACCGTTGGTTGGTTTGGCAGGCGCGGAGTGTCACTTATCCAGGTCATTGAGTCGAAGGGTACAGCAGGCTTCGAGCCATCGAGTGGGGCCGGATTGCTCGGGTCCTGAGCGCCCCGAAGGAGGCCGAGGAGCGAGCCTGGCGCAGCAACGGGCTCCTCAGTGACGAGCGTGTACGGCCCCCAGGTGAGTCCGTTTCAGGGAGAGAGGTTGACGTGCCGCCAACAAACGAGTAATTCAAGTGCTGCCAGGCCACCCTCGCTCACAGCACAGGACTACCTGCTTGCTTGCACCACCAAGCCAGATTCAACTGTCCTATGCGCTGGGTTGCGTCCAACACCTGAATGGGGTTCAAGAGGTCGCGCATTCGAATCGCGGCGCCCCGACCGGGACCCTGGGTCTGGGGTCGGGTACAGCACTTGAATGGCATACCGGCGCCCATGATGACCATTCCGAATGCCGCGCGGCCGCATCTAAAGCACCAGACACCGCTGGCTTTCGAGCCCTCTCTTGTGACCCGTCGCCACTTGCGTGCAGGACGCAAGGATGAAGACACCGTAGGCCATCTCGTTGGGGGCGAGCGCACGGGTTCTCTCCTTTGTCGGCCCGGGCATCCTTGCCGTCTGCGCCTTCACATCGCGCGACGCAGCCCTACGGCTCATCGGAGCCGCCCATGCCGAACAGAATGACGAGTGGCTCGTCACCCGTCGCTCCGTCAGCGAAGAGCCGATCAAGGCTCTCCGCGCCAGGCCAGCCTCATCACCACCACCAGAGGAGGTCGCAATCGAGCACACGCTTCCAGCCGCTGTTTGAACGGAACGCTCCCCGTCGGTAGACAAGGCAGCTGGTGGTTTCGCGGTTCGGCTCGAAGTGCACGTCCACGATGTCGATTCGGTGGGCCGGTCGTAATAGGCACGCCGGGCCCTTCTTCGCCGCGTCACGGACCAGCCAGTGGTGCCCGATTACGTTCTTCACATCTCCGCAGGAAGCCATGATCGAAAACCACGCGTCCAGAATGCCCCGCTGTGGAGCCCGGACAGACCCCTACTCTACTGTGCGGCCTTGGCCATGAGGTTATGATCGGCCGACTGACCCTGTTGAGCCGGGAGGTGTTGCCTCGCGTCCACGACCAGAGAAAGGCCCTCTGCAAGGTCAAGATTCCGCCAGACCCTGCCTTGACTGCCGTCAGCCAAGATCGTGACCAAATGCGCGGGAGTCCCGAGTTAGATCTGCAGGGCCATCAGGAGCCGTGCGGCACCTTCCGAGAACGTGCGTTCGCGCGACGTGACAGGTCCGCGGGATAGCGTTTGGCGGCGACCTCCCTTGCGTGAGCTACCCGGGCCGGTGAGGGGACCAACCTTTGCCGTCGACCGGACCGCTCTGCGAAATGCCACTCCCTCCCCACCCCGTCTGACCTGTCCTTGACGTACAGGTCGTGGTCGATCTTCCCCTCTACGTCCTTCAGGTAGATGAGCTCGTTCACCACGTCCTCGTCCGGCGGCATGACAAACAGGTCGTTGTACACCAGCATCCGCAGATTGCGGTACATGTCGTACTGCTGACTGCGGGAGAAGCTCATGTCCTCCGCCAGGATGCCGGCCTGGATGAGCTTCTGGATGGACCCGGCGGAGTTCCACCGGTCGAAGGTGACCCGCCGAATGCCGTAGTACCGCACCAGCTGGAGGACAACGTCGTCAACGTTGAGGAGGTCTACCGGGGCCAGGGGCCTGGGTTCCCAACTGATAACCCCGTCCACCACGACCTTCGCAACCTCCCGCTCCTGCCCGGAGACCGCATCAAACACCCACTTCCCCTCGCCAACTGAGTGGCAGACACAGACAGAGAAGGCGTCGTTCTTGAGTCCCGGGTCGCCGTGCATGTGGTACTGGAACTCCGGCCCATACGGCAGGAGCTGGGCGATGATGCTGGTGGCGAAGCGGTGCACCTGCGGGCCGTTCGTGCGCGTGAACACCTGGAGGGTGGCGACGAGAGACGGCAGGTCGCGGTTCACGGCCTCGTCCAGCTTGTGCGGGATCTCGAAGAAACCGCCTTCCTGCGGTGGTGGCTCGCTGAGGTACTTCGTCGTGCAGCCGGTCGGATCCTTGCGGAACTGATCAACGTGGGGCTCCGGAACGCCGACTTTGATCTCCTCGATGGTGACCCAGGGGAAGTCCTTGTAGAGGGGGTGGGTGGGGTCGAACTGGGGGTTGACGTCTCAGGTGGAGCCACGGTCGCCGAACGTGTTCTTCAATGACACACAACAATCCACACGACAATCAACTGTGACACCATGCATCATCGACAAGAGTAGAGTTAATTATGCAGTCTCTGGTAGAATTGATATGAGAAGGAAGTGAAGTATGGACGAATCAGCGCAAGGATCTGAGAATGAATATTCTCAGACACGGCTTGTGAGCAGTAGTGAGATACTACCCACCTCTATCACACCTGCTTTCAGTCGTTCCTGGGACGAAGTTGTGGCGGGGTTTCTTGCCTCAGCAATCGATAGTGACGGGACCCGGAGGGCCTACGCCCGGCACCTCCGTCGCGCCGGTGAGCTCTTCGGAGGGGTTCCGCCGTCCATGCTCACCGGTGCGCAGCTCTCTTCGTTTCGCGCCTCAGTCACCGGCTCGGGCCTTTCACCGTCTTCGCAGGCCCAGGCCCTCTCCGCGCTCCGGTCCTTCTTGACCTGGACAGGGAGCATGGGCGGCCATTACCTCCCCTCAGAAGTGATCGCCACTGCCCTCCGCACGCCGAGGGCCACAGTGCGGCGGCGGTACAGCGTGATCACCGAGAAGGAGATCTCGTCCATGCTGGAGGCGGCACCAGGGAAGCGTGAGAAGGCGCTCCTCGGTCTTCTCCTGGGAGCGGGGCTCCGGGTAGCGGAGGCATCGCGACTCGCGATCGCCGACATCGTCGAAGAGCACGATGGCGACGTCGTGCTCTTCGTCCGGCAGGGGAAGGGACGAAAGGACCGGGTGGTTCCGATCGGTCCTGAAGTCGATGCCCTGCTGCGGGACTTCATCACCTCTACGGGCCGCTACCTGGGCGACCAGGGACCGCTCCTCCTCGCCAACGATCGCGGCTCGGGCCGGAGGCAGGACCACGGTCTGAGTACCAGGAGCCTCTGCCGCATGGTCTCGCAGGTGGCACAGAGTGCCGGGATCTCCGCCAAGCGGGTCACCCCGCACTCCCTCCGGCACACCTATGCGATCCGCTGCCTCCGAGCGGGAGGGAATGTCGTGGCCGTCTCCCGGCTCCTGGGACACTCCAGCATCACCACCACGCAGCGATACGTCGACCACCTCCAGGAGAGCGAACTGCGGGCTGCCGTCCCGGCCCTCCCGATGCCCTTCGAGGACCAACTGGCATCCTGACAAGGAGCGGCCACTGTCAGCTCCCCTTCGCTCGTCTCCGCGGATTATTCAGTCTTCCGCCGTCGTGGCGAGTTCCACTCCCCGCTGCCACGAGCCGAAGGCACGGGCAACCGCCCTGTATGAAGGGTTTGGGGGATGGAGGTCTGTCCGCCTGATGGGGCGGCCAAGTGACTTCGCAAGCGCCTGGAGATCTTCGAGGATCCGGTACGGTGTGCGGCGCTTCCGGTGTCTGCGCTTTGGGTTGCCCACGTCGCCTTTCGCCCAGGAGTTCCCGAGCATCTCCTGTTCCTTGTGCTCCGCCTGGGAGGCAAACAGCTCAAGGTTCTCGGGCCGGTTGTCCTGCTTGTCACCGTTGATGTGGTGGACAACCTCCGCGGGCTCGAGGTAGCGGCCGAGTACCATTTCCATCACAAGCCGGTGTTCACGTACGTAGCCACCGCTGTTCGCATTGGGGTGGCTGTCTGCTTTCACGAGAACATATCCGTTCTTGTCCTTGGTGCGGCCACCGTTGGGGAGGTGCTTTCCCAGCGGTTGGCCACGAGGTCTCCTGGGGATGCGTGCAGCAATCATGCGCCGGCGGATGGTCTCCTCGCTGCGGTTGAAGTGCACAGCGAGCTCGCGCAAGGTCAGTCCGGATTGGTAGAGGCGCCGCAGTTCCCCATCCGGGATCTCTGCCCTTCCGTGTTGTGAATCAAGTTCCTGAGCGGGTGAACGTGACATACCTCGTCCTCCTTGAGGAGTTAGAGGCTGTCGACGCCTTCAGCGGTGCTGAGCCGGGTGCGGCTCCCGGTGCAACGACCCTCCTACCGGGCGGGTCTGCCGTGGGCCCAGAGATGGAGGACGGGCGTGAGGATCGTATCGAGCAGCAGGAACTGCCGATGGAGGACTGATTCAGGGGGGTGTCCGCCCTTTGCCATCCCCATGGTGCTGCAGAATCTGAGTGCAGCGGTAACATCCCCTATGCGTGGCCGATCCCCGCGGACCACACATGTGAGGAGGCGACTGGTGATCTCCTGGACCTCCAATTCCCTGGAATTCGCCTTCTGGTGTCGTACCGAAAAGCATCTCATAGCTCACTTTCCTCTCTTGTCATTAAGAGCTGAAACGCCCTATGGTAACTAAGTGACGAACGTTAATGGTCGCCTGCAATGAGCATACCCCATGGTCATGGTGATACACAACAACGCGTCGGACACGCATCTTCTTGCATATGTATAGATTTGGAAATTACAGAGAAATTGCATAATTTAACTCGACTGATATCCCCGTAGCCTTTATCTAATATGCCATCATCCGGGTTATTTGCATCCGTCTTGTACCACTGTTCCACTGTTCCACTGTCTTTAATATATATGCTCTCAACGCGGACAACCCTGCTGAAGTGTGTGGTAGACCTGCATTTGAGGATATATATGAAAAACAGGTGGAACAAGTGGAACAGGAGACGCTGAACATGTTCTCCGCCGGCTCCACTTGTTCCCGTCAACTGGGTGTTTCCCGTACCTATTCCTGTGGGCATACGTACTGCTCCACAACCTCGCGCTTCACAGCCACGACACGGGAGGTCCCTCGGCCAATGCGAACGTTGATGTCCCTCCCTTCGCGGTCTCTGAGCGTCCATCCCCGCTCGCGCCACTGCCGCCGGACAGCTTCCGCGTCAAAGCCTTCCTTCTGGAGCAGGTCCTTGAGGTTTCTCCAGACGAAGCCTATATGCGACCAGTTGTCTCCGGCGTCCCAACGGCCCAGGTGCTCGACCGGAGATTCTTCGCCGTCGGAATCGCACCCGTAGAAGCGCGCCTGGTTGGCGACGGCCCAGTCCACCACCAGGCGAAGGGCCGCCTCAGCCCGATCCACATCCTGCAGCTCACGACTGATCGCAGACCAGATCTCGGCAAACGTTGCATCGAGGGGCCAATCGAGGCCAAGCGCCTCGTGTGTCACCTGAGCAGCGACTTCCACTGCTGCCACGCACGGTGCCAGGCGACCGGCGACTTCGCTGTCGCCAGCTTGATCGAGATAGCGCCTGGTTGCCTCACGGTGACGGTCGCGCAACTCATCCCAACGTTCGCGGTGCTCGGCGACGAATTGGACGACTGCCGGGCCAGCATGGCCGTAGTTCTGCCTAAGAACCTCGTTGAGCCTCCGGATGGCATCCCCCGTACACCTGTCCGTGGCGCCAAACGGCGGGCCCCAGATGGTGATGACTCGGGCCCGAGTCCCTCCGTCTTCGGTAAGACTGGTGGCAGGCGCCTCGCCCGTCGAGAGCAGAATCCCGTGCCAGCTTCCCACCGGTCGCATGCCGTCAGGCGCTCCCCTGCCCCTGCCCCGCCCGGACACGAAGTCGTAGATGACCCGGCTCACGTCTCTAGGAGACTTCGCTCTTTTCGTCTCATCAAGGATGAGGGGCAGGTGACTCAAGATCTCGGCTGCACGCTCGATGGCAACCCTCGTCGTGTCCCAGGACATCATGGGCGAGGCGCCTGAACTCTCGTCGGGAGAGCCCCACGCGGAAGCGGCCACGCGCAGGGCGGTCGTCTTTCCGGATGAAGTCCCATACGAGAGATCCACAACGAAGTTCTGTACATCAAGGACGCCAAGGAGCACCGGAGCAATGCTGGCGTAGAGGGTGAACATGGCCGTTGGGTACTCTTGTATAGCAGCTACGGCTCCAGTCCACGTTTCGGCTGAGCCACTCGAACTGAAGCCGCGGGCAACCTGCGCATCCCCTGTGTTTCGGCCCCTGAACTGAGTTGGCGGACCATCACCGGGGGCGATGAGCTCGTGGCCCAGAAGGAAGCCGCCGCGGCCTTCGTCGCCCTGCCAGCCCAGGCGATGGCTTACGTGCGTCTTTGGGTAGTGCTCGCGATTGAGGGCCTCGTACTCGCTGAGGTATTGGACCAGTTCGCCCGCGTTCTGAGACGTGACCGGAAAACCGACGGAGGCAAGCGATACGATCTCTCGTCCGCTGGCGACCACCTTGCGTTCGACGGTCTCCTTCGTCCAGGACCCGTCGAGCACCCATGCGATTTCCAGGAACTCGGTACGGTCTTCAACGTCCTTGCCTCCTGACATGATCACCACCGGGGAGGGCACGACCCGGTGGCCCTGGCCGGAGCCACGGCGATAGCTGATCCCATCAGGACCAAGCACCCATCCCGGCGGTACGATGGCTCTGTCGCCAACGGGGGCGTCAGGCAGGCAGTCCAGGATGCGGGAAGGCGGGGCCGATGCCTCCTGCGAGGTGGCAATCGCCGCGAGTGTCGCCCGCGTCCTTTTCACGGCACGGGTGAGATGCTCCAGGACCGAACGCTTGCACCGCCCGCCCAGGTTCAGGACAAGGGCATCCCAGGCCGTTTCGTCCTGTGCTGCAGCCAGGGCAAGCCCGAGAAGGAGATCCTTGTCGTCAAGGACTCGCTGCACGATTTCTTCGGGGTGTGCGGCAGCGCGCAGTTCGGTGAAGATCTCCTCGCCGAGTTGAGCCGTCCGTTGAGCGTGTTCGCCGCAATCTTCGCGCAGTTTGTCGACGATCCGGCCGTATTGCACCTCGGCGTCGGCACGATCCGTGTACTTCTCCCAGCCCAGGCTCTGGTCCCGTTCCGCAAGAGCCTTCACAATGTCGGCAGGTTGGACCCCACGCCGGGCGAGGACCGCTCCCATCGCGAAGAGACTCCTCGAACGGTCAACATCACCATCCTCGCGCAGCACGGGCAGTTCCCCGTGCCAGGTGCGCAAGTCGTCCCCGGTGAGCGGGACGGGCGGCTCCAGCCGAGACTGCCTTCGGTGCCTTGCGCGCGGCTTCGTCCCTTTGCCGCCAGGTGGAACCTTGGGCAGGATGCGCTCGAGTTCTTCCGGGTCCCACGAGCGGCCCTCCTCAACTGAGAGCAGCACAACCTGAGGGCGCTCCTCATACTTGTGGTTGACGGTGCCCGGAGGCCGGAGGAGCTGGCCGAGGTCCCAGCCGGACTTGTCCGCGTTCATGCCATAGGCGAGCCGCTTGTTCAGCCGCTCCGCCACCTGTGGCTCGGCCGCCCGTGACAGAGCCCAGTAGTAGTGTTTCTTGCCCGGGCTCGACTGCACGATCGCCGTGGGCTGCGGGAAGTCCGCGGGAACCTCGGCACCATCCCCGTCCACATAGAGGGCGGCAACAAGGGCAGCGCTCTCCTTGGTACGCTGCCTTCTGGTGAGGAGATGAGCACACATGAACGCCTCACGCCCGTTGGCGGACTCGCGCACGAGCCATGCTGTGACCTGGTCTATCTCCGCCGGGTAGTCAAAGTACGCATCGCGGGGTTGCAAGAGCCTCCCACCGCCGGGTGCTCGCTTCCCTGAAAACACGCCAATGGTGCCGCTGACGTGACCGTAGATGTGATGGAACAGACTGTGCAATTCCGTGCGCGCGCTCATTTCGCGCCGCCTGTCTTGCACTTCTTGCCGGACCGGGCCTGGGCCGACTTCAGGGCCATTCGCGCGAAGTGCGCCTTGCGGGCAAACTCCGCCCGCCGTTCGCGCTCCGACGGGTCCAGGACCCGGTCCGGGTCAACCTGGTCATAGAACCGCGCGTCCGCCGCGGCGCGGGCCCTCCGGGTTATCTCTTTGGAGTCATGTTTTGCGTGGAGTGCGTATGCACCAATGCGGGCACGTTGACTTGCCAGTGATGAAGGATTGATTCGAGCCATGCTTTGCTACTTTCCGGCAGCATCTATCCGCCGCTTGGAAGGGCGACAGAAGATGCCGACGGCCTTGTAGCAGGCTCATTGTCGGTTGCCTAAATATGATGCTACAAGCATACCACAGCGCTCGTGCTCAATGCAAGTCAATTAGTGTGCAAGAATGGCTTCGCGCGCCGCACCGATCATGCGAAGAAGACACCATCATTCTCATCGTCGATTGCCGTCACGCATCAAACAACCAGGGATTACCTGGAAGGCACGTCTTGTGTCCGGTCCACCAGTCACGATATCTCGCCACCAGCTGGATGCATAAGTTGGCAGGGCTATTCAGCCAGCCGGTCGGCAGGGCTGGCGCGCCGAGAAGCCTCAATCGCCCTCTCTGCTGCGGCGCTTGCACCGTACCGCATTAGCATTCCGCGGTCCTTCCAGCCGGCTGTGTACATGATGTCCGCGTCGTTGACGTTCGCCTGCACCAGCTTGTGCGCGTATGTGTGCCGGAACTGGTGGGGGTGAATCCTCGCGATTCCCGCCTGTTCGCAGCGTCTTTCCAGGACCTGGAACAGCCCGCTCGGCACGATTCGGCCCCGCTCTCCGAGCCACAGGTAGGGTGAGCCGGCCTTAGGATGCCGGCTGCGAGCGAAGACGTACGAATCGAGCGCCTACCTCGCGCTCTTGCCAAGGGGGACGCGTCGCTGGCGCCGCCCCTTGCCAATCACCCAGAAAACGCCCTCGTCCAGGTCCACGAACGAGTCCTGGCTGTCTCGGGGGCGAGCTTGATGGACACCATCTCGATCCTGAGGGATGGCAGGACATCTCTCCCTACGCTTTCAGCCGGTCCCGTGGAGAAAGCTCGCGGTGCGCCGCGATGGCCCGCTCCGTCCCGGCGCTCGCCGCATAGCGCGAGACCATCGTGCGCGACTGCCAGCCGGTGAGCCGCATCAGATCAGTCTCGTTGCCACCAGACAGCAGCCATGAATGAGCCATCGAATGCCGGAACTGGTGTGGCTTGAGCTTGAGGCCGATAACGGCGCCGCGGTCCCGGATCATCTGGTAGATGCCGCTGTCCGAGAGCGCGCCTTTGCGCGCAAGCCAGAGTTGGGAAAGGTGGGCATACCGGTGCCCCTGGCGGGCAATCAGATACCGTTGGAGGTCTGCCTTCGCCTTCGTGCCAATTGGGATGATCCTCTCGCGTCCGCCCTTGCCGCGAACCCGAAGCTGCCCAAGTCTTATGTCCACATCATTAGTTTCCGGTCGATCGGGACACCATCGCAGGTTTGCGACTTCATCCCTCCGTGCCCCGGTGTCTACGAGGATCGAAACGATCGCTCGATCACGGCGGCTCTCGAAGTCCTTGCCGTTCAGGCTCTTGAACAGCCTCTCCTGGTCGCTTGGCGAAATGATCGGCGTCACCTTTTCGTCAACCTTCGGTGGTTTGAGCTTCGCCATCGGGGAGTTATCCAGGTACTCCTGTTCAACGAGCCAATTGAAGAAACGGTGAAGGGCGCGGTAGCGGTTATGCGCTGTGGACGATGACCGTGTCTCAAGGAGCTGCGTGATGTATCCCCTCACGTCGTCCGCCGTAACCGAGGCCGGTTCTACGGGGCGGCCCCGTTCAATGAGAAAGCTGGAAAACTGCCGCAGCGCCTCGCCGTACGTTTGTGCAGTCTTGGCTGAGAGATTCTGGGCTCGCAAGTCATCCAGAAAGGTGGTCTGGTACAATGTCCAGGTGGTTGAATTTGCAGGGCGACCGGAAGGGCCATCGGGCATGGCGGCAACATCCTCCGACTCGTTCAGTTATACGCTCTATGAACCCTGTGCTGCCGTCACCGCGGAGGATGGCCAACAGGCAGGCGCTCTAACTAGATTCATCTTACCATATTGGAGCGAGCGGGAGTAGCTCAGTGGTAGAGCGCCTGCCTTCCAAGCAGGATGTCGCGAGTTCGAACCTCGTCTCCCGCTCCAGCCATCCTTTGCCGGGTATCCCGCGCGATCAGGCGAGGTCGAAGCGGTCGAGGTTCATGACCTTCGTCCAGGCCGCCACGAAGTCGCGCACGAACTGTGCCTGGCCATCGTCCGAGGCGTAGACTTCGGCGAGCGCCCTGAGCTGCGAGTTCGAACCGAAGACAAGGTCGGCTCTCGTCCCGGTCCACTTCAGCTCTCCCGTCTGGCGGTCGCGGCCTTCGTACACTCCTTCCGCCGTGGGCGACGCCTGCCAGGCGGTGTTCATATCCAGGAGATTCACGAAGAAGTCGTTCGTGAGCGTGCCGGGCCGCGTGGTGAAGACACCGTGGCCTGACTGCCGGCAGTTGGCGTCCAGGGCGCGCAGGCCTCCAACCAGGACCGTCATTTCGGGCGCAGTGAGCGTGAGCAGCGCCGCACGTTCGACCAGCAGATCCTCGGCCGGGCGGCGCAGGCCGTCTCGCAGGTAGTTGCGGAAACCGTCCGCGGTGGGTTCGAGGACGGCGAACGACTGGACATCGGTTTGCTCAAGCGACGCGTCGGTGCGGCCGGGTGCGAACGGGACAGTGATATCGTGGCCGGCATCCCGGGCCGCCTTCTCCACGCCCGCACAACCGCCCAGGACCACAAGGTCGGCCATTGACACGCGCTTGCCGCCGCCCTGCGAGCGGTTGAACTCGGCCTGGACCTGCTCCAGCACCTGCAGCACCCGGGCCAGCTCGGCCGGGTCGTTGACCTCCCAGTCCTTCTGCGGTGCGAGGCGGATGCGGGCCCCGTTGGCGCCACCGCGCCGGTCGGTGCCGCGAAACGATGCGGCAGCGGCCCAGGCTGTCGACACCAGGCGGGAGACGGAAAGCCCCGAGGCCAGGAGCCTGGCCTTGAGCGAGGCAATTTCTTGCTCCCCGATAAGCTCATGGTCGACCGGCGGGACCGGGTCCTGCCAGATCTGCGGCTCGGCGGGAACCAGGCGTCCAAGGAAGCGAGAAACCGGCCCCATATCGCGGTGGGTGAGCTTGTACCAGGCGCGGGCGAAGGCATCGGCAAACTCGCCGGGGTTTTCGTAGAAGCGCCGGGAGATAGGGCCGTAGATGGGGTCGAGCCGAAGGGCCAGGTCTGTTGTCAGCATGATGGGGGCATGCCGTTTTTGCGGGTCGTGGGCGTCGGGCACGGTGGTCGAAGCGGCAGGGTCGGTCGGGACCCATTGCCAGGCGCCGGCCGGGCTTTTCGTCAGGTCCCAGTCGTAGCGGTAGAGGGTGTCAAAGAAGCTGTTGTCCCACTTCACGGGCGTGGGCGTCCATGCGCCCTCCAGGCCGCTGGTGATGGTATCGGAGCCCTTGCCACTGCCGAATGAGCCCTTCCAGCCGAGGCCCTGCTCTTCGATGGTGGCGGCCTCGGGTTCGCGGCCCACGTGGCTGGCGGCGGCGGCGCCGTGCGTCTTACCGAAGGTGTGGCCACCGGCAATGAGGGCCACGGTCTCCTCGTCGTTCATGGCCATGCGATGGAAGGTCTCGCGGATATCCTTTGCGGCAGCGAGCGCGCTGGGCTTGCCGTTCGGTCCCTCGGGATTCACGTAGATGAGGCCCATCTGCACGGCGCCGAGCGGGTTGGCGAGCTCGCGGTCGCCGCTGTAACGCTCATCACCGAGCCAGTCGCTTTCGGGGCCCCAGTTGATATCCTCGGGCTCCCAGACGTCTTCGCGCCCGCCCGCGAAACCGAACGTCTTGAAGCCCATGGACTCCAGGGCGCAGTTGCCGGCGAGGATCATCAGGTCGGCCCAGGAGATCTTGCGGCCATACTTCTGCTTGATGGGCCAGAGCAGCCTGCGGGCCTTATCGAGGTTGGCGTTGTCGGGCCAGCTGTTAAGGGGCGCGAATCGCTGCGTTCCGCGCGAGGCGCCGCCGCGGCCATCGCTTATGCGGTAGGTGCCCGCGCTGTGCCAGGCCATGCGGATGAACAGCGGCCCATAGTGGCCATAGTCTGCCGGCCACCATTCCTGCGAGGCCGTCATCGCCTCGAAGAGGTCCTTCTTGAGGGCATCGAGGTCGAGCGAATTGAATTCCTTGGCGTAGTTGAACCCAGCGCCCATGGGATCAGCGGCGGGGCAAGACTGGTCGAGGACCTTGAGGTTGAGCTGGTTGGGCCACCAATCACGGTTGGACACGGTCACCTGGTTTCTCCTTCTGTGCGCACATGGGCGTCGCGCTCTGCTGGTAGCGATATCCTGTTTGGCGGCCGCATTCGACGGGAACGGCCGTCCGCGCCAACGATACGCCGTCCTGGGGGCGCGGGACGCCCGGTCGCGCGTCCTGCCCTGCTCTGCCACCACCGCCAGGCGCGTGGGAGAGTGCAGCCAGCATGCGGACGCGGGTCCGGACTCGCCTTCGAACTGATTCGAAGCGCGACCACCCCTTTTCGAAGTATGGCCTGCCTAATACTAGCATAGAGGTACTCCAAACCCAGGGACAAAAGGGCCCGTCAGCGGGGGACGAGCAGCCATAACTGGCGCAGGGGGACGCCAGGGCGGCTGGCTTGCACGGCGTTCCGGGAATCGGCGGCGTGTGCCCGCGTCAGGCGCCCGCGGAGCGTTCCGCGGCGCGCACGGTGTTGACGAGGAGCATGGCGCGCGTCATGGGACCTACCCCACCGGGCACGGGCGTGATCCACGAGGCCTTCTCCCTGACGGCCGCGTAGTCGACGTCGCCCACGAGCCGCCAGCCGCGCTTGCGAGAGGCATCGTCGACCCGGTTGGTGCCAACATCGATGACGACGGCACCGGGACGCACCATGTCTCCGGTGAGGGTGTTCGCGTGGCCGGCGGCAGTGACGACGATGTCGGCTTCGCGTGTGAAGCGAGCGATGTCGCCGGTGCCGGTATGGCAGATGGTGACTGTCGCATTTGCGCCTTTCGCCTTGTTGCTCAGGAGCACGGCAAGCGGCCTGCCCACCAGGGTCGAGCGGCCCACTACAACGACATGCTTGCCCGCGGGGTCGTTGCCCGTGCGGCGGAGGAGCTCCATGACACCGTTGGGCGTGCAGGGGAGCGCCCCATCGGTTTCGCCTCGAAGCAGCCGGCCAAGGTTGACCGGGTGGAGCCCGTCGGCGTCCTTTTCCGGGGCGATGGCGTCGATGGTGGCACGCTCGCCGACCTGCGGCGGGAGGGGGAGCTGGGGGAGGATGGCATGGAAGCGCGCGTCGCCGTTGAGCCGGGCAATGAGGGCCAGGGCTTCCTGTTGCGTGGTCTCGGCGGGGAGATGGAAGGTCTCGGAGAAGATGCCGGCCTGCTCGCAGTCTTTCGCCTTCGCGGAGACGTAGCTAACGGAGGCCGGGTTGTCGCCGATGAGCACGGCGGCGAGACCGGGGACAACCCCGCGCTGCCTGAGGGCCGCCACCTTTTCTGCAACTTCTGCGCGGATGCCGGCGGCAATGGCCTCGCCATCGATGATTTGTGCGGACATGGGCATAGAGTAGCGGCCTGGGGCGGCAACACGCCAAGTACGGCGCCGTTCCGGGGAGCGTGGCGACAGGAATTGTCGCGTTTGCCTGGCATGGCGGGAGACAGCCAGGCCGCTGGGGACTGGATGAGGCGGCCAGGCGCGGGCACACAGGGAGCTGATTACGTACGATGACCATTCATGGCCACGAAGTTTGCCGTTGGCATCGACATCATCGAGATCGAGCGCGTCGCAGACGTCATCGCCCGGCACGGCGACCGGTTCCTGGAGCGCGTGTACACGGCGGATGAGATTGCCCATTGCCGCGGGCGCGTGCACGAGCTGGCGGCGCGGTTCGCGGCCAAGGAAGCGGTCATGAAGGCCCTCGGCACGGGTGTGCGGGGCGTGGGCTGGCGCGACATCGAGGTCCTGCCGAACAGGCGGGGCAAGCCGCTCGTGTTTCTTTACGGACGCGGGGCCGACCGGGCAGAGCGCATCCAGCTTCGCGGGCTCGAAGTGAGCCTTACGCATTCGAAGGAGTACGCCATCGCCTCGGTGGTGGGCGAACGCGAGCTATCGGAATCGGAAGACACCCCGCGGCGAGGCGAGAACGCCCTGCGGCTTGTGCGCGAAAAGGGTCTGCGATGAAGCTGGTGACGGTCGCCGAGATGCGCACGCTGGAGGCGGCCGCGGTAGAGGCGGGAACCTCGCTCGCTCAGCTCATGGAAGAGGCCGGGCTCGCCGTGGCGCAGGAAGCCTGGATGTTGCTGGGGACACTGGAAGGGCGGCGCATCACCGTCCTGGCGGGACCGGGCAACAACGGCGGTGACGGTCTCGTGGCGGCGCGCCACCTCATCGACTGGGGGGCCGAGGTGGCCGTGGTGCTGCCTGCAGGGACCAACGACGACGCCCGGGTGCAGGAGCTGCGCGACAGGGAGGCGCTCATCGCCGATGGCCCGGGCGCGGATGACCTGGATTCGCTGCTTTCGATGGCTGACCTGGTCATCGATGCTCTCCTAGGGATTGGCAAGGGGCGTCCGCTTTCGGCCGAGGAACCGATTGGCGCGGCGCTCGCACGCCTTGGGGCAGCCCGGCAGGGTTACACGCCGCCAAGGGTGCTGGCCGTCGACCTGCCCTCGGGCATGGATGCAGACAGTGGTGCTGTCGACCCGTTGACCGTGACCCCCGACCTGACAGTCACGTTTGGGCTGCCGAAGGTGGGGATGTACCAGGCGCCGGCAAGCGCTATGACGGGCCGGGTGCAGGTGATTGACATTGGCATCCCGAAGGCCGCAATGGAGGGCGTGGCGCTCGAGCTGCTGACCTCGCGCTGGGCGAAAGGGGCGCTGCCCGCCCGGCCGGAAAGCGCAAACAAGGGCACCTTTGGGCGGCTGCTGGTGGTGGGCGGCTGCGAACGGTTCCCGGGGGCGCCGCGATTGGCCGCCACTGGCGCATATCGTGCGGGCGCGGGACTGGTGACGGTGGCATGCCCGCGGGAGATTCAGCCGGTGGTGGCTGCGGGCCTCGCAGAGGCAACGTGGCTGCCGCTCCCGGGCGCAGAAGACGGGGGGCTCAAGGATGTAGCCGCCATTGCCCTGCGGCCGGAGTGGCAGGCCTACGACGCGGCCGTCTTCGGACCCGGCCTGGGCCACACAGGGGAGACGGAGGCCCTCACCTGGGCAGTGCTGCCCGACATGGCCGCTGACCTGCCACGCGGGGTGGTGATCGACGCTGACGCGCTGAATGCCCTTGCCGCGGTTCCCAATGCCGCGGATCGCATCCCGGCCGGCGCCGTGCTGACCCCCCACCCCGGCGAAATGGCGCGGCTAATGCGGATCCCGGTGGCCGAGATCCAGGCGCGGCGGTTGGAGGTTGCGCGCGAGGCGGCGGCCCGTTTCGGGTGCACCATCGTTCTCAAGGGTGCGCACACGGTAGTGGCTGCGGCCGACGGAAGGGCTGCCCTGAGCCCGTTTGCAAACCCCCTCCTGGCTACGGCCGGCAGCGGCGACGTGCTGGCCGGGATGATCGGGGCGTACCTGGCGCAGGGGCTGGAGCCGTTCGATGCCGCGAGGCTCGGCGCCTACCTGCACGCCGCAGCCGGCGAATCGCTACGCGAGGAGTACGGGAGCTCGGGGCTGCTCGCAGGCGAAATCGCCACCCGGCTTCCGCGCGTCGTGCGAGAGATAGGAGCATCCTGATGGTATATTCCGCCCGGACCCTTGCCATTGGCTCGGAGGCTTCGTGAGCAGGCGCGTCGTTGTAACCGGCCTGGGGATGGTCACCGCACTCGGGCACAACGCCTGCCAGACATGGGACGGGCTGGTGAGCGGGCGTTCGGGCACCGGACGAATCACCCTGTTCGACCCGGATGGATTCGAATCGCAGGTCGCCGCAGAGGTGAAGGAGTTCGATCCATCTGCCTACATGGACCGGAAAGAAGCGCGGCGCGCGGACCGGGTGACGCAGTTCACCTTCGTGGCCGCGAATGAAGCCCTGCGGCAGAGCGGCTACGAAATCCCTGAACAGGGCGGCCACAACTTCGCGATCGTGATTGGGACGGCGATCGGGGGCATCACCACGCTATCGGCCGAGTTCGAGACGATGCGCCAACGAGGGCCCTCGCGGGTAAGCCCCTTCCTGATGCCGATGATGCTGGCGGACATGTCGAGCGGGCAGCTCAGCATCAGGCTGGGCGCGAGAGGCGTTAACTACTGCCTTGTAAGCGCCTGCGCGAGCGGTGCGGATAGCATCGGCGAGGCTGCAAACATTATCCGGCGCGGGGACGCGGAGATCGCGCTGGCCGGGGGAACGGAGGCGCCAATCACGCCCATCTGCATTGCGGGATTCGGGGCTGCAAAGGCGCTCACGGCGAACAACACCGAGCCCACGCGCGCGTCGCGGCCATTCGACGCCACCCGGGACGGGTTCATCCTCGGCGAAGGGGCCGGGGTGCTGCTCCTCGAGACGGAGGAGCATGCACGGGGGCGAGGCGCCACCGTCCTGGCGGAACTGGCGGGCTACGGCGCCACGAGTGACGCGTTCCACATCACGCAGCCCGACGAGAACGGCGAAGGTGCTGCGCGAGCGATGGCTCGGGCCATGGCCCAGGCAGGGATTGAGCCGCGGGAGATCGGCTACCTCAACGCGCACGGCACCTCCACGCCGATGAACGACAAGCTGGAGACGGTCGCCATCAAGCGCGCGTTTGGCGACCACGCGAAGAGGGTGGCGATCAGCTCGACAAAGTCGGCCCTGGGACACCTGCTGGGTGCGGCGGGAGCGGTGGAAGCGGCCATCTCCATCATGGCGATGCAGCACGGCGTGTTGCCGCCAACCATCAACTACGAAACGCCGGACCCCGAATGCGATCTTGACTACATACCGAACATCGCCCGCAAGGCAGAGGTCGATGCGGTGATGACGAATTCGCTCGGGTTTGGCGGTCACAACGCCAGCCTGGTCTTCCGCCGGTACCGGCCTGACTGAACGTGACGACACCGTCGACGCAGCGGCCCGCCTCACGCTGGCGTCTGCGTGACCCGGGGGCCCACCTCAAGGGAATCGCGGGCTTCCCTGCGATTGTGGCGACGGTTCTCGCTGCCCGCGGCATCACCACGCGCGCGCAGGCGGAGATCTTCTATAAGCCGCACCTCATGCCGGACAGCGACCCGCTGCAGCTTCCAGGGATGCGCGAGGCGGTCGCGCGCACCCGCGAGGCGATCGGCACGCAGGAAACGATTGCGCTCTTCGGTGACTTCGACGTGGACGGCGTCACGTCGGTGGCAGTGTTGCACCAGGGGTTGCAGGCCCTCGGCGCAAGGACGGTGAACTACATCCCCGACCGGTTCACCGAAGGGTATGGGCTGAACAAAGGGGCCGTGAGCAAGCTTCGGCAGGCTGGTGCGGGGCTCATGATCACTGCCGATTGCGGCATCAGCTCGGTGGAAGAGGTGGCACTGGCCAACGAGCTGGGGCTGGACGTGATCATTCTCGACCACCACACGGTGCCTGCCGAGCTGCCGCCGGCGCTGGCGGCAGTGAATCCGAAGCGCCTGGACTCGCCCTATCCCTTCACCGAACTCGCGGCCGTGGGGGTAGCCTTCCGCTTCCTCCAGGTCCTCTACGAGGACGTGGGGAGAAGCCTTCCCGAGGACGACTACCTCGACCTGGTTGCCCTGGGCACGGTGGTCGATGTCGCTCCGCTGACCAGCGAGAACCGGCGTATCGTGGCCGAAGGGCTGGAGCGGATGCGGGCCGGGTTGCGGCCGGGGCTGGAGGCGCTGGCGCGCGTGTCCGGGGCCCCGCCAGAGCTGTTTACTGCCGAAACGCTGGGCTTTGCCATCGGACCCCGCATGAACGCCGCCGGGAGGATAGAGCACGCCAACATCGCCCTCGAGCTGCTGCTGGCCCGCGACCCTATCAGCGCACGGGGAATCGCCGAACGTCTCGACCACCTGAATCGCCTGCGGCAGCAGCAGACAGAAGAGGCGTGCGCGCTTGCGGAAGCCTCGCTGGGAGCGGCTGATGAGCCGCTCATCATGGTAGGGAGCGACCAGATCCACGCGGGAATCGTGGGGCTGGTCGCGTCGCGGCTGGCGGACCGGTATCACCGGCCCGCGATTGTGTATGAGCGTGGGCCGGAGACAAGCCGCGCAAGCGCACGGAGCATCCCCGCCTTCGACATCGTGGCCGCCATCCGCAAGGAGCAATCACTACTTGTGCGGCACGGAGGCCATCGCGCGGCGGCGGGCTTCACGGTAGCGAACGAGAACCTGGACCTGCTGCGGGACCGCCTGCTCGGCACCGCCGCCGAGATGCTCGACGGACACAACTTGCAGCCTGTGGTCGCGATCGACGCGGAGGCGCCGCTTTCGACCCTTACCGGGCTGGATGTGAAAGGGCTCATGCGCTTTGAGCCCTGCGGGCAGGAGAACCGGCGACCGGTGCTGCTCAGCCGCGGTGTCCAGCTTGTGAACGCACGACCGGTCGGCTCCGACCAGTCGCATCTCAAGCTGGCGGTCCGCGACGGCCCGGCAACATGGCCGGGTATCGCGTTCCGGCAGGCGAATGCGCCGCTGGCGGACCGCATCGATATCGTCTATTCGCTGAGCCGGGACCGGGGGAGCGAGCGCATAGAGCTGGAAGTGCTGGACATTGCGCCGGCAGCAGAAAGACGCCCGCTGGAGCTTGAGTGATGGAGCAGCGGGTCTCGCTGACGCCAGACGCCAGGCAGGCGATAGAAGCAGGGGTACAGCTCTGCCACCGGGCCAGGCTCGCCATCTTCACCCCCGAGCACCTGCTTGCGGGCGCCCTCGCCGTGCTTGGGGAGGGCGGCGCGCCGGGCCTGCCTTCGCCCGGCACGATTGAAGCAACCCTGGAGATGGTGCACGGCACGAGTGACGACCCGCCTGCCGACGAGGTCTCCTTCTCACCGGGCGCCCGGACGGTGCTGGACAGCCTGGCGGTGGTGCTCACCCGGGTGGGACGCGATTCCCTGGGGGCGCGCGACCTGGCCCTGGGGACGATTGTCTCCGGGGAGGTGACCCCCATGTTCTTCAGCGCCCTGGACACTACAAAGGAGAGGCTCCTTGCGGCGCTTGCCGGCGGCGGACCGGCGTAACCCGGGTTGCAAGGGTGTTTCCGTAGGCGATATCACTGATTTACACGTGATGGCATTTCAGCTCATGATTCCTCATGGCGGGGGCTTTGAGGTAAGGGAGATGACTCGAAGCGAGAGGAATCGCGCGCCCTGCCCGCTCTGCGGCCGGGTAACACGAGCCCATTCACGACTTGTTGTGGCAGATGTTGAAGGTGTTGGCAGCGCGCGGCCGAGCCGCTTTGCCACGGTGATCTGCCGCGACTGCGCCTTTGCAATGGTGGTGCGGTCCCGGGCAGGGGCCATGCGCGCCTGATTGAACGGGCTTCCCGAGATTCCGGGCCACGTCCACGTTCGGTTGCGTTACGCGACGGTCCTGCTTGCGTAGAATGGCGCTAGAACGGGGCAGGAGTGGCCATGAACGATGTCCTGGCTCTGATCCTGGCCGGCGGGCAGGGCGACAGGCTTTCGGTGCTTTCGGAGCAGCGAGCGAAGCCCGCGGTGGTGTTTGGCGGCCAGTACCGCATCATCGACTTCACGCTCAGCAACTGCGCAAATAGCTCGTTGACCAACGTCGGCGTCCTCACGCAGTACCGGCCGCGCTCGCTGGTGAATCACATCGGGTCGGGGCGCGCCTGGGGCTTCGACACGCTGGATGGCGGCATCCAGGTGCTCCAGCCCTACCGGGGGCGCGCCGACATGGACTGGTACCAGGGCACGGCAGACGCGGTCTACCAGAACCTCTACTTCATCGAGGAGTCCCGCGCGCGCGAAGTCCTGATCCTTGCGGGCGACCACATCTACCTGACTTCGTACCGGAACATGCTCGCGTACCACCGCAGCCGAGAGGCCGACGTGACCGTGGGCGTGTACCCGGTCCCACGGGAGGAAGCGCACCGCTACGGGGTGCTGGACCTTGACCGGGACGGCCGCATCATCGACTTCCAGGAGAAGCCGGCGGTGCCCCGGTCGCCCTGGGTTTCCATGGGCTTCTATCTCTTCAACAAGGATGTGCTCGTCGAACAGTTGCAGGCCGATGCCGACCTCGACGGCGCAAGCTCCCATGACTTCGGCCGGGACATCATCCCGCGGATCTTCGAAAGCCACCGGGTCTACGGTTACCAGTACCAGGGCTACTGGCGCGATGTGGGGACCGTCGAATCGTACTGGGCGGCGAACATGGACTTCCTTTCGCCGACGCCGCCTCTCCCGTTCGACGACCCGGCGATGCGCATCCGGACGTCAGGCGCGCTGATGGCCCCGGCGTATGCGGGCCCGCGATCGACCATCCACAATGCGCTGGTTTCGCCCGCGGCCCGCATCGATGGCACGGTGTTGCGGTCCGTCATCTCGCCGGGGGTCACGATTGAGGAGGGGGCGGAGGTGCGCGACTCGGTGATTCAGCACCGCTGCGTCATCCGCTCGGGGGCGGTGGTCGACCGCTGCATCCTCGACAAGGAGGTCATCGTCGGCAAGGGCTGCGTGGTGGGCGAAGGGGACGAGTCAATCGTGAATCGCGAGAGGCCCGACATCGTCAACGCGGGCATCAGCGTCGTCGGCAAACGCGTGACAATCCCGCCCGGGCTTAGGATTGGCCGGAACGTTGTGATTGGGCCCGGCGTGGAGCGGGAGCTGCACGACTTCAAGGAGCTCCCGTGCGGCACGACGGTGCATCCGACGCAGATACCACTGCATCTCTTTGTCTGAAGACGATGCAGCTCTACACGGTCGAAGAGGCTCGCGGGCTCCTTCCCCGGGTGATCCCGGTGCTGGAGCGCATGCGGGATGCCTTCCTTCACCTGCGTGCGCTCCAGGCGGCGACGGCAGCGGAGGCGCGGGGCGCAATGGGCGACGGCCACCTGGTTCACAGCCCGCTGGTCACGGGCGGTGAAGACCAGGGCGAGAAGCACCGGCGTGCGCTGAGCGAAGCGGCCACGCAGCTCGAAGAGTGGGGGATTGAGGTGAAAGACCCGGAGAGGGGCCTCATCGACTTCTACCACCGCCGGGGCGGCGAGGTGGTGCTGCTTTGCTACATGCTGGGCGAGCGGGGTATCGAGTTCTGGCATACGCGGAGCGGGGGATTTGCGGGCCGTCAGCCGATTTGAGGCCGAGTGAATTCAGGGGGCCGAGCCCCTACAATCCCGGAAACACCACCGGAAGGTCCTGCTCATGGGTTCCCCGCCAGTAGTCGCTCGCGACCTGTTCGTCGAAGCAAACGGCCTTCGCCACCACCTTCTTGTGAGGGGGAGGCCGGGGGCGCCGGCCATCGTAATGATCCACGGCCTGGCAGGCCAGGCTCACACGTTCGATGCCATCGCCACCTACCTGGCGGCGAAGTACCACGTGTACTGCCTTGACGTGCGCGGCCGTGGCGAGAGCGACTGGGGCCCAGCCGACGGCTACCACGTCCTGAACTACCTGGCCGACCTCGAAGCGATCCGCGAGGCGCTTGCGCTGGAGCGTTTCACGCTGATTGGCACCTCGATGGGCGGCCTGATCACGATGGCATACGCAATCACGTACCCGGATCGGGTGCGCCGGGCGGTGCTGAATGATGTTGGCCCGGAGATCTCGCCGGAGGGGCTGCAGCGGATCATGGCCTACGTCGGCCATGCGCCCGAAGCTTTCGCCGACATGAAGGCGGTTATCAGGTACTACCGCGAGAACTACGCACCCATGGTTGGACATCTGCCCGACGATGCTGTGACCGAGTTCGCCCGCTGGAACGTGCGCAAGAACGATACCGGTCTCTACGTGTGGAAGATGGACCCGGCGATCCGGCAGTTCGCCGCGCCGCCGGCAGGGCCGGACCCGTGGGAGATGGTTCGCGGAATGAAGTGCCCGGTGCTGGTGATCAGGGGAGCGGTGAGCGACGTGCTGAGCCCCGAGGTTGCGGAGCGGATGTGCGGATGCATTGGTGACTGCCGGCTGGTGGAGGTGCCGGGCGTGGGACACGCTCCCCTCCTGGTGGAGCCTGCCGCCAAGAAGGCGCTCGACGAGTTCCTGGAACCGCTGGCTTCGAACGGATCCTGACGTGGATCATGTCCCCATGGGGCTGGTTGTTCGCGACTATCACACCACGGCGCGGCGCAATGCCGCCCGGCGCAAAGGAGAAGAGCAATGCCTGTATCGAACACCTGCGTGAAGACCGGCCAGCACCAGGTTGCGATGACGCAGATCCCCTACCCGGATGAGCCCGGCCCCGGCCAGGCGCTCATCAAGACCACCCTCAGCACGATCTGCGGGAGCGACATCCACCTTGTGGATGAGATGCCCATTCCGCCGGGCATACCGATGGGCCACGAGTCCACGGGCACGGTGGTCGCGGTGGGGGCGGGCGTGACCGCCTTCAAGGCCGGTGACCGCGTGGTGGCGAGCTGCCTGCAGTGCTGCGGGGTTTGCGCGCGCTGCCTGGAGGGTCAGCACCAGATCTGCATGACCTTCAACTCGCCGGGGAACCTGCTTTTCGGCGCGCAGGGGGAGTACTTCCTGGTCAATGGCGCGCAGACGACCATGGCCCGGATTCCCGACAA
The DNA here is from genome assembly GCA_003577245.1 of bacterium. Classification (GTDB taxonomy): domain Bacteria; phylum Chloroflexota; class Dehalococcoidia; order Tepidiformales; family Tepidiformaceae; genus UCB2. The sequence continues at coordinate 238,064 of QEVS01000003.1, read as the reverse complement.
CCTCGAGGACGAGCAGGTGCTCTTCGCCTCCGACATCATGTCGACAGGCTTCGCGGCAATCGAACGGGCGGAAATCAAGCTCGGCGATACGGTGGCTATCTTCGCCCAGGGGCCGGTCGGGCTTTGCGCGACGGCAGGGGCACGACTGCTGGGCGCCGGGCTCATCATCGCCGTGGAGGGGATCCCGGCCCGGCAGGAGATGGCCAGGCGCATGGGCGCCGATATCGTTCTCGAACCCGGCGAGGCGGTGGCGAAGATCATGGAGCTGACCGGCAACCGGGGAGTGGACATTGCCGTGGAGGCGCTGGGCCAACAGGCGACGTTCGAGAACTGCTGCGCGGTGGCGCGCCTCGGCGGAACGGTGAGCTCGGTGGGTGTCTACGGGGCTTTTCCCACGCTGACATTCCCCACCAGCGGGTCGTTCCTCCACCGCAAGATCGTGATGACCTACTGCCCTGTCGGCACCAGCCGGCTGGAGCGGCTGATGAGGGTGGTCTCGACAGGGAAGGTGGACCTGCGGCCGCTCATCACCCATTCGTACAAGATTGCAGAGACGCCGGCGGCCTATGACCACTTCCGCAAGCGGGAAGGCGGAGTCCTCAAGATCGCGCTGCGGCCTTAGCAAAGAAACCGCGGGCTGAGGCACTCATCCCCGGTAGCGATCAGTGCCTCAGCCGTTCGGACCCGGTTCGCGCAGGGAGCGCGCTACGATTCGGCTTCGACCGCTACGGTAGCGTGCGGGCGCCCGGCAGAATGTGCCGGCATGAGCGCGAAAACAACAATCGCCAGGCAAACAACGCCGCCCATCACGGCGAGCGTGGCCCGTTCGCCGGCGGCGTCGGCGAAGACGCCGATGGGCAGGGCGATGAGCTGGAAGCCTGCGAATGCCATGAACGTGAGCGACATCACGCGGCCGAGGAAGGCTGGCTCGGCGAGGTGGGCGATGATGGCCCCGTTGAGCGTCTGGAAGGCCCCGCTGGTGGCGCCAAGGCCGAACATCACCAGCGCCAGGACGGCAAACCCGGGCGAGACGGCAGCGAGAAGGAGGGAGACGCCAAACCCGAATCCCGCGGCCCTGTAGACCGTGTTGGCCCGGGGGGAGTCGGCCATGGCGGCCACGGAGAGGCTGGCGATGAGGCCGCCCACGGCGGTCGCCCCGTAGAGGATGGAAACGTCCTTGGAGTCGCGGCCGAGCTCGTTTTCGAGCATTCCGGGGAGCACGGTCACGTAGGGGAAGCCGACCATCATCACGATGAAGAACGAGAGGACCAGCACCCGCAGGGCGGGGTCGTGAGCCACGTATTGAATGCCGCCGGCGATGTCGCCGAGGATGCTCCGGCGCTGGACGCCGGCGGCCGGGATCTCGGGGAGGAGGAGGGTGGTGGTCACGGCCAGCACGTAGAAGGCGGCCATGCCCACATAGGCGCCGGTGGCCCCAAGGATGGCGATGGCCAGGAACGCGCCGCCGAGGAGCGGCCCAATGATTCGCCCTGCGTTGAAGGCTACCTGGTTGAGCGCCATGGCGTTTCCCCGCTGCTGGCCGCCGACCAGGTCGATGGCGAATGCCTGGCGTGACGGCCCAAGGAACGAGAATGCCGAACCGATGGCGAAGGAGCCCACGGCAAGCAGCAGAATGGTGACCCTGTCGAGCCCAATCAGCACTGCCAGGAAGATGAAGGCGGCGGTGATCAGGAGCTGGCAGGCCAGGATCACCTTCCGGCGCGAGGCGCGGTCCGCCATGGCTCCGCCCAGGGGACCGAGAATCGTCTGAGCGACGCCCTGGGCGAACACCACCACGCCTACGGAGCTGTTGTTGCCAGTCAGGTCGAAGGCGACGACGCTCTGGACAACGGTCGACATGAAGAACGCGGCGAAGGCGAGGAGGCTGCCAATCCAGAGCAGCCGGAAGTTGCGGATGCGCAGGGCCGCGAAGGTGGTTGTAAACCAGCGTGCCATCCCGGAAAGAGTAGACGAAAAAGGGGCGGCACGTGTGGGCCGCCCCTCGATATCGCGGCTCTTCGTCCTCTACTTCGTGAGGATGTGGATGGTGCAGGCGGAGCAGAGGCCGATGACGTGGGCCAGGCCGGCCTTCGAGTTCTCTACCTGCCGGTCGCCCGCCTGGCCGCGGAGATGCCAGACGATCTCGGCGACGTTGGCGACGCCGGTGGCGCCGAGCGGATGCCCCTTGGAGAGCAGCCCGCCGCTGGCGTTCACCACGGCCTTCGACTTCGGCTTGTAGGTCTTATCGGCGAATGGCTCGACGTCCTCCTGGTACTTGGCCGGCACCTTGTTGCCGATCCAGGGGGCGCCGCTGGCGACGTGCTTGCCGGCTTCGCCGTCGCCGCAAAGCCCGAGATTCTCGTAATGGAGAAGCTCGGCGGTGGCGAAGCAGTCGTGGAGCTCGACCTGGCTGAGGTCTTCGGGGCCGATGCCCGACTGCTCGTAGGCGATCTTCGCGGCGTTGCGGGTGAGGGTGTTGATGTCGGGAAGCGTGAGGCCGCGGTCAACGAAGGGGTCGCTGGTGAGCACGCTGGCGGCGATCTTGATTGGCTGGGTGGTGAACTGGCGCGCCTTTTCCATGGAGCACACGACTGCGGCGGCGGCGCCGTCGCCGGTGGGGCAGCACATGAGCAGGGTGTTCGGGTAGGCGATCATGCGCGCGTTCATGACTTCGTCCAGCGGCGATTCCTTCTGGTACTGCGCCAGGGGATTCATGGTGCTGTGCCAGTGGTTCTTGACGCTGGCGAGGGCGAAGTGCTCGGTCTGGGTGCCGTATTCGCGGGCGTGCTCCATGCCGGCCATGCCGAAGACGGCGGGCATCATGTAGGAGCCGACGCGGCCTTCGAGGCTGGTGGCCGGGTCACCGCGGGAGCCCAGCAGACCCTGCTTGCCCATCTGCTCGCTGCCAACGGCCATGACCATGTCGTAGGCGCCGGAGGCGACGGCGAAGAAGGCTTCGCGGAGGGCTGTTGAACCGGTGGCGCAGGCGTTGGCGACGTTGACGACGGGGATGCCCGTCTGGCCCATCTGCTGGAGGACGCGCTGGCCGGAGCCGCTGGTGGCGTAGAGGTTGCCGCTGTAGAGGGCCTGGATGTCCTTCATCTGAGCGCCGGCATCCTTGAGGGCATCGAGCCCTGCCTGGGCGGCCAGCTGGGAAAAGTCACGGTCCGGGTACCGGCCGAACTTGATCATTGAAACGCCGACAATAGCTACTTCTCGCATGGTTCCTTCCTGGTCGACCGGCGACCTGCCCTAGGCGGGCTTGAAGCGATAGGCGACGTAGGAGTTGCCTTCGCGGTCTTCCGAGACCTTCTCGGTGAACATCTTCACTTTCATGCCGAACTTGAGGTTCTCGGGAAGTGGGTCGATGCCGACGATGTTGGTGTTGACCGAGCCGCCGCCCTTGAGGTCGATGATGGCGGCGATGTAGGGGGCCTGAACGTAGGGCGTGGCCTGGTGGATGATGGTCCAGACGTGGACTTCGCCCTCGCTGGCAAGGCGCACGCTCTCGAACGGGCCCTGCGCGCTGCACTTGCCGCAGAAGAGGCGCGGCCCCACGTAGAGGGTGTTGCAGTTCTTGCAGCGGCTGCCGTTGAGGTAGTCCTGCTCGCGAGTCTCACCGAGGGTGAGGTGGGGGACGAGGGGGCGCGTTTCGGGCGCTGTTGCGGCTTTCTCAGCCAATCGAATTCCTCCTTCCAGGACATGGGGGTGATTCCACGGGCGCCAGCGGCCGGCATGCGCCGCCAGCCCCGCTCCCGGGCCAATGCGCAGTAATTGTGGTTCGGGCCCGCGGGCGCGTCAAGCGGGGTGGGGTGCGGTGGCGGGTGATCTCGTGGCGCTTTGCTTGACACCCTGCGGGGAGGCTCATAACCTTCCCGTTTACAACTGAACATAGCGACGCAGATCGGGAAGAGTAGCCGGTCAGGCGAGCCTCCAGAGAGCCGGGGCAGGTGAGAGCCCGGTGGCAGCGCGGCTGGTGAATGGGCCCGGGAGTCCCGGCGGCGAACAGTTCGCTCATTAGCCGCCGGCGGAAGGGGCGCCGTTACCAACGCCCGGGCGATCGCCACCAGCAGCAGCGCTGGCCTGGCCGTCGCCGCTTCGAGTGCCCGGGGCCCTGTCCCGGGAACAAAGGTGGCACCGCGAGCACCCCTCGTCCTTTGAGACCGAGGGGTGCTGTCATTTTCAGAACCAGGAGAGGCATTCAATAGTTATGGCAACCAAGAAGTTCTTCCTGCCCGAATCGGAAATTCCCACGCACTGGTACAACGTGGCCGCCGACCTGAGGACGCCGCCACCGCCGCCGCTGCACCCGGCAACGCACGAGCCCATTGGTCCCGAGGCGCTGGCGCCGCTCTTTCCCATGGAGCTCATCAAGCAGGAGGTAAGCGGCGAGCGCTACATAGAGATTCCCGACGAGGTTCGGGAGATCTACCGCATCTGGCGTCCATCGCCGCTCATTCGCGCGACGGCGCTGGAGAAGGCTCTCGATACGCCGGCGAAGATCTACTACAAGTACGAGGGCGGTTCGCCCGCCGGATCGCATAAGCCGAACACGGCGGTGGCGCAGGCCTACTACAACAGGCAGGAGGGCGTGAAGCGCATCGCCACGGAGACGGGGGCGGGCCAATGGGGCTCGTCGCTCGCCTTTGCCTGCAACCAGTTCGGGATCGAGTGCAAGGTCTACATGGTGCGCGTTTCATACGGCCAGAAGCCTTACCGCCGCTCGATGATGCAGGTCTGGGGCGCCTCGGTAGTGGCCAGCCCGAGTGCCGATACGAACGCGGGCCGCGCGATCCGGGAAGCGGACCCTGACAGCCAGGGCTCGCTGGGGATCGCCATCAGCGAAGCGGTGGAAGACGCCGCCATGCGCGAGGACACCAAGTACTCCCTGGGCAGCGTGCTCAATCACGTCCTCCTCCACCAGACGGTCATCGGGCAGGAGGCGATCAAGCAGATGGAGATGGCGGGCGACTACCCCGACGTGGTGATCGGCTGCGCCGGGGGTGGTTCAAACGCGGCCGGGCTGATGTTCCCGTTCATGAAGGAGCGGCTGGAGGGCAAGCGGAATACGCGCTTCCTGGCCGTGGAACCCGCTTCGTGCCCCAGCCTGACCAAGGGGGAGTACCGGTACGACTTCGGCGATGTGGCGGGGCTGACGCCGCTCATGAAGATGCGCACCCTGGGGCACACGTTCATGCCTCCGGGGATTCACGCCGGGGGGCTTCGCTACCACGCGATGGCGCCGCTGCTCTGCCACCTCTTCGAGTCGGGGGACATCGAGGCGGTCGCGTATCGCCAGAACGCGTGCTTCGAAGCGGCCACGCTCTTCGCGCGCACGGAAGGCATTGTGCCTGCCCCGGAGAGCTCCCACGCGATCCGCGGGGCCATCGACGAAGCGGTGACCGCGAAGGAGGAAGGCAAGAGCCGCGTCATCCTCTTCAATCTCAGTGGCCACGGCCTGCTCGATCTCGCCGCTTACGACGATTACCTCGCCGGGAAGCTCGTCGATGATGAGTACCCGGCAGAGAAGGTGCGCGAGGCGATGAGGTCGCTCCCGGAGATCCCTTGATGCCAGCCTCCGCAGCCGCCGGTCTCGAAGCCCGTCTGCGGGCCACGCTCGAAGAGCACGCGATGCTTCGTCATCCGTTCTACGTGGCGCTGGCCGGGGGCGAGCTGGAGCGTTCCCGGCTTCGGGAGTACGCACGCCAGTTCTACCACTTCGAGGCGGCGTTCCCAAGGTTCCTGAGCGCGATCCACGCGCGGACGGAATCCCGGAAGGTGCGCCAGGTGCTGCTTGAGAATCTCTACGACGAGGAGCACGGTGACCGCAATCACGCCGCGCTCTGGGTCGAATTCGCGGCGGCACTGGGGCTGCGGTCGAGCGAGGTGACGGGGGCGAAGCTCCTCCCGGCGACGCGTGAGCTGATAGAGCACTTCGACTCGGTAGCTCACGGCGCGCCGCAGGCGGAGGCCCTCGCCACGCTCTACGCATTTGAGGGGCAGGTGCCGGCGGTGGCGTGGGCGACCATCAAGGCGCTGAACGACCACTTCGGGCTTGAGCCCGGCCAGTTCGAGTTCTTCTCGGTGCATCTGGTGGCCGACGTGGCCCACGCGAGCGCCGAGATGGAGGCCATCATCGGCAGTTGCAGGGACGAAGAGGGAGCGGTGGCCGCAACGCGGCAAGCGTGCGGGCTGCTTCTTCGCTTCCTGGATGGCTGCCTCAATCACACGGAAAGCAACTGATGCCAGAGTTCGAATACCAGAACATTGAGGCCTGGAACACGGCCATCCGCCTCGCGACAGCAGTCGGGCGGCTGAAGATCGGCTCAAACCTGAAGGCGGCCGCCGACGCCCACCAGCATGCATTCGAGCAAGCTGGTCTTGCCTGCGCGCTGATCGCCGAAGGGAGCCAGCGCGAAGGGCCGGGACAGGTTGGGATGTACAGGGACGCCCGCGGCGCGCTGGCGCAGGCGCGCTCGTGGCTCCACGTGCTGGCTGCCGTCATGAACGAGCCCGGCACGGTGTTCGGGAACGAGCTTGACCTGGCCGAGCAGGCTTCGCGGCAACTGGGCGCGCTGTTGAGGAACATCGAACGCGGGCCGGCCGGACCACGGCCTCCGCAGAGGGGCGGCCCGGCCGGGGCGCCACCGAGGCACGGCGGCCCGCCGCGACCGCCGCGAGGGACGCCATGAAGGCGCGAAAGCGAATCCTCACGGGCATACGGCCTACCGGGGCGCTCCACCTGGGGCACTACGCGGGCGCCCTGGAGAACTGGGTGAGGCTGCAGCACGAATACGAGTGCCACTTCCTCATCGCCGACTACCAGGTTTCGGATTACGCCGACGACATTCCGCGGGTGCGGGAGTCGGTGTGGGAGGTGGCGCTGGACTGGCTGGCGGTCGGTCTCGACCCGGAGGGTTCGCACTATGTGATCGAGAGCCTGGTGCCGGAGAATGCGGAGCTGACGGCCCTGCTGAGCTGGTTCCTTCCGCTATCGATGCTGGAGCGCAACCCGACACTGAAGGCGGAGATGGAAGCGCTGGAGAACCCCGCGGACGGCCGCGCCGAGCGGAAGCCGGTCCCGGTCGCGTTCTACAACTACCCCGTCATGCAGGTGGCCAACATTCTCCTGCCGCGGGCGCACCTGGTGCCCGTGGGGGAGGACCAGCTGCCGCACATCGAACTGACTCGCGAGACGGCGCGCCGTTTCAACCGGCGCTTCAAGGAGGTGTTCCCGGAGCCCGAGGCGCTCGTGGGCCGGGTGCCGCGGCTGGTGGGCACGGACGGCGAGGCGAAGATGTCGAAGTCGCGCAACAACGCGATCTACCTCAAGGACGATGCCGAGACGGTGGCGAAGAAGGTGAAGCGCATGTTCGGAGGCCCGCCGCGGGGTGCGACGGAGCCGGGGGTCGCCGCCGAGAACCCGATAATGCTCTACCTGGAGGCATTTGACCCGGACCGCGCAGGTTACGCCGGGCTAAAGACCGAATACGAGACGAGTGGCGTGAGCAATGCTCAACTCAAGGACCGTCTCACGGGTGTCCTCAACGACCTGCTCGAACCGATCAGAGACCGCCGCCAGGGTTACGCGGCCAACATGCGCACCGTTCGCGAGGCGCTCGAACACGGGTCTTGCCGCGCGCGAGAGACGGCTCGCGAGACCATGGAGATGGTCCATGACGCGCTCGACCTGAACTACCTGGAACGGTACTGATGCTTCGCCCAACCCTTGACGAGGTGCGCGAGATTGCGCGGCGGGGCGAGGGCAACCTGGTGCCCGTCTACCGGGAGGTTGCCGCCGACCTTGAGACGCCGGTCTCGGCGTTCCTGAAGGTGAGGGAAGGGCCCTACTCCTTCTTGCTGGAGTCGGTGGAGGGTGGCGAACGGCTGGCGCGCTATTCGTTCATTGGCACGCAGCCATACCGGGTGCTGAAAACGGGCGAAGGCAATGAGTATTCAGGGGACCCGCTGGTGCCCCTGGAGCAGGAACTTGCGCGATTCAAGGCGGTGCCCGTGGCTGGAGTGCCCGCTTTCACAGGGGGCGCCATCGGCTACGTGGCCTACGACGCGGTGCGTCATTTCGAGCCGCGGGTGGCGCGGCCCCAGGCTGACCCGCTGGGCCTCCCCGAGGCGATGTTCCTCTTCTGCGATTCGATGGTGGTGTTCGACCACATCCATCACACGATCAAGGTGATATCGCACTGCCGCCTCGACGGCGACATCGATTCGGCCTACAGGCAGGCGGCCTTCCGCATCGATGAGATTGCCGCGCGGCTGGCCAACCCGACGGTGCCCCTCCCGGTGGAGGAAACGGGCGCCATCCTGCGCTCGACGGGGCAGGCCGAATCAAACGTGGGCCGCGAAGGCTACGAGCTGATGGTGGAACGCATCCGTGACCACGTGATCGCGGGGGACGTGATCCAGGCCGTGCCTTCGCAGCGCCTGGCCCGGAAGACGGCTGTCCACCCTTTCAACATCTACCGCCAGCTGCGGGTGGTGAACCCATCGCCCTACATGTTCTACCTCGACCTGGGGGACTTCCAGATTACGGGGGCTTCGCCCGAGCTGCTGGTGCGCGTGGAGGATGGGGTGGTGACCAACCACCCGATCGCGGGGACGCGCCCCCGGGGCGGGACCCCGGAAGAGGATGAGCGCCTCGCCGAGGAGCTCCTGGCGGACGAGAAGGAACGGGCCGAGCACATCATGCTCGTGGACCTGGGGCGCAACGATGTGGGCCGCGTGGCAAAGCCGGGGACGGTGAACGTCGATTCGCTGATGGGGATTGAGCGCTATTCCCACGTGATGCACATCGTCTCGCACGTTTCGGGGCAGCTCCGTGACGACCGCACCGCCTTTGATGCGTTCCGCTCGGTGTTCCCGGCGGGCACGGTCTCGGGCGCGCCAAAGGTGCGGGCAATGGAGATAATCGCCGAGCTGGAGCAGGAGCGCCGGGGCATCTACGCAGGGGCCGTGGGCTATGCCAGCTTTGCGGGGAGCCTGGACACCTGCATCGCCATCCGCACGATGGTGATCAAGGATGGGGTTGCCTACCTGCAGGCCGGTGGGGGCATCGTGTATGACTCAGTGCCGGCAACGGAGTACCAGGAGAGCATGAACAAGATGCGCGCCCTGATGCGGGCCATTGACCAGGCAGAGCTGGCTTCCGCGGAGATGAAGACGGGGAGCATCGGCTATGGATAGGGCCCGTGGATTGCCAGGGGTGGCGCAATGTCGCTAAGGGCCCGGAAGGGGCCGCCGAGCGTTTCGCTCATCCTGTGGGATGGGGAGCGCGTGCTGCTGGTGAAGCGCGGTGGAGGAGGGCTGTTTCCCCACACATGGACGCTTCCCGGGGGAGAGATCGCAGCCGGCGAGACGCCGGAAGTGGCCGCTATGCGACTGGCGAGCGCGGAGGCGGGCGTGGAGACGGGCCACGTGCGCAGGCTGCGAACGCTGCCGCAACCCTCGCACTTCCGCGACGCGCGGGGGCCCGACACCCTGGTGCAGCTGGTAACGTGGGCGGGAGATCCCGGCGCCGGCCCGGGCCCGGCAGAGTGGTTCGGCCTGGAAGCGCTCAATGACCTGCGCATCTTCCGGGAGGCGCGTGACCTGGTACGCGAGGTGTGCGCGGGGCTCCCTCCGGAACCCGCGCCGGCTGTCGCCGGGGCGCTGCCGTGAGCCAGCGCATCCACCTGGCTGCGATCGTTGTCCGTGAGGGCAGGCTGCTCCTGCACCGCGAGCCAGGAGCGCCATCGTGGGAGCTTCCGGGCGGGCCTCTGCTTCCCGAGCACGAGGACGTCGATGCCGCCATGGATGAGATTCTCGATGCGATGGGCATCCTCGTCCCTGCCATTGAGGAAGACTTCGTCGAGACGATTCACCTGCCCCGCGAAGGTGGCCTGGTCGTCTACAACATCTACGCCCCGACGGAGTGGACGGGAGAGCCGGACGCGCCCGGACTGCAGGACGGCTGGTTCGAGCTGCATGAGCTGGAGTCGCTGCCGATGGACGAGCGGGTAAGAGGGGCGGTCATGGCCGCCTTCGGCCTGTGTGAACGGCGCGACGAGAGCGCAGACGTCCTTGCGGCGCTGGGCCAGGCTGTCCCGGGCATCGCCGCGCCGGATGCGGATCTTGACCGGAGGATGAGGAGCATTCTGACCGTGGGCATCGCGGCCGCGCTCGGGCGTCCCATAGCGCTGCGGAGGCAGATGGTGGCTGCGCTCGACCAGGGCGTGTCGCCCGGGCAACTGGCGGAGACGCTGCGGGTTGTCTCCACCTGCGCGGGGTCAGCGGCCGCCGAGGAGGCTTGGCCGGTGATGGAGGCCGTCTTCGCCGAGCGGGGCCTTGCCGCGGGGAGTGGCGGGCTGTGAGCACGATCTCCCGAATGGAGAAGCATGTCGCGCACCTGGGCGTGCGCTTCTACCGCGCCGCTGGTGTCGAACTGGTCCTGGTCCCTCTGGTGAAGGAGGCCGCCGCGTTCACGCGCTCAGCGGGCGACGGGTTCTTTCTCGTGGCGCTGATTGGCGACCCGGGCGCCGCTTACCCGCTGGACCTGTGGTCGCCGGCGACTTACGACCCGGAGTACCTGGCGAAGAAATTCCGGCTCGATCGGAGGGGCTTCGCCTACACCCCTGAGGAGCTGGCCGCCGCGCTCACCGAGGTGGCCGCAGACCTTCGCAGCGAAGAGGCGATGGACGAATGACCGTGCTGCTCATCGATAACTACGACAGCTTCACCTACAACCTCTACCAGTACCTTGCCGAGCTGGGCGCCGAGGTGGTGGTTCGCCGCAACGACCAGGTGACGCTGGACGAATGCCGCGCGCTCAAGCCGGACCACGTGGTCATATCCCCCGGTCCGGGGGATCCCGGCGACTCCGGGGTCTCCCGGGATGTCATACGTGAGTTTGCGGGGAAGGCGCCCATCCTCGGCGTGTGCCTGGGGCACCAGTGCATCTACGAGGTGTACGGCGGCAGAGTGGAGGGAGCCGGCGAGATAAAGCACGGCAAGACCTCGACCATCCACCACGACGGCAGGGGTGTCTTCGCCGGGCTGCCGAACGGCTTCCGGGCCGTGCGCTACCATTCGCTGGCCGGGGCGCCGGCCACGCTCCCGGCCGGCCTGGAGGTGACCGCGACCTCGGAGAGTGGCGTCATCATGGGTGTGCGGCACAGGAAGCTGAAGGTTGAGGGCGTGCAGTTCCACCCTGAGTCGATCGCCACCGAGCACGGGAAGGAGCTGCTGAAGAACTTCCTGGAAGAGGCGGGTGGGGAATGGTGATGCAGGAAGCCATCCGCGCGCTGGTCGATGGCCCCGGGCTGACCCCCGGGCTGGCCACGGGCGCCATGGAGGAGATCATGGCCGGCGCGGCCACGCCCGCCCAGGTTGGGGGTTTCCTGGCGGCCCTGCGTGTGCGCGGCGAGACTCCGGAGATTGTGGCGGCCTGCGCGGCCGTGATGCAGGCCCATGCCGAGCCGGTGCCGGTGGAGAACGTGATCGACATCTGCGGCACGGGAGGGGATGGCATCGACACATTCAACGTCTCCACGGCGGCGGGATTCATTGTCGCGGCGGCGGGAGGGCGCGTGGCGAAGCACGGGAACCGTGCGATGTCGTCCCGTTGCGGAAGCGCCGACGTGCTGGAGGCGCTGGGCGCGCGGACCGACCTCGGCGGCGAGCAGGTGGCGCGTGTGATCGAAGGGTGCGGCTTCGGCTTCCTCTTTGCCCAGCGCTTCCACCCGGCCATGAAGCACGTGGCCGGTCCACGGCGCGAACTGGGCGTGCGCACGGTGTTCAACCTGCTGGGGCCGCTCACCAACCCGGCGCAGCCGCGCGGGCAGCTCGCCGGGGTTGGCGCGAAGGCCCTGGCCCCAATCATGGCCGAGGCTTTCGCGCTTCGCGGGATGGAGCGGGCGATGGTTGTCCACTCGGCCGACGGACTGGACGAGATAAGCCCGGCCGGCGTCACGTACGCCTGGATAGTGAACGGCAGCGCCGTGAGCGAATGCACGCTGACGCCGGCAGACTTCGGGCTCCCCGCGCACCCTCTGGAAACCGTGCTTGGCGGCGACCCCGCTCACAACGCCGGACAGCTGCTTTCCGTGCTTGACGGCGCCGAGGGGCCGCTGACCGACTTCACAGTGATGAACGCCGCGGCGGCCTGCTACATCGCAGGGCTGACGGAGGACTTTGCCGCAGGGGCACACCTGGCACACCAGGCGATCGCGTCAGGCCGGGCACGAGAGGTGCTCGACCATTACGTGGCGCTGACCAACGAGGTCGCAAGTGGCTAGCGCGACGATTCTCGATGAGATCGTCGCGCACCGGCGGAAGGAGGTGGAAGCGGCGAGAAGGGCTGTACCCGAGGCCGCGCTGCGGGAGCGGATTCCCTCTTGCGCGGCACGGATGGGGTTCGTTTCCCGGCTGCGGCGCGATGCGCCGATGGCGCTCATCGCGGAGGTGAAACGCGCTTCGCCAAGCAAGGGCGACATCGCGCCCGGGATGGATGCCGCCGCGCAGGCCTTGCGGTACGCGCGTGGCGGGGCTTCCGGCATCTCCGTGCTCACGGAGCCCACCTGGTTCAAGGGCTCGATGCAAGACATGTTGAGCGTGCGCCGCGCACTCGAACCTCTCGCAGAGGGCCGGCCGGGGGTTCTCTGCAAGGACTTCATCATTGACCGGTACCAGCTGGTGGAAGCGGCGGTACACGGTGCAGACGCAGCCCTGCTCATCGTTGCCTGCCTTGGCGATGCTGAGCTTGGCAGACTGATTGCCGACTGCAGGGGGCTCGGCATGGAGCCGCTGGTGGAGGTGAATAACGCCGAAGAGGCCCGTCGCGCGGTCGCCGCCGGGGCCACCCTGGTGGGGATCAACAACCGCGACCTGCGAAACTTCAACGTGGACCTTTCGACAACGGAGAGGCTGGCGGGCATGCTCCCGGCGCATGTGCTGGTCGCCGCTCTCAGCGGGGTGAGCACGCGGGCAGACGTCGAGAGGTTCGGGGCTGCAGGGGCGGCGGCCGTCCTCGTTGGGGAGTCGCTGATGGTCGCCCCGGACCCGGCGGCGAAGATCACGGAGCTGCTCGGGCGATGATGCTCGTACAGATGCACGGGGAGCCGGGCAGCGGCAAGACCACGCTCGCAAGGGCGCTTGCGCCGCGCATCCCGGCCATCCACGTCGACAAGGATGTGGTGATGACCGGGATAATGAAGGCCCGCATCCCCCGCGAGGTGGCCGGGCCCGCATCCTATGAGACGATCTGGGACTTGGCCCGCAGTTTTCTCGGCCAGGGCTATTCGGTGATTGTGGATAGCCCCGCGTACTGGCCAATCATCGAGGAGCGCGGCCAGGGGCTTGCGCGTGAGGTTGGAGTTGAGTACTTCCTGATCGAGACCCGCTGCGCCGACAACGCCGAGATTGAGCGCCGGCTGAGCACGCGCGATGCGCTGCCGACCAATCCACGCCGGCGGCAGGACTGGCTTGCCGCCCCGGGGACGCGCGAGCCCTCACGCCAGCGCCTCACGCTCGACACGCTCCAGCCGGTGGACGCCCTCGTGGAAACGGCCCTGGACTACCTCCGCGTGGGGACAAGGGCATGACGCGCGTCAAGATTTGCGGGGTTCGCGATGCGGCAACCGCCGTGGCCGCGATGCACGCCGGGGCCGACCTCATTGGGCTGGTGTTCGCGGAGTCAATCCGGAAGGTGACCCCTCAGGAGTGCCACGACGTGGTGGAGGCACTCCGCGCGGAAAGGCGCGTCCTGGCTGCGCACATCGATGGGCCGCATGCGGGCGAAGTCTCGGGCCGCACCTGGTTCTCGGCCTGGAATGAAGCGATCGACGATGCCGTCTTCCACTGCCGGCCCCTGGTTGCCGGCGTCTTCGCGGACATGACCTCGCAGGACGTGAACGAGATTGCGGACGCCGCCGGCCTGGACATCGTCCAGCTCTCCGGCGGTGAAAGCGACAGATTCTGTCGCGAAATCCGCTTGCCCGTGCTGCGCGTCATTCATGTGGAAGAGCAGGCCACCGCGGAGGACGTCTTCGACCGAGCCGTGCCGGGCATTTCGGCCGCAATCCTGCTCGACACCGCGTCGGCAGCGGCCCGCGGCGGAACGGGAGAGACATTCGACTGGGCGGTAGCGGCCGAGGTGGCGGCGCGCTTGCCGATCGTCCTGGCCGGCGGGCTGACGGCCGAGAACGTGGCGGGCGCCGTGGCTGGAGTGCATCCGTGGGCGGTGGACGTTTCGAGCGGGGTGGAGACGAACGGGCGGAAGGACATCGAGAAGATCCGGGCCTTTATTGGCGCGGCGAAGGGAGCCCCTGTTGAGCGCTGAGGCCAGGCTTTCGCCCCGTTTCGGGGAGTTCGGGGGCCGCTATGTTCCCGAGACACTGGTTGGAGCACACGAGGAGCTGGAGGAGGCGTACGACGCCGCCCGGGGTGACCCCGCGTTCCAGGATGAGCTCGACCATCTCCTGAAGCATTACGTCGGGCGGCCGACGCCGCTCTACGAGGCGGCGCAGCTCACCCGCGAGTGCGGCGGAGCGCGCATCTGGATCAAGCGCGAGGATCTCGCCCACACGGGGGCGCACAAGATCAACAACGCCATCGGGCAGGCCCTGCTGGCAAAGCGGCTGGGGAAGCCGCGCATCATCGCCGAAACGGGCGCCGGTCAGCACGGGGTTGCAACGGCGACCGTCTGCGCCATGCTGGGGCTGGAGTGCGCCGTCTACATGGGGAGCGAGGACATCCGGCGCCAGTCGCTGAACGTCTTTCGCATGAAGATGCTGGGCGCGACGGTGGTCCCGGTCGAATCGGGCAGCCGTACGTTGAAGGATGCCATCAACGAGGCCATGCGTGACTGGGTGACGAACGTGCGCACCACGCACTACCTGATCGGGTCGGCGATTGGCCCTCATCCTTTTCCAACGATTGTGCGCGACTTCCAGTCGGTCATCGGCCGGGAAGCGCGGCAGCAGATGCTGGAGCAGGCAGGGCGCCTGCCGGACGTTGCCATCGCCTGTGTCGGGGGCGGGAGCAACGCGATCGGGCTGTTCCACCCGTTCGTGGATGACCCGGTGCGGCTCATCGGCGTCGAGGCGGCGGGCGAAGGCGTAGGGACGGGACGGCACTCGGCCACCCTCGTCGCGGGGAGGCCGGGCGTCCTTCACGGCACGCGCACCTACCTGTTGCAGGACGCGAACGGGCAGATCCTGGAGACGCACAGCATCTCGGCGGGGCTCGACTACCCGGGAGTGGGCCCGGAGCACTCGTGGCTGAAGACGAGCGAACGGGCAGAGTACGTTGCCGTCGATGACCAGCAGGCGCTCGAAGGGTTCAAGGCGCTGACCCGCGCCGAAGGGATCATCCCGGCCCTGGAGCCGTCGCATGCGATCTACCACGCGCTGAAGGTGGCGCGGACCCTCGGGCCCGGGCAGGACCTTCTCATTGGCCTCAGCGGCCGCGGCGACAAGGACATGCATACGGTGGCGGCGGCCCTCGGGGTGACACTCTGAACGGCGGAGGGACGGCGAGCCGCGCGCGCGCTACCTATCCCTGGGGCCCGAAGGCGGCGATGACCGGGGTCGCGATGTTCGTCGTCCTCTTCATCATCGCCACCGCCGCCGTGACCACGTACCAGGTGGTAAACGACACGCGTGCCTCAGACATCGGGGACATCTTTGAGAAGTCCGCGCGCGTGGCCGAGTATGCCGACGAACGGCTGGAGGCTGCGGCCGGCGGGCGGGAGCTTCCGAAACCGCCGGAGCTGCTCGCGGACCAGCCCACCCTGCAGCTTGCCCTGGCGATGACGCTCGTCACCCAGGCTCTCACGCTGGGCATTGTGGGCGTCTCTACGCGCCTCACGTTTGGCGAGCTCAGGCGGGCGCTGGGACTGGAGAGATACGCTTTCCGGAGCGCCTGGCGACCGGCGCTGGCAGTCTTTGGCGCGTACACCATGGTCGTCGTGTACGCCATGGTTGCCGAAGCTATCGGGATCGGCCTGCTGGAACCGGAGAGCACGGTGCCCTTCGAAATCACGCGCGACCACCTGACGCTTTCGATTGCCGCCGCGGTCACGCTGGTGGGCGCGCCGTTTTCGGAGGAGCTGCTCTTCCGGGGGCTGGTCTTCAGCGGGTTGCTGAGGTGGGGGTTCTGGCCGGCAGCCGTGGTTTCGTCGTTCTCCTTCACGTTGCTGCACCTGGACCCGGGGAGCCTCATCCCCTTTTCGCTCATCGGTATTCTCATTGCGTGGCTCTACTGGTCGCGGGGCACGCTATGGGACAGCATCATCTTCCACTTCCTCTTCAACGCCACGAGTTTCACCTTCCTGGTCTGGGGGACCTGACATGTCGCAAAGGCTCCGCTCCATGTTTGAACGCTGCCGCGCGGAAGGGCGAACGGCCTTCATGCCGTATGTCACCGCGGGGTACCCTGGCGCGTCCGAGACGGTCCCGCTGCTGCTCGCGCTGGAGGCCGGGGGAGCCGACGCGATCGAGCTTGGCGTCCCCTTTAGCGACCCCATGGCCGACGGTGCGACGATTCAGCACGCCAACTACGTGGCCGTGGAGCAGGGGGTTTCGCTGGCGGATTGCCTTGGGTTCGTGCGCGAGGCCCGTGCCCGGGGCCTGGAGGCGCCGGTGATTCTGATGGGCTACTACAATCCCATACTGGCGTACGGGGAGGAGCGCGCCCCCCGCGATGCCGCTGCCGCCGGCGCGGATGGCTTCATTGTGGTGGACCTGCCTCCCGAGGAGGCCGGGAGCTTCCTTGCAGCGTGCCGGGGAGCGGACATGAGCTTTGTGCCGCTGGTGGCGCCCACCACGACGGGGGCGCGGGTCGAGAAGCTTGCCGCCGCTGCGGACGCGTTCCTCTACTGCGTGAGCGTGCTGGGAACGACGGGGCAGCGGAGCGAACTGCCGCCGGAGCTGCCGGAGTTCATTGCGCGCGTCCGCGAGCACACGAACCTGCCGCTCGCTGTTGGGTTCGGGGTGAGCACGCGCGAGCACGTAGAGGCCGTGGGCCGAATCGCAGATGCGGCTGTGATTGGCTCTGCTATAATCGCGGCAATCGACGCCGCGGACGAAGCGCACCGCGCGCAGCGCGTCAGGGAGTTAGTGGAGAGTGTTACCGGCCACTAGCAGGCAGGTGGAGACGGCCCCCAGGGGGCGGGAGCGCCGATGGGCGTGGTCCCGGCCCCGTGCGGGCCGCACCTATGGGCGCCTGCTGGCCGGTGCATTTGCCGCTCCGGCACGCTGATAGCGACCAGACCCCCCTGTCCGTTCAAGAACCCCAAGGAGGACCTGCGCGTCATGCCGGTTCGTGGCATCCGTGGCGCTACCACCGTAAGCAAGAACAGCCGCGACGAGATAGTCGAAGCGGCCAAAGAGCTGCTTGCGGCGATGGTTGAAGCGAACGACGTCGTTCCCGAGGATGTCGCCTCGGCGATATTCACCACCACGGCCGACCTGAATGCAGAGTTCCCGGCTGTCGCCGCCCGGCAGATGGGCTGGACATTCGTGCCGCTGCTGTGCGGCCACGAGATGTCCGTACCCGGCAGCCTGCCGCTCTGCCTGCGCATCCTCCTGCATGTGAACACTGAAAAGGGAGCACATGACGTCCATCACATCTATATCCGCGGCGCGCGTGCCCTGCGCCCGGACCTTGAAAGCAGCACTCACTCAACCGCCCGTTAGCGGAGGAGATCCCGTGATTATCGTTGTTTCCCCGGAGGCGACTCCGGAAGACCTGGACCACATCATCGCCCGCATCGAAGAGACGGGCCGGCAGGCTCACATTTCGAGCGGGACGGAGCGGACGATCATCGGGGTGATTGGCCCCGATGCGCCCGAACTCCAGGACATGTTTGAGACCATGCCACATGTCGAATCGGTTCACCGGGTCACCAAGCCGTACAAGCTGGTGAGCCGCGACTTTCACCCGGGCGACTCCGTGATTGAGGCTCGGCCTGGGGTGACGGTGGGCGGACGGGAGCTGGCGGTTATGGCCGGCCCCTGCTCCATTGAAAGCGAAGACCACATCGTCGAGACGGCAAAGGCCGTGAAGGCGGCGGGGGCCAACATCCTGCGCGGAGGCGCCTACAAGCCGCGGAGCTCGCCGTACGCCTTCCGCGGGCTGGGCGAGGAGGCGCTGCGGTACCTTTCCGTGGCGAGCAAGGAGACGGGGATGCCCGTCATCACGGAGCTCATGAGCGTGCGCGATATCGACGCGGTGTGCCGCCATGCGGACATCATCCAGATCGGCGCGCGCAACATGCAGAACTTCATGCTGCTTGACGAAGTGGGCAAGGTGAAGAAGCCGGTGATGCTGAAGCGCGCCCTCAGCGGCCAGATCGAGGAGTGGCTGCTGGCGGCGGAGTACATCATGGCCCAGGGGAATCCGCACGTCATCCTGTGCGAGCGGGGAATCCGGACCTTCGAGACCGCGTACCGCAACACGTTCGATGTCAACGCCATCCCTCTCGTGAAGGAGCTGAGCCACCTTCCCGTCATCGCCGACCCCAGCCACGGCACGGGGAAGTGGGGACTGGTGAAGCCGGTGGCCATGGGTTCAATCGCAGCGGGCGCCGATGGGCTGATGATTGAGGTGCACCCCAACCCCGATCACGCCTTGAGCGACGGCGCCCAGTCGTTGACATATGAGCGTTTCGCGGACATGATGCGTTCGGTCGCCGGTATTGCTGCCGCCGTCGAGCGGTCGCTTCCAGGAGTGAAAGCGGCTGCAGCGGCACGATAACGGTAACGGTCGAAGGACCAGGGCAGGCGCGCTTCTGCGGGGTGGCGAAGGTCTGTCAGGAGTCATGCCCGAGATCCACCTGCCCGTTTTCGAGGGGCCACTAGACCTTCTCCTGCGCCTGATTGAGCGAGACGACCTCGACATCACGGCGGTATCGCTCGTTGCCGTCACCGACCAGTACCTGGGCGCCATTCGCAGCGAAGGGGCGGTCGACCCGCAGGCCCTCGCCGAGTTCGTGGCAATTGGGGCGAAGCTCATCTACCTCAAGTCGCGCGCCCTTCTTCCGCGCCCGGCCAATGACGAGCCGGGGATTGAGGACGATGAAGTGGGCCGCGAGCTTGTGGACCTGCTTCGCGAATACGCTCGCTTCGGCTCCGTGGTGCAGATCCTTGCCGAACGGCAGGAGGCGGGCCTCAGGCTTTACACACGCATGGCGCCTCCGCCGGAGCTGCCCGAGGGGCCCGGGCTCGAGGGCGTAACGGTGGAGTCGCTCCTCTGCATCATGCTCGATGTGCTTTCGCGCAAGCCGGCGGAGCCTCGGGCAGTCCTGCCCCGCGACACGACGATGACGCTGGCCGAGCGGGTTGCGGACTTCCGCGACAGGCTGCGGCGCAACGGCAAGTTTTCGTTTCGCCGCATGATCAGCGCCTGCCGGACGCGGCTGGAGGTGATCGTCTCGTTCATGGCGGTGCTCGAACTGCTGCGCGGGGGCGAGTGCGACGCGCGCCAGGCGGCAGCATGGGGCGACATCGAAGTCATCGCCCTGGCACCGGTTGCGGCCGGCTAACTGCCGCCGTCAGCGGGCCGGGGTGAATCGACAAACTGGGTTTGCGTCACCTGTGCCAGGAGGCGGCCTTCGGGCGAGGTGACGTTCGTCTGCCACACGTGCGTACGCCGGCCCCGGTGAACGGGCCTGCACTCCGCGGTGATCGTCGTGCCTTCGACACCTGGGCCGAAGAAGTTCGTCTTGGATTCGATGGTCGTGGTCCGGGCGCCTTCGGGGATGTTGAGGACGGTGCCAATGGCGCCCAGCGTATCGGCAAGGGCCATGACGGCGCCGCCGTGGAGGACGCCCGGCACTGTGCACAGGCCGGCCCGGACTTCGAGGTTCGCAACCACGCGGTCTGGCTCCACCAGCACGAAACGGACTCCAAGCGTATCGGGGAAGAACCCCTTCACGCGCTCCTGCATCTCCCTGGCCAGTTCCATCGAAGGTCCTCCTGGAGTGAGTTTCCACGATCAGGGTAGCAACGCCGGATCCAGTTCAGGGGCCGCGTCCCGGGCCACCTGAAGCCCTGGTCGCGGAGGCGATCGCCCGCAGAGCAGGCCGGGCGATCAGGCCGAGCCCCGCGCCGAGGGCGTCAAGGAGCCAGTCAAGGTAGCTGGCATCGCGGCCGGCGACGAAGGACTGGTGAAGCTCGTCGCTGGCGCCATAGAGCACGCAGCCGAGCCAGACGAGGATTATGAGGACACCCGGTCGAGCCCGGGGAAAGGCACGGCCGGCCCAGTGCGAGGCGAGGAAGGCGAGCACCGCGTATTCGCCACCATGGGCGAGGTAGGCGGTCCATTCCTGTTGCTGCGGTCCGGGCGGGGTGGAAAAGCTGGAGAGGGCGGCAATGAGGCCAGCCCAGAGGAGGAGAGGAACGAGCCGGATGGAGAACACATGGGAAGTCTAGTGCCCGGGAAATTGACGGTCGTGGGGCCGCTGTTACGCTGAGAATCAGCGCGACATGCCGATTCCGTCATTCACACGTACGCAGCTCATGGCCGGGGCGCCCGGTCCGGCGACCGCGCTCACGATTGGCGTGCTCGATGGCGTGCACCGGGGTCACCAGTTCCTGCTGCGCCGGCTCCGCGAGGAGGCTCGCAAGCGGGCACTCAGCCCGGGAGTGGTTACGCTGCACCCGCATCCCGTAACGGTCCTCCGCCCAGAGCTGGCGCCGAGCTACCTGACCTCGCTCGAAGACCGCATGGAGCTGATGCGGGCCGCTGGCGCCGACTGGGTGGTGCCGCTCACCTTCACATCGGAGGTTTCGGAGGTATCGGCGGAGGACCTTGCGCGCGCCTTCTTCGAGCACCTGCGCATGCGCCTGATGGTGCTGGGCCCGGACGCTGCCTTCGGGCGTGGCGCTCCGCGCGACACGGCGGCGAGGATGCGCGCCCTCGGCAAGGAGCTGGGCTTCGAAGTGCTGCAGATTGAGCCGATGATGCACGACCACGAGCGATACAGCTCCACTGCCGTGCGCAGGGCGCTGGCCGACGGCGACATGGAACGGGTGTCCGCACTCCTTGGACGCCACTACCGCCTTGGCGGCCCGGTGGTGAAGGGATTCGAGCGCGGTCAATCGATCGGTTTCCCGACCGCGAACATCTCGGTGGCAGCCGACCGGGCCCTGCCCGCACTCGGCGTCTACGCGACGCAGGCGGCCGTACGCGAACACCACCTGCAGGGCGCGACGAACATCGGCCGGCGGCCCACTTTCGATGCCGGGCACGTGTCCATTGAGACGTACCTGCTCGACTTCGAAGGTGACATCTACGGAGAGCGGTTGGAGCTGGAGGTAGTGCATTACGTGCGCCCGGAGCAGTCGTTCGGCAGCGTGGCCGAGCTTTCCACGCAGATCGCCAGGGACATCGCCGCCGTCCGCGAGGCGCTCTCATGAGCGCACCAGCATCGCCCCGCACGATGGCGCCGGTGGACGAGCAGGCGGCCGTGCTGATGAGTGGCGTGGACTACGGGGACGCCCTGCTTCGGCGGCAGATGGAACGCGAGCTGCGGGCGCTGTTGGAGGAGGACCGCCCCCTGCGCGTCTACCTTGGTGTGGACCCGACCGCAACATCATTGACGCTGGGGCACACCGTTCCATTGCGAAAGCTGCGCCAGTTCCAGGAGTTCGGCCACCAGGCCATCTTCCTGATCGGCGACTACACGGCCCTGATTGGCGACCCCAGCGACAAGAACAAGCTGCGCCCAATGCTCAGTTCGGAAGACATCGCCGCCAATGAGGCTACGTACTTCGAACAGGCGGCCCGCATTCTCGACCGGGGGAAGACGGAGCTTCGCCACAACTCTGAATGGCTGGGCAAGCTCCAGTTCCCGGATGTGATTGCGCTGATGTCGAAGTTCACGGCAGCGGAGATGCTGCGCAGGGATAACTTCCGCAAGCGCTTCGACGATGGTGACGCGATCTACCTGCACGAGTTCCTGTACGCATTGATGCAGGGGTACGACGCGTTCGCGCTCAACTGCGACGTCCAGGTGGGAGGAACCGAACAGCTCTTCAACCTGATGGCAGGGCGGAAGATCCAGCAGGACGCGGGGCAACGGCCCCACGTGCCCGTCACCCTCCCCATCCTGGTGGGGCTCGACGGCAAGGAGAGGATGTCGAAGTCGAAGGGGAACCACATCGGGGTCAACGATTCGCCCACGGAGCAGTACGGAAAGGCGATGTCGCTGCCGGACGCGATCCTCATGGACTTCTTCGTGCTGGCGACGAACGTGCCACGATCGGACCTGCCCGGAATCGAGCGTGAGATTGAGCAGCACCCCATGGAGGCGAAGAAGCGCCTGGCCCGCACGATTGCGACCGAGTTCCACGGGGAGGAAGCGGCCCGGTTGGCGCAGGAGCAGTTTGAGCGCACGGTGCAGCGGAAGGAAGCGCCCGAGGAGATCCCGGTCCACCGGGTGGAGGCCGGGCAGGCTCTGCTGGATGTGCTGGTGGCCACCGGAACGGCTCCTTCGAGGCGCGAAGCGCGGCGCCTTTTCGAGCAGCGCGCGGTGCTGGTTGACGGCGTGGTTGCCTCGGCCGATGCCGTGGCCACGCCGGGGGCGACGGTTCAGGTGGGGAAGCGGCGCTGGTTGCGGCTCGCCTGAGGTAGCTCCCGGCGGCTATCCTTCGCCCATTCCGGCCAGAGAAGGGGAAGCGACATGGAACCAACGAGCGCGCGCGAGGCGGCCGAGCGCAACGCCGGAGCCGTCATGGCGGGAAACCTCGCCCAGATCATGGCCGATATCACGCCGGGCGCCCTGACGCAGATGATGGCGATGGGGACGCAGGGCGGCCTGTCCCCCACATCGATGCCGAACATGACGGGCTACGAGATTGTCGAAGCCGGGCAGGACGGCGACGCCACGACGTTCCACGTTACGTTCGAGTCCTCCATGGGGAAGGCAACCCTCGCCACCACGTGGAAGCAGGTCATGGGCCAGTGGAAGATCACGGCGATCGCGCTCGTCTCTGCCGAACCGGCAGCCGGGGCGTGAGATGCGCCTCTGCCTCGTCCGCCACGGCATAGCGGTGGAGCGCGGCCTTCCCGGCTTCGCGGACGACGCCAGCCGTCCGCTGACTCCCGGGGGAAGGGAGCGCATGCGCGAGGCGGCCACGGGCCTGCGCTTGCTCGTCCCCGAGGGTGTGCTGTTGACGAGCCCGCTCGTCCGGGCCCGGCAGACGGCGGAGATCCTCCAGGAAGCGTTTGCGCTCCCCGGGATCCGGGTCTGCGAGGCCCTGGCGAGCGGGGACCACGAGGCTCTCTTCGCGGATGCCGATGCCACCGGGGCGGAAATCGTCTTCGCTGTGGGACACGAGCCGTACATGTCCGAGGCGCTCGCCCTCGCCCTCACCGGGGATGCGGCCGGCATGAGCGCCGTCTTCAAGAAGGGTGCTGCCGCCCTTGTCAACTTTCACGGTCCGGCCGGGCCGGGCCGGGGAGAGCTGGAATGGCTCATGCAGCCGGCCGCCCTTCGCGCCATCGGCAGCCAGCACCCGGGAGGCATCTGAGGGTCTTCCTAGACCGGGCGAAGAGAGACGTACACCGGTGTCCTGAGAACTGCCTCCAGACGCATCTGCTGGCGCTCGATTGCCAGCAGCTCGGCATCGAGGGGCCCCTCACCCCGAAGAAGGAGTTGCAGTCCGTCATCGCGGAGAACGGGCTCGAACGAACGCAGGGGGGATGGCGAGCGCCGGTAGGCCGCCTGCACGACCCCCAGCAGTGCCGCCAGCACGGCGACACGCCGCCCGTCATCGGCCGCGACGACCAGCCTGTAGGGCGAGAGATCGGGCGTGCCGGAAGAAGCCCAGCGGAGGAGCGCCGACAGCAGCACGACCTCGCGGTGGGTGAAGCCGTGGAGGGCGCCGCTGTGCACCAGGTACTCGGCGTGGCGGTCGCGGTTGTAGTAGTCGATGTGCATCCCGGCGCCCCTGAGGCGGGCCGCCGCAAGCAGGATGGCGCGATCACCATGGTCAAGGCTGTGGAGTGTTCGCGTGGCATCGAAGAGCTTCGTGGCGGCCGCCAGGACATCGCCGGCGCCAGACGTGTCCACGCCGTTGCCCCGGGCAAGGCCTTCAATCGAGGCGGTACGGACGTCCGGCAGGACGGGCTGCTCGGGCCGCAGCTCAAGCCAGGCGAGGCCTTCGCGGAGGCCCTGCCCCGAGACCTCGAGAGCCGCCGCACCGGCCAGGTCCATGACTTCGTCGATGGCGATGGCCGCCGCGTGGATCATGTCGGCTCGCGCGGTGTTGATCGATGGGATCTTGCGGCGTTGTTCGGCCGACATCGCGGCCAGCATCGTTGTCATGCGGTGGAAATCGCGCCGCGTGATGACCATGCCGTGGAGGCGGCGCAGGGGGTACTTCGACCGGGAGCGTTGAAGCCGGGCGAGGCTGCGGACCGCGCCACCAACCCCGATAAGGTTCGGCAGGCGTCCCTGGACGTCGAGATGTTGGCGCACGGCCTTGCGAAGGGCGCGCACCTCCTTGTTGGTTGGCGGATCGCTGCCGAGAAAGCGCTCGGTGGCATAGATGGCGCCCAGCGGAGCGGACTGGGAGGTCTTCAGCCGCCGCTTCTCCACGCGCATGAGCTCGACCGAGCCGCCTCCCACATCGACGATCTGGCCATCAACGAGGCTGGTGCTGTTGACCGTGCCCAGGAAGCTCGCCTGCGCCTCCTCGGCGCCGGTGAGGACGCGAATTTCGACGCCGGTTTCCCGGTGCACGGCCTCGATGAGGCGGTCCCTGTTGGGGGCGCGGCGCAGGGCTTCGGTGCCAACAGCGACAAGGGCGGATGGGGCGTAAGAGCGTGCCACTTGCGTGACGATGCGCATGGCCCGCAGGCCGCGCTCGATCCCTTCTTCAGTGAGGTTGCCGTCGCGCTGGCCCTGGCCGAGGCGGGCATCGAACTTCTCCTCATCGAGTACTTCGAAGGCCCCGGCGGTGAGGCGGCGGACCACGAGGAGCCGCACCGAGTTCGACCCGGTATCGATAACCGCGACGGTGCGCCTGCTCAACACTGCCTGTGCATCTTAGGACGCCTGCCGGGCGCGCGGCATCGGCGCCTGCTACCGGTGCGTGGTCTCGATATCGATGAGGTCCCCGACGCGCACGAAGGCGTGCTTCGCTTCGTCCCAGCGCTGGATGAACATTGTCTCAATCGGCCTCCGGTCGTTGCCGGTGACGATGGTGGGGGCATAACAGATGGAGCATTGCCAGTCGCCCTGGAAGGCAAGGTTCTCCAGTGCGAAGAGGAGGGAGGCGCGGTTCAGGTTGGGGCCCGTGACGGTCAGGAGGCGCTCCAGGTGCTCGGCGGCCATCCAGCCGTAGATGTGGTTGGTGGTGGGATGCTCCACACCGTGCTCGCGGAGGAATTCCACGACCTTCCGTACGGCCGGGTTGGATGCGGCCTCGGAGGGGTCGGGCACGTAACCCGCCGTGTAAACGCCGTCCATGGCGCCTTCGGCCAGGCGAGCGGTGGTGCTCTGGGCCGAGATGGAAGAGGCGAGGAAGGTGACGCTCTTCCCCTGGGCTCGAACGTTCTTCAGCATGCCGGCGAGCTGAGTCGCCATGGCGTAGGCGCCAATGACCTCGGCGCCGGCATTGGTGAGCTTCAGGGCCTGGCTGGTGATGTCGGCGGTGCCTGCCTCGTAGGTCTCTTCGCCGACGAGTGTGAGGCCTGTCCCGACGGCGGCCTTGATTCCATCGCGGCCGCTCTTTCCCATGTCGTCGTTCTGGAAGATGATGCCGTACTTCTTGCCGGGGAAGTTGCGCAGCATGAATTCGCCGAGCGCCCTGCCCTCGGCAACGAAGTCGGGCTGGAGACCGATGAAGGCGGGCCCGGCGGTCGCCCAGCGGGAGGCCCCGGAGGCTATGAAGAGGCTCGGGACGCCGTGCTGCTCCAGGTAGCCGACGGTCGCCAGGCTGGTCGGCGTTCCCAATCCGTTGAAGAGCATGAACACCTGGTCCTGCTCCACCAGCTTCTTCACCATGGCCACCGTGATTGAGGGGTTGAAGGCATCATCTTCGACCAGGAAGCGCACCTTGCGGCCGGCTATGCCGCCCTTCCGGTTCACCTCATCGAAGTAGAGAGTCCAGCCCTTCTCGATGTGGTCGTGGATGGCAGACGGGCCGGTCTTCGGGTAGTAGGAGCCGATCCTGATTTCGGTGGCGGTGACGCCCGTCGCATCACCCTTGATGGTGGCCACGACCGCGGCGGGGTCTCCTGAAGCGGAGGGTGAGGCGGGGCTGCCCGTGACGGCCGCGGGCGCGCCTTCGTCGCCGCCTCCACCGCAGGCGCTGATGAGGACGGCGCAGACAGCCGCCCAGAGCCCGGGAGCCATTCGGCCAGGTCGCATTAGCAGTGGACCGCCGGGGTCAGGCGTCGCACGGCGATGACCGGCCGGGCGCAGCCGGATGGTATCGCGCCGCTGCAGATTGTTCGACCGAGCCCGGGGCTCTCCGCCTCTCCCGGGGCTGCGGTGCTAGACAAGCTCCACCGCTTCCCCCTCGTGCTCGCGGGCGCTCCTTCGCGACTGCACGAGCCGGTTGAGTTTCACTACGCAGTCTGCCACGGGCAGGTCCTGCATGCCGCAGACGTTGCACTCGCCGTGATGGCAATCGGCGATGGTCTTGCCGGTGAGGGTCGACCTCCACTGGCCGCGGAGATAGGCCTTCGTCACGCCCGAATCGATGTGGTCCCAGGGCAGGGGTTCGGCGGTGTCCCACTCGCGATGCGCATACCAGGCAGCATCGACACCGGCGGCGGCGAAGGCTTCGGCCCAACGTCCGGCGTTGAAGTACTCGCCCCAGGCATCGAAGCGGGCGCCGCGCCGCCAGGCCTGGTAGACGGCTTCGCCCACGCGGCGGTCGCCGCGGCTGAGGACGGCTTCAACGAAGCTGTCGCGAGGGTCGTTCCAGCTGAACTCGAGGCCGGCGCCGCGGCAGGAATCGCGCAGGTAGCGGTGCTTCGGATCGAGTTCGGCGGCGGTCTCCTGGTAGGCCCACTGGAAGGGCGTGTGCGGCTTGGGCACGAGGTTGCTGGTGCTCACGCGCACGCGCGCGCGGTTGCCGATGTGTTTGCGGCCGAGGGCGCGGACCTTCTCCCCCATCTCCACGATGCCGGCCACGTCGTCCATGGTCTCGGTGGGGAGGCCAACCATGAAGTACATCTTGATGCCAGTCCAGCCGCGCGCGAAGGCGTTCTCGGCGGCGCCAAGCAGGTCGGCCTCGGTCACGCGCTTGTTGATGGCATCGCGCATGCGCTGGCTGCCGGCTTCGGGAGCGAGGGTGAGGGTGTGCTTCTTGCCGCGGGCCACGGCTTCGGCCACATCGACGGAGAAGGAATCCACGCGGGTGCTTGGCAGGCCGATCTTCAGGTTCTCGAAGGCCGACGTGAGCTGGCGCACCATGGGCACGATCTCGCTGTGGTCGGTGGTGCTGAGAGAAAGGAGCGACAGCTCGTCATAGCCGGTGTTGGCCATGAGCTGGCGGGCCGCTTCGGCCACCTGGGCGGGCGAACGCTCGCGCGCCGGGCGGTAGATCATTCCTGCCTGGCAGAAGCGGCATCCCTGGGTGCAACCGCGCTGGATCTCGACCACGGCGCGGTCGTGGATGGTCTGCAGGAAGGGAACGATGGGCCGCACCAGCGGCGGAGGGAGCGCCTCCAGAATGCGGCGTCTCACCACCCGGGGCGCCTCGGCAACCCGGGGCAGAAGCGCCTGGAAGCGGCCTCCAGGGTCGTAGGAGGGCTCATAGAACGAGGGCACGTAGACGCCGGAGACGCTGAGCAGATCGCGGAGGCGCTGCGCGCGCGGCGTGCGATCTCGCCGCCAGTTGCGGACAAGGCCGGCGATTTCAATCACGGCTTCTTCGCCCTCCCCGATGAGGAAGGCATCGATGAACGGGGACATGGGTTCGGGGTTGAAGCAGCCGCTGCCACCGGCGATGACGAGGGGATGCTCGTTGCCGCGTTCGTCCGCACGCACGGGGATACCACCGAGGTCGAGCATGTTGAGGACGTTGGTGTACGTCATCTCGTACTGGAAGGTGAAGCCCACGACATCGAAGTCGCGCAGGGGACGCCGGTTTTCGAGGCTCCAGAGGGGGACGCCTTCGCGGCGCATCTCTGCTTCCATGTCCTCCCAGGGGGCATAGGCGCGTTCGCAAGCGATGTCATCGACGCGGTTGAGGATGTCATAGAGGATGCCCAGGCCCATGTTCGACATCCCGATGTCGTAGCAGTCGGGATAGCAGAGGGCGATGCGAACCGAAGTCGCGCCCCAGGGTTTGGTGACGCTGTTCCACTCGCCGCCGGAGTAGCGGGCGGGCTTGGTCACCCTTGCCAGGAGGTCGTCAATGGTGGCTGTCATTGGTTTCTGTCTTTCGCGCCTCTGAGGCTGAGCGATTGGGGTTCAGCGATCCATGTTAGCCACAGACATGGGGCCGCTGTCACGTGCTGGCGACGCCCGGCCCTTTGCGGTGACCTGGCCTAGAATCCGCGCATGGCGCGTGCGGTGGTGGTTCGCAACCTTCGCAGGACCTACGGGGAGGTCGTGGCGGTCGACGACGTCTCGTTTCACGTGGACGAGGGGGAGATCTTCGGCATCATTGGGCCCAACGGCTCGGGCAAGACAACAACCGTTGAGTGCCTGCAGGGGTTGCGTTCCCGCTCCGGCGGCGAAGTGGAAGTGCTGGGCCTGGACCCGGGCAGCCACGGCACGCAGGTCCGGCAACTCATCGGGAGCCAGCTGCAGGAATCGAACCTGCCCGACCGGATAAAGGTGTGGGAGGCGCTGGACCTCTTCGCATCGCGCTCGCGCTCAGCCGTGGACTGGCGGGAACTGGCAGAGCGGTGGGGGCTCACGGGAAAGCTCAATGCTGTATTCGCAAGCCTTTCGGGCGGGCAACAACAGCGTCTCTTCGTTGCCCTGGCGCTGGTGAACGCGCCGCGGCTTGTGTTTCTCGACGAGATGACAACCGGGCTCGACCCTTCGGCGCGGCGGCTCGCGTGGGAGCTGATAGCGGCGGTGCGCGAGCATGGCGCAACCGTCGTGCTCGTCACCCACTTCATGGACGAAGCGGAAGCCCTCTGCGACCGGATTGCCGTCTTCCACCGCGGGCGGGTGGCAGCGCTCGACACGCCCGGGGGCCTCGTGGCGGCACACGGCGGCGACAGCCGCGTGATTTTCAGCACCGGCGAGGGCGACCTTTCCTGGCTCGGTTCGGTCCCCTGCGTCGACGGCGTGGCGCGCCGGGGGAGGCGCATTGAAGTGAGCGGCCACGGCGCGGTGCTGGCGCACACGGCAGCGGCGCTGGGCGCACGGGGCATCTACCCGGCCGACCTGCACTTCGAGCGTCCGACGCTCGAAGACGCCTTTCTCAACCTCGTGGGCGGGCACGGCGGGCAGTGAGAGCGACGCCCAAGCTTACCTGGATCGAGATGAAGCTCTTCTTTCGCGAGCCGATGGCTCTGATCTTCTCGTTTGCCTTCCCGTTTTTCGTGATGTTCATCCTGGCCGGAGTCTTTGGGAACGAAATCGATACCGAGGACCCGGAATCCCTGGAGGTGTGGCGTGGGGTGGGCCCCGCCGACTACTACGTGCCGGCTTACGTAGGCATCGTGATGGCCTCGATGGGGCTAATCAGCCTTCCGCTCAGGCTCGCGACCTACCGGGAGCGTGGCGTGCTGCGGCGTTTCCGCGCCGCGGGCTTCCCGGCCGGGGCCATAATCATTTCGCAGGTGGCTGTGGCGCTTGGGATCGCGGCTGTGGGAGCAATCGCCATTACCGTGTCGTCGACCCTTTTCTACGGTACTCAAGCGCCCGAGATGCCACTTGCGACACTGGGCGCCTGGCTGCTTGGGGCAGGAGCATTCGCGGCCATCGGGATCTTCCTCGGAGCGATACTGCCAACAGCCCGCACCGCCCAGGGGGGCGGGCTGATCCTGTTCTTCATGATGATGTTCATCTCGGGCGGCGGGCCACCCCGCGGCGTGCTCACCACCTCAATGCGGACGTTGAGCGACTTCCTGCCGCTGACGCACGTCGTCCTGATGCTCCAGGAAACGTGGCTGGGCTACGGCTGGGACACCCGGGCATCGCTCATCACGGTGGCATTCTTCGTCTGCACCGCAGCCGCCGGGCTGTTCCGTTTCCGCTGGGGATAGCCGGGAGGGTACCGCGCGTGGCCCGGCTCCGTTAGGCTGTCGGGACAACGGAGGTTTAGGATGCGCTTCGGCATTGGTATCGGGGTGGTAGCGAGCGAGGATGGGAGCCTGCCCACGGTGATCGCGCGCTGCCAGCAAGCAGAGAAGGATGGTTTCGCGTCGGCCTGGCTGACGCACATTTTCGGGAATGACGCTGTCATGGCCGCGGCGCTGGCGGGGCAAGTCACCTCGCGCATAGAGCTGGGAACCTTTGTTGTGCCCACCTACCCGCGCCACCCGGTGGCGCTGGCCCAGCAGGCGCTGACCGCCTCGGCGGCAACGGGAGGGAGGTTCACCCTCGGCATTGGCCTCAGCCATAAGGTGCTCATGGAAAACGTTCTCGGGCTTGATTACGGGAAGCCCATTCGCCACATGCGTGAGTACCTTTCGGTGCTCGTGCCGCTCATTGAAGGGCGACCCGCGCAGTTCCAGGGAAAGGAATACCGGGTGTCGGCGCGGCTTTCAGTGCCGGGGGCCGGCCAGCCGGACGTGGTTGTGGCCGCTCTCGGTCCGCAGATGCTGGCGCTGGCGGGGCGCATGGCGGATGGCACAGGGACGTGGATGGGAGGCCCGAAGTACCTGGGAGAAGTGGCGGTTCCAACCATCACGGCCGCGGCTCGCGAGGGCGGGCGCAAGGCTCCTCGCATCGTTTCGGGGTTTCCCATCGCCGTGACGGGGAAACCCGAAGCGGCGAAGGCAGCAGCCGCAAAGGCCTTCGCCGGCTATGGTGCGTTGCCCTCGTACCGGGCGGTCCTCGATCGCGAGGGTGCGGCAGAGCCATCGGGAGTGGCCATCATTGGGGACGAGGCAGAGGTGCGGGCGCAGCTGCGCCAGCTTGCGGAAATCGGGGTGACGGATTTTCTTGGCGTGACCTACCCGGTGGAAGATGACCCCGGTTGCCCGGAACGGACGTACGCGTTCATGGCGAGCGCGGCGCAGCGGGGCCTCTGACCCAAACCGGCGGCGGCAAGAGCGCCCGCGGCAGCGTGCCGATAAGATTGTGCAAATGCCAGATTCGCACCTCTCATCAGTCGACCGGCTCATCCGCCAGCTTCAACTTGAACAGCTCGATAAGGACCTCTTCCTCGGCGACCCCGGACCGGGAATGGGGCGCCTCTTTGGGGGGATGGTTGCTGCACAGGCGGTAATGGCCGCCAGCAACACCGTTGAGCCCGAAAAGGGCAACCTTCACTCCCTCCACGCTTACTTCCTGCGGCCGGGGAGCCACACCGCCCCAATCCGGTACACCGTCTACCGTATCCGGGATGGGCGCACCTTTACCTCGCGTGATGTCGTGGCCTACCAGGGTGGCGAAGCGATCTTCAGCATTTCGACCAGCTTTGCAGTGCACGAAGAGGGGATGGATTACCAGGGTCCGATACCCGCCGCTCCCGCGCCCGGCACCCTCCCGAACTGGGAAGACGTGATGCGCGAGGAGATGAAGGAGGAAGTGAAGCAGCTTGGCGATGCGCCCACGCGCTGGATGCGCCTCCACCCGATCGAGACGAAGCACGCCTACCCGCCGAAGGGAGGGGCCGCGCCGGGCGAACTCCCCTCGCGCAAAGTGTGGATTCGCCCCAAGGGCGAACTTCCGCCGGACCCACGCATCCACACGGCGTTTCTTGTTTTCGCCAGCGATAGCGGCTTGCTGGGCACGATTGCCTGGGGTGGCAGTGCCAGGCCTCCCGGGCCGCCGGGAAGCCGCGGGAACCCGATGGGGTACCAGCGCATGGCGGCCAGCCTGGACCACTCCGTGTGGGTGCACCGCACGCCCAACTGGGACGACTGGCTGCTCTACCACAGCGAGAGCCCGGTCGGGTTTGGGGCGCGCGGGCTCATCTTCGGGGGCATGTACCACCAGGACGGCACGCGCGTGGTTTCGGTTGCCCAGGAAGGGCTGGTGCGCGACCCGCGGGGCCGTGCAGCGCCGAAGGAGTGACTGGGGGCGCCACGTGGCGCCCCCATGTACAGCCAGGCAGATCGCGCGGCGCTCTACGCGGTGGCCGGCACAGGCTTCGGCCGCTCGGATTCGGGGATAGCCTGGCCGAAGGCCTGGGGGAAGCGCTCGAACAACACGCCCGTCGACCACGGTTCGGTGCCCTGGAGCACAACCTGGGGAGCGATGTTGTTGTAGAGCGTTACGCGGAATCCGGCGACGCCGAAGCACTTGCCGGTGATCCAGCCGCCTTCCTCACTGGCGAGGTAGAGGCAGGTGGGGGCGATGTTTGCAGGGTCGCGTTCGGTCCCTTCGGCCGATTCGGCCCGGACGGGCGCACCGCCCAGGCGGCGCTCGTCGGGAACGGTGTCGGTCATGCGGGTGGCGGCGCCGGGGGCGATTGAGTTAGCGGTTACGCCATAGCGGCCGAGGGCACGAGCGCAACTCAGGGTGAACCCCCAGATGCCCATCTTGGCAGCAGCGTAGTTCGGCTGACCGGGCGCTCCAAAGAGCCCGGAACCCGAGGTGAAGTTGATCAGGCGGCCGCCTTCGCGCCTCTGGCGCCAGTGGAGGGAGGCGAAGCGGGTGGTGGCGAAGGTGCCCTTCATATGCACGCGCACCACGGCGTCCCAGTCCTCTTCGGTCATGTTGAACACCATGCGGTCGCGGAGGATGCCGGCAACGTTGACGAGGATGTCGAGCTGGCCCCACTCGTTGAGGGCCTGGCGAATGAGGTCTTCGGCCTGGTCCATGTCGGCAACGTCGGCGTAGTTGGCCATGGCCACGCCGCCGGCGGCCTTTATCTCGTTGACCACTTGCTGGGCGGGGGTGTTGTCGGCTCCCTCCCCGGCGACCGAGACGCCGAGGTCGTTGACGATGACGCGCGCGCCTTCACGCGCATAAAGGAGCGCGATGCCGCGGCCGATGCCGCGACCTGCACCCGTGATGATGGCGGTCTTGCCTTCCAGCTTTCCGGGCATGGTGATGCGGAGGTTCCTTTCCTCAAGTTGATATGCAGGCGAAGCTTACCCTAACGTGAACGCGAGCGTGACTCGCGCGGCTTCGCGCGTGCAACTCGCCAGAGGAGAGTAGCCATTGGAACTCGCACCCCGGCAGGCCGGGTTCTCGCCCGAGCGCCTCGAGCGCGTCACAGCGCACCTTGAACGGAACTACATCGAACCCGGCAAAATCGCCGGGTGCCAGGTGCTGGTAGCCCGTCATGGCATTCCCGCCTACCACCGTTCCTTTGGCCTTGCCGACCGGGAGCGCGGGAAGCCGGTGCAGGACGACACGATCTTTCGCATCTACTCGATGACGAAGCCGATCACGTCGGTGGCTCTGATGACGCTCTACGAGCAGGGCTACTTTCACCTGAATGATCCGGTGAGCAGGGTGATCCCGGAGTGGAAGAACCACCGCGTCTACGTCTCGGGCGAAGGCGAGGGCATGGAGACGTGCGCCCCCAACCAGCCAATGACGTTCCGGCACGTCCTCAGCCACACAGCTGGCCTCTCATACGGGGCCGGGAACCACCCGGCGGACCGCGCCTACCAGCAGCTGCGCATCGAGCGAAGCGAGGGGGAGACCTTGCGGACCTTCGTCGACAAGCTGGCTCAGGTTCCTTTGCGTTACCACCCGGGTGAGCGGTGGATGTACTCCCTGGCCACGGATGTCTGCGGCTACCTGGTGGAGGCCATCTCGGGCAAGCGTTTCGACCGCTACCTGCGGGAGACGATCTTCGACCCACTGGGAATGAAGGACACGGCCTTCGGGATTCCGCCCGAGAAGGTGAGCCGCTTTGCCGCGAACTACCAGCGGAGGCCCGACAAGTCGCTGGGGCTGATTGACGACCCCGAACGGAGCACGTTTCTGCGGGAGCCCTCGTTCTTTTCCGGAGGAGGCGGCCTCGTTAGCACGACCGCCGACTACTTCCGGTTCTGCGAGATGCTGCGGCGGGGCGGGGAGCTCGACGGCAATCGCATACTCGGCTCGCGGACATTGCGGCTTATGACGCAGAACCACCTGGCCGGTGGCCGTGACCTGACGCAGATGGCGATCGGCGCCTTTTCTGAGACGGCGTACGAGGGTGTCGGATTCGGACTCGGCTTCGCCATGACGCTCGGCGAGGTAGCAGCGGGGACGGTAGGGGCCGGCGACTACTACTGGGGCGGCGCGGCCTCCACAATCTTCTGGGTTGACCCGACCGAAGACCTGTCGGTCATTCTCATGACGCAACTGATGCCTTCGGCGACATTCAATTTCAGGGGCCAGCTCAAGAGCATCGTCTACGGGGCGATCGAGGACTGACCGGCGGAAAGCGTCACCGGCAGCTAACATGACGGCAACAACGAGCCCGGGCCCGCGGCTGGGGTGAGCCCGGGGCGCCAGTCCAGGAAGCGCCCATGACACTCTCTGCCCTCCTCATCGCCAATCGCGGCGAGATATCCATCCGCATCGCGCGGGCCGCCGCCGAGCTCGGGATTCGCACGGTCGCGGTCTACGCCGAAGACGACCACAACTCGCTTCACACCCGCCGCGCCGACGAAGCCCGGCCACTGCGCGGGGCGGGGCCGAAGGCGTACCTCGACGGCGAGCAGATCATCGCGGCCGCCCGTGAGTCCGGCTGCGACTCCATCCACCCCGGCTACGGCTTCCTCAGCGAGAGTGCGGCTTTCGCCGCACGGTGCGCGGCCGCGGGGATCACCTTCGTGGGGCCTGGCGTGGCCGCCCTGGAGCTACTGGGCGACAAGGGCCGGGCCCGCGCCCTGGCCGAAGCCACGGGAGTAGCGGTGCTGCCGGGGACCGCCCACTCCACCTCGCTGGAGGAGGCACGGGCGTTTTTCGACGCGCTTGGCCCCGGCGCGGCGATGGTGATCAAGGCCATCGCCGGAGGTGGCGGGCGTGGGCTTCGCATCGTTCACCGCGCCGAAGACATCGACGAAGCCTTCGAGCGCTGCCGCTCAGAGGCGCAGTCCGCCTTCGGCCACGGCGACCTCTACGTTGAGAAGCAGGTTGTTCGCGCGCGCCACATCGAGGTGCAGATTGCCGGCGACCACACGGGGGAGGTGACCCACTTCTGGGAACGTGACTGCACGCTGCAGCGCCGCCACCAGAAGCTGGTGGAGGTGGCGCCCGCACCTGTTCTTGAGCCTTCGCTGCGCGAGGGAATCCTCAGCGCCGCCGTGCGCCTGGCACGGGCCACGCGTTGTGACAGCCTCTGCACCTTCGAGTTCCTGGTCGGCACGGAGCCGGGCGAAGAACCGGGCTTCGCCTTCATCGAAGCCAATCCGCGCCTCCAGGTGGAGCACACGGTGACCGAAGAGGTGACCGGGATCGACCTTGTTCGCGCCCAGCTCGAGATCGCCGGGGGCGCCACGCTGCGCGAACTGGGCCTCGTGCAGGAGAAGGTCCCTGCGCCGCGCGGCTATGCGATCCAGTTGCGCGTCAACATGGAAACAATGGATGTCGATGGAACGCCGCTTCCCTCAGGGGGCGTCCTGGCCGCCTTTGAACCACCAAGCGGCCCCGGGATCCGTGTCGACACGTACGGATACCAGGGCTATGCGACAAGCCCTCGTTACGACTCGCTGCTGGCCAAGCTGGTCACTCACTCCTCTGCTCCCCGGTACGAGGATGCCGTGGCGCGCGCCTACCGCGCCCTTTGCGAGTTCCGCATCGAGGGGGTGCCGACGAACGCGGCTTTCCTGCTGGGGCTGCTCAGGCGCCCGGAAGTGGCCGCGGGGCCGGTCCATACGCGGTTCATCGAGGAGCACATGGCCGAACTTGCCGGTGAAGCAGGAGGCGACGATGAACACCCTCGCCTGTACTTCGAAAGCGCGCCTGCCGGGGCGCCCGGGCTTGCGGGTGCGCAGATCGACCGATCAGACCCGCTGGCGGTGCTGCATCACGGCAAGTCGGGGCCCAATGCCGTTCCCGTTGCCGGCGCCTACGCCGGGGAGGCGCAAGAAGGCGTGGCCACCGTGAGCGCGCCGCTGCAGGGCACGATCGTCTCCATCGATGTCCGCGAAGGCGAACTCGTGCGCCGGGGCCAGCAGCTGCTCGTTATGGAAGCGATGAAGATGGAGCATGTGATAGCGGCGCCTGCGAGCGGGCTTGTGCGGCAGATTGCAGTCGTTGCCGGAGATGCCGTTTTCGCCGGGAGGCCCCTGGCCGTCATTGAAGAGGCGGAGGTCGAGCACTCGGAGGACGGTGCGAAGGAAGAGGCCGATCCCGGCCGGGTTCGTCCCGACCTGGAGGAGGCCCTGGCGCGTCACGCCATCGGTCTCGACGCGGCGCGGCCCGATGCGGTCGAGCGCAGACGCCGCACGGGCCAGCGCACAACGCGGGAGAACGTGGAAGACCTGTGCGACCCGGGCAGCTTTATGGAATACGGCCCGGTTGTCATCGCGGCCCAGCGCCGGCGGCGGCCGGTGGAGGAGCTCATCGAGCGGACGCCGGCCGACGGCATGGTGGCGGGGATTGGCAGGGTCAACGGCGACCTGTTTGGCGACGAACACTCGCGCTGCGTGGTGATGTCGTACGACTACACGGTGCTGGCGGGAACGCAGGGCACGCAGAACCACCGCAAGAAGGACCGCATGTTCGAGCTGGCGGAGAAGTGGCGGCTGCCGCTGGTCTTCTTCACGGAAGGGGGCGGGGGCCGCCCCGGAGACACCGACGGCGTGGGGGTGGCGGGGCTCGACTGCCTGGCGTTCCATTACTTCGGGCGCCTGAGCGGGCTGGTGCCGATCGTGGGCATCAACTCGGGGCGCTGCTTCGCCGGCAATGCCGCGCTCCTCGGGTGCTGCGATGTGGTAATCGCAACGGCCAATTCCAACATCGGCATGGGCGGTCCCGCGATGATCGAAGGAGGGGGCCTTGGAGTCTTCCGCCCGGAAGAGGTCGGGCCCATGGATATCCAGGTTCCGAACGGTGTCGTGGACATCGCGGTTGCCGACGAAGCGGAGGCAGTGGCGGTAGCGAAGAAGTACCTCTCCTACTTCCAGGGGCCGGTGGCGGAGTGGGAGTGCGCCGACCAGAGGCTCCTCCGCAGCGCGATCCCGGAGAACCGGCTGCGCGTCTACGACGTGCGCAAGGTGATTGAGACGCTGGCGGACACGGGCTCAGTGCTGGAGCTGCGCCGTCATTTCGGGCCGGGGATGGTGACCGCCTTCATCCGCATGGAAGGGCGGCCAATGGGACTGATCGCGAACAACCCCATGCACCTTGCCGGGGCCATCGACAGCGCCGGAGCGGATAAGGCTGCCCGGTTCATGCAGCTGTGCGACGCCTTCGACATCCCGTTGCTCTTCCTTTGCGACACGCCGGGAATCATGGTCGGACCAGAGGTGGAGAAGACGGCGCTCGTGCGCCATGCTGCCCGCATGTTCGTGACGGGCGCGAGCGTCTCGGTGCCCTATTTCACGATCGTGCTGCGCAAGTCATACGGGCTGG
This sequence comes from bacterium, assembly GCA_003577245.1. GTDB lineage: Bacteria > Chloroflexota > Dehalococcoidia > Tepidiformales > Tepidiformaceae > UCB2. The sequence goes on along the minus strand of QEVS01000003.1, from coordinate 200,452 downwards.
GAGCGCAGGCGATGGCGGGCGGGAGCTTCAAAGCGCCGTTCTTCGCCGTGTCATGGCCGACGGGCGAGTTCGGCGGCATGGGGCTCGAAGGTGCGGTGAAGCTCGGCTACCGGAACGAGCTCGCCGCCATCGAAGACCCGGAGAAGCGCCGCGAACTCTTCGAGCAGATGGTTGAGCGAATGTACACGATCGGCAAGGCGGTGAACGTCGCCTCCCACTTTGAGATTGACGATGTGATCGACCCGATGGAGTCGCGGCGCTGGGTCACGACGGCCCTGCGGTCGGTGCCACCACCCGCGGCCCGCGCCGGGAAGAAGCGCCCCTGCATCGACACCTGGTAGGGGCCCTTCCGCACGCGGATGCGGGCCGTATGATTCCGGGCCATGGTCCTGCTATCCGGGGAGCGCTTCACCGCCGTTTCGTACGGCCCGGCAGCTGCCTATGCGGGCTGGCTGCGGCGGCGGTTCGGGGCGGGCGTGGAGACGGTTGCGCAACGGCCGGCGCAGGCGGTGGCCCTTGCTGCCGATGGGGTGATCTCTCCGCCTGTTGCCGCCGCGCGAGTCTCATGAGCGCGGACCCGGCAGAGCAGGGAATCCTTTATTGTTGCCCGGCAACCAACCCCGTCCCACAGCGGGCGGGCTCACGAAAGGAACAGTGCAGATGAAGGTCGGAACAGGCATCGGCGGCGGCTGGCCGGCGGGCGTGGCGGGCCAGGCGCAACACGCGGAGGAGTTGGGCTACGACTACGTCTCGATTCCCGAGACGCAGCACGACTCGATGCTGGCGGCGACACTGGCTGTGGCAAACTCGGCGAAGCTCGAAGTCCAGACAGGAGTCACCATCGCCTTTCCGCGGAGCCCCACGGTGCTTGCCATGGAGGCGTGGGACATCCAGCACCTGAGCAAGGGCCGCTTCACGCTGGGGCTTGGCAGCCAGGTGAAGGGACACAACCAGCATCGCTTCAGCGTGGAGTGGCCCGGCGCCCCGGCCACCCGGATGAAGGAGTACATCAGGATGCTCCACGCGGTCTGGCACTCGTTCCAGACCGGCGAGAAACCTGAGTACATAGGCAAGTACTACCACTTCACACTGATGACACCGAACTTCAATCCCGGGCCAATCGAGTACGCTCGCCCGCGTGTTTCGCTTGCCTGCGTGGGCGATGCGATGGCCCGCGTGGCCGGTGAGGTGGCCGATGCCGTCATTCCGCACGGGTTCATGACCGACAGGTACATGCGAGAAGTTGTCCTGCCCAACATCGCGATCGGACTGCAGCGCGCAGGCCGGACGTGGCGGGACATCGACGTGAGCGGAGGCGGCTTCACCGTGTTCGGCGAGACCGAGTCCGAGATCGAGCAGGGGCTGGAACGTCTGCGCCAGCCCATCTCGTTCTACGGTTCGACACGGAGCTACCACGAGGTGTTCGAAGTCCACGGCCTGAAAGACCTCGGTATGCAGCTCCACTCGCTCTCCCTCCAGGGCAAGTGGGCCGAGATGCCGGGAGTGATCCCCGAGGACGTGCTGCGCGTCTTCGCACAGACTTCGACGTACGACAGGCTCCCGGATTTCATCCGCGACCACCGAGAGTACGCGGGCCGGATTGGCCTGGCCCTGCCCACTCGCACGCCCGCCGAGCGGGAACGGGCGCAGCACATCATCCGGCTGGTGCAGGCGGTCCAGACCCCGGGCGTACCGCAGGGCATGGAGTAGAGCGCCCCGTAACCTGCCGAATCGCCATCACAGGGGGCGCCGCCCATGCGGGTGGCTCCCCCCAACCTGCCCCGGGAGAGCCTGATGCCTCGACTGACCCCTGCGGACGAATTCTTCTACCACCAGATACCGGAGCCCCTGCCGAACGTTGTTGCCTTTCACGACCACTGGCGCGAAAGCCTCTACTTCGTCGCACATCGCCCGGATGCGCTCGGGGATGTGGTTGTACTCACGCTGGCGCACTTCCCAAAGCGCGAGGAGGTTGATTCACTCCAGCTGGGCCGCATCGGCGGGGAGTTCATCATGGCGCGCCACTCCCGGCCCTATGACGGCGACCCCCACACGATGAAGGCCGGCCCGGTTGCCATCGACATCGTCGAGCCGTTCAAGACCGTGAAGCTGTTCGTGGACCCGGCGTCGGCACCGGTCGGGGTGGACCTCACGTTCACCGCCCGCACGCAGGCACATGCCCTTCGCCGCGGCACCATGAAGGCGGGGCACGAAATCGTCTGGGACCAGTCGCACATGATCCAGTCGGGCTACTTCAACGGCTCGTTCACGTTCAAGGGCGAGAAGCACGAGGTGCGCAACTGGTGGGGGCAGCGCGACCACTCCTGGGGGATTCGAAACCACCAGCGTTGCCCGATGTGGATGTGGCTCGCCATCCAGCTTCCGGACGGGATGTTCTCGGTGTGGAACTGGGAATACCCCAATGGCGCCCGCGTTTACACGGATGGCTGTTGGGCTCCTGCCGACGGCAACGACCCGGTGGCGGTGGTCGCCTTCAGCCACGACCTGCACTGGACGGACGCGGGAGGTGCCCGGGTGAGCTACGGCCGCGACGGGGAGCGGGTTGTGGGGCTGGCCGGGCACGTGGACATCACCCTGGAAGGCGGCAAGACCGTCGGCATAGATGCGGAAGGCCGCTTTCATTCGCGCTACGGCCCTCTTGGCGGCGGGCAGCTGGAGATGCTGGTTAGCACGGACGACGGGCGCAAGGGCACGGCGGCCTACGAGATCACGGGTTCGCACCACCATCACTACTTCCCGGTGGCGCGGGCGGAGAACCTGCCGCCGGGATAGGGGGCTCAGGGGCGGGCGGGAGCGGCCGGCCTTCGGCCGCGGATTGGGGAGCGGCGCTGCACCCCTTCCAGCACGGAAAGGCGCTGATGCAGAGCCTCAAGCTGCGGCCGGAGCGGGTCTGTGGGGGCCATCCCCTGCAACATCGTCGCTATCTCGTCGAGGAGCTCGCTCTCTCCGGCCAGCTGCCGGAGGTCGAGGTCTTCGATTTCCTCAGCTGGCACATTCGCTTCGCGGCGCATGAGCTCGCCATTGGCGATCTCTTCGTGGAGGATGGCGCCCCGGGGGACCGCGCCTTCTCCTCCCCAGAGAGCCTCGGCGACTCTCCTTGCCTGTTCGGGGGTCGCGCCCAGGCCGAGGGCATAGAGCCTGGCTACTTCCGGGTTCGTGAGGGGAAGGAACCCGTTTCTCACCAGGTCCCGGGCCAGGCCTGCGCCAGTCGCGTCGGCAAGCATAGGTCCGGCGGTGAAGCGCCCCCGCATTCCGGCGGGTGCGGGCTCCCCGGGCGCAGGCCGGGGCGGTTCCCGGACAAACTGGGCAAACGTCGGGTCGACGATGTAGCGCAACGGAGGAGGACCGCCGAAAGTCAGGATTGAGAACCCGTGGCTCTCGCCGGGGACGAAGTCATGGATCTGGAAGCGGTCGATGGTGGCCAGCTCAGCGCTGTGCAACATGAGCTCCTGGAGCGACTCCGCCGAGAGGTCGCGTCCGGGTCCACACGCACCGGCGAGGTCGGTGGAGCCCAGGCGAGAAACGCCTTCTTGAGCGGAGCGGTAGGCGCGGAAGTCAGCCACGGCCTGCTGGAGCAGCACTTCGATATCAGCCCGGGTGCCGGCGCCGTTGCCAACGCGTTCGCGGGCGGCGTCCACGGCGGCGCGGGGCGGCGCCTCCGCTGCAACGCCCTCGCGGGCCAGCCGGTCGACCTCCGCCTGCGCCTCCCGATGCCGTCTCCCGGGCCCCTCGGGCGCGGCGCTCGCTTCTTGCTCTCCCCTGCGGGCGGCGGGGCGTTGCGGGGTTTCGGCGGGCCTCCGCACGCGTTCGCCCTCGGCAGCGGCCCTGCGGCGAGGAGGAGCTTCGCCACCTCCGCCCTGGCGGGGCGCGCCCGGGCCCACCACCTCGGCCTCGGCCCGCTGGCGTTCGGCGGTTTCGGCGGCCAGGCGGTGAAGGTCGCCGACGGCGCCTTCGGCCCAGCGCCTGATGTTCTCGACGAATTGGCGGCGGACGGCGTCGGAGACGGTGCTGGGGCGGCCGGGCGAGCGGGTGACCTGGTCGTGCATCCCGGCCTCGCGGGCGTAGCGCACCAGCATCCGGTCAACGGTGGCGGAGGAGAGCGTTCCTTCGAACACTGTCCAGCGGCTTTGCATGAACAGGTCGAGGAGGACGCGAGCCTCGGGCGATGATGGCTCAAGGCCGGCTATGTGTTCGGCCCTCAGAATGCGGCCGCCGTACTTGCCGGCAGCCTTGATGGCGGCGCTGAGGTTGTCGCCCGCTGCTTCGATGTGGCTCACCATCATGCCGAAGTTTGCCGAGGCCGCCCCGGCTGAATGCGCGAGGGCATCGGCGGGGGTGCGGCCGCGAGTGCGTTCTGCCTCGCGCTCGTGGATGGCCTCGATATCGGCCTGGACGGCCTCTTCAGGCCAGCGGCCGGCTTCCAGCTGCCGTTCAAGGTGGGCAAGGTCCACTTCAGCGCGGCGGATGGCGGCCTCGTCGCGAGGCGAGGCGGCACGAAGCTCTTCGAGGCGTGCCCGCTGCTGGTCGATACTGCCGCGCACGGCTTCGGAACCGGACTCGGCGCCTGCGGCCCGCAAGGACTGGCCGTGGGCGACAGCCTGTTCAAACGCCGACCGCGTCGCATAGGCCTCGGGCTCGAACCAGAGGATCTCGGATTGCAGGCGCGCGATCTCGGCGAAGTTGGGCGGTTGGGCGGCGGCGAGCTCGGCGAGCCTTTCGCGCTTGGCGGCCACGATCTGTTCGCGCGCCATCCGCGCCACAACGGCGTCCGCAGCGCCGGGGCTCTCCCGGCGGACCCGCGCCTCGGCGGTTGTTCGCTCTGTTTCGCGGGCGGTGAAGAAGGCTTCGGCCCGTTCCAGCTGCTGCAGGAGACGGCGCTGGGCTGCGGCCGCTTCGGGGGAGCGCGCGGCCGCGAGCTCGGCCTCCATTCGTGCCCGGAAGCGGGTCCACTGCTCGCGGCCCTGGCCCCTCATCTGTTCCGCCATGCCCACTTCGCCCGCGAGCGCGGCCTCTGCCCGGCGTTCACGAGCGGTTCGGGCAGCGAACGACTGCTCGCCGATGTAGGCATAGACGTTGGTGTCGATGGTGGTGTCGGTCTCGCCCCCGGCGGCTGCCCGCAGAAGCTCGGCAAAACGCAGGGAGGCCCGGGATGATTCGGCCAGCTGCTCAGCCAGGGGCCTTGCTTCGCCGGTGAAACCGGGGCGCTGCTCCACGGGCCGCAGGGTGATGTCGATGTCGCTGGCAAACGAGACTGTCCCAGGGTTGAACATGAAGACGCCCGGGAACTCCCCTTGCAGGCGGGCGAACGTACGGTCGACAACTCGCTGGCGGGCTTCGACGAGGGCAAGCTCGGCGGCCTGGCGATGGGCGTCGGGCACGTCGGACACGACTCGCCGGAGTGCGCCGCGCCAGTCGCCGGCGGCGCGGATGAGGTCTTCGGCGGCGCCCGCGCGGCGTTCTGCCCGACCTCGTTCGAGAGTGCGCCTGAACCGTTGCACCGCCTCCTCGAGCGGCATCCGTTCGGGCGTTGGCGGCGAAGGCGCGGCCGGGGGTTCGGAAGGCCGGGCACGGACGGCGCCCTCTTCCTCCCCTTCCGTAGGGCGGCGGGCCTCGCCTTCGGGGGTCGCGGCCCGGCCCTCTTCAGGCGGGCGGCGGCCAGGAGCGCGAGTCTCGGCTTCCGGGCCCGGGGGCCGCACGTTGGGGCCGGGCGAGGGTGCTTCGTTCGGGACCGGCGGAGCAGGGGCCTCGGCGGTTCCTCGCGGCCGGATTGGCCCAACATCTTCGGGCCGGGGCGGACCTGCTTCCGGGGCCGGCCCACCCTCGGCAGCGAGGGTCTCGCGCACATGGCCATGGATGGACATGGCGTTGGTGTGGATGGCCTGGGCGGCGATGTGGCTGCGCCGCCGTCGCGCCTCGGTATGGGTGATTTGGCCGGTGCGCTCCTCCTCGTTCACCTCGAGGATCTGGTTGAGCGTCTGCATGTTGCCGGAAACGAGGTCGATGCGGTCGACGGCGCGACCGGCGGCCTCCAGCCCACCGATCGCCTCGCGGGTTCGCTCGCCGGCCCGGGCGGCCCTCATGGCGGCGGCGGCATCGCCACCTTCCAGGGCGAGCGTGAACCGCCGCCCCTGCCGGGCGAGACGGAGCTGCCCGACCGACTGCCCAACCTGGATGGCGCCACCGAGAATGGAGACCGCATCGGAGAACGACTCCGCGTCGGCCTCGAGCGTGCCGTGGCGATAGCGGTTGACCATCCGTTCGGCGGCAAGGAGTGCCCCGGCGACGGCGGCAACTTCGCCGACGCCGGGTACGAACAATCCAAGGGCGGTGAGGATCGTGACGAGGTCGTTGAGCTTGGCCCTGGCCAGGGCCAGATCACGGGGCGCGCTTTGAACGCGACGATCCCCCGGCGAAGGGGACTGCCCCGGATCACCCGTGGCGGGGGGAATCCGGATCACCAGCAGCCCGCGCCCGTAGCCGCACTCGTTCGCCATCTCGGCGATGGCATCGTCGACAGCGGCATCGCGGGACGAGCCTTCGCCCTCGTAGACGCCGCCCGAGCGGTCGGTCATGTCGGAAAGGCGGTAGCGATAGGTCCCGTTTCGCTGGCCGAGGTCCATGAGCTGGAGCAGGAGGGGGTAGCGCTGGCCTGAGACGCGGCTGACGAGGACGCCGCGGGGCCGGATGACATTGCGGGCGCCCTCAGAGCGTTCGCGCGCTCGCTCGACCTGGCTCAGGAGGCGGTCCCGGTCACGTTCGAGGTCCCGCCGGCGGTAGATGTCCCAGGTGGGGAGGGCGGCGAGCTGGCGGCGAATCCGTTCAAGCGAATGCTGAAGGACGTCGAGCGCGGAGCCCCCGGCATTGACGCGGGCGGTTTCGAGCTCTTCCTGGAGGCGGGCGCGCTCCTCGGCGTTTCTCTCGCGCCGGATGCGTTCTTCGAGCTCTTCGACCTCTCGCTCTGGCCGGATGAGCTCGGCCTGGGCAAGTCGGCGGGGGTTGCGGACGAATATGAGCTTGCGCGCGCGGCTGGGAAGGTAGCGTATCTCGCCGCTTTCGCCCTGTGGACGGGGGTAGGCGATGCATTGCACCAGGTAAGCTCCCTCACGGTCGGGCCAGGGGATTTCCCGCTCGTCGTTGAAGTCGCCCATGGAATCGGCGAGCGTGTCGACGAGCTCTCCACCGGCGGCGACGATCGCGGAGGAGGCAGCAGAGAGCACCGCCAGCGGTCCGAGGATGACGACGGCGGGACCGAGGTCCTCGACGCCGTGCTCAATGTCCTCCCGCTGTTCGCGGACGACGTGGCCGCGCCGGGCCGATGCGGCTGCGCCTTCTTCCAGCTCCCGGCCGGGGCCGGCCTCGCCGCTCTCGACCAGCTCGCTGGCACCTTCGGTGCTGGTGACGCCTCGCTCGCGGGCGCGCCGGGTCACGTTCCAGATCTTCCAGCGGTAAAGGACGAGATTGCTGGCAGCGGACGCCTGTGTCAGGAGGTCCTGGCCGGCGCTCGTGAAGTCGAGCTGCATGGAGAAGGTACCGATCCCACCGGGCGCCTGGAGCTCTTCGCCGCGGATGGAGGCGGGCCAGGCGGGGCGATTGGCGCGCCCGCGACGGTCGCGGGGCATTCCCGGCTCGGGGGGCGGACCGGTGATGCCGAGCTCGGTGGCGCTGGCTTCGCCGTAGGGGTGGTCGGGCCGGGGCGCGCGCGGGATCTGCGGGACGATGAAGAAGGTGGCCGCGCCGCGCTGGAGAACCGCCGCCACCGCCTGGTCTTCAGCCGGGCCCAGGTCGGCGATTGGGATGAGAGGGGTGGATTCGGGGGCGGCAGCGCCCTCGCCACTTGCAGCGGGCTGCTGTTCGGCGCCCGGGCCGCCCCCGGCTCCCGGCGCGGGCTGTTCGCGAGGGGCGCCCACGAACCCGCCCCGGAAGATGCGACCATTGGCATCGACCATCCAGCGGTTGAGCGGGCGTCCCTCGGCCGTTTCGACGAACGTGTACACACCGGGGTTAGCGCGCACCCGGGATTCGAGGGCGAAGGTGCGCCGGCTTCGCGGCGAGCCGGACTCGTCGTAGACGCGGAGGCTCCGGCCGGCCATCACGAGCAGATTCATCGGTACGCGCGGGACGACGGTGGCCCGGAACTCACGGGCCGCTGCGTCGAGACCGCCGGCGGAGATGATCCATGGCCTGGCGGCAGCCTCGGCTTCGCCTTCGCCGGCGGCGCCGCGCGCGGCCCTTTCCCGGCGGGCTTCGGGCGTATGGTGATCCCTCTGGACAGGTCCCGCTACAAACCGCGCGGAGCGCTGGTTGCCAGCCGCACGCTGCACGCCGGCCACGCCTGCCTGGCGCAGAAGGCGCGCGGTGGGATGCAGGGGGAGACTTACCCAGTCCAGCCCATGCCCCGGGGGCGCGGGCGCGGCGACACTCGATCGATCGGTGCGCGCACCGGCAGCATCCGAGGTGGGCGGGCTCGATCTTCTGACCTTGCGGGTACGTTGCACCGCTGGCTCCGGCCGAAGGATACGTCCGTGGATGCAGGCGCGTCGACTCCGGGGAGCAGCGATGGCATAGCGGCCTCCGAATCCTCATACTCCGGGCGTGACAATTGCCTTCCGGCCCGCCACATCTGCTGATGTCCCCGCCCTGCGGGACGTGTTCGGGCGAGAACCTTCAGATGAGCAGATCGGTATCGCGGGTGGCGACAGCCGGCGTGCGCGGCGTTTCCGGGAGCTGATGGCCGCGGCGTTGTTCACGCCCACAGGGCTGGCGGCGACAACGGTGGCGGTTGACGATGGCGAGGTGGTTGGCTTTGTGCAGAGCGGTGCTGAAGCGGGACTAACGCTGCGGGTGGCGCTCGGGATCTTGCGTATCTTCGGGCGGCGCACCCCGGGATTCGTTCGACGTGATCGTTCGCGGGCGAAAGTTCACATCTCGCCTCCGACGGGGGCCTTTCACATCTCGGAACTGCACGTGCTCGCGAGCCGGCGGAACCAGGGGCTGGGCGCGGCGCTTCTTGCCGAGACGGAAAGGGAGGCGCGCGGCCGCGGGTTCACACAGATGTCGCTCACTACCACCCTGAGCAACCCGGCGCGGCGGCTTTACGAGCGTTACGGGTTCGCCACGGCGGCGACGCGGGAGGATCCTGAATACCGGGCCATCACCGGGATGGACGGGCGGGTGCTGATGGTGAAGGACCTGGCCTGAGCGGAGCAGGGCCCCCGCATCGGCTCCCTGTGGCAATCGCCATGGCCCACGGCTATCCTGCTTTGCGGGAACGCATCGGCCGGGCGCCACCAGAGGAGAGCGTGCGCGATGAAGTTCGGGAGCCTGCGGGCCAAGGGCAGGGACGGTCAGCCACGGGAGTACCCGATTGACCTGCCTGCCCTGACGGTGGGGCGCGCCGACGACAACGGCATAGTCATCGACGACCCTTCGATCTCTGCGCGCCATGCCCGGATTGTCATCGAGTCGGGACGCATGCTGGTCGAGGACCTGGGCTCAGAGTGGGGCACGTTCCTGGGCGGGCAGAGGCTGGCGCCGCGCACACGCAACCTTGTCGAGCCGGGACAGGAGCTCCGATTCGGGGAGGTGCATGTCCAGTACGCCGAACCGGGGGCGCCACCGCCGTCCCGGGCGCCTGGGCTGGCGGCCGGTGCACCGCTGGCGGGAGCGGCTGCCGCACTTCCGGTGGGACCGGGACCAGCCCCTCTGCATGCCGCGGGACCACCTCCCGCTCCGGCACCGGCCGGCGGAGGCATCCGCGCCACGCTCACCGTACCGCCGTCCCCGGTGGCCCCGGGGGAAGCGGCGTTCGCATCGGTGACCATCGAGAACCGCGGGCGCGTGGTCGACCAGGTCAGGATTGCCGTCAGCGGCGTCCCGGCCGAGTGGGTGAGCGTCAGCGTCGCCTCCATCGCCCTGCTTCCGGGCGCCCACGAGGACGTTGGCATCCGCATTCAGCCTCCCCGGAGGCCGGATTCGATGGCCGGCATGTACGAGTGCGCTGTGCTTGTAATCTCCGAGCAGCAGGAGCAGCGCGCGTCGGTGCCCATGCGGGTGCAGGTAACGGCCATCGACGCGGTCTCGCTTTCCATCCATCCGGTGCAGGGCACGGGCGACTTCCGGCTCACAGGCCGCAACGACGGGAACACGATGGCGGCCCTAAGCCTTGCGGGAATGGACGATGCAGCGGCGCTGCAGTACGCCTTCGCCTCTCCGTCGCTCGAGATCCCCCCGGGCGAGGAGCGCACTGTGCAGCTGCGCGTGAGCAGCGCCGAGCGGCCATTCATCGGCCAGCCCCAGGTGGTGCCCTTCAAAGTGACGGGCACTCCCGCCGGGACGGGCGCCTCGCGCAAGGAAGTCACGGGGCAGCTAATGGTGAAGCCGCCCCTGCACAGCCTGAAGCCCCTGGCCGTGATTGGGCTCGTGGCGCTTGGCCTGGCCGCGGCCCTGGCGTTCTTCCTTCTCCAGGGAGGCGATGACCAGCCTGCCTCGCCGACGGCGACCGCGACAGCGGCGGCAACGCCGACCCCCAACGCCTCTGCGGTCGAGGCGATCTTCAGGTGCGAAGACGACTCTTCCGGGGCGACGCCGCCGGCCGGGGCGGACGTCAACCTGCCACCGGTCGCGGGGCAGCTCTTCGCCCAGAACGACCAGCGCTGGGGGGGCGAGGTCTACGCGAAGGCCGATGATCCTCGCGATGTGTGCGGGGCGACCATTGCCCAGTGCGGCTGTGCGATGACTTCGCTGACCAACGTGCTCGCCCTCTTCGGCCTGCTGGTGCTGCCCGACGGCCAGCCGGTGAACCCGAAGACGGTCAATGACTACTTCAACCAGGATGCCCGGCGGCTGGCCGGGGGCTGGGTGAGCCGCGGGTATTCGTTCAACAACGTGCAGTGGGATGCGATTACGACGCTTTCGAAGCAGCTCGCGGAGGCGTTTCCCGGCACCAAGCGCATCGCCTTCGTGCCCACCTGGGGAACCGGCTCCGAAGAGGAGATCCGGCGCGAGCTGCGCGGGGGCCGGCCCGTGATCCTCGAGCTCTTCATCCGTTCGCCGGGGTACACGGGGCCGCACTTCATCATTGCTTACGGGCTCGATGGCGACACCATCCTGGTGAAGGACCCATCGCACCCGGAGCAGACGACGCTCGAACCGTACCTGGGGACCATTCAGAACAGCCGTCTCTTCCGCGAGGTGGAGCCGGGCGAGGACCTGAGCGCCATTGTGGTCACGGTGCCGGCCAACCTGCGCGTGACCATCACCGATAGCAAGGGGCGGGTGGTGGGAACGCTCAAGGGAGGTACGGCCGAAGACTCGCTCAAGGAAGCGCGGGCGGATATCCCGGGCGCGATGTACACGTTCCAGCCGGCATGGCGGGACCCCACCTGCATGGAGAAGGCGCCGAAGGCTGGCGCCGGGACGGTCCAGATCTACCTGCCGCGGCCGGCGGACGGGAAATACCGCATCAACGTGCAGGACCCGAACGGCGGGCCCACGAGCGTGGGCGTGCGCACGTACGACCCCGAAGGCAACAGCGGCGTCACGGCCACGGACAACCCCGGACCCACGGACCTGACGATCGATGTCGCCCGCCCGAAGACGCCCACTCCGCCGACCGCCACCACCACAAAGCCCGGGAGCACGCCGGCGCCGCCGACCGCCACCCACACCCCTTCGCCGACCCCGACCGAGACGCCGACGGATACGCCGACCCCCACGCCGTCACCCAGCCCAACCGCCACTCGTGGGCCGCAGAAGCCACACGTCGGAATCACCTGCAACCCGGCCAATGCCCAGCAGACGCCTTCTGGCTGGCAGGTATCAGGCTCGTGCAAAGGCACGGTGACGGGAACGTGGACCTACACCAACTGGTACTTCAGCGGGGACCTCGATGGGAACTGGAGTGGCGGGAAGGAGCTCTTCTACTCGTACGAGTTCTTCACCACCACGCCGTTGCAGTACTACATCACCTTCGAAGCCTGCAACACGGCGTCGGCCTGTCAGCAGGCGCGCTCCCTACCGATCGACATCAACTGAGGCGAACTGGCAATGAGTGAAGCCATCCCGGGTTTGATCGACAGCCGCGAAGGACTCGCCCTCGTTCGCCGGATGATCCATGAGGAAGTCGCACGGATGCGCGCGGCGGGTATTCCGGTAGGCGAGGACGAGTACCGCGGGCTCTACATCCCGGACGCCGAGGCCGACAGGATCATGGGGCCGGGGAGCATGGGGCTGGAAACCGTCGAGGCCGAGCTGCCCAGCCCTGAGCTGGAGAGCCTTCGGGGGGAGTTTCGCCAGTGGCTGGAAGGCTCGACGGGGCGCGCCGGCCGCCTGGCCACGGTGGCAGGGCTCTCGCCATTCGAAGTAGGGGTGCTTCTTCTCTGCCTGCTATCGGAATCGGACCTGGCGTCCGAGCGGCTGATCGCCTACGTGCAGGACGACGTCTCGAAGCGCCGCCCGCGGGTCGAGCTTGCGGTGCGGCTCTTCACGCCTGCAGGAGAGCGAGAGGCAGCCCGCACGGCGTTCGATGCCTCCAGCCCGCTGCGGAAGCTCCGGCTGATCGCTCTCCACGAGGAGCCGGGGCAGCCATCGACCCCGCTGCTCGCACGCTTCATTGCGCTCGACCCGCGGATCGCCGGCTACCTGCTGGGGCGCGACGAAGTGGACGAGAACCTGCAGCCGTTCACCCGGCTTCACCCGATGATGGCTGCCATTCCCCTGCCCGGCGAGCTGGACGAACGGTTGGGTGAGCTGGCCTCACTCCAGCCGTCGGGGGCGGCGCCGCGGGCGGTAGCGGTCTCCTGCCCCGATGCGAGCCGGCTGGTGGGGGTGGCCGCTCGCCTGGCGTCGCTCTGCGGCAGGCCGCTGCTCGAGGTTGAGCTCGGGCCTGCCGTGGCAGCGTTCGGGGTTGAGCCGGCCACGTCATTGGCCATTCGCGAAGCCTCGCTGCAGGAGGCAGGGCTGCTGCTGGCGGGCGTGCACGAGCTCTCCACGCAGGAGCGAGAGGCGCTACTCCGGGCAATGGCCCGTGTGTCGTCCGCGGTGCTGGTGGTGCTGGGTTCAGCCGGCCCCATCGCCTGGCCGGGGGTCATCATCGAGGTCCCGGGGCTGGACTTCGATGACCGGCGCAACCTGTGGACGGCGCAGCTCGGAAGCGAGCACGGCATCGCGACGCCGGAGATCGATGCCCTGGCGGGGAAGTTCCGCCTGGCAACGCGTGAGATAGAGGAGGCGGTCGCGCTCGCTCGTGGCCGGGCGCTCTGGCGGGAGCCACGGCGCCCGCACCTGGAGGCGGACGACCTCTACGCGGCCGCGCGGGCGCGCTCCACGCCCATACTGAACACCCTCGCGCGCAAGATAACGCCGCACTACGCGTGGGCGGACATCGTGCTCCCGGTGGATACCATTCAACAGCTGCGGGAGATCTGCGCTCACGTCGAGCACCGGCACCTTGTCTACGAGACGTGGGGATTCGAGAGGAAGCTCGCCCTGGGGAAGGGAGCGATTGCCCTTTTTGCCGGCCAATCGGGGACGGGCAAGACCATGGCGGCCGACATCATGGCCGGCGCGCTCGGGCTGGACCTCTACAAGATCGACCTTTCGGCGGTGGTTTCGAAGTACATCGGCGAGACGGAGAAGAACCTGGCGAGCATCTTCAGCGAGGCGGAGTCCTCCAACGCCATCCTCTTCTTCGACGAGGCCGATGCGCTGTTCGGCAAGCGCTCGGAGGTGAAGGACGCGCACGACCGTTACGCGAACATCGAAACGGCGTACCTCCTGCAGCGCATGGAGGAGTACGCGGGGACAGTCATCCTGGCCACGAACCTGAAGATGAACCTGGACGAGGCTTTCATGCGACGGCTGCACTTCGTAATCGACTTCCCCAACCCCGAGGAAGGGGAGCGGCTGCTCATCTGGAAGGGCACCGTCCCGGCCGAACTGCCGTGTGCCGGGGACATCGACTTCACGTTCCTGTCGCGGCAGTTCCGGATCACCGGTGGGAACATACGGAACATCGTGCTGGCAGCGGCGTTCATGGCCGCAAGCGACGGCGAGGCGATGGGCATGGCTCACCTGATTCGGGCCACGCGAAGGGAGTACCAGAAGCTCGGGAAGATGGTGACCGAGGCCGAGTTTGGCCAGTACGTGGGGCTTCTCCGGAATTGAAACCGGGTCCTCCATTGTGGGGCTGGAAACCCTTGCACGGGGGACTATGATTACCGCGGAGGTCGTCATGGCGGGACACGAACAGGTCAGCGTTCACGACCGCGAGTCCACGAACCACGTGGGCCAGCGCGACCGGGCCGAGGCGAAGGTCGCGGCCCATCCCCTCGTGCGCATGCAGGCGCGCATCGGCAATGGCGCCGTCGCACGGCTCATCGCCCAGCGGCAGGAGGTCCCCGAAGAGGAGGAGCTGCAGATGCTCCGCGACCGGGGGGTCACCCAGCGGCAGGAGGTCCCCGAAGAGGAGGAGCTGCAGATGCTCCGCGACGGGGCGGTCACCCAGCGGGAGGCGCAGGATGAAGAGGAAGAGGAGATGCAGATGCTTCGCGGCGGGACGGACCCCGGGGTCGGGCTGGAGGGGGGCCCGCTGAGCGACCAGGTGAGCCGCCAGATCGAATCCGCCCGGGGTGGCGGCTCGGCCCTCCAGGAGGGAACGCGGGCGCACATGGAAGGCGCCATGGGCGCGGACTTCAGCGCCGTGCGCGTCCACCAGGACAGCGCCTCTGATAGCCTTGCGCGGGGCATGACTGCCCGCGCCTTCACCACCGGGAACGATATCTTCCTGCGCGGCGATGTCAGCCCCGGAGACACATCGGTGCTGGCTCACGAGCTGACCCACGTGGTTCAGCAGACTTCCGGCCGGGTGCAGAGTGGCGGAGACGGGATGACCGTCACGCCGGCAGGCGATGCGCACGAACAGGAGGCCGATGAGGTCTCCGCCGCCGTCAACGCCGGGGCAAGGCCGGCCTTGGACGAGGACGGAGCCCACTAGCCGGCCCGGGCCGGGCGCCAACCGCGAGGAACAGGGATGTTCAACGACGTCGACGAAACCCTCCGCCAGGTGCTTCTCGCCGATGTCCCTATTGACCGGACGGAGGTCGAGATCACGTTCGACCGGCCCACGCGGGAATGGTCGAGCCGCCTCGCGCGCCCCACGCTCAACCTGTTCCTGTTCGACGTCCGCGAGCGGCTCGATTTCCGGGACGACACGTGGACGGTGACGCGCAACGCGAACGGGCAGGCCCAGCGCGAGCGCCCGCCACGGCGAATCGACCTCTCCTACATGGTCACGGCGTGGACAAACGAGGCCGCCGACGAGCACCGCATCCTTGCCCGGGTGCTTGCCTGCACCTACCGGCAGGGCCGGGTGGATGCGGCCTACCTGCAGGGCTCGCTCGCCAACGCCACGGTTCCCATCCTCCTGCGGGCGATGCCGCCGGACCACCTGGCGAAGCCTACGGACTTCTGGGGAGTGATGGACAACGAACTCCATGCTTCCCTGACATGGGTCGCGACCGTTCCTCTCGATGTCTTCGCGCCGGTGACGGGGCCGCTCGTCGTCACGCGCGAGCTGCAGGTGGGGGACCGCCTTGGGCCGGACCGCGAGACGTTCATTGAGGTTGCCGGCGTTGCCCACCAGAAAGGCGACAGGGCGGCCGGCATCGGCAACGCGACGGTGACGGTTCTCGACACCTCGCACAGGGCGACGACCGATTCCCAGGGCCGCTTCACGTTTTCGCCGATCCCCCCGGGGGAGTACACCTGGCGCGTTGAGCCACCCGGCGGACGCCCCGTGGAGCGGCGGATCAAAGTCCCTTCGGAGAACTACGACATCGAGGTGGAAGCATGAGAGCCGGGCCGGGCTCGTGAGACCGAAAGGATCTGTAACCCTCAGGGCTTGCCAAAGCTGTTAGTATTTCGCCGCCGCACGCATCACTGCTGCCGAAACCAAGGAGGCACCCATGGCAACCACATACCTGACCCCGGGCGTCTACGTTGAGGAGGTGGACAAGGGCTCAAAGCCCATCGAAGGCGTTGGCACCGCCGTCGCTGCCTTTCTCGGAGTAGCCGCCAGGGGACCCGTCGGCGTCCCGGTCATGATTGCGAACTGGACGCAGTTCACCGAGACCTTCGGTGATTTCGTGCCCGGCGCATACCTCGCCCATTCCGTCTATGGCTACTTCAACAACGGTGGCGGCCTCTGCTACGTTGTGCGCATTGGTGGGGACGGCGAAGCGGGAGCGTCGGCGCCCGTGCCGCAGGCGGCAATTGCCGGCCGCGCCGGGGGAGCCCCGGCCACGCTCCGCGCAATCGCCCGCAGCGCCGACGCTGGCGGCGTCACCGTGGAGATTGCCGAGAGCGCCGACGACACGTTCGACGTGACCATCCGCCGGGGGAGTTCGGAGGAGAAGTTCGACGGACTGACGATGGCGCGGGGCGCGCGCAATGTCTTCGAAGTCGTCAACAAGCAGTCCACGCTGGTCACCCTCGAGGAGGTGAAGGTCTCTGGCCTGAGCCTTGCCGAGCGCGCGCCAGCCCCGGGCACCTACCCGCTGGCGTTGCCGGAGACGCGGGCCGTGGCCGCGGCACGCCTCAGCCCGGACGTCTACCAGGGCAATGCAGCCGACCGCACGGGCATGGGCGGCCTTGAGGCTGTGGAGCAGATCACGATGCTCTGCGCACCCGATCTGATGGCCGCATACCAGCAGGGTGCGCTGGACCGCGACGGGGTGAAGGCGATCCAGCTGGCGATGATCGCCCACTGTGAGCGGATGGGTGACCGTGTCGCGGTGATCGATCCGCTGCCCGACATGAACGCGCAGCAGGCGCTCAACTGGCGCATGAACGAAGCCGGTTACGATTCCAAGTACGCGGCCCTCTACTACCCCTGGATCCAGGTGGCGAATCCGACCCCGGGCGCGGCGAGCCCGACCATACTCGTGCCGCCCTCGGGTCACATGGCCGGCATCTGGGCGCGCAGCGATGGCGAGCGGGGAGTACACAAAGCCCCCGCGAACGAGGTCATTCGCGGCGTCATCGGACTGCCAATCAACATCACCAGCAGCGAACAGGGGCAGCTGAACCCGGCGGGTATCAACTGCATCCGGAGCTTCCCGGGCCGCGGCATCCGCGTCTGGGGCGCGCGCACACTTTCGAGCGACCCGGCATGGCGCTACCTGAACGTGAGGCGACTTTTCAATTATGTCGAGAAGTCGCTCGAGAACGGCACCCAGTGGGTGGTCTTCGAACCGAACGACTACGCGCTCTGGCAACGGGTGAAGCGCGACGTGAGCGCCTTCCTGAAGCGGGTGTGGATGGATGGGGCGCTGTTCGGGCAGACACCGGAGGAGGCCTTCTTCGTGAAGTGCGATGCGGAGAACAACCCGCCGGAAACGCGGGATGTGGGGCAGCTCATCATCGATGTCGGGATCGCGCCCGTGAAGCCGGCCGAGTTCGTGATCTTCCGCATCAGCCAGTTCACGCCGGGCGCTGAATAGGCCTGGCGGCACCACCCACGCGCTAACGAAAGGAGTTCACAATGCCTTCTGGAAGAGACGCTGTCGCGGGCGACCCGCTTGTTTCCTATAACTTCGCCATCGAGGTTTCGGGCATCATCGCCGGCTACTTCACCGAGGCGGCCGGGCTTGGCTCAGAGAACGAGGTGGTCGAGCACAAGGTGACAGGCAAGGACGGGAAAGAGATCGTGCGCAAGATCCCCGGGCGCCTGAAGTGGGGAGACATCACGCTGAAGCGCGGGATCACGACGAACCTGGATTTCTGGGACTGGCGGCGAATGGTTGAGCAGGGAAACGTCTCCAAGGCCCGGAAGAATGGCTCGATCATGATGTACGACCAGGAAGGAACGGAGGTTGCGCGCTGGAACTTCACCGCGGGCTGGCCATCCAAGGTCAGCGGGCCCAGCGTGAACACGACCTCCAATGAAGTCGGCATCGAAGAGCTGACAATCGTGCACGAGGGCATCGAGCGCAGGACGTAACCGGCTCGCGCGGCAACTGTTGGGCCTGCCGCCGGGGCCCTGTTCATGAGGCCCCGGCCGGCGCGTCCTGCGCCTGGAGTAGCGAATGAGTGGTTTGCAGACCGAATTCGAGTTCACGCTCCCGAGGGGGTATGTCGACGACAACGGCAACCTCCACCGGAAGGGCACGATGCGCCTGGCCACGGCCATGGACGAAATCGCGCCCCTGCGGGACCCGCGGGTGCGGCAGAACCAGGCTTACCTGGTGATCATCCTGCTGGCGCGGGTGGTCACGCGCCTGGGCACGATCGAGCAGGTGACGCCGCACGAGATGGAGAACCTGTTCACGGCGGACCTTGCGTTTCTGCAACGGCTCTACAGGCAGGTGAACGAGCACGGCTCGGCGACGGCCACGGCGCAGTGCCCCCAGTGTTCGGCCGAAGTGGAGGTGGACCTGGCCAGCCTGGGGGGATCGCCGGCTACCCCCTCGACCGAATCTACGAGGAGGTAGCCTACCTTGCTTACCACTTCCACTGGCCTGCTGACTTCATCCTCGACCTCGAGCACGGTGAGCGGCGCCGCTGGGTTGGAGAGGTTGCAGCCATCAATCGCAGGCTGAACGAGGCAGCGCGAGGAAGGTAGCTGATGACCCAGGAAGCCGGCTTTGAGCTTTCGATTGACATCGGGCCTCCTGCGCCCCCGGCGCCGCCGCCGCCTCCGGTCGCCGGAGCCGGGCCGGGACAGGTGAGGGACCCATACCTTGCCTTCCGGTTCGCGGTGGAAGTTGCCGGCATCGAGCAGGCCTCGTTCAACGAATGTACGGGGCTCCAGGTGCAGACAGAGGTGTTCGAGTACAAGGAGGGCGGACTCAACACGCGCACGCACAAGCTGCCGGGCCGGGTGAGCTTTTCGAACATCACCCTGAAGTGGGGCACGGCCGAGTCAGGGGACCTCTGGGACTGGTACTACCGGGTCATGACGAAGCGCGACACTTCGAAGGAGAAGCTGCCGGTTTCGATCATCCAGTACGACAGCATGGGGCGGGAGGTGCGCCGCTGGAACCTCTCGCGCGCCTACCCGGTGAAGTGGGTGGGGCCCACGTTCAACGCGGCGCAGTCCACGATGGGCATCGAATCGCTCGAACTCGCATTCGCGGAGTTCGAGGTCAGGTCGACACGGGTCTGATTGCACGATGGCATTGCGACTCCCGTGGCCGTTTCGAAGGAAGCCACCCGCAAGGGAGGCCGGACCGGCGCCCGTGGCGCGCATGGAGGCCGCGGGGCCACAGCCGGCTGAGCGCCACGGGATTGAGGTCGACCCGGCGCTTGGCCAGGCGTTGATCAGGCGCGTGGCGGAGGCAGCCGCGCTTCCGATGCTGGGGCCGCAGGCGGGCCTTCGCCGGGTGGCACGCACCCTTGCGGGAGCAGAGGAGTTCGCGGGAGGCCTCACCGCCCGGGCATGGAGCGGCGAAATAGCGCGGGAGATTGAGGCGCCCGCGGCCGGCGCGGGGGAGTTCGCAAGCCACCTCGGGAGCCTTGCCAGCCTCCGCGACCCGTGGGGAACGGAGCCGCTGGAAGCGGGGACACCTTTCGCTGAGACTCTCGCCCCGGCGGAATCGGGAGCCGTGTTCGTAACGCCGTGGAGCCCCGGGAGCGGAAGCGCCCGGGGTGGGGGAAGAGCGGAAGCCCGGCGACCGCCGCAGGTGGCGGCACGGCTGGCCAGCGCGGTCCCCACCCGGGGCACGCGGGAGCAGGGGCTGGCCGAAAGCGGGGGAACCTGGTTCGCCCCCGCGGTTCCCGCCACCGTGCCGCAGGCGGCGGTGAGGGTGGCGCAACCGCTCCGCGAGCCCGGCCCCGGCCCGCAACCACCCGGTCCTGGCCCTGTGAGCGACCTCCCCGCCCGGGCGCCTGTCCCACTGCCCGTGGCCATGGAGGCTGCTGCCGCCCCGTCCCCTGCGCCTGGCGTCAACCCCCCGAGCGCACCCGCCGACGCTGGCCCACACGAAGGGTTCACGGAAGCTTCCGTGGTCCCGGAGGCCCCCGCCGAACATCCGGCCGGCAATCCGCCAATCGCGGACCTGCCGCTCGCCACTCCCCCCGTGGCACCCCGGGCCGAGCCTCTGGTGCAGCGGGAGGCAACTGCATCCACGCCCGGACCGGGTCCTGCCACACCTCCGGCCTCGCCTCCTGCCGTGGCGCAAGCGGTGGCAGAGACGCCTGCCACGCCCGCGCGACCGCCAGAGCCCACTCCGTCCCCGGCTTCCGCGCCCTCGGCAACCACACCGGAGGCCGGGCCATCGGCGCCAACCGCGCGCCTGCTCACGGCAGCCGAGATGCTGGTCACCCCCGGCCTCCTGCCCGAAGTGCAACCGGCAGGCGAGAGCGCCAGCCCGGCCGGGCCGGGGGCTCCGATGACATTGTTCTCGCCGCTTCGAGACGAGGCAGAAGCGGCGCCGGCCGTGCAGCGCGCGGCGGCAGCGCCGGGCACAGGGGCCGTGGCACCCGGCCCGTCTGTTGCCACTGCGGCGGCCGAGCCTCCACCGCCCATACCATCGGCTGCTCCGGCCGAACCCGGACCCCGAGACGAGGCCCTGCTGTTTGCCCCGCTTGCCGCCGGCGAGGAGACCACCGTCCCTGGAGCTGCTTCCGTACCCGGGTTCCGCGCGACGCCGATGCCGCTGGCGGAGCCGTTCGCCGCTACGGGACCGGAATTGCCCGGCGAGGAAGCGTCACCCCGGTCCGCCGGTGGCAGCGAGAGCGCCGTCACCGCTTCGGAGCCGCCGATGACACGCCCTGTCGCGGCATCGGCCCCGGAGCGCGCGAGCGACCTCGAGGTACACAACCCGGCTTCGTTTGCGCAGGCGATAGTGCGCCGTTACGTGGAAACCACGGCGCGAGGCACGGCGGCGGCCGTTGCCTCGGCCGGGCGGCTGGCAGCCCGCTACGTGGCGCCTGGGCCAGCGACGAGCAGCGGGCGAGCGCCGGCACCCGGGGAGGCCATTGCGGCTGCTCCGGGGCCCGAACCCGTTACCATCTCCCGGGCGGAAGGCGGCCCCACGACTACCTTCCTCGATACATGGGACGGAATGCCCTCCCGCGAGGTGGGGACTCCGGTTCTCGCTCTGCCTTATACGCCGGCGCCGCTGCCGGGAACCGGCCACGAGAGGGGCCCGGAGCCGGCGGTCCCCGTGCAACGGCAGGCGGCGTACGCTGTACCGCCAGTGCCCGCGGCGCGCATGGCCGGTGTTCCACTGGACTCACCCGGGACGGCCGAACGGGAGTTCCCGCTTGCGCCGGTCGCTGCTGCTGTTCCGGCCAATGCGGTCCAGCCTTACCGCGAAGCACCGCCGGCGCAGGGCGAAGCTTCGGGAACGATCGCGCCGGCGGGGGCGGCGCCACCTGCAGGAGAGCAGGGGGCGCAGAGCGAGAACATCGAACGCGTGGCCGAGCGCGTCTGGCAGGTGGTGAGGCGCAGGCTCCAGATCGAGCGCGAAAGGCAGCGGGGGCTCCCATGAGCGCGCCCGCGACCACGGAAAGGAGGCAAGACCGGTGAAGGACGGCCACCCCGTCAAGGCGAGCATCACGAATCTCGTCACCAACAAGACGATCACGTTCATGTTCAACCCGACGGAGTACAGCTTTTCCAAGCAGGTGAACTGGTCGACTGCCCGTGAGCGGGGCGCGAACGTTCCGAAGCTCGAATTCGAGGGAGGGCAACCCGCCCAGCTGACGCTTCGGCTCTTCTTCGACACGTTTGAGACGGGGGAAGACGTGCGCGAGAAGTACACCAACGCACTCTGGGAACTGGCCATGGTCAGCCGCCAGAAGACCGACCCGGCCACCAACCGCGGGCGCCCGCCGGAGTGTTCCTTCCAGTGGGGGAAGGTCTGGACGTTCAAGGCTGTCGTGACGAACCTCACGCAGAACTTCACGATGTTCCTGGAAGACGGCACGCCCACACGCGCGACGATGGACCTGACCCTCAAGCAGGTGGAGGACATGGACCGCTTCCCGGCCCAGAATCCAACATCTGGAGGGGTGGCCGGCTACCGCACGCGGGTGGTGCGCCAGGGCGAGACGCTGGACCTGATCGCCGCCGAGGAGTACGGCGAGGCCAGCCAGTGGCGCTACATTGCCACCGTGAACGGAATCGACGACCCGAGGCGGCTGGTGAGCGGCGCCGTCCTCTCATTGCCGCCCCTGCCCACACGATGAGCCCGGTAATCCCGCTTCTCTCCCAGTTCTACCTGAAGTTCGGTGGGGAGCAGGCTTCGGAGAGCTTGATGAGGGACATCCGCGGGGTGGAGATCGATACCAACCTGCACCTTCCCGGCATGTGCCTGATCCAGGTCCACGACGCGGGCTTCCGCTGGGTCGAAGACGACCTCTTCCGCATCGGCCAGGACATCGAGATCGAATCGCGCGCGGCTGAAGACGAACAGCGGGCGGCGCTGAAGGTCTTCGCCGGGCAGATCACCGCCATCGAGGGAGCCTACCTGGAAGGGGACGTGCCAACGCTCATCGTCCGGGCGTACGACCGGTCGCATCTCCTGCACCGGGGCACGAGCGTGCGGGCGTTCCGCCAGAGCACAGACAGCGACATCGCCTCGCGCATTGCCCGTGAGCGGGGTTTCCAGGCCGAGGTGGACAGCACCTCCCAGGTGCACGTTCAGATCTTCCAGGACAACCAGAGCGACTACGATTTCCTCCTCGAGCGGGCGCGGGCCGTGGGCCACGTCTTCTACGTGGAGGATCGGAAGCTCTTCTTCAAGAAGCCGTCGAACATCTCGCGCCCGGCCGTCGAGCTCGATTTTGGGAGCTCGCTCCTCGACTTCCGGCCGCGCGTGACGGTGGCATCGCAGGTAAAGGAGGTGAGCGTTCGGGGCTGGGACCCGGCCACGAAGCGCGAGCTCGTGGGCCAGGCGACGAGCACGGACTTTCAACCGACGCGCACGGGCTGGAACGGGCGCGGTTCGGCCATTTCGGAGCGCGCGTTTGGCGGTTCGGACGCCGGGAAGCTCGTGGTCACCAGCCAGCCGATTGCCAGCCAGGCCGAGGGCGACCTGCTCGCCCGCTCGCTGCTGTCCGAGCTCTGGGCAAACGACGTGCATGCCGAAGGGCGCGGCATCGGCAATCCGCGTATCCGGCCGGGGACCAAGGTGAACATCACGGGCATGGGCCAGCGCTTTGGCGGCGAGTACTTCGTGACCTGGGCGCGGCACGTGTTCGATGCCGACGGGCACTTCCTCACGCACTTCGGGGTGAAGGGCTACGGTGCGGGGACTCTCTCCGAGCTGCTCGCCGGGGGACCGGAGCATAGTGATCGCGGCGCGCAGGCGGGGGCCCGCGGCCTGGCAATTGGCATTGTCACGGACAACAAGGACCCCGAGAACCAGGGGAGGGTCAAGGTGAAGTACCCGTGGCTTTCCGACGACGCGGAGTCCGACTGGGCCCGGCTGGCGGCTCCGATGGCGGGCAGCGGGCGCGGGTTCTTCTACCTGCCAGAGATCAATGACGAGGTGGTGGTCGCCTTCGAGCATGGCGACCTTGACCGGCCGTTCGTGATTGGCGCGCTCTG
Organism: bacterium; assembly: GCA_003577245.1. GTDB lineage: Bacteria > Chloroflexota > Dehalococcoidia > Tepidiformales > Tepidiformaceae > UCB2. Next base: position 176,877 of record QEVS01000003.1, on the reverse strand, counting down.
GAACGGGGAGGATGCTCCCCCGCTGACGGCCTCGGAGGCTGTGGGTGGCGATGGTGCCGTGAACAAGCGGATCATCAAGACCCGTGCTGGCCACACCATCACGCTGGACGACACGAGCGGCGCCGAGAAGATCGAGATCGTGGACAAGACGGGCAGCAACCGGATCGTGATAGACTCCGCCTCCAACAAACTGTCCATCGGCATGGCCGGGGACATCGAGGTGGAAACGGACACGAACGTCAAGCTGACAGGCATCAACATCACGCTCGAGGGCCGTTCGAAGGTAGAGCTGAAGGCCCCGCAGGTGGAGCTTGCCGCATCGGGCCGGGCGAAGATCAGCGGCGCCACACTGGAGTTGAACTGAGATGGGCCAGCCAGCCGCAAAGCAGGGTGACCTGATCACCGCCACGGACACGCACATCTTCCTCATCCCTTCTCCCGGGGGACCCGTCCCGACGCCGCTGCCCAGCCCGTTTAGCGGCCAGCTGACCATGGACCTGAGCCCCGACGTGCGAATCATGGGGTTGCCGGCAGCGACCGTCGGCAGCATTGGCATCAACATGCCCCCGCACCTGCCCCAGGGCGGGCCTTTCCAGCGCCCACCTACCAACCAGGGCCGGATCATAACGGGGAGCGCCACCGTGAGGATCAACGGCAAGCCCGCCGCCCGCAATGGCGACACCGCCATGACCTGCAACGACCCCGCCGACCTGCCCGTGGGCACAGTAGTGGCGGCGGGCACCGTGCTCATAGGCTAGGAGCAGCGAGCGAAGATGCCAGGAAACGTGCTCGTCGGCAGAGGCTGGACCTTCCCCGTGCAGATTGGCGGCTCGGGGGGTATCAGCCTGTCGGGCGACGCGAGCGACATCGAGGAGGCCGTCCGCGTCATCATCGGCACAAGCCCCGGGGAACGCGTCATGCGCCCCGATTTCGGCTGCCGGATTCACGAGCTCGTCTTCGCGCCTGCGAACAGCCAGACGGTCGGCCTCGCCCAGCGCTACGTTCTCGAAGCCCTCAAATGGTGGGAGCCGCGCATTGAGGTCATTGAAGTGAGCGGAATGATCGACACGGTGGAGCCGAACAGGCTTCTCATCAACGTCATCTACACCATCCGCGATACGAAGGATGAGCGTTCGCTGGTCTATCCCTTCTACCTGATTGCGAGGGAATGAAGTCCGATGCCACTTCCCGACCCGCAACTCGATGACCGGCGCTTCCAGGACCTCGTAAACGAGGCGAAGGGCCTGATACCGCGCTACTGCCCGGAATGGACCGACCACAACCTCTCTGACCCCGGCGTGACGCTGATCGAGCTCTTCGCGTGGATGACGGACCTCCTGCTCTACCGGCTCAACCGTGTTCCCGCGAAGAACTACCTGCGCTTCCTTGACCTCCTGGGGATACGCCTGAAGGACGCCGTCCCCGGGCGCGCGCCCGTCACCTTCGCGCTCTCGGCGCCCCAGCCGGGTCCGGTCACCATTCCCCGGGGGACAGAGGTGGCAACGGTGCGCACGGGAGACCGGCCGGCCATCTCCTTTGCCACCGAGACCGACCTTGTGATCTGGCCGCCCACTCTCCGGCAGTGCCTTGCGTCGTCGGATGACACGGCTTTCGCCGACCTTACGGACAGGCTGAACGACGAGACGGTCTACTTCGATGCCTTCCAGCCCCAGCCCCTGCCTGGTGACGCGCTCTACTTCGGCTTTCCCGAGAACATCAGCGCCCACACCCTTTCGCTGGTGTTCGACTGCATGGTGGAGGGCATCGGGGTTGACCCGCGCGACCCGCCGCTATCGTGGGAGGCGTGGTGCGGTGGCGCCCGGGGCTGGGAGAAGTGCGACGTCGAGCGTGACGAGACCGGTGGCCTCAACCAGAAGGGGACGGTCGTCCTCTACCTGCCGGAGGAGATGGAGGCGCGCCTGCTCTTGCGGCAGCCTCTCTACTGGGTGAGGCTGCGCCTGATTCAGCCGCGGCCGCGACAGCCGGCCTACTCGGCCTCGCCGCGCATCAACACGGTGGGCGTGACGGCGATTGGCGCCACGAGCTGGGCGAGCCATTCGATGCTCATCCAGGGACAGGTACTTGGGCGGGCCACCGGCACCCCGGGCGAGTCCTTCGAGCTCGAGAACACGCCCGTGCTTCCGCGCCACGACGATGAGCACCTGGAGGTGCAGGGAGAGAGCGGCGAGTGGATCCCATGGCGGGAGGTGCAGTCGTTCCAGGACTCGGGTCCGGGAGACAGGCACTACATGCTCGACGGCGTTACGGGCACCGTGACCTTCGGGCCCACGATCCGCCAGCAGGATGGCACGGAGCGTCCCTTTGGGGCGGTCCCGGAAAAGGGGAGCTACATCCGCATGGCCCGCTATCGCGTGGGGGGAGGAATCGGTGGCAATGTGGGTGCGAACACGCTCACGGTCCTCAAATCCTCCATTCCCTATGTCGCGCGCGTCACCAACCGGCTGGCGGCGGTCGGGGGTCTTGACCCGGAAACGGTTGACGCGGCGAAGTTGCGCGCCCCGGCCGCGCTCCGTTCGCAGGAGCGGGCCGTAACGGCGGGCGACTACGAGTTCCTGGCGCTGCAGGCGTCGCGCCGGATCGCGCGGGCGAAATGCATCCAGGCGCGGAGCGAGGCGAGGGGCAGCGCCACGCCGCCGGGGACGGTGGAGGTGCTCATCGTTCCCCTGCTGCCGGCCGACCACCCTCGCACACTGCAGGCGTTGCAGCCGCCGCCCGAGATGCTTGAGGAAGTCCGATCCTTCCTCGACGAACGCCGCCTGCTGGGCACGCAGCTGGTGGTCGACGGCCCGGGATATCTTGGCGTCATCGTCGAAGCGAACATCGTCGTCGAGCGCCAGGGCAATGCCGACCAGGTGCGGGAACGCGTCCTGCGCCGCATCACCGAACACCTGGACCCGCTGAACGGGGGGCCAGACGGGAGCGGCTGGCCGTTCGGCCGTGACCTCTACCTCTCTGAGATGCAGTCGGTGGTGCAATCGGTTCCGGGCGTGGAGTACGCGCAGGATGTGACCATCTACCAGGTCGACATCCAGACCGGGCAATCGCGCGCGGCGGGGCAGAAGATAACGCTCGCCGAAGACATCTTGCTGCTCTCCTACGACCACATCGTCACAGTTGCCCCGAGGGAAAGATGACGACGGAAGAGCCCGGAAGCGGCGTGGACCGCATGGCGGGCGTGGCGAGTGAATCCGGAGCCCGCGGACGAATGCAGCCGGTTCGCCAGGGCGGGGGGCCAATCGTGGCGGCGCCACCTCCGGCCGGTCCGCCGCTGGCCGCCGCGGGCACCGGCCAGCCCGATGGATTCGAACCGCCCCCGGGGGTTCCGCGGTACCGAAGCTCATACCTGGATCACCTGCCGGGGATCTACAGCGAGGACGACTTCCTGGGGCGCTTTCTGCTCATCTTCGAGAGCATCCTTGGGCCCGTGGAACGGACGGTCGGCAACCTGCACCACTACTTCGACCCGGATCTCACCACCGAGAGCGTTCTTGACTGGCTGGGCTCGTGGCTGGGCCTGGTGCTCGATGAACGCTGGCCCGAAGAGCGCCGCCGGGCGCTGGTTGCCGCGGCCGGCGAGCTCTACCGCTGGCGCGGCACCCGCCGTGGCCTGGCGCACTACATTCGCCTCTACACGGGCGTTGAGCCGGAGATCTCCGAACCGTCGCGAGCGGAGGTGTCGGCGGCGCGCAACCGTGCCTACACGTTCACGGTGCGCCTGCGGCTACCACGGGGGGCAACCATCGATCAAGAGGTGGTGGAAGCGATCATCGACGCCGAAAAGCCGGCCTTCGCGGCAGCCACGCTCGAAGTGGTGAACGGTTAATCTTCGGCGGGAACTACCTGGGCGAGAGCCACTTCTCGCCGCCGGTACGGCCCTCGGCCGCCCAGCCCTCGCCCTGCCCATCGTTGATGAACCACCACTGGTAGGTGCCATCGTTGGTGGGCCCATCGAGAATGCTCACCTCGGCACCATCGCAGAGCCGCCTGAGAATATTGTCGCCGGGGGCGGCCGGATTGATACCCGGCGACGACCGCAAGGCGAGGCAGTTGTCATTGGTCGGCGGATTCGGCGCGGAGTTGATGACGACGGCCTTCCCGCCCTTGTGGATGCCGGTGGGCGTCGGAACAACGGTCGCTGTCTTTCCAGCAGTGGCGGTGCGGCCCGGCGTTGCTGTCCGGGTGGGGCCCGGTGTGGCATCGGAGGACGGCGGGCTTGACCCCTGGTCGTCAGCTGGGCAGAGGGGCCAGCTGCTGCCGCAAACGCGCGTGTAACCGTAGCCGGCGGCGGTGACGGCAGCCACGACCAGGGCAGCCACGATGAGCCAGATCCAGGGCCCGAGCAACGAGCGTTCATCGAGGACACCATCGGCAGACGCGGTGTGCTGCCCGGCGAGGGCGGGCCTGGCTTCGGCACGAAACGGCCGCGCCTCTGGCTTACCCAGCAGACGCCGCCGGGCAGGCTGCACTCGCACGCGCGCGCCGGCGCCTTCGCCGGGGCCCAGCTCGAGCGCATCGGGCTCGAACTGAAAGCGCAGGGCGGACTGGTCATCCACCCCGGCGAGGGCAACGCCGGTGGGGGCGTTGCCCGCATTGAAAGCCGTGAGGACGAAGTCCCGGCGCGATCGCTGAGGCCGGAGCTCACAACGAAGGTCTTCGAACGGGAGGATGACGAGGCGGCCCAGGGCTCGCACTTCCACGCCTTCGACGCGTGAGACGACCGCAACGGAGAGCTGGTGCTCGCCGGCGAGCGACTCCGGGCCAGGAGGCGGAGTGATGACCACGGTCACTTCTTCGCGCGCGCCCGGCGGGAGGGACAGCGCCGTCCGGCTCACCCGGACCCAACTCGGGGGCAGGTCGGGAACGGAGATGGTGAAGTCGTCCGCTACGGCGCCACGGTTCTGGATCGAGACCGTGGCCGTGGTGGGAGAGCCGGCGGCCACCGGCGCCGACGGAGAATGCACGGCGACAGCGACCGTCTGGCGGGTGTCGGCGGCGGCGGGTCCCGGGCCGCGGACTACCTGGACGGGTGCGGCCGAGGCTTCGAATGCGCCAATGAACCAGGCCTCCACATCGCCGAACCTGAGCTCATGGCCGGGGAAGATGACCTGGGGGGAGTTGGGCTGCAGGCGTTGCGCGCCCACGAAGGTGCCGCTGGCCGAGCCGAGGTCTTCCAGGGTGACCCCGCCGGGATCGATGACCAGGCGCGCATGCCTGCGGGAGACCGAGACGTGGTCGATGACGACACGATTGCCCTCGGCACGTCCGATGAAGACGGTCGGGACATCGATCGGGTACTCCCTGGTCTGTCCATCGGGAGTAACCACGCGCAGCATTCCCAGGTCCATCAGCACTCCCTGCGCGGCTCGATGCCGGGCTCGGCGCGCGCATGCCGAAGCATAACGGCGGGGCAGGCCGCTTTCCATGCCATGGCAGGGGCACCTACTTTAGCTGGGACCCCGCGACGGTCATTTCGAACATCTGCACCAGCGGCGACCCCTTCCGTTCACCGCTGGCGGCCGTGCCGCGAGCGGCGAGCACGACCTGGTAGTCGTGCTTGTTGTCGGGAAACGAGATGCTCGCGGCAAACTGCTGGCGGCCATCGGCGGCGGGCTTGGAGCCCGCGGAGAAGGTTTTGACCAGCTCGCCCTGGCACTGGTCGGCGGTGGAGCAGCCCGCCTTCTTCGAAAAGAGCAGGACTTCCATCTTTTCGAGCTTGAATTCTTCGTTAACGCGAACAATGAAGCTGGCGGTGGCCTTGAATCCCCCGGAGAAGGACAGCGTGGGCTCCTTGCCCGTGGCTGCCCAGTAGCCGGAGATCGATTCGCCGTTCTCGATGGTGGCATAGGCGGCCTGGCCGTCCTCACTCTTGACCTGCACGTTGAACCCGGCCGGGAAACTGTACGTCGGGATGGAAATCGTGTGCAGCGTGGCGGGCTTTTCGCTGCTTTCGGGGGGCGGGTTGGGCACGGGCGTGCCGCGCGTGGGCATTACGGGCCGGTAGACGGAGACGGTGGCGCTTGTGGGGATGTCGGTCACTATCCGCAGCACCACGGCGCCCGAACCGCCGTGGTCGGCAACAATCCACTCGATCTTTGGCGGTCCCACGTTGGGCGGCTTCGTGGCAGAGCCGGAAGGCGAGGGCGAAGGCACTGCTCCTGTTCCGCCCGGTGAAGGCGACGACGAGGGAGACCCCCCCGGAGAAGGAGAAGCCAGCGGAGTGCCGACGGACCCGCCCTGCTGTCCACCGGGGGATGGTGAGCCTGAGGCCCCGGGGGTGGCATCTCCGTCCGAAGCGGGGGTACCGCCATCGTCACCGCCGGGGCAGAGCGGCCAGCTCGAGCCGCACACGCGCGTGTAACCGAAACCGCCGCCCACGAGCGCCGCCACAAGGAGAAGGATGAGGGCAGGCCGCTTCCACGGTTCGAGGGGGGGCTTGCGCATGAGCTGGCCATTGACCACCGCCCGGGGCTGTTCGCGCTCCTGTCCGGCCGGCTCCGCCACCACCCGGAACGGGTGAACCGAAGGGGGCCCGAAGAGCTTCCGCGACTTCAGGGCGGCCTGGAAGGGTACGGCGCGCGTCTCCCCGGCAGGGACCTGCGACGTGGGGGTCGCGAACGAGAACTCGATGGCGTCTTCGTCATCGGACGCGCCCAGGGCGAGGTTGAGGGTGGCGTTGCCGCGGTTCTCCATCACGAGCCGGAAGTGACGCTCCGCCCGGACAGGTTCCAGGCGTGCCTCAAGGCCGCCAAAGGGCAGGACTGCAAGCGTGCCCAGTGCCCGGACCTCGGCGCCGTGTTGACGCGAGGTCACCGCCACCCAGAAGTCGTGGTCGCCGGCGCGCACGCCCGTAGCCCGGGGTGGTTCGATGGTGACGGTGACTTCCTCGCGCGCGCCCGGGAGGAGGGACACCTGCGGCCGGGAGACGCGCACCCATTCGGGGGGCAGCCCACCAACGGAGATGTTCAACTCGTCGACGGTTGTGCCGCGATTCTGGACCTGGACCGTCGCGGCTGTGGCCGTCCCGGGCGCGACCGGGCCCGCGGGGCCGCGGAGCGTTACTGCCACGGCCTGGTGAGTGGACGGCCCCGGCGCGGAGGCAGCAGCAGCGACGGGAGCGGCAGCCATCGCAGCGGCAGGCTGAGGCGCCGACATGCCGGCCGCGGGGGCAAAGACGGCGCCGGCTTCGCCGAAGTGAATGGACTGGCCGGGTTCAGCGAGGGCAGCCTGGTTCGCGGCAAGCCGCGTGCCACCGACAAACGTTCCGTTGGCGGAACCGAGGTCCTCGACCATGAGCCGGCCGGACTCGATGGTGAGACGGGCATGCCGCCGCGAGATGGAGGGGTGGTCGATGACGACCCGGTTGGTATCGGCGCGGCCCACGTAGACCGACGGCGAATCGATTACGTATTCCCGGACCTGGCCATCGGGGGTGGCGACCCGAAGTGTCCCGTAGTCCAAATCAGTGCTCCCGGCGCGGGCGCCTGCCGCGCTGGTGGAAGGATAGCGGGGCGGGCGCACTCCAGCCACCGTTCAGCATTTCAGCGGAGCCTTTCAAGGAGGCCGACGTGGGCGAGGTTGGCCCGCTCAGCCTCATCCACGGGACCGCCATCGAACCAGGCATCCAGGATGGCGGGGAGGTCCCCTGGCCGGGTACGGGCAAGCGAGAGGCAGAGCACATTGGCGTCGTTCCAGCGCCGCGCTCCGAGGGCAATCCCGGCATCAGCGCAGAGGGCGGCGCGGGCGCCCGTCACCTTGTTCGCTGCGATGCAGACGCCCGTGCCCGTGTGGCAGCAGGCGATGCCCGTTGCCGTTCGGCCGCTGACCACATCGCGGGCAACCAGCTCGCCGACGCGAGCCCATTCTTCGCCGCTGCCCGCTAGCGCGCCGTGGAGGGTCAGTTCGTGCCCGCGCTGCCCCAGTTCTGCCAGCAGGGCATCGGTAAGCGCCGTGCGTTCGTCTGCGCCAAGGGAAACCGTGGCCACGGCGCGATGTTAGCAGACCGGCCAGGGGTGGCCGGGAGGGGGTGCGGGCGGAATGCGCTCGAACCGCCGTTGCGGCTAGGGATAGATTATGTTGTTCGGGTTGGGCTGACGATCGGCGGGGCCCTGGCTGTAGTCGCCAAAGGGACCATCGCGCCTGGCTACGGCTGCCCCCACCCCACTATCACCCGCGATCTCGATGAAGCTCAGAGCATCGGGCGTGTTCCGCAGGAAGCCATCGAGAATGGGCCCGAGCGCCTGGGTGCTGCCAAGGCCCATGTTCTCGTAGGCCTGATTCACGATCAGCTTCATGGCGGCCAACTGCGACGCGGGCAGCCCGGCGAGGCTCTCGGCCAGTTCCCTCACGGTGCTTTCGAGTTCAGCGAATGGCACTGCCTGATTGATCAGCCCACAATCCGCCGCCTCCCGCCCCGAAAGCGGCTTCCCCGTGAGGGCATGCCATTTCGCCTTCGTCAGGCCAAGCCGGTAGAGCCACATTCCGGAAAGGTAGCAGCCCCACATGCGCGAATACGGAGTCCCTATCTGCGCATCCTCCGAGGCGATTACCAGGTCGGCGCAGAGTGCCATATCCGAGCCGCCGCCGACGCACCAGCCGTGCACCTGTGCGATCGTCGGCTTGGGACTGCGCCAGAGGCTCATGAACCTGGGGACAGGTGCAGCAAAGGCACTGGTCGCGGCAATCATGTCTTTACCGGGGTCCCATTTTCCCTCGGTGTAGAGAACATCGCGAAAGGCGCTGAAGTCATTGGCGAAGTCAAAGCCCGCGCAGAAGCTTCGCCCGGCGCCCCGGAGAACGATCACTTTGACGGCGGGCTCGCGATTTGCCCGGGTGACAGCGCTCTCCAGCTCATCGGGTAGTGGCGGCACGATGGTGTTCAGCCTCTCGCCGCGATTCAGGGTGATGGTGGCGATAGGACCATCGGTCCTGTAGAGGATTGTTTCGTAGACCAATTCGCACCTGCCTTGAGAAGTGACTGCGGCCGCGCAGCGACGAAACCATAGCGGGCGGCATTGACAAAGTAAAGTGAATTCACTTCAATTCGCTTCGTGGCCACACTCACCGCCCGCGGGCAGGCATCGTCTCAGAAGCTGTTGGCTGCGGCTGCGAACGATCTCGTGGAGCACTTCGGCGAGCTGGAGGTGCAGCGCGTGGCAGACCGAGCGGGGGTCTCCGTGGGGCTCATCTACCGCCATTTCGGGTCCAAGGCCGGCCTGGTCAGGGCCGTCGTCGAAGACTTCTACGACCGCTACGACTCTGAGGTATTCGACACCAACCCGGTACCCGGGGCCGGCTGGTCGACCCGCGAGCACGAGCGCACCGCGCGTTTCGTGCACTTCTTCTACGGCGAACCACTGGCGCCAGTGGTCTTGCTGCACCTGAGCCGCCAGCCCGAGGTGGCGGCGACGGAGGCCGCCCGGATCGCGCGGCACATCGAGATGGCCGCCCGCAACCTCGCGCTCGGCCAGGCCCGGGGGGAAATCCCGGCGGACCTCGACACGGGCATTGTGGGGGCGATGGTGCTCGGCGGCCTGCGCCAGGCGATGGCCGAGGCCCTGCGCCGGCCGATGCGGCCGCCGCCGGAAACGATGATCGGGGAGTTATGGCGTGTTATCGTCGCCGCTGTCCGGTTCCAGGCCGGGAAGAACCCAACCGCTCGTTCGCTTCCGCTATCCGCAACGCAGTAGCGCGCAGGAGAAGAGATGGCCTACCAGAACATCCTCTACGACAAGGCCGAGCACGTGGTCACGATCACGCTGAACCGCCCCGAGGTCCACAATTGCCTGGGCCAGGCCACTGCCGCCGAGCTCAAGCACGCGTGGAAGGCGTTTCGCGATGACGACGATGCCTTCGTCGCGATCATCACGGGTGCGGGCGAAAAAGCCTTCTCGGCAGGCTGGGACCTCAACGACGCGGCGGCCCTCGAATCGCTCGGCACGTGGGACGACTACCGCAACGAGGTCTATAACAACGAGGGGCCCTGCGGGTACACCCGGCGAGCCGACATCTTCAAGCCGATCATTGCCGCCATAAACGGGTACTGCTTCGCGGCCGGGCTGGAAACGGCGATGCTGGCCGACATCCGCATCGCGGCGGAGCGGGCCGAGTTCGGGGCTCTCGAACGGCGCTGGAACATCGTGGCGGGGGACGGGCTCACGGCGCGCCTGCCCCTCATCGTTGGCTTTGCCCGGGCAATGGAGCTCATCATCACCGGGCGCCGGATTGACGCGGAAGAGGCCCTGCGAATCGGCCTGGTTACGGAGATCGTGCCCAACGATCAGCTGGCGAGGCGGGCGCGGGAACTGGCGCTCTCCATCGCCGCCCTCCCGCAGGGGGCCATCCGTTCGGACAAGGAATGCCTGGTTCGCGGAGTCGGGCGTACACTCGAAGAGCGGCTGCGCTTCGAAGCGGAGATGTTGCTTTCCATGTTCATGCGGCAGGACCGGCACTCCCACGGCGCCGGCTCGTTTGTGGGGAAGCAGGAGCCACGCTGGGAGCATCACGGGTTATGAGCGCAACGCTGAGCCCCATGAGCCTCACCGGCAAGGTGGCGCTGGTCACGGGCGCGGCGCGCGGCATCGGCAGGGTTACTGCCCGGCGGCTGGCCGAACTGGGGGCGGCCGTAGCCCTCGCCGATGTGCTCCCCGAAGTGGAGGAGGCTGCAGGCGCATTGCGCGACGAGGGCCACACGGCGGTGGCGGCGCGCTTCGATGTGGCTGACCCGGGAGCGGTTGGAGCGGGCGTGACGGCTCTCCGAAACGCCGTGGGCGAAGTCGGCATCCTGGTTAGCAACGCGGCGATCGTGGCGAACATCGCGCCCGTGGCGAAGATGGCACATGCGTCGTGGGAGCGGGAACTCGCGATCAACCTCACGGGCGCGTTCAACATGGTCCAGGCAGTGATTGGGCCAATGGTCGAGCAGCGATGGGGGCGGATCGTCGTGATCTCGTCCGGGGCGGCCCAGGGCGGGCTGCACAACCAGGCGGCCTACGCGGCGAGCAAGGCAGGGCTCCTGGGGCTTGTGAAGACGATCACCCTGGAGCATGCTCGCCACGGCATCTCGTGCAACGCGATTCTGCCGGGCATGATAGAGACGGAGAACGTGCGCGCCATGCCAATCGAAATCCGCGAGGCGGCAATCCAGCAGACGCCGGCGCGACGCTTCGGCCGCATGGAGGAGGTAGCCCACCTCGTATCGTTCCTGGCGAGCGAGGAGGGTGGATTTCTCAACGGCGCGGAGATCAACATTGATGGTGGCCTGCGGCTTGGCGGGCTGGCGCTTGGCAGCCGCAGGGAGCTCACCCAGGGGGGACGACCATGAGCACGGGGACTTCTGACCAGGACGCTCTGCAGACCGAGTCTCGCATTCCGATTCAGCCGCTTTATCGCCCGGCCGACGTGGCAGGCAAGGAGTACGAGGCCGTTCTTGGCGACCCCGGCGCGTTCCCCTTCACGCGAGGCGCGCGACCGGCCGGCACACGGCGGGGCTGGATTCACCGGGAGCTTTCGGGCGAGGGAGACCCGCGCCGCTCAAACGAGCAGTTCAAGTACTTGCTGGGGCTCGGCCAGATGGGCCTGGATGTTATTGGCGACACGGCTACCATGGGCCTGCTCGACCCGGACCACCCCTTCGCCCGGCACGCGGTGGGCACCCAGGGCGTCTCAATCTGCTGCCTCGACGACTTCCGCGAGCTCTACCGGGAGATCCCGCTCGACCGGGTGAGCCTCTCGCATTCGTTGCCCGCCATCTTCACGGTCGCCGGGCTCTACGCCCTTGCGCTGGAACGCGGGGTTTCGCCCGCGAACATGCGCGGGTCGGTGATTCAGTCGCCCTTTTTCTGCGAGGACTGCGGTTACGCTGTCCACATGCCTTTCGCGCTGCGCCTGCGGCTGGCAGCCGACGCAATTGAATTCTCGGCCAGGGAGATGCCGAAGTTCCATACCTTCCTCGAAGACACCTACTACATCAGCGAGAACGGAATCGACGCGGTCGAAGAGATGGCGCTCGGCTTCATCGAAGTGCGCGGCCTCATCCGGGAGCTGCTTGCGCGGGGGCTGGACATCGACTCTTTCGGGCCGCGGATCGCGATTCTCGTCAACTGCCGGATGGACTTCTTCGAGGAGGTCGCGAAGATCAGGGCCACCAGGCGGCTCTTTGCGCGGATGATGCGGGATGAGTTCGGCGCGAAAGACCCTCGCTCGTGGGCGGTGAACATCTCCGTGCACACTTCAGGGCTTTCGCTCACTGCCCAGCAGCCGGTGAACAACATCGTGCGCGGCGCGGTGCAGGCGCTCGCCATGGCCTGCGCCGGGGTGCAGGCGCTGGAGGTTTCCACGTTTGATGAAGCCTTCCGCACACCGAGCCCCGAAGCGCACATCGTGGGCCTGCGCACGCAGCAGGTGGTGGAGCTCGAGTCGCGCGTCACACAGGTCGCCGACCCGATGGGAGGCTCGTACTACGTGGAGTCGCTCACCGACGAGATAGAGAGCCGGATAAGCGAAATGATCGGCCGCATCGAGGGGATGGGCGACATGGCGAAGCTGGCCGATTCGGGGTTCTTCCGGCGGATGTTCGATGAGGCCACGGAGCGCCATTCACGGGCGCTGATAGATGGCACCCTGCCCAAGGTAGGCGTCAATGTCCACGCTGTGGCCGATGAAGAGGACACGCTCCTGCGCGAGGTGGCCGAGCGGAAGTTCGAGCCCTCCCGGGAGCGTATTGAGTGGATGGCGGCCTACCGGGCGGGAAGGGATGCGCGGGCCGTGGAGCAGGCGCTTCGCGGGCTCTACGAGGCCGCACTGGATACCTCCCAGAGCCTGATGCCAGCGGTCATCGCCGGGACCCGGGCGGGCGCGACCAACGGCGAGATGGCAGGGGTATTGCGCATGGCTTACGGGCGCCCGGCGGACCCGTTCGGCGTCCTGTCTGACCCGATTGCAGTGACGGCAAGCGCATGAAGCGGGTGAAGGTACTGATAGCCATACTTGGCCTCGACCAGCACGAGGTGGGCGCGGTGGCCGTGGCGCGCATCCTGCGGGATGCGGGCATGGAGGTGATCTACGCGGGACGCTTCAATCTCCCGACCGGGGTAGTGAAGACGGCCATCGACGAAGACGTAGATGTCATCGGGATCAGCTGCCATTCGTGGGAGTATCTCTACTACGCTGATGAGCTGATGGAGCTGCTCCGGAAAGAGCAGGCCGAAGTGCCTGTCGTGGTGGGTGGCTCAGTGGTGACGCCGGGCGACGCGCGGGAACTCAAGGAGAAGGGCATCGCGGCCGCTTTTGGGCCAGCCTCCCGGCCCGAGGAGATGGTGCAATCGATCCGCGAGCTGGCGGCGGCGCGCGCGGCAACCTGAACGTCGCAGCCCGCGTGAGCCTTGGGCAGGTCTCTGGTAGGCTGGAGGTGTTCCGCGCGAAGAACCCAAGGCTGGAGAAGCGACTGTGACCGCTGTGTCCGCGGCAGTGCCCGCACTTGACTACATTTTTCACCCCCGTTCGATTGCCATTGCCGGTGTGTCTGCGAAGGAGACGCCTGGCTTTGGCGGTGGTGGCTTCGTCCAATCACTCCAGGACATTGGCTTTCGCGGCCCCATCTACCTCATTCACCCAACGGCGCCGGCCATCCGGGGGATCAAGTGCTACGCCTCGCTGGCTGATGTGCCCGACGATGTCGATTACGTGATTTCGTCGGTCCCCGCTCGCCTTGTGCCGCAACTACTCGAGGACTGCATCAAGAAGAACGTGCGCGTGCTGCACCTGTTCACGGCCGGCTTTACCGAAACCGGTGACGCCGAGCGCGCGAAGATGGAGCAGACGGTGGTCGCGCGGGCGCGCGAGGCTGGCATCCGGCTGATCGGGCCGAACTGCATGGGGCTTTATGTCCCTGCCGCCAGGCTGGCGATGATGCAGGAACAGATCCCGGAAGCGGGTCCGGTGGGGATGGTCTCGCAGTCGGGCATGAACGCGGGCGAGTTTGTGCGTTACGCGATCCCGCGCGGCGTGCGCTGCTCAAAGGTCATCAGCTTTGGCAACGGGGCCGACCTGAAGGCGGCGGACTTCTTCGATTACTTCGCCGATGACGCGGAGACGGAGATCATCGTTGCCTACCTGGAAGGCATCCAGGACGGCCCGCGGCTGGCACGTGCGGTCCGCAAGGCCGGGGCCGCGAAGCCGGTGGTTATTCTGAAGAGCGGCCGCACCGAGGCGGGGACGCGCGCAGCCAGCTCGCACACGGCCTCGCTCGCCGGCTCCCTGCAGATCTTCGACGCTCTCTGCCGCCAGGCCGGTGCGATTCGCGTCGAGAGCCTCGAGGAGCTCGTGGACACGGCGGTGGCGTTCCAGTTCGTGAAGCGGCTGGCGGGCCCCAACATCGTGGTCGTCGGCGGGGGCGGGGGCGCCAGCGTGCTCGCCGCCGATGACCTCGACGCCGCCGGCCTGAAGCTCCCGGCGCTCCTTCCCGAGACGCAGGAGGCGCTGGCAAAGGTCACGGCCGAAGCCGGGACAAGCATCCGCAACCCCATTGATACGACCAGCCTCTGGCTCGAGGGTGGGTTCGAAGCGACTCTGCGGCCGTGCGTCGAAGCCTCAAACGCCGACGTGGTGCTCATGCACACGGCCTTCGGCTCGGGGATCTCCTCCCGTTTCGGGGATGCGCGCAGCCGGACGGCTCAGCAGGTCGAGATAATGAAGAAGCTGCAGGAAGAGAGCGGCAAGCCCATCGTGGTGGCTATCCGCTCTTCGACCCAGGCGGACGGATTCACCCAGACGCTCGAGTTTCAGGAGCTCTGCTGGCGGGCAGGAATCGCCACTTTTCCCTCGATTGCCCGGGCGGGCGTGGCGCTGGCGAACCTCTTGCGCTGGCAGGCGATGCACGACTGAGCGGGGCCGGTCTCAGCGGCGTCCGAACTGTCTCTCGATGGCATCTGCGCCGACGTGAACCAGCGTCGGACGCCCATGAGGGCAGGTTCGCGGCGACCCGGTGCGGGCGAGATCCTCGATAAGCGCCCGCATCTCTTCCAGCGCCATGGCCGTCCCGGCGCGGACGCTGCCGTGGCAGGCAACGGTGGCGGCGGCCCTGGCGAAGGGGTCGGCCACCCGCCGTTCCCCGGCGAGCTGGTCGAGCAGAGAACGCAGCGCGCTTACCACGCCGGTTCCGCCGACTCCCGCCGGGACGGCCCTCACCAGGTAGCCGCGTTCGCCGAAGGGCTCGAGCCCAAGCCCGAGCCCGGCGAGATGGTCCGCATATTCGGCAGCCGTCGCGGCCTGGAGCGCATCCAGCTCAAGCAGCTCGGGCTCAAGCAACGGCTGTGTTGCGGGGGCGCCTGCAGCAGCCCGTTGCGCGACGATGCGGTCGTAGACCACGCGCTCATGCGCGGCGTGCTGGTCGATGAGGTACATCCCATCGGGTCCCTCAGCGATGATGTAGGTGAGGCCCACCTGTCCCACCACCCGTAGCAGCGGCAGCACTTCGCGGTGCGCGGAGCGCGTGGCCGGGGGAGTCCCCTGGGACCAGTCCATCCGGGCCTGCACGGGTTGGGGTCCCCGCAAGGCCGGAACCACCGGCGGCTCCAGGCGGGCACGCAGGGTGGGCGACGGAGCAAGAGACGGTGCGGGCAGGCCGACCCCTTCGTGCGTGCCGTTTGGCGGGCCGGGGTCAAGCCACGAAACGGGGCGCGCCCCTTCGAGTGCTGCCATCACAGAGTGCCGCACGGCCCGCGCCACCCCGCGCTCATCGCGGAGGCGCACTTCGGCCTTGGCAGGATGGACGTTCACGTCTACGTCCTCATCGTCGAGCCGGACGTGGAGAGCTGCGACCGGGTGGCGCCCGATTGGGAGCTGCCCTTCGTAGGCATCGACAATGGCGAAGACGAGCGGGCGGCTCTGAACCCAGCGGCCGTTAATGAAGACGGAGATCGCCGCCCGGTTTCCACGGTGCACGCCGGGGGGACCGGCCAGCCCGGACACGCGGACCGCCGCTTCGACGTGGTCCACGGCGAGCATGGCGGCGGCCGTCGCTGCGCCATGGACGGCGGCGAAGGCGTGGCGGAGGTCGCCATCGCCGGCGGTGGAAATGACGCGCCGTCCGCCCGACACCAGCTGGAAGGCTATCTGCGGATAGGCAAGGGCGTAATGGGAGACGAGCGTGGTGATGGCTCGCGACTCGGCGGCCGTTGAGCCAAGGAACTTGCGCCTGGCCGGGAGCTGGCCGAACAGCTCGCGCACGGTGAAGGCGGTGCCGACGGGAGCAGCCCGGGCCGACCGGCGCACGGCGCGCGCGCCCACGAGGGTCACCTGGACGCCCACGGGCTCACCGGCGGACCGCGAGAGGACCTCCACATCGGCGGCGGCTGCAATGGAAGGGAGCGCCTCGCCCCGGAACCCCAGGGTGCGAACATGGCCAAGGCCGGACAGGTCTTCGATCTTGCTTGTGGCGTGGCGCTCAAAGGCGAGCTCGAGGTCCCCCGGCGGGATGCCGCGGCCGTCGTCCGTAACCCTGATGAGGGTCACGCCGCCGTCCTCGGTCTCAATGGTGACGCGGGCGCTGCCGGCGTCGATGGCGTTGTCCATCAGCTCCCGCACGACCGAGACCGGGCGTTCGATGACCTCACCCGCGGCGATGTGCGCCGCCACCTGCGGGGGCAGCACCCGGATGGGGGGCGCCTGGACGTGTGTCATCGCCGGGCCGGGGGCCGCACGAGGGCGCGGAGCTCGTAGAGCTTCTGGATGGCCTCTATTGGCGTGAGCCCATCGACATCGAGTTGCGCCAGGGCCTTCTCAACTTCAGAGGGCGCCGCCAGGAGGGAAAGCTGGACTGTTTCGCCGTTTGGCGAGGGGGCGCCTGCGCGCGACCCGTCGCCGCGGAGGGCCTCGAGCTCCTCGAGCAGGTGCCCGGCACGCGTGACGACGGCCGCGGGCAGGCCCGCCAGCCGGGCCACGTGGATGCCGTAGGAGCGGTCGCTGGGGCCGGGCACGATGCGGTGCTCGAACACCACCTCGGCCCCTTCTTCGTGCACGGCCACGTGGGCGTTGCGGACGCGCGGCAAGATGCCGGCGAGGGCGGTCAGCTCGTGATAGTGCGTGGCGAAAAGGGTTCGCGCAGCCGCTTCACGCCTGTTGTGCAGGAATTCCAGGACTGCGCGGGCAATGGCCATGCCATCGAAGGTGCTCGTGCCGCGGCCCACTTCATCGAGGACCACGAGCGACTGAGGGGTCGCCTGGTGGAGGATCTGAGCGGTTTCGACCATCTCCACCATGAAGGTGGACTGCCCGGCGGCAAGGTCATCCTGGGCGCCGATACGGGTGAAGATGCGGTCGAACAGGGGCAGCTCGGCCTTCGCGGCAGGCACAAAGGAGCCTGCTTGCGCCATCAGAGCGATGAGCGCGACCTGCCGGAGGAAGGTCGACTTCCCGCTCATGTTCGGGCCCGTGAGGATGAGGACCTGGCAGTCGTCATCGAGCAGGCAGTCGTTGGGAACGAAGCGGCCGGGGCCCAGCGCCAGCTCGACCACGGGATGGCGGCCGTCGACGATGCGCAGGCGCTCGCCCTCGTTGAAGGCGGGCCGGGTGTAGGCGTGCGCAGCGGCCACCTCGCCCAGGGCGAGGGCGAGATCGATGGTGGCGACGGCTTCGGCGAGCGCCTGGAGCCCTTCGAGCCCCGCGGCGAGCGTCTCCACGAGCTGCCCAAAGATGCGCTGCTCGAGCTCGGAGAGGCGTTCGCGCGCGCCCATGAGGCGGGATTCGTGCTCCTTTAACTCCTCGGTGACATACCGCTCTGCCCCGACGAGCGTCTGCCGCCGCTGGTAGTGGCCGGGCACAAGCGCCGCATTGGCGGCCGAAACTTCGATGTAGTAGCCGAAGACGCGGTTGTGACCGACCTTGAGCGAGCGGATGCCCGTCCTTTCGCGTTCGAGCCGTTCGAGTCCGAGAAGGAAGCCGCGAGCATCGCGCGTCATGGCGCGAAGGGTATCGACCTCGCCGTTGAACCCCGGGTTGATGACGCCTCCTTCATCGAAGGACGCGGGCGGGTCGGGGTCGAGGGCAGCATCGAGCGCCAGCAGAGGCTCGGCAGTTGCGGCCAGCCGGCCGGTGGCCCCGGCGATGAGCGCGGGCTGCTGCACCCGGTTGAGCATGGCGCCAAGGTCGAGCGCCGCCCTCAGGCCCGCACGGAGGCCGTGAAGGTCGCGCGGCCCCGCCGATCGGGCGCCGACCTTTCCGGCGAGCCGGCCGATATCGGGCAGGCCGCGCAGGAGGGCCTGGAGCTGCTCACGCTCAATGGGGTGGACGGCGGCCCAATCGACCGCATCGTGGCGTTCGGCGAGGCGGGGGCCGTCGCGCAGAGGCCGCGTGAGCCACGATCGCAGCAGGCGCGCCCCCATGGGGGTGCGGCAATGGTTGAGCGCCTGGTAGAGGGAGGAGGTCTGTCCCTGCCCCGGGAAGACGTCAAGGTTTCGCAGCGTTCGCTGGTCGAGCGCAAGTGACGCGCCATCCACTACGGGACGCACGCGCTGGAGGGCACCAAGCGCTGCCGGGTAGGTCTCGCGCACGTAGGAAAGGAGGTGGGCAAGGGCCGCCGCTTCGGCATCGCCGGCGGCCAGGGAGGTGCGCGCGTGATCGCCGAACTGACGGGCGAGCTCGGCTTCGACGGCGAGGTCGCCGAGAGGTGCGCGGCGCCGGGTGACCGCCGCGAGGCCGGGAGGCACATCTGTCTCGTCCTCGATGAGCAGTTCTGCCGGGGCGCTGCGGAGCAGCTCCAGTGGGGCTTCGTGCCCGGAAGCGAGCCTCACTTCTCCGGTGGTGATGTCGGCGAGCGCGGCGGCGAGGTGGCCCTTCCGGGAGGCGATGGCCGCAAGGTAGTTGGGTGACCCGGCTTCGAGCGAGTTGTCCGAAGTGATGGTGCCAGAGGTGACGACGCGCACGACATCGCGCGGGACGAGGCCCTTCACCTCGGCGGGGTCGGCAAGCTGCTCGCAGATGGCGACGCGGTGGCCCCGTGCCACCAGCTTCGCCACGTGAGCATCGATGCTGTGGTACGGAACGCCCGCGAGCGGCACGCGCAGGTCCTTGCCCATGGGCTTGGAGGTGAGCGTTATCTGCAGCTCCGTCGCCACGAGCTTCGCATCATCATCGAAGGTCTCGTAGAAATCACCGAGCCGGAAGAAGAGCACCGTATCGGGGTAGCGCTGTTTCAGTTCCAGGTACTGGCGGCGGATGGGCGTGGACACGGCAGGGCTATTCTAGCCGCCACGAACGGATGTACGAGAAACCCGGCGCGGTCCTGCACGCACGGCTGACGGCTATGTCGCCTGGCGGCCGGATCTGTCTTCGAAGCGCTCGACCCTGGCAAGGATATCTGCCGCGATCTTCGTTATCTCCTCGAGATTGGTGGGAAGGACATGCGGTCCGATGGCTGCCAGAACGGCGTCAAGGTCCGGCCGGTAGGTGCGCACCAGGTTCGCAATATCCGCTTCGTACACGGTGACTTGGTCAAACCTCTGCTGCCGGTAGAGGGACGGCAGCGCGTAGAGCTTCATGATGACGAGCCCCTCGACGGTCGCGCAGGGGATGGTACGCCTGCCGAAGCAGAGGGCGGTTGCGTGGCGCTTCCTGAGCATTTCGAACAGGCGGTTCCCGGTGAAGAGCGCGTCCACCACGATGCCCCGGAACGTGGTGGGGGCGAAATCGGCGTTCCTTTCCAGTATGGCCAGTTCGGGGAGCTGGCCGAAGGCTCGAGACGGCAGCAGGAGCCCTATAACGCGCGTGTTCCGCCCGCCCACGTAATGGAGGACTGCCAGCCCGCCAACAAGGAGATAGGGGTCTTCCGCTCTTCAAGCAGGTCGAAGAGCGACTCGACCGCGGCGGAGAGAACGCCTGCTCTGTGAAGATGGCGGCCGGCGGAAGGCCCCCATTCACTGTTCGAAGCGCCAGTGCGATGGCAATCGGGTGGGGACCTTACCTCGCTGCGACGGGCGCCATCACCAGGTCACGAAGCTCGATCGCGGATGGGGCCACCTCGCGGCAGGCTCCGCAGCGGATGCAGGGTGCGTCTTCGATCTCATACTTGCCGTTTGCCTCGATGATCGCGCCCGTGGGGCAGATCTCCTTCGCTTCGGCGAGCTTTGGGTCGCCCTGGGCCCTGACCTGGTAGGCAACCAGACCGGGGCAGACCCGGGCCCGGCAGCGCTTCTCTTCGATGTGCTCGATCCATTCGGAGCGGAACTGCTTGAGGGCGGTCTTGACGGTCGTCATCGCGAACTGACCGTGGAAGCAGTTCGAGTAGACCAGCCAGCGGACAAGGCCTTCAAGGCGCTCGAAGTCGCCATCGTGTCCGCCCCCCGACTGGATGCGCCGCAGCACCTCAACGGCCCGCTGGGTGCCGCCCCGGCAGGTTGTGCAGCGCCCGCAGCTTTCGTCTTCGGCGAATGAGAGGAAGTAGCGGCAGAGGTCGACCGTGCAGGCGGACTCGTCGAAGAAGACGATGCCGCCACCGCCGAGGAAGAGCCCAAGCTCGCGGTAGGGGTCGAGCGTGAGGGTGAGGTCGAGCCTGTCGGCGGACACCACTCCAGAAAGCGGTCCGCCGGGCTGAAATCCCTTCATTGGACGGTCGCTCGCGGGGCCGCCGGCGTACTGCATGAGCACGTCGCGAACTTTCGGACCGAAGGGGAGCTCGACGCAGCAGGCCTGTTTCACCGCGCCCGAAAAGGTGAACATCTTGGTGCCCTTCTCTTTGGCGTCGCTGACCGAGCTCCACCACGCTGAGCCCTGGCGCATGATGAGAGGGGCGTTGGCGTAGGACTCGACGTTGTTCACGTTGGTGGGCTTGTTCCAGAGGCCGGCCTGGGCGGGGAAGGGGGGCTTGATGCGCGGCATGCCGCGGTAGCCGTCGATGGAATTGATGAGGCCCGTCTCTTCGCCGCAGACGTAGGCGCCGGCGCCCTTGAAGACAATGAGGTCGAAGTCCTTGCCGGTGCCGAGGATGTTCTCGCCAAGGAGGCCCTTCTGCCGGGCCTGGTCGACAGCGAGCTGCATTCGCCGCACGGCGAGGGGGTATTCGTAGCGCAAGTAGATGTAGCCCCAGCGAGCGTTCGCGGCCAGGGCAGCGATGAGCATCCCTTCGACGATGAGCTGGGGGTCGCCTTCCATGAGGACGCGGTTCACCCAGGCTCCCGGGTCGCCCTCATCTGCATTGCAGACGAGGTAGCGCGGCTCGGCGGTGGCGGTGCGAAGGAAGTCCCACTTGCGCCCTGCAGGGAACCCGCCCCCTGCGCGTCCGCCAAGGCCGCTGTCGAGGACTTCCTTGACGATGGCCTCGGCGCCCATCTCGAAGGCACGCCCCAGGCCTTCGTAGCCGCCGTGGGCGAGGTAGTGGTCGATGTTCTCGGGGTCGGTGGTGCCGAGGTTCGCCATGAGCCGCCTGACCTGCCCCTGCATGAAGGGGTGCTCCGAAAGCAGCGGGATGGCAGCAGTGGCGTTGCCTTCGACCACGCCCACGGCCAGCGAAGGCAGGTCGCCGCCCTCCACGACGGTCTTTTCGAGGAGCTCCTCAACGCGATCGGCGGTGACGTTGGCATAGAGCACGGTGCGCGTTCCGGCTGCGGTGCGCACTGTAAGGGTGGGTTCGGCCCAGCAGAGCCCCCACGAGCCGGTGATGCCGATGTCAATGTCGAGGGACTTCTTCGCTGCCACCTCCTTGATGGCGGCGATGGTCTGCTCGGCGCCGCGGGCGATGGACGAGGTATCGAGGGTCACGGTGATCTTCGCGCGTCCCCCGGCGCGCTCGGCCGTCCAAGCCTTCCGGGCATCGTCGATGATCGACTGGAGGCGGGCGTTCATTCGGCGGCCTTCACTTCACGGGCGAGGCGAATGGCATCGGCGGCGGTGAGCCGGCCTCTCACTTCGCCATTGACCCAGACCTGGGGCGATTCGTGGCAGGTTCCCACGCACTGGCCGAGGTGGAGTCCGTAGCGGTCATCTTCGCTGTGTCCGCCGAGAGGGAGCTCCAGCGTGTGCTCCAGCGCCTCGCGAATGCGCTCGCCGCCGGCAAGCCGGCAGGCGGGCCCGCTGCACCAGGCTATCTCCGTCTGCGGTGGCCGGTGGGTGCGGAAGTCCGCGTAGAAGGTTACGCATCCGTAGACCAGGGCGGGGGTGGTGTCCAGCTGCCCGGCGACCACCTCGATCGCCTCGCGGGAAATGTAGCCGTAGGTCTCCTGGACCCTGTGCAGGGCCGGGAGCAGGTGCCCCCTTCCGGGTTCGAATTCAGCGACCAGGTTCCTCAGTTCCTGCACAGTCGGCTCCGCGCCCATGGGCAGCTACCTCGCTTGTGAAACGTGGCACGAGTATACCCCGTGCGCCATTCGTGGTCTTGCGGCGTGCAGTGCGCGTGTTCAGATGGCGAATCGCCCCACGGAATCGGCGTGCATGAGCGCCGCGACCTTTTCGCCCAGCAGCAGGCTGTAGTTCTGGCCGCGGTCTTCCGGGTAGATCTGGGTGGTGTTGGCCAGGTAGAGGCCTTCGATTCCGGTTCGCAGGTCCGGGATGGAGCGGGAGTAGTGCGTGGTGATGACGGGCTGGCCCCCGGGGTCTTTGAAGAGCCACTTCTCGCGCACCCAGGACGGGTCGAACCTGGGGTTTATCCGCCGGATGCCATCCAGGTAGCTGGCGAGTGCGGCCTCCGCGTCCATCTCGAGCATTGGATGTCCAGGAGGGACGTAGTTGGAGAGGTAGACGACGTGATTGCCGCCGTATCGCCCGGGCGGGATGAAGTTCGTGTGCTCGACGCAGGCGACAAAGGGCAGCTCGTCGGCGATGTTCAGCCAGTAGATGCCACTCAGCGGCCGGTCGAGGGCGAGCACGAGGCAGGTCGCCCACTGGTAGCGGACGCTATCGAGAATCCCGGCGTAGGCCGCGGGCAGGGCGGGCGCGATCTTGCGTGTGATGCTGTTGGGGGTTGTCATCAGGACCTGGTCGAAGGGGTGCAGCTCGCCGCGGGCGCGAATGCCTCGCACGGCGCCATCCTCCACGACAACCTCATCGACAGGGGTCCCCAGGTGGATGACCCCGCCGTTCTCCTCGATGACGGCGGCGAGCCTGCGGATATAGGCCATGAAGGAGCCTTCGAGGTAGCCCAGCTGCTCCTTCATGCCGGCGCCCCCGCTGCGCGAGGCAAAGCGGAGGTAGACCTTCCCCCAGAGCCAGGTCATGCCCACGTTATCTGCCTGTGCGGCGAACTTCCCCCGCAGCAGGGGCCCCCAGACCGCCGCGAAGGCCTTCTTCCCCACGGCGCGCTCCATCCATTGCCGGGCGGTCACCGCTTCGTATTTCTGCCAGTTGCCCTGCCTCCGCAGCCAGAGCGCAGCGAGACCGAGGCGCACGCGGCTGGTGAGGGGAATGGCCGTGAAGCGCAGCAGGTCCATGGGCGTGACGAAGGGGAAGATGCGGCCGTTGCGCAGGATTCCCACTTTCGAATCGATCCAGCGCAGCTGGCTGCCGAGACCGAGCTCATCGATGTAGCGAACGACGGTGGTGTCGTTGGTGAACAGGTGATGGTAGAAGCATTCGAGAGGCTCGCCGCCGACTTCGAAGGTGACGACCTGGCCGCCCACCTCGGGACGGCCTTCGAAGATCGTGACGCTGTGCCCGCGCTCCTGCAGCTCCCGGGCGGCGGCAAGGCCAGCCACACCGGCGCCAATGATCCCGGCGTTCATGGCGTCCCTCCTTCCCCTTCCACCGCTTCCACATCGACACGGGTGATGCGCCCGAAGGAAACGCCAAAGCTCCAGAGGAAGAGGAGGCCCAGCACCGTCGTGGGGATGAGGATGATGGCGTGAGCGACGATGGAGTAGGCCCCGGCATCGGCGCCTTCGACACCGGCGCCGACAAGCACGAGCTTCGCCGCCCATTCGAACGGCCCGGTGCCGCCGAAGAAGGTGGGCACAATGATGGCCAGGTTGGCGGCGGCAAGCAGCAGGCAGTAGTGCCCGAAACCGACGCCAAGGTTGAAGCCCTGCCCGATGACGGCGTAGCAGGCGGCCTCGATGGTCCAGGCCGTGCCGCTCAGGACCAGCACGAGCGCGAGGGGCCGCCACTCGTGCACCGAGCGCAGGCTCACGGCCAGCTGGTCGGCGATGTGCTCGGCGCGGTGCTCGAGCCGTTCGGGGAGGAAGCGGAGAAAGAAGTGCATGACGCGCTTCGTCCGCTCTTCAGAGAGGGTGATGATGTAGAAGCCCGCCAGCGCGGCCACAAAGAGGGCGCTGGAAGCCACGGCGATGACCCGCAACCGGCTATCTTCGAAGCCCACGAAAGCGCCGGCGATGAGCAGCATGAGCACAAGCGTGCACCCATCGAAGAGGCGCTCGACGGCGATGGTGCCAAAGGTGCCCATGCGCGAGACCTTCTCCCGTTCGCCGAGCACGTAGGCGCGCACCACTTCGCCGGCGCGCGCGGGGAGGAGGTTATTGGCCATGTAGCCGATGATGGCGTAGGGAAAGAGCCGGGCCGGGCTGATGGGCGCGACGGGCCGCATGAGCACGGACCAGCGAAGGCACCGCGCCACAATGGCGGCAAAGAGCACAGCCGTGGCGGGGACCAGGTACCAGTACTCGGCCTTTTTCAAGGCATCGGCCAGCTCGGAGGGATGCGTGGCGCGGAGAAAGAGCGCGATGAGCACCGCGCTGATGGTGAACCCGAGCCAGAACTGGATGGAGCGGAGCAAGGAGGGAAGCGCTCCCGTCGATTACTGGAGGGTGAACAGGCGCAGCCGCCCGCTGCCGCCCTCTGAGACCCACAGCTTACCATCGGGCGTTTCCACAATCCCGTAGGGGCGGTTAAGGGGCTCTTCGGAAGGTGCGATGGTGTGGAGGAGCTGCCCCTGGCGGTTGTACACGCGCACCTGGTTGAGTGCCGGCAGGCTCACGGCCACGGTCCCATTGCGCAGG
The DNA here is from genome assembly GCA_003577245.1 of bacterium. GTDB lineage: Bacteria > Chloroflexota > Dehalococcoidia > Tepidiformales > Tepidiformaceae > UCB2. Next base: position 151,924 of record QEVS01000003.1, on the reverse strand, counting down.
GCGCGGACGTAGGGCTTGTCCTTCACATCCTGTCCACCCCAGCCATCCACCCGGAACTCGCCGACGTAATTGCCACGCGAATCGAGGATCTGCACGCGGCGGTTGTACATGTCTGCCACGAGAACCGAGCCATCGGAGGCGATGTCGATCCCCACGGGCTCATCGAACTGGCCCTGGCCGGCGCCGCGCTCGCCCACCTGCCGCAGAAACTGGCCGCCCACGGTATAGACCATCACCCGTCCGTGTCCGGTGTCGGTGACCCAGACATTCCCCTCGGCATCGACGGCGGCATCGCGCGGGCCGTAGAGGTCGTACGGTCCGGGAGCCTTCGACGTATCGGGTGGGCCACCGAAGGTCGTGACGGGCTTGAGGTCGCGGTCAAAGACGCGCACCCGCCAGCCAAACGTGTCGGCCACGATGATGGTTCCCGAAGGGCCCACTTCGAGCCCCCACGGCTCGGCGCCCTCATTCGGGTCGGCGGGGTTGGTACGAACGTCGGCCGAGGCAACGAAGTTCCCGGCCGCGTCGAATTTCTGCAACTTCCGGGACGCGCGGTCGATGACGTAAAGGTTGCCGGCAGAGTCGGTTTCGACATCGACGGGCGAGACGAACTGGCCCGGGAGCGAGCCGATGCCGCCGAACATCGGGCGTCCTTCGCGGTCGGCGGTTGGCTTCGGTGGCTCGACAGGCCGCGAGGTGAGATTGCCCGTCGCCGGGTCGAAGTTGACGGGGAAGTAGGCGAGGGCATCGACGGAGCCGCTGGGCCGGCCCGGGTCGTGGTCACGCCAGTAACCCGCGACCGTGGGGAGCCAGCGGCCCTTGAAGATGCCCGAGCCGATGGTCTCCCAGGTCGCTCGTTTGGGGACGAGGTTGGGGAGTTCGAAGGGCCCCACCTCGACATGGCCCGTCCATGGCCCGGTGGTGATGGCCGGCCGGTAGGTCTCGTCGAACCACCAGCGGTGCGGGTAGGGGATGGGGCTGCCATAGCGCACGTCGCCTGCCTGTTCGAGCGAGTCATTGACCTTCGCGGCGTTCGACTGGTTCACGAGGAGGACGGCGTATTCACCGGAAGGCAGGCCCGCGGTGAAATCCATGTAGGCGACGGCGGTGTAGTCGCGCAGGTACCACGCCCACGGCCAGGCAAAGGAGTCGGTTGAGTCGACGGCGATTGGGAGCGCGAAGCCTTTCCCGGTGGCGGCGGCAAGCTGGTCAATCTGGTCGGCAATATCGGTGATCTGCGGTGAGCTCTGGGTGTAGATGAGCAGGTCTTTGGGCACGTCTCCGCGTTCGTAGACGGCCATCACCATGGTGCGGAGGGAGAAGGCGGCGAGCGCGCCAACGACAGCCACCACGGCGACCGTACCGGCCGCGCGCCACCCGTAAGGCGCGATGGCAAGACCGATCATTGCCACGGCGACCAGCGCGACCCCGGCCCGCGCGGCGTTGAAGAGGGGACCTCCGGGGATATAGGCGATGACGGCCATGGCGCCGAGGGCGATCACACCCGTGCTCAAGAGCAAAGGCAGCAATCGGCGCAGCGAAGGCGGCGATTCCCAGGCCCGCCAGGCACGGGCGACCGTCCACGCAGCAAGAATGCAGACGGGGAGAGCAAGGTGCGTATTGAGCCAGGGCATCTTCTCGCCTGCCATCGAAAGCACGAGCCACGTTCCCACCAGCCAGAACCAGAGGAACCTCGAGAAGGCGTCGCCGCGAACGAGGGACCACCAGGCGCCACCAACGGCGATCGCCAGCGGCAGGAACTCGTAGGCTGGCATGAGCATGTAGTAGTAGAACCAGGGCTGCCCGCCGCGCCTGACATCCTGCTGGCTGATCCAGTAATCGAGCGAGCCCCAGGGGCCGCTGCAGAGCCCTTCGAAGTTCGTCCAGAGCGAAGTCATGAGTGTGAGGTAAACAAGGGCCGCCGACCCGGCGGCGATGGCCCACGTTTTCGGCCGCCACTGCAGGCCGATGAGTGCCGCGGCGCTGGTCGTGATGGCGAAGAGGCCCCCCATGGCGAGGGCGTCGCGGGCCGGGTGCGTGGGACGGCAGACCACGTCGCCGGCGTCGTAGTCCCAGTAGCAGCGGCAGACGAGCTGCTTCTTGTCGACGACCCCCATGCTTTCGAGAGGCCCGCGCAAGAGGACCGTGATCAGGGGCACGGTGAGCGTGCCCAGCAAGACGAGCGCTGCTCCCGGCCGTGGGAGCTCATCCCAGTTCAGGCGGCGGCGGACGAAGCCCAGGAAGGGCCAGAGCGCGGCGATCGCCCATGCCCAGGGAGCAAGGCCGATCGCGAGAAGCGCCCGCCGCCAGGCCGTGTTAGTCCCCTGCCCTTCGAGGGTGGAAGCCGCCAGCAGGGTAGCGAGGTAGACATCAAGGAAGAGCAGGAAGACGGCGAGGGTGAGGTAGGTGGCCTCTTTGGTGGCCATGGAACCTGCGAACGCCAGGGCGAGGATGATGAGCCAGCGGTCACGGCCCTCCGCCAGGTAGCGCCACATGGCCGCCACCATGAGCATGGTGAAGAAGGCCATGTAGATGTCTTCGCGGAAGAAGCGGCTGTAGTAGACGAGGGTTGGGGAGAAGGCGATGAGGGCCACGGCGGCGATGGTCCCGACCGCGCCGAGCCGCCTGCGAAGGAGCAGGGGCAGCGCTGTCAGGGCCATGCCAAATATCGCCGCTGAAACGCGAGCCGTGTAGTCGCTGGCGCCGAACAGGTAGAAGACCGCCGCTTGAACGTGGTAGTAGAGGGGGCCGTGGAACACGGGGTCGTGCCGGTAGTTCCCTTTGAGCAGGCCCCATGACCACTGCGCGTGGATGCTCTCGTCGTGGTGCAGCGACCGGGCGCCGAGATCCCAGAAGCGCAGGGCGAAGGCGGCCGCGAAGATGAGTACGTAGAGGGCAACTTCCCAATTGAGCCGCACCCTTGCCTGGAGCAGGCGATCGAAGGCCCCGGCGCCGGAGGGGGAAGTCCGGGCAGTGGCGTGAGGAGTCATTCGCTCGCCCTCACGAACACGCTGACCGGTACCTGCGAGACGTTGAGGTGGTTGCGGTCCACCAGCCAGGCGATGTAGTCGAGAGCACCGCCGGTTGCGGGCTCGATGCGTGCCTCAAGCGCCCAGGAGCCTTCAAGCGGGGCCCATCCCTGGGGTTGCGGGAGACTCGCCGGCCAGACGAGCACATCAGCATCGCCGGGGAGTGGCATCACCTCCACGGGAACGCCCCGGAAGATCCATGTCGCCGATGGGGCGACGTCCGGGTGAACTGCTATCCGGTGGCCCACCTCGAGCGCCTGGCGGCGGAGGGTCGGCGCCTGCGGGGCGACCAGGGGCGAGGGGACAGGCTCCTCGCGCCCGCTGAGAGCAATCCCCATAGAGGCCGACAGCAAGAAGGCGCCACCGGCAGCGGCAGCCACCACAAGCAGAGCAGGAGCCGTACGCCTGTCCAGCACCAGGAAGGCGAGCGCTCCCGCCGCCATCAGGAAGAGCCCGGCCACGAGCGCAGCCTCGCGGTCGCTGCCCACATCGCCGCGGTTGGCCCACTTGAGCACATTCATGGTCGCGATCATCGCGAGGAGCGTTGCGGCCCCCAGCAGCCCGCCAGCGAGCCGCCAGTTGACCCTTTTCATCGCCGCCACCGCATCCACGGCACGGGCGGCAGCGGGGCCCAGATGGAGAGCAAGCGGAAGGGAGAGGGCCACCACGGGAGCCAGGCTGTGCACCTGCAACGAAAGGAGGAACCAAAGGAGTGCTGCGCCTCCCCAGAGCAGGAGCAGCAGGTCGAAGGGTTCTATGGTGCGTTCGCGCAGGGCGGACCGGCCACGCAAAACGCCTGCCGCAATCCCACCGATCGCGAGCGGCCAGGTATAGAGGGCCACGGACTCGAGGGCCGTTGCGGTCGACCACTCCTCTTCGAAGCCGGCCGCGAAGAGGTCGAAGGGGGCGATGCGCAGGCCATCGACTCCAAGGCCGAAGCGCAGCGTGGTAGCCGTAACGCCGGCGAGCGCCCCGGCGCCAGCCCAGGCAAGGCGCATGTCGCGGGCCACCAGCCCGGGCCGGATTGCGGCGAGCAAGGCCGCGGCAGCAATGAGCGGCAATGTGGCCGGGCCACCGGTGGATACAAGGAAGGCAACCCCGCCCCACGCGGGCGCGGGCAGCCCCGGCCGGGCGAGTGCCACGAGCAACCAGGCGGCGAGGGTGAGGTCGAACGCCATGGCCGAAGCGGAGACGCCGAGGGCAATCCCGGGGCCATCGAACGCCAGGAAGAGAAGCGCCAGCAGTGCGCCGCCGTTTCCGAGCTGTGGCCGCAGGAAGTAGAGCGCGCCGGGGAGAGTCGCCGTGGCGAGGAAGGCGAGCACCCTGGATGGGACTTCGGACGTGCTCCAGTGGAGGAGGAGGGTGCTGAGCGCCTGGAAGAGGGTGGGCACAAAGCGGGGATCGGCGATTCCCTCTCGGGCCTGCCACGCCCCGGAGAGGTGGACCAGCTCGGCCCCTCCCACGGGCGCCTGCCAGACCGGCCCCAGCCTCATGAGCACGAACAGCACGGCGACAGCCAGCCACGCCACTGCCGAAACGGGGACTGCGAGCTCTCGCCCTTGCGCGGCGCCGCCCGGGCGGCCGGGTTCGCTCACCTGGCGGTGCCCGCGCCGCCTTCGGGCAGGCGGTAGACGCGCAGCCCTCCCGATTCGAAGGCGATTTCAAGCACCGTCTCGAAGGGCGGCATGATGTCGCCAGCGTAACGGGAAAGTTCGACCCGGCCCACTACCAGGTACCTCGCTCCTGTCTCTTTCATTACCTCCACGGCGCGCAAGGGGTCGGGGCTCGTGTAGGCGGAGTCGACGAGGTCCTGGCGGCGATTGAACTCTTTGCGATTCGCCTCCGTATCGCCGCGCCACTGGATTTCGTGCGAGTACCAGCCGATGAGGGTCTGGCGTCCGGTGCGGGCGGCGATACGGCCGGCGTCGGTGTAGTCGATGCGGCTGTCGTAGATCACGGGGCGGCCGTTCTCGTCGCGGCGCCAGGCCCGCCCGGTGGCCTCCAGGATGATGTCGCCCGGGGCCGTATGGTCGTGTACCCACCGGGTGAGCGCATATTCGGACGGGTCGTCGCGGGCGAGGAAGGCGAGCCCATCGATGGCGGTGCCGCCGCTGAAGCCTTCGGTGCGATTTGGCGCCGCGGTCAGCGGGTAGGCGAGCCCGGCGACCAGCAGCGCCCCCACGGGCACCGCCAGCCAGCCCGGCGCGTGCCCGGTCCGGGCGTCGCGGATGGCGGTTGCCAGGCCCACGGCGCCCGCCACGGAGAGCAGGACCCAGGCCTGGTAGGTGAGCTTGAAGACCGTGTTCAGGCGGGGAGTGCCGCCGAAGAACACGTCACGAATAAGGAAGAGCTCCGCTCCAAAGAGGAGGAGGGCGCCTGCCGCCGCCATTCCCGTGGGCAGCGCGGCAGCCCGCCGTTGCCAGGCAAGCAACAGGAAGGCCGTGACCAACGCCCACGTTGCCGCGCCATAGGCGCCGAGGGTCACCCACCCCCCGGCCCGCCGGGCCTGCAGCGCTTCGGAGAGGTCGTGGTGGTAGATGGTGAGCGCGACCCAGAGCGCCATGGGCAGGAGCAGGACCCAGGCGGCGTGGGCCACGAAACGCGCCGCGGCGTCGCGATCAAAGGGGCGAGCAGCGGGGACGAGCGTCAGGAGCCCGGCGAGCAGCAAGGGGCCGAACTGGAGGAAGGCATGGGCCGGCCGGGTTCCGCGGCCGGCGTACGGATAGAGCCCGGAAGCCTGGGAGCTGAAGTCCAGGTACCACGGCAGGTAGGCCACGACGGCGAGGGCAAAGAGGGGTCCCAGGTAGCCTGCGGTGGCCACGAGTGCCCTCCCGGGAGGAGCTGCCCGCAGATTCCGCACCAGTACGGCGAGTGCGAACGCCCCGCTGAAGGTGAGCAGGTCCCAGGCGTTTTGGAAGGCAAGGGCGCCGAGCAGGAGTGCGAGCACCACGCCCGTGAACGGGCTCCTGAGGTGGCTCTGGAGGCGGAGGAGGGAACGTCCGCGCCATGTGGCGGCGCTGAGCCCCAGGGCCAGCAGGACAAGCGGGATAGCCATCACGTGCGGGTGCAGGTCGCCCAGCATGAAGCTGAAGAAGGGGAACTCGGTGATCGTATCGGGGATGATGCGGGTGCCGCGCCACCAGAACCAGTACTCGGTGGGGTACCAGGCGGTGGTTCGGGGGTCCGCAGGTCCGGAGAAGCAGTTCCCGGTCACTCCCGGCTCGCAGGGGATGAGCCACTCGACGCCCATCAGCTCGAATACATCGCGGTTGTAGTGGCCGTGGGCTGCGGCCCATTCGAAGACGGCCGAAAGGGACCCGATCCCGAGCAGCATGACGACTGCCACCCCGGCCGCCGGCACGGCCCATCTTCGCCCGCGCCGGCCGAGCGAACAGCGCGTGAGCGCGGCCACAAGCGAAGCGATCGCCGTGGCAGCGGCTGCGAAGGTGTAGGCGAGCCCCAGGTTGTAGCCAACCGACGATTTCACCCCGGAAACGGCCGTGAGCACACCCACCTGCAGGTAGCCGAAGTAGTAGTAGCTCGCGCGCTGGCCCGCCAGCCACGGATCGTGCGGCGGGTAGGCGGGGGACTCCAGGGTGGCGTTCAGGTACATGAAGTCCATGGGCTGCTCGGTCCCGGCGACGTCGGGGCGGAAAGAGCGGAACGCCACGTAAGCGAAGAACGCCAGGGTGAAGAGCCCGGCGGTGATCATGAGAGCAGGCAGGGAGCGTCGCAGGGTGGCCCAGAAGCGCCGGTCGCGGGCCGCTACGGTGGCCGAAAGCAGGGCGAAGAGAGCCACGGCCAACACGTAACCGGCTCTGCCCGCGGGCAGGACGCTGGCCACCCGGAGGGTGAAGTAGCCGAATCCCACCAGCGCCAGGCCGAGAGGGAAACTGAGCCCGGCGCCCGCATCGGGGAAGCGCCTGAAGAGCGTGAAGGCGATGGGCAGGGCGAGCGCCGCTATCAGCAGCGCAACCGCCCAGAACGCCATCACCGGTCCCATCGGCTACCTCTCAGGAAAGGAGCGAGTCCACGAACTCATGAGCATCGAAAGGCGCGAGGTCGCCCATCTTCTCGCCGGTGCCAATGAAACGGACGGGAATACCCAGGTCGTGGGCGATGGCGAAGGCAATGCCTCCCCGGGCGGTCCCATCGAGCTTCGCCAGCACAATGCCGGTGACGCCCACGGCTTCGGTGAAGGTGCGCGCCTGCATGAGGCCGTTCTGGCCGGTGGTGGCGTCGAGCACGAGGAGGGTCTCATGGGGGGCATCGGGATAGGAGCGCTGGATGACGCGGTTGATCTTCTTCAGCTCCTCCATGAGGTTGGTCTTGGTGTGGAGGCGCCCGGCGGTATCGATGATGACGATCTCGGCCTTCGCCGATTCGGCGGCGCTCAGCGTGTCGAAGACGACGGCGCCGGGGTCGGCGTTGGGTTGATGGGCAACGACGCGCACGCCGACGCGTTCGCCCCAGACCTTGAGCTGGTCCGAGGCGGCCGCACGGAAGGTGTCGGCGGCGCCAAGGATGACGGTTGCGCCATCGGCTTTGAAGGCGTGCGCCATCTTGGCGATGGTTGTGGTCTTGCCGGCGCCGTTCACGCCCACAACGAGCAGGATGAGCATGGGGGGCGGGTTGTCGAGCGCCCAGGCCGGGTGAGCCCTGGCCGGTTCATCGAGCACGTGGACGAGCTCTTCCCGGAGGATCTCACGCACGCGCTCGCTCTGCCTGGCGCCTTCATCCTTTGTGCGTTTGCGGGTGCGGCCGAGGATGACCTCGGTGGTGGCGAGCCCCGTGTCCGAGGTGATGAGGATCTCCTCAAGCTCCTCCCAGAGCTCATCGCCGAAGTCGGAGCGTTCGAAGAGGCCGGAGAGGCGTCCGAAGAAGCCTCGCCGGGTGCGCTCTACGGCGCGCTCGGTCTGGGCGTGGATCTCGGCAGCTTCCTCGGGCGTGAACGCCGGAGGGGCGGGGCTTTCTTCCGCGGGTGCCTGCGCGGCGGTCTCCGTGGTTGGTCTCCTGCGCCAGAACCGCACGTGCAAGGCTCCTTCGAGCAGAGTGTGGACCTGATGGTAGACCGCGCCGGTGTGAGGGGCGAGAAGCCCCTGCCCTACTCCGGGGCGAGGAAGCGAAGGATGCCGGGGAGGATCTCGATGCGCGCGGGAAGATAGCCGCCGGGCTCGCCGTCCGCGTCGAGGTAGCTCTTCTTCGGAGAGGCGAGCTCGATGACGCGGGCCGCATGATGGTCGATGCCTTCCGTACCAAGGTGGGTGCCACCGGCCTGCATGTCGCGAACGGCCTTGATCACCGCACGGCGGCCCAGCGGCCCCCAGCGGATGACATCGAAGAGGCCGTCGTCGGGCGCAGCACCGGGCACGGCCACCATGTCGCCGCCCCAGAGTTCCATGTTGTGGATGGAGACGGAGTTGTAGCGGCCGTGGAATTGCTGGCCATCGATCTGGACCTCGAAATCGCGGTTCATGGGGCCCAGCATCTTTGCGAAGGTGGTCATGATGTAAGGGGCGGTATCGCCGAGCAGCTTGAGCATGCGCGGAGTCGACTTCGAAACCTCGGGGATCCAGCCGGCGCTCAATTCAAGCAGGAAGTGGCGGACTACGGGGTTGCCGAACTCATCGTGAGCTGCGACGCGGCCCACGTCGAGCCGGCGTTCGGCGCCGCTGGCGATGGCGCGGATTGCCCTGACCGGATCGGCGATGCCGAGGCACTTGCCAACATCCTTGCCGGTGCCCATGGGGATGGTGCCGACGCGCACGCCGGCGGCCTGCCCGGCATCGATGACGGCGCTGATGATTTCGTTGAGGGTGCCATCGCCGCCGACGGCGATGATGGTTCGGCGCCCATCTTCGAGGGCGGCAGCGGCGAGGCCGTAGCCGTGGCCGTGGTACATGGTGAAGGCGGCATCGGGCTCGAAGCCCGCCCGGGCAAGGGCGCGCTCGAGGGCGGGCCATCGCTTCTTTGTGCGTCCGCCGCCGGACATGGGGTTGACGACGAAGAGCGGGGCGGCAGGGTCTGTCTTCATGGCGGGAAGGTATCGTTTCGCGAAGCAACGGGGAACCGGCGGCACCCACCAGGCGGCGCCGCCGGCCTCCCGCGCTCAGTCGGAGGCCGCTCGCGAGGCGAGCCTCCGAGATTCGCGACTCCCGGGCCCGGCATGCGGAGGAGGGGTTGAGGCCGGGGTACGAGAGCCGCTCCTGGAGCCGATGCGGTACGTCAGGAGACCGGCGACGACCGCGGCGGAGAGAATGTAGGTGGCGCTCACGAAGGGAATGTGGGTGTCGGTGCCCTGCGCAAAGCCGTGAACCAGGGCCAGGAGCCAGCTGGCGAAGGAGACGTAGTGGAGCCGTCGCCACGTCCGCTGGCCAATGTGCCGGCGCACCCAGAAGCTGGCCGTGACGCCAATGAGCGACCAGGTGGCGATGACACCGGTAGCCGTAAGGAGAGGCTGGCTGCCGGATGCGAAGGGGACCAGGATCTCGGACGGTCCGAAGCCGAGGTAGGTGTCGAAGAGGAGGATCCCGGCGTGCACGCCGATCATGGTGAGTGTGAGGATGCTGAGGAACTGGTGGAGGTCGAACGCGAGCGCGCGTGGCAGCAAGGGGCGTGGCGACCGGGCGCTGAGCATCAACCCGAGGACGACCGAGAGGGTCAGGAGGACGTAGGCGACGAGGCCCGAAGAGCGGCTGATGTACCAGGGCGCGTGGCCGAAGCTGGCCCCCTTGAGCATGAGCGTCGAGACTAGGGCGCCGATAAAGGCCGCAACAGCATCGGTGGAGCGTGTGCGGGTCATGAGCCTCGAGTCCTCCGGGCGGGCGTCGACTGCGTGACCGTGCGGGGCGTCGCCGTGGCGGTTGCCTTTGCCGTTGCAGCTGTACCGGCTGTCCCGGTGGCGGCTGGCGTGGAGGTCACCGGCACGGCTGTATCAGCGGCCCCGGCGGATGTGGTTTCGCCGGGGCCCGCAAAGGTTTGGGAGCTGTCGAAGTAGACCCATCCCCAGACGACCGCGGCGGCCGAGCCGGCGGCGATTGCCGCCTTCAGGCGGACGTAGTTGGCGGCCATCTAGTGGTCGCCGTTGCCGTGCTCGTCCCGGTCGGCGCGGTCATCTTCGTCATGGTCTTCGTGCTCGTCGTGGTCTTCGTGCTCGTCGTGCTCGTCGCGGTCTTCGTGCGCTTCGCGGTCGCCGTCACAGTCATCCCGGGCGTCGTCGCCGTCGTCGTCGTCGAGGGAATCCCGGCTCCCGTTGTTCTCACCGTCGTCATCGGCAGCGCCGTCGCGCGAGTCCCACTCTTCGCCGTCCTCGTCCTGGTCCCCCAGGGCGCCGGCGGCCTGCGACCAGACGGAAGCGGGACTGATCGAGGACCCGAGAGACGGATCGGCGATGAGCGTGCCGCCGACGAGAACGCCGGCGAAGGCAGCAGCGGAGAGAAGTGCGAGCCGTGTGTCCATGGGGTGGCCTCTTTTCCGTGGAAGTTCGAGGCCCAGAATGCGCCCGGCTCTTTGGCGAGCGATGAAGCGAAGATTCGAGTTCTCTAATCTTTTTCTCATTTCTGTTGTAGGACAGAACCAGCAGAATGGGAGAGATGCATGTTCTCCTTGTCGAAGATGAGGCACGGCTGGCAAGCGCGGTGCGGCGCGTGCTCGAGGAAGAAGGGCACGTGGTGGACTGGGTGGCCGATGGGGCAGATGCGCTCACGCAGGCGCTGACAGAGGAGTACGACATCGTAGTGCTCGACGTGATGCTCCCCGGGCTGGATGGCTGTGAGGTGGCGCGACGGCTGCGAGCAAAGGCGAACACCGTCCCCATACTGATGCTCACGGCCCGGGACTCCGTACAGGACCGTGTGCGCGGGCTCGATGCGGGGGCAGACGACTACCTGGTGAAGCCCTTCGCCCTTGCCGAGCTGCTGGCGCGCATCCGGGCGCTGACGCGGCGGGCGCAGATGCCCGCAGGCGACCCCCTCTGGCTGCGCGTGGGCGACCTTGAGCTGGACTTGCGAGCACGCGAGGCCATCCGCGCGGGCCGCCGGATTGAGCTCACGACGAAGGAGTTCGCGCTGCTCGAAGTGCTCATGCGCAACGCCGGCCAGGTTCTCACCCGCTCCCAGCTCCTCGACCGGGTCTGGAGCTATGACATGCTCACAGAGTCGAACGTGGTCGACATTTACATCCATTACCTGCGCAACAAAGTTGACCGGGGCTTCGATCACAGGCTCATACGCACGGTCAGGGGCGTGGGATACGCCCTCCGGGCCGTCTGATGTTCAAGCGGGCGCGGCTGCAACTGACGGCATGGTATGCGTGCGTCTTCACGGCGATCCTGCTGGTGATCGGCACGCTGGCCTATGTGACCATCCGCCGCGACCTGGACGACGAGATCAACGCTTCCCTCGAAGCGGCGATGAGCGGGGTCGAGCAGGGGCTGGTGCAACTGGACCCCCGGTCGCCCTTCTTCCCTTTCGCCCGCGAACGGTCAGACGACGAGCATGATGACGATTCCGATGATCACGAGCCAGGAGACAGGCAGCCGCCGGGATTGTCGAGCGACGTGTTTTATGTCACTACACTGAACGGAAAGGTGATCGCCAATCCGCGGCGGGTGGACCTGGAGGGCGTGGATATCGAGACACTCGAAGAAGGAGCGGCCGATGGTGAGAAGTACACGGACGTTTCGGGCGAGCACCACCGGTTTCGGATCCTGAGCCAGCCCGGGCCAGAGGGCATGTACGTCCACGTGGGACGGGCGCTCGATGCCAGGGACAGGCAGCTCCGCACGCTCGTCATGGTGCTGGGCGTGGGCGGGCTGGCGGGACTCACGCTTTCCACTGTTGGTGGCTTCTGGCTTGCGGGGCGAACGCTCTCGCCCATCAAACGCTCGCTTGAGATGCAGCGGCGCTTCGTTTCGGATGCTTCGCACGAGTTGCGGACACCGATAGCGACGGTGAAGGCGAACAATGAGCTGCTCCTCAGGCACCAGGGCCAAACGGTGGAGGAGAACCTGGACCAGGTGGAGGCAATTGCCACCGAGGCGGACCACATGGCGCGACTGGTAGGCGACCTCCTGACGCTTGCGCGCGCGGATGAGGGGCGGCTCGAAATCGAGAAGGAGCGGCTTGACCTGGGCGAAATGGTTTCGGAGCTGGTGCGGGACGTGCAGCCGTTGGCCGAGGCGAGAGGTGTCGGGCTGGCGTGCGAAGCGGCCGCGGCACTGGTGGATGGTGATCGGGCGCGGCTGCGACAGCTGGCTTTGGTGCTGGTCGACAACGCCGTCAAGTACACACCCCCGGGAGGGAAGGTGACCGTGCGCGTGCGAAGGGCGGGCAGGAAGGTGGAGCTGACGGTGAGCGACACGGGCCCGGGAATCGCGCCAGAGCACCACGAGCGCATTTTCGAGCGGTTCTACCGGGTGGATACATCACGGGCGCGGCGAGACGGGGGCACGGGACTGGGCCTGCCCATCGCCCGCTGGATCGCGGAGGTACACGGGGGGCAGATCCACGTCGATTCGGCCCCCGGGCGGGGCGCCACCTTCACGGTCAGGCTCCCGGGGGCGCCGTAATGCTTCACACGGAGAGCTTTCGCGCGATGGACACGGATATCGACGTGATCATCGAGGCGGAAACGCGGCCTGTGGCGGCGTTCCTCTCGGTGCGCATGCTGTTCGAAATGCAGGAACAGAGGTTCTCGCGCTTCCGGCCAGGCAGCCTGCTTTCGCGGCTGAACCGGGGCGAGAGCATTCGCGACCGCCACCTGGAGCGGGTCTGCCGCCTGGCCATTGAGGGACACGCCCGGACGGGCGGCCTGTTCAACCCGATGGTGCTCACCGCGCTGGAGGGGGCCGGTTACGATGTCACCTTCAGCGGGGTGCGGGGCGGTTCGCCCAGGACCATGACGATCCCCGACCCCGCGGACTGCCTGGTCATCGGCGGGGACGAGGTTTCGTTGCGGCAAGGGGCGCTCGACCTGGGCGGGATTGTGAAGGGGTGGACCGCGGATCTTGGTGTGGAGTTGCTGCGGGGCGAATACGAGGACGTCTTCATCAATGCCGGTGGTGACATCCGGGTCGCGGGGGCGGAACCGGGAGCGGACGGCTGGCTGGTGGCCGTTGACTCGCCGCTGGCAGGCGTGCCGGACCCGTGGGAAGGCGCCTTGCGGGGCGCGGTGGCGACATCGACCACTCTGAAACGGCGCTGGCGGACCGCTGACGGCGGGTTCGCGCACCACCTCATCGACCCCGGGACGGGGATGCCGGCGCGCAGCCCTTTCGCGCAGGTAACGGCCTGGGCAGCCGAGGCGTGGCTGGCCGAAGTGTGGTCGAAAGCAGTGCTAATCGGCGGTGAATCGGCCGCCGAGGCTGCGGTGCGGGCAGGGCATGCCATCGTTGCCATTGGCTGCGATGGGACTGTGCTGAACCGTGAGCAGTCGGCGGTTAGCGGCGGAAGCGGCTGAGGTCGGCCACGAAGACGCTGGCGCCGGTACGCTCGGGCGAGCCGCCGGCGCGTTCGATGGTGACGACCGCGCTCTCGTAGCTCTCGAGGCCCTGGGGGACCATGGCCTCGTAGCGCGCGAAGCCCGAGGAGTCGGCGTTGAAGGTTCCGAGGCTGTGGTACTTGCCTCCGGAGCTCGCCCAGATCTGGTAGGTTTCTCCGTCGCTGAGCGGGCGCAGGCGGCTGGCCACGAACCAGACCTTCTTCTGCCCCCGGTCCCACACGAGGCGGCCCAGCGAGTAGGCGCTCTCTTCGACAGCGAACACTTCAGCGACATCGCTTTCGGGCGAGAGGAGGGCAAGGAGGAGGTCGCGGTCGCCACGGGCGGCCTGCATCAGGTCGGCAGAGCGGCGCTCTTCCTCGTTCAGGCGGCTGGTGAGGGCGAGGATCTCGATCTTCTGGGAGAGCGCCTCGTTGACCTGTACTGAGAGGTCGGTGTTCTCCTGGCTGAGGTCGTGCACCTGGCCGCGCAGGATGATCATGCCGGCAAGAGCGGCGACGGCGATGAGAGCCGCGGCGACCGCCGCGGCAGAGCGTGCGGCCCGGAGTACGCGGGTGATCATCCGGGGGCGCGCCACTCCCGCGGCCAGGAACGTGCGGCGGCGCAGGCTGGCCGGGGCACGGTGTGAGGGAACGGCGAAGGAAAGGGCGGCCGCCACCTGCAGGGACAGGTTCACGAGCCCGAGGCAGGCCTGGCAGGAGCGCAGGTGGGCGGCGATCTCGGCCTCGGCGAGGGGGTCGAGGGAGCCGATGGCGAATTCGTCCGCCTCTTCCTGCGAAAGGCAGCGGCCGGTCATGATTCAGTCTTCCTGCTTCTCGTCCTGGAGGGCGCGGCGGAGCTTGCGCATGCCGAGCCGGATGCGGGTCTTGATGGTTCCCAGCGGCTCACCCGTCCGGGCGGCGATCTCCTGCTGGGTGAGGCCGCCGAAGTAGGCGAGCTCAAGGGCGCGCTTCTGACCGGCCGGGAGGTCGCAAAGAGCCGCGCGCACGCGGACGCAGATTTCCCGGACCTGGGCTGCGGCCAGCGGGTCGTCGCCGGTGGCGGCGAGCTGGTTCCACTGCGGAGGGTCGCCGGTCTCCATGGAAGGCACTTCGCGGCGCTGCCTGCGGCCGCGGGCGCGGAGCTCGTCAACCGCGCGGTTCCGGGTGACGCTCACGAGCCAGGTGATGAAGCGTCCGCGTTCGGCGATGAACGCCTGCGGCCTTCGCCAGAGGCGAATGAAAACGTCCTGGGCGGTGTCCTCGGCGAGCCCGGTGTCGGCGAGCACGCGGAGGGAGGTGGAATAGACAAGGCCGGCGTAGCGGTCATACAGGACCACGAAGGCAAGCTCGTCGCGGGTGGCGATGGCGGTCATAAGGGCCTCGTCGGACCATTCCTGCCGGACGGCGAGGGGGTCGCCCGGCAGGCGGGCAAAATCGCCCGTCCTGCTTATGCTACGTACCCCGGTCGGGTCTGGATTGCCCTGCCACGCCATAGACAGTTCCAATGGGCATCATACGCTTAGCGGCGGTGCTGCCAAGGGCGGCAGCGCGATGCTTTACGCGCGCTTTCGGACAGCAGCCGCCGTTTACGGTGGATTGCCCATCCCGGCGCGAGACTGGGATCGACGTTCCTTGTGGGAGTTTCGATGTGAGACAGAAATCGGTGCCGCTGGCGGCTGCAGCAATGGCCGCGTTCGTACTTCTCCTCGGCGTGGCGTGCTCGTCAGGTTCGAAGGCGGGACCGGCGTCGCCCGGTTCGGGAGAGACACAGGACGCAGCGGGCGAGAAGACGGCAGTCCTGACATCGCAGCCCGAAGCACGGCCCTCGGGAGAGCTGAGCGTGGCCGGCGTTGTGAAGCTGGCCGAGCCCGCGGTTGTGAAGATAACGACCAGCACGGGGGTTGGAAGCGGGTTCGTGGTGGACGAGGACGGCTACATCATCACCAACAACCATGTGATCGCCGGCCTCAGCGGACGCCCTTCAACGTCCATCACCGTCATCATGAGCGATGGGGCAGAGTACCGCGCAAGTGTGGTGGGCGCCGACCCGCGCTCGGACATTGCGCTCCTCAAGATTGAGGCAAGCGGGCTTGCACCGCTGGAGTTTGCGCCCCTGAGCGAAGTGGCGGTGGGCCAGGACGTGGTCGCCATCGGGTATGCGTTGGACCTTTCGGGGGGCGATGGGCCTGGTTTCACGGTTACGCGCGGGATCGTGAGCGCGAAGAACCGTTCGACGAGCGAATCGGGCGGGACCCTCGGGGCAATCCAGACCGACGCCGCAATCAACCATGGCAACAGCGGGGGGCCGCTGCTCACGCTGACGGGCAAGGTCGTGGGTGTGAACACGTCCATCGCACCCGACTACACCACGGGCGGCGTGGCGGCGGGGATCGGATTTGCGGTTGGGTCAGACATGGTGAAGGCCGTCTATGAAGAGTTGCGTGAGAACGGGCAGGTGAATCGTGGTCTTCTCGGCATACAGGGATTTGAGAGGCTTCTCCCGGCGAAGTCCAGGGACCTGGGCGTGCCTGAGGAGCTCGGCGGCGTCTATCTCGATGCAGCGGGGGACATCCCGGATGGCCCGGCGCGCAGGGCTGGACTGAGGGCCGGCGATGTGATTGTTGGGGTCGGCGGAACAGCCACGCGGAATGAGGCCGACCTGGCGGTGGCGATGGTCAAACATCACGCGGGACAGGTTGTCGATGTCGACATCTACCGCAGCGGAAAGAAGCTGACACTGCGCGTGACGCTGGGAACGCCCGCGGAGTAGGCGGGCGTGGCCGGGCGCGGAGCCTACTTGCGAGTGAACCGGTTGGCGGCAGCGTCGACCCCTTCGCCGATGATGGTTTCAACGGCATCGGCGGCGAGCCGGGCGGCCTCTTCGAGCAGGTCACGGTCGGCGTCCCGGGGGTTGCTGAGCACCCAACCGGCGACGACCTCGGGGTCCCAGGATGGCTCACCGCCGTCCAGCGGGCGTCCGATGCCGATGCGAACGCGAACGAAGTCGAGCCCAACCGCCTGGGCGATACTCTTGAGTCCGTTGTGTCCGCCGTGGCCGCCACCGGCGCGAATGCGAAGGGCTCCGGCGGGCAGGTCGAGCTCGTCGTAGACGACGATGGTGTGGGGCAGGTCGCAGCCGGTCCATTGGAGGGCCTGGGAGACGGCCTTGCCGCTGAGGTTCACATAGGTTTTCGGACGGACGAGGGCGACACGGCAGGCGGCCAGGCCGCCAACTCCGATGTGCATGGTGGAGCCGGCGGCCCTGAGCTGTGTACCGGCCCGCTTCGCCAGTTCGTTGACCACCCAGAAGCCGACGTTGTGGCGGTTGCGAGCATACTGCTCCCCGGGGTTTCCCAGCCCCACCACCAGCCATTCGGCGCTGTAGCGGGGCCCCGGGACAGTTGCGCGTCCGAGCTTGAAACGCATGGTGCACACTGTCCCACTATCCCCGGTGGCCGCAAGGGCGCGGGTGTCGACAGGCGGACTTCAGGACTCCAGAATCGGCGCATGGACCTGCTGGGCTGGGGCGCCGGCTTCGTGTTTGGCACGCTCTATGGAGGGCTGGTGTTTGGCATCGCTCTGGTGGCGGCGATTCCTTACGGGGCGTGGCAGGGCATCAAGAGGCTCACCCGGCGCAATGAAGGGGAAAGCAATGGCGACGCGCGAACAGGTAGTTGAACTGAAGCAGAAGATGGCCGAGGAGCGTGCCGCGTTGATGGCCGCGGCCCGTGCTCTCACAGCGGAAGAGGCGCTGCGCGTGCCTGTGGACGCGGAGGGCGAAGAACAGTGGACAGCACTGGAGCAGCTCGCCCACCTCTGTGAGATGGAGCGAAGCTACGACGCGTGGGTCCGCGCGGCCCTGGCAGAGGAAAACCCGGACCTGAGCAAGGTGCGGCCGGAACCCGTGGAAGTCCCGATCGAAGCGGCAAACACGGCCGGTGCTGACGTGCTGCTTCGGGCCCTGGAACTGGAGCGCGCCTACACCAACGGCCTGATCGACGGTATTCCGCTCGATGGGTTCGACAGGGTGGCGACGAGCCCGGTCTTTGGGACCCTCACGGTGCTCCAGTGGCTGCGGTCGTTCTACCGGCACGATAGACAGCACGCTGCCCAGATCGAGGGGCGCAAGAGCGGATACCAGCCGCGCTTCCTGGGGGCGGAACCGAACCAGCGGCGGATGCGGCTTGAGCAGGTTGCGCAGCGGCGCCCGCAGGGGGCCGGCTAGGCGGAGAGGCGCGGCTCGAGGTACTTCGGGCGGGGCATGGGCGCCATTTGCGTCGGTACCACGGCCCGGCGGCCGCAGTGCTCGCATTCGCGCACGCGGATGGAGCGGCTATCGACGTTGACGAAGTACCGCCAGCGGTGTTCACAGGGGCCTTTGTGGTCTTCCATGCGGATATCATCGCGCGCGGACGTTAACGCAGTATTTCGCCTCCATTACGTGGATGTGAAGCGGCGGCGAAAGCCGGGGCGCGCGCAGCCGTGTCGCGTACCGGGCGGCCTTTGTACAGTCAGCCTATGTCGTCGAACGTCGTCAATGTCGACTACTGGAACCTCTTTCAGATCCGGAAGGGGGACCGGGTGCTCGACCTTGGCTGCGGGAACGGCCGGCACACCATCGAGGCAGCGAACTGGGATTGCCGGGTGGTGGCGATGGATCTCGACCGCGAGGAGCTGGCGCGCGGCCGGTACATGTTCTACGCGGACTACAACGCCGGGCGGCTGCCGGGGTTTGCCCAGTTCATGATGGGTGACGCCCAGCACCTGCCCTTCCGGGACGGGGCGTTCGACAAGATCATCTGCACCGAGGTGCTCGAACACGTTCACGATGACGAGCGCGCGATGCGCGAGCTCTACCGCATTCTGCGGCCGGGCGGCGAGATCGCCGTCTCCTGCCCGCATCACCGTGCGGAAAGGCTCCTCTGGGCACTGAGCTGGGAGTACTGGCATTCACCCGGCGGTCACATCCGAATCTACCGGAAAGGGGAATTGCGGGAGCGGCTTTCGCGCTCCGGGTTCGTGATGGGAGCGGAGCGCGGACGCCACGCCTACCAGAGCGTGTACTGGAGCCTCCGCTGCCTGTTCGGCAAGGACAACCCGGACTTCCCCCTCACGCGCTGGTTCTGGGGCTTCATCAACTGGAACCTGGGGGCGCGCAACCCCGTCTTCGAAGGGATTGAAGGGGCGCTCGACCGCGTGTTCCCGAAGGACTTCGTGCTCTACGGCCGGAGGCCCGGCCCGGGGTGAAAGCCGACGCCCCTGTCGCAGCCGCCGGGGTGCGCCTGCCCCTCCTGCAGCCCGCGGATGATCCGCGACTGGACCGCGTGTTCACGATCGACCTGCGCCTTCTCGGGCTCTCCCCGGACACACAGGGGGCCCGGCTGCTCGACGTAGGCTGCGGAGCGGGGCGGCATGAGCTGGCAGCGGCGCGCCTGCCAATCCGTACGATCGCATGCGACCTGGGACGCCGCGACCTGCGTGATGGCCGGTTCTTCGTGGGCGAAGATGGGAAGGCGGGGGCTCATTTCGGGCACGTGGAGTGGGTCCAGGGGACCGCGCTGACCCTGCCGTTCGCCCCCGGCAGCATTGACGCTGCCATCTGTTCGGAGACGCTGGAGCACGTGGTGGACGACATGGGGGCGCTGCGCGAGCTGCGACGGGTGGTGCGGACCGGGGGCGCACTGGCGGTGTCGGTGCCGGCACGGGCCGTGGAGCTGGCGCTCTGGCAGCTGTCATGGGAGGTGACCCACACGCCGGGCGGGCACATTCGCATCTACCACGCCGACGAGCTGCTGGGGAAGCTCCGCGCGACCGGGTGGCGGCCCTACGCGGTTCGTCGCCGGCACGCCTTCGAATCGGTCTACTGGCTGCTCGGCGCGCTCGGCGGCGGGGGCGACCCGCCATGTGCACCGGCGCGTGCCTGGCGGAAGGCGACCAACTCGCCACGGGTGCGCACCTCGCGGGCATGGGACAGCGCAGAACGCGCGCTTTCCCGCCTGCTGCCAAAAAGCGTGGCCATCTACGCTCGGGCGGTCTAGCGGTGCGCATCTGCTTCCTTCTGCACCAGGGGAACATGTACTCGGGTGGGCAGGGCGTGTACCTGGCGGAGATGTGCCGCGAATACGTGGAGCTGGGGCACGAGGTGCACGTCGTGGTCGGGCCGCCCTACCCGGAGCTGGACGCGAGGGTGGTGCAGCACCGGCTCCCGGACTACTCGGTCTTCACCGCTTTCGATGAAGGGGCGGCCTTCTGGAACAAGGGGGTGGCCAGCTATTTCCAGCCGCTCAACTTCTATGAGCTGGCAACTTCGCGAGCGGGGATGTTCTCGGTGATGTCAGCCTTCTCGCTGCGGGCCTTTGAAGTTGTCGCCCGGCTCCATGCGCGGCGCCCTTTCGATCTCGTCCACGACAACCAGTCCCTCGGGTACGGCGACCTGCTCGTGCGGCTCCTGGGCGTGCCCGTGGTGGCGAACATCCACCACCCGCTGGCCATCGACCGGGCGAACGCCGTGGCCCAGGCGCGGACTCTTTGCGACAAGATCGGCCGGGTGCTCTTCTACCCTTTCCACATGCAGCACGTGGTGGCGCACCGGATAGACCGGGTGGTGACGGGCAGCCGGGCGAGTGGTGATGCGGTCAGACGGGCGTTTCGGCTGGGAGAAGCGAAGGTGGCGGCAATCCACGACGGGGTGGATACGTCGGTGTTTCATCCGCTGGGGATGGACCGTGAGCAGGGGCGCGTGCTCTTCGTGGGCAACAGCGACGACCGCAACAAGGGCGCACGGTACCTGGTGGAAGCGCTGGGGCTGATGCGTGACCGCGACTGGCAGCTTGTTGTGGTGGACCGGGCCGAGGCGCAGGTGGTGCGGACACGGGCGCGGGAGCTCGGCATTGAGGGGCGTGTCAGCCTGACGGGCCGGCTTTCGAAGGGAGCGCTGGTGGAGGAATACAACCGGGCGGCGGTTTTCGTCTCTCCCTCGCTTTACGAAGGGTTCGGACTGCCGGCCGCCGAGGCGCAGGCGTGCGGCGCGCCGGTAGTCGCCGCGGAGGCAGGCGCGCTTCCTGAAGTCGTCGCCGACGGTGTGAGCGGGCTCCTGGTTCCCCCGGGCAACCCGCGCGCGCTGGCCGAAGCCATGAGACGGGTGATGGACGACGGAGCGCTGGCGGGCCGGCTCGGCGCTGCGGGGGTGGAGCGCATCCGTTCGGAGTTTACCTGGCGGCGGACAGCCGAGCGGACGCTGGCGCTCTACGAAGAGGTCCTGGCCGGCAGACGGTGAGGCGGGCGGAACCGGGATTGTTCGGATTGACGGCGGGGCGCTGCAGACGTAGCGTACAAACTTGCGTCTTTCCGCGTTTTCGTGCGCGGAGGGTAGCGACAGAACCATATGTGTACCACAGAAGGCGGAGACAGTAGCCGCCACAGGCCCGGCGCCGGGGAGATGCGCAAACCCGGCGAGGCCGCCCGCAGTGCGTAAGCGCTAACGGCCGCGGCCTTGCCGCGGCTTGCACGCCTCCCCACACAAGACCACCCAGGGGAGGCGGAATGATGCCATTCGTCAGCCAGGTCCGCGGCCGCCCCGTATTCGACGCCGATGGCGCGCGGGTCGGAGTGCTCCGCGATCTCGTGATCGCAACTGATGTCCCTTATCCACCGGTGCGCTCGATCGTGGTAACGGGCGAAGGGGGCGAGTTCGCCGTGCCGTGGCGAGACGTGGCTTCGGTCACACCCCGGGGGGCCGCCCTGAGACGGCGGTACGTGGCCGCGTCTTACCGCCCCCCTTCTGATGACGACGCCCTGGTGTGGCTGGGGCGCGACGTAATGGACCGTCAAATCGTCGACACCGAGGGCGTCAAGCTCGTGCGCGTCAACGACGTTGCGCTCACCCCGCTGAACGACGAGATGCGCGTGGCAGGGGTGGACGCGACGACGGCGGGCCTGCTGCGCCGGGTGGGGCTGGGGAGGCTCGCGGGCCGGCGGCCGGGCCGGCTGATTGACTGGGAGCAGGTGGATATCGGCCCCGCCCTGAGCGAGCTGCACCTGAGGGTGCCCTACGGCAGGCTGCGCCAGATGCACCCGGCGGACATCGCCAGCATCGTGAGCCAGATGTCGCCCGGGGAGGCGGCCGACGTGCTGGAAGCCCTCGATGACGAGACGGCGGCGCGCGCCATGGCCGAGCTTCCCGAGGAGAAGCAGGCGGTAGTGCTTTCTGCCATGGAGCCGGAGGAAGCGGCGGACGTGCTCGATGAGATGGAGCCCGACGAAGCAGCCGACGTGCTGGGCGACCTCACCGAGGAGCGCGCGCACGAGCTGATGGAGCTCATGGAGCCCGAGGCAGCGAGCGAGGTGCGGGAGCTCCTCGCCTACCCGGAGGACACGGCCGGGGGGCTCATGAACCCGGGACCTGTCGCTGTCACGGATGGGGCCACGATTGAGGATGCGGTGGCGGCTGTGCGCGCCGCGCGGGCCGAAGGGGATGAGATCGGCGACGTGTTCGTGCTGGATGAGGAAGGACGGCTGGCCGGGGCGCTTTCGCTGCTGGCCCTGCTCACCACGCCGCCCCGGACGGGAGTGGCGGCAGTGATGGAGCGGGAGCTCCGCACCGTGCAGACGGGCGACCCGGAAGAGGAGGTCGCCCGGACGATGGTGCACTACGGGCTGCTCACAGTGCCGGTAGTCGACGATGAGGGCCGGCTGAAGGGGGCCGTCAGCATCGGCGACGTGATCGACCTGTTCGCCCCGCGCGTCTGGCATGGGCGGCCAAGGCGGCAGCGGGAGTAAGGGGTGCCGGGGGACGAGAGGGAAGCGGCTTCGACCACCCTGAGGGGGCGTGGCTCGCGGCTGCGGCTTCGAGCAACGCTGCTGATGGCAGTCATGGGCCCGGGGCTCATCACGGGAATCGTCAACAACGATGCCACGGGCATTGCAGGCTATTCACTTGCGGGCGCGAAGTTCGGCTACTCGCTCTTCTGGGCGCTGGTAGTCAGCACGCTCGCCCTTGGGGTGGTGCAGGAGCTGGTGGCCCGGATGGGGGCTGTGACCGGCAAGGGGCTGGCGGACCTTATCAGGGAGCAGTTTGGCGTGCGCGTGGCACTGCTGGCGATGCTCACGCTGCTCCTTGTGAACTCAGCCACGGTGGTGGCGGAGTTCGCCGGGGTTGCCGCGGCCTCGGAGATCTTCGGGCTGTCGCGCTATGCATCCGTTCCGTTGGCGGCGGCGCTGGTCTTCGCGCTGGTGGCGTACGGGTCATACCGCAAGGTCGAGGTGGCCCTGCTATCGATATCGCTGGTGTACATCACTTACTTCGTGACGGGGTTCATGGCCGATCCTGCGTGGCCGAAGGTCGCGCGCGGCATGGTGCCGGGCTTCGAGCTCGACGTGGCGTACCTGACCATTCTGATTGCCCTGATCGGTACCACGATCACGCCCTGGGAGATGTTCTACAACCAGGCGAGCGTGGTCGATAAGGGGCTGGGCAAGCGCGAGCTGCGCTACATCGCGGTCGATTCGTACGCGGGAGCGGCGTCGATGGCGGTGATCGCGTTTTTCATCATGCTGACGACCGCAGCCACCCTCTGGACGAACGGCCGCCCGGCGGGAAACGTCGAGGAGGTTGCCCAGGCGCTCCACCCACTCGCCGGCGACCTGGCTGCCGAACTGTTCGCCGTGGGGCTCCTGAACGCGGCCCTGATGGCCATGGCGGTGCTGCCGCTGACGACGGCTTACGCGATCTGCGAGGCGTTCGGCTGGGAGCGAAGCGTGAACCGCGGCGTACGCGAAGCACCCGCGTTCTTCGGGATTTTCGGGGGGTTGCTGGCCGTTGGGGCGCTGGCGGTGCTCATCCCCGGATTGCCGTTGCTCGTGCTCATCATGATCCCGAACGTCGCGGGCGGCGTCCTGCTCCCCATCATTCTGGTGCTGGCGCTGAAGCTGGTGAACGACGAGCACATCATGGGCGAGCACGCGAACACGCCGCGCCAGAACATCATCGGGGTGGTCACCACGGCAGGGATTGTGGTGCTGACCGCGGTGTACCTGATGGTGTTGCTCCTGACCGGTCTCGGCATTCTCTGAGGGCTTGAGCGAAGCTGGTCCGCCGTGCGGCGGGGCGCAGGCATCCCGTGTCTTTCGGCGAATTGTGCAAGGGCTTGATCTGTTGATCTATAATGCGGCAGCACAACACGGTGTGCTGAGGGAGGCATACCCATGCGCGGTACGACACTTCTCACGATCGCCGCGGCCACGGTTCTCTTGCTATCGACCGTGACCATCGCCACTGCCGGGTTCGACCTGCCACCGGGAGGTGCGCTCGTGCGCGGCAGCAATGCGTCCCAGCCCATGGTGCTGGGGGATTCGTTCACCTACCAGGGGCGGCTCACCGAGAGCGGCGGGCCCGCCAGCGGTGCGTTCGACCTGCGCTTCATCCTCTACGACGCCGAATCGGGCGGGGCCCAGGTTGGGTCAACGGTGGCTGTCAACGATGTTGCCGTTTCGGCCGGTCTGTTCACTGTCTCGCTGGACTTCGGCGCAGGGGTCTGGAACGGGGACGCGCGCTGGATGGAGATCGCCGTCCGGCCGGGGGCAAGCTCCGGGACGTACACGGTGCTGTCGCCCCGGCAGGCGATTGGCAGCACGCCATACGCCCTTTATGCGAAGGCCGCGGGCGGCATTGCCGTGCCATTCAGCGCCTCCGGGAGCATCGAAGGCCCCGACGAGATCTTCCTCATCGAGCAGACGGGTAGCGGCATGGGTCTGAAGGTCGACCGCGGCTACACAGGCGCCACGCCTTACCCCGCCATCTACGGAGTGAACAGCGGCACGGGCGGCGCTGCCGGTGTCCAGGGCGAGACCCTGAACTCGGGCGGGGTTGGGGTTGCCGGCTATGGGGCCAACTCGGGCTCTACGGCGGGCCGCTTCATTGGTTGGGACGAAGATTCCATCGCGCTGGAGTTCGGCGGAGGCGCGCTGAAGGCAAGCGGGACGGTTGTCCCGGCCTTCACCTGGGAGGTGGATACGGCGGCGAATACCTGCAACAGCGACAAAGTGACGGTCATCGACAACGCCTTCGCCAATGCGAACTCGAGCGCCATCCTCCTTGTGACCCCATATGACTCGAGCCCGGCGACGCTCGGGTCCGTTCCCGGCCCCATCTCGGTGGCCTACAACTATACGGCCGGGGGCTGCACGGGAGGGGCCAGCAAGTGGGTCATCTTCAACGACACCGCGGCCTTCGCGAACGGCCAGAAGTTCCATGTGCTTGTCATCGATCTCGATTGACGGTGGTCAGGTGTTTGACCCCGGGGAGGTGAAGGCATGCCACGACCCCGCACCCTGAAGCTCGCCCTTGCCGCTGCCGCCGCGGGAGCGGTTACCATCGGCGCGTCCGCAGCCTTCGGCCAGGTCTCCGGCACGTGGAACCTGGAGTGGAACGCCGTCAGCGGCGGAGGAGGAGTCAGCTCCGATGACCCGTACGCGGTCCGGGGAGTGATGGGGCAGGCGGTCGCAGGAGGGCCTTCGGTGGGGGGCAGCTATGCCGTCACAAGCGGCTTCATGCCCGGCACCGGCGAAATCAAGTTCAAGGCCTTCCTGCCGCTTGTCGCGAGGGAGCCGTAGCGCGAGCGTCCTCCTGTATCCTGACTCCGATCTCGCAAGGGGAGCGGTGTGATGCGCTTTGTCTCTGCTGACGAGGCTGTAGGAGAGGTCTCCTCGGGGCAGCGGGTGTACGTCCATGCCGGCTGCGCCACGCCGCACGCGCTCATCGATGCGCTGGTGCGGCGGTACGAGGAACTGCGCGACGTCGAGATTGTGCACATGCACACCGAAGGCCCGGCGCTCTATGCCGAACCGGAGATGGCCGGCAGCTTCCGGCATAACGCTCTCTTCATTGGGCCGAACGTGCGCCAGGCGGTGCAGGAAGGGCGAGCGGACTACACGCCCGTCTTCCTCTCGGAGATTCCCTCGCTCTTTGAGCACGATGGGCAGCTGCCGCTGGATGTCGCGTTTCTGCACGTCACGCCGCCGGACGAAGACGGGAACTGTTCGCTCGGGGTCTCGGTCGACTGCGCCCTTTCGGCTGCGTACCACGCGAAGCTGGTAATTGCCCAGGTGAACCCGCGGATGCCGCGCACCTACGGGCACGTGCTCCCGGCGTCGGTCATCGATCTGGCGGTGGAGGTGGACACTCCCCTGCCTCTTGGAAGGCCGCTCGAACAGACTCGCGAGGGAATGGCCATTGGGCGCCACGTGGCGGAGCTCATCGACGACGGCGCCACGTTGCAGATGGGGATTGGCGCCATCCCGGCGGGCGTGCTGGCCTCCCTCGGCGGGCACCGCGACCTCGGCGTCCACACCGAGATGTTCAATGAAGGGCTGTTGCCGCTCATCGAGTCGGGTGTGGTGACGGGCGCGCGCAAGAGCATCCACCAAGGCGTGGTCGTCACCGCCTTTGCCACCGGGACGGAGCGCCTCTACAGGTTCGTGGACCGCAATCCCCGAATTGAGTTCCGGCCCGTGGACTACACCAACAACGTCGATGTGATCGCGGCGAACACGCGCATGGTGGCGATCAACTCGGCTTTGAGTGTGGACCTCACGGGCCAGGTGGTGGCGGACTCCATCGGGCCGCGCTTCTACAGCGGCATCGGCGGGCAGGTGGACTTCATCCGGGGGGCTGCCCGGTCGAAAGGGGGCGTGCCGGTCATCGCACTGCCATCGACGGCACGGGACGGGAGGGTCAGCCGCATCTGCCCGGAGCTGGCAGCGGGGTCGGGTGTGGTAACAACGCGCGGCGACGTGCACTGGGTGGTAACCGAGTATGGGGCGCGGAACCTCCACGGCCGCACCATCCGGGAGCGGGCGGCGATGCTCATCGAGATCGCGCACCCGGACTTTCGCGCCTCGCTCGAAGAGGAGGCCGGCAAGCTGGGCTACCTGGGGCGCCGCTAACTGGCGATCACAAGAGCGAAGCGGCGCTTAGCCGGTTCGCCTGGTCCCGGTTTCCGGGCATGGCGTTGGCCGTCAATAGTCCCGAACCTGCTGGCGACACTACCTCAAGCAGGCATTGGCAAGCACTCACTGAGCGAGAGCTAGAACTGAACCGCATTCAGGAATGCTGATGCGAAATTCACTTGTCGTCCATATTGCTGCAGTGATAGCATCGCGGCGACCCTCTCTGGGAGGTTCGCCATGCGACGAGAGGCAGTCGCGAATTCCGCGCTGCCACCAGCACACCCGTTCCAGGTGGTCGGCATGGCCAGGCGCTCGGCGGATGGACAGCCGGGCGCCCCAGTCCTGTCACTTGTGCGGGGACAGAGTGATGCCCGCCAAATGAGCCCCTGGGTGCCCACCGCGTCTGAGAACGGCGACGGAATGCGACACCCGGCCGCAACAAGCACCGGGCCCGAAGGCCTGTCCACGGACTCAATCGAAGCGCTCCGGCGCGAACTACGGGCCGACATCTCGAACCACCACGTGAGAGCACTTTCGGCAATCCGATGGCGAATCCTGGAGTTGGCAAGTCTTGGTCTCCACACCAGCAGAATTTCGGCGTTGGTGGGGCTGAGCGACGGAGCTGTTCGCAAAGAACTGGCGCGCGTTCACGAGTTGATAGCTGTACCCCTGGGGGCCGAGCGCAGGGAAGGAATCTCCGCTCTGTGGTTCATGGCGCATGAAGACTGTCGGCAGTGTCGACGAGCGCGAGTTGGATCGGAACATGGATCTCAAAGCGGCTGACAGGCGCTGCGCACCAGGGAACAATCCGGGCGGGCGGGAGTGCCAGGCACGGGGAGTTGGATCGCTGAATCCGAGTCCCATTGATGAGAGCATCAGCTATCCCTATGACCACTGGAGCCACCATTCAGTTGGCGAGGGCGGGCTTCCAGCCAGGGCCCACCGGCGCATGATTCACCGCCGGAGTGCGCTTAGCTGCGCCGCGTTCCTCGTCGGCGTCCTGGCGCTCTTCAGCACCCACCGAGACAGCCTGGCATGGAGTGCCGGCTGGAACGGTAGTAACACACTCACCGCCTTCAACCACGACTATTGGATCCCGGGGATCTTCCCGTGGCCGGCATCAAGCACGGTCGCGTATACGATGATTTGGGATCCAAACTACTATACGCGCGTTGATGCGGTGACACATCAGGTAAAAACAAACAGCAACTGGCCCGATCCCATCATCCGGTCCTATCTCATCGTTTCGATCAGTACTACACTCTATTCTGGCGGACTTTCCGTAGCCACCTTCGGCTACTTAAATGGTGGATGTTGGATTCCGCCATGGACGGCATGGTCTTGTGATTGCGGTCAAGTATCAATTTCCATCTTCGGTAACGGAAGCGCTTTTGCTGATGACCATCTTGCTATCGGTGGTGGTGGTTGGTATATGTTTGGGGGTGGCGGCACATCGGATTGGTATTACTGGTAACGACCACGATTCTATGAGCATCACTTACGTAAGGAGGCTGGACTACGATGAAGTGGTTTCGCAATTGGCCAGGCACTGTCCAGAAACACTTCAAGCTTGGAATAGTGGCCGTCCTGGGCGTGTCTGCCGGCGTGGTGGCGAGTATCGTGGCCCTCACGGGCGTCTCCAGCCAGACGCAACCGGGGCGGGATGCCATTCAGGAACTCACGCGCGGCGACACCGGCGTGGTCGCCGTTGTGAACGGACAGGCCATCCCGGCTTCGAAGCTGCGGGCCTACCAGATCTTCGCACCGGACTTCTCCGGTCAATCTGCTCGCCTGACCGCGCGAGAGTACGTCGACATGCTCGTCGATAACGAGCTTCTGTATCAGGAGGCCGCACGCCGCGGGATGGTCCCGGACCAGGATGAGGTGCTTGAGACCGCGAGGAGCTATCGGGAGGCGCTGTCGGAAGGCATGTCGCAGGACACCAGGGAGACGCGCCAAATCAGGGAGTATTTCGCCCAAATCGAGGGCACGGAATACCACCTCGACGCTTTCGACACGAGCCCCGTGATGCTCGACGGATTCCGGCGTCAGATCGCGGTCGGGAAGCTGCGACTCTCGCTCATGGAGGCGATGGATCCAGGTGATCGGAATGACCTGGCCAAAAGGGAGGAGGTCGTGCGGGGCCTGGTCAAACAGCTTCGCGCAGCATCCACCATCGAGATCTATCCGTTGCCGCAGTAGGTGAGGGGCCCCGGCGACCCGCCGAAGAGCAGGCGCGGAAGCCGGGCTACCTGGGGCGCCGCTCCCCGGGCTGATCTGGCACCCCGGGCGGAGCCTCCCGAGGTCACGAAGTGGCCCTATCGCGCCGGGCATTCCGGGCCTAGACTGGAGACCAAAGACCGCTTCCAACGGAGTGTACCCGTGTCCGAAACCGGAACCTGGGCCGTCAAGGTAGGCCTCGCCCAGATGCTCAAGGGCGGCGTCATCATGGACGTCGTCACACCCGAGCACGCAAAGATCGCCGAGGAGGCGGGCGCCTGCGCCGTCATGGCCCTCGAACGCGTCCCTTCCGATATTCGCCGCGATGGCGGCGTCGCTCGCATGAGCGACCCGCAGATGATCCTCGAGATCATGGATGCCGTGACAATCCCGGTGATGGCGAAGGCGCGGATCGGCCACTTCGTGGAGGCCGACGTGCTCGAGGCGATCGGGATCGATTACATCGACGAGTCGGAGGTGCTCACCCCGGCCGACGAGACGCACCACATCGATAAGCACCAGTTCAAGGTCCCGTTTGTTTGCGGCTGCCGGAACCTGGGCGAAGCGCTTCGCCGGATCGGCGAGGGCGCAGCCATGATCCGCACCAAGGGCGAAGCGGGCACGGGCGATATTGTCGAGGCGGTTCGCCACATGCGCAGCGTGATGGGCGACATTCGGCGCCTGCAGGGCATGTCCGGCGACGAGCTCTACACCTTCGCCAAGGAGATCCAGGCGCCGCTTTCGCTGGTGAAGCAGGTGAAAGCAGAAGCGCGTCTGCCCGTGGTGAACTTCGCCGCGGGTGGAGTAGCCACGCCCGCGGACGCGGCCCTCATGATGCGCCTCGGCGCCGACGGGGTTTTTGTGGGTTCGGGCATTTTCAAGTCCGAGAATCCGCCGCTGGTGGCGAAGGCGATTGTGGAGGCGACGACGCACTACCAGGACGCGGAGGTCATCGCACGCGTGAGCACCGGGCTGGGCAAGGCGATGCCGGGCATCCACGTGGCTTCGCTGCCCGAGAAGGAGCTGCTGGCAACGCGCGGGTGGTAGGCGCAGGCGAGGAGGGCCAGGCGCGGCTCGCCTCAGCGCACCCCCTTTGGCCCGCCGTCGGACCGGCGGCGGGCACGGAGCGCGATCAGGAACACTCCCAGCCAGAGCACCAGTAGCACCGTCATCAGCACCGCCGAGGCGATACACCACGTGCACCAGGCATCGATGACCCACCCTTCCAGGTACGTGAGGAAGCCAGAGAAGAGGGTTCCGAAGAGCGCTCCGTAGAAGCCCAGGACGGCGACCTGGTCGCGCAGGCCACGCCAGTTGAGGAGCCAGGCACCCGCTGCCAGGGCGAGGGCGAGGTAGAGCGCGAGCCCCGGAACCGAGACCGGTATCCCCAGGATCTTCCCGTATTCGCTCTGCTGCACCGAAGCACACCCGTGTGACCCGACGCAGATTCCCGAGGCTTTGCCCTGGAGGTTCTCAATGGCCAGGTAGGAGGCCATGCCGATGCCCACGATGGCAAGCGCGAGGGCAGCCCACGCCAGGACCCGGGCGGCAAGCGCCGGGGGAGTGGTGGGTGCGGCCGCGGGGCTAATTCGCCCCGCAGCCGCCCTGCCGTTTGCCCTGCCTGAAGCGGCACGGCTCATGGACGCTCTAGTGCCCGGTGGTGGGCGTCGACATGGCGCCCCCTGACATGCCGCTGGTCACGATCTGCTGTACCGGAGCCTTCACCTCGACCATCCCTGCCTTTTCGAATTTCAGGCGGATGGTGAGGGTTTCTCCTTCCTTGAGCTCGCGCTTGAGGTTCATGATCATGACGTGGAAGCCCCCGGGCTTGAGCTCCACGCTGCCATTGGCGGGAACTTCGATCGACTGCACTTCGTGCATCTTCGCCGTGCCACCCTCCATTACCATGGTGTGCAGTTGCACCATCCCGGCGATGGACGAATCGACACTGGCGGAGAGCAGCCTGTCGGCCGCGGAGCCAGAGTTCTTCACGGTGAAATAGGCCGCGCTCACGTCGGTGTTGCTCACGCGAGCGCGTGGATTCTCAACGGTGATCCGCGATTCGCTCATGGTGTGACCGGCCGTGGGGCTTGCTCCCGCTGAGCCGGTCGGCGACGCGTGGTCCATGCCTGTGTTCTTTTCCTCAGCGACCCCCGCCTTCTTCTGCAGATAGGTCCAGGTGGCGAAGGAGAAGTCGTGGGCGGCGTTGTGGGCTTTCGTTGTGGCCTCCTTCGCCTTTGCCGTGTCATTGCCCGCGAGGGCGGCCGCCATTTCGCCCAGCAGGCTGGCGAGCTTCTCCGCCGGCGAACTGAGATCCGACGGCCAGGCGGTGAGCTTGACGAGAGACTGCATGCGGAGAGCGGTAGCCTGGGCGTCCCCGGGGGGTGTGCCCGTCTCGGTCAGCTCCACTTCAATCTCGTGCAGCCCGGCGTTGTCCAGGGCCGTGATGGCGGCGATGACGTCGGCGTTGCCGCCACTACCCTCGTCTTCGTCATCGCAGGCCGCGAGGCCCAGCGCTGCGAATGCGAGCGTGGTGAGAACCGCCAGGGCAACTGCGCCCCGGCGAATGAGATTCAGATTCACTTAGGATTCCAGCCTTCCTTGGCAAGCTTTGCGATGTCGTGCTTCCAGTCATCCTCGGTGACACCGAGGGGGTAGACCGTGTGCGCGAGGTTGTCGGGTGTGAACGCCATGACGTAAGCGGCATGGTTGACGGCGTAGTTGCCGCCACCCAGGTCGGTCTTCGTGGCAGGATTGATCCCCAGGGTCTTCTGGAGATTGATGATGGTGTCTTCGGGCCCGGTTAGCCCGATGAAGCTCTTGTCGAAGAGGTCGAGCCACTTCCGCAGCACCTCGGGGGTATCGCGGGCAGGGTCAGTGGTGATGAACACAACTTTGACCTTCTTCGTGACGTCAGCCGGGAGCTCTTTCAGCACCCCGGCGATATCGGCCATGTGGGTCGGACAGACATCAGGGCAATGGGTATAACCCAGGTAGAGGAGAACGACGGAGCCCTCCGTCTCCTTGCGGATGTCGTAGGGTTTGCCTGATGTGTCGGTGAGGGTGATGCCGGGCTTTTCGAAGGGCGGAGTGACCAGCGCCCCCCGATAGCCGGTATCGCCTGCTTCCATGCCCGTGCCGCCGTCGTCAGTGGGAGTGGCCTCGGCGTCGGAGGCGTCATCATCACCGTTGCAGGCGATGAGCCCAAAGGCAGCCAGGGCGCTGAGCAGGAACACGGCCATAGCAAACGCTGGCCAGCGGCGCGCAGCTCCACTCGTCCTTGCAGTGGAAGCAGGTTGTGTTGTGTTCACGGGTATTACTCCAGTTGTTCGAGTTGGAGCCTGGACCCGGGGAGACCGGTCGGCAGGCTACGCGAAAGCCGCGGCCGGCCGGCGTGGCGGCCTGGGCTCCGGGGAGAGGGTCTGAATTCGCCCGGGACGCCACGCGATAGTCGAGAGGGCAACCATGGTGGCCGCCGCGCCCAGGAGCGTCACGGTCTGCGAGAGGAGCGCGAAGGCGCTCACGCCGGTGAAAGGCACGTCGCTGCATGACGACGAATCGGTGTGGCAGTGGGACTCGTGGTCGCTGCCGGCCTGCCCGTGGTCATGCACCGTGGAAACGGGCAGGCCCACGTAGAGACTGGTACCCGGGATAGGCAGCCGCGGGGTCCAGTGGCCGAAGAAGGCGAGAGAAGGGATGAGGGCAACAAGCAATGCCCACGCACGCAGGCGGGGAAAGCCGGCCCTTCCCGCTGGCGCGCCTTCCACCCGGCGCTGATCAGTGAAGCTCACCTATCCAGCTTAGCGCCCCCGCACGGTCCGTCACAGGACTAATGACCACCGTTTACCCACCCATTGGACATTGAACTGACCGGCCCATGGCAGACGGCAAGGGACGTACACAAGCGAGCCACCAGCCTGTGATACCATCTGCGCAGTTTGCTTCGGGAGGTCGCTGTGGGCGTTCTCATCGCCGTGATCGTCATCGTCGTGGTCCTTGTCATTCTCGTGGCGTGGGTCATTGGCATGTACAACGGGCTCGCCCGGGCCAGGTTGCGCTGCAAGGAAGCGTGGTCGGGCATCGACGTACAGCTCAAGCGGCGCTCCAGCCTGATCCCCAACCTCGTGGAGACCGTGAAGGGATACGCGGCGCACGAGAAGGAAGTGCTGGAAAACGTCACGCGTGCCCGCGCTGCCCTGGACAACGCCAAGGGCCCGCACGAAGCGGCCCAGGCCGACAACATGCTCCAGGGCGCCCTGCGATCGCTTTTCGCGGTGGCCGAAGCCTACCCCGACCTTAAGGCGAACCAGAACTTCCTGGAGTTGCAGCGAGAGCTGACCGACACGGAAGACAAGATCGCCTACGCGCGGCAGTTCTATAACACCAACGTGGCCGGCTACAACGAGCGCACTGTGACGATCCCCAGCTCGATAATTGCAGGCATGTTCAACTTCACGCCCGAGGAGTTCTACGAGGCCGAGGAAGAGGCCCGGCAGGACGTGAAGGTCTCCTTCACCTCCGCCACCTGACCTGTCTGAGTGGCCAGCCAACCATCCGCGGGAAGGGTCCTGGTCTACGACCGTATCGGCGCCAACAAGCGCGAGACGTGGCTGTTGATGAGCATGTTCGTCGTCCTCGTGGGCGGGCTCATCGCGGCGATTGTCTTTTCCATGCAGCTACCGGTGGGCGTGGCCGGGGCAGCCGGAATTGCCCTGATCACCTATGCGTTCGTGAGCTACTGGCTTTCGACGAGCATCGTTCTCTCGATATCTGGCGCGCACGAAGTGACGAAGGAGGAGGAGTGGGAGTTCGTGCGGCGGGTGGAAAACCTCAGCATTGGGGCCGGCCTGCCCATGCCGAAGACGTGGGTGCTGGAGGACTCCGCCCCTAACGCCTTCGCTACAGGGCGCGATCCGCAGCACTCCCACGTTGTGGTCACGCGGGGCCTGCTCGACAAGCTTGAGCCGAGCGAGCTCGAAGGGGTGCTGGCGCACGAGCTCTCGCACATCGGCAACTACGACATCCGCGTGATGACCATCGTGACGGTGCTCGTGGGGGTGGTGGCTCTCATTAGCGACGTCTTCCTGCGGCTGACGTGGTTTGGCGCTGGAAGCAGAAGGGGAAGCAAAGACAAGGGCGGCGGCGCCCTGGCGCTCATCATGCTGGCGGTCGCCATTCTTGGGGCGATCCTTGCGCCGCTGATAGCCCAGATCATCCGCCTTGCCGTCAGCCGCCGGCGAGAGTACCTCGCCGATGCCAGCGGGGCGCTGTTGTGCCGGAATCCCGAAGCGCTCGCCAGTGCCCTGGAGAAGATCTCCGGCGACCCGGAACCACTCGAAGCGGCGAACAAGGCGACCGCTCACCTCTACATCTCCAACCCTCTCAAGGAACACCAGAGCTTCCTGAACAACCTCTTCAACACCCACCCGCCAATCGAGGACCGCATCAGGCTGCTGCGAAGCATGTAGCATCCTGCTAACAGCAAAGGGGGAAGAGAGCATGTCCGCCAGGTCCGATGCAATTGCACGGCTCGATGCCGGCCAGGTCCACTTTCGCGCGCTCATTGCCGGCCTGCCGGCGGAGGCGTATGGCGAAACGTGGCTTGGTTCGTGGAACCTCAGCCAGCTTCTCGCCCACATGGCGGGATGGTTTCGAGAGATGGCCACCGCAATGGACAGGGTGGGGCGCGGCGAGCGCCCGGCCCCCGAGGGGGTCGACTACACGGACCCGGAGCCGTGGAATGCGAAGTTCGCGGCGCAGGCCCGGGAGGGTCTCGAAGCGCTTGCCGACTGGGACAGCGCCTACGCGGAGTATCGCGCCGCCGCGCTGAGGCTCCCGGACGAGATGTACGGCACCGACCCCGAGAAGGGCCGGCCGCGGATAGGGGAGAGGCTCCTGCAGGGCGCCGGCATCGGCCACTTCGAAGAGCACCACGGCGAGCTTGCCGCGTGGGTGCAGTCTCGCCACCCGTGAGCGCGGAGGCACGCCTGCGCGAGCTGGGGCTCTCGCTCCCACCACCGGCAAGGCCGGCGGGCAACTACGTGGAAGCGGCGCCCGCGGGAAACCTGCTCTTTCTCGCCGGGCACGGGCCGCGCCACGCCGATGGATCGCTCTTCACCGGGCGCGTCGGCGAAGACCTGACGGTGGAGCAGGGTTACGAGGCGGCCCGGGCCGCTGCGCTGGGCCTCCTCTCGACGATGAAGGCTGAGCTGGGGGACCTGGACCGCGTGATACGCATCGTCAAGGTGCTCGGCATGGTCCAGTGCACGCCCGAGTTCGGGCAGCACCCCGCGGTCATCAACGGGGCGTCGGACCTGCTGGTGGCGGTGTTTGGCAAGGCGGGCCGGCACGCCCGCTCGGCTGTGGGCATGACCTCGCTGCCGTTCGGCATCGCGGTGGAGGTAGAGCTGGTGGCAGAGGTGGCACCCAGCCCGGTGTGAGGGCAGGACTGCACAGGCAGGTCGATTCGGGTCTAGACTGACCATAATGGCGTGGGACCGTGAGCACTGAGATACCGCTTTTCCCTCTTCGCACCGTGCTGTTTCCCGGCATGTCGCTGCCGCTACAGATCTTCGAGCAGCGCTACAAGACGATGACGCGCGAGCTCCTGGGGTCGGGCGGTGTCTTCGGGGTGGTCCTCATCAAGGAGGGTTCGGAGACGGGCGAGGGAGCGATTCCTCATCCGTTTGGGACAACTGCCACCATCGAGGCCTGGCGCGAGGTAGAGGGCGGCCGTTTTCTCCTGTCGACACGGGGGGTGCAGCGTTTCCGGCTCATCCGGCTCCTGCCGCCGGACCCGTACCCGCGCGGCGAGATTGAGCACGTGATAGATGACGAGGACCGGGGCAAGACGCGCCCGGTCCAGGCCGTGGAAACCGTGCGAGCCACCTTCCCCGCCTACTTCCGGCTGGCGCTTTCGCTTACCGACCAGTGGGCGCGCGGGCTGGACCTGCCGCAGGGAGCCCATGCCCTTGTGAACCAGGTGGCGCCGCTCCTCAAGGCGGACGAGGAGGTGAAGCAGCGCCTGCTTGAAATCGAACCCGCAGCAGAGCGGGTGGCGCTGCTGGCCGAGGTGCTCGACGAATTGCTGGAACGCACACAGGAAGAAGTGGTGGACTACCGGCGGCGCAAGTTCGAAGGGTTTGGCGCTCGGAACTAGGCTGGAGCGCCGCTACTTGAGGGCAAGCATGCGCTCGAGGGCCACGAGCGCCCACTTCCGGGTCTCTGCATCGACGCGCACTTCGTTGACCACGTGTCCGGCGACGAGCCCTTCGAGCGTCCAGGCAAGATAGGCCGGGTGAATGCGGTACATGGTGCTGCAGGGGCAGACCACCGGGTCGAGGCAGAATACGCGCTTATCCGGGTTGGCCTTCGCGAGGCGGTTCACGAGGTTGATCTCGGTGCCCACGCCCCAGGCCGAGCCCGGCTCCGATTCGCTGACCACCTTGATGATGCGCTCGGTTGAGCCCGAGTGATCGGCAGCCTGTACAACCTCCCAGCGGCATTCGGGGTGGACGATGATGCGCACGCCGGGAATCTCTTCGCGCGCCTTTTCAACCTGGGCGACGTTGAATCGCTGATGGGTCGAGCAGTGCCCCTGCCAGAGGATGACCTTCGCCCGGCGGATTTCGTCCGGGGTGAGGCCGCCCATGGGCCGCCGCCAGTTCCAGAGAACCATCTCCTCAAGGGGGATTCCCATCTGCCAGCCGGTGTTCCGGCCCAGGTGCTGGTCGGGGAAGAAGAGGATCTTTTCGCCGCGGGCGAAGGCGTACTCGAACGTCTTCGGCGCGTTGCTTGAAGTACAAACCAGGCCTTCGCGTTCGCCTACAAACGCTTTCAGGCTGGCGGCGCTGTTCATGTAGGTGAGAGGGATGACCTTCGCGGTACCGCCGAGCACGTCCTGGATGGTGTCCCAGGCCTCATAGACGTCCTCGGGGTCGGCCATGTCTGCCATGGAGCAGCCGGCGGCCATGTTGGGCAGGATGACCCTGACTCCCGGCCGGGTGAGGATATCGGCGGATTCGGCCATGAAGTGAACGCCGCAGAAGAGCACGTACTCGGCCTGCTTGGCGGCGGCGGCGTGCTGGGCGAGCTTGAAGCTGTCGCCGGTGAAGTCGGCGTACTTGATGACCTCATCGCGCTGGTAGTGGTGGCCGAGAATCACGAGCTTGGCACCAAGGGCAGCGCGGGCCTTGCGAATGCGGCGGTCGAGCTCGTCCGCGGAAAGGGCCAGGTACTCGCGGGGGATGTCCTGCTGCCAGGCCACAAAGGCGCGCTCTTCAGCGAGAGGAACGGGCGCGAGGCTATCGGAGGGGCAGGTCTCGGGGTCGGAGTAGAGCGCCAGGGCTTCCGCGGCGGCCGCGGGAGCGAGCGTGGTGGCGGCGGCAGGTGGTGTCATTCCGTTCCCTCCTCGACGGACTTAGTGTACTTCATACACTAAGTCAGGCAGATTCAGCATGCCTGACGGATGACTTCGTGTCAACCTTACACTAAGCCCCCCACGGGTGATTGCCAGCCCCTGGCAAGGGGATTACAGTCAGGCCGCCCGGCCTGCGGCCTGACACGCGAAGCAGGACTGGCCGGGCGAGCAGGAGGCGCACGAATGACAGCCGAAACAGTCACGCAACCCGCTGTACGAACGCTGCCCGGCCAGCTTGGGCCCGGGCGCATCCGCCGCTCAATGCCGGTCGATGCGCCCTACTACCAGGAGCCGCCGTTCTACTTCCGCGACGCCCGGGCAATGACAATAGCCTACGAAACAGACGCGGGGGCGGCGGCCGCGCTGCTTCCCGAAGGGCTCGAACTGCCCCTGCCTGCCATGGCGCGGCTGATGCTGGTGCGCTACCCGTTTTCGACTTTTGGCCCCTACAACGAAGCGATACTGGGCCTCGAGTGCCTCTGGCAGGGTGCACCGCGCTTCTACATCGCGCACATTGCCGTGACCGAGGTCCCGCCGCTTGTCGCCGGACGGGAGGTATGGGGCTACCCGAAGAAGATGGCACACATTGAGATCGAGCAGGAGGCGGAGTTCCTGCGCGGGACCCTGGAGCGGCCCCGCGGTGTACGTCTGATCACTGCTGCCATGCGCATGGAACGGCCATTGCCATTGCCTTCCGGCGACGGTGGAGGGGGCAGCCTGTCGTTGCGCGTCATCCCCGCGGCCGGGGAGGGAGCCCCTCCCGCCCTGGCGGAGCTCATTGAGGTATCGAACATGGAGAGCGTGACGCACGAGGCGTGGGCGGGAACCGGGACCCTGAGCTTCGACACGGCATCGGCGCTGGACCCGTGGCACTGCCTGCCGGTTGGGCGAATCACCGGCGCCGTTTACACACGGTACGACTTCACGCTGCCTCACGGGCGGGTCTTGAAGCGCTACTGCTAACGGCTACTTGCGTTTTGCCCGCGGGCGAATGACCCCGCGCGTCATCATGAAACGCACCACGATGCGGGAGAGCCCCAGCCCCAGCATGACCGCGGGTATCCCGGCCAGGAGGAGCGAAATGCTCCCGTTGCCCGCATCATTCGCCGCCGCAGCGAGCAGCCCCACGTACACGCCCACGAAGAGCGCCAGCGAAAAGGCGAAGTAGACGGGGAAGGTGCGCCAGCGCCATTCCGGCGGCGGCTTGAGGGCACGGCCGGCCTGGACCGGGGCCACCCCCTGCGAGGCGGGGGCGGGAGGGGCCGCGGCACGGTCGCGGCGGGAACGCTTGCGTGTGGAGGTCATGCGGGAATCCCGTTCTCGAGCCTGAATGCCATGTCGCAGCGAAGGCAGAGCGGCACAACGTCTCGACCAAGGATGTCGCGAAAGCCGATCTCGTGCACGCCGCAGCGCCGGCCCGCCTCCTTCACGCGCTCATCGGGATAGTGGAACCGGCCCCGGCAGCAGGCACAGATGAGCATGCTGCGTCCGCTCGCGGGCCCCTTGCATTCGCAACACAGCCCGGCACTCACGGCCGCCCCCGGGCGAACGCAATCACGTCGCCGCGCTCAAACAGGTAGATGCCGCTCGACGTTCGCCGGCTGCGGACAAGCCCGGCATCGGCGGCGGCCTGCAGAGCGGCCTCGGAGAGCCCGGCGAGGGCGGCCGCTTCCGCAGTATCCAGGACGGCCGAGAGCGTCTCTTCCACGGGCGGATGCAGGCAGGTGTTGCAGGCAAACTCGAGTGCGAGGTGCTCTTCGTTGACCCACACCTCGCCGCAGTCCGTGCCGGGCCGGTCGTTGCGCTGATTGAGGTGATAGGCCTGCCCGCAAGCGTTGCAAAGCGCCACCATATGCTCTTCGAGCTCGAGGAGGCAGACCGAACATGAAATTATCGCGCTTGTCATAGTGTTGGCGGGCTTCGCTTCGATTCTACCGTATCCTTGACACGGCCCGAATGGTCGATATGATCATGCAAAGTTAGCATTTCCCTGTTTCTTCGGACCCAGGGCCGTGCGCCAGGGAGGTTCAGTGCCACTGGCCCCGCCGCCTGCACTCGATGACCTCATTCAACGGCTGGGTGGAAGGCCGTTGCCCGGCGCTCTCCTGGAACAGGCCCTCACGCACGCTTCGTTTCTGAACGAGTCCGGGGCTGATGCCGAATCAAATGAGCGGTTGGAGTTCCTTGGCGACGCAGTGCTGGGAATGGTTGTCGGACACGAGCTCTTTCGCCTGTTCCCCGCCGCAGGCGAGGGCGACCTGACACGGATGCGTGCCGAGATTGTGAGAGGGTCGGCGTTGGCCCGGGCGGCGGCCCGGCTGGACATAGGCGACCATATCGTCCTCGGCCGCGGCGAAGAGGCAGCGGGCGGGCGCATGCGCGAACGGAACCTGGCCGGCGTCTTCGAAGCCATTATCGGGGCGGTGTACCGCGACCAGGGGTACAGGGCGGCTCGCTCGTTCATCCTGCGCATGCTTGCCCCCGAGCTTGACCAGGTCCGCCGCGAGGGGGCCAGCCTTGACCCGAAATCGAGCCTGCAACACATGGTCCAGGCGCGCTGGCACGAACCGCCGGATTATGTGACGGTTGACGAGGAGGCCGCCGGTCAAGGCCGCAGGTTCACCGTCGAGGTCCGCATCGGAGGCACGACTCTCGGCCGGGGCAGCGGCCCCAGCAAACGCGATGCCCAGCAAGAGGCCGCCCGCGAAGCGGTGGCGCGGCTTTCGGGGGAGGAGGCGTAGCGGTGTACCTGAAGAGACTCTCCATCCAGGGATTCAAGAGCTTCCCCAACCGCACCACGTTTGACTTTGGGACGGGCATCACGGCCGTCGTCGGCCCCAACGGCTCGGGCAAGAGCAACGTTTCCGACGCCATCCGCTGGGTGCTGGGCGAACAGAGCACCCGCCTCCTCCGCGCGAAGAAGTCCGAAGACGTCATCTTCTCGGGGACCGGCGCCCGGGCCGCCGTGGGCATGGCCGAAGTCATCATCACCCTCGACAACGAGGACCGCTGGCTTCCCCTGGACTTCGGCGAGGTGGAGGTGGGACGCCGCGTCTATCGCAACGGCGAGTCCGAGTACCTGCTGAACGGCTCGCGGGTTCGCCTGCGCGACGTCGTTGACCTGCTCATGAAGGGCGATGTGGGCCAGAACAGCTACGCCATCATGGGGCAGGGCCTGGTCGACGAAGTGCTGAGCATGTCCCCCGACGAGCGCCGGACACTCCTGGACGAAGCGGCGGACGTGAAGCGGTTTCGCATGAAGATAAAGGAGGCGCAGGACCGTCTCCTGGCCACGCGAGAGAACATCGACCGCGTGACGTTGCTCACGGCGGAGATTGAGCCCCGGCTGGCCCAGCTCAGCCGCCAGGCCGAACGCGCGAGCGAGCACACCCGCCTTTCGGCGGAGCTTGCCGACTTGCTGCGCGCCTACTGCGGACACCGCTGGAGCGAGGCTCAGAATGCCCTCGTCCGGGCTCGAGCGGCGCTCGACCAGCGCGCGGCCGAGGACGCCGCAGCCGCCGAGCGCGTGAGCCAGTTGCGCGAACAGATGCGCGCGCTGGGCGATGAGATTCGCAAGCGCCGCGAGGCCATCCAACGCCGGGACACACGTCACCTCGAACTCGAACAGCGGCTCCGCACGACCGAGCAGGCGATCGCCCTGGACCGCGAACGCCACGCCATGACGGCCGCCCGGCGCGACGAGCTCCAGCGCGAGATCGACGCGATGGAGGCCGAACGCCTCTCGCTCACGAGCACCGACGTCGATGAGGGCCGCCGTGGGCTCGAGGTGAGCGGCGAGATCGAGCAGGCGAAAGCGCAGGCCGGTGAAGCGCGGGAAGCTCTCGACGCGGCCGAAAGAGACTACTCCGCCACGCGTAGCCGGCTCCAGGAGCTGCGCGACGCGGCCGACGCCGACGAGCGCCGGACCGGCGCAATGGAAGCAGATATCCAGGCCGCGGAGCGGCGCATCGAAGAGCTGGACCGGGAGTACAACCAGTCGGGTGTCCGGCGCAAGCAGGCGCTGGTGGAGCTCATCGGGTACGGGCGCCGCTTCTTGCAGCTGCGGGAGCAGCTCGGCGTGGCGGAGGGAGAGCTCAGCACCGCCCGCCGCGGCGCCGAAGAAGCCCGCGAGCGCCTGCTCCGCGTGCAGGAAGAGACGCGCTCTTATGAGGCGGCCGGCAACCAAGATCTCCGCGAGCTTGACCATCTTGAAGGCCGCCTCGATGCGCTCCGGCGCATCCAGGCCGAGCAGGAAGGCGTGGCTGCAGGCACGCGCAATGTGCTCATCATGGGGCAGGCGCTCATCGAGGGGGTTGAGCCCGGCAGCCTCGGCGAGCCGTCCGAGGTTCCCGGTGTGCTTGGCCTTCTGTCGCGCCAGATCCGCGTTCCCGCGGGCCTCGAGACGGCGATCAATGCTGCACTCGAGCAGCGTCTCCACGCGGTCATCGTCCAGAACGAGGAGCAGGCGCTGCAGGCGATTGAGCTGCTCCGGCGGAGACGGCACGGGCGGGCGCAGTTCCTGGCGCTGGATTCGGTGCGCCACGTCTATCCCTTGAATCTGCAGAAAGAGCGCGGCGTGGTTGGCGTCGCGGCCAAGCTTGTCCGCTGCGAAAACCAGTTCCGGCCCCTCATCGACACGCTGCTGGGCCGCGTGATCATCGTTGAAGACACGCAGACCGGGCTTCGCATGATCCGGCGCGCCCTGGGGTCGGTAGTCACGCTCGACGGGACGTACATCGAGCCCACCGGCGTGATGACGGGTGGGGCCTCAGGCGCCGAGGAGAGCACGTTCTCCCGCCAGCGGGAGCTGGAAGAGCTCCCGGTGAAGATCGCGGAGCTGCGCGACCGGGCGGCCGTGAGCTCGCAGCGGCTGCGCGACGCGAGGGGCGCCATCGAGCAGCTGGCACAGCGGTCGCAGGAGGCCGACGCGCAGTACGACTCGGTGAGGCGCCAGCTCGACACGGCGCGGCTCGACCTCGAACGAGAGCGGGACCGTCTGCACCGGCTGCGGCGCGAGATGGACGCCATCAAGGCCCGGCGAGCCGATATCGCCCGCGAGGCGGAAGGTCGCCAGCGGCTCATCGCCCAGTCAACCACGGCAATGACCCAGGCAGTCGCGCGCAGGGAGGAGCGCCGGACGGCTATCGCTCAGCTCGAGACCGACCTTCGCGCCGTCACCGCCCGCCGTGAGGCTGCTCTGAGTGCGGTCGGCGAAGCGAGCGCACGGGTCGCAACCATCGAAGGGGAACGCAAGACCCTGGCAGCGATGCGCGAACAGCACGAGAAGGCCATCGAGCGGCTGGCGGGACAGATATCCGCTCGCCGGCTGCAGGCGCGCAACCTCGAGCTGGAGGCGGGCGCCATCGACGAGCGGCTTCGCAAGCTCGCGGCCGAGCTGGAGACCGTTCGCCTGGAGCAGGGGCAGCGCGCCAACGACGCCGCGCCCGACCGTGACGAGCTTCACCGCCTCGAAAACCATGAGCGCCAGGTGCAGGACGACTACCAGGAGGCTCAGGCGACGCTGCTCCAGGTGGAACGCCGCCGCCTCGACATCGAAGCCGAGCTTGCCCGCGCCAGTGACCATATCGAGAGCCTCCGCATCGAGATGGAGCGTGAGGGCCTCGGCCCGGACCACACGGGGCGGATCGTGTCTCTGGATGAGGCGATGGCGACGGCGCCCATGTTCGAAGGGCAGCAGAGCGGGGCATCGGCCATCCAGGGGGGCGCCATCATCGACGTGGAGGAAACGCGTTCGCGCATTGAAGAGCTCCGCCGTCAGATTCGGCGGCTGGGGCCTGTGAACGAAGAAGCGCCCGAGGACTTCCGCGAAAGCCAGGAGCGCTACGAGTTCCTCACCTCGCAGATGCGCGACCTCGAGGATGCCGAGATCCAGCTGCGCCAGGTCATCACGGAGCTGAACGAGGAGATTCATACCCGTTTCGGCGCCACCTACGAGAAAGTGAACCAGGCCTTCGGCGAGTACTTCTCGGCGTTCTTCGGCGGAGGGCAGGCCCGCCTCGCGCTCTCCAATCCCGACAACGTGGCCGAAGCGGGAATCGAGATGGAAGCGCAGCCGCCGGGCAAGCGCATCGCCAGCCTGAACATGCTCTCGGGCGGTGAGCGGTCGCTGACGGCGGTGGCCCTTCTCTTCGCCCTGCTATCGGTGAACCCGGCGCCTTTCTGCGTGCTCGACGAAGTCGATGCCGCCCTCGATGAGGCCAACGTGGGCCGCTTCACGGGGGCGCTGGAGGCGCTCGCACAGAAGACGCAGTTCCTGGTTATCACCCACAACCGCCGCACGGTGGAGGCGGCCGACTCCATTTACGGAGTTTCCATGGGTCGCGACGGCGTCTCGAAGGTGCTCTCGCTCCGGCTTGCGGACCTGCCCCGGTAGCCGGCGCCCCGTCCTCTGGTACCGGCACAGGGCGCTGCCGGAAATTAGCGATTGAAATACATGTGAGTTTCCCTTATTGTTCGCGCCGCGCTGGTTGTGGCCTGCCCCCGGACACGCCGCAGGCCCGAACAACGCGCTGAAGCCGCCCGGCCAGAGCGGCGGCAAGGGATGCCCTCCTTCTGGGGAGGTTTAACGGGCACCAGCCGGCGCCCCCGGGACCAGCGGGGCGAAGCGGGCCGGGTGCGGAACAGCCGGGGCAGGCGCGCCCGCGAGCCGCCTTCTTACCCGGAATGGCGCCAATCGCCGGCAGAGGCTCCCCTCGTGGGCGCGAGATGCGGCGTCCCTGCATCGGGCTTCGCAATCGCAAGCGGCGTACAGCGCCACAACCGGGCGCCACCGGCCCCCGGGGTGGGGATTCCCCACCCTCGCAAGGACGGTGTGACTCCATGACGCTCGCCCTCTACGGCAAGTCTCGCGCACGGCGGTGCGCCCTCGTTCTCTGTGCCCTGCTGACGGTGGTCGCTGCCACCTTTGTGGGAGGTGTGTTGCCGGGCGCGCAACGCGGCGGGGCGGCGGCCTACACCACCGCCTCCTATGCCGGTTCGGCGAGTTCGTCGAATGGCCACTGGACATCGCCAACCAAGGCAACTGGTGGGCAAGACAACCAGCCCGCTATTACCACAACTGGGAGCAAGGTCATGGTTCTCGGCAACTACGTCTTTGGTGCCGTGGACGTGACCGCTCAGATCACGGGGCTTGAAGTCAGGGTCCGTGGACTTGCGAGCTACGCAGGTGCACCCCTCAACGTGTCCCTGTCGTGGGACGGTGGTACAAACTGGACCACCTCGACTGCGATCACGGACCTCACCTCGACCTACAACGTTCGCATTGCCGGGAGCAGTTCCACCAACTGGGGACGAACGTGGGCGCCGGCGGAGCTGGCCTGGCTCAGAGTCAGACTCGAGTCGGGCGCCAACCGCACCTACAACGTGGACTTCGTCCAGGTTGTTGTCCACTACGACCTCCTCATTACCCGCACGGTCAGCATCGTCAAGGTAGTGGACGGCGCGAATGCGCCTGCGGTCACTTTCGACGGGACCATCACCGGGGCCAGCACCAGCCTCACCTGGCAAACCACG
Source organism: bacterium (assembly GCA_003577245.1). Taxonomy (GTDB): domain Bacteria; phylum Chloroflexota; class Dehalococcoidia; order Tepidiformales; family Tepidiformaceae; genus UCB2. The sequence goes on along the minus strand of QEVS01000003.1, from coordinate 107,300 downwards.
GGCGCGGGGACCGTGACGAAGCCGGGCGTCGCTGCGGAGGCGCTGACGGTGACCGAGACCTCCTCTCTTTCGGGCCGATGGAGCTTTGGGGGCTACGCGCTTGCGGCAAGCGCCGCGGAGTGCAGCAGCGCGACCTTCAGCGGCGCCCAGGCCTCGGGTGTGGCGGTTCCCGCAACGGGCGACCAGACAGTGTGCATCAAGAACATCTACACACCCCCTGACCCGACCGTCACAATCGCCAAGGCGCACTCCGGCAACGGCCCCTTCGCCCCGGGCGACACCTTCGACTGGGTCATCACTGCCACCGTCACTGACGGGCCCACGAATGCGGGTGTGACTATCACGGACACCATCCCGCCCGGCTTTACTGTGAACTCCCTGGCGGTCAGCGACCCGCACAACGACCCGGACAGGCTATCGTGCGGCACCCTGGACCCGCTGAGCTGCACCCTCGCAGCAGGGGCCGCCACGGGCAGCGGCTACACGATCACCCTGGAAGTTACAGTGCAGGCAGGCGACGCCTGTGGGCGCATCACCAACACGGCCAGCATTGGCGGTGGAGGCACGGCAGAGAACACGGTCACCATCCTCTGTGGCGGCGACCCCACAATTGAGAAGAGCGACGCCACGGTTGCGGATGGCAAGCTGCACTGGACGATCACCATCACCAACCCGGCAGAGTACGGGCAGGACGTCCCGGTCACAGATTCCGACCCCTCAGCCGTTGCCGTTTCTTCGACCTGTGACGAGACCGTTTCGGGCGCGGGGCCGTGGACATGCGGTGTCCCGGCGAAAGGGAGCGCCACAATCACCGTCGTGACTGACCTGCCCATCAGTCCGGATGTCTGCACTGACCACACCATCACCAACACGGCCTCCATCGTGGGCGCCACCGGGGCCGGTTCGAGCGACTCCGGCATTTACGCCATCGGAGCCGTGGCAGACGCCTCCTGCCTGAGCGTGAAGAAGGAGAACGTGGGCAACGGGGAATGGACGATCACGTTCGTCAACTCCGGCCCTGAAGCAGCGGACGTCAGCCTCACCGAGACTTACACGGCGGCCGGGGCTGACAAGATCACGGCAGTCGCCGGCGGAGGAGTTGCCTGCACGGGGACTGGAGCCGGCCGCGACTGCACGCTCGACCTTCACCCCGGCGAGACCGTGGTTCACGTGAGCACCACCCCGCTCACTCCAATGTGCAAGTCGCAGGACGTGGACAACTCGATTGCGGCCACATTCGACGGGCAGGCTGTGCCCACAGCGGCGGGCGATAGCCTGCAGGCCAGCTTCAGCCTGAAGGGCGAGCCTTCGCTCTGCCCGGGCACAATCCGGATAGTCAAGACGGATCACACCACGCCAGCAACGCCCGGACGCCCCCCAGCGTGGACAGTCGTCCTTTCCGGCCCCTCGGGGGAAACGCGCGGGGTCCCGGTCAATCCTGGCGATGAGCCGAGGGAGACAACTGTCGAGATTCCTGGCGCTGCCGCAGGGGAGTACTCGATTGCCGAGGCGGAAGCGGGACCGGGGGTCTGCCCCACCGCGCCGGGATCGGCCGCATCGTGGGGAACGGCCATCTCGCAGTCGCCCCTTCGGCTCGAACCGGGCGGGGAGATCACGTTCACTATCACGAACTTCCCCTGCGATGCCGTGGCCGGGCGCGGCGCGCTTGTCATCGAGAAGGTGGAAGACCGCAACGGCAACGGCGTGCGTGACCCCGGTGAGAGCCTCGTTGAGTGGGAGGTCGAGGTCAGCGGCCCGGAGCCCGGCTTCGAAAACGGCAAGCTGGTCACACTCCCGGGTGGCGAGCTGGCACTCGGCGGCCTTGTTGCCGGGTACTACACGGTCCGCGAGGCCACCGGGGCTGCCGGATACCGTGCAGCAAGCCCTGCGACGGTGGTGGTAGAGGTGCCAAATGGCGGGCAGGCGATCGCGCGGTTCCACAACCAACCGCTGGTGAACGTGACCGCGCGGAAGACGGAAATCCACCTTGCCGGAAGCTCGGCCGGGCAGGGCTGGCGGATGACGATAAGCGGATGTGGCTTCACCGGGACGCAAGCCACAGGTCCGGATGGCACGGTGACGTGGACGGGACTGGCGCTCTGTTCGTACACGGTCTTCGAGGACCCCACATCAAAGCCGGGGTACCTCGCTGCCGGGCCAGTTTCGCAACTGGTGAACGCTACGGAACCGGGCAGGACCTACACTGTGAGCTTCGCCAACTACCGCCAGGTCACCATCCCGGAGTGCGCTATCGCGTGTGAGCCCGTCACCCCTGGTGGTGGTGCGTTGCCCGCAAGCACGCCATCCGCCGTGACTTCGCCAGCGCCGGCGACCACACCCGGCCCTGTGGAGACAGTCGCCGGTGCGGCCACACCCGGGTCAAACCAGGGCTCAGCGGGTGCGAAGCCAACACCCATCGCTCCCGCCACCGGAACCGGGACGGTGGCGAAGCAAGGCCGAAGCCCAGCAGGTCTGATCCTTCTCGGTGCCGGGCTGACGGCGGCTCTTGCGGCGTGTGCATTTCTGCGGCGGCGCCAGGCGGCAACCGGGCGTCGCCACCTCCTGTAGGGGCCGCTGCTGCTACACTCGAACGCGTAATTCAACTCCATTGAAGGAACACTCAATGCGCGAAACCGTGATCATCGACGCCATCCGCACGCCCCTTGGCCGTCGCGGTGGTGGTCTAAGCCAGAACCACCCGATCGAAACGTCGGCGCTGCTGCTGAGGGCTCTCGCCGAAAGGAACCATCTCGACCCCGAAGTCGTGGACGACGTCATCTACGGGTGCGTGAGCGAAGTGGGCGCCCAGTCGACCAACCTCGCGCGCAACATCGTGCTCACCGCAAAGTGGCCGTACACGATTCCCGGGATCACGCTCGACCGCCAGTGCAGCTCAAGCCAGCAGGCTGTTCATTTCGCCTCGAATCAGATCGGCTCGGGCGCCCACGACGTCGTCGTTGCGGGCGGGACGGAGTGGATGTCGCAGATTCCGCTTGGCGCGAACATCGGCCAGAACCTGGGCTTCCCATTCACGCAGGCCATGCGCGAGCAGTATGCGCTCACCTCGCAGGGGCTTTCCGCGGAACGTGTCGCCGACAAGTACGGCATAAGCCGCGAAGAGGCCGATGAGTTCGCGGTGGAGAGCCAGGAGAAGGCTGCGCGCGCGCGTGCCGAGGGCCGTTTCAAGAACGAGATCATCCCGGTGCCGGGCAAGAAGAAGACGAAGAACCCGGACGGCTCCGACGCCTGGGAAGACGCGATTGTCGATGCGGACGAGGGCATCCGGCCGGGGACAACGGTCGAAGTGCTGGCAGCGCTCAAACCCAGCTTCCGTGAGAACGGCGTCCACCATGCCGGGAACTCCAGCCAGATCACGGATGGGTCGGCCGCCGTCCTGCTGACACACCCGGAAAAGGCGAAGGAGATGGGCTGGAGGCCGCGTGGCCGCATCCTTTCCCAGGCGGTCGTTGGGTCTGACCCCGAGCTGATGCTCACGGGGCCGATCACCGCAACCCCGCTTGCGCTCCAGCGGGCCGGGCTGACAATCCGGGACATCGACCTTTTCGAGATCAATGAGGCTTTCGCCAGTGTTGTCCTCGCGTGGAAGCGCGAGCTGAACCCGGACATGAGCAAGGTCAACGTCAACGGGGGGGCGATCGCGCTCGGTCATCCCACGGGCTGCACGGGCGCGCGGCTCTTCGGCACAATCCTGAACGAGCTCGAGCGCATTGATGGGCGCTACGGCCTCATCACCATGTGCGTTGGGGGCGGCATTGGCACGGCAACCGTCGTTGAGCGCCTGAAGTAGCGGCTCGCTGCACACTGAGAGTGCCGTGGCGCACTGAGCAACGCACTCTCAGTGTGTTAGCATGTCACAGTGATTAAGAAGGCTCGCCATGTGACCCGCGTGGGAAAGCGCAACCAGGTGACCATCCCGGCGGCAATGCTGCGCGCACTGGATGCGACGCCGGGGACATACATCGAAGTTGCCATGCAAGAGGGGGGAATTCACCTCACCAAGGCCGTGGACCCGGTGGACCGTGCCTATGGCCTCTTGAGGCGGCCAGGAGCACCTCCGCTCTCGATCGTTGAGCTTGAGCAGGCTATCCAGGAATCTCACCGGGAGCGAGCCGAGCGAGCCTACCAGCGTGATTTGGCCACAAAGTCCCGTGGCTGAGCCCGAGTACGTCGACACCAACGTGCTGGTTCGACTCCTCATGGACGATGACCCTGTCCAGAGCCCGGCGGCCAGGGCCTACTTTCGCGCGGCAGCGTCAGGGAAAGCCAGGCCGTTCATCTCCGCAAGCACTATCCGCGAGCTCGTCTACGTGCTTGGTGGGCCGCGCCTTCGGTTCGAACGCGCGCGACTGGCCGAGGCAGTTGAGGCCGTACTGGACCTGGACGCGGTCGTGTCTGACAGGTCCGTGGTCGCACGGGCCTGCGCCCTCCTGCGAACCGCACACCCCGACTGGGACGACTGCCTCCTGGCGGCGTATGCGATCGAGCGGGCGGAGGGACGGCTCGTATCGTTTGACCGCGGCCTGGACCGCATTCCGGGGCTGCGCCGGGAGGGGCCGGCGCAATGACAGCCTCGCCTCGCTACGCGGCCCGGTGCGCCTTCAACCGGATGACCCTTGATTCGGCGCGCATCGGTGGGGTGGTGAACATCTGCCAGCACGGGGCGCGTGAGGGCATGGAATGCGTGGGCCCGTTCATGGACGACTTCGAGACCACCTGCGGCTTCTGGGAGTTGAAGCCGGGAACGGCAGCAACGCCTCTATTCGGCAACGATGACTCGGCCCGCCTGCGGGAACTGCCGCGCAGAATCTGAACCATGAGGAGATGCCGGGCGGAGTGCCCGGCATCTGCTGGAACTCCACCTGTGGAAAGCGGTGGCTACTCCTTGGGAGGGGCCGGCGGCATCGGGTTGCGCAGCCCGGCCCCGAGGGTCGTCGGGAACATCCGATCCAGCGAGTCGAGGTCCCAGCCGCCTTCGCGATAGATGGTCCGCTCTCTCCCGGGGAGCGACACCAGGCTGATCTCGTTCCCACCGACAATGAAGTCGCGGCCATTGACGTTGGCGGCGGCGTCCGTGCAGAGATAGGTCACCAGGGGCGCAACGAGCTCGGGCCTGAGCGCCTCAAGCTGCGCCAGCGGGTCCTCGGCGCCCCGACCCTGGCCACCGGCGGCGCTCCGTGCGCGCTCCATGGCCTCGCGGAGCTCCGGGGAAATGGTCATGCGGGTGCCGGCACGGGGCCGGATGGCGTTCACTGTGACGCCGTAACGTCCCAGGTCGAGGGCGGCGGTACGGGTGAGCCCGACGATGCCTTCCTTCGCGGCCGAGTAGTTGGCCTGACCCATATTGCCCAGTCCAGACTCGGACGAGGTGTTGACGATGCGCCCGCTCCGCTGCTGCCGGAAGACGAGAGCGGCGTGCTTTGTAACCGTGAAGTGCCCCTTCAGGTGCACGGCGATGACCGCATCCCATTCCTCTTCGGCCATGTTGAAGAGCATGCGGTCGCGGAGGATGCCGGCGTTGTTCACGAGGATGTCGAGGCGGCCCCATTTGTCGAGCGCGGCCTTAACCATGCGCTCTCCACCTTCCATGCTGGTGACGCTGTCGTAGTTGGCAAGGGCGTCACTGCCGAGCTTCTTGATTTCGGCGACCACCTCGTCGGCGGGGGTGGTGTCGCTTCCTTCGCCCGCGGTGCTTCCACCGATGTCATTGACGATGACGCGGCAGCCTTCGCGGGCGAGCAGGAGAGCCTCGCCCCGGCCGATGCCGCGGCCGGACCCTGTAACGATTGCGACCTTGCCTTCGAGCCTCCCGGCCATCTCTGGTACTACCTCGCTGGTTAGTTAATTCCGGCCCGCTGAACGAACGGCGGGCAAAGCGTCGAGAATGTACCACCCTCGAACCAATCCGGCCATTGCCGGGCGGGTGGCGCTACTCGTCCCCGGCCTCTTCGTCCTTGAGCAGCAGCGCGTCGAGCACGAGCACAACGGTGGCAATGGCGGTAGCCGTCACGGCCAGGCGCACCAGACGGAAGGCCAGGCGGCGGAATGCGTTCACGGCCCGGGCGCCGGGGCGAGCAAGGCCTTTCAGAATGGACATTGTTCACACATTCTCGTGCTTCCTACCCTCGCGCTCCTTGCCGAGTTGCTTGCATTGCGCTCACCGTGAACAGGGGAATACCGCACTCCACCGGGAAACGGGCAGTTCGCCGGCTTCCCGGTGGGCCGTGGGGCTAGGCGATGCCTCCGCCATCGAGGACGAGCGTCTGGCCGGAAACGAAGGAAGACGCGGGGCTGGCGAAGTACACCACGGCGCCGGCCATTTCATCCGGTTCGCCGATGCGGCGAAGGGCGGCCGTGGTGAGGCTGTTCTTGAGGATGGCCTCGTTCTCCCAGAGCGCGCGAGAGAACTCGGTCTTGATGAGGCCGGGCGCGATGCAGTTCACGCGAATGCCATCGACTCCCCACTCCTTCGCACAGACCTGCGTCAGCATGATGATGGCGGCCTTGGAGACCGAGTAGCCGCCGAGGCCCATGGAGGCCCGGAGGCCACCGGTCGAGCTCACGTTGATAATGCTGCCTCCCTCGCCGTGTTCGAGGATGGCTTCGCGAACGAGCTTGCTGAGGAAGAAGGCCGACTTCACGTTCGTGTTCATGATGGCGTCCCAGGCGCGCTCGTCGATCTTCTGGACTGGGCCGAAGACGGGATTGGTGGCAGCGTTGTTCACGAGAATGTCGACCCGTCCGAGTTGCCGCTTTGTCTCGTTCACGAGGTTCTCGATGGCGTCCAGGTCGCGGACGTTGGTTGGGATGGCGATGCCGCGACGTCCAGTGGCCTTGACGGCAGCAAGGCTCTCTTCAAGCGTCTCGAGCTTGCGGGCTGCGACGCAGACGCCGGCACCGGCTTCGGCCAGGGCGATGGCAATCGAGCGGCCTATGCCGCGGCTGCCGCCGGTGACGATGGCGACCTTACCGGCGAGCGAGAAATCGGCGACGGGCATGGTGTCCCCTTTCAATCCTGGGAGTGAGTGGGGGTGATTCTACGCCGTTCGCCGCTACGGGCGCGGCGCCGGGCGGGTCCGGGTGCGCCCGTTCAGTGGCTCAGGAAGCTGCCTTCGGCCGTCTCAAGGTGGCGGACATCGTTGAGCGAATGGAGGGCGCGAATGCCTTCACCCGCAGCGACGATGCTCACGGAAGTGTGCGCGGGGCGAAAGAACATGTCGTACTGCGCGCCGATGATGTGCCCGATGTAGGCGTTGATCACGCCGCCGTGACAGGCGATCACGACCCGCTTGCCTTCGCTCTCGGCCAGGATGGCCTCGACCGCGTTCACGGTGCGCTTCCGAAACTCGAAGCTGGACTCGGAGTACGGGTACACGTCCCACTTCTTCTCGTTGAGCATCCTTTCGCGGAGGCCGGCCAGCAGCGCCGCGCCCAGGAAGTCGTGGGCAGACTTGTCGCGCGGGATGTCGCGAAAGATCTCCACTTCGCGCAGGTCGGGGAGCACCACGGGCTCAAGCCGATGGTGGCGCGCAATCTGAACTCCGGTATCGAGCGCCCGCTTGAGGGGGCTCGCGTAAACGGCATCGACCTTCTGGGTCGAGAAGCGCTCGCCGACGAGCCTGGCCTGTTGCTGGCCGCGCTCGCTGAGAGGCGGGTCGAAGGTATCACCCACCGGGCCGGAGCGCGGGTCGGGGATGAACTGCTCGCCGTGGCGGACGAACACGAGCTCGGTAACGCCTTCGACGCCGGTGAGGAAGGCGCGATCGAAGATCATCGGGTTTCGAGCGGGTGGCAGGCTCATGGGGCCCTCCGGGTTCGTCTACGACGACTATCGCAGACCGCGGTTAACGGGGCCACATCGCGGCGCGGAGCGCGGGTTAGAATCGGACAGGAGGAGTTGCGCGATGGAAATGCCCAGCGTGTCTGTGATGATCCGGGCATGGGACGTGCGCCTCGGCGCGACGGCGGCCATGACGCTTGACGCGGCCAGGCGCGCCGAAGGGCTCGGGCTGGACGGGATAATGGCGGGCGACCACGTCACGTTCTACGGCTACGGGAATGACGGCCTCATTACGCTGGCGGCGATGGCGGCGGTAACCGAACGGGTGCAGCTAAAGACGAGCGTCTACCTGCTGCCACTGCGCCACCCGGTGCCCGTGGCTTTGCAGGTGGCGCAGATCGACCAGTTGAGCATGGGCCGCCTGGTGCTTGGCGTGGGCATCGGAGGCGAAGACCCGCACGAGTTCTGGAGCTGCGGGGTGGACCCTCGCACGCGCGGCGCCCGGACCAATGAGGCAATCCAGATCCTCAGGAGACTGTGGCGTGAGGATGGCGTCACATTCGCAGGGCGGCATTTCCAGATCGAGAACGTGACCGTTTACCCAAGGCCCTTTCGGCCCGTTCCCATCTTCGTTGGGGGCCGGAGCGATGCTGCCCTGGTGCGCGCGGGCCGCTACGGCGATGGCTACACGGGCATCTGGCAGTCTGTTGAACGTTTCCAGCAGGCGCGCGAGATCATCAGCGAAGAGGCGGCAGGGGCCGGCCGCGACCCCGCGGGCGTGGAGATGGGCATCCAGTTCTGGACCAGCGCGGGCCCGGATCGCAGTGCGGCCCGCGGCCGGGTCGCTGACAGGATGGAGGCGATGTACCGGGTACCCTTCGAACGTTTCGAGCGGTACACGCCTTACGGGACACCGGCAGAGGTCGCGGAGTTCATCGCACGGTATGTGGAAGCGGGGGCTTCCCATGTGAACCTTGTCACGGCACAGGACACGCTGGAAGAAACGGTCGAGCGCGCCGCCGAGGTACGCGAGGCTTTGATCGCCCTCTGCTGACGCCTGTCAGGCCACCCTGCGGTGCGTGGCCTGGTCCGGCAACCGGGGAGTGGCGCCGTCGCTGCCGCGGTGGGACGGGCGTGCCCATTCGGCGATCACCGACTTCAGCTCGTGGCGGGAAAGTGGCTCCACCAGCACAGCACAGACCCCGAGCCGGTAGCAGGCCATCATCTCCCGGTCGGCTATGGCGTTGGCGCAGACTGCGACGGGCACGCCCTCGAGCCAGCGGCGCATCCGCACGGCGCCGAGAAACTCGATGACGTTCATGCCGTCCATCGCGAAGCCGGCGAGGATCAGCGATGGGCGGAGCTGGAGATCGTCGAGCAGCGCCAGCCCCGCAGGTCCCGATGAAGCAAGAAGAGCTTCACCACCCGGACCGGCAAGGGCGAGGAGCTTGTCTCTGCGTTCTGTGGCCGCTTCGCTGCCATCAACAAGGAAGAAGGTGTATGCCATGCTCCACCTGCGCCGTGGTAATCGCCATGGTGATTATCGGCATGCGGGCGGCGAGGCTTGATGCGCCAGGCCTCCCGTCAGTCAGCCGGGCGGAACTTGACAAGGGTGACCTCGGGCGTGACCGCTTCGAACACGGCCGTGACGGGCATGCCGATGCGCACGGCATCCGGGTCGCAGTCGACGATGTTGGTGGTCAGGTGGCAGCCTTCTTCAAGCTCAACGATGGCGATGATGAGGGGCGGGTCGTTCGCCCACTGGGGTGCGACGGGGCGGCGGGCAACGGTACAGGTGTAGATGGTCCCTCGGCCACTGGCCTCGCACCATTCGAGCTCGTCGTCGGGACCGAAGGGCGAGACGGAGCGCGGGTAGAAGACGGCCTTGCCGGTCTTCTTCGAGCGCTGGATGAGCAGGCGGCCTTCGCGGGCGGCGTCCCAGAAGGGACGGGTGACCGGCGTGGGCTCGGGCAGGGGCTTGTTGTAGGGCATTGGGGTTGAGGCGGGAGCAGCGCCCGCGGACTCATGAGTTTGCTCGGTCATCAGGGCTCCCTCCCGAGGATGAGTGACACCTGCTCGCTCATGGTGCCGCCGTTGCCGTTTACGAAGGCCAGCCGGCACTTCTTGACCTGGCGACCCTGGGCGCGCCCCATCACCTGGCGGGCGGCTTCGGTGACATGGGACATGCCGCCCGCGGTGCCCGCCTGCCCGAACGAGAGCTGGCCCCCGTGCGGATTCAGGGGGAAGTCGCCATCGAACTGCAGGTTGTGGTCATCCACAAACCGGCCGCCCTGGCCTTTCTTGCAGAAGCCGGCGTCCTCGATCGATAGGAGCACTGTGATGGTGTAGCAGTCGTAGATGCTGGCGACGTCGATATCCTTGCGGCGCACGCCGGCCATGGCGAAGGCCTTGTCGGCCGCGGCCTTGATCGCTGTGTGGGTAAGGCTGGGCGCATAGGTGATGCTCCTGTGCGTCGTCTGCTCGCCAGCGCCGAGCACGTAGGCGGCCGGGCGCTTCATGCGCCGGGCCTTTTTCGCGCTGGTGACCACGAGGGCAGCCGCTCCCGCGCAGGGCATGACTATCTCAAGCATGTGCAGCGGGTCCACGATGACTGGTGAGTTGAGCACGTCCTCCACGGTGATTGGCTGGCCAAAGAACATGGCATCGGGGTTATGGCAGGCGTTGTAGCGCTGGGCCACCGCGATCTTCGCGAGCTGCTCGGGGGTGACGCCGTACTCGTGGCGGTAGCGGTTGGCGATCATGGCGTAGCCGTAATTCGCTCCGATGGCCCCGAAGGGGGCTTCGAACTCGGAGTAGGGGGTGCGGTCAACGCGTCTCCCGGCGTAGCCCGAGCTGGCGGAGCGGCGCTGGCCCGAAGGGCTGCGGGCTTCGCGGCGGGTGCCCGTGACGCATAGCACGGTCTCGCAGAGGCCGCTGGCGATGGCCATCGCCGCGCGGGCGGCCATGCCTGCGCCGGTGGCGCCGCCGAGGTCGACCAGCTCGGCGAACTTCGCCCTGATGCCCAGGTACTCGACCACGGAGGAAGGAGCCATGAACGGCGCCTCGGCGAAGTTCTCGGTGATGAGGCCGTCGACCTCGCCGATTTCGAGCCCTGCATCGGCCACAGCCTGGCGGCCTACTTCGACGAGCATCCCGAGCGTGGTCGCCCCTTCCGTGTAGCGCGAGGGCTTGAATTCGCCGATGCCGACGATTGCGGCCTTGCCACGCAACGACATCGTCCACCTCCCTGGGAGTCCTGGAGCCAAAGCCTACGCCCTGCCTGCGATTCAGTCGCCCCCGGGATTGCCGGGGTTGTAAGGCGAATGCGGCTCACCTATGGTGGCAGCGTGGCATCGTCCGAGGAACACCTGGAGCGATGGCGGGCGGCCGGCATCCTGGACGAGGCCGCGGCCGAGCGCATCCGGGCGTTCGAGCGCGACTCCGCGAGGTCGCAGCCGGAGACCGGGGACCGGGAAGGGCCCGGCATCCTTGAGGCGCTGATCTACCTCGGCCTGGCAGTGGCGGCTGTCGGCGTGGTCATCCTGGTTGGGACCTCGTGGGAGGACCTGGAGGACTGGGCACGGATCGCGGTGGTGGGGGTGCCGGGGGTGCTGGCACTGGCCCTCGGCGCCGGCCTGCGAACGCTCCCCGAGCCGGGGATGGTGCGCGGTGGCCACATCGCCTGGTTGGCCGGGGGCGTCCTCCTCTCGGGAGCAACGGCCGTGACCGGGGACAGCGCGGGATGGCGCGCGGACGATATCCAGCTGGCAACCGGGTTGGTCGCGACGATCCTGGCGCTCGCGCTCTGGGTTCTGGCCCCCGCCCACCCGCAGGTGCTCGGCATTGGCGGTGCGGCGTACATGCTCTCGATCGCGCTCGGGGGGCGTTCGGACGAGTTCAGCTTCCTTGTGGCCGGGATTTCGCTCGCCATCGTGGGCGGGGCCGGCGCCCTTGCGGTGGAACGCGGCTGGCTGGAACCGCAGCTGCCGGCCCGCGCGGTGGTTGCGGCTGCGATCACCTGGGGCGCCTTCTCGGCCGGTTTCGACGAGGGCTGGGCGGAGTCGCTCGTTTTCGTTGCGAGCGCGGCCGTGATCGCCCTCAGCGTATGGCGCGGGGGACTCGTGTACATGCTGGCCGGTGTGGCCGGCATCTTCGGGGGGTTGATCAGCACCATCACCCGGCACGTTGATGAAGAGACGACGGCAGCGCTCCTGCTCATTCTGATGGGCGCGCTGCTCATCGCAGTTGTTACCTTCCTTGCGAGGTTCCGGCCATGGGTTCGAACAGCGGTAAGCTAGCCCGGCGGCTCTGGGCGGCCGGGACCATCGCGGGGGTGACGGCGGCGCTCGTGCTGGTGGTGCTCGTATTCAAGTTCGGCCGCTACGACCCTTCGCCGCCGTCGCTGGAGAGGAACCCCAACCCGGCAATCCCCGGGGAGATCTTGTTCATTGACGGGGACGGCTGCATTGTGCGCGCCCGCGCCTCGGGGGAATCGCGCAGCAGGGTGAGCTGCCCGGGCCTCGACACCTGGAAGGTGTCGTGGGTTGACCAGGACACGATAGCCCGGGTCTCAGCGGACCGTCCCCGGCCCGGAGAGCCAACGTGGACCGAACTCGACCTGGCAACGGGGGAGGAGCACGACACGGGCATCGCGGCCGGGAACTTCGAGGGAAAAAGAGGCGCCGAATCGCCCCAGGGGGAGAGGGTCGTGATCGAGGAGGACGGAGACGTCATCCTGGTGTCCGGCGTGGAGCGCACCAAGATCGCGAGCTTCGAAGTGCCTCGACACGGGCAGCCTCAGCTTGTTACGTGGTCACCTGACGGAGCATGGATGCTGCTGACGTACTGGGCCCAGCGGGATGAGCGCAGGGAGCTCTGGATCCTGAGCAAGGACGGCCAGACGAAAGGGACCCTGGCCCGCATGACCAGCTGGGCCCCCCTGACCGCCTCGTGGTGGATTGACGGCGCCGGCTACCTGCCCGCTGTTGACGGGCTTCCTGCAGGGCGATAAGAGCACGGGTGCATCAGGCGTTGGGCGAAGGTACCGGCTCTTCGAAAAGCGATTCGCGGGTGAAATAGCCAGCGCGGGTTCGTTCCAGCGCTTCCATGGCCGCGTCAAGGTAGACCGCGGGGGTAGCGAGGCCGGGGCGCCAACCCACGCACCCCGCCCAGGTCCGGGCGTAGATTCCGCTTCCGTTGGTGTTGCGGCTGTAGGGCGCGTGCGAAATTGCCGTGCGGACGCGGTGGATGAACTGCTCGGAGCCGTCCAGGCCGGCCTCAAGGAGGAGCACCACGAAATGCGTGAGGTCGAGCCGGCATACCACATCGGCCTCGCGCGCCTCCCGGAGCAGGACATCGGCCACGAACTGTGCCGGTGAAGGGGGGTCTGGCCGCTCGCCGGTGGGCCTGAATCCGGCGACGCGAACATCGAAAACCGCGAGCGCGTTCCCATTGCCGTAACGCAGGCTCCGGGCGATCTCGCGGCGGAGGATCTCGTTCAGCTGGCGGTAGTTGCCAAGGCCGGTCTCGGCATCGATCGTCCACGGGCGGGACGGGTCTTCGACCTCGACGGGAGTCTCTACTTGCTGCGCGCTTCGCCGTTAACCAAACACTGGGTCACCTCTTACCTTGCCGTCGGCGTAAAGCGCATCAGGCGACGGATGGGCCGTCGTCTTCGCCTGCCAGGAAGAACGGGGTGATTGCCGGCCGCAATCCCTTGTGGGCGGATAGCTGCTGGTCGGCGGCTGCGAAGAGGTCCGCGGCATTGCTCGCGGGACCACTCGCGACGCCAAACGACACGCTCACGGGGATCTCCCCGTCCAGACCTTCGTTATTCAGGCGCTCAATCTCATGCGCGATCCGCCGTGCGATGCGGCGCGCCAGCTCCATGTCGCCCCCGCGGATCAGCACTCCGAAATCGTCGCCGCCGATGCGGCCGGCGAAGTCGCAGCCGCGGATGCTGCTGGCAACCGCCCTGGCCGCGCGCCGGATCATGGCATCGCCGGAGGGGTGACCATAGGCTTCGTTGACCTGCCGGGTGCCGGTGACATCAACGAGGATGAGGGCGAGGGGTTCGCCTGCGCGCCGGGCTTCATCGGAGGTTTTCTGAAGGTGCTCGTCGAACGCGCGGCGATTGGCGAGCCCGGTCATGTGGTCGGTCCGGGCCTCGCGCTCGAGCCAGCGAACCATTGTCTCGCGCCGGCGCAGGGTGCGGCTTTCGGCCACCGCAGCGAGCACACGCGCCGTGACGTGCTCGGCATCGTCGAGGAACTGCTTGCTAATGAAGTCATGAGCGCCAAGCTTGAGGGCGGGAAGGGCATCACGCTGACTGCCCGAGGTGAGCAACACCACCGCGATGTCGAGGCGCCTATCACGAACGAAGCGGACGAGGTCGGCGCCTTCAGGGCTCCAGAGCGAGCTCTCGATGAGCGCCACATCGAAAGCGCCAGAGGCAAGCCTCTCCTCGGCCTCTTCCAGGGTGCGCGCCGTATGGATGCGGAAGCCGCCGTCGCCCTCGAATGTAGCGCGCAATCGCTTGACGTCGTCGATCTCAAGATCCACGACGAGCACGCGAACTAGGGCGTGCCTCTCGGCACGTGCGCCGGCCGGGGACAGGGTTCGCGGAGGCATTCTCCTTCTTTGATCGGCACTAGAAGGCGGATTCACGAGGGGTACGTGTCCAAATCAGGGGAGATCTGGTGAACAGAGAGCGGGCGCGAGCGCTAATCCCCGAAGAGGGGCCCGCCGGGGTCCAGGATCTCGCCCGCCAGGGAGACAACGGCGGGGCGCTCCTCGCAGTAACCGTCGTTCTCGCACTTGTCGAAGGTGAAGGCCTGGCGGCGGCGGTCGAAGCCGATCTTCCATGAGCCCACGATCACGTTTTCCTGCCCAAGTGCAAGCTGAGCCTGGAGGATAGCGATGAGCGCGGCGATCTCTTCACGTTTCATGAGCAGTGATTGGCTCCGGAGGGGGTTCTGTGCCCTAAGCGTAGCAGGGGTGCGGCTCATTCGCCGCCTGAAGGGATGACGGGAGCGGGGACCACGGCGCGCACCGCCCCGGCGCGAGCGAGGGCGGCCACGACGGCCACGGCAAGAACGAGCACGCCCATAACGAAGAGCGCCTCGCGCTCGCCGGTCCTGTCGGCGAGCACGCCGAACGGAAGCCCGGCGAGACCGTTGAACCCCCAGGCGAGCATGGTGATGGACATGACGCGTCCGTAGTAGGCTGGCTCCGTCTCCTGCATGATGAGAGCGTTGTTCAGGAGTTGGAACCCGCTCGACCCGGCGCCGACGAACATCATGGCCACGAGCGCCTGTGTGAACGACTGCGCCAGCGCAGCCAGGGCGAGCGAAACGCCGAGCATGGCGATGCCCGTGAACATGAGCCACCAGGCGTGCCTTGAGCCAACCACGCTGGCAATACCGAGGGTAACGACCAGCCCGGCCGCCGCGCCGATGCCAAGAAGCCAGCTCATGTCGCGCGGGTCGCGCCCCAGCTCGTTTTCGAGAAAGCCCGGCAGCAGGACCTGGTACGAGTAACCGGTGATGACCACGCCAATGAAGGTGAGCGAGAGAAGAGCGAGCACGGGAGTGCCGGCGATGTAGCCAAAGCCGGAGCGGAAGTCGTCGGCCACAGAGCGCGGTGGCCCTTCGCGCAGCACGGTGGAGGCCGGGAGCTGTGCAAGAGTGGCAATGACCACCACGAACACCGCGCCCATGAAGAGGTAAGCGCCACCGGTGCCGATGAAGGAAAGGGCGATCAACCCGCCGGCGACAAACGGGCCGAAGATGCGGGTGAGCGTCATGGCTATCTGCTGGAGAGCTATCCCGTTGGCGAGCGCCGGCCCGGGAAGGATTTCGCCAATCCATGCCTGTCGCGCCGGGCCAATGAACGAAAACACCGCGCCGAGTACGAAGGTGGAGGCGATGAGAAGCGGAAGTGTGATGTGGCCGGTGACGACAAGGACCCCGACCGCAATGAAGTTGAGCCCCACGAGCGACTGCCCGGCGAGGAGCAGCTTACGCTTGGAGACGCGGTCGGCGATGACCCCGCCGAAGGGCGAAATGAAGATGGTGGCGATGCCCATGCCGAGCGAGACCGCGCCCACGGCCCTGTTCTCACCGGTGAGGTCGAACGCGACCACGGACTGCACGACGGTGGACATCATGAAGCAGAGGAAGGCGAGGGTGGTGCCGAACCAGAGCACGCGGTAGTTGCGGTTCCCCAGCGACTGGAAGGTGGTCCGGAACCAGTTCGCAATCATTCCGCTGATTCTAGGGGAAGGACGCCGCCGCGGCTTCCCCCGAGGACTTGGATGGGGCGCGCAGGATTGGGGGGCGCTACTCGACCGTGATCGTGGCCTTCATCTGCGGGTGGTAGTCGCAGGTGATCTTGTATTCGCCGGCCTTCTCGGGAATCCAGATCACGACGTCGTTCTCCTTCATGTTCCCGGAGACGTTCTTGCCGTTGATGGTGACGGTGTGGATGGCAGTCTCGCTGTTCTTGAAGTAGACCTTTTCGCCAGTCTTCGCAGTGAGCTTGTTGGGGATGAAGGTGAGGTCGTCCTGGTCGACCATTGGCGCCCCGGCCGGGATCTCGGCCGGCTTGGAGTCACCTCCGTCGTCGTCATCCCCGCCGCAGGCTACGGCCAGCCCGCCCAGCAGGACGGCTGCGGAGAATAGGAGCAGCGCGGAGCGCATCTTCTTGATCATTGCCTGGTGCAAACCTCCCCGGAATGGCCGGAAAACTATGGGACGGACATGACCCTGGACTGCCCTGAGGAAGTCTACGTCCCCTCGATCGTAGTCGCGAACCGGTCACCGAGGGGGAGAACGTCAGTGCCCTTGATCTGAGGATACATGAATCGCGTGGCGTTGATGGTTTGCCTCACGTAAAGCGAAGGGCTCCCGTTGGGGAGCCCTTCAGAGCAAGAGGCGGGGTGAACGACTCTTAGCTGGCGAAGTTCAGGTGGCCTGCCCGGCGAGGTTCCAGGGCTTCGTCTCGAGTCCCGGGTTCCGCCGAGTGCAAGTCCTGATGTGATATTGGCGGGAACTGCTAAAGGTGTCAAGCGATTTAGCGTTTAGACGCGGGGGTTGATTCCCCCTCAGTTCCGCATTGCTGCAACCGCGGAGCCGTCAGGTGTCATTGGCAAACAACCCGAACCAGGCGCAGGCGGGAAAGTAGGGCGGAGACTACCCGGTCAGCTTCTCCAGCAGTTGCCGGGCGGCTTTCCTGGCCGGGCTCTTTGATTCCACCTGTGGACCGACGCAGGCAGGACACCCGTCCCGGCAATCGCAGGCCAGGAGCACGCGGAGGCACGCCTCGGCCAGTTCGTGGCGGAGGTCGAACAGCTTTTCGGCCAGGCCAACGCCACCGGGCACATTGTCGAAGAGGTAGACCGTGGGCAGCCCGGTGAAGGTCGAACGAACGTGGGCTTCGCTTCCGATGTCGCGCGCATCGCACATGCAGAAGATTGGGGCGAGATTCCGGGCGAGGTGCGCGACGCCCGCGAGCCCGGCAGCAAGCTCGTCGCGTTTAAGCCCCTTCGTAGCTTCGTCTTCGAAGCCAAGCCAGTAGCCCGTGGTGTGGAGGGTCTCTTCGGGGATGGCAATCTTCCCCCAGCCGACGTTTTCGTGTGTGTTGAGCTTCACCTTCTTGAAGATGGTGGCCAGGAAGGTCAGGGCCACCTCGCCCATCTCGTGGCGGCCGCCGGGGGCGTCGGCGGCGCGGAAGGAGTCGAGGACTTTGAGCTCAACCGCGAGCTGCGCATCGGTGTAGTAGTCAACGGAAACGGGCGAGACGTAGGCCTTCTTGTCGTCCCAGTCCAGCCATTCGACCTGGTACTGCTGGCCGCGATGGATGTAGATGGCATCCTCGTGGATCAGCAACGGGGCGCTCGGGCGGTCGCATTCTCCAATGACCTTTGGCCGGGGCCCCTGTTCGATGATGACGAAGTTGTCTGTGCTGGCGGTGCGCAGGCTCACCTGTTCGGCGGGGTAGGCCTCGGTCATCCAGTGATAGCGATCACCGGAGCGCTGGATGAGCCCCTCATCGGCAAGGAGCTCGAGCATCTCGGCGGTATGGGCGCCAAAGACTTCGCCCACCACGAAGGGGAGCTCAAAGGCGGCGCACTTCAGGTGGTTGGCCAGCACGAAGATGTTGTCCGGGTCGATGAGGGCGTTCTCGATGCTGCGGTCGAAGATGAACCCCGGGTTGGCGGCGACGTACTGGTCGAGGGGGTTGGAGGATGCCACCAGCACCGAGAGGGAGCCTTCGTGGCGGCGGCCGGCTCGCCCGAACTGCTGCCAGAGGCTGGCGAGGGTCCCGGGATAGCCCACTACCACGCTCGCGCCCATACCGCCGATGTCGATGCCGAGCTCAAGCGCGTTTGTGGCGACCACGCATCGCACGTCGCCGCTGCGCAGGCCCCGTTCGATGTTGCGCCTTTCGAGGGGCAGGTAGCCGCCGCGGTAGCCGGCGATGCGCTCGGGTTCGCCGGGTTTGTCCTTCAGGGAGTCGCGCAGGTAGGTGAGCATCAACTCCACCCGGATGCGGCTGGGGGCAAAGACGATGGTCTGCACACCGGCGCGAATGAGGCGCGCGGCGATATCGCGGCCCGCCTTGAGAGCGGACTGGCGGATTCCCAGCTCGCGGTTGACCACCGGGGGATTGTGAACCACCACCACGCGCTCCCCCTGGGGCGCGCCGTTGTCGTCGACCATCTCCACGGCATCGCCGAGGAGCGCCTCGGCGAGCTCTGCGGGATTGCCAATGGTGGCCGAACAGAAGATGAAGGTGGGATTGGACCCGTAGAACTGGCAGATACGGCGAAGCCGCCGGATGACGTTGGCAACATGGCTGCCAAGAACGCCGCGGTACGTGTGCAGCTCATCGAGCACGACGAACTCAAGGCTCTCGAAGAGCTGCACCCACTTCGTGTGATGGGGAAGGATGGCCGTGTGCAGCATATCGGGGTTGGTGAGCACGATGTGCCCGGCCGTACGAACGGCGCGACGGGCGTCGGCCGGTGTGTCGCCGT
Organism: bacterium; assembly: GCA_003577245.1. Taxonomy (GTDB): domain Bacteria; phylum Chloroflexota; class Dehalococcoidia; order Tepidiformales; family Tepidiformaceae; genus UCB2. The sequence goes on along the minus strand of QEVS01000003.1, from coordinate 88,464 downwards.
CATAGGTGAAGGCGCCGATCTCGGCCCCGAGAGCGGTGACGAGGCCGTTGAGCTCATCGAGCTGGTCCTGTGCGAGCGCCTTGGTCGGGAAGAGGTAGAGGGCCCGGGCCGACCGATCGCGGAGGATGGTGCTGAGAACGGGCGCGTTATAACAGAGGGTCTTGCCGCTCGCCGTGGGGGTGACGACTACCACACTCCGCCCGGCCAGGGCGTGCTCTATGGCGAGGGACTGGTGGGTATAGGGGCGATCGATGCCCCGCCGGGAAAGCTCGGCGAGGAGGTCCGGGTGGGTCTCCCCGGGCCAGCTGGCGAAGCGGGCCGGCGTTTCCTCGATGCGCCGAACGGTCGTCTCCGTTGGCCTGGCACGCAGGTCGGCGATCACCGCCTCGGCAGCCGCGGCCGGCGGCATGGTGCGGGTGGCGAGGACCGGATAGGCAGGTTCGGCCATGTGAGCCTCGATACGCACAGATGTTCGCATTATGGTGATGGGTGCTCCCGGCGTCAACGTGTGCAGCAGCAGTGGTTCACGTTGCAGCCGGGCTGAAGGCCGGACCACTCCCGGAGCCTGGCGCGTCCGCACCGGCACCAGGGCGCATCGCCGACCTTCGCATCTCCCCCCTCCCTTCCCGGGCCGTCCACCGGCTGGCCACTCGGACGGAACGTCCAACCGCCGAACTTCCAAATGGGACCCCTGAGCGAAACCGGGGGCAGGAAGCGGTTGGGAACGAGATATGCGGACACGTACACTTGCCCTGCTGTTGGGACTCACGGGGATGGCCCTGGCGGGCCTTGGCGCGTTCGCGGCAGGGAGCTCGCCAGCGCGCGCGGCCGGCGACTGCACGACCGGCGACACGGGGCTGGACGGTGAAGAGCAGACGTTCCTGACGCTCATCAACAACTACCGGAGCCAGAACGGCCTGGGCACGCTGACCGTCTCGACCAATCTCAACCGCGCCGCGACGTGGATGACCAACGACCTCGGGACGAACGGCTACTTCTCGCACACGGACTCGCTGGGGCGTTCGCCCTACCAGCGGGCCCTCGACTGCGGCTATCCGCAGGGCGCGGGGGAGAACCTCGCTGCCGGGACCGGCTGGTCGAGTGCGCAATCGGCCTTTGACGCGTGGAAGAACTCACCCGGGCACAACGCAAACATGCTTGGGACCTACTACAAGCAGATCGGCATCTCGCGCGCCAACGTGCCGGGCTCGCCTTACGGCTGGTACTGGGCAACCAATTTCGGGGCAACGGACGACGGAACGGGGGGCGCTCCACCACCACCGCCGCCGACCAACACGCCCACGCAGCCGCCCACGAACACTCCGACCACTCCGCCCACGAGCACGCAGCCTCCCGCGAGCACGCCAACACCGGCTGTCCCGCCGGCGAGCACACCGACAACGGCGCCCACCCAGGCGCCAACCTCAACCCCGGTTGCTCCGCCCACGCAGGCCCAGCAGCCGCCGGCCACCACGCCCACGTGGCAGCCCACAAGCACGCCTACGGTTCCGGCCACGAGCACACCGGCGCAATCACCGACGGCCACGGCGACTCCGCCAAAGACGCCGAGCCCCACGAGCACGCCGACGAATTCGCTGCCGCTGCAACCGGGAGCGAACCTCCTCACCTGGCCGGGCAGCAACGCCCCGGTAAGCGAGGCCCTGAAAGGGACTTCGGGCGTCAGTGCCGTCTACACGTGGGATGCTGCGTCCGGTCAGTGGCTCCGCTACATACCGGGACTGCCGGCCTTCGTGAACAACCTGCGCACCATGGAGCAGGGCAGGGCCTACTGGTTCGTGGCAAAGAGCACGGCCTCGCTGCGGATCGTCGACTGAGAAACGGGCACCGCCCGGGCCGTCAGGGCGAAGTCGCGGAGCTTTCGTAGACCTCGGCCATGCCCTCCAGGACCACGTCGGCGAGCTCGAGCGTGCGCTCGACGGCGTCCACGGCCTCGTCGGTGGAGAGCCCCGATTCGGTGGCGATCTGCGAGGCGGTCTCATCAAGCGAGCGCCGGAGCGAGTTGAACGTGCCGATGGCGGTGGTGAGGCGCACTTTTTCGGCCACAAGCATGCGCCCGTATTCGCGCCCGATGGTGCGGGCGTCCTCGACAAACCGCTCGCCCCTGGTGGACGAAGAGATGTAGCGTGCGAACAGGTCGACCATCTGGCGCCCCATGAGGCGCAGGCGGTCGCGGGCAGCGTCGCTGAGCTCGGCGAATGTGGGCATGGTGTGGGTCTGGCGGCCGCGGCTCATTCGGCGGCGCACGCGGGCAATGGCGAGGTCGCTGATGCGATCGGCATCGCGCGCGGGAAGAGCGCCGGTGGCCTCGACGATGCCACGGAGGTCGTCTTCGAGGACCCGCCTGTGGCCGCCGCGAGTCCGGAAGGAGCGTACCTCCCCCGAATCGACCCAGCGGCGCACGGTTGATTCGCTCACGCCAAGAAGCGCGGCGGCGGCGCCAAGGGGAATCCAGCGGCGGGAGGCCTGGGGCTGTTCGTTCACACTCCCTCGAATCCTTCCAAATCTATCTGATCGTGCGGGCCAGCGAGGGGAGCTGTCAATGGCGAACGGGTTGCGCCGGGCGCGGGTAGTTCGGCGGCGCGCACGACGGCGGTTTCGCCGAAGCGGTCACGCAGGGACGATACGGCCCGGTCGAGTTGCCCGTGCGAGGCGGGTTCGCCAAGTTTCAGCTGGCGCGCCCGCTCCTGCAGGTTGGCGACACCGAGCCCGAGGAGCCTGACGGGCCGGTGGGCGTTTTCCGCCCAGGCGCGCTCGAAGAGGCCGCCGGCAGCGGCGAAGATCTCTTCCGCCAGCTCCACTGGCGGGCCGGGCGTCCAGGACCGCGTGAGGGTTTCGAAGGGCGGGAAGCGGAGCTTCAGCGTGACAGTGCGCGCGCTCCGCTCCTGGCGAGCGAGGTCGGCGGCCACGCGTTCGGCCTGGCGGCGGAGCACGGCGAGCAGACGCTCCTCCGACTGTTCATCGGTGTCGAAGGTGGTTTCCCGCGAGATGGACCTGGCCTCGGCGCGGCCGGCAAGGACCGTGGCATCGTGGATGCCCATGGCGCGAGTGTGGAGCTCGGCGCCATGGCGTCCGAAGCGGGCCTGGAGTGCATGCACCGGGATGCGCTGGAGGTCGCCGATCGACCTGACGCCGAGCCCGGCGAGGACGGCGGCCGTCTTCGGTCCCACCATGGGAAGGTCGCGCAGAGGGCGCGGAGCCAGGAAGGCCGCCTCTTCACCGGGAGCGACGACGAGCAGGCCATCGGGCTTGGCCGCGTCGCTAGCCACCTTGGCGACGAGCTTGTTCGTGGCGACGCCCACCGATGCGGTGATGCCGGCCTCGGCCGCCACCCGCGCCCGGATGCTGCGGGCGATGGCCGGCCCATCGCCGAAGAGGCGCTCGCTGCCGGATACGTCGAGATAGGCCTCGTCGGCGCCGGCCGGCTCAACCAGCGATGTGAAATCGCGCAGGATGGCATGGAACTGCTTCGATGCAGGGCTGTAGAAGCTGTAGTCCGATTCGAGGAAGACCGCCGAGGGGCAGAGGCGGCGCGCCTGGGAGACGGGCATCGCCGAGCGAACGCCGAAGCGGCGTGCCTCGTAGCTGCATGTGTTGACCACGCCGCGAGGGCCGAGGGCACCGGCAACCACCACGGGCAGCCCGCGCAGCTCCGGGCGCCGCAGGAGCTCCATCGAGACGAAGAAGGCGTCTAGGTCAACGTGGAGGATGGTGGGCGCGGTCATGGCGAACCTTTGTTCGTATTCTACTCGAAAAGCAGGCGCCTGTAGCTGCCACGGGGCAGATCCAATAATCTGCCCGCATGGCAACGGTGGCGGTCATCGGCGCGGGAGCAGTCGGCTGCTACTACGGTGCGCTGCTGGCGCGCGCGGGCCACGCCGTTCGCTTCCTGATGCGGCGCGACCTTGAAGCGGTGCAGACGGGCGGGCTGGAAATCCGCAGCCCCGCGGGCGACTTCCGGCTGGAGCCGGTGGCCGCATTCGGCACGCCCGAAGAGATCGGGCCGGTCGACTGGGTGCTCTGCTCGCTGAAGGCCACGGCGATTGAACAGGCGCAGAGACTGGTGGCGCCGTGCATGGCTCCGAACACCCGCGTGCTCGCGCTCATGAACGGGCTCGGGATTGAGGAACGGTTCGCCGGCTGGTTCGGAGGGGAGAGGGTCTTCGGTGGGATGGCCTTTGTCTGCATCAACCGGGGAGACCCGGGAGTCATCCACCACCTGGTGTACGGCCGTGTGAGCATCGGCCACTACGAGGATGACCCGGAACAGGCGGAGGAGCTCCGCGCGCTGCTCGCGTCGGGCGGGATTGAGGTCGTGGTGGCGCCGAATCTCCGCTTCGCACGCTGGGAGAAGCTGTGCTGGAACGTGCCGTTCAACGGCCTTTCGGTGGCTGCCGGGGGAGTGGGAACGCAGACCATCCTGGGCGATGAGGCCCTTTCGAGAATAGCGGAGGGCGCGATGCGCGAGGTGGCCGCGGCGGGCAACGCCGACCTTGAGGCCGTGGGCGCGAAGGAGCGCCTGGACGCCGAGAGCGTGGTGCAGGCGATGTTCGCCCAGACACGCGCCATTGGCGACTACCGGACCAGCATGGTCATTGACTACGTGCTGGGAAGGGAGCTTGAGGTTGAGGCGATCCTGGGCGAGCCTTCGCGGCGCGCTCGGGCACTCGGGGTGGCGGCGCCCACCGTTGACAGCCTTTACGGACTTGTTCGCGCCGCAGACCGGCGAGGGCGCGGGATCATGCCCGTGCTGACGCCAGGCGACGTGAACGGGCAGTGGTGACGCCCGTGCTCAGCCTTCAAGGCTGATGCCCGTGCGCCTGATTCCCAGTGGCGGCGCCTCGCAGAGCAGTTCGAGGGCAGTGCGGCCAAGGATGGGCAGCGGGCCCGGGTAGACCTCGGAGAGCGGCGCGAGCACGAATCGCCTCTCGGCGATGCGAGGGTGGGGGATGACGAGGTCCGGTGCGGACGCCTCGATCCAGTCATAGAAGAGGATGTCGAGGTCGATGGGGCGCGGTCCCCAGCGCCTGCTGGGGCGGCGTCCGAGGGCCTGCTCGATCTGCTTCAGGGCATCGAGCAGGTCGTGGGGCAAGAGGGCCGTTTCGACGGCGGCGACGGCGTTGAGGAATCGCGGCTGACCTTCGGGAACGGGTTCTGATTCCCAGGCCTGCGAGACGCGCACAGGCGTGACCCGGGCAGAGGCCATCAGGCGGAGCGCGGCGCGGAGATTGGCCGCGCGGTCGCCGAGGTTGCTGCCGAGGGCTATGAGGATGGGCCCGGAGGAGGTCACGGACGCCAGTTGTCGCGGACGATGGCGTCGGCGACGCGGGCAACGCGGGCGACCTGGCGGACATCGTGAACGCGGACAATGTCGGCCCCGCCGGCGATTGCGAGGGCGACCGCCGCACCGGTGCCTTCGAGACGTTCTCCCACCGGGGCTTCCAGGACCAGTCCGATGGTGGACTTGCGTGACGGCCCGACAAGGAGGGGCATGGCGAAGTCCCAGAGCTCGGGGAGGCGCCGCACCATTTCGAGATTCTGCGCCGGTTCCCAGCCGAACCCAAAGCCGGGGTCAAGAATCACGCGTTCGGACGGGATGCCGGCTTCCGCGGCCAGTCGCAGGGTTTCCGTGAAGCCGGCGCGCAGGCCCTGGATGACGTCCCCGGGCGCCCGGCCGCGCTGGTTGTGCATGGCCACGAGCGGGACTCCTGCGCGAGCGACTGTTTCCGCCATGGCAGCATCGGACCTGAGGCCCCAGATGTCGTTCACGACATCGGCTCCTGCGGCAATGGCTGCCGCCGCGACCGCGGGGTGACACGTGTCAACGGAGACTGGCAGGCTGGTGCGCGCCCGGACTGCGCGGATGGCGGGCACCACGCGTGCGAGCTCCACCTCGGGGTCCAGCGGGCTGGCGCCCGGGCGGGTTGATTCGCCGCCGACATCGAGGATGTCGGCGCCTTCGGCTTCAAAACGTGCGGCAAGCGCGGCAGCGGCGGCGGGGTCGGCGCCCGTGCCATCGCCGCTGAAGGAATCGGGTGTGACGTTGACTATGCCCATCAGGAAGGTGCGTTCGCCCCATGAGAACCGGCGGCCGCGGATTTCGAGTGCGGGCGCCCGGTAGTCGCGGTGCAGCGGGGCGATGGCCGGGAAGGGCTGACTCAGTGAACCACCTCGAATTCCTGCTCGGACGAGGCGCCGTCTTCGATGTAGAAGACGCGCACAACGGGATTCTCCCGGTCGGAGACGCCGATCACGAAGTGGACATAGGGAGGGCCAAAGAAGGCATTCATCATGCGGATGTCGGTAGGGCTTGGCCTGGCTTCGGAGCCGGTGTGGGAGTGGTAGAAGCCGGCGAGATGCGCGCCCGACTCGTCGATGGCCTCCTCGATGCGGCGTTGCTCCAGGCCGTGGATGCTGAACCGGTAGGGGCTGGCCTCCACGTTCCGGGCGCGGTGCACGGAGACGACCTCGCCGTCCACGGCGGCAAGGATGCCGCAGCACTCAATGGGCGCGTCTTCGAGCGCGTGTTTGACCATGGCGTCGATGTGCTCCTGGCGGAGCCGGATGGCATGGGCCATGCCACTCCCTCCTCAGGCCGGATTGGCAACCCCATTGTAGGGTGCGCCCGCGAGCCAAACGAAAACCCCCGCCAGGGGCGGGGGCTTTCAATGGGAGTCCTTGTGGCGCCGGTTAGGGGCAGGTATCGGCGTTGGAATCGGGGAGGAACGGCGACGACATGGCCGCGGACATGAACAGGTAGACGCCGGCGAGCCGTGGTACGACGGTGATTCCGCCCGTCGCCGATGAGTTGACGTAGTCGGGGACGCCCTTCAGGTAGTGCTGCCAGCGCTGACCGCCCTGTTCGGCTGAGCGGTTGTCCCAGATGTAGAGAGCCGTCCAGGAGTTGCCGAGGCAGCTCACGAACTTGGCAGGAGCGACATCGCCCTTGATCGGGCCGCCGATGACGTTCTGGCCTGCAACAAGGCCGCTGCTCCGCGTCCCGGCCGTTGCCAACCCGAGCGAGCCGCCAAGGATGGCGGCGAAGGCGAGCGTGGTCGCAGCCACGATTGTTCCTTTTCTAAACACTCCGCGCATTGCTCCTCCCGCCCCTTAAGGGCTCTTCCGGAAAGCGTCGACGGTACCGTAACAAGCGCCGGGTGTACGCGCACCAGCAACCGGGGGCATCAATTCGTAAAACGTTCGTAAAACAAATGGAAGTTGAACCGCCCGGGTGGCAGGGGCCCGTAATGAACGCGTCCTCTAGACTCGATGCATGATCACGCGCGTAATTGTCGTACGTCACGGCCAGACGTACGGGAACATCGAGGGGCTGTTCTGCGGGCATTCCGAAACGGAGTTGACTCCGCTGGGCGTGAGGCAGGCCCGGGCCCTCGGCGCCAGGCTGCGAGAGATGGAGATCGACGCGGCCTATTCGAGCGACCTCTCACGCGCGGCGAAAACAGCCGAGCACGCCCTGGAGCAGAAGCCCGGCCTGGAGGCGGCGCCGGACCCGGGGCTCCGCGAAATGCACTACGGCGAATGGGAGGGCCGGCCCGGACGCGAACTCGGCGAACGGCACCCGGAGTTGCTGCGCGACTTCTTCCTGGGGCGATTGCACGGGGCGCCCGGGGGTGAAACCCTCCAGCAGCTGAGGACGCGCACGAGCGAGGCCGTGCAGCGTTCGGTTGAAGCTCACCGTGGCGGGACTGTGCTCCTCGTGTCGCACGGCAACGCCATCATGGCCATGCTGGCCGAGTTCCTGAGCCTGCCCATCGAGGCGACGTGGTCGTTTGCCTGCGACAACACGTCCATAACGCGGATGCAGTTCTCGAAGAGCGGCAGATTCACGTTGCTCGGGTACAACGACGCAACGCACCTTCAGGGCCTGGAAAACGGGGGCTAGGAGCCTGCGCTAACGGTCTGGTTTGGGAGTGGGCGTAGCGGGGCGCGTCGGTGTTGCCGCCGGGCGCGTTGGCGTGGCAGTGGCCGGGGGCCGGGTGGCGGTTGGTTCAACAGCGGCCCTTGGGTCGGCTGACCCTGCACCTGTGGCGCCGGACGAGGGAACACTGGTGGTGCGTGCACGCGCTCCGGGCTCTCCGAACCAGAGGGGCCCGTTGGAAAGCGGGGCATCCTCGGGAATACCGAAGTCCAGGTAGTCCTCGGGGTTGACCGGCGCCCCCTCCCAGCGGATCTCGAAGTGGAGGTGCTCTCCTGTGGAGAAGCCGGTCGAGCCCGAAATCCCGAGCGCGGTATCGAAGGTGACGGGCTGGCGCGCTTCGACGAGCGTGGCGCTGAGGTGCCCATAGAGCGTGCTCCAGCCTTCCCCGCAATCGACGACCACGTGGTTCCCGTAGGAGCTCGAATAGGCCGCGGTCGCAACCACTCCCTGGCAGGCCGCGTACACGACCGAGGCCGGGTAGGTCTCAAGGGAGAGGTCGAGGCCGCCGTGAATCCAGCCTCTGCCCCGGGGGGCGCCGTAGCGGTCGGTGAAGATGGTCCACGCCTTCAGGGGAAGGGCGAAGCGGCCGTCTTTGGCCGCCTTGCGCCGATCATCGGGCGGGAGGTCGCCCGGCAGGGGTACTTCGATGGCGCCTTCTTCGAGCATCGCTGTCACATCGGCCGGGCCCAGGACGAGGTCGCCGGCGTCGAGGATCGTGGTTGACTCCTCAGCTCCCGCGGCGGTGGGATCAGCGGCGGCCTGCGACTCGGCGCCGGGTGCGGGCTGGTCCACGCCATCAGAGGTTGCCTGGCCCGCGCCGAGCGCGACGACGCCAAGCACCGCGGTAGCGCCGAAAAGCGCAATCGCCGCCCCGGGGACGCGCGCCAGTGCCTTCCGGGCTCCACCCATCACATGGAGAATCGGCCGCGAGCGGCAATTGGCCAGAGGAAACGCGGGTGAATGCGGGTGTCAGATGTCGCTCACGACTGGCAGCCGGCGACCAAGGGCGAGGAGGGCCTGGGCGCCGAACCACGAGGCCGCGGCGCACGCCAGGGCGAGGCCAAACTCGCGGGCGCCGATAGCATCAAGCTCCAGGGCGGCGCGGAAACCGGGCCATTGGAGCGCCATGAGCATCAGCGACACAGAGATGGCAGCCCCGAGCCAGAGACCCGGGCGCATCACGCGCCTCCGGAATGCTGTGAGCGACCGGACGTCGATGAAGAAGGCCTGGCCCACAAGGCCGAGGGCGAGGGCGGTGAAGACCACGGCCTGGGCCTGCCCTGGTGTCTCGCCGGTGCGGGCGGTGAGCACGAGCGCCACCAGGCCGGAAGCAGCGACGGCGAGCGCGCGCACGCCTATCTCCGCCCATGTCGTGCGGGCAAAGAGCTCCGTGGTTGGCGCCGTGGGTCCCGGACCGGCCTCCCGGCCCGTGGAAAGGGCAAGAGCCGGGAAGATGTGAACCACGAGGTTCAACCAGAGGATCTGGAGCGGCCCGAGGGCAAGGTCGTCTTCGGCCGCCATGGCGAGGGTGATCAGGAAGATGGTGCCGAAGCTGGCCGTGAGCAGGTAGATGATGGCCTGGCGGAGGTTCCGGGCGATCAGGCGTCCTTCCTTGATGCCCTCCACGAGCGACATGAGCCTCCCATCGGCGAGTACCACGTCGGCCGCCTCCATGGCGACATCCGTTGCGCCCGGCCCGACAGCAACACCGACGTCGGCGGCGCGCAGAGCGGGAGCGTCATTCACGCCGTCGCCCGTCATGGCGACCACCTCGCCGCCGTCCTGGAGCGCAGCAACGATCGCCTCCTTCGTATCGTGGGTGGCGCGGGCGACGACATCGGCGCGGGCGAGTTGAGCACCAGCCGCGCCGGACCCGGTAAGCGCGAGACCTTCGGGTGAGAGGATGCCCGTCTGCGTGGCTACGTTGGCCGCTGTCTGCAACTGGTCTCCAGTGATCAACATGACGCGGATGCCGGCTTCGCGGCAGGCAGCCACGGCGGCGGCGGCATCCGGGCGGAGGGGATCCTCAAGCACGATTGCACCCAGGAGCGCGGGGCCGGCGTCACCCGCGCCCTCGGCAACGGCGAGCACCCGGTAACCGGCCCCGGCCAGGTCTTGCACGGCGGTGTCGAGGTGGGGGTTTTCGCCGCCCGTGAGCGCGCGGACCTGCTCGAAGGCGCCCTTGATAGCGACGAACGATTCGCCGGCGCCGTCCTGGTGGCGAGTCTGCATGTAGCGTGTGGCCGATGTGAAGGGCCGGGTGTGCGTGCGGGGAAAGCTGGCCTCGAGAACGGCCGTGTGATTGCCGAGCCCGGCGGCGGCGATGGCGATGGCGGCCTCGGAGGGGTCGCCGTGGGCATGCCAGCCGCGGTCGTCGTCGTGCTCGACGACGGCGTCGCTGCAGAGCGCGGCAACCACGAGAAGGCGCTCAACGGAGGCCTGTTCTTCCCGGGAAGGCGGTTCGCCGTCGCCGCGGACCACGCCGGTCGCGATCCGGGCGCCACTGGCGGTGACGCCAACACCGAGAGCGCGGCCATCGGCGAGGAGAACCTGGCGGATGACCATCCTGTTCTCCGTGAGCGTGCCCGTCTTGTCGGTGGCGATGACGGTGGTGGAGCCGAGGGTTTCGACGGCATCGAGCCGCCGGACGAGCACCTTGCGGCCAGCAAGGCGCCGGACGGCGACTGCGAGCGTGGTGGTCGCGACTGCGGGGAGCCCTTCGGGGATGGCCCCAACGGCGAGCGCAACCGCCATCTCGATGATGACGCGCAGGTCGCGTCCCTGGAGGAGTCCTACCACGACGATTGCAAGGCACATCGCCAGGAAAGCAAGGATAAGCCGGTTGCCCAGGCTCTCGAGCCGGTCTTCCAGCGGCGTCGAGCGGCGGCGAACGTCCCGCATGGCGGTGAAGATGGAACCGAGGGAGGTAGCGCTGCCAGTGGCGACGACCAGCGCCAGTCCGCTTCCCGCCACGACCGTGGTGCCCGCGTATAGCGCTGTCGCCGGGGTTGCGCTCTCGACATCGGTGTGCGGTTCTTCGGTCTTCAGGACGGCGATGGGCTCGCCGGTGAGGATGGACTCGTTGACGAAGAGCCCCCGCGCCTCAATGAGGCGGGCATCGGCCGGAACGGCGCGGCCTTCGGCGACGGCAATGACGTCGCCGGGGACGATTTCCGAGGCGGCGATCTCTTCGTGCAGGCCGCCGCGGACCACCTCGGCGCGGAGGGCGGTGAGCGCCTGCAGCGCGGCGATGGCGCGTTCGGAGCGGAATTCGTTGATGAAGCCAAAGCCGCCAGAGACGATGACGGTGATACCAATGGCCAGGGCGTTGAGCGATTCGCCGAGCACCAGCGAAACCGCCGTGGCGAAGATGAGCAGCAGGATAAGCCTGTTGATGAACTGGCGAAGGAGAACGGTGTACCACCCCGGACGGGTGATGGGAGCCGGTTCGTTCGGGCCGAAACGACGGAGCCGTTGTGCCGCTTCAGATGCGGTGAGGCCCATCTCAGGGTCCGCGCCGAGGTTGACGACAAGCTCGGCCAGCGGTGACTCTCCGAGCGCGCCGTTGCGCTCCCGGCCGGGGAACGGAGGGGATGAGGCCACGGGTGGCATCTTTCGACTATAGCCGACCATCACTTGCCAATTCGTTAGCCGCCGGCCCGCCCGCGGATCAGGATCAGCTAATGCCGGGGGCGCGGCAGGACTGCTGCCGTCAGGCTGAATCCAGGGATCGTTTGGCCATGCTTGCGGTGGCACGAGATGGCTCGTTCGGCCCGGCGGCACCTGCTACGATTCGCTTGCCACAGGGAACGGGAGCCGCCATGAACCGCGATGACGCGTGGAAGATCCTGCAGGAGTACGCCCGCGAGGAGCGCACCCTCAAGCATGGCATCGCGGTGGAGGCGGTGATGCAGGCCTACGCACGCGAGTTGCACGAGGATGTAGAGAAGTGGGGGATCGTGGGGCTGCTCCACGACTTCGACTGGGAGATCCACCCTAACGAGGACCTGCATCCGAAGGAGGGCTCGAAGATCCTGGCCGCGAGGGGTGTGCCGGATGATATCCGGTACGCAATCCTGTGCCATGCTCCCTTCCTGGGCCTGGAGTACACGTCGAAGATGGACCGCGCCATCTACGCCTGCGACGAACTCTCGGGCTTTGTGATTGCCTGCACTCTGGTGAAGCCGGACCGTTCGCTCTCTTCAATTGAGCCGGGTTCCGTGCGGAAGAAGATGAAGGACAAGGCCTTTGCGCGTGCCGTGAACCGCGACGACCTGGTTAAGGGGGCCGCCGACCTGGGGGTCGAGCTTGACCAGCACATCCGGTTCGTAGCCGAGGCGCTGAAGCCGGTTGCAGGCCAGCTCGGCATCAACCCCTGAGCGGCCGGGCCGCCGGGAGGAACCCTACTCAATGGAACGGAGCATGTCATGAGGAACGAGCAGGTACCGGACCGGAACATCGCCATGGAACTGGTGCGGACCACGGAGGCGGCGGCACTGGCCGCCGCGCGCTGGATGGGCCGCGGCAACAAGAACTCCGCGGACGGCGCGGCTGTCGATGCCATGCGCATGATGCTCGACACCGTCGACATGGACGGGATTATCGTCATCGGGGAGGGGGAGAAGGACGAGGCTCCGATGCTCTACAACGGAGAGCGCGTCGGCAACGGGCGGGGGCCGCAGGTAGATGTGGCGGTGGACCCAATCGATGGGACGCGCCTGCTCTCCCTTGGGCGGCCGAACGCGCTGAGCGTAGTTGCCGTGGCGCCGCGGGGGACGATGTTCAATCCGCGCGACATTTTCTACATGGACAAGATCGCGGTCGGCCCCGAGGCGAGGGGGATGATCGACATCTCTGCCCCTGTCGGCTGGAACATCGAGCAGGTTGCGCGCGCGAAGGGCATCGCCGTGAACGAAGTCACGGTGGTGGTGCTCGACCGCGACCGGAACACCGAAATCGTGGACGCGATTCGCGAGACCCAGGCCCGCATCCGCTTCATCACCGATGGTGACGTGGCGGGGGCGATCATGGCGGCGATGGCCGGGACGGGCGTCGACATGCTGCTGGGGATCGGAGGTTCGCCCGAAGGCGTTGTTTCGGCCTGCGCCATCAAGTCGCTGGAGGGCGACATGCAGGGGCGGCTCTGGCCGCGCCACGACGACGACCGCCGGCTGGCCTCGGAACGGGGGATCGACCTGGACCGGGTACTGGCCCTCGACGACCTGGTATCGAGCGACGATGTGTTCTTCGCCGCCTCGGGGATAACGACGGGCGACCTGTTGAAGGGAGTTGACTACGTTTCCGGGGGAGCCACGAGCGAATCGCTCGTGATGCGCGGGCGGACGGGCACAATCAGGCGAATCCAGACAGAGCACCACTGGCGCAAGCTGGAGAGGATCAGCGGCGGGCGCTACAACTGACCAGCGAATCTGAGGAGCCGCCGGGGCCGCGACCAGGAACGGGGCGAATAGCGCATACAACGGCCCGTTGAGGGGCTATGCTACGCCCGGCGGTGGTGCTCCACCGGGAGGGCGGAACATGATGCGCCTTGTTGCGCCAGGTCTGCTTGCGACCTTTGCCCTGCTGGCGGCGGCCTGCGGCGGAGACGACGGCGGCGACCCCACGCCCACCACTGGAGCCACGGCCTCATCGCCAACGCTTGCGGCAACCGCGGCATCATCGGCGACAGCGGCGCCAACCCCTACGCACCCGCCTGCAACGGCCGCAGACGCCGCGCTTGCGGCCGCGGCCATGAAGTACAACGCGATCATCCGGCCCGCAACGGAGCCGTGCAGCCGGGACAATCCCAGGGGGCAGCCGTGCGCCTGGCTGTCCTCGCCGGCAGCCTCGGCAGAGCGCGGGGTACTCGCGATCGGAGTTTCAGCCGCCTCGGGGAACGGGGGATTCGTGGCCATCTACGGGCGCAATGGCGCCGGCGCGTGGGACCTCTGGTTCCCCACGCAGAATCAGAGCTACCACGTTTGGAACCTGCCCGCAGACATGGCGGTTTGCGCTGACGGGGACGGGCTGAACGTGCGGCGGGCGCCCGGCGCCGATTCACCGATTATCACCCTGTTGAAGGACACGACACGGGTGCGGGCCGAGGAGTTTGTGCTGACTGCGCCGGCCTCAGGCGAAAAGCAGGGGACGGGCTGGTACCGCGTCAGCTCGCCCGTGGAGGGCTGGGCACACTCCAGCTTCCTTTCGGATGGGAAGCTCAACGACTGCAGCCTGCGCGACTTCCAGGTGAAGCAGTAAGGCGGCGCGGTCCCTATACTCGGGTGTGCGCAGCCGCGCAGGGGAGGTCGCCATGAGTGACGTGCTGGAGATGCGCAACGCCGGGCGTGTTCGAACCATCGTTTTGAACCGGCCGGAGGCGCTGAACGCTCTTTCGGACGAACTGGCGTGGGGTCTTGTGGGGGCGGTGGAGGAGGCGGTCAACGACGACTCGGTCTGGGTGATCGCCATCACTGGCGCGGGGCGGGCCTTCTGCGCCGGGCTTGACCTGAAGCAGAATCTCCGCGGCGGCACGGTGCTGTCGGAGCGAAAGAACCACTCGCCGCTTTCGGACCAGAGCCTCTTCCTCGACGACCTCACCTGGATCAGCCGTTTCCTCACCGTCCTGCGCCAGAAGTGCGACAAGCCGATCGTGGGCGGCATCAACGGCGTGGCTGTGGGAGGCGGGCTTTCGTTGGCGCTTGCATGCGACATCAGGCTGATGGCGAAGAGCGCGCGCATCATGGCGGGGTACCCGCGGATTGGCGGATCGCCCGACGGGGGCATGAGCTTCACGCTGCCGCAGGCCATCGGCTACGAGCAGGCGATGCGCTTCCTGCTCGAGAACCGCTCCGTGGATGCGGACGAGGCGCTGCGGCTGGGGCTGGTGGGCGAGGTGGTGGAAGACGAACGCTTTGAAGCGCGCCTGGCCGAGTACTGCGCCCGGCTGGCGAAGGTTTCGCCGGTGACGGCGCGGCTGACGAAGCGCGATGTGGTGAAGGCCACCACGGCCATAGACCTCGAAGCCCACCTGCGCCTGGAAATCTCCAACATCATGAAGTCGCTGGGGAGCGAGGACGGTCGCGAGGCCCAGCAGGCGTTCTTCGAAAAGCGGGAGGCGACCTTCAAGGGTCGTTAAGCCCTATTCGAGCGCGCCCGCACCTGCGAGCAGGGCGATGCGTTCGTCGTCGTAGCCCAGGATTTCGCGCAGTACCGTTTCGTTGTCCGCCCCGAAGGTGGGGCCGGCCCGCGTGACGCGCGCAGGGGAGCGCGAAAGGCGGAAGCGAGGCCCTTCGACCATGGTGGAGCCGTGCACCGGGTGGGAGAGGGGGATGTAGTGCCCGCGGTGGTGGAGCTGCGGGTCTGCATAGCATTCGGCCCCGTTCTGGACAGCGTGGGCGGGCACGCCGCGGGACTGCAGAAGCTGTTCGCAATCAGCCATGTCGCGGGCGCTCGTCCAGGCGGAGATGGCGTCATCGAGTTCGCGGCGGCGGGTGAGGCGGCCTTCGGCGGAAGCGAGCGAGGCATCGGCGGCAAGGTCGTCGCGGCCCATGGTGGCACAAAGCGCCCGCCACTGGCCGCCGGTGGAGACGGCGATTGCCACCCAGCGGTCTTCGCCGGCGGCCGGGTAGACGCCGTGGGGCGCCATGTCCAGGTCATCGTTGCCGATGCCGCGGAAGACGCGCCCGTTGACCGAGTAATCGAGGATGGCCGGGGCCAGGAAGTGCTCAGAGGCTTCGGCCTGGGCGAAGTCGATGTGCTGGCCCTGGCCCGTCCGGCGACGGTGGTCAAGCGCAGCAAGCAGCGACGGGAGCGCGAACCGGGGGGAAACGAAGTCCGTGTAGGCAGAGAACGGTCCGGCCGGTGCGCGGTCGGGCCAGCCCGTGACATCGAAGAACCCGGCGTACGCGGCGGCGAGGTTGCCGTAGCCGGCGAACGAGCTGATGGGGCCGGTCTGCCCCATGAGGCAGCTGCTGAACATGATGATTCCCGGGTTGACCTCGCGCAGCGCTTCGTAGTGGAGACCCCAGGCGCGCATGGCCTTTGGCGTGAACGACTCGCAGACGATATCGGCCCAGCGAACCAGGTCAAGGAACACGTCGCGCCCCTCGGGCTTGCCGAGGTCGAGCGTCATTCCCAGCTTCCCGGCGTTCATGTTCTGGTAGAGAGCGGAGTTTTCGGGTCCCGGGGTCCCATTGTGGAAAGGCTGGATGGTGCGACCGGTATCGATGCGGGTGGTGGACTCGATTCGCACAACGGTGGCGCCAAAGTCGACGAAGGCGCGGGTGACGATGGGGCCGGCCACAACCCACATGAGGTCGACGATCTTCAGGCCTTCGAGCGGCCTTGGGTCCCCCGTGGTGGCGCCGGGCGCCAGTGCCACGGCAGGTGTTCGTGGCGGTTCCGAAAGCACCTCCGCGGAATGCTCACCCAGGCGGGGCGCGCGGCGGCCGAGTTGCAGGGGAGTGACTCCGAATTTCGCCCATGCTCCGGGCGCCTTGATGGCAGCGCCTGTACGAGGGTGGGCCAAAGTCTGCCAGTAGTCGCGGCTGGCAAGCTGCTCGCTTTCGACCACGTCCCGGACGTCGCTCGCGGGGGCGATGAGCAGGCGGCGCTTCATCGCCACATCGACGAGCTCCGCCTTGGTTTTCGACTTCGTGAACTCCTCGATGACGAGCTTGATGCGCTCGTACTCGCTGATGGGCTCCTTCCCGCCGAGAAGCAGCATCGTGTAGTTCATCCAGTCCTTGTCGCGGGTCGCCTCGTCGCAGAAGCCCTCTTCGTAGACCCACTCCATGAAGCGGCGGGTGAAGGGGCCAACGGCGCTGCCAAAGAGGAAGGAGATGGAGACGTGGCCATCCTTCGCCGGCCAGAGGAGGCGGATGTTGAGCGGGCCAACCTTGAGACCGCCCCCCATGCGGCGCGCATCGGTTTCGCCAATGGCGGGAGCGAGCACGTAGGACATGGTGGCCTGCGCGGTTGAGACCTGGGCCGAGATGTCAACGTGCTGGCCGCGGCCGGTCTGGAGTCTTTCGAAGTGGGCCACGAGGGCCCCGCCGGCGGCATCGCCACCGGCCATGAGGTAGCCCTGGGGGACGCTCACGCGCAGCGGTGCGCGGTCGGCATCGCCGGTAACGGCGAGAGGCCCGCCGGCGGCCAGGGTGATGAGGTCGGTGGCGGCATAGCCGGCCTTCGGGCCATCCTGCCCGAAGGGCGACACGGAAACGTAGACGAGCGAAGGGTTGAGCTTCTGGAGATCCTCATAGCCGAGGCCGAGCGATGCCATGTACCCGGGGGCAGCAGATTCGATGAGGAAGTCGGCGCCGGCAGCCAGGCGCCGAAGCTGGTCGCGGCCGTCTCCGGTCTCGAGATCGATGACGACGCTCCTCTTGCCCCGGGCGTACGACCACCACCAGAAGGAGCGCTCGGGGTCGCGGTGGTCGCCTTCGAAGGGCCCCAGGTTCCGTGCGGACGAGCCACCGGGCGGCTCCACGGCAATGACATCGGCGCCGAGGTCGGCGAAGACCTGGCCGCCAAGCATGCCGCGCTCATTAGCAAGGTCGAGGACGCGGTAGGGCGAGAGAAGCATGTGCAACACCTTTCGCACCCCGCGCTCCCCGGGGTTTCCGGGATTATCGGGGAGGGCTGGCGGGAAGGGAACCGGGGCTATGCGCCCCCACCGGGCTGGCCGGCGCGCTGACCACGAAGGTGCCTGAGTGCGAGGTCGACGCCATTGAGGCGGCGCTCGCCCTCGGTGCGGGCCACGCCGCGCTGTGTCGACTGGACGAGGTAGTCGGCAAAGGCCGCCTCGACAAAGCTGCTGTAGCCCTGCATATCCATGGCCTTGTTCACCGAGAGCTTGGCCATACGAAGGGGGACGTGGCCGTTCTCGGCCACACGCCGGGCGTAGGCGACGGTCTCGCGTTCGAGATCATCGCTGCTGTAGACGCGATTGACGAAGCCCAAATCGTGGGCTTCCGTGGCCGTGATGAACCGGCTTTCGAAGAGGAGCTCCTTGGTCTTTCGCGGCCCGAGATCCCAGGGAACTGAGAAGTACTCGAAGAGGCCGGCCAGGAAGAGCGCATCTTCAGAGGCGAAGACGAGGTCCATGGCGGAGGCGATCATCCAGCCTCCGTAGATGCAGTAGCCGCGCACCATGGCGATTGTGGGCCTGGGAAGGTTCCGCCATTTATGCGTGAGGTCGTAGTTGTACTTGCGGAAGGCGTCGTAATACTCGATGCCGGACTCGGGGATACCGCGCGCCTGTCGATCCTCCAGTGACTCGGGGGTGCCGAGGTCGTGGCCGGACGAGAAGTGGTCGCCGGCGCCAGTCACAATCACCACCTTTACGGCCCGGTCATCCATGGCGCGATCGAGGGCTACGTCCAGCTCGTCGAGCAGACGGTAGCTTTGCGCGTTGCGGTACTGCGGGCGGTTGAGGGTGATGCGGGCAACGCCGCCGTCTGCTTCGTAGAGGACATCGTGCAGTTCCATTGGGCGCCTCCGGGGATGTGGCCGCACTGTACGCGATGAAGGGCGCGGGCGGCGAGATACTCACTCGTCCGTGCGCAGGAGCGCCTGTACGCTAGGGGCATGCCCGCCGGCCAGGAAGCCCTCGATGCCGTTGCGCTCAGCCGCGCTGAGTATGACCTGCTCTGCGAGCGGCTCGGACGCGAACCGAACGCGGTGGAGCTGGGGATGTTCGGGTCGTTGTGGAGCGAGCATTGCGGCTACAAGAACAGCAAGCCGCTGCTGAGCATCTTCCCAACGGGAAGCGACCGGGTCCTCACCAAGATCGGCGCGGAGAACGCAGGGGCAATCGATATCGGCGACGGGCTGTGCGTGGTGATGAAGGTGGAATCGCACAACCACCCGTCCGCGATTGAGCCTTACCAGGGCGCGGCGACGGGGGTGGGCGGCATCGTGCGGGACATCTTCGCCATGGGAGCGTACCCGGTTGCGATCCTTGATTCGCTCCGCTTCGGGCCACTCGAGGAGGCGCAGAACCGCTACCTGTTCGAGCACGTTGTGGGCGGTGTCGGTGGTTATGGCAACTGCCTGGGCATTCCCAACGTGGGCGGCGAGGTGCTATTCGCGGAGGAGTACAGCGGCAATCCCCTGGTGAACGCAATGTGCGTGGGGGTGGCCGAGACGGCGAAGCTGGCCAGTGCCCGGGCGACCGGCGCCGGGAATGCGCTGCTGCTGGTGGGGGCCGACACGGGCCGCGACGGCATCCACGGGGCGAGCGGCCTCGCCAGCCGCACCGACCCGGAGGCGCGCTTCGAGGAGATGCGCCCGGCCGTGCAGGTAGGGAACCCGTTCATGGAGAAGCTGCTCATGGAGGCCTGCTTCGAGCTGGCCTCGGAGCACCGGGAATGGATCGTGGGGCTGCAGGACCTTGGTGCGGCGGGCCTGACCAGCTCGGTGGTGGAGTGCTGTGCGAAGGGGGGCTCCGGAGCAGAGCTGGAGCTTTCGAAGGTTCCCCGCCGCGAGGAGGGGATGACCCCTTACGAAGTGATGCTGAGCGAAAGCCAGGAGCGGATGCTGGTGATCGCCCGGCGCGAGTGCGTGCCCGAGGTGGAGGAGCTATTCCGGCGCTGGGAGCTCCACTGCGAGGAGATTGGGCAGGTCACCGGCGGGAACGAGGTAGTGGTGCGCGACGGCGGGGTTGAGGTGGCGAGGGTACCGGTGGAGATAGCGACCGACCCGCCCCAGTACCGCCGGCAGGGGATTCGCCCGGCCGAACTGGAGGAGGTGAACCGGTTCGACCCGGCAACGCTGCCAGACCTTGCGCCAGCGGACGCCTCCGCGGTGCTGCTCCGGCTGCTTGCGCGGCCCAACATCGCGAGCAAGCGCGGGGTGTTCCGCCAGTACGACCAGCAGGTGCTGGGAAACACGGTGGTGCAACCCGGGGGCGACGCGGCCGTTCTGCGAATTGCGAACACCAGCCGCGGGATCGCGCTCAAGACCGACTGCAACGGGAGGCTCTGCTACCTGGACCCGTTCACGGGCGGGGCCGCAGCGGTGGCGGAGGCAGCGCGCAACGTCGTCTGCACGGGCGCCACGCCGGTGGCGGTTACCGACTGCCTGAACTTCGGCAACCCGGAGAAGCCGGATGTCTACTACACGCTGGAGCACTGCATCCGGGGGATAGCGGAGGCTTGCTCCGTCTTCGGGACGCCCGTGGTGAGCGGCAACGTGAGCCTGTACAACGAGACGGCCGGCCGGCCGGTGTATCCGACGCCCGTGGTGGGAATGCTGGGCTTGCTGGAGGATGTGACGAAGCATCTCCGCGCGGCGTTCGGACGGCCCGGCGCGGAGGCATGGCTGCTGGGAGCGACCTTGGACCAGGACGCCGCCACGCTGGGCGGGAGCGAGTACCTGGAGGCCGCACACGGGAGAGTGGCGGGCCTGCCCTCGATCGACCTTGAGGCGGAACAACGTCTCCACCGGCTGGTCCTGAACGCAAACGGGGAGGGGCTGCTGCTCAGCGCCCACGACTGCGCCGATGGCGGGCTGGCGGTGGCCCTGGCCGAGGCGTGCCTTCTCGGCGACGTGGGCTTCAAGGGTGATTGCGAGGTGAGGGGCCGGCTGGATGCGGCGCTCTTCGGCGAGGCCCAGGGGCGCATTGTCGTGAGCGTGCGGCCCGGTGCGGCGAGCCGGCTGGTGGCAATGGCCAGGGAGCTTTCCGTGCCGGTGTCGAAGCTCGGGACCACGACCGAGGAGCGGAGGATGCGCCTGGGGCCAATTGACGTGGCGATCGGCGAATTGAGGGCCGCCTACGAGGTTCTGCTCTAGCACACAGGGCGAGGAATGGCCCGGTCACCGCGGCCCGAATATGCTCAACAGGTGTCCGCGGGCGAAGGCAACCCCGAGTCGGAAGACCTGCCCTGGCCGGAACGTTCGGCGGGGGTGCTGCTGCACCCGGCATCGCTGCCGGGGCGGTTCGGCATCGGAGACATCGGTCCCGAAGCGCACCGTTTTGCCGAGCTTCTGAGCAGGAGCGGGCAGCGCCTCTGGCAGGTGATGCCGCTCGGACCCACGGGGCCGGGGAACTCACCCTACGCCGCGCGCTCGTCGTTTGCCGGCTCTCCGCTGCTGATCTCGCCCGAGATGCTCGCTGCAGACGGGCTGGCCGAGGCCGCGGACCTTGAAGGCGCCCCTCCATCGCCGGGCGACAGGGTTGACTTCGACGCGGTGGAAAGGTGGAAGGAGGGCCTCTTCCGGAGGGCGTTCGAACGCTTTGACAGGGGCTGTGCGCCTGGTGCGAACGAGTTCTTCGCGCGATCGGCGGGCTGGTTGCAGGACTACGCCCTCTACATGGCGGTCCGAAGCCGCGCCGCGCGTTCGTGGCTGGAGTGGCCGCCCGAGCTTGCGTCGCGCGACCCCCGAGCGCTTGCAGGCGCGCGCGACCGGCTCCGGGAAGAGGTCGCTTATCACGAGTTCCTGCAGTGGGCCTTCTGGCGGCAGTGGCACGGACTCAAGGAGCACTGCACCCGCCTGGGCGTCAGGATCTTCGGCGACATCCCGATCTTCGTGGCGCTCGACAGTGCCGACGTATGGGCGAACCAGTGGATCTTCAAGCTCGGGCCAGGCGGCCGGCCCGAGGTGGTCGCGGGTGTGCCACCCGATGCGTTCGCCGCCACGGGCCAGCGCTGGGGAAACCCGCACTATCGCTGGGATGTGTTGAAGGATGACGGGTATGGCTGGTGGATTGAGCGGCTGCGGCACACCCTGGGCCTGGTAGACCTGCTCCGCATAGACCACTTCCGCGGGTTCGAGGCGGCCTGGGAGGTTCCGGCCCAAGAAGAGACGGCGATGAACGGTCGCTGGGTCCCGGGTCCCGGCCGCGATTTCTTCGACAAGGCAGAGGAAGCGCTTGGCAAGCTGCCGCTGGTGATTGAGGACCTGGGGGTCATCACGCGAAAGGTGAGGGCACTGCGGGACAGCCTTGGGTACCCGGGGATGAAGGTGCTGCAGTTCGCCTTCGGCGATGACTCGCGCAACCCGTACCTTCCGCACAATTACGCCGCCAACAGCGTTGTCTACACGGGCACGCACGACAACGACACGACTGCCGGCTGGTATGCGTCCCTGGCGCCCGGGGAGCGGGACCGGCTGCACCATTACGTTGCCACGGATGGAAGCGACATCGTCAGCGACCTGATAAGGGTGGCGTACGCATCAGTGGCGGAGATGGCAGTTGTGCCCATGCAGGACGTGCTGCGACTGGGGAGCGAGGCGCGCATGAACGTGCCGGGCCAGGCCATGGGCAACTGGGGATGGCGGTTCCGGGCCGAGCAGATCGACGAAGGCCGGATGACGTGGCTTCGCGACCTGGCGGTCACATACGGCCGCGTTCCCGGGGCAAAGGGTTAGCCGAGGGCGCGCGCGATCTCGTCCTCGTCCAGGTCGGGCCCCACCACGGCGCAATGCGCCTGCCCGGGTCTCAGGAGACGGCCAGCGACAGCGCGAACGTCCTCGGCGGTGATGGCTTCGATCTGTTCGACCACGGTATCGATGGACTCGACGGCGTCTTTCGTGAGGAGGAGCTCCCCATGGCGCTGACCAAGCGAATGCGCGGTTTCGAGAGAGAGGCGGAAACGGCCGATGTTGTGATCCTTGGCCTTACGAAGCTCGTCGGGGGGAACGATTTCTTCGGTCAGCCGGGTGGCCTCAGACAGGCATACGCCAATGGTCTCGGAGAGCTTGTCGCGGTTGACGCCGGCGGAGATGGTGAAGACCCCGGCATCGGCAAGGTAGCCGTAGCCTGAACTTACGGAGTAGGCGAGCCCGCGGCGCTCCCGCACTTCGCGGAAGAGGCGGGAGGACATGCCGGCGCCGAGGACGTCGTTCATCACACGGAGCGCGTACCGGTCGGGGTCGTTCCGGCCGAAGATGGGAAAGCCCAGGAACATGGTGCACTGGTCGATGGGCCTGCTATCGATGGCGACGCGCGGGCCGGTGATGGTGGCGTCGTAGGGGGTGACTGCCGGGATGGGGCCATCCTCGAGGTCGCGGAAGAGTGGTTCGGCCTGCGCGACAACCTGTTCGTGGCTCACATTTCCTGCGACGGAGAGGACGATGTTCGAGGGCCGGTACCACTGGCCGATGTGGTCAATGAAGTCGGGGCGACGCATGTCTTCAACGAGCTCGACGGAACCGCCGACGTCCCAGCCGGGGGGCTGTTCGCCATAGACCGCCGTACCGATGAGGCGCCCGGCCCAGGCGCCGGGATTGTCACGGTTGCGCTTCAACTCCTGCTGGACAACGGTGCGCTCGCGGTCTATCTCCTCCTGTTCGAGGCGGGAGTTGAGGAGCATGTCCGCGGCCACGTCGAGGGCCGTCTCAAAGCGGTCAAAGGGGACGATATTCCAGTAGCAGGTGAACTCCTTGTTGGTATAGGCGTTCAGGGTACCGCCCGCGCCTTCGATCTCCTGGGCAATGAGCACGGCATCGGGCCGTCTTTCGGTGCCTTTGAACACCATGTGCTCGAGGAAGTGAGTGATGCCGTTCAGGCGCCGGGGCTCAGAGCGGGAGCCCACACCCACGAACAGGTTGACCGAGACGGCCTGTGTCGCCGGCAGCGGGGTTGTGATGATCCTGAGCCTGTTTGGCAGCGTGGTGACTTGCCACGTAGCGGCCAAGTACGCCTCCAAGCCGGTAGTGAAGCAGTATTCTACGGCGCGCCCGCTTTTCCGAAAGGGCCATGCGTAAAGTGACTGTTGACGCTTGCCGTGTCCCGCTTACGGGCGACCGCGAAAACGGAATCCGCTAGACTGAGACCACTATGCCGAACTGGGTGATCGACGGGCTGCTTGCGACCAGCCCAAGGCCGGGATACGCGCCCGGACCGGAGATGCACGTGCCCCGGGACGTGGTGAACGAGTGGGTGCGGGAGTCAATCGACTTCGGGATCGCGTCAATCATCTGCCTCATCCACGACGACCAGTTGCCCCTTTACCACCGGGAGCTGCCGCAGGGCCTCCTGACCTGCTACCGCGAGGCGGGACTGGAAGTAGCCCACGTGCCCGCCTTTGACCAGATGACCGTCCCCTTCCGGCCGGAGCAGTACGAGGAGGCGTGGGAGGCGTTCTTGCAGCTGCCCAAGCCGGTGCTGGTGCATTGCAGCGCGGGGATGGACCGCACCGGGCGAATTGTGAGGCACATCCTGGAGAGGCTAGGCCAGGGCGAGGGACTCGGCCCGGCGGCCGGCTCCTAGCACGTACGCGAGTCAGGCGTCCCGCGAACTCTCCCAGCCTTCTTTCACCCAGCGGTAGTGCATGCGGCCGTGGTCGGCATTCACTGCGAGCACGCCGCCTATCGAGCCATCGGCCCAGGGTGCTTCGGGCAGCTTCAGGGCGAGCTGCTCGCCGGTGAGGCTGGCGAGGAGGGCCAGTGTCTCGGCGCGCGCTTCCTGCCCGAGCGCGACGATGGCGCTGAAGGGCTTGCCCCGGTGTTGCCGGACCCAGGCTTCGGTCATCTCGTGGACGGCCGCCATGGCCTGTTCGGCGGTGCGGGCGCTGCCGTCTGCGTTCTTGTAGAAGGCGATCGGGTCGCGGCTGCCCCCGAGGAAGTCGCGGATCATGCGGGTGAAGCTGCCTTCGATTCCGGCGAGGTGGGCGAGATGGTCGGCGGCGCTCCACATGGTGGCGGGGTCGTGCTCACTCGGCGTGCAGGGCCGGAAGAGGTCGTCAGCGCTCAGCGCGGCGTAGGTCTCGAGCAGCCAGGCGCGGTCGCGGTTGAGCTTCGCCTCGATTTCCCAGCGTTCCAATGTGGCCTCCATGCAGGGCACGGGCAGCCCGCTCAGTTAGAGGGCAGCTTCGCCCATTCATTCTGCCGGCTGAAAAGGATGTCGTGCATTTGCGAGAACTTGCCCTGTTCCCCAGCGCAGACGGCGGCAAGGCTGGCCTTCCCGGCGTTGGGGTGGATTTGCACGATTGGGAAATGGAGGAAGGCCAGGGCCACGTCGTTTCCGAGCTGAGCCCGGGTCCGCTTCAGGGTCGCGTCGACCCATTGCTTGCAGAAGGGGCACTGGAAGTCGCTGAATTCGGCAATCATGACCCTGGCGGCGGGGTTGCCTTCGATGAAGGCATCGGAGACATCGACCTTTGAGGCCACGATCTCGAAGCGGGGCGGGTTGCTTGCCGCCAGCTGCTTGATGGTGGCGGAGTAGCCGTCGAGCGAGGTGGGGCTCCCTTTGAGCTCCGCGGCGATCACCTCATCGAAGACGGCGGATGGCTGTGCGCCGACGATCTTCTTGTTGTTGATGAAGAACGTTGGGGTCCCATTCACGCCCAGCTGGGAGCCACGCTGCAGGTGCGTGTTGATGACTGCTGCGCTTTCCGTATCGCCGAGGCACTGCTTGAATGCCTCCTGGTTGAGGCTGAGCTGGCCAGCGTAGCCCAGGAAGGCATCGAGAACGTCCGTAGGGGTGCTGTTGCCGGCCGCGGTGGTGCCCGTGACGGCAGGTGCAGGGCTGCTCGCGCCACCGGGAGCAGCGAGTACCCCGGAGGTGGCGCTTCCTCCCTCGTCATCGCTGGCAAACCAGACGGCGGCGGCGATGACGAGGGAGCCCAGCAGCACAGCGGCCGGGGTCAGGAAGAAGGTCCACAGCGGCTGGCCAGCGGAACGGCTGCGCGGAATTGACGGCGGTGGGAGTTGCATCAAAGGCTCGCCGGCCGCGTTGGCGGAGGAGCTGGCGGGTTCAGGGACGGAACCGGTAGTGACCGGGTCATCTGGCATGCTCCCATCGTAGGGCGGATGCAGCGCAGCCGCGAACGCAGGAGCGGAAGGACTTTACCGTGAATCGCGCCGGCGAAGCACTGCAAGGGTGAGGTCTTCGACGGTGGCCAGCGATGGGTCGGCGGCGCGGGCTTCTTCGACCCACTGCTTCGACTGGTTGCGGGGATAGCCGAGTGCGGCGACCGCCTCCACGGCATCTTCGAAGACGCGGTTCTGTTCGAGATGCGCGGGGTCGACGGGGCGGGCGATGGCGCCATCCTGGAGAGCAGCTTCGGCAACGAGCTTCCCCCGGAGAGAGGCGATTACCTTGTCGGCGGCACGCGGCCCGATTCCGGGGAGCCGCGTCAGGGTTGCACGGTCCTCCTGCTCGATGGCGCGGGCGATGGTGCTGACGCTCATGGTCAGCGCCTTGACGCCCTTCGCCGGGCCGATGCCCTCGACAGTTGTGAACTTGCGGAAGAAGTCGCGCTCGGCGCGGCGCAGAAAGCCGACGAGGACAGGTACGGGCTGGTTGGCGCTGGCGGAGTAGTAGATGTGAAGGCCAACCTCTGGCTGCCCGGCTTCGTCCGACAGGTCCGATTCACCCACGAGCTCCTGGATCTCCGGCCAGGCGAAGAGAGGGACCAGGACTTCGTAACGGACGCCCGCGACATCGACCTCGACCGAGGGTACCGAGAGGTCCATTCGCGCCAGGCGCCCGCGAATGTGCGTAATCATGCCGTGGAGTATCGCCCGCGGCACGGCAGGAGGGAAACACGCCGCCTTTTGCGATTGTCTGCTGGGACCTTACGCTTGTGGCGTGCCCGAGCTGCCTGAAGTGGAGACGATTCGCCGCGACCTTGAGCCGCTGGCCGTAGGCCGCCGGATCGTGGGCGTTGAAGTGGATGCGGCCACGCTCCCGCTCCTGGCGGGCGTGCCGATCGATGCGCTGCGGGAGAGGCTGTTGGGCCGGGTGGTGACGTCACTTGGGCGTTACGGCAAGCACCTGGTGTTCGGGCTCGACGACGGGCGTGCCTTCGTCGCCCATCTGCGAATGACGGGCAGGTTGCTCTGGCGCGAATCGGGTGGGCCTGCCGAAGTTTACGAACGCGCCCGGCTCGTGCTCGACGATGGGCACGACCTGAGGTGGTCGGACCTCCGCAAGTTCGGCACCTGGAGAGTGGTCAACGACACGCGCGAGATAACCGCGGGTCTCGGCCCCGAGCCGATCGACCCGTCCTTCACGCTCGGGCAGTTCCGCGCGGCACTGGCCGGGCGGAAGGCGCCCGTGAAGGCGGTGCTGCTCGACCAGAGGCGCATCTCAGGGCTGGGGAACATCTACGTCGACGAGGCGCTCCACCAGGCCCGGGTGCGCCCGGATCAGACCGCAGGCCTGCTCGGGCCGGCCGCCACGAAGCGGTTGTTCGAAGCCTGCCGGGCGGTACTGGAAGAGGGGATAGCGAATCGCGGGGCAAGCTTCCGGGACTACGTGGATGGCCAGGGCGAGCAGGGGAGGCAGCACATGTACGTGAAGGTGTTTCGCCGCCATGGGAAGCCCTGCTACACGTGCGGGACAACGATCGAGCGCATCGTGGTGGCCGGCAGGGGGACGCACTTCTGCCCCACGTGCCAGCCGAAACGCGGTAGCCGGAGAAGCCGCTCGTGACCATCGATGACGGGACGCTGGCCCGCATGCTTGGGCTGCCGGCCGATGCGGTGGTGGAGCGCGAGCCGCTTACCGGCCCCGCGGACGGAGTCGAACTCGCCATTGTTGGTGCGCCGGGCGAAGCGGAAAGCAGGCGCGCAGTGGTGCGCAGGGTGGCCGGCGAAGAGGCCGAGAACCATGTGGCCGTGCTCGAAGCCCTGGGCCGCACCGGGTTCGCGCACTCACCCCGGTTGCTGGGCATTGCCGGTGGCCACGCTGTCGAGGAGTGGGTGGCGGGTGTGAGCGCCCTGGCCCTGGCCCCGCCTGAGGGGTCGCTGGAAGCGGCGATGGACGTGCTTGCTGCGCTGCACGCGCTCAACATCCGGGAGGGCTTGCGGTGGGAGTTGGATGCGGCCGGCCTGTTGCCCGGGGCGGAGTTCCCACTGCATCGGCTGGGGTTCGCAGCGCATGAGCGGGAACCGGCGAGGGAGCCCCTGGCTGGAACCCGGGAGGCGCTCCTGGCCTCACCGGCCGGGTTTGTGCATGGAGCGGCCACCGCAGATCACGTGTTGCTTCGGCCTGGAGGCGCGGCGCTCATCTCGTTTCACGCAGCCGGGCTGGGGCTTCAGCTGTTCGACGTGGCGGCCTTCCTGCTGACTTCCGGCGTCGAGGCCGGCGCGCGCCGCGAGCTGTCCATGCGCTACGCGGCCGCGCGGGGCCTTCCCGCAAACGAGACGGCGGACCTTGCCGACCTGGCTGCGCTCTGGTGGGGCCTGCATGAGCTGCTGGTTCTGCCCCGGCGCCAGGTCATGGCCCTTGGTGACGAGAACGCGACATACCGTCTCAACACCGCGGCCAACCGGATTGAGGGCGGGATCCGCCGGGGTGCGGGGTCACACCCGCTGGCAGCGGCCATCCGTGGGGCGCTCTGGCTGTCGTAAGATCGCCCGTGACCACCGGGATGAGATGGAGAAAGCAGTGAGTGAACCGGGCCAGTGGCTCTGTGGGCCCCGCGATGCCATCACCGACGTGCGAGGGATTCGCGTCGGCCACTGGACGGACAGGAGAGCGGGGACAGGTTGCACCGTTATCCTCTGCGAGGAGAGCACCGGGGCCGCGGTCGACGCGCGCGGGGGCGCTCCCGGAACGCGAGAGACTGACGTACTGGCGGGTGCGAACCTCGTGCGGCTGTGCCACGCGGTCCTGTTTTCAGGAGGAAGCGCTTTCGGCCTGGCGGCAGCAACCGGGGTCATGGAGTGGCTGGCGGAACGTAATGTGGGGTTCGGGACCGCGGCGCGGAAGATCCCTATCGTTTCAGGTGCCGTGCTTTACGACCTGGGCGTGGGGCGCGCGGACGCGTTCCCCGGCGCGGAAGCGGGCAGGCTGGCTGCCGGGCGGGCGACCGGTGGGGGGGTGGCCCAGGGCAGCGTGGGAGCAGCGACCGGGGCCACAGTGGCGAAGGTGCTGGGGGCCGAACGAGCCCTGAAGGGCGGGATCGGCACCGCGAGTGTGGTGGGCCCCAGGGGACTCGTGGTGGGGGCCATCGTGGCCAACAACGCCAGCGGGCACGTGTTCGACCCCGAAACCGGCGCGCTCATCGCCGGACCGCGGGATGAGCAGGGCCATTTCGTGGGCCTGCCGGAGTCAATAGAGCGGCGGACCGCGCAAATGGACGCTCTCCTCGAAAACACGACCCTGGTCTGTGTTGCGACGAACGCTGGGCTCGACCACCACCAGCTGCAGCGGGTGGCGATCCAGGCACATGACGGGCTGGCGAGGGTGGTGATGCCCGCACACACCTTTGGAGACGGCGACGTGGCGTTCGCCATCGCCACGGGCGCGGTGGCCATCCAGCCGCACGATGCCTTCACCGTGGGAGTGATGGCCGTCCGGGCGGTTGAACGCGCGCTGGTGAAGAGCGTGCGGCTGGCGAAGGGGCTTCACGGCGTCCCCTCGGCGGCGGAGTGGCTCGGCGGGAGGCAGTGAGGCCGTTGGGAGCGGAGCGGCTCGAACTGGCATTGATAGCGCAGAAAATGGGTATTGACAGGGCTCCTCGCCATCAGGAACGATAGGCTTGCCGCCGCACCCTCGTGGGAAGGCGAGCCGAAACAGAGCCTGTCGAAGTCAAAGTCCGCCTGGACCCTGAGTGGCCGGTACGGATGGAACACCGCCAGAGCCGCCCTTCGCGGCCCCCGCAGAAGTGATTCCGTGCCCCGCCCTCACCGGCGGGGCGCTTTGGTTTCGAGGGGTCCGAGGAACCGACTTGCGCACGATGCTCGCAGGCAAGATCCACCGCGCCACCGTCACCGAGGCCAACGTCAACTACGAAGGCTCCATCACGCTCGACCCGGAGCTGATGGAAGCCGCCGGAATCCTGCCCTATGAGCAGGTGCACGTGCTCGATATCACGAACGGGGCCAGGCTCGAAACCTACGCCATCCAGGGCCGGCGGGGCACGGGCGAGGCGTGCATCAACGGCGCCGCCGCCCACCTGGTGAACCGGGGCGACCTGGTCATCATTCTCACCTACCAGCAGATGACGGAGGAGGCCTCGCGAGGGGCCGCGCCACGCCACGTCTACGTCGACGCCCACAACCGGATCGTCCGGACATCACGGGGCGACGGATTCGCTGCTCGCGCCCGTGAGGCAGCCGGCATCGCCTGAGGCGAGGAGGGTCACGATGTCCCGCATCTCAATCCACAAGCTCAAGGAATGGAAGGCGGAGGGCCGGCGGTTCGCCATGCTCACTGCCTACGACTACCCATCGGCACGCCTCGTGGAGCAGGCCGGCGTTCCCATCATCCTGGTGGGCGACTCGCTGGGGAGCGTGGTGCTGGGGTATGAGTCCACCGTCCCGGTGACGATGGATGACGTGGTGTATCACACGCGGGCAGTGGCTCGCGCCACCAGCCGGGCCATTGTCGTGGGCGATATGCCGTTCATGAGCTACCAGGCCTCCCCCGATGAGGCGATGCGAAACGCGGGCCGTTTGCTCCAGGAGGGCGGCGCCACGGCAGTGAAGCTCGAAGGGGGAACGCACGTAGTCTCCCTTGTGCGGCGCATGGTGGAATGCGGCATCCCGGTCATGGGGCATCTCGGCCTCACGCCGCAGTCGGTGAACCAGTTCGGTGGGCACAGGGTGCAGGGAAGGACGCCGGCGGCCGCCGCCCGGCTGCTAAACGATGCGCGCGCGCTAGAGGAAGCCGGCGCCTTTGCCATCGTGCTCGAAACCATTCCGGCGCCGCTGGCGAAGATGGTGACCGAGCGCATAAGCATCCCCACCATCGGCATCGGCGCGGGTACCGGCTGCGACGGCCAGGTGCAGGTGTTCCACGACCTGCTCGGGATATACGACGACTGCCGGCCGCTGAAGCACGCGAAGCGCTACGCCAACCTCGGCGAGACGATCCGGGGCGCGGTTCGCGAGTACATCGGCGAAGTCGAGTCAGGCGCCTTCCCCACCGCTGCGAACAGCTTTGAGATGGAAGAGGCAACGCTGGCGGAGCTGGCGCAAACCCGGTAGCAGGCGGACAGGCCGCCGCGGTCCGGGTGCGCCCCAGGGCAGGATCGACAAAACGCGAAGGACTATCGATGATGGCGCCGTGGAGGTCCTGATTACCCCCCGGGCGATGCGGGCATGGCGCCGTGGCGAAGGCGGCTCGGCGGGATTCGTGCCCACCATGGGATACCTCCACGAAGGGCACCTCGCGCTCGTGCGCCGCTCCTGCGCGGAGAATTTCCGCACTGTGGTCAGCATCTTCGTGAACCCGGCCCAGTTCGGCCCGGGCGAGGACTTCGAACGGTACCCACGCGATGAGGTACGCGACCTGGAGCTGCTGCGCGAGTGCGGCGTCGATGCGGTCTACCTGCCGTCCGCGGCCGAGATGTACCCGCACGGCTACCAGACAGCGGTGGATGTGCAGCGCGTGACACGGCCTCTCGAGGGGGCGGCCCGGCCGGGGCACTTCCGGGGGGTCACGACGGTGGTGGCCAAGCTGCTGAACGCGGTGGAGCCGGACCGCGCCTACTTCGGGCGGAAGGACGCCCAGCAGCTCCGCGTCGTGCAGCGCATGGTGAGGGACCTCGACATGGGGGTGGAGATCGTCCCCTGCGAGATTGTGCGCGAAGCCGACGGGCTGGCGATGAGCAGCCGCAACGTCTACCTTTCGCCGGAGCAGAGAGCGGCCGCGCCGGTCATCTACCGGGCGCTCTGCTCAGCCCGCGAACGTTACCAGGCGGGAGAGCGAGACGCGGATGCCTTACGCGCGCTTGTGAACGACCTCATCTACCCGGTACCCGGCGCGGAGATCGAATACGTGAGCCTGGCAGACGACCAGGAGCTTGACGAGATTGACGGGGAGATCACGGGGCCAGCCCTGCTTTCGCTGGTGGTCCGGTTCGGGCACACGCGGCTGCTCGACAACGTGGAACTAGGGTAGCGCGGTCCCCAGCTGTTCAGGTGGAAGGGGCCTGTGGAGGGGCGCTCGCGGGGGAGGCGGGACCCATGGACTTCTGGACATCGTGTTCCTTCCATGGAGTTGACTTCGCGGCGGGCGCCGGCTGGCCGGGGCCCGCCAGCCCGGAGCTCTCGGGGGGCCGGGCTGCCGTTTCCTTTTCACCCATGACGCGACCTCGGACTTGATGAGCCAAGAGTATACGGGGGCGCCGGGCGAGGATGGCTACCCCCACCACAAGTCCTCGCGAACTGCGATAACGGCCTGGCGAGGGTTGACGTGTGATGTAGGGTTTCGGGATGGCGGGCGAGGAGCTAGATGAATGGCTTCGGGAGCTCTGGGGGCGGGTTGCCTCGCGATGCCCGGAGTTCGACCTGGTGCTGCCGGGTACGGCCTCGTTCGTATGCCAGGCAGCCGGGTGCCCGGCGCACTGCTGCAGGGTGTTCACGATTGTGCCACTTGGAGGCCGGGAGGTGGTCCGCCTGTCGCGGGCGAGCGGCCTGCCTCCGCTGGAGCTGGTCGAGTGCGAGGATGGGGAACCGCTCACGCACCGGGCTTTTCCCCCCACCCGGCCGTACTTCCTGGCGCGGCGCGAAGGGGTCTGCCGGTTCCTGGGGGCGGACCTGCTCTGCTGCCAGTACGAAGGCCGGCCGGACGCCTGCCGGGTGTACCCCTTCTACGTGTTCTTCTTCGACCCGGCGACCTATCTGCCGATGCGGCCGGAGTGGCGGATGATGCGCTCCGCCGTTGATCGGCTAACCGGAGGGAATGCAGTTCGAGCCGAATTGGGGCCTGTTCCTCTCCTGCTCCGGCATGCCGGGTGCCCCGGTTCAGCTGGCCCGGCGCTGCGACGAGTGGGATGGCTGACCCTGGTTGAGGAGACGTTCCGGCTGCAGTACGACGAACCGCCCGGGCCGGCCGGCGAGCCTTGACGCGGGTTGTATGCTCGTGTGGCGCAAGGAACATGGAGGGACGTTGCCATGGGCGAGAAAGAGCAGGGGAATCCCGAGGACGCGGCCGCGCGGTCGGGCGGCTACATCAAGATGGGGAGCGTCGAGGGGGAAAGCCTTAGAGGGGCGAGCGGCGGGGAGTTCATGGGCGCGGGGGGAGGACCAGGTGAAGCCGCCCGCGGCGGGTTCATCAAGATGGGGAGCGTGGAGGGGGAGCTCTCGCAGGGCGGCGGCGGGGGAGGCGAGATGCGGGCTGCCCCGGAGAAGAAGGACCAACAGCGCTAACGGCCTGCCTGGCGCGGAGGAACCTGCCGGGGCGTGAGCAGCACAACTGTTCTGCGCCGTGGCAGTTGCTACACTGGCAGCATGACTTCGTTTGCACCCCCGGGGGCGCCCTCCGAGTTCCATCTGCGGGCCGGCTTCCAGCCGACGGGGGACCAGCCGCAGGCCATTGAGCAGCTGGTGGAAGGTGTCGTTCGCGGGGACCGCTACCAGACGCTGCTGGGCGTCACGGGTTCGGGGAAGACGTTCACGATGGCGAACGTCATCGCGCAGACCGCGCGGCCCACGCTGGTGCTGGCCCACAACAAGACGCTGGCGGCGCAGCTTTGTTCGGAGCTCAAGGAGTTCTTTCCCGAGAACGCCGTTGAGTACTTCGTGAGCTACTACGACTACTACCAGCCCGAGGCGTACATACCGCGCAGCGACACGTACATCGCCAAGGACGCTGACATCAACGAGGAGATCGACAAGCTGCGCCACGCGGCCACGCGGTCGCTGTTCACGCGGCGCGACGTGGTCATCGTCGCGAGCGTGAGCTGCATCTACGGCCTCGGGGAGCCGGCGGAGTACCAGCAGTTTGTGCTGCACTTCCGGCGGGGGCAACGCTTTGACCGCGGCGAGGCGATCCGCCGCATGGTGAGCATGCAGTACGAGCGGAATGACATGAACGTCATCCGCGGGAAATTCCGGTTGCGGGGGGATTCCCTGACAATCCTGCCCAGCTACGAAGAGCTGGCCGTTCGTATTGACTTCTTCGGCGACGAGGTGGAGCGCATCGTCGAGCTGGACCCGCTCACGGGAGAGATCGTGGCCGAACGCGAAGCAATCGACATCTTCCCGGCGAAGCACTTCGTCACGACGAAGGACAGGCTGCTCGAGGCGATTGGCGGCATCGAGGCGGAGCTGGCGGCGCAGCTCGAAGTGTTGCGCGGCAAGGGGCGCATTCTGGAAGCGGCGCGCCTGGAGGAGCGCACTCACTACGACATCGAATCGATGCGCGAGACCGGGTATTGCGCGGGCATCGAGAACTACTCCAGGCACCTGCAGGGGCGCGAACCGGGGTCGACGCCGTGGTGCCTGCTCGACTACTTCCCCGACGATTGGCTGCTGATCGTGGACGAGTCGCACATCACCCTGCCGCAGGTGCAGGGGCAGTACTTCGGGGACCGTGCGCGCAAGGAGACGCTGGTGGAGTTCGGGTTCCGGCTGCCGAGCGCGCTGGACAACCGTCCCCTTACGTTCGAAGAGTTCGACCAGCACATCAACCAGGCGGTATTTGTAAGCGCTACGCCGGCGGACTACGAGATCCAGCGTTCGACCCGGGTTGTGCAGCAGGTAATCAGGCCGACCGGGCTCCTCGACCCGGAGATCGAGGTGCGCCCAACGAAGAACCAGGTCGACGACCTGATGGAGGAGATCCGGCGCGTGGTGGACCGCGGTCAACGGGTGCTGGTAACTACCCTGACGAAGAAGATGGCCGAGGACCTGGCGGACTACCTGAAGGAGATGGGCATCAAGACGCACTATCTCCACTCTGAGATCGAAACGCTGGACAGGGTGGAGATCCTGCGCGACCTGCGGCTGGGGGTGTACGACGTGGTGGTGGGGATCAACCTGCTGCGCGAGGGGCTCGACCTGCCCGAGGTCTCGCTCGTGTGCATCCTGGATGCGGACAAGGAGGGGTACCTACGCTCCAACAGGTCGCTCATCCAGACGATCGGCCGGGCTGCGCGGCACGCGGAAGGCCGCGTGATCATGTACGCCGACACGGTGACCGGGAGCATGCAGACGGCCATCGATGAGACCTATCGCAGGCGGAAGATCCAGGAGGAGCACAACCGCGAACACGGGATCGAGCCAGCCGGGATTATCAAGGCGATTCGCGACATCACCGACCACGTGAGGCAGGTGGCCGAGGAGCCAGCCGCCTACGACGCGCGCGGCGACCTGCCAAAGGACGAAGCGCTGCGGCTGGTGAAGGAGCTCGAATCGCAGATGAAAGCAGCATCAAAGGCGCTGGAGTTCGAAAAGGCGGCAGCCCTGCGCGACCAGATTGTGGAGTTGCGGCGCACCCTTGTGGGGAGCGATGCGGAGGAACTCTCGGCCTTCGCGGCGGTGGCCGGGAGGAGCGGTCCACTGCGCTACGGACGGAGCCAGGCGGGAGGAAGAGACCGGCGACGCCGGCAGAAGTAGGGCAGGAGCGGCACATGGCGTACGGACCGAGGCGGTTGAGCACGCCTGGGGTGACCACGGGTCGCAGTGCCAGCCCCGGTGGTCATGAAGGCCCTTGAGAAGCCCGGTGGCGTCACCCGGGAGTGAAGGAGAGCGTCACTCGAGGCCGATGAACCACTGGCGCCGGCCTGTTCGGGCTGCCTCTTCCCCGGCGGCAAGCCACGCGGCCGCGCCAGGGGTCGCCTGCCAGACGGGAGCGATGTCCCAGGCAGCAGCGGCGGCTTCATCGGGTGAGCCGGGCTCATGGTCCCCCTCCCGGCCGGCCGGAGGCTGGCGTCCCTGCAGGAAGGCGGGCAGATGGCGATTGAGTTCCAGGGCCTTCCCCAGCAGCTTCCGGGCCCGCGGCCTATCGCCATGGACGCGGAAGGCGTGGAGAGCCTCCCAGTAGGTCCACACGGTTTCCTCATCGGGGAATCTGGTGAAGAGTGTCGCCGCCAGCTCCTGGTCGTCGTGCGCCATGGCAATGGCAAGGATGGTGTAGCGCACGCCCAGGTGGTCCCCGGAGTCGAGCTGGAGGACGCTGTCGAAGAAGGTGACGGCCTGCTCCACGGCGCCTGCAGCAAGTGCGCTATGCCCGGCGCCTTCGATAGCCTCCAGGAATGGGCGGGCATGGACGAAGGCGTAGAGCTCGCCGGCGTGCTCGTCGATGAACGCTTCGCCGAGCGACTCGGAGCCGGCGATCATCCCCAGCGAATAGAGGATGAAGGAGAGGCCCGGCTCATCTTCGGCGAGCGTGCCGAGCAGCACGTAGGCATCGGCACAGTTGGGGTCGAGCCTGAGCGCGTCGAGCGCCGAAGGGAAAGGGTCGCCGTGGCTATCCCAGGCGCGGCTCACAAGCTCGCGGGCCTGGCGCTCGGGGCTGAGGCCGGCCACGGGCGGCGGCAGCGGGTTCCTGGCGATCTGCTCGTCAAGGGCGCGCTTCATCTGCGCGGGGTCCATCTCCTGGTCTTCATTCAGCAGGTCCGCAATAACACCAAGGAATTGGGCCACGGGATCGCCGGGGTCGGGAGCCGAACGGCGGGGTTTGTTGCGAGCCATGGCGCCCTCCCGGGGACAAACGTCGCATCCGGGGATGCGCTATCGGTTAGCGGGTGTGCCCGCACGGTGCTTGAGGATAACGGTCAGGGAACCGCGATGTCGAAGCGAATAAAGGGGCTGCCGCCGGTGGAGCCCACCGAATAGGGGCTGGCGAAGGCCTGCCCGTTGACCACGATGGAGATGGCCGCGCCGAAGCGGTTCGCGCAGTCCTCCCCGCCGGCAGACCAGTCGATACGATAGCCTCCCGCGGCGACCGTCGGACGGCCAGGGCCAACAACGCCATCGAAGGCAATGCTCACGACGGTGCCAACGGGGGCCAGCTGACCGCCGATCGTGAGCTGGCCGGCGATGGTGTTGGGCGGCGCGGTGGAGGAGCTGTTGTTGCAGTAGGGCCCGCCCGCGGCAGGCGGAGGTGGAGTGGGCTCGGCGGTGGGCGGGGGAGCGCTGGAGCCGCCGCCGGTGCTGCCCGACTGGTTGCTGATCAACGTGGGCGTGGCCGTGGGGGTGGGCGAAGGCGTCTCGGTGGGCGTGGGCGAAGGGGTAGGCGATGGTGTGGCGGTTGGCGCCTGTGTCTTCGCGGTGGCCGTGGCCGTGGCAGGGATTGACGCGTCGTCGCGGGCGCGAGCCTGTCCCCCGTCGCTGTCGCCGTTGCCGCCGAGAAAGAGCAGCAAACCACCCAGCGCGAGCAGGAGTCCGAGCACGCCAAGGGCCGACCAGCCGGCGGCCTGGCCGGTGGGCGTGGCAAAGAAACCTGAGAGGCGTTCCCGGAATCGCTCCATGTGGTTGCCCAAGAAGCGTACGGGAACTGGCGCTTCCGTACACTCCGCGAAAGGCCGGATGGCGGAGCTATTCCACCCGGATGCCTGCCAGGTGTTCAAAGGGCCCCGGGTACCGGAGGCCAAGCGCTTCGAGGCGGTCGACAAGGGCCTGGGCGATGACGGCATCGCGGTACCACTTGTGGTCGGCAGGGACCACATGCCAGGGGGCGTGAGCCGGGTTGCAGTGCGAGAGCATGTCCGCGAAGGCCAGCTGGTACTGGTCCCAGTTGCGGCGCTCCTCAAGGTCGCCGTGACGGAACTTCCAGTGCTTCTTCGGGTTGTCCACGCGTTCCTGGAGGCGCTCACGCTGCTCGTCTCGTGAGATGTGGAGGAAGAACTTCATGATCACGACGTTTTCGCCGGCAAGGAACCGTTCGAAGGCATTGATCTGGTCGTAACGGGCACGCCAGGTAGTCTCGGGAACAAGGCCCTTCACCCGTTCGACGAGCACGGCCTCGTAATGGGAGCGGTTGAAGACCACGAACTTCCCCTTTTCGGGGGTGTCGCGGTGGTAACGCCAGAGGAAATCGTGGGCGAGCTCCACATCGGTAGGAACGCCGAAGTTCGCAACCGAGCAGCCCAGCGGGCCGACATCCTGGAAGACGCTCTTGATGGTCCCGTCCTTGCCGGCCGTATCGATTCCCTGGAGGACGACGAGGACGGCGAAGCGCCGGTCGGCGTAGAGGGTGTCCTGCAGCTCGTTGAGGCGGGCGCGCAGAGCGGGGAGGCGCTCGCGAGCCTGCTCCTTGCTGACGTGGCCGGTGAAGGCGGGGTCGTACTCGCGCAGGTCAACGTGCCGGCCATGGGGCGGGATCAGAGGCTGGCTCATTCGTAGGAGGCTGCCTTTCGTGCGGCGCGGCGGGCCTTCTGGTCCTCGGGCAGTGCGTCCTCGAAATAGTCCTTCCACTCGTGGTCGGGCGTCTCGATTCCCGGTCGGGGAACGAAGCGTGACCGTTCGACGGTCGCCATGCGATGGATGTAGCGCGGGCAGTTGGGGAACACCTCCTCGGGGGTGACGCGGACGACGAACTGCGCGCCCGGGTACTCGGCGAGAAGGGGGTCGGCAAGGTCGATGCTCGCGCTGCCGTTCACGCGGGTGCGCCAGCCGGTGTCCCAGTCGATGAAGAGCATCCCCACCTTCGGGTGCCGGAGGATGTTGCCGGCGCTCATGAACATGCCATTGCCGTCGTAGGAGGGGAAGGCGAGCGTCGTGTCGTCGATGATGCGGACGAACCCGGGGTCGCCGCCCTTGTACGAGCAATCGAGGTTGCCGCGGTCGTCACTGGTGGCCAGGAAGAACATATCGCGCGATTCGATGAAGGCCCTGTCGCGTTCGGAGAAGGTGGCGTGCATGGTGGCGCCACCCACGGCACTTGCCAGGCGGGCGCTATCGAATCGCTCCTGGAACGCGCGCTCCCCCTCATGGAAGAGGCTCTCGGGACCGGACATATGTTTGCTCCGGGGCGCGTTCGCCGGAGGGGCGGGCGCGCGTGTAATCTGAGGCATCTTAGCATCGACCAGGAGCCCAAAATGCCGAGCCGACGCGCGTCCATCGCCCTCACGCCCGCTGAGCAGGAGCAGTTCATCGCAGACGGTTGGACGCTGCAGGTGGCGTCAATGGGCCCCCACGGATACCCGCACCTTGTGGCCATGTGGTACGTGGTGGCCGATGGGGACATCCATTTCACCACCTTCCGCAAGAGCCAGAAGATCCTGAACCTGCGCCGCAATCCGAAGCTGAGCGTGATGCTCGAATCGGGGAAGCTCTACAACGAGCTGAAAGGCCTGGTCATCGAAGGCACGGCGGAGCTCATCGATGATGTGGCCTACACGGCGCGGGTGATGTCGCTCGTGGGGAACAAGTACCAGGGGATGCCCATCCCCACGGAGACACCGGAGGCGGCGCTGGGACCGGCGGCGAAGCGAACCACGGTGAGGGTGCGTGTCGACGACATCTACAGCTGGGACCATTCGAAGCTGGGTGGAAGGTACTGAGGCTGGCCCTGCCCGCGCGTGACAGGCTGCTGGGAGATCGTCGCGCAGAAGGATAGCATCGAGGCATGCGCATCATTGGGATTGACCCCGGCCTGAATGTCACCGGCTATGGCGTGGTTGATGTCGAGGGTGACGACTGCCGGCATGTGACGCACGGGGTGGTGCGGACGCGCCCTTCGGACCCGCTGGCAACGCGCCTTGTGGCGATCCGCGACGGCGTCACGGCGGTGGCGCGGCAATGGCAGGCCGGAGCGGCGGCGATCGAGGCTTCGTTCGTGGGGGAGAACGCCCGCAGCGCGCTGGCCCTCGGGCAGGCACGGGCCGCCGCCATCCTGGGGATGGCCGATTGCCGGCTTAACGTCCATGAGTACACGCCGGCGGTGGTGAAACAGACCGTGGCCGGCTACGGGCGAGGCGAGAAGTCCCAGGTGGCGGAGATGGTACGGCTACAGCTGTCGATGAAGGCGACCCCTGCGCCGGTGGACGCAGCGGACGCCCTGGCGGTGGCGATCACGCACTGGGCCCACAGCCGGCTGGCTGCGCGGACTTAACGGTACCGCCGGGCCCTATCCCGCGTAACTGGCAATAGCCTCATCGGAGAAGTCGGCGTTGGAGTACACGCGCTGGACGTCTTCGAGGTCCTCGAGGGCTTCGAGGAGGCGGAGCGCCTGGTGAGCGGCCTTCTCGTCGAGGTCCACGGTGGACCGGGGAACCATGGCGAAGTCGGCGTTCTCGATTTCAGCCCCCGCGGATTCGAGCGCGCGGCGGACGTCCTCAAGCGCCGACGGAGCGGTCTGCACCTCCACGGCTTCGCCCTCGACCTGCACATCGTCCGCACCGGCGTCGATGGCCAGGAGCGCGATCTCGTCGGCGTCGCGGCCGTTGATGAGGACGGTGATTACGCCCTTGGCTTCGAACTGCCAGCCAACCGAGCCAGTCTCGCCGAGGTTGCCGCCCGCGCGCGTGAAGGCGTGGCGGACTTCGGCGACGGTGCGATTCCGGTTATCGGTCAGGACTGAGACCAGGATGGCAATGCCGCCCGGGCCGTAGCCTTCGTAGGTGATCTCGTCGAGCTGTTCGTCGGAGCCCGCACCGGTGGCCTTGGCGATGGCGCGCTCGATGTTGTCGTTGGGGACGTTCTGCGCCCGTGCGCGCTGAATAGCGAGCCGAAGCTTGAAGTTGGCGGCGGGATCGCCACCTCCCTGCTTGGCAGCGATGATGATCTCGCGGGAGAGCTTGGTGAAGAGGGCGCCTCGCTTGGCGTCGGCAGCGCCCTTCTGGCGCTTGATAGTTGACCATTTGGAGTGTCCGGACATGGCAGAGACCTGTGGGGATTCGAGTATGCATTCGGCGCGGACGTTCGCGGGCCCGGCCGGGAAGAACTCATCGAGTGTAGGATCTCCCCGGCGTTCCCGGTAGGGCAAGACTG
This sequence comes from bacterium, assembly GCA_003577245.1. Taxonomy (GTDB): domain Bacteria; phylum Chloroflexota; class Dehalococcoidia; order Tepidiformales; family Tepidiformaceae; genus UCB2. The sequence goes on along the minus strand of QEVS01000003.1, from coordinate 47,942 downwards.
GCCGGGACGGGAGAAGAGGCCGTGGACACATACCGGGCAATCGTCAGCAAGCGGGATGTACGGGCCTTCGCAGAGCTCGATGTTCCCGAGGAGGTGGTGGCACGAATCCTGCAGGCGGGGCGCATGGCGGGAAGTGCCAAGAACGCCCAGCCGTTGCGTTTCATCGTCATGCGCGAACGCGAGGGACGAGAGGCGCTGGCCGCCTGCGGAGGATTCGCCATGCACGTGCCGGCCGCGGCATTCGCGGTGGCAATTGTCCTTGTGCCGGAACCGTTCCGGGATGATGGCGGATTCACGATCTTCCGGGGACCGTTCGACGCCGGGCGGGCGGCGCAGAACATGATGCTGGCCGCGTGGTCGGAGGGCGTGGCGAGCTGCCCTGCTTCGATGCACGATGCGGAGTGCGCGCGGCTTGCGCTGGGCCTGCCAGAAGGGCACCTCGTGGCGAACGTCATCGCCTTCGGCTACCCGGGGGAGGGGGCGGAGCGGGGAGCGGGCGGGCGGCCCCGCATGGCCCTCGAAGAGCTGGTGCACGAGGAGCGCTGGTAGGCCCGGCTCAGATATCGCGAACGCCGGTGACGATGAGGCCGGCGCCGGCCGCCACAAGGAGCGCGGCAGCGAGAGGAGCGGCCATGGCGCAGGCAGGACGCCAGCGCGACGGCGCCCACGCGCTGAGCGCGGCCGCAGCCCCGAGGGCAGGCAGGGTGGCGACGAAGGTGAGGCCGGCGCTCTCATCGGCAGCGTAGGAGAGGGCTGCCACCAGGCCCGCCGGGCCCGCGAGGAGCGGAATGGCCAGCGGGTAGATGCCGGCGCGCCACCCGGATGGCACGTCGCCGAGGGCCGAGGATGCCGGGAGGAGCGCGCGGGCGCCCATGGTGGCAAGCACAACCCCGGCGGCGACGCGGAACGTCTCGGGTTCGACTTCGAGGAAGTCGAGCAGTGGGGATGACCCGAGAACCGCGGCTGCATAGAGCCCTGTGGCGAGCGCAAGCCCCAGGGCCGCCGCGGTGACCCGGGCCCGTGGGGAGGAGCCATTGGCCGGGGGCAGGTAAGAGAGAAATACGAACGCGGGGTTCACTGCCAGGAGGAAGACAACGGCAAGTCGCAGGTAGTCGGTCATCGGCGCTCTTCCTTCGTGGCAGCGAGAATTGGTGCGGCGCGGACGAGCGCCGAGAGGGCGTGCTGCTGGTCATCCATGCGGGTAATACCTCCGGTGAACCACGCTCCGCGAACGCTTTCTGGAGAGCCGTAATCGGCGGCCCGGGCTTCGGTGACCTGGCGGCCGGCGAGGAGGCCGGCGGCGCAGGCGGCGCGCTCGGCGAGCTTCTCCCGCAGGGGCGCCAGCCGGGGGTCCACGGAGGCCAGGTGATGGAGCGAATCGAGCGCTTCGCCCCAGGTGCCAAGGCCAGCTGCCCGTGCCTGCCGCCCGTGGACGAGATTGGACCACCAGTCCTGGCGGCGCTGAGACTCCACCCGCACAAGAAAGCCGAAACGCTCGGCGAGCCGGCGGGCATAGGCCACGTTGTCCTCGTCCAGGGGCCAGCTGGCCATCTCGGCCAGGCCGTAGGCGGCCCACTGGTCGGCCCAGGGCGGGAAGTCGAACCCCTCGGCCTCGTCGCGGTAGAGGGAGAGGTAACGTGCGACGGCGCGCGCGGGCCGGTCCCAGCCTTCCCCGGGGAAGAAGCGGTGCAGGAGTGTCAGCGCCCAGAAGGCTTCGCCCGTGGCGTACTTCGAGCGAAGGGCCGGGTCGGGTTGAGCGGTCGCAAGCCGCCAGCTGGCGAGGAAGGCGCCGCCGGGCTGCTGCATGACGATGAGGAAGCGGCCGAGCTCTCTCATAAGGTCGTCGTGGCTGGTATCGGAGGTGGCGATTCGGCGCTGTTCGAGCGCGGCGAGCATGAGTGCACTGGCGCCGAGCTGGAGGTCGCCGCCGGCGGGGCCCTGGAAGGCGGCCCAGCCGTCTCGCCGGTAGAGGCTGGCGGTCATCCAGGCGAGGCCGCGGTCGGCGGCGGGGAGGTCACGAAGGTCGCCGGTCTCGGCGGCGCGCTGGTAGAGCGACATGGTGACGCCGGCATGGCGGACGATGTTGTAGCCGCCGAGGTCGATGTCGTCGGGGGCCTGGTACTCGTAGAGGTAGGTGCCATCGGGACGCTGGGCGCGCTCAATCCAGAGTGCTGCTTCATCGGCGGAGGCGAGCGCCGCTTCGGCCGTAACGGTTGGGCAGACCTGCGGCGGGATGAGGGTGGCGCGCAGTACAACGGCCCCAATGCCCCAGAACGAGAACGTAAGCAGCAGCCCGCGCCACATTTGGCGAAGCATACGGCGCGCACAGTGACGGGCCACCCCAACGGCAAGCTGAAACAGGGCTTTACCGCCAATTGCCTCGGTCCCACGGAGAATTGCGAGCGGCCCCGGCGGACCAGGCGGCGGGGACCTTCGCGTGAGGGTGTCCGTCTATGTCGCTGGTAATGAGGTGGCCGTTCCGGATTGCAGGGGCTGCAGTGCTGCTCGTCATCCTGGCAGCTGCCGGCTGGTGGTTCTTCATCCGGTCAGATAATGAGCTGGCAACGACCGCCCGCGATATACCGGAGGAGGTCAAGTCAGGCTCGGCCACGCCGGGGGCCGCGGGCACGTCCACGGCGCCGACGGTTGCCGGTGGCACGCGCAAGTACGCGATCATCGCCGGGGAGTCGGAGGCGGCCTACTTCGCCGACGAGAAGCTGGCGAACCTGCCGCTTCCTTCGACTGCCAAGGGGACCACGAAGGCGATCGAAGGGCACTTCTACCTGGGCGCCGATGGCCTGGATACAGCGCAGGAATCGAAGTTCACGGTTGATCTGACCACCTTGAGGAGCGACCAGAGCAGGCGCGACAACCAGGTTCAGCAGCGCGGCCTGGAGACGGCGAAGTACCCGAAGGCGACCTTCGTGGCGAAAAAGCTGGAGGGGTACCCGAAGGAGTTCCCGGCGGGCCAGGAAGTGGAGATGAAGCTGACCGGGACGCTGGATCTCCACGGCGTGACCAAGGAAGTGACATGGGACGTGAAGATGAAGAAGGAGGGCGACGCCATCTCGGCGCTGGCGACGGTCAACTTCAAGTACGCGGACTTCAACATCCCGGTGCTGAACATCGCCGGCATGGTTTCGGTGGAGGACGACGTGACCCTCCAGGTGCAGGTGGTGGCGAAGGCAGGCGGTTAGGAGCCTTCAGAACCCCGTGGTCTATCATTGGGGCCCATGGCTGAGGCAGCAGGCTCCGAGCAGACTGAGATCGAGTGGCAGTTCGCCGCACTGGATGTGCGCCCGGTGGCCCGGTGGCTGGAAACGGCCAATGTGCCGGGCTACCGGGTGATCAGCGGGCCCGAGAAGCTGCTGCGTGACTCGTACCTGGACACCGAAGACTGGCGCATTCACCGGGCCGGGTTCACATGCCGCGTGCGTGAGAAGGACAGTGGCCCCGAGCTCACGCTGAAGTCGATGGCTGACCCTTCGGCGGGGATACGTACCCGGCGCGAAGTCACCGGGCAGCCACCCCCGGGTGGCGACCTGCTCGAGGCCACGGGAGTGTGCGGGGAGCTGCTCCGCGCGGCGGCGGGAAAGCGCCCGCTGCGGGAGGTGTTCCGGCTGGAGACCCGGCGGCGCGTCTTCCAGCTGCACGACGCGGAGGGCGAAGTCGCCGAGATCGCGCTCGACGAGACGAGCATCCCGGTGGGCGAGGACGGCCCCGTGCGGCTGTCGCGCGTGGAGGTGGAGGTTAGCGGCGGCACCGTGGAGCGAGCGCAGCGCTTCGTGGGCGTGATGGTGGCGATGGCGGCGCTGACAGCCGCAGGGCCATCGAAGTTCGAGGCGGCGCTCATCGCCACCGGGCAGGCCCCTGCGCCACGCACACCGGACCTGGGACCCACGGAAGTCCGGCCGGAGATGTCGGCCGGGGAGGTGGGCTTCGCGGTGATGCGAAGGCACTTTGGTGTGTTCCTTGCCAACGAGGCGGGGACGCGCCTCGGCGAAGACATCGAAGCGCTCCATGACATGAGGGTGGCAGCGCGCCGGCTGCGGGCGGCGATGGCAGCCTTCCGGCCCTTCCTGCCCCCGGCGCTTGAGAGGGTTCGCCTGGAGCTTGGCCGGGTAGCGGCGGCGCTCGGCGTGGTCCGCGACCTCGACGTGCAGCTGGAGAGGATGGCGGAGTGGCGCGAGGGATTCAGCGCGGAGGAGGGCCACGCGCTCGACGCCATCGAGGGGCTGCTGACCCGGCGGCGGGTAGCGGGGCGGCAGCGAATGCTCGCGGCGCTCGACTCGCGGCGCTACGAGAACTTCGTGGTGCGGTTTGCGGCGATGCTGCGCCGTGGGCCGCCGCGCACGTTTGCCCCCGGGAAGGTATCTATCCTGGCGGCCGCGCCTGACCTCCTTGAGAAGCGCTATCGCCGGGTCCGGAAGCTGGGCGACGCCATCACGCGCTCGTCGCCGGCGAGCGACTACCACACGCTCCGGATCGACGCGAAGAAGCTGCGCTACGCGCTGGAGTTCGTGGGGCCCATCTACGGCAAGCCGGCGACCGGGTTCAGCCAGAGGGTGACGGCGCTCCAGGACGTGCTGGGGCTGCACCAGGATGCGGAAATCGCCGTGACGATGCTGGACGAAATGGCGCGGTCAGAATGGCGGCGCCTCGGGCCGGAGACGGTGCTGGCGATGGGCTCCATCGCCGAGCGGTACAGGCGTCATGCAGCCGAGCTCCGGGGGCAGTTCCCCGGCGTGTATCGCCCGATGCGCGGGCGCGAGTGGCGGCGCCTTCGAGAGGTGATAGAGGGCCGGCGTCCAAAGTCCGGGATCGAGGCCGTGGCGCCGATGCCGCGGGCGCGACGGGGAGCCACGCCAACGCCCCAGCCTGGCGGACAGTAAGCGTCGCAGCCTGTATTCTCCGTTGTCGGGAATCCGCCCCTCCCCTGGGCCTGCGCCCTCGCCGGAAAACGGAAATCGCACTCCCGGGAATCGTCCATGAGCGTCCTCGTCGATGCGAATACGCGCCTGCTCGTCCAGGGCATTGGCACCGAAGGCGCCAACCACATGCGCCGGTCCATCGCCTACGGCACGCAGGTGGTGGCCGCCATTCACCCACGCCGCGGCGGCGAGGAGCAGGATGGGGTGCCCATCTTCACGACCGTGGACGAGGCCGTGCGCACGACCGGCGCGAACGTGAGCATCATCTTCGTTCCTGCCGCGGGCGCTGCCGATGCGATCCTGGAAGCGGCCGATGCGGGCCTGCCGCTCATTGTCTGCATCACCGAGGGCATCCCGGTGCTGGATATGGTGAAGGTGAAGGCCGGGCTGCGCGGCTCGAGGACCACCCTCATCGGGCCTAACTGCCCGGGGGTGATCACTCCCGGCGGGAAGGCCCGCGTGGGGATCATGCCGGGGGACGTTTTCCTGCCCGGAGAGGTGGGCGTGGTCAGCCGTTCGGGGACGCTGGTGTATGAGGTGGTGGCGCAGCTGACGGACGAGGGGATCGGCCAGAGCACGTGCATCGGGGTAGGCGGCGACCCCATTATTGGAACCCGGCAGGTGGAAGCGATCCGCATGCTGAACGAGGACCCGGGAACGAAGGCGATCGTGATGGTAGGTGAGATCGGCGGCAGCGCCGAGCAGGAAGCGGCGGCGTACATCAAAGAGCAGGTGAAGAAGCCCGTGGTGGCCTTCATTGCCGGGGCCACGGCGCCGCCGGGCCGGCGGATGGGACATGCCGGGGCGATCATCAGCGGCGAAGACGGCAAGGCGGAGAACAAGAAGGCCGCCCTTCGCGCCGCCGGGGCCTACGTTTCGGACTCACCCGCGGAGATTGGAGCAACGATGAAGCGGGTGCTGCTGGAAAAGGGCCTGCTTTAGGCGCTGTTCCTCGCGCGTGCCGCGCATTGAGCGGTAGCACGGCCGGTGATAGGTTGAAGATTCGCACCGGGAGCACGGCCCGCCCTGCGGGCAAACCCATCGCCCGGTCTGGAGACCCATGAGGGAATATGAATTGACGGTCGTCTATGACCTGGCCGTCGCGGAAGCGGGCGGGCAAGACGCCAGCGTTGCCCACCTCACGAACCTTGTCGAAACACGCGGGGGCCAGGTCCTGAAGGTGGACCACTGGGGCCGCCGGCGGCTGGCGTACCCCATTGGGCGGGCGCTGGACGGCGACTACGTTATTTCGCGGGTGAACCTGGAGCCAGCGGCGGTCTCGGCGCTGGAGGCGAGCCTGAAGATCGATGAGCGGGTGTATCGCCACCTGGTTGTGAGGGCGGATGAACTCCCGCCACCGCCACCACCGCGGGAGCCGCGCCAGCAGCCGGCAGCGGAAGCGGCCGCACCCGTGGCCGAGGCTCCTGTTTCGCCCGAAGCGCCTGCGGAGACGGCCAGCGAGGCGCCTGCCACCGAAGAGGCAACGCAAGAGGCTGCCACCGCGGCAACCGAGGTGGTAGAGTCCGCTGCGGCGACCGCGGCAGAGCCGGCCGGGGAACCGGAAGCCCGGGAAGACGCTGCACCCGGCGCCGAGACTTCCGACTGAGATCGAGGAGGCCCCGGCAATGGCAAGCCTGAACAAGGTCATGCTGATTGGCAACGCCGGCAAGGATGCCGAGCTGCGCTACACAGCGAACGGTACCGCCCAATCGCAATTCAGCCTGGCGGTGAACTTCCGCCGCAAGGGCTCTTCGGGCGATTGGGAAGAAGCTACGGAGTGGTTCAACATCGTTGTCTTCGGCGACCAGGCGGAGCGGATAAGCCAGTACGTCGTGAAGGGGAAGCAGGTGTACGTTGAAGGCCGCCTGCAGACCCGGACGTGGGACGACGACCAGGGCCAGAAGCACTACCGCACTGAGGTGATCGCCAACCAGGTGCTCTTCCTGGGCAGCCGGGACAGCCAGGGTGGCGGAGAGTGGAGCGGTGCGGGCCAGTCTCGCGGCGGCCCGGCTGGCGCACGTCGCGGCGGAGGGGACGTCGAACCCGACGACCTGCCCTTCGAGTAAGAGCCGCGGGGCGCCGGGAAGCTGGCTGAACGGCTGCGCCCCCTTGATGAGACCCGGCGCGCGGAATGGCGCGCAAACCCAACGGGAAGGAAGCAATCATGGCATCGGAAGAACGAACAGCACCTGAATCAGCCGCCCCGGCAGGCGGGCCGGGCGAACGCTCTGGCCGGCCCCCGCGCCGCTTTGGCAGCCGCCGAAAGGTCTGCCGCTTCTGCGCGGACCACATCCGGGGACTCGACTACAAGGATGTCGGCCGGCTGCGGGTATACGTAAGCGAACGTGGCAAGATTGAACCCCGGCGCAAGACCGGAGCCTGCCTGCGCCACCAGCGGCTTGTTGCCACGGCCGTGAAGCGCGCGCGGCATCTCGCGCTCCTGCCTTACACCCTGCAGCACGTTCGCCAGACAGGTGTGTTCCCGACGCGGGGCTAAGGCCGCGCTGCCGGGAGCTTAGACATGTCACGGCGAGAACGAACCACTGCGCTCCCCCGCCCCAGGCGAAGAGAGACCATCGATACACGTCCGCGGTACCTCGGGGTGCCGATCGGCGAGGCTGCGGTGCGTCTTGCCATCCTTGGGGGCGCGGCGGCTTTGCTTGTGCTCGTCCTGGGGCTCATTGGCTGGAACTGGTATTCGGACACGTTCCGCAGGCCGAACGAGGTGATCCTGAGGGTTGGCCCGGAACGCGTGAAGCTCAGCTACTACGCCGACCGGATGCCGCTCTTCTTCCAGTCCAACCCGAACGAAACGGCGACTCTCAATGCCGAGAACCTGCTCCGGAAGCTGGAAGAAGAGGCCCTGGCGCTGCTTGTTGCAGGCAACGCGGGGATCACGATCACCGACGAGGACGTCACCAACGCGATAGCGGAGTCGCTGGGAGTGCCCGTGGGAGGGCCCGGGAGCTCCTTCGACACCCTCTACCGGAACCGCCTGAAGACGCTGGCGATGGATGATTCGGCCTACCGCCGGATGACGAAGGCCGGGGTGGCAGCGGAGAAGCTGACCGAGCGCTACACGCAGGAGATAGGCGATACGGGCGAGCTCGTGACTGTGCGCAGCATCCTGGTTGATTCCAGGGAGAAGGCCGACGAGCTCCTGGGCCGGATCAAGAACGGGGAGGACATGGGGACGCTCGCGCAGATGGAATCGGCCGACCTCACATCGCGGCAGCAGGATGGGGTTATGCTGCCGACCGCCCCTGCGCTGATGCCCAAGTCGATCCAGGATGCCATCGCCGGGAAGGGCGAAGGCGAGCTGGTGGGCCCCATCCAGGTGCAGCAGTACTGGTGGCTCGTCCGGGTCGAGGAGCGGAACCCGGCCGGGGTCTACGACGAGCCCGACAAAGAGCAGCTGGCCCAGATCAAGCGGAACGAAGCGATCGAGGAGATGCGCTCCCGGACAACGATCAAGCGCACGCTGAGTGCCAGTGACATCGACTGGGCGCTCGAAAACGCGCAGTAGCGAAGTGACGAAGGAGATCGGCGTCGGCCTGATTGGCGTCGGCACGGTCGGCGGCGGGGTGGCGCGGGCGCTGATCGAGCGGAAGGAGTACTTCGCGCGCCAGGTTGGCGCTCCGCTGGTCGTCCGGCGGGCTGCAGTAAGGGACCTGACGAAGCCGCGGTCGGTCGAATTGCCCGTGGGCGTGCTGACGGCGAACGTGGATGAAGTCCTTGGGGACCCGTCGATAGCGATCGTGGTGGAGGTCATCGGCGGCGAAGAGCCGGCGGGGACCTACATCCGCAGAGCCCTGGCGGCCGGCAAGCACGTAGTCACAGCGAATAAGGAGCTGATGGCGAAGTCCGGCCCGGAGCTGCTGGCCGAAGCCCACAGCCGGGGCCTGGACATCATGTTCGAGGCGAGCGTGGGCGGAGGGATCCCGCTTATCGCGCCCCTGCGGCGTGACCTGCTCGCGAACCGGATCACGTCGATTCGCGCGATCATCAACGGGACGACGAACTACATACTCACCGCCATGGCGCAGGAAGGCACCGGCTACGCCGAGGCGCTGGCCTCGGCCCAGCGGCTGGGCTATGCGGAGCCCGACCCGACGAACGACGTCGAGGGATACGACGCCGCGTACAAGCTGGCGATTATGGCGAGTCTCGGGTTTCGCACGCGTGTGCGGCCCGCGGATGTTCACACCGAGGGGATCAGCAGCCTGGAGGCGATCGACTTCCGCTACGCGGCGGAGCTGGGTTACGTCATCAAGCTGCTCGCCATCGCTGAACGGACGGACGGGAGCATGTCGGCGCGGGTTGCCCCGGTGTTTGTCCCCCACACTGAGCCACTGTCGAAAGTGGACGGCGTGTTCAACGCGGTGCAGATCGTTGGAGACCTGACGGGCACGGTGCTCTTCCAGGGGCGGGGCGCCGGGGCAGAGCCAACGAGCTCGGCCGTGGTGGCCGACATCCTGGACCTCGCCCACTCCCTGGTGCTGGGGAGCCGGGAGCGAAAGTACTGGGACCCGGAAGGGGACATCCCGGTGGAGAGCATGGCCCTGGTGGAAACGCGGTACTATGTCCGAGTGACGGTCAGCGACCAGACGGGCGTGCTGGCCCAGATTGCCCGGGTGCTGGGAGATAACGGCGTCAGTATCGCTGCTGTGAATCAGAAGGAAGCGAATGCCGACGAACAGACGGCGGAGCTGGTGATCATGACGCACCGGGCCCATGAGAGCGCCATGCAGGCAGCGTTGACGAGCATCCGCGAGCTTGCGGTAGTTGTGCGGGTGAACTCCTTCCTGCGCGTCGAGGGCTAAACATGGCCGGTGACACGCAGGCGCAGGCGATCAGCGAGATCCTGGGCTGGCTGGAGCAGCAGCTGCGCCAGGTGCGCGAGGAGCATTCGCGCTCGAACGCGGTGCTGGACCAGGTGCAGCGCCAGGTCCATGAGCTTGCAAATGACGTGAACTCAGCCGAGCGAGCGGTGCGGGAGATTGACCCGAAGCTCGTGCCCTTCAAAGGAGTCCCCGAGAAGATCCGCGAGCTGGAAGAGGGCGCTGAGGGCACCCGCCAGGCCGTCTCCGCCAACCGGGCCGAGGCTGAAAACGCCCTGCGGCTGCTGCGGGCGGAGGCTGAATACGACCGCCAGGAGCGGGCCGAGGTTTCGCGGAGGGTGGAATCGGCGGCGAGCCAGCTCGGCCTAATGGCGGCCGACGTGAGCCAGGTGCAGAACCAGAGCTCGCAGCTTTCGCAGACAATGCAGACCCTGCTCGAACGCCAGCGGGAGGTGTTGGCGCGGGTGGAGCAGTTCGGGCTACGCCTGGACCGGGCGATTGAGGTGAATCGCGACCTCGAAGGCCGCATTCGCGACGTGCTGACGCAGGAACAGGAGGAGCGGTTCGACGTCATCTTCGAGCGCCTGCAGGTGGTAGGGGAGATGGTGAGGCGGAACGAAGAGATGATCGCCCAGGCCATCGCCGAGAAAACCATCCGCGAGGACGTGCTGCAGGAGATCGGCGTCTGGCGCGAGCAGCACGGCCGTATCGATTCGCGGCTGAATGCGCTGGAGGAACTCGGAGACAGGCTCCTGGGCACGGCCGACAAGCTGCATGCCGAAGTGACCCTTCTGGAAGGGCGCCACCAGGGCCTGGGGGAGCGTGTGGCGGGAATCAGGAGAGACATCGCCGAGGTTGTGGACCACGTGCGGGAGGAGTTCGCCAAGTACAACCAGATGATGGAGAAGCAGCGTCGAAAGCAGATCCAGGTTCTCGAGCAGGAACTGCGCGAGATGAAGTTCCACGCCTTCCGGCCTCCGGAGGAGCCATGAGCGTCGCTGCCGGCAAGCCCCGCGGGGTGCTCTTTCGGTGGGCGGAGATACTGCCGCTAACGGAGAAGACGCCTCGCCTGACGCTGGGCGAAGGGGACACGCCGCTGGTGCGCTCGGTGGCGTTGGAGGGCCTTTGCGGGCTCGATGAGCTTTGGCTCAAGCTGGAGAGCTGCAATCCCACGGGCTCCTTCAAAGACCGGGGGATGGTGGTTGCGGTGGCCAAAGCCGTTGAATCCGGGGCGAAGGCGATCATGTGTGCCAGCACTGGCAACACGAGCGCCAGCGCGGCGGCCTACGCTGCCCGCTGCGGCATTGACTGCTTCGTGCTGGTGCCCGGCGGCAAGGTGGCGGCGGGCAAGATGGCCCAGGCGGTGGCCTTCGGAAGCAGAATCCTGGAGGTCGAGGGGAACTTCGACCAGGCGCTGAACGCTGCCCGTGAGCTGACGGCGAAGCACCCGGTGGCGCTCGTGAACTCGGTGAACCCGAATCGAATCGCGGGACAGAAGACGGCCGCCTTCGAGATCTGCGAGGCGCTGGGCGACGCGCCCGGCCTGCTCGCCATTCCGGTGGGCAACGCCGGGAACATCACGGCCTACTGGCAGGGTTTCTGCGAGTGCGCCGAGCGTGGCCTGGCAAACGCGCACCCCCGGATGATGGGGTTCCAGGCTGCCGGTGCGGCGCCCATCGTCCTCGGCGAGAAGGTCGAGAGGCCCCAGACGGTGGCATCGGCCATCCGCATTGGGAACCCGGCGAGCTGGAAGGGGGCAACCTCGGCGCGCGACGAGAGCGGAGGGCTCATCGCCGCGGTCACCGATGAGGAGATCCTGGAGGCCTACCGGCTGCTGGCACGCCGCGAGGGGCTCTTCGTGGAGCCGGCGAGCGCGGCCGGGGTGGCCGGCCTGCTGAAGCTGGGACGTGAAGGCCGCCTGCGGGGCGGGAGAGCGGTGGCTGTGCTCACGGGCAATGGTCTGAAGGATCCCGACACGGCGGCCGCGCAGCATACGCCCGACATCACGCGCGCAGAGGCTACGGTCGAGGGGGTGGAGAGGGCGCTGGGCTGGTGACGCATGCGGCCCCGGTATGCAGCCGTGCCGCGGGCAACAAAAAGGGGCCGGTGGAAGTGTGGAGCGGACACAGCTTCCAGCGCAGCCCACACTAGATCTAGCACGCGCTAATCCGCGGCGCAACCCCCAAATTTCGGTGTCGCGCTTGACCGGCACCCGGGGGAGCCTAGACTTCACCTCTGGAATGAGACGATACCTTCTTCGCACCGCCGTCTTCGCTTTCGCCATCCTGGTCATCGCCGGGGCCGTCATGCCCGTCGCTGCGGCAAATTCGGGAACCGGCGACGCAATGCCGCAGTTCCTGCTTTCGGCGGATGAGGAGAAGGCGGCCGGCCCGGAAACGGGCCCCCTCCAGGAGCGAGCATTGTGGTCGGTGTTGGGCATAGCCGTTGGTTGCGCGATCGGGGGGGCGTTCTACATGCTTCGCCGGAACATGGGGCACTTCGCGAACCCGGCCTGGGTGGCGCCCATCTCCATCATGCTGAGCAAGGATTCGCCGGAATCCTTCGGTGATGCGCCTGCGGACGCGCACGGCAGCCACCACTGATGTCCGCGCCCGGGCAGGGGGCGCCACAGGGCGAGACGATTGTCATTCTTGAGCATGACCCGCTATGGCGGACGCGCTTCCTCGAGGAAGCGGAACGCATCCGGGCGGCATGCGCACCCGCCGTTATCGCGATCGAGCACGTGGGCAGCACATCCGTCCCCGGGCTTGCGGCCAAGCCGATCATCGACATCATGGCGGGCGTGCGTGACCTCGCATTCGCAGGCGCGCTTGTTCCTGCAATGGAGGGGCTGGGCTACGAATCCGTCGGCGCGCACGGCGTTGAGGGGCGGCTTTACTTCCGCAAGGGTGTGCCCCGAAGCCACCACGTGCACATGACAGACATGGGGAGCGCGTTCTGGAAGAAGCACCTGCTATTCCGCGACCAACTCGTTGAGCACCCTGAGATAGCGGCCGAGTACGCAGCCCTGAAGCGTGCTCTGGCGGCACGGTTCGGCGCGGACCGCGATGGCTACACCGAGGCCAAGACGGACTTCATTGAGCGCTGCCTGGCCGCCGCGGGCTGGCGAGACTGAGCGCGCCGGTCAGAAGCGAAGCACGACCTTGCAGTCGCGCGGGTCGGCGAGAGCGGCAAAGGCCGCGGGAAGCTCGTCAAGGGAAACTTCGCGCGTGACCATGGGGGCCGTATCGATGCTCCCATCTCCGAGGGCGGCGAGAGAATCGGCGAACTCCTGGGGTGTGTAGCCAAGGACGAACTGGATGGTCAGCTGCTTGTTGATTCCGACAAGCGGCCTGATGCGGTCCTCTTTCATGCAGACGCCGGCCACTATGACCCGCCCTCCCCGGGCGACCAGCTCCATGGCGTCTTCGAGGGTGCCTTCGATGCCGACGCATTCGAAGACAACCGGGGCAGGCGCGCCGGCGGCTGCAAACACAGCATCGGCAAGGTTCTCCGAGCGAGGGTCTACGACCAGGTCGGCTCCCAGCTGTGTGGCGAGCGTGCGCCGGTGCGGGGAGGGGTCGCTCACGGTGACGTGACGGATGCCGTCCTTCTTGAGCCAGAGCAGGGTCATCAGCCCTATGGGGCCGGCGCCCATTACGACGGCGTGCTCGGCGGGCTGGACTTTCGCCTGGCGCACAGTGTGCAGGCCCACGGCCAGCGGCTCGGTGGTGGCAGCGACGACGTCCGGGACGTTGCCGGGGATTCGCAGAAGGAGCGGAGCGCTGAGGAGGAGGAACTCGCCGTAGCCGCCCACCGCCTCGGCCGCGTAGCCGATGCTGTAGAAGCCGTTAGGTGCATCGGGCGCGAAGAGCATGGGCATGCAGGTGACGCGGGCGCCCGGTTCCCAGGAGTCGACGCCCGGTCCACACTCGACGATCTCGGCGGCGAATTCGTGGCCCATGACGAATGGCCGGGAGGTATCGAGGGTGCTCCAGGCAGAGCGGCCCGAAGCCCGCACGGTACCCTCGATCATCTCATCCATGAAGCGGGCTGCGTGGAGGTCGCTGCCGCAGATGCCGCAGGCGCTCACACGGGCGAGGACCTGCATGGGTCCGGGTGTGGGGACCGGGACTTCTTCGATTGCCAGCTGGTCGCCTCGCAGGACCATTGCGCGCATGGATGCCTCCTAATGTTGCACAGGGTGGCACTATACCGCCCCTTGCGTGGCGGCGTACCGATTGGCGACACTCGTTACATGCGGCGATTGCTGATCGCGACCACGAATCCCGGCAAGGTCAGGGAGTTTCGGAGGTTGCTCGATGGCTGCGGCTTTGAGCTGGTCACGCCCGCCGACCTGGGACTGAGAGTGGAAGTGGAAGAGAACGGAGATTCGTACGCCCAGAATGCGTCGCTGAAGGCGCGGGCGTTTTCGCGGGCCGCGCGGTGTCTTGCGCTGGCGGATGATTCGGGGCTGGAGGTGGATGCGCTCGACGGCGAGCCGGGCATCTATTCCGCCCGCTACGGCGGACCGGGGCTCAACGACCGGGGGCGCGTGCGGCTTCTGCTGAGGAGCATGGCCGGGATAGCCGAGAAGGACCGGACGGCGCGATACCGGGCGGTGGTGGCGGTGGCAGAGCCGGACGGCACCACGAGGTGCTTCGAAGGCGTGCAGGAGGGCCGGATTGCCGGTGGCGAACGCGGCGAGAACGGTTTCGGGTACGACCCGGTGTTTGTCTGCGACGATGGGCGCACGGTGGCCGAGCTGAACGACGACGAGAAGGATGCGATCAGCCATCGCGGCATGGCAGTACGGGCGGCAGCCGCGTGTCTCTGCGGGGCGGGCGCGGGATGAGCCGGTGGCTCGTATCTCTTGGCGCCGTGCTGGCCTGCTTCCTGGTCGCCGGGGTAGCAGGGATGGTGATCACGTGTGGGGAGGCCGACACGGCCATGCCCGAGCCGGGGCCGTGTCCTGCCACCTCACCAACGCCAACGTCCCGGCGTGACCCGCTGGGCTGGTACCGGGTGACAATCCAGCGAAATGCCGACCGGCTGTACAGCCTCACCTCATCGTTCCGCGCCGAATACCCGGACGGGAAGTTCTACCGTTCTGGCGAATTCCGGCCGGACTTCGCGCGCTACGCCGACGAGACGGTCTGCATTGCGCAATACCTGCGCGGCCTTGCGCTGCAGCCAGACTTCGCGGCCATTGAGACCGCGCTGGACCATGTGCTTGATGAGTTCATTGCCCACCAGGTGGCGGGGCGCGAAGCCGTGCGGGCGCGGAACGTAAGCGAGTACCGCACGTGGGACAGGGGAATCGAAGCGCACCTGGCGGCGTTGAGGCGGGTTGGCGGGGTGATGCCTTAGCCTCGCGGAAGCCCGAGCCCTCGCTGGGCAATGATGTTCTTCTGAATCTCGGTGGTTCCACCGCCGATCGGGCCCGACACAGCAAGCAGGTAGGATGTCAGGACACGGCCGTAGAGCGGGGCCCACTTTGAACCGGGGCCAAGCTGGCCGTAGGGGCCCATGAGGTTCACGCCCGTGTTGGCGACCTTGATGCCGAGCAGCGCCATCCAGACCTTGCCCATGCTCGCCTCGTAGTTGGGGACTTCGCCGCGCGATTGCAGCCAGGCGGTGCGGTAGGCGATAAGGCGGCCAACTTCCACTTCAACCACCAGGTCGGCGAGCTTGACCCGGACTTCGGCTTTGTCCCATGGGCGTCCCCCGGGGTGGTGCTCCTGCGCCCAGCGCACGAGGTCATGAACGGTGCGACGTGCGCCGCTGATGGCGGCGATGTTGGAGCGCTCGAAGTCGAGGGTGGTTGTGGCCACGTACCAGCCGTTGTTCTCCCCACCGAGGAGGTCCTTGGCCGGCACGCGGACGTCTTCGAAGAAGGTCTGGTTGAAGTCTCGGCGGTAGGCGATGTTGGGGATGGACTGGACGGAGACCCCGGGCGTCTTCATGTCGACGATGAAGGCGCTGATGCCTTTGTGCTTTGGGACTTCGGTGTCAGTGCGGGCGAGGAGGAGCATGCGGTCGGCGACGTGGCCGTTGGAGGTCCAGATCTTCTGGCCATTGATTATGTAGTCATCGCCATCTCTGACGGCTCGCGTCTGCATGCTGGCGAGGTCCGAGCCGGAGCCCGGTTCGCTGAAGCCCTGGCAGTACCAGATCTCACCAGAGGCCATGCCGGGGAGGTAGCGCGCCTTCTGTTCGTCGCTGGCATGGACGAGCATCGTGGGGCCGGTGATGCCGATGGTGAACAGGCGCCCTCCCGACGGCGCGCGGTGGTAGGCGAGCTCCTCGTTGAGGATCATCTGTTCGAGAGCGGACTTTCCCATGCCCCCGTATTCGTGGGGCCACGCAGGCGCGAACCAGCGCCGGGCGCCAAGCTTGCGAGTGAACTCCCGGGCGAACGCCATCTGCTCTTCGTTGTCGAAGAAGTCGTCGTCGCCTTCAAAGCCGGGGGGCAGTTCGGCTTCCAGGAAGGTGCGGAGGGCAGCACGCCAGCTTGTGGTCTCGGGAGGAAACTTGAAGTCCATGGCGGGAGTATAGGACGTTGGGGGCAGACGTTCAGGGACTTGCGCGGGTGGGTATGCTGGTCGGGAGGTGAGTGTCATGACCAATCCGGGCAACAACCCAATCGAACGCGAAAAGCGAGAGGCCGAAGCAGAGGTCCAGTCAGAGCTGAGGCAGCGCCAATCGGAAGT
Organism: bacterium; assembly: GCA_003577245.1. Classification (GTDB taxonomy): domain Bacteria; phylum Chloroflexota; class Dehalococcoidia; order Tepidiformales; family Tepidiformaceae; genus UCB2. The sequence continues at coordinate 31,457 of QEVS01000003.1, read as the reverse complement.
ACTTTCAGAGATGCGAGCCCCCGACGACCGCCTCCTGGGGAGCGACCGCTCCGGACTGGTGCAGCGGCTGGTTAGGATGGTGACGCGCCGCTGAAGCGAGGTGAAGGTGCACGCCGAGGGCATCATTCGCTGTCCGGCATGCGCTACAATGAAAGCAGCCCATGTGCTGCATTGCCCATTGACGAACACCATCATCAACGCCCCGGCCGGGGGAGCCCATGCTGCCCGCGCGACACCGGGCGGAGCCTCGGACAGATGACCCCCGGCATTTCCCGCACCCGGACGGTAGGGATCCTCGCCCTGCAGGGGGATTTCCGCGAACACCGCGAGATGCTGGAGCGCATGGGGCACCGCGCGGTCGAGGTCAGAAAGACCGCGCAGCTCGAATCCCTTGATGCGCTCATCATCCCCGGCGGGGAGAGCACCACAATCGCGCGGCTAATCCTCAGCAACGGCTTCCAGGGGCCGCTGCGCGCGTTCTGTGCGACGGGCAGGCCGGTGTGGGGCACCTGTGCCGGGGCAATCCTGCTGGCCAGGGACGTGGACCGCCTCGACAGGCCGGGAATCGAAGTGATGGACATTTCGGTACACAGGAACGCCTTCGGGCGGCAGGTCGACAGTTTCGAAGCGGATCTCGATATCGCGGGAGTGGAAGGCGGACCGTTCCGGGCGGTGTTCATCCGGGCTCCGCGCATTGATGCGGTGCGTTCGCCGGCTGAGGTACTTGCGACACTGCCCGGCGGCGCCATTGTAGCCGCGCGCCAGGCGAACATGCTGGCAACGTCGTTTCACCCGGAGCTCACGGGGGATGACCGCCTGCATTCGTATTTCTTAAGGATGGCGGAGGAACCGGCAGGGGTAGGAGATTGACTGAGCTCCGCGCGGATTGTCTGAGCCCCATCGATACCGCCACGTTGTGGCCACAGCTCGGGCGGCTGAGCAACGAGGTCATCGCCACACGTTCGGCCGAACACCTGCTGCTGAACTCGGCACTGGCGGCGACAGGGCTCGCAAACCTGCCCCGCATACCGCGGACGGTTGTCCTTGGCGTGAAGCGGGGCCTGGGGTACAGGGGCGTGCTCGTGGCGCGCGAGCTGGACGGCGGAGCGGGCTGGGAGGCTATCTCCCTGCGGCTTGCCCGGGCCCGGGACGACGACACAGTGAGCGCGCTTGCCGGGGCCGTGGCCGGCGAGGCCGCACGCCGCGGCGGCCGGACGCTGTACGCGCGTGTTCCGGTGGGCTCCGTCCACCTGGATGCGATTCGCAAGACCGGGCTCACGGCATACGGCGAAGAGCGGCTGCTGGCCATCCCGGGGCGCCATTCACAGGCGCGGCGGACCTTGCTGCGTCCCGCAGGCCGGCAGGACAGGCAGGCGACCTTCCGGCTGTACTGCCGGGTTGTGCCGGAGAACGTGCGGCGCCAGGAGGCGCTGACACAACAGGAGTGGCGGGCCTTTCATGGCTCGCTGGACTGCGATCGGGAGTACGTGCTGGAACGCAACGGCGCCCTCGACGCGTGGGCCGGCATCGGGCAGCGTGAGGCGCACGTGCTCGCCGATGGGACGGTGGAAGGAACCCATGATGTGGTGCTGGACTTAATCGAGGCACACGAAGGCCGCCACGCCACGCTCGTTGCCACCCAGTACCAGTTCGATCTCCAGCGCCGCGCCGAGGAGCGGGGGTACACGCATGCTGGAACCCGGCTCCTCTGCGCACGGCGGCTGGCCGCGCTCAATTCGCTGAAGGAGGTCGCCGCGGCGGGCGTGGAGCCTGCGCCGCTGCCAAACTGAAGTGACGGAGATGAACGGAACAATGCGGCCGCTTACCGAGCAAATCGTGACCGATGACCTCGACCTGCTGCTCGACGCGCTCCCGCCCAACATCGGCGAAGAGCTGCGCGACGAGAGCCGCCGGGATGGCCTGCTCGAAGTCGTGATGGACCTCGGGAGGCTCCCTGAGGCGCGCTACCCGGGCCGCGAAGTGGTGTTGAGCCGCGACGAGGTCACCGAAGAAGACCTGCTGTACGTCATCGAGAGGATTGGCGCCTTCGGAGACGACAACCGCGCGGGGATCGAGCGTACGCTTCACCGCATCTCATGCATCCGCAACCGGCGCGGGAAGATCGTGGGCCTCACGTGCCGCATCGGCCGGGCCGTCTATGGCACCATCCGCGTCATCGAGGACCTGGTGCATGGCGGCAAGAGCATCCTCCTGCTGGGGCGACCGGGCGTGGGCAAGACAACCATGCTCCGCGAGGTGGCGCGCGTCCTGGCCGACGACGCGAACAAGCGCGTGATCATCGTCGATACTTCGAACGAGATCGGGGGTGATGGCGACATTCCTCACCCGGCGATCGGCGGAGCGCGGCGTATGCAGGTAGCCACGCCCGCGATGCAGCATGCCGTCATGATCGAGGCGGTCGAGAACCACATGCCCGAGGTCATCGTCATCGACGAGATCGGCACCGAGCTCGAGGCGGCGGCGGCGCGCACCATCGCCGAACGGGGCGTGCAGCTCGTCGGCACGGCTCACGGGAACTCGCTTGAAAACCTGATGCTCAACCCGACGCTGGCGGACCTTATCGGCGGCATCCAGTCGGTGACCCTGGGCGACGAGGAGGCGCGTCGCAGGGGAACGCAGAAGTCCATCCTGGAAAGGAAGGCGCCACCGACGTTCGACGTGGTGGTGGAGATCCAGAACTGGTGGAAGGTGGCCCTGCACGAGGACGTGGCAGCCACCGTGGATGCAATGCTGCGCGGCTTCGCCGCCCCGCCCGAGGTGCGGCAGCTGACAGGAGAGGGCCGGATAGAGGTGGTGGAGGAGGTTGAGGAAGAGCGCTGGGACGCGCCCTCCCCGGCCCGGCGCGGACGAGGCGGACCTGCCCCCACGCTTGAGCTGGGATTGGCTGCACCGGGGCAGCGGAACGGCCACCCCGCGAGGGAATCAGCGGGACGTCGCGGCCCATCCCCGGCTGCGGGACCCGAGAGGATTGCCCGCATCTACCCCTTCGGGGTCTCGCGGAGCCGGCTCGAGCAGGCGATTCGCGCCTCGGGTGCGACGGTGGAAATCGTCCAGGATGTGCGCGAAGCGGACGCCGTGGTCACCATGCGCTCCTACTACCGTCGAAAGCCGCCCTCCATCCGGGAGGCGGAGGAGCGCTCGCTCCCGATCTTCGTCATCAAGAGCAACACCGCCTACCAGATGGAACAGGTGTTGCTGCAATTGCGCGGCGGCGCAGTGCGGCAGGATGCGATGACAGAGGTGTATCGCGAGGCCGAGGACGCCATCGCGCGCGTAATCGACGAGGGCAAGCCTGTTGAGCTGGCGCCCGCGAACAGCTACGTCCGGCGGCTCCAGCACGAAATGGCGTCGCGCTACAACCTTGATAGCACCAGCGCGGGGAAGGAGCCTTTCCGGCGCGTGAGGATTCTGCCCGCGGGTGCAGGAAGCGCATTCGCCCGGTGAGCGGACGGTTCATCGTGTTCGAAGGGGGCGAGGGCGCCGGCAAGACCACGGTGGCAGCGGCAGTAGGGCGGCGGCTCGCTCACCTCGGGCACGAGGTGGTGCTGACGCGCGAGCCCGGCGGGACACCCGCGGGCGAACGGGTACGCGCGCTCCTGCATGAGAACCTGGTGCCATGGGGCGAAGCGTTCGCCTTCCTGGTGGCACGGGCGCAGATTGTGCACGAGCTCATCCGGCCGGCGCTGGAAAGGGGCGCCACGGTGCTCTGCGACCGCTTCGCGGCGAGCACGATGGCCTACCAGGGGCACGCCCGCGGCCTCGACATGGCAACGCTGCGCGCCGCCAACATGGCGGCTACAGGCGGGCTCGAGCCGGAACTCACTATCTGGCTCGACCTGGACCCCGCGGTGGGGCTGGCACGGAAGCTGGGCGAAGCAGAGAGCATCCGGACGGGACTCGAAGCCGTGGCCTTCCACGAGCGCGTGCGCGATGGGTACCGGCGGCTTATGGAAGAAGCGGCGCCCGGGCGCTGGGTGCGCATCAATGCCGCGCAGCCGCTGGTGGAAGTGGAGATGCGCGCCTGGGAGGCGATTTCCGGGACGCGACCGCGGGGGGGCTGAGCCTGCCCCTCATGCACTCGCCGGTTCACGGCCTTCGGGCGATACTAGCTCAACCACACCAGCACAGGAACCACACATGCCCCGACACCCGAATGAGGCTCTATTCGAAGGCGAGAAGCCTTTCCCCATCATCCCTACCTGTGAGCACTTCGCGGGCACCGAAGAGCGCATTGCGAAGGCGTTCCAGGCGCAGGAGAAGATGGGCGGCGTCTTCGACATCACCATGGACTGCGAGGACGGGGCCCCCACCGGCGCCGAGCGCGAGCACGCCGAGATGGTGGTGCGAATGCAGAACAGCGAACTGAACAAGTTCAACATGGCGGGTGTCCGCATCCACGACTACACGAACGAGCACTGGCGCCAGGACGTCGATATCATCGTCCCCGGCGCGGGCGAGCGTGTCGCCTACATCACGATCCCGAAGTCAACCCGGGCCGTGCAGCTGGGCGAGATGATCGCCTACATCGAGGACCGTGCCCGGCGGTCCGGGATCAGCCGGGCGATCCCTATCCATGCGCTCATTGAGACGCATGGCGCCCTCCACGAGGTCTGGCAGATTGCAGAGCTGCCGAACATCCAGGTGCTCGACTTCGGCCTGATGGACTTCGTCAGCGCTCATCACGGCGCCATCCAGTCGATTGCGATGCGTTCGCCGCTGCAGTTCGACCATGCGCTGATCCGGCGGGCCAAGGCCGAGGTGGTCGCAGCTGCGCTGGCGAACGGGATTGTGCCCGCTCACAACGTGACGCTGGAACTGAAGGACACCGATTTCATCTACAACGACGCCCGGCGCGCCCGTGAGGAGTTCGGATTCCTGCGCATGTGGTCGATCTACCCGGCGCAGATAGAGCCGATCACGCGCGCGATGGCGCCCGGCATGCCCGAGGTGGAAGAGGCGGAGGCGATCATGCTCAAGGCGTACGCCGCCGACTGGGGCCCCATTCAGCACGAGGGGAACCTGCACGACCGCGCCACCTATCGCTATTTCTGGGAGCAGCTGCAGCGCGCCCATGTGATGAACATGTCTCTTGGCGACGAGGTGCTGAAGACGTTCTTCACCGAGAAGGCAGCGGTCTAGCCGGTTGATGAACCTCGCAGACCATCGCGTTCCGGGGCAGTCATGCCACTGATCCTGATCAGGCACGGGCTGGCGTCGGCGGGCGTGGATGACCTTGACCCCGGCCTGGACCCGGTTGGGCAGAAGCAGGCAGAGACGACGGCGGAGTTCCTGCGCGGATCGAACGTAGGGAGGCTGGTGGTCTCGCCGCTTCGCCGCACGCGGGAGACGGCGCAGCCGCTGGCGGAGGCATTGGGCCTGGCGCCCGAGCTTCGGGAAGAGGTGGCGGAGGTTTTCGACCCGGCAATGGGCGCGGACGAGCGGAAGGCGATGATTGGGCCTTTTATGGCCGGGCGGTGGACAGGCCAGCCCGAGCCTCTCCTGGAGTGGCGGAAACGGGTGGTGAGGACGCTCATCGAACTCGGCATTGGCGGTACGGCATCCGGGCACGACGTGGTGGTGGTCACTCATTACATAGCAATCGGGGTGGCCCTCGGGCTGGCGCTGAGCGACGACCGGGTGGTGCCGATGCCGGTGGCGAACTGCTCCATCACCATCCTTGAGGCGGGACGTCTCGGGCTCTCCCTGGTGGCCGGGGCAACCACACCACACCTGCACGAAGACATGGTTACCGGTGTGCGAACGGCACTGCCCGGTGGGCCGGCCTGAGGAGAATCAGATGGGGTTTGAGCCTTCGGTGGAGAGCCTGCGCGAGCACACGGTGCCGCAATGGTTCCACGATGCGAAGTTCGGCATCTTCATTCACTGGACGATGGCCTCGATACCGGCCTTTGCACCGCAGGCCGGCTCGTTGATCGATGTTGTTCGGGAGCACCCGGCGGACTTCCTGAAGTACAACCCGTACGCCGAGTGGTACTGGAACGCGATGAAGATACCGGGGAGCGAGACGGCCCTGCACCATGCGGAGGTGTATGGCGATGCCCCATTCGAGGCCTTCCGCGAACCGTTCGAGGCCTCGATCGAGGCATGGAACCCGGAGCCGCTGTTGGACCTGATCGTGGCCGCCGGTGCGAGGTACGTGGTGCTCGTCACCAAACACCACGACGGCTTCGCCCTCTGGCCAACGGGCATCGAGAACCCGCACATGCCGGGCTGGCACACGCGCCGCGACGTGGTGGGGGAGCTGGCCCGGGGGATCCGCGAGCGTGGCCTGCGTTTCGGCGTCTACTACTCGGGCGGGCTCGACTGGACGTTCGAGCCACGGCCCATGCTCGGGGTGGCGGACCTGTTTGCCAGCGTCCCCGCGAGGGATGAGTACCGCCAGTACGCGGATGCCCACTTCCGGGAACTGATAGAGCGGTACGAGCCCGACGTGCTCTGGAACGACATCGCCTACCCGGCCGGTCCGGGGCTGCTTGAACTGTTTGCAGACTTCTACAACAGAAACCCGGAAGGGGTGGTCAACGACCGCTGGGCCCAGCCCGGCACGGAGACCTTTCCGCTTGCGCTGCATCATGACTTCCGGACGCCCGAGTACACGCAGTACAACGACGTCCGTTCGCAGAAGTGGGAGGCAACCCGCGGAATCGGCCACTCATTCGGGTATGTGGCAAACGAGGACCCGGCAAACATCATCACGCCGCGGGAGTTGATCCAGTCGTTCGTCGATGCGGTGGCGAAGAACGGGAACCTGCTCCTGAACATCGGCCCAAAAGGGAATGGCGACGTGGACCCGCTCCACGAGGTTCCGCTGAGGGCGCTGGGGGCGTGGCTCAACTCCAACGGCGAGGCCGTCTACGGGACACGGCCGTGGGAACGCGCATCCACCGGGGCAACCGATGCCTCGGGAACGGCTCGCCAGGTGCGGTTCACGCGTGGCACGGGGAGCGTGTTCGCCACGGTCTTTGACACGCCGGTGGCGGGCTCTTTGCGCTTTCCAAAGGCAGAGATGCCGCCCTTCACCCGGGTTACGCTCATCGGCCATGGGGCCTTGAGTCATCGTGAAGCAGCGGGCGAGGTAGTGGTGGACTTCCCGGCAGTTGCTGAGGCGCCGGCACACTGCCTTAAGCTGGAAATCTAGAGACGGTTTGCCGGCAAGGGCATGCTGTCGTACGTTGTCCATCGACAACTGAACAGCCGGAGACCGCAGGTCCCTGTGCGATCCGCCATCTGGCGGAAGGGATAAGCCGAGAGGCGCCTGCCGAGGCAGAGCACGAGGCCGCGTTCGCGCGTGGCGCCTCCTGTGTCCCTGCCCCGGTGGCAGGGATTTTTGGTTTACCGGCCCGGACACGGGATGGTGCGGGGCATATGCCCGGGAGCATCCCACCACGACGAAGAGGGAAACGCCTATGCCGACCCCACGAAAGGTCGCGATGCTGGCCGAGATCAAGGACCGCATGGAGCGGGCCTCGATCGCTATCAGCGCCGATTATCGCGGCCTCACGGTAGCCCAGCTCACGGAGCTTCGCCGCGCGCTTCGCCCGGCGAACGTCGAAGTGAAGGTTGCCAAGAACACCCTGGCCATGATGGCGGCCGAGCGTGCAGGACGCCCGGAGATGGGCAGACTGATGGAGGGGCCGACGGTACTCGCCTTCGGGTTCGGCGACCCCATAGCGCCCGTGAAGCTGCTCACCGAGCATCTGCGGGCCAAGCGCCTCAACGTGACCATCCATGGCGGCTGGCTCGAAGGCCAGGTGCTCGACCGGGCAGGAGTGGAGAGCCTTGCGACGCTGCCATCGCGCGAGCAGTTGATCGCCGATGTGGTGGGCAAGCTGCAGAGCCCGCTCTACAACCTCGCCGGGCTGCTACAGGCGAGCATGCGCAACTTCGCCGGCCTCGTTGAGGCACGCGCGAACCAGCTCGAAGAACAGGGCGCGGCGTAACCCGGCATCGCCCCCGGCACCAAGAACTCGACACAACAAACGGAGAACAAGCAATGGCAACGAAGATTGAAGAAGCGCTCGAACTCATCAAGGGGATGACCCTCCTGGAGCTTCGCGACCTGAACAAGGCGATCGAAGAGGAGTTCGGCATCACGGCAGCGGCGCCTATGATGATGGCCGCCGGCCCGGCGGCTGGTGGAGCGGCGGCGGCCGCGGAGCCGGAGGAAGAGAAGACGGAATTCAACGTCGTCCTCAAGGGGTTCGGCGACAACAAGATCAACGTCATCAAGGCGATCCGGGAAGTTGTCAGCGGCCTCGGGCTGAAGGAAGCGAAGGACCTGGTGGAAGCCGCTCCCACCAAGGTGAAGGAAGGCGTCACCAAGGACGAAGCAGAGTCGGTGAAGGCAAAGCTCACCGAGGCCGGCGCCACCGTCGAAATCGAGTAAGTCCCGCACAATCCTGGCGCATTGAAGGGCTCGGCCGCTTGGCCGGGCTCTTTTCTTTTCGTTGCCGAACGGTGCCGGGGCCAGCCTAGCCGGCGGGTTCGGGGCGGGCGTCGGGAGAGAGCCGGTAGCCGACGTTGCGCACGGTTTCGATGAAGGCGTGACCGTGGATCTCGATCTTGGCGCGGATGCGGCGAATGTGGACATCGACGGTGCGGGCGCCGCCGAAGTAGTCATAGCCCCACACACGGTTGAGCAGCTGTTCGCGCGTGAAGACGCGACCGCCGTTCATGGCAAGGAAGCGGAGGAGCTCGTACTCCTTGAAGGTGAGGACGATGGTCTCGCCATCGACTGTGACGCGGTAGTTGGAGAGGTCGATGCTCAGGGCGCCGCACCGCACGAAGTTCTCGCTGTCAACGCCGTGGCGGCGCCAGAAGGCCCGCTCCACGCGCCGCGCGAGCTCGGCTGGCTGTGCGGAAAGGAGCGCGAAGTCATCAACGGGGGTATCGGGAGCCACACGGTCGAGCTGCTCATCGGGAACGAGAGCAAAGATCACGGCGGCTTCGCCAAATGCGCGAGCCAGGGCCGAAACCGCCGCTGCAGGCACATCGCGGAAGTCGAGGATGATTACGTTGGCGGGCGGAGTGGTGCCGTCGCCGGCGAGGTCTTCGGGGATTGCCTGCGAGACGCTGAAACCCGCGTGCTCAAGCGGCCGGACAATCCGGGCCGTATCCGGGTGGCGGGTGACCAGGCAGAGTGAGCGCAAGCGGCCGGTGCTCCCTTCTGATCGTGGCACCAGTATAGCGCGGGTCCCCGCTGGCTCTGCGGATTGCCCGTGAAAAGTATGTGAAGCGAGTCACGAGGAAGCTTCTACGAGCCTGCCAGGTCCCGCTTTCCCTGCGCGCTGGCAAGGGCGGCATGGTTGAGGATGTTGCGCGCGATGGACGAAGGTTCCAGCTTTGCGCGGGCGTCGTAGACTTCGCTGCGGAGCGCATGGGCCTCCCGCGAGCCGGGCTCGGCGAGGACGGCGAACTCGACCAGGTGACAGGCGAGTCGCAGGTTTCCTTCGGACCGGAGTGCTGCCGCGCGTTCGAGAACGGCATCGAGCCCGCCGGCGAGGGCGACCCATTCGCGCGCCTGCTCGGCGCGTGGAGCGGGGAGCATGGAATCGAACTCGCCATCCCACCAGCCCCCGTAGAGCCGCCAGACGTTCCGGAGAATGAACTGGGGATGGTCGTAGACCGGCCGCAGATAGGGCTTGTCGAGCAGATGTTGCGGTATTTCGACCTCGTGGAGGATGCGGTCCAGTGGCGCCCCGGCGTTCATGAAGGCGAGCACCTGCGATTCGAGCGAGTCGAGCAGGTCGGCCGTGTCGGTGAGGGCCTGCTGGATGCGCGCGGCGCCAAAGATGGGCAGGCCGTGCCCGGGGACCATGAGCTCGGCGCCGAGTGCGGCCATCCTGCGAAGGGCGGCAGCCCATTCGCCAACGTAACGCTGGACCTTTTGCGGATTGCCGGCGTTAGGGGTGGCCCAGATGAAAAGGTCGCCAGGAGCGAGGATCTTGCGTTCGGGGATCCACGTCCAGGTGGCGTCATCGGTCTCGCCGAGGCCGTGGTTGAGCTCCAGGGTGATCTCCCCGGCGCGGACAGTCATGCGGTCGTGGTAGTGGATATCGGGGTAACGGTAGTTCTCTTGCCAGCGGAAACGTTCCAGGGGCAGGGCGAACTGGCGGATGTTGATGGCCGTGTTCCAGCCTATGGTCTTCTTGTAGCGGTCGAATGCCGGCGAGACGCCGGCGTGGGCGTAGACGAGCGGACGGGGCCAGCGTTTCTCCTCGGCCTCGCGCTCGAAAGGGCCAACGCCAAAGACATGGTCGACGTGATGGTGGGAAAAGACCGCGGCCGCGAGACGCGTATCGGGCCGCCAGCGGCGAACGGCATCGAAGAGGGCGGCGGTATCGACGATGGCGCCGGTATCGAGCATGACGAGCCCATCGCCCGTATCGATGGTGTTGGCGCTGGCGATTCCCTTGTAGAAGAGGACCCCCGGGGCGATCTCCTGGCCTTCCGGGACCCTTACCAGGAGCGGATGGTGCTCGGCGACATCGGCGGTCCCCCTCCAGAGCTGATCGGCAAGCTCGCGAACATCGGTCATGGTTGGGGGCCTCCATTGGGTTTCCCCAACTATAGTGCGGCGAAGCCGGGAGCGTTCAGCCGTGGTCGAGGGCGCGGCCGGGGTGGATTACGGCCTCCATGATGTCGCCGGCCACGGAGAACCCGGCGCGGGCGTAGAGGGTACGGCTGCGCGCCGTGGGCCAGAGGATGGCCGAATCGATTTCGTGGGCGCGGCACCAGTCCATGGCAGCGGCAAGCAGCTTCTCGCCGACGCGTGTCCCGCGGGCGGCAGGGCGCACGTAGACGCTGGTGATGTAGGCGTGGGCTTCGAGCTCAGGACCCGGGTTGGGGAGCTTCTCGATGACCTGGAGCCAGAGGTTGCCGGCGACACCGCCGCGAGTCTCGGCCACCCAGCAGGTCCAGGCAGAGCCCGGGCAGAGGCGCTCCTCCATCCAGGGGACGCAACGTTGGAGAAAGAGGGTCTCGGGCTCTACTGCGTCGCCGATGCTGGCGCGGAATTCGTAGCGGAGACGGGCGAGCACGGCGGCATCACCCGGAACGGCGATGCGGACATGGACTTCCATTGCACAAGTATGGAGGGGTGCGCGCATGAGCGCCTGCGCGACGCTGGAAAGGATGCGGCCAGGGGAATAGTGTGATGCGCAGAGAAACGGCGAGGGCAAAGCAATGGCCGAGTACAAGCGTCCGGGCTGGCTAATGAGCCGGCTTGTCAACGGGATTATTTCGCTCGCGGCCCGGAGGGGCATCAGCCTGGGCGGGGCTCACATGCTTTCCGTGCGAGGACGCCAGAGCGGACGGCAGCGAACCACGCCCGTCAACCCGCTTACCTTCAACGGCCAGCGGTACCTGGTGGCGCCAAGGGGCGAGACGCACTGGGTACGGAACATTCGCGCGGCAGGCGAAGGCGAGCTGCGCCTCGGGCGCAAGAGAGAGGCCATCCGCGCCAGTGAGGTGCCGGACGGGGAGAAGGCTCCGATCCTGAAAGCCTACCTCGACCGCTGGGCGGGAGTGACCGCGAGCCACTTCGGCGTCAGCAAGAAGCCAACGGACGAGGAGATAGCGCGGGTGGCGCCACGAAGCCCCGTGTTCCGCATCGAGCAGGGGTAACCAAGGGCAAGGGGTGCAGCCTTCCTATCCACCTGGCCCTATGACCGTGACGATGGCCGGGCGACGGGCTACCCGTGCAGGACAGCCGCCACGTCGCCCAGTCCGAGCGATTCGAGCTTGGCGCGCGAGGGCTTGCAGGTCTCCACGTCCCAGTCGCAGGCCTTGAGGAAGTCGGTCTCGAGGAGCTCGGTATCGAGCTTGACGCCTTCGAGAGGGCCGGCATGGGTGCCTTCGCTTGAATGCCCGGTGACGCGTGAGGGAACGTGCCGCTTGCGGGGGTTGCCACCCTCGCGGATCTCGTAGGCGAGGCGCAGGTTGGCAATGCGCTCGCCGATGGTCATCACCTCGTCGGCGTCGGTGTCCCAGCCGGTGACGGCGTTGAACCAGGTGGGGATGTTGGCGGTGTTGGCGGCCATCATGACGAACTCGCACATGCCGCCGGCGTTGACCATGTGCATGTATTCGAGGGCGCCCTTGTGGTGTTCGCCGCGGTTGGCGTACTCGCGGTTGTTGGCCGGTGCGGGCGGGATCTTGCCGAAGCGCTTGTTGGCCTCGTAGAGGGTATGGCGCGCGGGGGTCGGGTCGAGCTTGTAGGTGGTGTGGTACTCGGGCTGCAGCTTGGGATCGTGCATGGGGATCTCCTGGCCGCCGATGTGCATGGCGAACCTTTCCGACCCGCGCCCGATCTTCTCGGCAGCGACCTTGACGCCATCGGCGAGGGTATCGCCAATGCCGCGGCGCTCGCCGATCATCTTCAGCAACTCGAGCATGGCCGAGGCGCCACCCCAGCTGAGGACGAGGCCATCGGTATCTTCTTTGGTGAGGATTCCGGCTTCGAAGCACTCGATGGCGAACGAGGCCGTGACGCCCGCGCCGATGACATCGAGCCCGTATTCGTTGCAGAGATGGTTGGCGTAGATGAGCGCCTCGGGGTCGTTGATGAGGTTCATGGTGCCGAAGCTGGCCATGGCCTCGTACTCTGGCCGGTGGGTGTGCTTGGGATACGGGTATTGAGGGTTGCCGGACTCGACGGACTCTGCCCCGCAGGCCATGGGGCAATGCCAGCAGCCATAGCTCTTGGCCATCTTCGTGTTGATGACGGCGCCGGCGATCTGACCGCTGGTCTCGGCGGGGAAGTCGACAACACCGACTCCGCCCCAGTTCTTGACCGGTGAGTCGCCATTGAGGGCACTCATCGAAGTGATGCCGGTGGTGCCGAAGGTGTGGAAGAAATCGCGAAGGGGCTTGATGAACTCATCCAGGTTGGTGCGGACCATCTTCGTGATATCGCCGGTCTGGGCGATGATCTTGCGATCGGCAAGGGCGACGATGGCCTTCAGGTTCTTGGAGCCCATGACCGCGCCCACGCCGGAGCGGGCGGCAAGGCGGCCGTGGTCGTTGCAAATGCCGCTGAGGTAGGAGAGGGTTTCGCCCGCCTGGCCGATGTTGGCGATGCTGGCGCGCTTGCCGTGGCGCTCCTTGAGCAGCGTTTCGCTGGTGATGGCGCCGGTGCCCCAGAGGTCGCTCGCATCGCGAAGCTCGGCATGTTCGTTGTCGACAAGCAGGTAGACGGGCTTCGGCGACTTTCCGAAGAACATGATCCCGTCCCAGCCCGAGAGCTTGAGCTGGCCACCAAAGTCGCCGCCGCAGTTGGCATCGCCCCAGCCGCCCGTGGTGGGGCTCTTGCAGACTACCTGCCAGCGCTGGCCAAAGAGCGGCGTGCCCGTGAGGAGCCCCGGGAAGATGCCGAGCATGTTTTCGGGCCCAAGGGGGTTGGCGCCCGCGGGCACACGGTCCCAGAGCATGCGGGCGCCGATGCCGTAGCCGCCCAGGTACTGGCGGTAAAGGTCCTCGGGCGGGTTTTCGACCGTGATCTCGCCGGTTGTGAGGTTAACATTGAGCATCTTGCCGTTGAAGCCTTTTTCAACGGCACCACTGCCATCGGCCATTGGACACAACTCCTGGGGTGGGGCCCAATGGCCCGGTTCACACAGAGAATCGTACGCGATAGGCAGGGGGCCGCAATATGCTCAGTCCGGCATATCGTCCGAGTGTGGCGGAGATGGGCACGCAACGAGGCGAGAAGCCCTGCGTCGTGAAGCGCACGGGTCCGGCGTGCGGTGTGCTCGAAAAGGAAAAGGGGCCCCGAATGGAGCCCCTCACTCTGGTCTTTGTGTGAAGGCTAGCGCTTGGTGAACTGGGGCGCCTTGCGGGCCCGCTTGAGCCCGGCCTTCTTGCGCTCCTTCTCGCGGGGGTCGCGAGTGAGGAGGCTATCGCCGCGCTTGAGCGTGGGCTTGACGGCAGGGTCGGAGGCGACAAGCGCGCGGGCGATGCCCATCTGGATGGCGCCGGCCCAGCCGCTGACGCCGCCGCCGGCGCACTTCACCTGGGCGCTGAACTTCCCTTCGCGGCCCAGGCGGATGAGTGGCGAGAGGACCTCCTGGCGGTGCGTGTCGCGGCTGAAGACCTCTTCGTAGGGCTTGCCGTTGACGACGATGGCGCCGTTGCCGGGATAGAGGCGCACGCGCGCGACGGCGGTCTTGCGGCGGCCGGTTCCGTAGAAGTACTGCTGATCAGCCATTTCTTACTCCTCCTGCTTCGGGGCCGTGCGGCGGCGGGCAGGCTTCTTTGGTGCGTCTTCAGACGGGGCCTGGGCGGCGGCCGGTGCTTCGGAAGAAGCCTGGGCCTGCTCAGCTTTCTTGCGAGGGGCGCGCTTCTTCGGCGCTTCGGCTGTTTCCGCGGGAAGCGCTGCCACGGCCTCGGTTGAGACCGGCTCGGCCGCTGGCTCGGCGGGCTTCCGTGTGCGCTTCGGGCGCTCCTCGCCGGCAGGCTCGGGCGGAGCCGCCTGGACGGCCACAGCCTCGCTGCTCGCGGCCGCGGGCTTGCGGGACTTCTTCGCCGGCGCGAGGGCGGGTTTCTCCGCGAGCGGCTCGGCGGCTTGCTGCGGGATGCTGAGAGGTCGCAGGCGAGCCGGGGGCCTGGGTGCGGCCTGCAACAGGGCTGCCTGGTTCGCCTCCCGCGCAGTTCGGGCGCGTTCGGAGCCGACGACCTGCGATGCATGCGGATGGTTAGGCCCGGCATAGACCTTGAGGTGCCTCGCCATTGCCTTGCCGAGAGGGCCACCGGGGAGCATGCCCTTGACGGCATCCTCGATGATGCGGTCCGGGTGGAGCTGCATCTGGTCGGTGAAGGAACGGCGGCGAAGCCCGCCCGGGAAGCCGGAGTGCGAGTAGTACGCCATCTGCTCGGCCTTCCGCCCGGTAACGCGCACGCTGGCGGCGTTCACAATGATGACGAAATCGCCGCAATCGAGGTGGCGTTCAAAGGTTGGCTTGTGCTTGCCACGCAACAGGGCGGCAGCCTCGGAAGCGACGCGCCCCAGCGGGCGGCCGGCCGCATCGATGACGTGCCAGTCCTTGTAGATTTGCGACGCTTTCAGGCGCACAGTCGTATTCATACTTCGTAACCCTCGTCGTACCACACGCGCTGGAGGCAGAGACCATGGGCCGGGGCCACCGGGCCCAGCGTTCCGGGCTCTGCCTGCCGGAGCAGGCGGACGAATTCCTCCACTGTGAGCGTGCCGCGTCCCACCCTTGCCATGGCGCCGGCGAGGCGGCGAACCATCTGCGGAAGGAACGCATCCGCTTCGATGTCGAACAGGAGAGCCCCGTTTTCACAGCGCCACCCTGCGGTGAAGATGGTGCGCACCGAGGTGCGTCCCTCTTCGAGCCGGCCGGAGCAGGCAATGAAGTCCTGCCGGCCGCGAAGCGCGTCTGCCGCCTCTTGCATCGCCCTCGGGTCCAGGTTGCCCCGGACGTGCCAGGCGGTGCGGCGCATGAGCGGCGCGCGCGCTTCGTGATTCCAGGTGGTGTAGCGGTACCAGCGCCGCCGGGCCCAGCGCCTGGGGTCGAACCCGGGCACCACTTCCCGCACGTCGCGGACTGCTACGTCCTCGGGCAGGTGGGCGTTGAGCGCCCTTCCCACCGTAGCCGCGTCGAGCACCGTATGGGCGCTAAACGCTGCTACCTGGCCAACGGCATGGACGCCGGAATCGGTGCGTCCCGCCAGTTCCACGCGGACCGGCTCTCCGAAAAGGGCCATGGCCGCGGTTTCCAGTTCTTGCTGGACGGTGCGGCCGGCTGCCTGGCGTTGGGAGCCGGCGAAGGCCGCACCATCGTAGCTCACGGTGGCCGCGAAGCGAGTCGCGGACACCGATCAGTCCTGTTCCTTGTCTTCGCCCTCCGCTTCGCTGGTGGCCTCGGCAGGGGCAGGAGCTTCGCCTTCAACTTCGGCCGGGGCCTCTGCTTCGGGGGCTTCGCCGTCCGCTGCCGGGGCCGGCTCTGCTGCCGCCGCAACGGGCGTTGCTGGCGCGGGGGCCGGAGCAGATGCCGCCTTCGGAGGAGCAGCCACGCGATGAGGGCGCGGTGTGGGCGGCGCATCTACAACGTCGACCAGCTCGATCGACGCCATGCGGGCGCCGTCGCCCTTGCGGGGCTCAAGGCCGGTGATGCGGAGGTAGCCACCGGGGCGGTCCTTCATTCGCGGCCCGATGTCATCAAAGATCTTCTTGACGACGTGGGTATCAAAGAGGAAGCGCATGGCCTGGCGGCGGGCGTGAAGGTCGCCCCGCCGGCCAAGGGTAATGAGCTTCTCGGCCATGGGCCGGATCTCCTTGGCCTTGGCCTCGGTGGTGGTTATGCGCTCGTAGCGGAGAAGGTCGGTGACCAAGTTCCGGTAGAGCGAGGTGCGGTGGGCGGTGTCGCGGCCGAGGTGGCGGCCGGCGATGCGGTGTCGCATGGTCTAATCCTCATCGTCGGCGCCGATGAGGTCTTCGACGCCTTGTTCTCGGAGTGCTTCTTTGAGCGCCTTGCCAAGGGCGCCGAGGCTCTGCTCTTCGTCTTCCTCATCGAGGATGACCTGGCTGGTGCGAATGGCGTGTGGCTTGCGAGCGTGGGCGCGGCCGGGTGCTGCTGCGCTGCCATCCAGGATGGGCTGCAGGCCTTCGGCGGTGCCATCGATGTAGCCAAGCTCAATCAGCTTGTCGCGCAGCTCATCGTAGGACTTGCGGCCAAAGTTACGGAGGCCAAGAAGCTCTTCTTCGCTCTTTTCGAGCACCTGGCCGACGGTCATGAGGCCGCTGCGCTTCAGGCAGTTGTAGGCGCGAACGGAGAGAGCGAGGTCTTCAATCGGCGTGTTGTACTTGTCGGGCGGCAGCGCCAGCCCGGTTCCCAGGCCACGTTCGACGACGGGGATTTCGGGCCGGCCCATGGCGCTGAAGAGGGCAAACTGGTCGATGAGGATGTCGGCGCTGCGGCTGACGGCCTCGGAGGGGCCGATGGAACCATCGGTCCACACGTCAAGGACGAGGCGATCGTAATCGGTTGACTGCCCAACGCGCGTCTTTTCGACGCGGTAGTTGACCTTGCGCACCGGGGTAAAGATGGCATCGACGGGGATGACGCCGATGGGGAGGTTTTCGACGGTGCCGGCCGGCTGGTACCCCTTGCCGGGCTCGGCCGTCATCTCCACGGTGAGGCGCGCCTTCTTGCTGTCGAGGGTGGCGAGGTGCAGGTCAGGGTTCACGATTTCGAAGTCAGCTGGAACCTGGATGTCGCGGGCGCAGACTTCGCCGGGGCCTTCGGCTTCCAGGCTGAGGGTGCCGCCGCGGTCACTGAAGGCGCGCAGGCGGACCTCTTTGAGGTTGAGGAGGAACTCCGTGGTGTCTTCCTGCACACCTTCGATGGTCGAGAACTCATGCTGGACCTGATCGATGCGGACGCGCGTGATCGCCGCGCCTTCGAGCGAGCTGAGAAGCACGCGGCGGAGGGCGTTGCCCAGTGTGATCCCGTAGCCGGGCTCGAGCGGTTCGGCCACGAGCCGGGCATAGGTATCGGTTTCCTCTTCGACGTTGAGCCGGGCGTCGACCTCTTCCGAGGTGTAGCCGATCAACTCCATGGATTCCATCATTGCGGTCAGAGCCTCTATCCCGGGTTTGAACCCTGCTTAGCGCGAGTAGTACTCGATGATGACGTTTTCGTTGAAGACGTGGGTTTCGCCCTGGGCAATGGTTGGCATGCCAACCACACGGCCGGTGAGACCGGCGGCATCGAGCGAGAGCCACGAGGGCGGATTCTTGGACTTGATGTTGGCCTGCACCAGCTTCACGTATTCGCTGCGGAGCCCGCGCGGCGTGAAGCCGACGGTATCGCCCTCTTTGAGGTGCGTTGAGGGGATATCGAGCTTGCGGCCGTTCACGGCGACGATGCCGTGGCGCACTATCTGGCGGGCCTGGGAGCGCGAGTCGGCAAGGCCGAGGCGATACACGATGTTGTCGAGGCGGGTTTCGAGCAGGCGAACCAGGTTCTCACCCGAGACTCCCGGGCGGGAGATGGCCTGCTTGTAGTAGCGCACGAACTGCTTTTCGAGCACACCGTAGGCCACGCGCGCGCGCTGCTTTTCGCGGAGCTGCAGGCCGCGGTCGCTGACCTTGCGGCGGCGAGCCGGGCGGGGGCCGGGCGGGTTGGGACGGCGGTCAAAGCTGCAGCGGGGCGTGAAGCAGCGTTCTCCCTTGAGGAAGAGCTTCTCGCCGTGGCGGCGGCAGAGCCGGCAGACCGGGCCAGTGTAACGTGCCATTAGTGAGCCTCCGCTCTAGACGCGCCGCCGCTTGGGCGGGCGGCAGCCGTTGTGTGGGATGGGTGTGACATCGCGGATGGCGGTGACGGTGAGGCCAGCGCCCTGGAGCGAGCGGATGGCCGCCTCGCGACCGGCCCCTGCACCGCGAACGTAGACCTCCACGGTTTGCATGCCGTGCTCCATGGCCGCGCGGGCGGCTTTCTCGCCTGCCATCTGCGCGGCGAAGGGCGTGCTCTTGCGGGAACCCTTAAAGCCCGAGCCACCGGCGCTGGCAAAGGAGACGACGTTGCCGTTCGGGTCGGTGAGTGTGACGAGCGTGTTGTTGAAGGTGCTCTTGATGAAAGCCTTTCCGCGGGGGATCGACTTTCGTTCGCGTCGCCGGGTTCGCCGTTTTGCGTCGGCAGCTTTTCGTGCATCGGCCATTTGTGACTAGTCCTCTTACTTCTTGCCTGCGCGGCGCTTGCCGGCGACGGTCTTGCGGGCGCCTCGCCTCTGGCGGGCGTTGGTGCGGGTGCGCTGCCCTCGGGAGGGGAGGTTGCGGCGGTGGCGCTGCCCCCTGTAGCAGTTGATCTCAATGAGGCGGGCGATGTTCTGGCGGACTTCGCGCCGCAGGTCGCCTTCCACCGTGAAGTTCTTATCGATGTACTCGCGGATCTTGATGACCTCATCGTCGGTGAGGTCGCGCGCGCGCGTATCGGGGTTGATGCCCGTGGCCGCGAGGATGGCCTGGGACCGCGTGAGCCCAATGCCGAAGATGTAGGTAAGCGCGATTTCGATGCGCTTTTCGTTGGGAATGTCGACGCCTGAGATACGTGCCATGGCCTAACCCTGTCGCTGCTTGTGTTTCGGATTTTCGCAAATCACCATGACGCGACCGTGCCTGCGGATGATCTTGCACTTGTCACAACGTGGCTTAACGGAAGCTCTGACCTTCATGATTCTCCTGGGGCGGATGCCGCCACCCGCCGTTCGTTGAAGCGATAGGTTATGCGCCCCCGGCCAAGGTCGTAGGGCGAGAGTTCGACGAGGACGCGATCGCCGGGAAGGATCTTGATGAAGTGCAGGCGGAGCTTGCCGCTCACGTGGGCGAGCACACGATGACCATTGGCCAGCTCAACCTTGAACATGGCATTCGGCAAAGGCTCGGTCACCACCCCTTCTACTTCGATTGCGTCCTTCCTGGCCATACACCCTCTAGGCGCAGATGTTCACGGGAGCGTTAGCACCTCCGGCTTACGCCCTTCGCGAATGGCGATGGTATGCTCGAAATGACAGCATAAGCTACCGTCTTTCGTCTTTACAGTCCAGCCGTCGGCCGCTTCGTAGGTCTCGGGGCTGCCGGTCGTGACCATGGGCTCAAGGGCCAGGACAAGGCCCGTGCGCAGAGGCGTGCCTCTGAAGCGCATCCTGTAGTTGGGCACCTGGGGCTCTTCGTGCATGTCGCGCCCCACGCCGTGGCCCACGTATTGGCGGACAATGCCAAAACCGCTGGGCGTGATTGAATCTTCAATTGCGCCGCAGATGTCGTTCAGGAACTTCCCCGTCCCGGCGGCTTCGATGCCGGCGCGGAGAGCGTTCTCGGTGACATCGATCAGCTTGCGGGCGGTGGGGCTCACCTCACCGACCGCAACGGTGATGGCGGCATCTCCGACGTAGCCCTTGTAGGTGGCGCCAAGGTCGAAGCTCACGACGTCGCCTTCGGCGAGCTCGCGGTCGCAGGGGATGCCGTGAACCAGCTCGTCGTTGATGCTGATGCAGATGTTCGACGGGTAGGGCGGGTACTTGGGGGATGGCTGGTAGTTGAGGAAGGTCTCCCTGGCCCCGCGCCGGCGAAACTCGTCGCGCACGAACTGCTCGACCTCGAGCAGGTTGAGGCCGGGGCGGACCATTTCGCGAATGCGCGCAAGGGTCTCGCCGACAACCTGGCCCGCCTCGCGCATAACGCGCAGCTCATCTTCGGACTTCAGCTTGACTGCCACCTACTTCAGCGCCTCCAGGAGGGCGGAGGTGACTTCGTCGAGGGTACGCTGGCCATCGATATCATGGAGCACGCCCGCCTTGCGGTAGTGCTCGATAAGCGCGGCCGGTGGCTTCTGCTTTTCGAGGCGCGTGCGCACAACTTCGGGGCGGTCATCGTCGCGCTGGTAGAGCGGGCCGCCACAGGCATCGCAGATGCCCGTCTTTGCAGGCGGGTCGTTGCGCTCATGGTAGAGCCGGCCGCAGTCACGGCAGATCCAGCGGCCACCAAGACGCGCGATGAGCTCTTCATCGGCGACGGAGATGAGGAGGGCTCTGTCGATCCTGGCGCCACGGGCGGCGAGGGCCTCATCGAGCGCGGCCGCCTGGATAACGTTGCGGGGGAAGCCATCGAACATGGCGCCTTCGGCCGCGTCGGGACGGCCAATTCGTTCTAGGAGCATCTTGATGGTGACCTCATCAGGCACCAGCTCTCCGCGGTCCATGTAGGAGCCGGCGAGGCGGCCGAGCTCCGTCTGGTTCTTGACGTTCTCGCGGAACATGTCGCCAGTGGAGAGGTGCAGGAGTCCAGAGGCGGCAGCGATGCGCTGTGCCTGGGTGCCCTTGCCGGCGCCTGGTGGACCAAGAAGTACGACGAACACGGCTAGCGTATGAACCCTTCGTAGTTGCGCATGAGGAGCTGGGCTTCGAGCTGCTTCATGGTGTCGAGGACGACAGCAACGACGATGAGAAAGCCGGTGCTCGAGATGGTCAGTGTCTTGACGTCAGAAACAAGCCCGATGAAGAAGGGAACGATGGCCACGAAGCCGAGGAAGAAAGCGCCGGCCCAGGTGATGCGGGTGACGACGCGCATGAGGTAGGCCTCGGTGGGCGGGCCGGGGCGAATCCCGGGGATGAAGGCGCCCTGCCGTTGCAGCGTCTTGGCCATCTGCTGCTGCTGGTACTGGACCATGGTGTAGAAGAAGGTGAAGACGATGACGAGCAGGAAGAGGATGAGCCAGTAGGGGCCTGTTCCGGTTCCGCCCCGGCCGCCCTGGAACTGGTCGATCATGAAGTCGGCTACGGATTCGATCCAGCCGCCGGAGCTGGTGAAGTAGGAAGCCAGCGTGGCCGGCAGGATCATGATGGAATAGGCGAAGATGAGCGGAATCATGCCGGCCATATTGACCCGCAGGGGGATGTGGCTCTGCCCCTGCTGGCGGTACATTCGCCCGCCGCGGAAGGCCGAACGGGCGTATTGCACGGGAACGCGGCGCTGGGCTTCCTGGAAGTAGACGATGAGGAAGATGAGCGCGATGGCGAAGCCCGCCATTGCCAGGACGCCCACAATGGAGGTGGCGGAAATGCTCGGGATGAGGCCGGGCAACACCGCCACGATACCGCCGAAGATGATGAGCGAGACGCCGTTGCCGATGCCGTGCTCGGTGATGAGCTCGCCGAGCCAGACGAGGAACATGGTGCCGGCAGTGAGGGTGGCGAGGGTAGCGATGGTGGACATGGGATGGTCGGGGAAGCCGAAGTCCTGGACCACCGGGGCGCCCGCGCTGTTGATGAACAGGATCTGACCGTAGCCCTGGATTATAGCCGTGGGAACGGCCAGCCAATGGGTGTAGAGCTGGAGGCGGCGGCGGCCCTGTTCGCCCTCTTCCTGCATGGAGCGGAAAGTGGGCACAAGCGGCGTCAGGATCTGCATGATGATCGAGGCTGTGATGTAGGGGTAGACGCCGAGGGCGGCGACGCTGAGGTTCTGCAGGGCACCGCCGGAGAAGATGCTGAGGAAGTCGAGGATGGCGTTGCCTTCGAAGGCCTGTTCGAGGGCATCGCGGTCGACGTTGGGGATGGGCACGTGCGCCACGAAGCGGAACACGACAAGCATCGCCAGCGTGAAGAGAAGCTTCTGCCGCACGTCTTGCTGGCGGAAGGCATCGATCATCGCCTGGAGGAGCCTGGGGCGCGTTCCGGCCTGCGTTGTCACGCCTGGTCTCCATCTTCAATGCTTGTGGGGCCGGCGACGATAACCGTGCCGCCCGCGGCTTCAATGCGTTCCTTCGCCGCCGCCGAGAAGGCGTGGGCGGAAACGGTGAGGGGCTTCGTCAGTTCGCCGCGCGCGAGGATCTTCACAGGCTCGCGGAGGTGCTTCAGGATTCCCGCGGCGCGGAGCGATTCGGGGGTGACGGAAGCGCCGGCTTCGAAGCGCTCCAGGGCCGAAAGGTTCACGGGCTGGAACTCTACCCGCCACTTGTTGTTGAAGCCGCGCAGGGTATGCATGCGGCGCACGATGGGCATCTGGCCACCTTCGAAGCCAAGGCGGACGTTCTTGCCGCTGCGCGACTTCTGGCCCTTGAGGCCTTTGCCGGCATAGGTGCCATGCCCGCTGGAATTGCCGCGCCCCACGCGCTTTTTCGCGTGGGTAGCGCCGCGGGCCGGGCGCAGCTCCGATGCGTTGATGCTCATCGCGATTCCCCTTCGCCCACTTCAACGAGGTGGGCCACCCGCGAAATCATCCCGCGAAGCGAGGGCGAATCCGGGTGTTCGACTGACTGGTTGAGGCGGCGCAGGCCGAGCTTGCGGATGGTTTCCTTCTGGTCGGCGCCGTAGCCGATGGCGCTCTTGCGCCAGGTGATGCGGACGGTGGCCATGTCTAGCTTGCCCCCCGCGAGATGGCGAGCCGGCGCTCCCTGGCGCCGCGGGGGTCGACGAGGCTGGAGAGGCCATCCAGTGTGGCCTTGGCCACGTTGATGGGGTTGCGGCTACCGAGCGACTTGGCAAGCACGTCGGTCACGCCGGCTGCTTCCATGATGGCGCGAACGGCGCCACCGGCGATGACCCCGGTGCCGTGGCTGGCGGGCTTCATGAGCACCCGGGCGGCGCCGAATTCGGCGAGCACGGGATGGGCGATGGTGCCGCCCCGCATGGGGATGCGCACCATCTGGCGGCGGGCAAGCGTAGCGCCTTTGCGGATGGCTTCGGGCACTTCATTGGCTTTGCCGAGGCCGACGCCCACGCTCCCCTGGCCATCGCCGACCACGACGAGGGCGCTGAAGCTGAAGCGGCGGCCGCCTTTTACAACCTTGGCCACGCGGTTGATGTAGATGACCTTTTCGGTCAGGTCTTCCTGGCTGTGTTCGAACTGGCTCATATCAGAATCCCAATCCGCCTTCGCGGGCCGCTTCGGCAAGGGCCTTAACGCGCCCGTGGTACTTGTAGCCGCCGCGGTCGAAGACAACGAGCTCGACGCCCTTTGCGAGCGCCCGGGCGGCGATGACACGACCGACGACTGCGGCGCGTTCGGACTTGTTCTTGCCGCTTGTCTCGGCGGCGAGGTCCTTGTCGGTGTCGCTGGCGGCGACCAGGGTGTGGCCGGCGCGGTCGTCAATCACCTGGGCGTAGATGTGAGAGGCGCTGCGGAAGACGTTGAGGCGCGGGCGTTCGGGCGTTCCCGAAACCTTGCGGCGAACGCGGTCATGGCGGCGCTCCCGGGCGAGGGTACTGGTGACCTGTGCCATTGCTACTTGCCTACCTTCCCGGCCTTGCCCGCCTTGCGGCGCACGCGCTCACCCATGTAGCGAACGCCCTTGCCTTTGTACGGCTCGGGGGGACGCAGCTTGCGGATGTTCGCGGCCACCTGGCCGACCTGTTCTTTATCGATTCCCTGGACGTGGATGCGAGGGCCTTCGACGGCGAAGGTGATGCCGGGAGGCGGCGCCACGATCACGGGGTGTGAGAAACCGAGCGCGAGCTGGAGGTTCGAGCCCTGGAGCTGTGCCCTGTAGCCCACTCCCTGGACTTCGAGGGTCTTGGTGAAACCGGCCGTGACCCCGGTGACCATGTTATTGAGGAGAGTGCGAGAGAGCCCGTGCAGGGCGCGCTGCTTGCCTTCGTCGGTTGGTCGCGTGACCACGACCCTGCCGTCTTCATGGCCGAAGGTGATGGAAGGCGGGAACTGGCGTTCGAGCTGGCCCTTCGGGCCCTTGACGCGAATGAAGTTCCCGTCTCCGATGGTGACTTCGACGGACTTCTCGATGGTTATTGGCTGGCGGCCTATGCGCGACATTGCAGACCCCTACCAGACGTAGCACAGGACTTCGCCGCCAACTTCGTGGCGGCTTGCTTCCTGCCCCGTCATGACACCCTTGGGGGTGGAGAGGATGGCGATTCCCAGCCCGCCGTACACGCGGGGGATTTCGCGACGCTGGACGTAAACGCGGAGGCCGGGCTTGCTGACGCGCTGCAGCCCGTTGAGGACTGGCTGGCGTCGGCCGCCATAGCTCAGCTCAACC
The DNA here is from genome assembly GCA_003577245.1 of bacterium. GTDB lineage: Bacteria > Chloroflexota > Dehalococcoidia > Tepidiformales > Tepidiformaceae > UCB2. Next base: position 6,900 of record QEVS01000003.1, on the reverse strand, counting down.
TTCAGGTTGGGCTGGGGGCGGCCTTCCTCCGGGACTATCGCGTAGTCGCGGATGAAGCCCTCTTCCTTGAGGACTTTGGCGATTGACAACTTCATCCGGGACGCCGGGATGAAGACCGCGTCGTGCCGCGCAGTCACGGCGTTGCGGATGCGGGTCAACATATCGGCGATGGGGTCACTAACACTCATTACACTCTCCCTCTGGCGTTTGCGTGGGCACTTACCAGCTGGACTTGGTCACCCCGGGGAGGAGGCCCCGAAGAGCATGTTCGCGGAAGCAGATGCGGCACATGGCGAATCTGCGGATGTAAGCCTTGGGACGGCCGCAGATGCGGCAGCGGTTGTGCTGCCGGGCCGGGTACTTGGGCGCGCGCTTCGACTTCTCGATGAGAGCCTTCTTCGCCACTGCTTCCTCCTAATTCTTCCGGAACGGCATGCCCATCAGTTCGAGCAGCCGCCGGCCTTCTTCGTCGGTGTTCGCGGTGGTGACGATGGTCACCTGCATTCCGCGAACCTTGTCGACCTTGTCATATTCGATTTCCGGGAAGATGAGCTGTTCCCGAATGCCGAGGCTGTAGTTGCCACGGCCATCGAAGGCATTGGGATTGAGCCCCTGGAAATCGCGGATGCGCGGCAGAGCAGCGCTCATGAGGCGGTCCAGGAACTCGAACATGCGTGTTCCACGCAGTGTGGTGGTGACGCCGATGGGGTTGCCGGTGCGCAGGCGGAAGTTGGCGATCGACCGCTTGGCACGGGTGATCACCGGCTTCTGACCGGTGATGGCGGCAACGTCGTCGGCGGCGCGGTCGAGCGCGTTCGCGTCGCTCAGGGCTTCGCCCATGCCGATGTTTACCACAACCTTCGTGAAGCGCGGTATCTGCATGGGGTTGGCGTAGTTGAACTGGCTCCGCAGGGCGGGGGCCACTTCCTGTTCGTACTTTTCTTTCATTCGCGGCGGCATTACTCGATGTCCTCTCCGCTGCGCCTGGCGACCCGTACCACGGCGCCGTCATCGCGACGCCGGAAGGTTACGCGGGTGGGCTTGTCGGTGTTCGGGTCGACAAGCATCACGTTGCTGATGTGGATGGGCGCCTCGCGCTCGATGATCTGGGATTGCTGCTGGGCGCTGCGGGCACGCTGGTGGCGCTTGATGATGTTCACGCCTTCGACAATCACGCGGTCATCCTTGGGGATGACGCGGCGCACGGTTCCGCGCTTGCCGCGGTCCTTGCCGGCCAGCACCACCACTTTGTCGCCGCGCTTTATCTTTGCGGGCATTCAGAGCACCTCCGGAGCGAGGGAGACGATCTTCATGAAGTTGCGGTCGCGGAGCTCGCGAGCAACGGGGCCGAAGATGCGTGTACCGCGCGGGTTCTCGCCGTCGTTGGCCAGCAGAACGGCGGCATTCTCATCGAAGCGGATGTATGAGCCATCGGGGCGTCCGTACTCTTTCGCGACACGCACGACGACGGCTTTCACAACATCACCCTTCTTCACGTTGGAATTGGGCTGGGCGACTTTGACGCTGGCCACTATGATGTCGCCGGGGCGCGCATAGCGGCGGCGGGTGCCCCCGAGGACGCGGATGCAGAGGAGCGAGCGGGCGCCGGAGTTATCGGCCACCTTGAGGCGGGTTTCCTGCTGGATCACTCCTGCACCTCGGCCTTGGGAGCCACCTGGGCGGTCTTTTCGATGTCGCGGCCGATGGTCTCGGGAGCCACATCGGCCACATCGCCGCGGGTGAGCACTTCGATCACGCGCCAGCGCTTCTCCCTGGAGAGGGGGCGGCATTCCTGGATTCGCACCAGGTCGCCAAGGCTGCAGGCGTTGGCTTCGTCGTGGGCCTTGTAGCGCATGGTGTGGGTTACGACCTTGTGGTAGAGCCGGTGCTTCTTGCGCCGCTCCACGGTGACCACAATGGTCTTATCCATCTTGTTGCTGACGACGGTGCCCTGGATGATGCGTTGCTGTCCCATGGCTATTCCTCACCCGTGAGCGCGGCCAGGTCGCGCTCGCGCTTGATTGTGCGCAGGCGGGCGATCCGGCGCCTGGCGTTGCGCAGCTCGCGGTAGTTTTCGAGCTGGCGGCTGGCATGCTGGAACCTGAGGGTGAACAACCCCCGGTAGGCTTCGTTGATCTCGTGGTTGAGGCGCTGGTCGTCCCAGCGCCGGGCTTCTTCTGCGGTTTCCCTTGCCATGGCTAGATCACCGTCTCATCGCGTTCCACGATCTTCGTGGGAATGGGGAGCTTGTGGGCCGCCAGGCGCAGCGCCTCACGTGCCACCTCGGCGGGCACGCCGGCCACTTCGAACATCATCCGATCGGGCTTGACCACCGCCACCCAGCGGTCGGGCGCGCCCTTGCCGGAGCCCATGCGGGTTTCGGCGGGCTTGGCGGTAACGGGCTTGTCGGGATAGATGCGAATCCAGACCTTGCCACCGCGCTTCATGTGGTGAGTCATGGCGCGGCGGGCGCTCTCTATGTGGCGGGAGTCGATCCAGGCAGCGCCCTGCGCCTGGAGGCCGAATTCGCCAAAGGAGACGACGTTCCCGGAGAGGGCAACGCCCGACCTCCTTCCCCGGTGCTGCTTGCGGTGCTTTACGCGGCGAGGCTGAAGCATGGTCAGGCCCCTCCTTCGCGCAGCACGGCTTCCTGCTGCTCCATGGTGATGGCGGTATGGGCAGGACCGGCCGCGACTGGCTCCGGCGCCGGGGCGGGCGGAGCGGCGGGCGCTTCCACGGCTTCTTCTTCGCGGTGGCGCTCGGCAGGCGCTTCGGGGAGGATGTTGCCCTTGTAGATCCAGACCTTTACGCCAAGGCGGCCAAAGGTGGTGTGGGCCTCGGCCAGGCCATAGTCGATGTCGGCGCGAAGGGTGTGGCGGGGAACGCGGCCGGCCGTGTCGGACTCGCGTCGCGACATCTCGGCGCCGCCAAGGCGGCCGGCGACTGCGACGCGAACGCCGAGGGCGCCGCGCTGCATGGTGCGCTGCACGGCCTGCTTGACCGCGCGCCGGAAGGCCACGCGGCGTTCGAGCTGGTCGGCTACTGAGCGCGCGACGAGATAGGCATCGAGCTCGGGAACGCGGATCTCCTGGATGTTGACGCGAATGCGCCCGCCGCTGAAGCGTTCCAGCGAACTGCGGAGCTCTTCGACCTTGGCGCCGCCGCGTCCGATGACGATGCCCGGCTTTGCCGTATGGATGGTGACGGTGACCAGGTTGGCGTTCCGGTCGATCTCGACGTGGCTGATGCTGGCGTCGGGGAGCTCGGAGAGCACGAAGCGGCGCAGGTCAAGGTCCTGGTGCAGGCGCTGGGTGTAGTCCTTCTCGGCGAACCACTTGGATTCCCAGTCGTAGATGTACCCGAGGCGGAAGCCGTGGGGATGTACCTTCTGTCCCATACTTAGACCTCCCGCTCGTCGAGGATGACTGTGATGTGGCTGGAGCGCTTCAGGATTGGGCTCACGCGTCCGCGGGAGCGCGGGCGGAAGCGCTTCAGGGTGCGGCCCTCGTCGGCGAAGGCGCGCTTCACCACGAGGTCATTGGCGTTCATATCGAAGTTGTTCTCGGCGTTTGCGGCGGCCGAAAGGACGACCTTCGACACGGACCGGGCGTGCGGCGAGGGCAGGTAGCGGAGCAGGGCCAGCGACTGGTCGACGCTAAGGCCGGGCAGGCGGCCGAGGATGAGGCGCATCTTGCGGGGGGAAGCGCCGATGTTCTTGGCGGTGGCTCGAACTTCCATCTCTAGCGCCTCACCTTGCTCTGGCGGTCGCTCTTGGAGACGTGGCCGCGGAAGGTGCGCGTGGGCGCGAATTCGCCGAGCTTGTGGCCGACCATGTTCTCGGTGATGAAGACGGGGATGTGACGCCGGCCGTCGTGCACGGCGATGTTCAGCCCAATCATTTCGGGGAGGATGGTCGACGCCCGGGACCAGGTCTTGATGATGGTCTTCTGCTGCGCGTTGCGCATGGCGAGGACCTTCTTCTCAAGAGAAGGGTGGATGTACGGGCCTTTCCTGGTTGATCTCGACATCTGCTGCTCCTACTTGCCTCGCCGGCGCACGATGAACTTATCGGTGCGCTTGTTGTTGCGCGTGCGATAGCCAAGGGCCGGCTTGCCCCACGGTGTCTTGGGGCCGGGCATGCCGACGGGGGCGCGGCCTTCGCCACCGCCGTGGGGATGGTCTCGCGGGTTCATCACGGCGCCGCGGACTTCGGGCCGGCGGCCACGATGACGGGTGCGGCCGGCCTTGCCGAGCTTGATGAGGGAGTGTTCGATGTTGCCGACCTGGCCCACGGTGGCCACGCATTCGATGCGCACGCGCCGCATTTCGCCGCTGGGGAGGCGCAGCAGTGCATACTCGCCTTCCTTGGCCATGAGCTGGGCAGCGGCGCCGGCGCTTCGAACCATCTGGCCGCCCTTGCCGGCGGTCATCTCGATGTTGTGGACCTGGGTGCCGGTGGGCATGTTGCCAAGCGGCAGCGAGTTGCCCACGCGCACTTCCGCCCCGGGCCCGCTCATGACCGTGGCGCCGACGGCGAGGCCGTTGGGGGCAAGGATGTAGCGCTTTTCGCCATCGGCGTACTGCAGGAGCGCAATGCGGGCAGTGCGGTTGGGGTCGTACTCGACTGAGACGACCTTTGCCGGGACGCCGGCCTTGTCGCGCCGCCAATCGATGACGCGATAGAGGCGGCGGGAGCCACCACCACGGTGACGCACGGTGATGCGGCCCTGGTTGTTCCGCCCGCTGCCGCGCTTCTTAAGCGATTCGACGAGTGAGCGCTCGGGGCGCTTTTTCGTGACCTCTTCGAAGGTCTGGCCGCTCGCGTTGCGACGCCCCGGGGAAGTTGGCTTGAACTGCTTTATCGGCATCTCTAGATCCCCTCGAAGAGCTCGATCTTGTCGCCGGGCATGAGCGTCACGATGGCCTTCTTCCAGTCGGGGCGATTGACCACACGGCGGCCGAAGCGCTTGGGCTTGCCCTTCATCGACATGGTGTTGACATCAGAGACCCGCACGTTGAAGGCGATTTCGACGGCCTCGCGAATCTGGTTCTTGTTGGCGCGCGCGTCCACTTCGAAGACGTACTTGTCCTGTCCGGTGAGGACGGTGGTCTTCTCGGTGATGATCGGGCGCAGTAGGACGGCGTAGGGATGGATCTCGCGTGGCATCAGCTTGCCTCCTGCCGGCCGCGGGCTGGCCTGACGTTGGCCCCACCCCAGAGCGCCTCGATCTTCCGCACCGCGTCTTCGGTGAGGACAACGTGATGCGCGTTCACGAGGTCGACTACGTTCAGGTTGGCCGCGGGCAGTGCCTTCACCTGGCCGATGTTGCGCGCGGCGAGGGTGAGGTTTGGCTCGTATTCGCCGCTCACCACAAGCGCGGTGCGCTCGATCTTCAGAGCGTCGAGAGCGCCCTGGACAGTCCGCGTCCGGGGCTCATCCGGAACAAGCCCCTCGACGACGATCAGGCCGCCATCGGCGGCATGGCTGCTGAGGGCAGAGCGGAGCGCGAGCCGCCGCATCTGGCGCGGGAGGCGAACGGCGAAGCTGTGGGGCTTCGGCCCGTGCGAAACGCCTCCTCCCACATGGTGCGGAGCCTTGGTGCTTCCCTGGCGGGAACGGCCAAGCCCCTTCTGGCGGCGAACCTTGGCGGTTGAGCCCGAGACCTCTCCGCGGCTCATGGTGCTGGCATTGCCGGCGCGCCGGTTGGCCATCTGCGCGACGTAGGCCTGGTGCAGCACGGAGCGGTTGGGCTCGATGCCAAAGACCTCATCGGCGACTTCTATCTTGCGGAGTTCCTTGCCTGCCGTATCGAAGACAGCGAGCTTCATTTCGCCACCTTCCTTGCGGTGCGAATGCGGACGAGGCCGCCACGCGGCCCGGGAACGGAGCCGGCCACGAAGATGACGCCGGCTTCATCGTTCCTGGAGACGACCTCCAGGTTCCTGACGGTGGTGCGCACGGCGCCCATGTGGCCCGCCATGCGGGTGCCCTTGAAGACACGGCCGGGAGTGGTGCCGGAGCCGATGGAGCCGGGAGCGCGATGGCGGTCGCTCTGGCCGTGCGTGCGGGGCCCGCCGCGGAAGTTGTGCCTGCGGACGCCGCCCTGGAAGCCACGCCCCTTGGAGGTGGCGGTGACATCGACTTTGCCGCCCACGGCGAAGAGGCCCGCGCCCAGCTGGTCCCCGAGCGTGTAGGCTTCGGCGCCGCTGGTGCGGAACTCGGCGAGGTGGCGAAGCTTCAGGTTGCCGGCGGGCTTGAGGTGGCCGGTTTCGGGCTTGTTAAGGTTGCGGTCCTGCTGGTAGCCGATCTGAACAGCGGTGTAGCCGTTCTTCTCGGGCGTGCGCAGGCCGGTCACGAAGCAGGGGCCAACTTCCACGGCAGTGACGCCGCGAAGGCGGCCCTTCTCGTCGAAGACCTGCGTGGTTCCCAGCTTACGGCCAAGGAGTCCTTCAATAGTCATGGCAGTTACAGCTTGATCTCGATGTCGACACCGCTCGGCAGCTGAAGGCGCATGAGGGTGTCGACGGTCTTGGAGGTGGGCTCCAGGATATCGATGAGCCGCTTGTGGGTGCGGATTTCGAACTGTTCCCGGGCGTCCTTATGGATGTGGGGGCCGCGGATGACGCAGAACTTATCGATAGAGGTGGGAAGCGGCACAGGCCCGGCCACGGCCGCGCCCGTGCGCTCGGCGGCCTCGACGATCTGCCGGGCCGACTGGTCGAGCAGGCGGTGGTCGTATGCCTTCAACTTGATGCGAATTTGCTGGCGAGCCATGGTGCCGTCTCCCTGTCGATTCCGCTAGGCGATGATCTTGGTGACGACGCCGGCGCCCACGGTGCGCCCGCCTTCGCGAATGGCAAAGCGCAACCCATCCTCAACCGCTACCGGCTGGATGAGCT
>QEVS01000014.1 GCA_003577245.1 bacterium | reverse complement strand
CTCCTCCCCCCTATACTTCGATCACCATCGCCCGGGGTCCGCCATGCTCAACGCCGCCATCTTCGATATCGGGGGCGTGCTCACCCACTCCCCCGTTACCGCCATCATCGATTTCTGCCGCACCCACGGCATCCCCGATGAGACGCGCTTTGCCATCTTCGGCCCCGAAGATGGCCCCTGGTCGCGCTTCGAACGCAGCGAGCTGACCCCCGCCGAATTCGCCGCCGTGTTCGAAGAGCACGCCCGGCCCGCCGGCAGCGCGGTGAGCGGCGAAGAGTTCATGCGCTGGTTCTTCCAGGGCTTCGGGCCGCGCCCCGAGATGATCGCCGTGGTCCGCCACCTGCGCGGCAAAGTGCGCCTGGGCGCCATCACCAACAACGTCGCCCGCGATGAGCCCCCAGAGCGCCGCACCTCCGGCGTGGCCATCCACGAACTGTTCGAAGTGGTGGTCGAATCCGCCATCGCCGGCGTGCGCAAGCCCGAGCCGCGCATCTACCAGATCGCCTGCGAGCAGCTGGGCGTCGAACCGCAGCAGGCCGTCTTCCTCGACGACATGGGCGCGAACCTGAAGGGCGCCAGGGCGCTGGGCATGACCACCATCAAGGTCGACCACACCCTAAGCGCCATCGGCGAGCTCGAAGCCGCCCTGGGGATACCGCTGCCCCGGCCGTAGCAACCCCGCCCTACGGCAGCCCCGCGTACGTGCCCAGTTCGCCCACGCGGTAGCGCCGCCAGAGCCCGGCCACGAAACGCTCCGCATCGGGCTCCAGCCCGTAGCGCGCGAAGTGGCGGCAGATGTTGCGGACGTCCCGCTCCAGCAGGCCGCGCGCGTTCGGGTTCTTGCGCGGGTCCACCGCCTGCGGGAAGTCGATCACCAGCGGCCGCGCGCCTTCCACCAGCACGTTGTACGGCGATAGGTCGCCGTGGACCAGGTGGTGGTCCAGGAACGTCTCGATGTTCCAGAGCAGCCGCTCGAGCATGGCCGATGCCGCCGGGCGGTCGAAGCGCGCGTGCTGCAACTGCGGCGCTGCCGCATCGCTCCCCGCGAACGCCATGAGGATGGCCCGGTCGGTGGCGAAGAACGGCTCGGGCACGTCGGCGCCCCCGGAGTGGAGCTCGGAAAGGACGTCGAATTCGCGGTTGACCCACATCGAGGCGGCGATTTCGCGCCCGGCGGCCGTCTTCTTTTCGATGGCGCGGCGTGCCTGGCCGTTGCCGATGGCCTGGCCTTCGAGGTAGATGGCGCTGTTCTTGAAGTCGCGGAAGCTCGCACCGCGGTACACCTTTACAGCGGCGAAGGGCGGGCCGCCGGGGAAGTGCGTCGCGCAGCGGTAGACCGTGGCTTCCTTGCCGGCCTTCACCACCCCGAGGACGCGGGTGACGACCCCCTCATCGATGAACTCCTGGAGGGCGTCGAGGTCTTCCTGGTCCACGAGCCGCGCCGCGGGGGCGAGGCCGTTCTCCTGGGACAATGACAACTTGGGACTCCTTCTTGCGGCAGGCGCGAAAACACGGGGCGAAGCGCCGCGAGAAGGGAGAGCTCAGTGGGAAAATGGGTGTTAGCGGGCCAGTTCCCGGCGGCGCGAAGATGCAGCAGCGGCAATCGATCGTGCAGTCATCGTCCGGCCTCCCGTAGGAATGGTTGAACCAGCCTGCCTTGGCCCCCGGGGGTGTGTCAAGCGCCCGGGGGACCGGGAAACCTACACGGGCAGCCAGTGGAGGTGCTTCCCCCGCATCACCTTCGAAAGCTGCCCCAGCTCGAACATGTACTCCAGGTGGGCCAGCGTTTCGCCTACGGCGGCGCGCTGCATCCAGGGCTCGAAGTCGGTGAGCATGCCCGTGGCCCACTTCACGCGCCCGGCGACCTCCCACGCGGTCGAGCCGCCACGGTCGACGCAGCGCAGCATCTCGGCGAGCCGCACTTCGTGGTGCTCCTCTATCTCGATGACCCGCTTCTTCAGGTCGCGGATATCGAACTCGTGGGCGGGCAGCACGTACTTCACGTCCAGGTCCACCAGCTTTTCGAGCGAACGCATGTAGTCGCCCAGCGGGCTGCCGTGGGTCTGCGTGTGGATGGAAACGTTGGGCGTGATGGTGGGCAGGATGTGGTCGCCGGTCATCAGGATCTTGCGGTTCGGCTCGTAAAGGCAGATGTGCCCCGGCGAATGGCCGGGCGTCCAGATGATCTCGAAGTCGAAATCGCCCACCTTGAACGTCTCGCCGCCCTTCACCTCCGTATCGGGAGGCACGGGCGAAACCTTGTCCAGCATGCCAAACGAACCCATCGACATGGTCGGCGCCGAGACGGTGGGCACGCCGTTGAGCTCCATGAAGACGGACATCTCATCGGCCAGGGGCTTGGGCGCGAAGTAGCGCGCAACAATGAACTCGGCGTCCTTTTCGTGCAGCACCACCTCGCAGCTGGAGAGCTGCTTCAGACGCCCGGACATGCCGTAGTGGTCGGGGTGCACGTGGGTGATGAAGAGCTTCTGGATCTCGGTGGGGTGAGTGCCGTGCTCCTGCATGCCCGTTTCGAGGGCCTTGTAGGCGTTGTCCGTGTTCCAGCCGCAGTCGACGAGGGCGGTCTCGCCGCCGCTCTTGATGAGGTACGGGAGCACGTAGGGCAGGCCCTTGGTGACGCGCGGGTGCTCTTCGAGCTGGCGGCGAAGCGCCTTCGCATCGTCGAAGGAGAACTCGGGGAAGGGGGTCAGGAGCTGGTAGATGCCCTCAATGATCTCGGCCATGGGGCCATCCTACCGGCACGGTTTGGCCGAGGCAAAGGAACGTGCACGCCGCCGCCGGGCTGTTCAATTGTCATCGAGGAGGTCGGCCACCTCCCGGATTAGCATGGGCAGGTTCGATTCCGCAACACCCCATAAGATCCGCGGGTCAACTTCCGCATACCCATGGATGAGGATGTTGCGGAATGCGACCATCCGGCGAGCATCCGGTATCTGCGAGGCGGCGCTGGCATCGGTTTTCGCGAGCCGGGAGGTGGCCTCTCCCATGATTTCGAACTGGCGCTCGACGGCACTGCGGAGCATCGGGTCCGCCTCAAACTCGGCGAACGGCCGGCCGGCAACAAACCCCGTCACCAGGGCTGCCGCCTGCTCGAGGTCGTAGAGGTATTTCCTGGCCTCAAGCTGCATAGACGCGCACGGCAGACCGCCCGGCAGCGGCCCGGAAATATGGATTGCTGACCGCCTCGGCAACCACCACGCCGACTGGACGCTGCAGATGGCGCTCCATGGCCTCCAGCAGGCCGAAGTAGCAGTCAGCCATCGCCGCGGACGGAAGCTGTTCAAACTCGACCAGGAAGTCGGCGTCGCTCCTGTCCGGCCGGTCCTCATCTCGGGCAGCCGATCCAAAGAGCCGCGGCTCACGAACATGGAAGCGGCGGCAGAGCCGTTCGATTTCGGGGCGGTTCTGTTCAACCAGCGCGTGCACCGGTCTGCGTCCCTGTGGTGAGAATAACAGACACCAGTTCGGGAGAGCCGGCAGGGAGGCTACCGGGTCCAGGCGGCACGCTCCCGCGAAGCTCGCCCGGAGCAGCGCGTGCTACTGCCGGGAGCGTCCCGCCGGCCTTGCCAGCCACCCCAGGGCCCACGCCACCAGGCTGATGATGATGGCTCCCCAAAAGGCGTCCCAGAAGCCGTCGATGGCGAAGTGGATGCGGTCAAACTTGCCGGCGATCCAGGCAGTGAGACCGAGCATGGCCGTGTTCAGCACCAGCACAAAGAATCCGAAGGTGAGGCAGGTCAGCGGCAGCGAGAGCCAGAAGAGGAGCGGGCGGATGGTCGCGTTCAGCAGCCCCAGGATGAGGGCGACGATGAGGGTGCTTTCCCATCCCTCAAGGTGGATTCCTCCCACGGCCCACGCCGCCACCCAGACTCCCAGCGAAAGCAGGGCCCAGCGCACGCCGAAACCAACCAGGCGCTCCCCGGGCGCCGGCCGCCTGTTCCGTGCTGAACCAACGGTGACGTGCACGCCGCGCAGGGTGAGCCTCCCGCCTCGGATTCGCGACATTCTGCCACGAATCGTTCGCGCCCCCCACTCAGCCCTGGATCGAGGCGGGGGCCGCCACGCGACCCCCGCCTGCCGGGGCGCCTTCTGCTGGGTTCCCTATCCCCGCGCCGTGGCCACCTTCGCTGCCGTCACCATGCGATTCAGCGCGCTCATGTAGGCCCGCGCGCTCGCAACGATGATGTCGGTGTCGGCGGCACGGCCGGTGTAGGTCTTGCCATCCTGCTCGATGCGGATGGTCACTTCGCCCTGGGCGTCGATGCCTTCGGTCACGCTCTTCACGCTGAACTCGGTGAGCTCCGGCGTGAGGCCGGTGATGCGGTTCATGGCGCGGTAGACGGCGTCCACCGGGCCGGTGCCGGTGGCGGCGTCGATGCGCACATTGCCCTGGGGATCGATGAGGCGGAGAGTGGCCGTCGGCGTGGCGTGGTCCCCTGCCGAAACCTGCACCATATCCATGCGCCAGGCCGCTTCCGCCATATCGCGCAGGTTGTCGTTGACGATCGCCTCCAGGTCGCGGTCGTCGACGTCCATCTTCTTGTCGGCGAGCTCCTTGAAGGCGGCGAAGGCGCGATTGAGCTCCTCGTCGGTGAGCTCGTAGCCCAGCTCCTCCATGTGGATCTTGAAGGCGTGGCGGCCGGAGAGCTTGCCAAGTACCAGCTGGGTGCCCTGGGGAATGCCGATCTCCGCCGGGTCCATGATCTCCCAGGTTTCGCGCAGCTTGAGGATGCCGTCCTGGTGGATGCCCGAACCGTGCCGGAAGGCGTTCTTGCCCACGATGGCCTTGTTCCACTGCACGGGCATGCCCGAGTACTTCTCCACGAGCTTGCTCGCCCGGTAGATCTCCCTCGTGTTGATGTCGCACTGGAAGCCGAAGAAGTCCTTACGGGTCTTCAGGGCCATCACCACCTCCTCCAGCGAGGTGTTGCCGGCCCGCTCGCCGATGCCGTTGATGGTGACCTCCACCTGGCGGGCGCCGTTCTGGATGGCCGTGAGCGTGTTGGCCGTGCAGAGGCCAAGGTCGTTCTGGCCGTGGAAGCTCACACGCGCCTTATGGATGTTGGGCACATTCTCGAAGATCGAGCGGAAGAGCCCGCCCAGCTCTTCCGGGATGGCGTACCCCACAGAATCCGGGATGTTGATGGTCGTCGCCCCGGCATCGATGCAGCGCTGCACAATCGCGTAGACGAAGTGCGGGTCCGCGCGGGTGGCATCCATGGGGCTGAACTCCACGTTGCTGGTGTACTTCGCGGCGTGGCGAACCATCGCCTCCGCCTGGGTCAGCACCTGTTCCCGGTCCTTGTGCAGCTGGTGCGCCATCTGGATGTCGCTCGTGTTGATGAACACGTGAATGCGCGGGTCGGCCGCGTTCTTCACGGCCTCCCAGGCGGTGTCGATGTCGGCCGGCACTGCCCGCGCGAGCGCGCAGATGGTGGCCCCGCGCACCTCCTTCGCCACCCCGGCGACCGCTTCAAGGTCGCCTGGGGTCGAGCAGGGAAACCCCGCTTCGATGATGTCGACGCCCAGCTTCTCCAGCTGCTTTGCTATCTCGACCTTCTCGCGCGGGGTGAAGGCGACCCCTGCGGACTGCTCACCGTCGCGCAGGGTCGTGTCGAAGATGTAGATCTTTTCGGCCATGGTGTGCTCCTGGAAATGGAATCAGCAAGCCCGGCGGGTTCGAAGCCCGGCCGTGGCGCATGGGGGTTCCTGGTTGGGGATGTTGAGAGCAGGGCGGGCGTAACCCGCGGGAAGCCTTAAAGGGCGCGCCCCGGCGAGTCCGGGGCGATTGCTGCTTCCCTTCGTGAAGATGGCGCGGCAACAGTGGTGCGCATCACTTGCACCAGTGTTATCGACAGAGGCACGTTTCGGCAAGAGGTCCGGCAGCATACCGCCGGAAAGCGGCCCCCGGGAAGAAGCCCGGGGGCCGCCGCCATTCGTTACCCTTCCGCTCAGCGCGTGGTGATAGCCGCGTTCGAGATGACGTTCAGTCCCCGCTCCTTGACCTTTGCATCCACCAGGATGGTGTTCCCTTCCTTCCACATGGCGGTGACGATAGTCTCGCCGGGGAACACAACGCCCGCGAAGCGCGCCTGGTAACGCGCCACCTTCCCTGTGTCGCCACCAAGCATGTTGTCGACCACCGCCTTGCAGACCACGCCGTAGGAGCAGAGCCCGTGGAGGATGGGCACCTCGAAGCCACCCAGCTTCGAGAACTCGGGGTCGGCGTGAAGGGGGTTCTTGTCGCCCGAAAGCCGGTAGAGGAGAGCCTGCTGAGGGAGCGTCTTCGACTCGACCACGAGGTCGGGGTCGCGGTCGGGCTTTTCGTTGCCGGGCTTCGGGCCGCTCTCGCCACCCCACCCGCCTTCGCCGCGGATGAAGAGGGAGAAGCGGTTGGTGAAGAGCGGGTCGCCGGCTTCGTCCTTCGAGACCATCTCGAGCACCACGAGCGCCGCTTTGCCCTTGTCGTAGATGCCGGCCACCTTTCCCGAGGTGTTGACCGTGGCCGCCACCGGGATGGCCTTGTGGATCTCCAGGTCTTGCTCGCCGTGCAGCAGCAGGGCCGGGTTGAACTGCATCCCCGGCAGTGCGCCGAGGTTGCCCATGGCGCCGAAGGCCGGGATCACACCCCAGCTCGGGAGAACCTTGAGGTTCTTCTCATACGTGTAGGCCAGCTCGTTCGCGTCTGTCTGGGGATTGCCGGCGCCCAGCCCCAGGTGATAGAGGATGATGCGGTCGCGGTCCCAGGTGAAGCTGCCGCCGGCCATGGCGGCGCCCACAGCGTTCGGGTCGATAGGCATGATGCGCTCCTGCTTTCGAAGTGTTGCGCCGCAATCCTACCCTGTACGGCGCATCCGATCAGCGGGCAGGCCGAACCCGGCCGTTTCCGCTAGGCCTCGGCCTCCACCACGGCCGGCTCGGAGCGGATGCGAAGCACGCGCCTGCCGGCCACCGCGAAGGCCAGCGCCGCAAGCACGAGAACGAGTCCGCCCATGGCGAAGATGGCCGGCCGCGTGCCCAGGCCCGATGCCAGCACCCCCGCGAGAATCGCTCCCAGGGGAATCAGCCCCCGGTCCAGGCTCAGGAGCGACATCACGCGCCCGTGCATCTCGGGTGCGCTGTTCTCCAGCAGGATGGTGTTCGTCAGCGCCATGTAAGTCACGGTCATGCTGCCGGCCACGCCGAGGAGCAGCGCCGTACCCTCCACCGTGGCCTGCAGCGAAATCGCCACCAGGGCGGCACCGAATACAAAGAGGTTAATGAACAGCTGCATCCCCGGCCGCGCAATCTGGGAGCGCGAAGCCACGAACAGGGTGCCCGCCACTGCACCCACCCCGGTGGCCCCGGCCAGGAACCCGACCCCGGAGCTCCCCAGGTCAAGCACGTCGGTGGCCAGTAGCGGCACGAACACCTGCTGGTAAGGGAAACCGAAAACGAACAGCACCAGCGAAAGCCCTGCTATGACCCCCAGGTTGGGGTTGCGCGCCACGTACGAGAACCCTTCGCCAAGGTCGGCGAAGAGCCCCGGACGGTCGCCCGCCGGCGCTTCCCGCGGCGGCAGCCGGATGGCCGACGTGCTCAGGATCACAAGCGCGTAGATGCAGGCGTTGACCAGGTAAACGCCGCCCGTGGAAAGGAAGATGAGCAGCGCCCCCGCCAGGCTCCCGCCACCCACACGCATCACGCTCAGCGCCAGGGAGTTGAGCGCGACGGCATTGGAAAGGTCCTCGCGCGGAACCGTCATGGGGATCAGCGATTGCCGCACCGGCTGGTTGAACGCCATCGCCGTTCCCGCCACCAGCGCTGTGGCGAAGACGTGCCAGGTCTCGATGAGGTTCACCGTGACCATCACGCCCAGGAACAGGTGGGTGCCGAACGTCACCATTTGTGTCGTGAACAGCACGCGCTTGCGGTCCGAGCGGTCCGCCACCACCCCAGCAATGAGCCCGAACAGGAGAATGGGCACCAGCCGCGCGGCGATCACCAGGGAGAGCATCAGCGCCGAATCCGTCAGTTCGAGGATCAGCACGGCACGCGCGACCTGGTCCATCCAGAGCGAGGCCGAATGCCCTGTCTGGCCCAGCCACAGGAGCCGGTAGTTGCGGTGCTGCAGTGCGCGAAATGTCTGCGGGGTAGACCACTTCCTCTTCAGCAGTGCCACGGGAATCGAATCTACCTTTACGCAAAGGTAAGGTCGATGGCGCTCGCCCCATGCTCCCTTGTTCTGTAACCTGCGCGCCGTGGAGATCTGGTCCTACGCCGAGAGCCGCTGGCAGCGCGGAGACCTTCCCGGCGCCGAGTTGCGCTGGTTCGATGTCTGCGGGACTGACAATCACGAGCTTGATTCGCTCGGCGAGCGCTTCGGACTCCACCATCTCTCCATCGAGGACTGCCTCTCTCGCCTCGTGCACGCGCCCAAGATCGACGAATTTGCGAACCACCTCTTCATCGTGCTCCACGCGCTTCTGCCGGGGAGCGAAGGGCCGGAGACGGAAGAGCTCGACGTCTTCCTGGGGCACGACTTCCTGATCACCTACCAGGACGAGCGGGTGCCTGCTACCGGGGCCGTTGCCCAGATCCTCGACCAGGGGATTACCGTGCGGCCCGGCGCCGACGGTCTCCTCTACGAGATCGCCGACCGCGCCGTCGATGCCATCCTTCCCCAGGTCAACGAGCTCGGTGAAGAGCTGGACCGCCTCCAGGAAGTGGTCGTTCGCGGCCGCCTCAACGAGGACCCCAACTCGGCCATCCTTGCCATCCGCGCCCGTGCCGGGCAGATACGCCGGCTGCTCCTGCCTCAGCTCACCGTGACCCAGCGCCTGAGCCGGGGCGAGTTCTCCGTGGTCACCGAAGGCAACCGCATCTACTTCCGCGACATCTACGACCATCTCGTGCGGATCGACCTCGCCCTCGAAGGCCTGCGCGAAGACGCGGAGGTGGCGCTTAGCACCTATCTTGCCGCCATCAACAACCGCATGAGCGAGGTGATGAAAGTACTCTCGATCGTCGGTGCCCTCGCCCTGCCAGCGGTGGTGATCGCCGGGATCTTCGGCACCAACTTCGATAACGTCCCCGGCCTCCACAGCAACTGGGGTTTCGCCACGATGATCGGCACGATGACCGCGCTCGGCGGCGGGATGGCCTACTACTTCTATCGCCGGGGATGGTTCTAGGGGGCGCTGCCGCCTCAGTGGAGGGGCGGGCTCTGGCAGATCTTCTTCATGGCCAGGTACATGCCCGCGCGGGTGAGTGCCTGCGCGCGCCGCTGCCTTGCCGGGGTCGCGTACGAACCCGTCGAGGCACAAAACCTCACCAGGGGTTCGGCGGCGATATCCCACGACATCGTGGGCGCGATTCGCCCCAGGTTCTCCCGGCAGGTGGCAGCGAAGCTCACGTCGTCAAGCAGCCGTTCGATACCCGCTTTGACCGCCTGCACGTCGCGCTCGGGCACCGTAATCCCCAGTTGCTCGTCCTCGACGCGCTCGGCCAACACATCGCCCCGAGTGCAGAGAAACGGCACACGCGCCCGGAACAGGTCCACATAGCGCGTGCGGAAGGCGAACCGGCTCTCGAGGTTCTCGTAGCCAAGGCAAACGCTCGCATCCGCTTCGGCCAGGTAGTCGTCGATGCGTTCGTAGGGCACCCAGCCTTCCAGGAAATGCACCGTCTTGCCGAAGAGCCCCAGCTCTTTCGCCATCTCGATTGCCCTGCCCAGCACCCCTGTGGTGGGGCCGAAAACGTAGTCCGGGTGGTTTGACCCCATGAACACAAGGTGGACATCCTGCCGGCGAAGGGTGATCTCGTCCATCGCCTGCAGGAGCGTGAAGGGGTCGTTCCATTCCGTCACGCCGCCGTTCCAGAGCAGCACACGGTCGCCGGGCTTTATTTTCGGCACGACACCCCTGAGCACCGGCCCGCGCGCGTCAAGAGGGTGCCGGGGCACCCCGTACGGCACCAGGTCGATCAGCCGCCGCAACGAAGGGTCCCGCTCGTAGACTTCCGGTGGCACGAGCGCGAGCGCCATCAGCATGCCGATCCACATGTCGCGCTGGCGCTCGTCCGCGCAGAAGATGAAGTCCGCCAGGGTGAGCTGGAAGTTCAGATACCACCTGTTCCCCGACATCCAGGTGCGACGCCAGCGGGGAACGATGTCGCGCTTCGAAAGCTCCATCCATTCGATGTAGAGAGGAGTGAAGGCATCGAGCGCGAAGCGTGTCGTCCCCAGCAACCGCGCGAAGTGCGGCGGGAAGTTCCGGGCAATGGCAATGTCGTGCGAACGGGCCAGCGCTGTAGCGCTTGAGTTGCCGTCCCATACCTGCAGGCGCACGTTTGGCGCCGGGAGGGCAACTTCGCCCTTGTCTCCCGGGATGGCAAGCGTGACCTCGGCTTCCGGCAGGGCACGTCCCAGCGCTCCCGCCAGGTGGTAGGCGCGAATCCCGGGCGAGGCCATTTTCCGGCCCACGAACGCACGCGAAAGCACCAGGATCTTGGTCACCACGCCGCCTCCGCTCCGTCAGCCACGAGGCTTCGCCAGCTGGAAGATCGTTCGCCTCGCCCCGTATGTCGCCACGCGTTGCACCAGCCCGGGGAAGCGCTCCCACTTCGGCGCCACCGGCGGCCGGTCGTCCTTGCAGAAGTCGATCAGCCCCTTCAGCGTCACCTCCCACTGCAGGTCTGGCTTCGAAGCGGCGAGATTGCGCTTGCACTGGGCGTGGAACTCCCGGTCGTCGAGCAGCTTTGCGATGGCATCGGCCACGGCGCGGGCATCCCCCTCGGGCGCCACCAGTCCCCAGCCCTTCCGCTTCACCTCCTCCGCCAGCACGTCGCCGTGCGTGCAGATGAAGGGCAGCTCGGCCCAGATAAGGTCCACAAACCGCGTTCGGTGGCTGTAGCGAGTCTCGAGGTTGTCGAAGTAGGTGCAGACGCTGATGTCGGCTTCGAGCACGTACCGCTTGGCCGACTCGTGCGAGACCCAGCCCTCTTCGAAGAAGACGGTCCTGCCCAGCTGGCCGTTCTTCTCGGCGATTGCCTTCGCATCCTGGAAGCGGATGCCGAGGCCCAGGTCACGGATCCCCGGATAGGCTGCCCCCAGGAAGAGCAGCTTCACGTCGTCGCGATTGAGGATGCGCAGCGCCTCAAGCAGTGTGGCCGGGTCGTACCACTGGATGATGCCCCCGTTCCAGATGATGATCCGGTCCGTCTCTTCGAAGCCCGGGCGCACCCCCCGCAGGATGGGTCTGTCGGGTGTGGGCGGTTCGGGCCGCAGCCCGTGCGGCGCCACGTCGATGTAACGCCGCAGGGTGGGGTCGTTGTCATAGGCCGCCGGGGAGATGAGCCCGAGCGAGGTCATCATGCCGATGTAGCTGTCACGCTGGCGCTCGTTGCAGCAGAGCACAAAGTCCGCGAGCGTGAGCTGCATGGCGAGGATTGTGCGCGTGCGTTCCACCCACGCCCTCCGCTTGAGCCCCTGGAACTGCTGCATCCCCACCTCCATCCACTCCATCGCGTACTGGGTGAAGAGGTCCACCACGAAGCGCTTGAAGGGAAAGAACGCCGCCACGTGCGGGGGCATGCCCGAAGAGATGATGATGTCGTGCTCTCGCACCAGGCCGAGCGCGTTGCCGATGGTCCAGTGCACGTAGCGGTATGGCAGGTCCCTCGGCAGCGCGCCGGCAGCGTCGTTCGGCCCGGCGAGGGTCACCCGCGCGCCGGGCACGTGCTTTGCCAGTACCGCCGCCATCGCCGAAGCCCTTATCCCCGGGCTCGACATGTGCGTCCCCACGTGGCCGCGGCAGAGGATGATGATTCGTGGACCCACGCGCGCACGTTACCGGCCCTGTCCCCAACGCGGAAGGAGCAGGGCCGCCCAGGGGCGCGCTCCTGTATCATCGCGCGCAGCAACAGGCGGAGTCTGCCATGCCACAACTCGAACGGGTCACGGTCTCGCTGCACTACAGGGACGAGGGTCAGGGCGACCCGCCGCTCCTTCTCCTGCACGGCTGGTGCGATTCCTCCGCCACCTGGGACAGCACGATTGCTGCCTTCCGCGGCCAGCACCGTTGCATTGCCCCGGACATGCGCGGCCACGGGCAGTCGGGGCGCCCGGCCGACCACAGCTACTCTCTCGAAGCCCTCTCGGGCGATGCTGTTGCCATCTGCGAAGCCGCGGGTGCTGTCCGCCCTGTTGTAGTTGGCCATAGCTTCGGGGGGGTCCTGGCCGCCGAAATCGCCCGGCGGTTCCCCGCCTTCCCGCGAGCGGTGGTCGTGGTCGATCAGCCCCTCGATATCGGTGCGTTTTCCGAAACCGTGCGGCCGGCCGAGGCCATCGTGCGCTCGCCCGAGACGCACCTCGCCTTCCGCGAGCAGGTCTACCGGGAGATCTGCGGGCCCACTCTGCCCCCGGCACTGGCCGAGGCGATTGTTGCCCGCGGCCTGCAGACCCCGGCCGATATCGGTATGGCCCTCTGGGCGCCGCTCTTTGAGATGACCGATGCCGAGCTGGCAGAGCGTGGAGCGGCCCTCATCGCCGCTCTCGCGAAACTCCCCGCGCTCACCATCGACCACGGCGACCCCGCGGGCTATCACGCCGCCTTGAGGGCTTCCGCGCCTTCCATTGGCGCCGCGGCCCTCCCCACGGGCCACTGGGTGCACGAAGAACGCCCGGCCGAGTTCCAGGCCCTTGTTCGCCAGTTCCTCCAGTCGGTGTGACGCTACCCTCGCGCGCGCCCCATAATCCACCCGAAGCCCTATGACTGATGGATTGCCCCCGGCCCGGAGAAAGGTCGCTATCGACCTCGGATGCGGC
This sequence comes from bacterium, assembly GCA_003577245.1. Classification (GTDB taxonomy): domain Bacteria; phylum Chloroflexota; class Dehalococcoidia; order Tepidiformales; family Tepidiformaceae; genus UCB2. The sequence goes on along the minus strand of QEVS01000014.1, from coordinate 17,859 downwards.
TACCGCAAGCACGCCGGCGCCATCGGGATCGATATCGCCCGCATCCCCCAGGTCGACGTCCTCGCCGACGCCACTCGCCCGCTCCCCATTCGCGACAGCTCCGTCGACGCAGTCTACGCTTCTCACCTCGTCGAGCACCTCGACGACCTCATGGCGTTCATGGGTGAGGTCTGGCGGGTCTGCAAGCCTAACGCCCTCGTGTACCTGCGCTTTCCGCACGCGTCCACGAACTACGTCATTTGGAAGGACCCCACCCATCGCCGTGGTGTGCTGCTCGACACCTTCGAGTACTTCGACCCCTTCACGTTCGATGGCAAGGCGTTCGGTTACTACCACCCGGCGAAATTCCGCACCGTGAGGCAGCGTCTCACCTTCAACATGAACACCCCCGAGGGCGTGCCGGGCAAGGCCCGCCGTATCTTCGGCCGCATCGTCGATGCCCTCGCCAATCGCAGCGAACGTTCGCAGTACGTCTGCGAGCGGTTCTGGGGCCCCCTCATCGGTTTCGAAGAAGCCCACATCTGGATGCGCGCCATCAAGCCATGGCCACCGGAAGGTGACGCACCGCCCGGCCCCGGGGAGACGTAGAATCCCTTTAACCTGCCGTGGGTGCGGCCCGGACGAGTGAGGACTGGACGTCATGCGCCTGCAGAGCATCGAGATCTCCGTTGCCGACGTGGCCCGCGCCTCGCGGTTCTACGCAGATGTGCTGGACTTCCCACCCGTTGTGAGGATGGGCGATACGGCGGCGACATTCTTCCTCGGGGATGTGCACGGGGGCATGGTCATGCTCGTCCGTTCAGCGACCCCCATTACGGGCAGTGGGCCTGCCATCGTCTTCGGGGCCGACGGCGGCATGGAGGCGGCAAAGGCACGCCTCGAAGCCCGGGGAGTCAGGTTCACGAACACAGAGCACAGCCCCCTCGGCCTCACCGCTTACTTCAACGACACGGAAGGAAACCGTCTCGCCATCTTCGATGGCTCCATGGCCGCCCGCTTCCGGGAGCAGGCACGGGCCCCGCTCGCGGAGCTCCAGGGCCGGCTGGGCGAGGCCGAAGCGTGCACCTGGGCGGCGCTCGATGGGCTGTCCGAGCGGCAGGCGCGCCATGTCCCCGGTGACGGCGCGTGGACGATCATCGACCATATCGGCCACGTCGTTGATTCGCTCGATTCGTGCGGTCAGCTGGTGAATGAGCTGGCGGCCGGGCTGCAACCCGCGCGTGACCGCCTCTGGCGCAAGGAGTATCCCAGCCCCTCGCTGGCACTCGCGCGGGAAGAGCTGGGCCGCGCCTTTACCGGCGCCCATGCCTGGATGAAGGAGCTCCCTCCCGTCGAAACCAGCACGGCTATGCTCCCGCACGGTGTCTTCGGGCCGCTAAACCATCGAGAATGGGTGACCTTCATGCTCTTCCACATCGCGATGCACGCCGGGCAGGTGAAGGAGATCAGGGCGGCGCCCGGCTTTCCCGGCTCGTAGCGGTCCAGGCAGGGGCGGAATCCCTCGCTCAACCCATCCGCCCGGCGTCCTCCAGCCTTTCGAAGGCCACGGCGGCAGCGCCCAGCAGGCCGGCGTCGTCCCCCAGCTCACTCAGGAGCACCCTCGTTCCCGAAGCCGGGCCATAGGCGAGCGATGAAATCGCCTCCCGCATCGGCCCCAGGAGCATTTCGCCCATGCCCAGCAGCCCCCCGCTCAGCGTCACCGCGTCCGGGTTGAGAACGTTCACCAGGCTGCCCAACCCCAGCCCGAGCATGTGGCCCCCATTCCTGATCTCCGCTTCGGCGGCCGTTTCTCCCTGTTGCGCTGCGGCCAGGAGGTCGTGCCCGGCCGGCTCGCGCCCGGCGGCAATCGTCGCCAGCAATGGCGCTCTTCCCTTCGCTATCAGCCGCCGGGCCCTGTGCGCGAAGGCCACACCGCTCACCACCGCCTCCAGGCAGCCGCGGGAGCCGCAATTGCACCGCGGCCCCGAAGGGTCGACGACAATGTGGCCGATCTCACCCGCGAGGCCCTTCGCTCCCCGGTAGAGCCGCCGGTCGATAACGAGCCCGCCGCCAATGCCCGTCCCCAGAGTGGCATGCAACAGGTGGCGCATCCCCCGCCCCGCACCGAAGCGGAATTCGCCCAGCGCGGCAGCGCTCGCGTCGTTCTCGATGAAGGCGGGCATCCCGAGCGCCTCCGCCACCGGCCCTGTGAGCGGCAGATTGCGAAACCCCGGTATGTTCGGCGCCAGGATCACGCGGCCCGCGTCCGCGTCGACCAGCCCCGCGGTCGCGATACAGACCGCCTCCGGCCCCGCTCCCTCAACCGGGCCAACCGACCGCAGGAGGCTGATTATCCCGTCCGTCACGATTGCGGCCGTTGCCTCTGCGGGAGTAGGGCGCTCCTCGCGGGCCAGCACGCGCCCGCTCTCGTCGACCATTGCCGCGCGCAGGTGCGTCCCGCCGAAGTCCGCCGCCAGTACCGTCCGCGTCACGCCCCGACTCTATCAGGGCGCGGGTAGCTGGGGGTAGACCGGGGTGGTGGGCTATCGGAAGAGCCACCCACCGTCGGCGAAGCCGTCCTCGGCGGTTGGACAGAGCAGACTCCCACCGGCCGTGCGCCGGATGGTGTAGTGGAGGTGGGGCGCTTCGCTGTAGCCGCTATCACCCGAGAAGCCGATGACGTCGCCCCGCGCCACCGTCCACGACGCAATCGGCGTCGCATCGAGATAGCTCCGCATGGGCGCGAACTGCTCAACGAGGGGCGCGCCGCTTTCGAACCCGGGCAGAAACGCTCCCTTCGGGACGATCGCCATCGTTGGGGCCAGCGAAAGGTGCGCCGACTCCGTCACGAACTCCTGGTTGCGTACCTCGATGTACACCCCTTTCCCACCGCCGGGCCCCGGGAACGGTGACACCGAAGCCGTTGGCATGGGAAAGCCGACGTAGGGAGCCCGTGGCCGGTCGTAGTAGTCGAAGGCGTTCGTGGTTGTGATGGTGAAGAGCGTGGCCGTTCCATTCATGGTCGCCCGGATGGGGGTTCCTACGGGGATGTACCAGTCGACTGCCGGGTGCCCCTCGAATGCGACGTGGACGCGGCAGTTCCATCCGCCCGCGTTTCCGGCGAAGTGGTCGCCACCGGGCTGATAGTCCCGGCTGTAGGCCAGTGCGCCCGGTCCCGCGCCCCAGGCCAGCGTCCGGTTTTCATCCCTGTAGTCCGTCAGTCCAACCGGCTGGGTGGCGTCGATCGGAAGCCCCCGCGGCTCCCCCGGGTCCCCGGCGGTCGTCGGTGTTGGCGCCGGAGGCGAGGGTGCAGGTGGCGACGCCGGCCGGGCCGGAGACGTCGTGCGCGTCGCGGGCGATGTTGTCGTAGAGGGTGTGGCCTCTGGTGTGGGCTGGAGACTATCGCCGCCACTGCAGGCAACCACCACGAGGGCCGAGGCGGCACTCGCGATTAGCCGAAGGATGTCCTGCCGCCTCGTCTTGAGGCGCAGCCCAATCTCCTTGTGGTGGCCGCTTCCTTCTTTCATGCGTTCACCCCGGCGCGCGCCCCCGCCGTTGATTCCCCCGATACGTCTGCTAGCGGAATGTCATGGCCGGTCCGGCCCCCCGCTTCAGGCGCCTGCGCCCACTTCTTGCCCGGCAGCGAGCCGGGGCCAGGACCATGCGCAGAAGATGACCACCGCCAGCAGCACTATCTCAATGACGCTGCCCAGGATGTAGTAGTTCCATTCGCCGAACGCGCTCCCGGCAATCGTGGGGACGTAGAGCGCCGCGACGATGATGTTCGCCAGCCGGGCAATGCGCACCGGCAGCAACACCGAAAGAGACAGCATCAAGCTGGGGATGGCGATGTACACGGTCGTCAAAAAGAGGAAGCTCTGGCCGATCGTGAAGCCGCCCAGTTCGCCTACTTCGATGTCGGAGCGCACATCTGCCCGGTAGAGGCTGAAGGGATCAACGTAGGCGAAGACGAACAACATCGACGTCCACAGCGCAGCCATTCTAAGGCGGGGACTGATCCAGGGGTCGCGGTAGTCCGGGTTTGCGGGCACGGGGTCCTCCGGGAGAAAGGCACTTGAAGCTGGAAGGTGATATCGCTACGATACGTAGCGTATCGTATTCCCGTTCGAAAGGAGCAGTCAACCGCCGGGTCTGCCGGTGGGGCTGGAATGATGCCAGCAGATGGGACGACCACGCAACGCGGACGCTCGGGCGGCGCTGCTGCAGGCGGCAGGCGAAATTCTCGCAGAGTCCGGGGCCCTTGCCTTGACGGTGGATGAGGTGGTGCGCCGCTCGGGTGTCGCGAAGACAACGCTCTATCGCCATTTCGGCAGCGCCGACGGGCTCATATTCGCCCTCACCGCTTCACGCGTAGCGGCCGCGGAAAGCCCTGGCACGGGCTCGCTCCGAGGCGACCTCCGGGCGATCTTCCTTGCGTACGGAGAGATGTTCGAAGAGCCGCTCAGCCGTGAGCTCTTCGTATGGTTGCTTACGAAAGCGATGCAGAGTCCGCAGGGCGCTGCCCTGTTCGCAGCAGCGCGCATTCAGTCCGGCGGACCCACCGTGGTCGCCCTGAAGCGGGCCATCGAGCGTGGTGAGATTCCCGCCTCCACGAACATCGAGATGGCCATGCACGTCATCCAGGGACCACTTATCTCCAAACGGGTCATCGGCAACGGCCGCCTGGCACCGGAAGAGCTTGAACTTCTCCTCAACATGACAATGCGCGCGCTTGCGGGCGGGAGTCCGCTCGCGGGCGATGGCTTACGACCCTTCCCCTCCGCCGCCCCTTACCCCTCGTCCACTTCGTAGTACTCCACCCCAAGGTGGGTGATCTGCTCTTCGCCCATGAGCCAGCGCAGGGTGTTCTTCAGCTTCGTTTGCTGGATGAAGAGGTCGTGCTCCGGGTAGAGGCCGGGGGCGTGCTGGGGGCTCTTGAAGTAGAACGAGAGCCACTCCTGGATGCCCTTCAGCCCGGCACGGCGCGCGAGGTCGAGGAAGAGCGCCAGGTCGAGCACGAGCGGCGCCGCCAGGATCGAGTCGCGGCAGAGGAAGTCGACCTTGATCTGCATCGGGTAGCCCAGCCACCCGAAGATGTCGATGTTGTCCCACCCCTCTTTGTTGTCCCCGCGCGGCGGGTAGTAGTTGATGCGCACCTTGTGGTAGAGGTCGCCGTAAAGCTCGGGGTAGAGGTCCGGCTGAAGGATGTACTCCAGCACGCCCAGCTTCGACTCCTCTTTCGTCTTGAAGCTCTCCGGGTCGTCCAGCACCTCGCCGTCGCGGTTGCCCAGGATGTTTGTCGAATACCAGCCGGAAACCCCCAGCATGCGCGCCTTGAACATGGGCGAAAGCACCGTCTTGATGAGCGTCTGGCCGGTCTTGAAGTCCTTGCCGCAGATGGGCACGCCCCGGTCGATCGCCAGCTTGAGCAGGGCGGGGATATCCGCCGTCAGGTTCGGAGCGCCGTTGGCGAAGGGAACCCCCTCCATGATGGCCGCGTAGCCGTAGAGCATCGAAGGCGCGATGCGTTCGTCGTTGGCCTCCATCGCCGCTTCGACGGCTTCGAGGTTCTGGTGGGGCTCCGACTCCTCCATGAAGATCTCGGTGGTTGCGCACCAGACCATCACCAGCCGGTCGCAGCCGTTCTTCGCCTTGAAGTCGCGAATGTCCTGCCGGATCTGCTCGGCCAGCTCAAGCTTTGTGCGGCCCTTCTTCACGTTCTCGCCGTGTAGACGCTTCACGTAATACTGGTCGAACACCGCCGGCATGGGGGTAATAGACCTCAGGAACGGGGCAATGGGCTCGACGTGCTCGTACTTGTCCAGCACACCGCACTTGAGAGCGGCCTCGTAGGCGTTGTCAGGGATGGGGTCCCAGGCGCCAAAGACCAGGTCGTCGAGCTCGGCCAGGGGCACGAATTCGCGCACCAGCGGCATTCGATGCTCGGTGCGCTTGCCCAGGCGGATCGTTCCCATCTGGGTCATGGAGCCGATCGGCCGGGCCGCGTTGCGGCGGGCGTTCTCAACCCCCGCGATGAAGGTGGTGGCGACCGCTCCCAGCCCTACAAGGAGCACCCCCAGCCTGCCCTTTGCGGGCTCGATCTCGCGGGGGGATGACGACACGAAGTCCTTCGGTTCCAACACGACACCTCTTTGCCTGGCGAGCGCGATGAGGGGCTGGTGCCACTGGGCCGGGATGCGTCCCGTCTTGGCCCAGTGCTGGACGGTGCTCTGGCGCTTGCCGAGGAGCACGGCCAGCGCCGACTGCCCCCCGAAGCGCTTGATGATCCGTTCCGCGGAATTCACGCCGCCCACCAGGTCTCTTTGATTCCCTCACCCTAACGATATTTTCGTTAGCAGGCAAGACGCCCCCGGCCCAGAGTCGCGGCCCCCAGTGGCCGCTGGCTGTTCCACCATCCACCCGGGGGCGCAGGCCGCCACTTGCGCCAGGGGGCGACGGTGCGTCGGTGCCAGTCCGGGCGCAGGGTGAACGGTGCGCCGAAGCGTGAGATTGGTGCGACAGCCCCGGCGGTGCTCCTACCCCACCTCGATCCGCAACAACAGCTGCCCCTCGTCGATGCGCGCGGAGGGGGCGATCAGCACCTCGGCCACCGTTCCCGTGGCCGGGCTCTCGACCGGGATCTCCATCTTCATCGACTCCAGGACGATGATCTCCTGCCCTTCGGACACGCGATCGCCCGCGGCAACCAGCACTTCCTTGATCGATCCCGCCATGGGCGCGGGCACGTCCATCGACGCCATTACCCTCTCCTTCACCTGGTCATCTTGCCGGGCAGTTGGCAGATAGTATCGCCACCGCTGGCCAACGGTCACCCGCGGCAAAGCCGCTCAAACGTTTCTCTTCACCGCCAGCGTGACCCTCAGCCCTTCAAGGTCATGCTCCAGGGCGTGCGCGTCTGCCGGCGGCGCGTCCGCCACGAGCGTCGTCGAAAGCGTTTCACCCTGCACGTAGGCCGCGTGAGCCGCCATCACCCGCGCGATTTCGCCATCGCCGCCCGAGTACCAGGTGGTGATGCGGTCGGCGAGCTCGAAGCCGGCCTCGCGGCGCATGTCCTGGATGCGGCGGACCAGCTCCCGGGCGAGCCCCTCATCGGCCAGCGCGGGGGTGATGGTGGTGGTCACCGCCACCACGTACCCGGCCTCGGCTGCGGCCGCGTAGCCTTCGCGGTCTTTCGTTTCGAGAAGGATGTCCTCGGGCTCGAGCTCGAACCCCTCAACGGACACCGGCCGGCCGCGCCGCACGAGGTCGGCGACGGCCGCCGGGGGCATGGCCGCGAGCCCCTGCCGGATGGTGGCCACGCCTGCCGCGTACTTGCGGCCAAGAACCGGCAGGTTGGGCTTCACGTCGAAGCGCACTGCTTCGGATTCGTCTTCGAGCAGGCGCAGCGCCTTGGCGTTCAGCTCTTCGAGCACGAGCTGCTCATTCTTCTTCAGGGCTGCGGCATCCTCGGGAGTGCGCACCTTCACCGCCACCTCGGCCACGGGCAGGCGAACCTTTAGCTGCGCTTTCGCTCGCGCCGAGCGGCCCATCGAACAGATGCGCTTCACCAGGCGCGTCTCCTCATTCAGGCGGCGGTCGATGCGGTGGTGCTCAACTTCCGGCCATGCAGCCAGGTGTACGCTCAACGGCGCCGATGGGTCGATGGAGCCCACCAGGTTCTGCCAGAGCTCCTCGGCCACAAACGGCGTGAAGGGGGCCAGCAGCTTCGAAAGCGTGACCAGCGCCGTGTACAGCGTGTGGTAGGCGCTCTGCTTCTCCTCGTCCGTTTCCGAGGCACCCCTCCAGAACCTCCGCCGCGAACGGCGCACATACCAGTTCGAAAGGTCGTCCACGAAGCCTTCGATGGCGCGCGCCGCATCCGTGGGGTCGTACTCCTCGAGGTCGTCCGTGACTTGCTGCACGAGCGCATTGAGCTCGCTCAACAGCCAGCGGTCGAGCTCTGGAACCGGCCCCGCCGGGGCGCGCCGCGGGTCGGCCTGGTCGATGTTGGCGTAGCTCACAAAGAAGCTGTACGTGTTCCAGAGCGTGAGCAGGAAGCGGCGCAGCGCCTCCTCAACGAGGTTCGGGCCAAAGCGGCCCGAGGTGCGCGCGAAGCCCGCCGTGTACATGTACCAGCGCGTGGCGTCCGCCCCGAAACGGTCCAGCACCGACCACGGCTCCACGGCGTTGCCGCGGCTCTTCGACATCTTCTGCCCCTTCTCGTCGAGGATGTGGCCGTGGCAGATGACGTTCCGGTAGGCGATGCCATCGGGCACGGCCTCTGCGGCCCGCAGGAGGGTGGCCTCGGCGTGGAGGGTGTAGAACCAGCCGCGGGTCTGGTCGAGCCCCTCGCAGATGAAGTCCGCCGGGAAGTGGCGCTCGAACTCGGCCTGGTTCTCAAAGGGGTAGTGCCACTGCGCGTAGGGCATGGCGCCGCTGTCGAACCACGCGTCGGCTACCTCCGGAACGCGGCGCATGGCGCCATCGCACTTCGTGCAGACGAGGGTGATCTCGTCGATATAGGGCCGGTGCAGGTCCACCAGCTTCTCCGCCTCGGCACGGCTGCTGGCAAGCTCCGCCAGCTCGGCTCGCGAGCCCACGCACGTCGCGTGGCCACAGCCTTCGCACTTCCAGATCGGCAGCGGCGTGCCCCAGTAGCGCTCCCGGCTGACTGCCCAGTCGATGTTGTTCTCGAGCCAATTGCCGAAGCGCCCGTGCTTGATGTGGTCCGGGTACCAGTTGATCGTCTCGTTCCCGGCCAGCAGCTGGCGGCCCTCGCGCGTGGTGCGGATGTACCAGCTGGGCTTGGCGTAGTAGAGGAGCGGTGTCTTGCAGCGCCAGCAGAACGGGTAGGTGTGGCGAATCGTGCCCTTCTTCAACATGAGGCCGCGCTCTTCAAGGTCGCGTTCCACGTCACGGTCGGCGTCCTTGGCGAACTTGCCCGCCCCGGGGAGCCCGCTGGCCATGATGCCCCGCAGGTCTATGGGCTGTGCGAAGAGAAGCTGGAAGATCTTGCCTTCCTCGAAGTCCTCGCCGCCGAATGCCGGGGCGATGTGCACGATGCCCGTGCCGTCGTCGAGCGAAACGTAGTCCGCGCCGATGACACGGCGCGATCCTTCGGTTGAGAGCACCTCCTTCACCGGGCGCAGGCGCCCCGCGCCGTCAAAGCGCATGACCTGGTGTCCCAGCAGCTCAGGCCGGTACAACGGCTCGTAGCGGAGCGCGAAGAGCGCTTCGCCCAGGAAGGCCGCCAGCAGCGACGCCTCTTCGCCCAGCACCTGCTTCGCCAGCGCCGTGGCTACGATGTAGAGCTCGCCGGCGGCCTCGTACAGCCCGTACTCGGCGCCCGGCTTCACGGCCAGGGCCACGTTCCCGGGGAGCGTCCACGGGGTCGTCGTCCACGCCACCAGCGAAACGGGCCCGTGACCTTCGGGCAGCAGGCGGGCGAGCAGCTCGTGGCGGCGCGCCTCCGCCGCGGGCACGCGGAACTTGATGAAGACGCTCGGGTCGGGCACGTCGTCCTCATACCCCTGCGATACCTCATGGTCCGAAAGCGAGGTGCCGCAACGCGGGCAGTGCGGGGTGCTGCGATAGTCCTGGTAGACCAGGCCGTGGTCCCAGAGCTGCTTGAAGATCCACCAGCACGTTTCGATGTACTCGTTGTGCCAGGTGACGTACGGGTTCTCCATGTCGACCCAGAAGCCGATTCGGTCGCTCAGACGTTCCCACTCGGCGACGTAACGGCTCACGCTGGCCTTGCACCGCTCGTTGAAGGCGGCGATTCCGTACGCCTCGATGTCGGGCTTGGAACTGAGCCCCAGCTCCTTTTCGACTTCCAGCTCCACCGGGAGCCCGTGCGTGTCCCACCCCCCCTTGCGGGGCACGCGGAAGCCCCGCATCGTCTTGTACCGGGGCACGAGATCTTTGAAGACGCGCGCCAGCACGTGATGGATTCCGGGAAGCGCGTTGGCTGTCGGGGGCCCTTCATAGAACACGAAGAGCCGGTCTTCGGGGCGCTCCTCAACCGTGCGCCGGAAGACATCGTTGTCGCGCCAGAAGCTGATGATCCCCTCTTCCAACAGGGGAAAGCTGACCTTCGGGTCGACCGGTTTGAACGCCATGCAGTCCTTCTTCGCGGGGTGAGCGCCGCTGCCTGCGTGCAACCGCGAGGGCTTCCGTGGCGTACCACCAGAGTAGTGAGTGCACCCGGCGGACCAGCGTCTAATGAAAAACGCCCGTCCCCCATCCAGGGACGAGCGTGCACGCCCGCGGTACCACCCTGCTTCCCGCCCACGGCGGGCTCTCTGCGGAGCGCAAACACGCCCCGGCCCCTGCTAACGGGGGGCGGCCCGCGGCTGGCGGGCACATTCCGTCCGGGTCTACTCGCCTGCCGGGCTAGTGGCGGGCTTTGGGCCGGAGGCTCGGGAGTGATTTTCGCGCCTGCTCGCTGCACCCCCTCGCACCGGCCGGGGCTCGCTGGGCAGGCCGGCGGGCGCTACTCGTCTCCGTCGTTGCCTGTAGGCTCAAGTGAAGCAAGGTGATAGGTGGCGTGTCAACAAGCGAGCGACGAAGTTGCATGTTCCCGAGCGTGCGAGCAGCCCTGGTTGCCGCCCTCGTTGCGATCATCGTGGGAGCGGCCGCCTCTGCCTGCTCCGTCGACGGCTCGTCCGACGATTGGCCGCCGACCGCCACGCCCACGACCGGCGCGAGCGCCGCTCCCGGCAGCACCCCCCTGACCGAACCGGTCGAAGCCCCCACGCAGTTGAAGGTCGCCTTCATCAATCTGCTCAGCCCGCTTTCGCGCGATGCCAACAATCCGGTTGCCTCTGACACCTTCGACCAGCGGCTGGAGATTGTCATCGAGGAACTGCGCGCCTTCAACCCCGACATCGTTGGGTTCAACGAAGCATCCTGGACGAAGGCGACCGGCAGCGCCGCGGAGAAGCTCGCGAAGGCGCTCAAGCTCGAGTTCCAGTACGCCCGCGCCAACCCCTGGTTCCCCGGCCAGACCCAGGAACAGAGCGACGAGACAGTCAAGCTCACGGGCTTCGAAGAGGGCGAGCTGATTCTCAGCCGCTACCCCATCCTTCGCTACGAGCGCAAGGCTCTCAACCCGCGTACTTCCGAAACCGGTGAGGGCCGGGCCGCGCTTCATGTCGTGGTGCGGGTCCCGGGGCTCGCCGAAACCATTGATGTCTACATAACACACCTCACCGGCGCCGACGAGAAAGTGCGGGCAGCACAGGGGGCGGACTTCCTGACTTTCGTGAGCGCCACCCGGGGAAGTGGACCCCACCTTGTCATGGGCGACCTGAGCGAGCTGCCAGACCGGGGCGTGGCGCAGGCCCTGGTCGCCGCCGGACTCGTGGACGCCGCAGCTGTTTTCCCGGGGATAGTCCCCATCGTGACCTGTTGCAGGGCTGCGATCATCGGTGAGCAGCCCGGCCTGACATTGCGCACGGACTACATCTTCGTCACCGGGCTGCCTGTTGAATCCGTGGGCATGTTCGGACTCGCGCCCCGCAAGCGCGCCGACAACTCGCTCGTCTATGCCAGCGACCACAATGGCATCCAGGTCGTGCTGCGCCTGGCGGGCGCCGCTCCCTGAGGGCGGCATCGCAGCTCACCGGGAGCGGCTGTCCGCGCCTACCGCTCGGCTGCAGTCTGGAGCTGTTCCGCTATCCTGGCGGCCGGGTGTAGGGCGCCGCTTCCTGTCTGCACGGCGTAGTCGACCCCGTTGCGCGTGAACCGGTGCACGGAATCGGCCGGCGCCGAAGGGGCGGACTTCGCAAGCGAACCGCCCCAGATGGTGAACAGCAGCTCTACCACGCGTGCTTCCGGGTCGGCGCTGCCCCCTTTGAACGGCGGACGGTCGGCGAGGTAGTACTCCATCACGTAGCCGCGGCCCTCTTCTTCCGGGCGGCCGTCGCTGAGAACCACTGTGTGCAGCACCACCCGGTTCTGGTACGTGTCGCGGAGGGCAAGGCTCGGCTGCAACAGGACGAGCTTGTTTCCCGCGCTGCCGATGCCGAGTGCGGCCTCGATGGAGGCATCAGGGAAGAGCGCGAGCGTCCCCGGCAGGCGCAGGGGAATGGCGAGCCGTTGGCCCTCCCCGGGCTCGCTCGCCAGCTGATTGAGCGCCTTCAGCGTTTCGGCAAACCCAGACGGGGGAGGCCCCGGCTGCCCATCGAAGGCGTCAGCAATCGAGCCAAGGGTGTCGCCCTTCCCGGTGATGTAGACGAAGTACTGCGGGTTGCGGGCGATGACTTCCGCGAGTGACGGTGTGGGCTCGACCGATGGTGACGGCGATGCCGCGGCCGTGGTCGCTGATGGTGAGGGTGGCGCATCGTCATCGTCGCCACCGCAGGAGACCAGAGCTGCCGTCAGGAGGCCGGGCAGCGCGGCAACAAGAATGACCCTGGGGTTCACAGGCGTAGCTCTCCCCCGCCCGGCGCTTTCGCGAAGGGCGCTCCCGCCGCGTCTCAGGTTGCCACAGCAAGCCAGAGGGCGCCAACGCGGATGCGGCAACGCCTGCCCGTCACGCCTGCTACCTTGCCCGGCAGGCGGCCGAAAAAGCCATTGAGGCAGCCCTGGTCCTGATGGATATCGACCTACCGAAAACCCACAGCCTCGATGCCCTGCGCGATACCCTGCCCGGAGGCTGGGCCATCCAGTCGGAGTTCTCAGACCTCGCCTGGCTCTCGGAATGGAACGCCAGCGGACGCTACCCGGGCGACTGGCCCGAAGCGCGGCACGACGACGCGGAGCACGCCATCGGAGTGGCAGACGCTGTCATCGCTTCGGTCAGGGGCGACCTTGCCCAGCGTAACGTACTGCCCTCGTAGCGACGCTACCACTCCTGCATTGACCAGCTGGCGGTGGAGAGGGCCGCGCCCATGCCCATGATCGCCAGGGCCAGCAACAGCCCCGTGCCGCTGAGCATGCGCGACTGGCGCCGGGTGCGGGCGAGGCGCTCCTCCGCTCCCGGTTCTCCCCGTCCCTCCGCGGCCATGGCCTCGAGCTGCCGCGGTCCTACGACGAACATGTGCAGCGCCGTGATGGCCAGCATCACGGCAAGGGCGGCCATCTTGACCGTGAACACCACGCCGTAACGCAGTTCCCAGAAACCAACCTCGCCGGGCTGCGCGTAGTAATCGCGCCATGTCCAGATGAGGAACGTCCCGGCCCCGGCGAGCAGCAGCAGCCCGAAGCCGCCAAGGTAGGCGAACCGCAGCGTGAGCACGCGAATCACCTCCACCTTCGTCGCCGTGTCGGCTATCTGCCGCGCCGCTCCGGGCCATCCGGTGGCCAGGTACACCTGCGGCCCGACCCAGAGGGCCGCACCAACTACGTGGATCCAGGTGAATGCAGCATGCTGCCAGTACAACGAAACACGGTCCCGGAGGTGAGGTTCCACCTTCGATTGTGTCTGTCCCCGTCGGTAGGGGACAGGCTAGAACCCGTCAAAGGCCGGGTGGTACTTCACCCTGCCGCGCACTCCTTCAAGGGCTCCGGGAACAAGCTCCAGCACCATGAAGGCTTCGGATGCTACCGGCCACTGGCACTCGATACCGAGCGGAGCCGCGGGCCGGAAGCCGAAGTGGCGGTAATACTTCGGGTGGCCCAGCACCACCAGCAGCCTGTACCCCATGCATGTCGCCTCCGCCAGGGCGTGGCGCATCAGCCGCGTTCCCACGTGCAGGCGTTCATACCCCGGGAGCACCCCGACTGGCGCCAAAGCCAGGCAGGGAACGTCTCCCGTCGCCGTTTCGATGGCGGCGAATGAGATCAGCAGGTGGCCGGCCAGGCAGCCTTCCACCTCTGCAACCACCGAAAGTTCCGGCGGGTACGCACACGCGGCGCGCAACGCGTCGACAAGGTTCGCCTCCGCGGAGCCTTCGACCCCACCGCGGGCGAAGGCGACAAGGTGAATCTCCCGGATCGCGGCCTCGTCGCCGGGGCGTTCGGGGCGAATCGCCAGGGAATGCTCGTTGCTCACCGGTCACCCCGTTCCCCGGCTACGTCACCTTTTCGATGGCCACGCGCGTGCCGCGCATGATGGCCGAAGGCTGCCACTCCGTGATCCAGTATTTCAGGTGGCCGTAGCCGCCGGCCAGGTGGAGCCACTTGATCATCCCCGGCTCGGCGTCGTTCGGCCCTTCCCAGTTGGGGAACTGGTAGGGCTCGAAGCCGTTGTACATCATCACCTGGCCCGGCGCGCCGCCCGGCGCCACCCGCACCGGCACCTGGAACTGCCCCTGGTCGTTGTGGACCCGCACCATGTCGTCGTCGGCCACGCCCAGCGAGGCGGCATCGGCGGGGTTCATCACCAGGTGCGGGGTACCACGGTGGGTATCGAGCATCAGGTCGTTGGCGATGTTCAGGGCGTGGATGCTCCAGCGGTTGTGCCCGCTCGTGACACGGAAGGGGAAGTCACCGCCGGCCCGGGGCGGAGCCTTGTGCGTGGGCAGGTGCTCATCGGCCTCGATGAACCATTCGTGCTCAATCAAGAACTGCGCCCGGCGCGTCAGGGTCGGGTAGGGCTCGCCTTTTTCGACGTGATTGCGGAAGGGGGTAAAGGTCTCGTCCGGCTGCGGCTCGGTAGCCTGCGCCAGCGCCTTCGGCGAGATGCCCGTGCCGTGGAAGCGGTAGAAGCCCACCTTGCGGATGTCGTCCAGGCTGGCCTCGGGCGGCAGCGAGCCCGTGAGGGCGCTGTCGCGCAGCATCTCGTCGGCCATGATCTCCGTGTCGTTGAAGAGTCCGCCGCGCGTGTAGGCGGTATACGCGTTGGCGAGGTCGTGCTGGCCGCCGCGAGCGTCCGTGAAGGGCGCCAGGCCGCGCGCCTTCGCCCGCTCCTCCACCTTCTCCGCAATGCGACCGAAGGCGTCCCATTCGTTCAGAGCCTCGCCGGGCGGGTCTACCGCCTTGTCGCAGAAGGTCACGTGCATGACGTGCGTGGTCGCGGTCCCAAACGCCACCTTCTCGTACTGCTGAGCGAGCGGCAGGACATAGTCGGAGTTGAGCGCGGTGGCGCTCATGCGGACATCCATCGTCACTATCGCCTTGAGCTGGGGCCAGAGGTTGCTCAGCAGCCGGCGCCCGCCCCCGCGCGTTCGCCGGATGATGTTGCCGCCGCATTCGAACAGCACTCGTGGCGGCTGGTCGGGGCGCGGGTAGTCGCAGCCCGCCCACCAGCCCTTTGCCACGGCCTCGTCGAAGTACTCCTCGAACGGGCGCTTCATGCTCGGGTCGCTCCAGGCGGCATTGCGCCAGGCGTTCCGATACCCCGCGTGCCAGTACCAGAAGAAGACGGGCGGGAACATTACGCCGCGGCCGCTCGCCGAAGAAGCCTTTGCCCCCTCGATGCTGATCATCGCCGGGGTGAGGGTGGGGTCGTCTGCCATGCGCATCTGCGTGGCGCGTTCGCGGCTGTCCATCATCGCCACCACGTCGGCGGGGCCGCGCTTCGTCTTCGCGCCGATGGTGATGGTGCCGTCGAAAAAACCGCTCATCCAGCCGCGCACGCCCGCGCCGTGCTTGCCCCAGTTACCGGTCAGGGCCAGGAGCAGGATCTCGGCCCGCTCCTGCAGGTCGCCATGGTAGTACTTGCCGTTGCCGAGCGAACCGATAATGTTCGTTCGCTTCTTCGCCACTTTCCGCGCGAGGTTGCGCACGGTGTCCGGGTGCACGCCTGTAGTCTCGGCCGTGAGCTCGGGCGTGAACTGCTGCAGCCGCTCGCGCATGAGCGCGAACACGGTTGTGACGGCTACCGGTCCGTCCTTGCCGGTGACCGTCCATTCCCCTTCGAGCGCCGGCTCTGCGTCTCCCCAGAACAGGGTGCCCCTGGGCGCCGGCACGATGGCGTTCGCAACCCTGTCCCAGGCATAGAACTGTTCCTCTTCACCGCCTTCTTCGAGGTCGGACTGGCGCAGAAAGCGCTTCGTCGCGGGATTCACGAGCAGGGGCAGATCGGTCTGTTCGCGGACGAACTGCTCGTTCACGAGCCCCTCTTCAATCACCACCTGGCACATCGCCAGGCAGAAGGCAGGGTCGCTCTCGGGCTTTACCGGGACATACATGTCCGCATGCACGCTCGAGGGCGAAACGTCCGGCGCAATGGTCACGATCTCGGCGCCGTTGTAGCGCGCCTCGTGCATGTAGTGAATGAAGGGGATGCGCGTGTAGACCGGGTTCCCATACCAGATGAGGAACAGCTCGCTGTGGAACCAGTCGTCCACGCTGCTCACCGGGTCAAAGGTGCCGTAGGTGAGGTAGTGGCCCGGTGCGAAGTCGTTAATCTCGCCGTTCACGTCGGTCACGATGCCGCCGACGATGCCCATGAACCGCCCGCGGCCGGCCGAGCCCCACGTGCTCACGCTCCCGCCTGAAGGCGCGATGATCGATTCCGGGCCCACCTCGGCGATGGAGTCGAGGACGGCATCGGCGATCTCCGTGCAGGCCTGGTCCCAGGTTACACGCTCCCACTGGCCAGAGCCCCGTTCCCCCACGCGCTTCAGCGGGTAGAGAATGCGCTCCTCCGATTCGAGCATCCGCGACCAGCCGGCGCCCTTCTGACAGCCCATGGGATTCATGTCGGGCACACCGGGCATGATCGTCTTGAAGGTCGCGGCAACCTCCTCGCGCACGATCTTCCCGTCCTTCAGGTAGACCCGCTCGGGGCAGTTGCCCGGGTAGCAGTTGATGCAATGGGAGGCCCAGACGACCTTGTCCCAGCTCCATCGCTCGCGATAGAGGTCGCCTGCGACATCGCCTGTCTTGATCGGTGCAACCTGTTCGCCGGGCATGGGCATCTCCTCAAGGGCATGATGAAACGGCGCTTTGGAGCGCGGTCTGTAATACGGTTCTTAGGCTGCGCCGGGCCGCTGCGACATGACGCGGATCACACGTTGCGATCAGGGCCCGCCTTCCAGCTCAACCTCGCCATCACTGATCGCGATGTCAGTCAACCGCACTTTGAGGTCCAGCGACTTCCAGTCGTCCCCCAGTGCGGTCTCAACCACCCGGGTGCCGATGAACGCCGGCAGGTTCCCGATCTTGATGTCCTGGATGTCGATGTACGGCTTCGGGCCGCTGAGGTCGAGCGTCCCGCGCACCAGCACGTCCGCATCGGGCCCGGGGATGTCCACCGTCCCGGTCGCCTCCGCATAGCCCTCGGGGCAGAAGTAGACCTGCAGTTTCTTCACCGGGATGCTCTTCTCGTCGATGTAGTCCACTCCGCGCGAGGTGATGTCCTCTTCCGTATAGATAATGGAAGCGGGCGAGGTGGCGGCCTGCCGCTCGAACGCCTTCCAGCGCGCGCGCATGGCGTTGCTGACCGCCGTCGAGCTCGGCACTTCGCGGTCGACGCAGGGCTTTGGGGTGCCTGTGAAGATGAGCGCCGCGCCGACGAGCAACGCTCCGAGCCCGGCCCCGATGAGCACCGCAATCGCGATGAGGATGCCCTGGATAATCCCGCCGATGGTGATGCCGGTGGCAGCGGCACCGGCGGCCGCGCCCGCGCCCGTCGCCACGCCGCTCCTGACGGGGGGGAATCCGGGTTGCCCGCCCGGCGCGCCACCCGGTTGTCCAACCGTGCGAGGTGGAATGCCACCCGGTTGACCTGTGAGACCAGGCTGACCACCCGGCTGTCCAACCGTTCGCGGCGGAATGCCGCCCGGTTGACCGGTGAGACCAGGCTGACCGCCCGGTTGACCGGTGAGACCAGGCTGACCACCCGGTTGTCCAACCGTTCGCGGCGGAATGCCGCCCGGCTGCCCCACACCGGCACCCGGCTGCCCGACGCCAGCACCCGGCTGCCCCGCGCCTGCGCCCGGTTGACCTGCACCGGCGCCCGGCTGACCCGCGCCCGCGCCCGGCTGA
>QEVS01000007.1 GCA_003577245.1 bacterium | reverse complement strand
ACCACGATCTCTTCCCGTTCCCACGTCCGTGATGGTCGCGGCCTTGGCCAATTGTTTATACAGATATCCCACTGTCTCGCAGGTATCTGAACCTGATCATGAGGCAGCGGGCTATCCCTGCTCCCAGCCGATGGCGTCCCCGCATCCAAGCTCCCGCGCGAGCCGGATTGCGTACCGGTCGGTCATGCCGCTCACGTAGTCGGCCGCGCGCCGCTCCACGGGGTCACCGGGGAGCGAATAGTCGGGCGAGATGCCCCCGGGGTTGGCCACAAAGTGCGCGAACAGGAAATGGACAACGCGTTTGCCCCGCTCGGCGTCGCGCAGGGTCTGCTCATAGTGGTAGACGCGCCGGAACATGAACTCCCGCAGCTCGTTCGCCACGCCGTGGATGCGGGGGCTGAAGCGGATGGACGGCGGTTCGTCCTGGCTCGGCTGCACACCGGTTGCCGCCCAGCTTGCTTCCACGATATCGCTCACCAGTGTGTTGATGCGCTCCCCGTGCGATTGGCCCAGCTCGTTGCGAGTGGATGCCGGCAGGTCGTTCTCCCTGATGACGCCAGCCCGCACGGCGTCGAGGATGTCGTGGTTGAGGTAGGCGATGGCGTCGGCGACCTTCACGGCCTGTCCTTCGAGAGTGGTGGGCACGCCCCAGCCTTCCGACAGGATGTCGTCGCGCGTCTTGCTTGACTTGCCAATGGCGTCGAGCACTTCGAACGTGAGGTTCAGGCCCCGGCCCCCGTTTTCGAGGTGTTCAAGCACCCGCACCGACTGGTAGTTGTGCCGGAACCCCTCCGGCAGGCACTCCGCCAGTGCCTCTTCGCCGGCATGCCCGAACGGGCCGTGGCCGATGTCGTGCCCCAGTGATGCGGCTTCCGCGAGGTCTTCGTTCAGATTCAAAGCGCGGGTGATGGTGCGGGCCACCTGGGCCACTTCGAGCGTGTGCGTGAGCCGGGTGACGAAGTGGTCCCCGGCGGGGGCTATGTACACCTGTGTCTTGTGCTTCAGCCGCCGGAATGCCCTGGTGTGGAGGATGCGGTCCCGGTCGCGCTGGAAGGGCGTGCGGATTGGCGAAGGCTCCTCGGGAAGGACCCGGCTGCTCCGGATGCTGCGTGCAGCGAACGGGCTCAGCCGCTCCTCCGCTTCCTCCAGGCGCCGTCGAACAACCGTTAGGTCCATCCCGGCCGATTGTAGGGGATGCAGGGTGACACCTGCCGTCGTCCTGCTGTCTCGTGCTTGCCAGACATCCCGGCTCTTCGCATGATTCGCCTCGAACCCCCCTTGCGAGGTGCCCGATGTTCCCAGGCGTCCCCCACACCGGCCTGCCGCTTTCGGGTCTCAAGGTTGTCGATTGCACAATCTGGCAGCAGGGCACCTACGCTTCGGCCATGCTGGCCGACTTCGGCGCCGACGTGATCAAGGTTGAGGGCCCCGATTCTCCTGACCCCGGCCGGGGCGTGTACATCCCCGGGGGCCCCCTCAACCATTACTTCGAAAGCCACAACCGCAACAAGCGCAGCATCATCCTGGACCTCAAGCACCCCGAGGGCCGCGAGACGCTCCTGCGGCTGATCGAAAACGCCGACGTGTTCGTGCAGAACATGCGCCAGGGCGTGATGGAGAAGCTCTGCCTCGGCTACGAGGACATGAGAGCCCGCAATCCCGGCATCATCTACGCCACCGCCAGCGGCTACGGCTCGAAGGGGCCGCATCGGAAGTGGCCGGCCATGGATATCCTCGGCCAGGCACGTGGTGGCACCATGATGATGCAGGGTCCGCCCGACGGGCCTCCCATCCCTTCGTTCGCCGGCATGGCGGACCATGTAGGGGCGATGGCACTTTCGTACGGTATCCTGCTTGCCCTGTGGCACCGGGCGCGCACCGGAGAAGGCCAGCAGGTAGAGGCCTCCCTCCTTGGCGGCCAGGTGATGCTGCAATCGTTCAATATCACAGGCACCCTGTTCACCGGACAGGTGCCGCCGCGCCGGGCACGTTCCGAGGCAGACCCGATGTGGAACGTCTACCGCTGCAAGGATGGGCGCTGGATTGCGGTGAGCATGATCCCCGGCGACCGCTGGTGGGCGCTGTTCTGCGACGCCGCCGGCCGGCCTGACATCCGCGACGACCCGCGCTTCTGCGGATTCACGGAGCGGCTTCAGAATCGCGACGCGCTGGTGCGCGCGTTTGACGAGGTCTTCGCCGGCCGCGATCAGTGGGAGTGGGTGAATCACCTGTGCGAGCGCGGTCTGCCAGTTGCCCCCGTGCAGGACTACGGGCAGATTGCCGATGACCCCCAGGTGATGGCGAACGGCTACGTCGTCGACTTCGATCACCCTCGTGGCGGGCCAGTGAGGATGGTGGGGCCGGCAGTGCAGCTTGAGCGCACCCCCGGGTCCATCCGCCGCCCGGCGCCGGAGTACGGAGAGCACACCGAGGAGGTGCTGCTCGATGCCGGCCTGGGATGGGAGGAGATTGCGCGCCTGAAGGAGGCGGGCGCCATCGGGCCGCGGTGAACCGCGGTTCGCGGGAGGCGGCTTCGGCCCCCCGCGCTGCACGCCGGCGCGGAAAGACGTACACTGGGTGAGGTAGGGCGCTTCGTTTCCGTTCAGGGCGGAGGCGTTGCCTCGCCTGCCGCATCGAGTACCAGACAGCGGGTAGGCATGGATCGCTCGCGACTTAAGCGCTTCATCAATCAGCGGCTGTTCGAACTGCCGCTCGAAGCTCCCGTTTTCGTTTCTCCCGCGACCCCCGTGAGGGAGGCGGTGGCTCTCATGCAGGAGGGCTCGCAGCCCTGCGTGCTCGCCGGCGACGAGTCGGCAATCACGGGCATTTTCACCGAGCGGGATCTACTTTTGAAATGCACAGCCGATGATTTCGACTGGGGGCAGCCGCTGGAAGCAGCGGTACTGACGCGCGAGCCGCGTACCATTTCGGCCCGACAGACGGTGGGAGAAGCCATCGCCGTCATGCAGCAGTTCAACTACAGGACGCTGCCGGTGATGGATGAGGGCCGCGTGATTGGGCTTGTTCGCCTGGGCGGCCTGCTCACCCAGCTCGCCGAGGCGTTCCCCGAGGATGTGCTCAACTTGCCTCCACGGCCTCACCAGGTCATGGAGAAACGGGAAGGTGGATAGCAGAGGTTCATGACCACGGAATCCGCAGTAGAACCGGAGCAGACTGTCGAGAAGCTCGACCGCGTCACCATTCGCTTCGCCGGCGACTCCGGCGACGGTATGCAGTTGACCGGCACACAGTTCACCCGGACATCCGCCGTCTTCGGCAACGACATCGCCACCCTGCCCGACTTCCCGGCCGAAATCCGCGCCCCTACGGGCTCGCTCCCGGGCGTTTCGGGCTTTCAGCTCTCTTTTGCGAGCTCGGACATACTCACGCCCGGCGACCAGCCCGACGCCCTTGTGGCAATGAACCCCGCGGCGCTCAAGACGAATATCGGCGACCTCCGACCCGGCGGCCTCGTCATTGTCGACGAGGATGAGTTCACCGATTCGAACCTGAAGAAGGCCGCCTACATCTCGAACCCGCTTGAAGACGGGACGCTTTCGAAGTGGCAGGTGGCCCGCATAAACATCACGCGGCAGAACGAGCTCGCACTCGAGGGGCTTCCCCTGCCTGCAAAGCAGAAGTTCCAGAGCCGGAACTTCTATGCCCTTGGCCTTGTCCTCTGGCTCTACGGCCGCTCCATGGACACCACCGTGAAGTGGGCAACGGACCGCTTCCGCCGCAATCCCGACGTGCTCGACGCCAACCTGCGCGCCATGCGGGCGGGGTACCACTTCGGCGAGACCACCGAGATCTTCCATCACCGCTATGAAGTGCCGGCGGCCGAGGTCCAGCCCGGAACCTACCGCCACATCAGCGGCAACGAAGCCACGGCGCTGGGCTGCCTCGCCGCCTCTATTCGCTCTGGCCTGCCCCTCGTCTACAGCAGCTACCCAATCACGCCGGCGTCCGACGTGCTCCACGAGCTTTCGAAGTTCAAGGCCTTTGGCGTCAAGACCATCCAGGCCGAAGACGAGATTGCCGCGATGGGCATGACGGTGGGCGTGGCCTACGGGGGGCAACTGGCTCTCACGGGCACGAGCGGCCCCGGCCTGGCGCTCAAGAGCGAGGCGCTCAACCTCGCCGTGATGACCGAGCTTCCGCTTGTGGTCATCAATGTGCAGCGTGCGGGGCCCAGCACGGGCATGCCTACCAAGACCGAGCAGTCCGATCTCCTGCAGGCGCTGTTTGGCCGCAACGGCGATTCCCCGGTGGCGGTGCTCGCCCCGGCCACGCCTTCCGACTGCTTCATCATGGCGATGGAGGCCTTCCGGCTCGCCCTCAAGTACATGGTCCCGGTCATCCTGCTGAGCGATGGCTACCTGGGCAACGGCTCAGAACCGTGGCGCATCCCCGCTATCGAGGACCTTCCCTCGATTGACCACCATTACGCGAAACCCGTTGATGATTCGCGCAAGTTCAATCCCTATGAGCGCGATCCCGCAACGCTCGCCCGTCCCTGGGCCGTTCCCGGGCAGAAGGGGCTGATGCACCGCATCGGCGGCATCGAGAAGTCCGGTCAGACGGGCGACATCGCCTACGATGCCGGCAACCATCACCGCATGACCCTCGCCCGTTTGGGCAAAGTCGAGCGGATGGTCCAGGACGTCCCGCCGGTTGAGGTGACGGGGCCGCCCGAAGGTGACCTTCTCGTGCTGGGCTGGGGCAGTACCTACGGCGCCATCACCAGCGGCTGCGAGCGGGCGCGCAAGGCAGGGAAGAGAGTTGCCTCGGCGCATCTCCGTTACCTGAACCCTCTGCCCGCCAACCTGGGCGAAGTCCTGCGCAACTACGGAAAGGTCCTCATTCCCGAGATGAACACGGGCCAGCTGTCGCTCATCGTCCGGGGCAAGTACCTGGTTGATGCCGTGCCGTTCAACAAGATCGCGGGACAGCCGTTCAAGATCGCCGAGATCGAGGGCAAGATCGATGAGCTCCTCGGCCTCACCGGCCCCTTCGAGTTCCAGTTCGGCCCGGCCTCGGTGCTGGGGGGAGGTTAGCCATGACGACTGCTATTACGGGCTCGCCCCAGGGCGCCGACGAAGCCATTCCCGTGCTCACGCGCAAGGACTTCGTCTCGGACCAGGAGGTGCGCTGGTGCCCGGGCTGCGGCGACTACGCCATCCTGGCGCAGATGCAGAAGATGCTCCCCGAGCTTCGCATCCCGCACGAGAACATCGTCTTCATCAGCGGGATTGGCTGCTCCAGCCGCTTCCCCTACTACGTCGAAACGTACGGCTTCCATAGCATCCACGGCCGCGCGCTCACGCTTGCGACGGGGCTGAAAACCTCTCGCCCGGAACTGGCCGTGTTTGTGATCACCGGCGATGGCGACGGGCTGAGCATTGGCGGCAATCACCTGTTGCACGCCATGCGCCGCAACATCGACATAACGGTGGTGCTGTTCAACAACCAGATCTACGGGCTCACCAAGGGCCAGTACTCGCCTACCTCCGAGATGGGGAAGATCACCAAATCGTCTCCCTACGGCACGGTGGAGGAGCCGCTCCATCCGCTGAGGATCGCGCTGGCCGCCGGCGCCACTTTTGTTGCCCGTTCCATCGACCGCGACACGAAGCACCTCGAAGAGACGCTCTACCGCGCTGCCACGCACAGGGGGACCTCGTTCGTGGAGGTCTACCAGAACTGCGTGATCTTCAACGATGGCGCCTTCGATTCCTTCGCCGACAAGGAAGTCCGCCAGGAGCGCATGGTCTACCTTGAGCACGGCCAGCCTGTCCGCTTTGGCAGGAGCCGCGAGCACGGGATCCGCATGAACGGATATGTGCCGGAGGTCGTCCGCAATGCACCTGGCGACGGCGGGCTGCTTGTGCATGACGCCAGGGACCCGAACCCGGTCCTTGCCGGGATCCTGGTCGAGATGCGCTATCCTGACTTCCCGGTGCCGATAGGCGTCTTCCGCGACGTGGAGGCCCCGACGTACAACGACCTTGTGGAGGAGCAAGTCGCGAACGCCAGGGCCAAAGAGGCGGCGGACTTCGAAGGGCTTCTTCGCAGCGGCGAGACATGGGAAGTGCTCTAGCACGCAGGTTGCGCTGAGGCGTAAACAACCACCGCCGCTGGCGGTACGCGCATCCGGGGGGAATGCCATGACCAGCGCTCAGACCGGCTACCTCGTCTGCCCAAGCTGCGGGCATCAGAACATCAAGGGCGCCGACAGCTGTGAGCACTGCCTGGCCGCCCTCACTTCCGTCGGCGGCGAAGGCAGCGAGCCCCTGTTGCCGCTCACCGAAATCCGCCTTTCGCGCATCAAGGTCGTGTCGCCTGACACATCGGTTGGTGAAGCGGTTGACGTCCTCCGCCAGGAGGCGAGCGGCGCCGTGGTTGTGGTCCAGCGCGGCGAGGTCGCCGGCATCTTCACCGAGCGCGATTACCTGAAGAAGATCGCCGGTCATCCGGAGCGGCTTGTGGGGCCTGTGAGCCTCTACATGACCCCCGACCCCGTCATCCTGCGCGATACCGACACCATGGCCATCGCCGTTAACAAGATGGGCCTTGGCGGGTTTCGGCACATCCCGCTGGTCCACGGCGGCCGCCTCGTGGCGCTTGTCACCGGCCGCGACGTGATGCAGTGGCTCATGATGCGCTACTTCGACTGACCCGCGGCTCACCCAGCCCAGCCGGATAGATACCAAGGTCTAGCCTATGGCACCGGGATAGCGTATCGTCCCACCCATAGCCGGTCACTATGGCTATCAGGTGAGCTATCTGTGGAACTTGCCCAGCTCGACGCCTTCCTTGCCGCCGCCGATAGCGGCAGCTTCAGCCGCGCCGCAGAGATCCTCAACGTTGCCCAGCCTTCCTTGAGCAACCGCATCCAATCGCTGGAAAGGGAAGTCGGCCAGCCGCTCTTCGAACGCATGGGCCGGGGCGTCAAGCTCACGGACGCGGGCCGCGCCTTCCTGCCCTACGCACAGCGCGTGCTTCGTACCCTGCATGACGGTCTCATGGTGCTCGAAGGGACGCGCGAAGGCACCGCCGGCCGCCTCACGATCGGGACGGCGCCGGCCGTGGGCACCTACGTCCTTCCCCGGCTCCTGAAGGTGTTCTGCGACAACCACGAGGGCGTCGATGTCATGGTGCGCACGGGCCACTCCGATGAAGTGCTGCAGATGGTCCTCGATGACGATGTGCAGGTGGGGATTGGCCGCCCAATCAATCATCCCGACGTCCGCACCATCGTTCTCTACCACGATGAGCTGGTCCTGGTCGTCTCCTCGAGCCATCGCTATGCCAAGCGAGGGAGCGTGAAGGTGGATGATCTCGCGGAAGAGTCCCTGATTCTCTTCGACAGGGATTCGGGCTACTACGGGATGATCCTGGGCCTCTTCCGCGAGCTGGGCGTGGTCCCCCATCAGCAGATGCAGCTCGACAGCATCGAAGCCACCAAGAAGATGGTGGAGATGAACCTGGGCATCGCCCTCCTCCCTGAAGTCTCAGTCGACCGCGAGATCAAGCTGGGGACCCTGAAGAAGGTTCACATTGAAGCCGCCGAGCCCGTCGAGCGCGAGATCGCCGTGATGTACCGGCGAAACAAGCCCCAGTCCGGGCCCATGTCCGCCTTCCTGGACCTCCTCGGCGAGATCTATGGGGTCAAACTTCCCCGCTAGATGCTCATCGACCTCCATTGCCACACCCTGCCGCTGTCACAGTGCAGCTCCCTCCGGCCTGAGGAGCTGGTCGACCTCGCCCGGGAGCGCGGACTCGATGGCATCTGCCTGACCGAGCACGACGCTCTCTGGGAAGAACAGGAACGGACGGAGCTTGCCCGCCGCACCGGCTTCCTGGTGCTGGGCGGTGTGGAGCTGACCACCGACATGGGGCACGTTCTGGCCTTTGGGCTCTCCTCCGGGTCGGCCACGTTTGCCTCGGCTGGCTCAGCCTTCGCCGCGGCGCAGACCGCGGGGGGCCTCCTCTACCTTGCCCACCCCGCCCGCGACGGCCTGCTCCGCGTGAGCCACGAGACCGTCGAGTACTTCGAGTCTGTAGAGGCGGTCAACGGGTCCGATACGCGCCTGCAGAACCTCGCGGCTACTGGGCTCGCGCATGGCTTCCGCCTGCCGGGCATTGGCGGATCTGATGCCCACACCGCCACCGAGGTGGGCCGCGCCGCCACCCGCTTCGCGGTTCCGGTCGCAGATGAGGCCTCGCTCGTCGCCGCGCTGCGGTCCGGGCAGTACGAAGCCGTGCACCTTAGAGACTGACGCTCGCACCCCGTCACTTTTCCCGCGCCTTCCGCCATACTCCTGTCAGCCGTGCCGTTGGAGGGGCGACGTGAACGCAGGAACTTCCGCCCGATCTGTCCTTATGGAGCGCCAGGCATTGAGGATGCGGTTCGCCGCCTTCCTGGTGCTGGTAGGCGGGCTGCTGTTAGTGGCCTGCCGCGATGTTCCTTCGCCTGCCCCCGGCGTGTCCACGGGCGATTCCCCGGCAGCGGGGGACTCGTCGCCCGCTTCGTCGCCGACGCCCACGCCCTTCCCGCCCGAGCCCGTGCCTGCGCGCTACCAGGCCGCCTGGAACGAGCTCGATGCCGCCCTCTCCGAGTTCGAAAAGGCTTCCCCGGCCTCTTCCGCTCCGGCCGCCGGAGTCGGCGCGCCAGCCGCCAGCCTCATCATCGCCGATGGCAACCGGGGCACCGCGCTCCTGGCTCCCGCCACACTCGACGCGACCCGCCTGTACCTCGACCGCCTCCGCGAATTCGGCATCACCGGGATCGAGCTGCAGGTCTCGTTCCCCCTGCTCCAACCGGACTTCCCGAACCACGACCGCTACCTCGCCTACTACCGCGGGGTGATGGGATTCGCGCGGGAGCGAGGCATCGAGGTGCTGGTCGAAACCGGGCCCATTTTCACCAACAGCCAGTTCACCGACGTAGCCGTCGATTTCGGCAAGATGACCCCGGCCCAGTATTTCGCCGGTCGCAAGCAGCAGATCGTCACCATCGCTACCGAACTTCGGCCCGACTACATCGCCATCGGCACCGAACCGAACAACGAAACCGCGTTCGCCGGTATCAGGTTCACAAACGCGGAGTACGTGGCCTTCGTGAACGCTACCGTAGCGGCCGTTCAAATGGCGCTGGGCCCTGCGTCGGACCAGGTGAAGCTCGGCGTGGGCACCGGCACGTGGGAGTTCGATCTCTTCCGCGACATGGTGGAAGGGACCAGCGTGGACTTCCACGATATCCACATCTACCCGCTCACCGGGAAGGGTGGGAACCAGCTCCAGGTAGCCCGCTCCATGGCCCGGCTTGCCGCCGGGCGAGGACGGGCGGCGATCATTGGGGAGTCGTGGCTCTACAAAGCGACTGCGGCCGAAGTGCGCTCCAATCCCGGCGCCGCCACCGCCGAGATCTTCCGCCGCGACGCCTTCAGCTTCTGGCGCCCTCTCGAGGTTCGTCTCATCCGAGCCGTGCTCTCCATCGGCAGCGAGTTCCGTTCTCCGCTCGTCTCCATGTGGGGCGGCAGATTCCTCTTCTACCAGACGGAATGGAGCGAAGACGTCGACCGGCTCGGTTATGCGGAGACCATGGCCGAGATCGGGCCCGCCACCTACCAGGCGTGGGTGGCGGGGACGCTGAGCCGGCTGGGCGAAGAAGTGAAGGCGATGATCGCGCAGCGCTGATGCCGCCGGAACCTACTGCCCGGTCGAGCCCCCGGGCCGCCAGCCCCACTGGACGGCATGGAAGCGTTCCAGCTCTTCGTGCACCCAGAGGAGTGCCTTGAAGTGGTCCAGGGCATGGGCCACGGCCCGTTCCGCGACCCAGGCCACGTCCACGGGCCCGATCTCCGGCCAGCTTCCTCGCCGCGCCCACTGCGCCGGGGCCAGCGACTTGAAGAACTCGAAGGTTCGCTCGCGCTCGCGCATGAACTCCTCAGCCAGCTCGGCCACGTCTTGCGCCTTCGAATAGCCGTTGCGCATGTGCGCGTCCTGGTCCCAGTCAGTGAAGGACGGGGAGTCCACCGCGACCATTCGCTCCGCCCGCGGCCTGTGCACCGCTCGTTCTACGGCAAGCAGGTGAAAGACATGCTGGTGCGCGGACCATTCCCCGTTTGGCTGTTCATGCTGGCGGTGCGCTGTCAGCGAAGCGGCCCAGTCAACACCCTTGGCGCTGAGCTGCAGGCGAGCCATGAGCGTGGGGTCGGGAATGCGCTTTTCGGTCACCTGTCAACCTCGGAATGCGGGTAACTGCCGCGCGGAATCCGGCTGCCTGCGGATGCGCGGGCGAAACCTAACGTACTAGGCTCAAAGTGGAAAAGCCATGGGTAGCATCGGTCCTTCGCCGGTCAACGGTCCGCACGTCTCGCTCCACGAAGCCGGGCAGATTGCGCGCGGGCTTCGCACGGCCAGTCCGGTGGCGGGCGGCGGTTCGACCGGGCCCACCTCACCGGCGCCGGCCCCAGACAGGCCGGGGGCCGGGCGGCGGCCCATTGCGGCGCGAAAGACGGCGGGGAACACGGATCCGCATACGCCTGTGCAATCTGCCGGTGGCCCCACTGACCCCGGCCAGTGGGATAGCATGCTCAACCGCCTGGGGAGGAAGTACAACGTCCCGCCCCTGTTTCTCAAGGCCGTCATGCTCTCCGAAAGCGGAGGCCGGTCCGACGCTATCGGCGACAGCGGCCATTCCGTTGGCCTCTTTCAGCTGCACGACCAGGGCTACGGCGCCGGAATGGGCGATGCCCGCTTCGACCCGGAGATCAACGCCGAGCGCGCCACGCGCGGCCTCGCCGAGGCCTGGCACGCGGGGGAGCGTGCGGGCTACGAGGGCGAGTTCGCCGTCCGCGCCGCCTACAACTATTCTTTCAACCCCGGTGGAGGATGGGCTTACCAGGGCGATAGCGTTGTGCGCCACTACAACTCCCTGCTCGAACAGCAGGGTTTGCCCCCCCTGGCCTGAGCCCCTGCAATAACCCCAGCTTCGAGCCGCAACAGCTCACTCCGGTGCTATCATCGAAGTCCCGGCGGCCAGCGAGCAGGCTGGGGCGAGGCAGCTACGGAGGTGGGCCGGTGGTTACTACCGGATACGTTGAACGCGAGGCCGCGGTCGGTGGCCTGAAGCTCCACTACCAGGAATGGGGGAACCCCTCCGCTCCCACAATCGTCATGCTCCACGGCTTCGGCGTCTCCGGTCACATGTTCGATGAGTTCGCCGAGCGCATGCAGGACCGCTTCCACCTCATCGCCCTGGACCAGCGTGGCCACGGCGACAGCGACTGGTCGGAGGAAGGCGACTACTCCCGCGATGCGTTCGTCTCGGACCTGGAGGGCTTCTGCCAGGCCCTCGGACTGGACCGGTTCATCCTCATCGGACACAGCATGGGCGGGCTCAATTCCGTCGCCTTTACCGCCCAGCACCCGGGGCGGGTCCGTGCGCTTGTCCTGGTCGACGTGGGGCCGGAGGCGGCCAGGGATGGCGTCGATAACATCATTCGCTTCACGCGTGGCCCCGACGAGCTCGACTTCGATGAGTTCGTGGAAATGGCTCACCGCTTCAACCAGCGCCGCACGATTGAGAACATCCGCGAGCGCATGCGTCACCGCCTGAAGCCCACGGGTGACGGCAAGTGGACGTGGAAGTTCGACCGCCGCTTTCGCCAGGCCGATTCCGGGCTGACCATCGGCAGCGGGCTTTCCAATGATGAGATGTGGCACCTCTACCGGAGCGTGGCAGTCCCGGTGCTTCTCGTCCGCGGCTCCGAGAGCGATGTCCTCTCCCAGGATGTGGCGGAGCGGGCTGCGCGGGAGATGCGGAGCGCCCGCCTGGTGGTTGTTCCGGGCGCCGGGCACAGCGTGCCGGGGGACAACCCCGATGACTTCACGGCCGCCGTCGTCGAGTTCATCGAAGACCTGATGGTGGGCCGCGTGGCAGCGCCGGTCCAGGAGGCGCCTTCGCTTGATGAGCTGGTGGAGACGCGGCTTTCTCGCCGCCGCCGGCCGAGCTTCATGCTGCTTGTGCTCGCCGGGCTCGGGGCGGTGCTGGCTGCGGGAGGCGTTGCATACGCGTTGAATCGCCGCTCTCACAACCGTAAGCGTGAGGCTGAACGCCCAATGCCGGCGTCACCGAGCTCGCGGAGGCGCCGCGGCGCGGATGCAGTCCGCAACGTTGACATCGAGCAGGCGCGGCGTCGCGCGCTCGACCTCTCCCGCGAGCTGGCCGGGGCCGGGCGAAAGGGGATTGCACAGGCGCGCGGCGTGGCGCATGACGTCGAGGTGGAGCGAGCCCGGGAGGCAGCCCTCGACGTGCTCCACGCGCTCGGCGAACGCGCCCGTTCGGCGGAGGGCGCGGCCGCAGGCGCACTGCAAAGGGTCGACCGGGAGAAGCTGAAGAGGCGCAGCCGGGGAGCAGCCCGCCGCAGTGGCACGGCCGGCTGGACAGCCCTGCAGCTGGCGCTTGCCGCGGCGCCGCGCCTTGCCTCGCTTGCTTCGCGGAGGCGGGCCAATTCCCGGGGGTCCCGGCGATGATCAGCGTGAATGTCCGCGGCGTGGCGTTTGAGTGTGTCGACGAAGGCCACGGCGACCCGCCGTTCGTGTTCATCCATGGGTGGTGTTGCGATCACACCTTCTGGCAGCCGCAGATCGACGGCCTGAAGGGAGACCACCGGTGCCTCGCCATCAACCTCCGCGGGCGTGGAGGCTCAAGCGCGGTGCCGCCCTACGACACCACCACCGCCGCCGATGACGTTGCTGCCATCATGGAGGCGCGCGGCATTGGGCCCGCAATTATCGCCGGGCACAGCCTGGGCGGGCTGGTGGCACTCCTGCTCAACGACCGGCGCCCCGAACTGGTCCGGGGCATCGTCCTGGGCGATTCGCCACTCACGGCTGCGGGCGGGGGCGGCCTCCAGGGAGCGTCCGAAGCGGTCGCGGCCGCCGGGTCGATGGAGCCCATGCGGAACATGATCGAGACGTTCTTTGTAGAAGACACGCCCCATGACATTCGCACCCACGCCCTCAACACCATGCTTTCCTGCCCGGCGGAGGTGGCTGCCGGCATGGTTTCGAACGGCGAGGTCTTTGTCCAGCGCCTGGAAGAACTAATCAAAGAGGCCGACAAGAAGCCGCTCATGGCCGTCTGGGGGGCAACCCCTCTCGGCGACCCCGAACGCCTGCGAGAGATGACGATGTTCGTCCGCCAGGAGCCGGTGGCGGGCGCCGGGCACTTCTTCGAGCTTGAACAGCCACAGGTGACGAATGCACTCCTGCGCGCCTTCGTAGACGACGTGCTGCGCGACCCCCGGTCGGCCTTGAGCGGAACCCCGGCCGCTGGCGACCGGTAGGGCGTCCCGCGCTACAGTAGCGTTCGTGGCCGACGCAGCACGGAAGCCCTCGCAACCCCGGACTCGTGTCCGCAAGGGCCACGGCCAAGGCGTAACAAAAGCCCGCCCAAAGGCCGGCAAGGGGCCCTGGTACCCGGCGTTCATCGGCTCTCTGTTCGCGGTTGGGGCGAGTGTGGTAGTTCTCATTCTTGTGCTCGTCAGCCGCTTCGGCGGCGACGACCCTGTCCCGGCTGTGGCGGCCCCCACCGAGCAGGCAACGGCCACCGGGACTGCCCCCTCCGGGCAGCCATCGGCAACCGCCACCGCCGTACCCACGGGCTACGCGAGACTCCTGCCCTGCGGTGATATCCTCGCGCCGCTCGACAAGGAGCACAGCCTTGCGCCCGATTGCGAACCGGACGACCTGGAGGCGCTGCCGGCTTCGATCTCGGCTGAGGGCACCCAGAGCCTGCGGCGCGAGACAGCGGCCGCGATTCGAAAGCTCTTCGCGGCCGCCGAGAGCGCCGGCTTTCACCTCTACGTCAACAGCTCCTTCCGCAGCTACGCGACCCAGGTGGAGCTGTTCGATTACTGGGTGCGGGTGAACGGCCTTGCCTACGCGGAGCGAACCAGTGCCCGGGCGGGCCACAGCGAGCACCAGCTCGGCACCACGGCCGACGTCGGTTTCCCCGGCCACTTCCTGGAGGACTTCACCGGCACGGCAGAAGCGGATTGGCTGGCCGCGAACTCCTGGAAGCACGGGTTCATCATCAGCTACCCCGAAGGCAAGGAAGCGGTGACAGGCTACGCCCACGAGTCGTGGCACATCCGCTACGTCGGCGTGGAGGTTGCCGCAAAGGTGCACAAAAGCGGACTCACCCTGCGCGAGTACCTGCTTCAGCGTTGACCGGCGCCGTTGCAGGGTGGCCTGCGCGATGACACACTCAACCTGCTCAAACTTTTGACTGGATTGGAGAGACCGCCCGTGTACGACACCGGCACCGAAGAGCTCCTTGCCGAGCTCGATGCGAACATCCTCACCCTCACCCTCAACCGCCCGGACCGGATGAACGCCATCAGCGGCCCCATGCTGGGCGCGCTGGCAACCACTCTGCAACGGGCGAACATCGATCCCGAGGTGCGGGTCGTGGTCCTTACCGGCGCCGGACGCGGCTTCTGTTCGGGCCTCGACCTCAAGGCGGAGTCGTCCGGAGATGGTATCGGCAGCGCCCTGCGCGGCTACCAGCTCTTTGATCTTCACAATTCCCCGCCGGTCGTCATCAATCGCATGGACAAGCCGGTCATCTGCGCGCTCAACGGCGCCGCCGCGGGCTATGGCATGGACCTTGCGCTCGGCTGTGACATTCGCATCGCGAGCGAGAACGCCAAAATGGGTGCCGTCTTCGCCCGCCGTGGCGTTCTGCCCGAGTCGGGCGGCTGCTGGTACCTGCCGCGCCTGCTCGGCTGGGCGAAGGCCGCCGAAGTCGCCTTCCTCGGCGATGTGCTGGACGCCCAGAAGTCGCTCGAGGTGGGGCTTGTGAACGTCGTGGTGAAGCACGACGACCTCATGGCGGAGACAATGAAGATGGCGATCCGGATCGCCAACAACGCTCCCCTGAGCGTCCAGGCCACCAAGAGGATGATGCGTCTCGGCATGGACGAGACCTTCGAGACGGCGGTGGACCACATCTTCCTGCAGCTCCTGCCGCTCTTCCAGAGCCAGGACTTCAAGGAAGGTATCGCCGCCTTCGCCGAGCGCCGGGAACCCCGGTTCAAAGGGCGCTAATCCAGGACGAGCCGGGGGCCAGCTTCAGGCCGGCTCCCGGCCGCTGCCCGCGAGCGCAATCGCTATGGCCCGGCAAGCTCTTTGAGGTTGGCCGGGAGATCCTCAGGGATCTCGGTAACCGGCCGGGTTGCCTGGGAAATGGTGATGTCGAACACGTCCCCCCAGGCGGCCTCGTAGTAGTCGCCGGGGCCCTCGTCCTCGGCTTCCCAGATGAGAACCACCTGCGGCAAATCGGCGGGTGCGTTCACCCAGAATTCGCCCAGCACATTCGCCTGCCGCGGATGTTCGAAGGTCTTTCGACGCTCGAAAGCGGCCAGCCCCATTAGCGGATTCACGCCGGGCTTGAACTTGAAATAGGCCACGTAGAGCTGCATGCCCCAGAGTATAGCCCCCATTGAAAGCGTGCCGTTCGCTGCGCACTCGATCTGCTAGACTACGGTTCCGCGCGGTGGGAGCGCCGCGCGACTACCCTTCCCGGGAGCGCTGATGTACCGAAGAATCCTCCAGGGCATCGTTGAGCGTGGCAAGACGTCCGCGTTCCTCGAAGCCATGCGCGAATCGATCCAGCACCAGGACGAACGCGGTATCCGCGCGCGCACGACGGTCTGGGGATCCATGACGGGCCAGACGAACTCGGTCATCATTGCCAGCGACTTCAACACGCTCAACGACCTCGAGCGCTTCACCGACCTCGCAACAGAGGATGCCCGTTTCGCCTCCGTGCGTAAGGCCGTTCGCTCCCAGATGATCTACGACGCCACGCAGGTCACCATCCACCGCCTCTCCTACCACTCTGAAGGGCTCATCTCGAGTGAAGAGGCCACTGCCCCGCGGAAGTACATGCGAACGCTCCGCGGCGAGCACCTGCCCGGCAGGCACCGGGAGTTCGTCATGTCCATCTCCACCGCTCTCGACTACCAGAAGAAGCGCGGGATTGAAGCCACCACCAGCGTCTGGTCATCGCTCACGGGCCAGACGTCCGGCGTCTCGATCGTCGCTGAGTTCGACAGCCTGGCTGAGCTCGAGAAGTTCGACGAGATGGCGATGCAGGACACCGAGTTCGCTCGCCTTCGCAAGGCCACGCGCGAGACGATGGTGTTCCTGACCAGCTACGTGGACCTGAGCCGGAACCTTCTCTAACTCCCGGCACGCCACACCGCCCCGTGTCCGGCGTCAGGTGATGAAAAGAGGGGCGGCTCCCAGGTGGCCGCCCCTCTTCCTATTCTGGCTGAATGAAAGAGCCTAGCAGCAGGCGCGCGGCTGGCCCGACCCGTCCTCGGTCTGGAAGCTCGACCCGCAGGCGCAGCTCTTCGTGGCGTTCGGGTTGAAGATGCTGAAGCCGCTCTTCATGATGTCGTCGACGTAATCGATTTCCGCGCCTTCGAGGTACTGCGCGCTTTCCGGATCGACCACGAGGCGCACGCCGAACTGCTCCAGGACGATGTCGTCAGTCTCACTGGCGCGGGCAATGGCCATTCCGTACTGGTAGCCAGAGCATCCGCCACCGGCGACGAAGACGCGCAAGGCGCCATCGGGGACTTCGCGAGCGGCGAGCAGTGCTTTTGCCTTTTCGGCGGCGCGTTCGGTGATGTTAACCAGGGCGACCGGGGCCTCGGATTCGAGTGTCATGCTGCCTCCATTGGCTGATTGAATGCGTCGCGCCGGTCCCGGCGTCAACACTATTGAAAGTATAGCCGTTGCTCGCGACGCCCGTCCACGCTTCTTAACCGTGCCCCCAGGAGGGGTGACGTGGCAGTGTGCAGGCAGATACGCTTTCCCTGACATGTCCCGCATCTACCTCGACCACGCAGCGACCACGCCCCCCGACCCACGGGTTCTCGATGCCATGTGGGAGGTCTACACACGCTACTGGGGGAACCCGTCGAGTATCTATCTCGAAGGGCAGGAGGCGCGCCACGCGCTCGACGAGGCCCGTGCTGTCTGTGCCGGCCTGCTCGGCGCGGCCCCGCGCGAGATCGTCTTCACCAGTGGCGGTACCGAGGCTGATAACGCCGCCATTCGTGGCGCTGCCTTTGCCCAGCGGGCGCGCGGGCGGGGGGCCCACATCGTCACTACCCAGGTTGAGCACCACGCCGTGCTGCACACCGTCGAGCAGCTCGAATGCGAAGGCTTCACCGCGACCTACCTCCCGGTGGACTCCGAAGGGGTGGTTGACCTCGCGGCGCTCGAAGCGGCGGTGGGACCGGAGACAGTTCTCCTGAGCATCATGGCCGCCAACAACGAGGTGGGGACCATCCAGCCCGTGGCCGAGGCGGCCCGCATCGCACGAGCCAGGAACCCCGCGGTCGTGGTGCACAGCGACGCGGTCCAGGCCGCGGGGGCCATGGACATAACGCCGCAACTGCTTGGGGCCGATCTCCTGAGTATCGCCGCCCACAAGATCTACGGCCCAAGAGGGGTGGGACTCCTGTATGTCCGTGCGCGGACGCCGTTCCAGGCGACCATGTTCGGCGGAGGGCAGGAGAAGGAGCGCCGCGCTGGTACGGAAAACGTGGCCGGGGCGGCCGGACTTGCCACCGCCATGAAGCTGGCCTGGGAAGAGATGCCCGCGCGTACAGAGCACGCACTGCATCTCCGCAACCGGCTGCTCTATGGGCTGCCCGAGCGTATCCCCGGCACGGTCATCACGGGCCCGCCGGGTCCGGCGCGCAGGCTGCCGAACAGCTTCAGCTGCTGCTTCCACAACGTCGAGGGTGAGAGCGTTCTGCTTGCTCTCGACCTCGCCGATATCGCTGCCAGCTCCGGCAGCGCGTGCACAACCGGGTCGATGGAGCCCTCTCACGTCCTGACAGCCATGGGTATCGACCCCGACCTCGCGCACGCGTCGCTCCGCCTCACGGTGGGCAAGGACACTTCCGGCGCCGATGTGGACCGCCTGCTCGAGACTCTCCCCGGCATCGTCAGCCGCCTGCGCTCGCTGGCAGGGTCCTAGCCGGAAAGGGCCCGGCCGGCGAGACCGGGCATGGTTGGCGCTCTCCGCTTTCATGACCTTAGAATTACCCTCCGGTCCCGCCAGGCGACCAGCAAAGTAAGGTAGGAACGAATGAATATCGTCGAAGTAGAAGGCATCGGCCCCGTGTACGCTGAGAAGCTCAAAGCAGCAGGGGTCGCGCAGACCGATGACCTTCTCCAGGCCGGGGCCACCCCGCAGGGGCGGAAGAGCCTCGCACAGAAGTCAGGCATCGATGAGCAGATGATCTTGCAGTGGGTCAACCATTGCGACCTCATGCGCATCAAGGGTGTCGGGTCTGAGTATGCCGATCTGCTCGAGGCCGCCGGTGTCGACACCGTGAAGGAGCTCGCGCAGAGGAGACCGGATAACCTCCTGGCGAAAGTCCTGGAGGTCAACGAGTCAAAGAAGCTCGTCCGCCGCACGCCGACGGCCTCCATGGTCGAGAGCTGGGTGACCGAGGCGAAGAGCCTTCCCGGCGCGATCAGCTACTGAGCTCTTAGCGGACGGTGGGAGCGGCGGCGCAATCGGTGGCTGGCAGGCCCCAGATTCCATGAGCCTGCCAGGAACGAACACGTGGGGGTCGCCTGTTGGGCGCGAAGCTATACCTCGGCAGGGCATTTGACCCCGGGCCACGGGCCCTCGGGGACAGGTTCGAAGTCGATGCCGATGATCTGACCACCCACGGCCTGATCGTGGGCATGACCGGTTCGGGCAAGACGGGGATGTCCACCGTCCTTATCGAGGAGTGCCTCAAGGCCGGGATCCCCGTCATTGCCATCGACCCGAAGGGTGACCTGGTCAACCTGGCGCTCTGCTTCGATCACCTCGAACCCGCCCGGTTCACAGCATGGGTGGATGACGTCAGCGCCCGCCGGGACGGCCAGTCACGCGAAGAAGCGGGCCTGGCCGCGGCCGCAGCGTGGTCCAGGGGCCTGGCCGAATGGGGTATCTCGGCCGGCGACGTGACCGGCTACCGGGCGGGCCACGACTTGAGGATCCTGACGCCCGGCTCAACCGCGGGCATACCCCTCAGCCTTGTGGACCGCCTCGACCCACCGCCGGCCGAGACGCTGGACGACCCCGAAGAGTTCCGCGACCAGGTTGACGCCGTGGTCACGGCTCTCCTTGGCCTTGTCGATATCGAGGCCGACCCGGTCCGCTCCCGCGAATACATCCTGCTGCACGCCATCATCGGCGAGGCGTGGAAGGCCGGCCGGGCTCTTACCCTCGAAGGGCTGATTGGTGCGGTTGCGCGGCCGTCATTCGATCGCCTCGGCGCCCTCCCTCTCGACACCGTCTATCCCGAGCGGGAGCGGCAGGACCTGATGCTCGCCCTGAACGGCATCCTTGCCTCACCTCAGCTCGAAGCCTGGCGGCAGGGCGAGCCGGTCGACATTGACCGCTGGTTGCAGGCACCCGATGGGCGGCCCCGGCTCACCATCATCTACACGGCCCACCTGGCCGACCGGGAGCGGATGTCGGTCACGGCGCTCGTTCTCAATCGCCTCAGGAGCTGGATGCGCCGGCAAGCGGGAACCGGCGAGCTCCGTTGTCTCGTCTATATGGACGAGATCTTCGGCTATTTCCCGCCGACCGCGAACCCGCCGACGAAGAAGCCGCTGCTCACACTCCTCAAGCAGGCACGCGCGTTCGGTGTGGGCGTGCTCCTGGCCACCCAGAACCCGGTAGACCTCGACTACAAAGGCCTTTCGAACATGGGATTCTGGGCGATCGGGCGGCTCCAGACCCCCCAGGACCAGGCGCGCGTCCGGGAGGGCGTGCAGGGCGCTCTTGCCGGCAGCGATATCGGGCTCGACTTCGACCGCCTGATGGCGGGAGTGCAGAAGCGGGTCTTTCTTGTCCACAACATCCACCGGGGAGCGCCATCGCTCGTGCACACCCGCTGGGCGATGTCCTACCTGCGGGGCCCGCTCACAAGGGACGAGGTAGGGCGGATTGCAGCCGAGCGGGGGATGACGCTCGAAAGCCCGCAGGCCGTGGCATCCGCCCAGGGCGCCCGGCCGGCTGGCGTGCAGGCCCCGGATGCCCCGGCGCATGCGCCTGCGCCGGCGGTAGCGCCCACCGTGCCCGGTGTCGGCGCGCGCTATTGGCGCCGTTATGGAGGCAACCTGGCCAGTCCCTGCCTGCTGGCGCGGGCCGCCGTCCGCTACCGGGTGGGTTCAGCGCTCACAGAGGAAACGACCCGCGACCTCCTCTTTCCCCTGTCTGGCGCCGGCTCGGTGGTCGAGGCCCTTGAGGGCGATCCATTCCCGGGCGACGACCTTGACCTGGCCGATTCTCCTCCTACGGGGCTCACCTTCGGCGACCTTCCCGCGTCGCTGCTCGGCCCGGGAGGCTCGAAGGAGATAGAAAGAGCGCTTCGCAGCCGTCTCGACGATCGGCTCGCAGTTACGCTCTTCTATGACCCGGTATCGAAGGAAGTATCGCGGCCGGGAGAATCGGCCGGCCTTCTTGCGCTGCGAATCCGGGGAACGCCCGAGCACTCCCGCAAGCGCGCGACGCTGGAGCAACGCCTGCAGGCGAAGCGAATGCAGCTCGATGCCCGGCGGAGCGAGCGCAAGTCGCGGCGCTTTGAGAAGTGGGTTTCGCTTGCCACGGCGGCGCTATCGAACGTATCCATCTTCACAGGCAAGAAGCGGACTGTGAGTGGGGCCGGCAGCGTGCTGACGAAGAACCGCATGGAGAACACGGCCGAAGCGCGCGTGGAGAAGCTGGAGGCCGAGATCCGGCAGCTGGAAACGGAGATGGAGGACATGGCAACGGTGGACCCGGCGCGCTTCGAAGAGCGGCTCGTGAAGCCAGCCAGTACCAACGTCGCCCTCATACGCTACGAAATCGTCTGGGCATTCTAGGTCCGGCAGCAAAGGAGAATCAGCGTGGAGAAGCTTGTCAGTGAGCTGGCCGAGAGGCTGAACCTGCCGCCGGACCAGGTGAGCAAGGTTGTCGACGGCGTCATGGACTACCTGAAGAAGAACCCTGATGCCGCCGCCAGTCTCCTCGGCAGTGGCGGCGGGGGCAACATCAGCAAGAAGCTTGGAGGCCTGTTCAGGCGCTAGCCTTTGTCGGACCCTCCAACAGGGGTTGAACGGCAGAGCGCTCACCAGGACCGGTATGTGGCCATGACCCACCACGGCGCCTATCAACTTAGCCTGCCGGCGCAAACATCAACTGAACCGGAGCGCGCTCGCCCGCGCCCGCTGACCCCGGAATGGGTTCCCTGTCATTGGCAGCGAGGGGCGCGATGAGGGTCGGGATCTCGCTCACCAGCTTCCACGCGGTCCGCGACGCGCGCGAGGCGGCCGGCTGGATGGTTGCACGCGCTGCAGCAGCGCGCGAAGCAGAGCTCGACTCGCTGTTCGTCGGTGACCACCATGCCATGGCTGCCCCGTACTACCAAAACACTCCTATCATGGGGCGCTTGTTGTCTGAGTGGGGCGACCGGCCCGCAGGCTGCCTCTTCCTGCTGCCGCTCTGGAACCCGGTGCTGGTGGCCGAACAGGTGGGAACCCTCGCGGCGATCGCCGGGGGCAGGTTCATTATGCAGTGCGCCCTGGGGGACGGCCGGGCCCAGTTCGCGGCCATGGGTGCAACCCTGCGCAACAGACCCTCCATGTTCGAAGAGGGGCTCGGCATCGTGCGCCGGCTGCTCGCAGGCGAGACGGTGACCAGCTCGGGGCGATACCGCGTTTCGGAGGCTCGCATCGCGCCTCTGCCACCCGAACCCGTGGAGGTGTGGATTGGCGGCAGCGCCGGGGCTTCCATCGACCGCGCTGCCCGCCTCGGCGATGCTTGGCTGGCTGGTCCCGAGCTGACCCCCGCCCAGGCGCGGGAGTGGGCGCTCTACTATCGCGAGCGCTGTGCCTTCCATGGCCGGATGCCCACAGCAATAGCTATCAGGCGCGACGTCTTTGCCGGCGAGTCGTCCGCGCACGCCCGGGCGGTGGCAGAGCCAATCCTGGGCGCCGCGTACCGGGGCTTCGACCCCTCCGCCTGTGTGTATGGTGACGTGGACGAGGTGGCTGAAGCCTTCCGCGAATACGCCGGGATGGGCTATACGGACGTCATCGTCCGGCACCTTACGAACGGTCAGCCCGAGGTGCTCGGCTCATTGCGCCGCCTGCGCGAGGTCCGCCGGGCCGTGCTGGATGCCTAGAACGAATCCGGGCAATGGGGCGGGTATTCCGTTCGGAAGAGAGCATCGGCGCGTGCAAGCGCCGATTGGTCCCGCGCTTCGAGCCTGCCAATCCGCGCGAAGTGCGTGGCCGTGCGGTACCCCGCGACCAGCGAGGCGAGCGTGTTCAGCGGGATGACCAGCTCGGGCGCTCGCGCCGTGCGTGTTACGGAAGCCGTGGGGCCATCCGTCTCGAGCAGGTACGTGCCCTTGTTCCATGGGCAGAGGCCGTCTTCCGCGACTTCGAAGGCCAGCTCGCCCCGGGTTCCGTAGGGGCGCCGGGCGAGCCCTCGCTCGACATCGACGACGCGCATCCAGATGTGGTCGCCCACGTACCGGTTCAGCATCCGCGGCTCGAGCAGGAGGTCCGGGGCCGGGTCATCTTCGCCCACGCACCCTGCCGTGCGCACCTGGCCCACCAGGTCGTGCGACCGGATGTACTCCCACAGTGCCCGGTAGGCTTCGATGTTGAGGGCGATGAAGTCGCGGACCGTCAGCGCCTGGTCGGGACCGGGCGCGCTGCCGTGCTCCTCGTGAGTCTGGTAGACAGCGTGCCCCTGGGGTTCGCCGTCCGCATCCCGATAGACAGCCACGTAAACGGGCTCGTCTTTCTTCCGGGGCCGTAGCCGGCCGGCCCGCCAGAGGTCGGTGGAGCGGTGGATGGCCAGGTTGCGCGGGGTGGCCCAGCGGATGTAGAGCTGCTTGATGATGGGGAACGCCTCATCGGGGGTCATCATGGTCACGCTGCCGGGCGCGGGCGCGGTCGTTTCGAAGGCGGCGAAACGCGGGTCGAACTCGTAGCGGATGTAGCTGCAGGCCAGCCCGTAGCCGAAGCGCTGGTAGATCGCTCCCATGCTGGCGAGCAGGATGGCAAAGTCCTGGCCGCGGTCCCGCATGGTTTCGAACGCCTGCCGCATCACCTGGCGGAGCAGGCCCCTCCGGCGGAACTCTGGCAGCGTTCCCACGGCGGTCACCCCTCCCATGGGGACGGGAGCGCCATTCAGCCTGACCGTAAAGGGATAGGCCCCCAGCGTGGTGGCCATGCGGCCGTCCACGAAGGCGCAGGTTGTCCACTCGGGCTGGGTTGTCGCGAGCTCCTCTTCCATGCCCTCGGTGCTCGCGAAGACATACGAGACGATCTTGCCGTAGTCGGCGAGCTCGTCCCGGTCACGGCAGGGGCGGATTTCCACGGCCATTGTCATCTCCCCGCCCGGCAATCGTGGCGGCCGGCGCGAAGCAATGAGTATATCGCCCGGGCGTGCGAAGGTCAGGGGTGCGGTGGGGTTAGCGTTGCATCCTCGGTGAGGTGCACGGAATAGACTCCGCAGGCCTCCATTTCGGTGAAGGCGCGTACGTAGTCCGGCGTGGTCGCGTCTCCCCACGCCTGCCAGCGCGCTGCCGTGCCATCGTTGCTGAAGCGGTAGACGGCCGTGTACCTGCCTGCGACGCTTGCCAGGGCGTCGCGCACGTCGGCCGTCGCGCCAATGTAGACGAACTCGTTCCAGCCGGCCTTGAGGGGAACCGGCACCGGCACGGTCAGGGTGAAGCCGCCGCTCCCGCCTACCGCAGCAGAAGCGAAGAACCAGTAGGCCTCGCCCGGGCTGAGTGTGTACAGGGTTCTTCCTGCGGTCGTGCTGGCGTACCAGCTCGTGAAGCTGGCCGTGCCATCGGTCAGGTGGTGGATTGAAGCCACCTGGCCGCCGTTGGCCGGGTAAGCGTCGCCGAGAGTGAGCGTGCCGGATCCGAAGTAACCGGCCTGGTTCCAGCCCGGATGCAGAGCCGGGTTTGCGCACTGCACCACGCCCGCACCGACGCGGGCGCTTGGGCCGAACTCGCTCGTGTTGCCGTCTCCATCAGTCACCAGTGCGATGACCCACTGGCCGGGGCTAAGGGGGAGCCCATCGAACTGGAATGCCCCGGTGCTGCCGGTAATGGCAGTCCCGCCTGCTACCGCCGTCGCACCGTAGTCCCCGGCGCCGCCAGGTGCGTGGTTCGCGGCATAGAGCGCCACGGTGCAGCCGGCGCAGGTTGCCCCGGCGCTGCCGCTGATCTGCCCCTGGGTCGCCCTGGTGATAACCGGGTGGTTGAGCAGGTTGTTCGCTCCGGTGTCGGCGTCACCTTCGTCGTTGGCGTTCTGCTGGCCGTCGGCGTTGAGGTCGATGGCCATCCCGAGCAACCCGGAGAACTGGTTGTTGGCGAACGTGTTGCCGGTGACGCTGGTTCCGCCTTCGGTGGCCGCCACGCGGATGCCGGTTTCTGCGTGGGTGATCAGGTTGTCCTCGACGCTCGTCCGGGAGCCGGGCTGCCGCAGGTCGACCCCGACCCCAACGGGGGCTTCACCCCCGCCCGGGCTGCCACCAACGACATTGTGGGCGACCTTCGCGTTTTCGAAAGGCGCCCCTGCGCCGGCGCCCACCCTGATCGCGGTTTCCGCGTGACCAACCAGGTTTCCGTGGCCGGCGGTGGGCCCGCCCACGGTTGCCGAGGCCGCGGTCACAAGGATGCCGATGTCGAGCGCCGCCTCGTCTGTTCCCCCGGCCACGAAGCCGGCCCTGTTCCCCTCCGCCCTGGAGCTGGCCCCGGCCAGGACTATCCCCGCGGCGCAGCCGCCCACTGAATTGCCATCACCCGGCAGGTTCCCGCCAGCCAGCGATGAGGCCCCCGCCAGGACAAGGCACCTCCCTTCGAAGTTGTGGATGCTCAGCCCGGTCACCACGGCGCCTTCACCTTCGAAGACCAGGCCATCGGGCGGCCCCGCTTCGGGCAGATTGCTGCCGTCCAGGCGCACGCCGCGCTCGCGTGCATCGACTGTCACGTGTGCCCGGGTGATCGCCGGGAGCGGATCATCTGCAACGCCGATCGTCGCGGGCGTGTCTGCCGGGAAGGCAGCTTCGGCGAAGGTAATGAGGTACTCGTCCGTGCCGGGGTCGGCGTTGACCAGCTCGATAGCCTTGCGCAACGAGCACTTCGTTGCGTGCGGGCACACCGCGTCTGTGGCGTCGTCGGCAGCCGTGACCTCAACTGCCAGGGGTGAATCCGCTCGACCCAGGTGGCCGGGAACGCCCCCGCCCACCAGCAATGAGGCAAAGAGGATGGCAGCCGGGAGGAACATACCCGTGAGTACGGTTCTGCCTATCATTGCGCTCAAGCTAAGGCCGGCATCGCGCCGCGGCAAGCCCGTCAAAGGGCCTGGAACACCCTCTTGCCATTGAGCCGCAGGATACGGCCGAAGCCGGGGTACTGCCAGTGCCCCGCAATCCAGGCCCGCCCGTCGCTTTCCGCTGCTTCAAATAGCCCCTCTCGCGTCCGGGCAGACAGTACCGGGTCAACGTCTGCAGAGGGAGACCAGTCGGGGTGGTCAAGCTGTACCGGGTGGTGGCTGGCGTCGCCAACAATCACGGCGCGCTCGCCCGCCGAGTAGACGCCAATGGCGACGTGTCCCGGCGTATGGCCCGGCGTCGCGATGAAGGTTATCTGCTCGTCCAAAGGCTGTTCGCCGGAGACGAGTTGCAGACGGCCGCTGCTCTGAAGCGGGGCAACGCACTCCACCAGGTGCGCATTGGCCGGGTCCCCCATGTGCACGGGCTGCATCCAGTAGTCCCATTCCTTCTGTTGCACCACAAAGCGAGCGTTGGGGAAGAAGATGCGCCGGCTTCCATCGTCGGCGTCGACCGTGTTCCACCCCACATGGTCGATGTGAAGGTGGGTGTGCACGACGGTATCGATATCTGCGGGGTCCACCCCGGCGTCGCGGAGAGACTCATCGAGCCTTCCCTGCGGGAAGAAGGGGCGTTTGCGCGCGCCCAGGCCAGTGTCGATGAGAATGTTCTTACCCGCCGAGCGCAGCAGGTAGGTGGTGATGCTCATGGTCATCAGCTGGCGCCCATCCAGGAGCTGGGGGTATTCGGCGATCATCTGCTCTGCCACCTTTGGCATGAACACATGAGGGTTCATCAGCACTGGCGTATCGAGCAGCGCCGTAACTTCTACATTCCCAATTCGCGTTTTCTTCAAGCGGGGAGCCCTCCGGCACCGCATTGTACGCCTGCGCCCGGGTGTTTCGCGGAGAAGGCCGGGTTTCACACCGCTGCGGGTTCATCTCCGTACGCCGCTCGTGTTAGATTGGGGCCATGCGGCGAACAAGCTTCGCGCAAATGAACTGCTCGGTGGCACGCACCCTCGATGTCGTGGGCGAATGGTGGACAATGCTCATCATTCGTGAGGCATTTCTTGGCGTGCGCCGTTTCGATGACATCCAGGAGCGCCTCGGCATCGCCCGCAACGTGCTCAGCACGCGCCTCCAGGCGCTTGTGGACCGTGGCATCCTTGAACGCCGCCGCTACCAGGGCCGCCCGGAGCGTTTCGAATACCGCCTCACGGAAAAAGGCCTCGACCTTTACCCCATCCTCGTGGCGATGATGCGCTGGGGTGACCGCTGGACGGCGGGCGCCGACGGCCCGCCGCTGACGCTCGTGCACCAGCCGTGCGGCCACGAAACCGCGCCAACGCTTTCGTGTTCCGAGTGTGGCGCCACTCTCCACCCGCGCGATGTCCGTGCCCGGGCGCGAGACGCCGCCGCGGAGGTGGCCGCTCCGGGGTCCTGACCCCCAGCCGTGCTCAGACGAGCGGCCAGGGATAGCTGCGATGTGGTCCCGGCTGGGGGAATCGCTTCGACTCCAGGATTTCCCCGATGCGGGCAACGATTGCCTCCGTCTCCACATCCTCAAGGAGTCCGGTAAGCGGGCCGCGGCCTCCCGATCCAGCGGCCAGGGCTTCGCCAACGCGGGCCACGTCACTCAGCCAACCCTCGGGCGC
The DNA here is from genome assembly GCA_003577245.1 of bacterium. Lineage (GTDB taxonomy): Bacteria > Chloroflexota > Dehalococcoidia > Tepidiformales > Tepidiformaceae > UCB2. The sequence continues at coordinate 92,593 of QEVS01000007.1, read as the reverse complement.
CGGATCGCCCGCCCAGTCCCAGATTACGCTGCGAAGCTTGTATTGGTTGTGGAAGCAGAGGCCGTGGTCGATGGCCCAGATGCGGCCGTCAACACCCAGGAGGCAATGGCCACCCTTCCGGTCGGCGTTGTTAGCGACATAATCGAAGAGTACGATCTGCTGGAGCTGCGGAACCAGGCCGGCCACTTCGCGCAATTCGAAGAAGTGCTGGGCCGGGTCGTGGTCGATGAAGAGCTGAATCGAGCCTTCGCCACCCGGGCCATCGCGCAGCACCGTCGGGGGGATCGACGGCCAGCCGAGCATGAGCGAAAGCCGGTAGGCTGCGACCTCACGGCGGTGCAACGTCCCTTCCGGGAAGTCCCAGAGCGGACGTTCGCCTTTGCGCGGCTTGTAGACGGCGGCGAACCTGCTATCCCCGGGGCCGCTCATCTGCGCCAGGTAGACACGGTTCGACGAGTGCCACACCGGCTGCAATTCCTCGAACTCAGCGGCGAGCAGGAGTTCTTCAGCGGCGTCGAAATCGAGCGCGCTCGTCATGCTGTCGAGCTTAGCAGAAGCCATTGCCATGCCCCGGCAACGGAGCCAGGCCGTGACCTTGCCGGGAAGGCGGCGGCAGCGCCGCTTATTGCTTCACCGAAAGCTCAGCCATGCCCGCGAACGCCCGGGCCACGTCAATCGGCCCGTTGGGGTCTCCCCGGAACTGCGTGAAGAGCCTGTACACGTTGGGGAGCAGGCGCTCCGCCTCGCCCCAGTGAACGTACTCACCGATTGCGATATCGCGGGCGGCATCGTCTTCGGTCATCCCTGCTTCGAACCGCCGGTGCGCCTCACGCGTGATGACCTCGAAGTAGGTCCGCACTTCGCGTACCTGCTCCTTGGTGCCCAGTGGCCCATGACCGGGGACAATGGTTTCGACGTTTTCCATGTCCTCAATGGCCTGGAGGGCGCGCACCCACCCGGCAATGTTCCCTTCAAAGGCAAGTGGCGTCACGTAGAAGAAGCAGACGTCCCCGGCAAAGAGCACGCGGTCGGCCGCCAGGTGCACGAGCACGTCTCCGACTGTGTGGGCCGGGCCCACGTGAGTCAGGTCGAGCCGGCGTCCGCCCACGTAGAGGGTGAGGTGCCGCTCGAATGTGACATCGGGGGCGCGAACCGTGATCTTCCCCTTCAGGTCTTTCTTGAACCAGGGAGCAATCGCCAGCAACTGCTCCTTGGGGAAGCCGGTGCGGATGATCACCTCGCGCGCCTGTTCCTGGGCGATAATCGTGGCCTTCGGGAACATGACGTTGCCCAGCGAGTGATCGAGGTGGTGGTGGGTGTTGATGAGTCGCCGCACCCTGGCTTTCGAAGCCCGGCGAACCGCCTTCTGAAAGGCCTCGGTCATTCGGGGCGCAAACAGGGCGTCGATGGCGACCCCTTCGTCATCGCCGGCAACAAAACCGGCATTGGCGATGCAGAAGCCACCCGTGGCCTGCGTGTATGCGAACACGCCATCGGCCAGCTCGTGGAGTTTGGTATCCCAGGCCGGGATGTGATGAGTTTTCATTGCGCCGCGGAGTCTACCATGCGGGGCGGCGTCCGCGCCGCAACTAGCGGCCGAAGCCGAGCTTCGCCAGCTCCTCGCGCGCCACCACGCGGTCGTCCCACTCCACGGAGCCGCCCGCGAAGACGATGGACTTCTCGTGCCCTTTTCCGGCCACGAGCACGAGGTCCCCGCCTCGCGCCCTGCGGAAGGCTTCAGCGATGGCGGCCCGCCGGTCTTCCACCTCGATGAAGTCCTGGCCGCGCACGCGGCCGGCGCCCTCGGCGTGGCGGCCAATCTCGCGCACGATCGCGCCGGGGTCTTCGCTGCGAGGGTCCTCGTTTGTGAAGACAGCGAAGTCGGCCCCCTCGGCTGCGGCGCGCCCCACGCCAAAGCGGCGTCCCGGGTCGCGTTCACCGGCCGCGCCGATGACGATGATCAGGCGCCCCTTGGAAACCCCTCGCAGCACCGAAAGCACCTTGCGCACGGCGTCGCCGGTATGCGCGTAGTCGACGATCACGTCGAAGGGCTGCCCTGCATCTATCCGTTCCATGCGCCCGGGCACACCGGGGCAGGCGGCGAGCCCGGCCGTGATGACGCCCGTGTCGAGGCCAAGGGCGAAGCCGGCGGCTGCCGCGGCGAGGGCGTTCGCCACGTTGAAGATAGCCGGCAGCCTGATGCTGACTTCCGCGGAGCCGGAGGGCGTCACCAGGCGGAAGTCGCTCCCATCGGGACGCAGATTCAGGTTGGTCGCCAGCACCTCGGCGTCGCGTGACTGCAGCCCGTAACGCAACGCACGAGCCCGGGTTCGTTCGAGCATGAAGTTGGCCGATGGGTCATCGGCATTGACCACGGCGCACCTGGGAACGCCTTTGCCGGCCGTGCGGTCCAGCGCTTCAAAGAGCCGGCCCTTCGCTTCGCGGTAGGCCTCGAACGTCTCGTGGAAATCGAGGTGGTCGCCGGTGATGTTCGTGAACACGGCGATGTCGTATTCCACGTGGTCGAGGCGGTGGAGCGCGAGCCCGTGACTGGTCGACTCCACGATTGCATAGCGGCAACCGGCGTCTGCCATCTTCCGCAGGAGGCGCTGCACCTCCGTGGCCTCCGGGGTTGTCATGCGCTCGGTGGCGCTGTCTTCCTGTCCGGCGATGCGAACGTCGACCGTGCCCAGGCGGCCTACCCTGGCTCCGCCGGCCTCAAGGACGCTCGTGAGGAGGTGCGAGGTGGTGGTCTTGCCATCGGTGCCCGTCACTCCCACCACGGTCATCTCGCGTCCGGGATGGCCGTAGAACCAGGCCGCGGCGGCCGAGAGGGCTGCCCGGGTATCGTCAACCACAATGACGGCCGGCCCGGAGGGAAGGTCACCCCACGCCGCCGGGCGGTCGCGCTGGACCACCATCGCGCCCGCTCCGGACTGGACCACGGCCGGCAGAAAGCTGTGGCCATCAAAGTTGAAACCGGGAACGGCCACGAAGAGCGTGCCTGGCCTTGCGTTGCGTGAGTCATGTTCGACGGCGCGAACGGTAGCATCGCCTGCGCCGGCCAGGAGTTCGGCGCCCGGCAGTTCCAGCAGCAGCGAGCCGATCGGTCGGGATGTTGTCATGAAGTGTCTCGCTGAGCTGTTCAGGGACCGGTACGCTTCAGGCGCAACGGCACGGCGGCGCGGACCATGCTACACGGGGCTCATGCCTCGAGACAGACCTCGAAGCGCGAACCAGGAATGAGGAAGGGGCTGCAAACCCTCAATGGCCCTCCGAGGGACCACGATGGCCGCCGCTGCCGGGTGCAGCGGGGTGGTGGTGGAGACAGGGGGATTCGAACCCCCGACCTCAGCAGTGCGAACGCTGCGCTCTCCCAACTGAGCTATGTCCCCACAAACGGGTTGGGCCGCTTCCATCGTAAGAAGCGGCCCGAACGAGAGTCAATTGCGTGGTTGCGGCGCTTTGGTTAGCTCCGGTGCGCCGAGCCCCGGCCAATCCGGTAGCTGGTCTCTCCCGTGAACTCCTTTTCCTTCCCGCACTTCTTGCAGCGTCCTGGCGTCAGTTCGCCCCGCGGCGACTCGAGAACCCAATGGTGGACGCAGTCTCCGACCAGCTGAAGTGCTTCGGCCTTGGACATTCAGGAACCCCTCTCGACTTGGTGTTACCCGGCCGCCGACGCCGGCCCCTCAAACCGGCTCCAGCCATCGGCGCCCGGGCCAGTGTAGTCCGCCCTATAGAGGGTTTCAATGGATTATTGCGATTCGTCCAGCATTCCCGCCAAAGGTGTAATGCGCATTATGCCGGCGCCGATGTCGATCCCTTCCACCACCTCGCCGATGGCGGGGATGAGCACCTCGCCAGTTGGGCCGGTGGCGATGTAGACGTCATTCGCGCCGGTCTGTAGCACCTCCGTGACCGTTCCCAGCTCGCGGCCGTCGACGGTGACGACCCGGAGGCCGACTAGCTCGTGGAGGAAGTAGGAGTCCGAGTCCTCGCGGCGCACGTCGCCGTCTGCTGCTTCGATTAGCTCCCCGGCGAGCTCTTCAGCGCTGTTGCGGTTCTCGATGCCCGCGAGCTGCAGGAGCCAGGCGTCCTGGTCGGGCCGGGCCCGGAGGACGGTGTAGCGGTGGCCCGTAATGTACACGCGGCGCCCGCGCTGCATGTTCGGGGCGCCAGGATTGAAGGCTGAAACCCGAAGCTCGCCCGCAATGCCGTGGGCGCGGCTCACCACTCCCAGGGCGGTGAACCCCTCTCTTGGTTCGGGAAAGAGCTGATTTCGTCTACGGGGAGGGCGGGAGCGTCTCCGGGGCGCTCCGCTCCCGGGACTGCCGGCCGCCGGGGAGCCTTCCGGCGTCAGTCGCCAATCTCCAGGGAGGCGCGCACGTCTTCCTGCACGGCGGCTACTTTCAGCAGCGAACGCATGGCGGCGGCGATGCGGCCGCCCTTGCCGATCACCTTGCCCCAGTCGTCCTCGGCCACGTCAAGGCGAACGACCACGCGACCACCCTCGTCGCGCTCGCTGACACTGACCGATTCGGGGTCGTCGACCAGTCCCTTGGCGACGTACTCGACAACGCCTGCCATCATCGAGGCCACGGTCAGGCGTCCTTTGCCGGCGCGGCGGCGGCGCCTGCGACAATACCTGCCCTGCGGAGTATCTTCTCGGCCGCCTCCGAAGGCTGGGCGCCTTTGGTCAGCCACTCCCGCGTCTTCGCCTCATCCAGCTGAATCGACGGCGGATTGGCGTGCGGGTCGTACGAGCCGAGGGTTTCGAGGAAGGCGCCATCGCGCTTCGCTTCCTTCTGGGCCACCACCAGGCGGTAGTAGGGCTGCCGCTTCTTGCCAACGCGCCGCAGTCGAATCCGGATCATATGCACTCCTTGGAAGCCCGCCAGCGCGGGCATTGCATTCGCTGTATCGCTGCAATGCTAGCGCATTACTGCGGTATGCGCCGGGTTGGCGTTGCTACCGCATCCCCGGGAGCGCAGGGAACTTCCCCGTGGCGATGCTCTTGGCGATCTTCCGGGCTTCGAAGAACTGCTTGAGCACCTGGTTCACCTGGGAAGCATCGGTGCCGCTCCCGCGCGCGATGCGCTTCCGGCGCTTCCCATCGATCCTGTCGGGGTGGCGCCGTTCCCATGGTGTCATCGAAAGCACAATCGCCTCGGCCTGCTTGAAGAAGCGGTCGTCGATGTCGTCCACGTTGAGCTGGGCCTTGATGCGGTTGAAGCCCGGCAGCATCTGGACCAGCTGACCAAGGGGGCCCATGCGGCGCACCTTCCGAAGCTGTTCGAGGAAGTCCTGCAGGTCGAACGTGCCCTTCTTGAACTTCTCGCCGAACTTGTCGGTGTCCTCGTCGCCCATCTCGAGGCGAGCTCGCTCGATGAGCGTCATCATGTCGCCCATCCCGAGGATGCGGCCGGCCATCCGGTCGGGATGGAACGGCTCCAGGGCCTCGGCCTTCTCGCCCACGCCGATGAACTTCACCGGCACCCCGGTCACCTGGCGGATGCTGAGCGCAGCACCACCGCGGGCGTCACCGTCCATCTTGGTGAGCACGAGCCCCGTGATGCCGACCTTTTCGTGGAACTCCCTGGCGGCGGTGACAGCATCCTGGCCGGCCATCGCGTCGGCGACGAAGAGCACCTCCTGGGGCCCCAGCTGCTGCCGCAGGCCCGCCACCTCCGACATCATCTCCTCGTCGATGTGAAGGCGGCCGGCGGTATCCACCAGCACATGGGTGCAGTTCATCCGGCGCGCCTTGTCCAGGCCGTTGGCGGCGATCTGGGCGGGTTTCGCAGCCGTTCCCTCTTCGTGGCAAGGGATGTCGAGCTGCCGGGCGAGCGTCACCAGCTGGTCCACGGCCGCGGGACGATAAACGTCACAGGCGACCACGAGCGGGCGCTGCCCTTCCTTCTTCAGGAGGTTGGCAAGCTTGGCGATGCTGGTTGTCTTGCCTGAACCCTGGAGGCCAACCACCATCAGCACCGTCGGCGGTTTGGACGCGGACTCCAGCCGGGGAGCCTCGCCGCCCAGCAGTTCCACGAGCTCGTCGTGGACGATGCCGATCACCTGCTGGGCCGGGGTAAGGCTTCGCAACACCTGCGCGCCGAGAGCCTTCTCTTTGACTCGCGACGTGAACTCACGCACGACCTTGAAGTTCACATCCGCTTCGAGCATGGCCATGCGCACTTCGCGTAGCGCCTGGTCCAGGTCCGCTTCGGTAACGACGCCCCTGCTCCCGAACCGCTTGAAGGCGCCCTGGAGCTTATCGGTCAACGATTCAAACACACCCAGAGTCTACCGGCCCCTGGCTGTGTGGGGCTATCCGCCACCGGCCAGGCGCTGCTCCACCCATTGCAGGAAAAAGCGAACCATGATCTGCGACTTCAGAGTCGCCAGGACCGTAACTACCGGGTCCCTCACCGTGTAGGCGGCGGCAGTTTGCACGGCGCCGTGAACGCGCTTGTACTCTTTCCAGTACCAGACCCGGGCGAACGAGCCGACGCGCGGCGCGATGGTGAGAACAAGGTCTTCGCGATTGGCAATCCGGTTGCCTTCCACCCTGCCCCCGATGGATGCGGCGAAGTCCCGGTAGCGATTGGTGTGAGCAGTGGCAAGCCGGGAGGACCCCTGCCCGTAGTACTGGGCAAGGATCTCGGATACCCGGGTCCCCTGCGCAGGCGGCGTTCCGCCCCCGGCGAGCGCCCGGCCGAGCCCGGAGCGGCCGCCAGCCCCGCGCACAATGCCATAGGCATCAATGTTGCCCTCAAGGTCGTCGGCCGAGGCCTTGTCGTTGAAGTACTCCCGGTCGCTTCTCTGCGAGGCTCCGATATCCGGGTCGGCCAGCGCCTGGCCGGCGGCGGAGCCCAGGTCGCCTCCCCAGGTAGCGAACTCGGTGTTGGGCATGGCAACCACCACGTTCGGGCCCAGCACTTCAAGCTCAACCTGTGCCGTGGGATTGAGCAACGCTTCCAGGCCGGCGAACACATGTGCGATGTCGAGGCCGGGGATGGACCCCTGGCTGCGCCGCAGCGCTTCGAAAAGCGAACCGGTTCCCGACCCGGCCCTCCTCCGGGGGTCACCGGGCCGGGGGCTGGCGGGAAGGACTTCCTGCCACTGCGATGTGGTGTCCGCGCTCCAGGGCATCCCGTAGTACACCTGGCGCAGCATCGCAAGGACCTGGCGCGGCGTGCGCTCGGGGAACTGCCGCTCCAGCGCGCGGACAAGCTCCACGTAGCTTGCCGTGTCTCGTGCCGGTTCGTAGGTGACGTCCGCCGGGACGGGGTCGCGCTGTACCACCAGTCGCGCCACGCGTGCGTTGCCCAGCGATTGCTGCAGCCACGGAATCCGCACCCTCGGTTCGCCATGCCCGTGGTCCACGGCAGGGCTGCGGCGGGCAGCGAGTGCTGGCGGGCGAGAGCGGACCGCCGGGCCGTCGTGCCGGGCCCCGTGAGACCGGTCCGCGGGCAGCGCTGACCGCTGGCGCTGTGGTGTGCTCACTTCGAGTGCCGTCCCCGTGGATACTACTCGCTCCCCGGTGGCGCGAACACTCCTACGGGGGCGCAAGTTGCGCCTGGTCCACCTCGTAGATCGCGTATTCGCCGGAGCGAAACACCTCGCGCAGCGCGGGCATCTGGCTGAACTTCGCCAGCCCGGCGTCGCTCCCCATGGCGCGCTCCTCGGTGCCCATAACGACATAACGGACCCCGTACTTGCGGAGGTAGCGCTCCGCCGAAGCGGTGTCGGAGTCCGTGAAGAACTTCTGGGTTTCGATGCGCCGTTCGTTGACCAGGCCCGCGTAGTCCCATCGCTGCTGAACCTGGTGCCAGTCCCAGCCGGCGACCGTGGGAAGGCCGGTGTTCACCGAGATTCGCCCCGTCCAGTGGTAGAGCGGCCCAACGGCTTCCACGATCACCGGCGAGCCATCCACGTTCTCGCGCAGCCAGCGGATGAGCGGCTCGTCATCGGCCAGCCGGATGGCCACGTCATCGGACTGATTGGGAGTACCACGGTCCTCCACGAACACACCCGCCCGGAGATAGGCCAGCCCGTCGAGCCCCCGCGGGAGGTCCGCGAAACGTGCCTTCTCGCGCGCGGGGGTACCTTCGACCACGAAGACGGATGCCCCCGTCAGCAGCACCACAGCCGTCAGAGCGGCCAGGACCGCGGCCGTTGCTCGCCCGGGGCGCGGCCTCAGGCGCCAGGTGTCGACCTCCCACAGGTAGCGGAGCACGTACCAGCTTCCGTACGCCCCGGCAATGGCAAAGAGCTGCCATGCCTGCAGCGAGAACTTGAAGACCGTGTTCATGCGCTCGATGTCGTTCCTCACCGTCACCACATCCACTCCTGCAGCGATGGCGAAGGCGAGGCCGAACAGCCCGGTCGCGAGAAGCCTCGGAATGTCGCGCTCGCGCCGGCGCCACTCCAGCCAGAGCAGGTTCCCAAGGAAGAAGGCAAGCAGGGCGCTCAGCGCAATGACAGTGAGCCCGAACCGCCACGTGAAGGTTGCCAGCCCGGCGGCGAACAACGCCAGGGCTCCCACCTCGACCGGTCCTGCAAGCATTGCGAGCGCCGGATTGCGACCGGGTTTGCCCTGCCGCTCGCGGAGCTCTTCATGGAAGCGCACGGCCAGGAAGGCGAGGGCGACCACCACGAAGAGCCCGAAGTGGGCAAAGTACTGGTGGGCCTTCGTGGTCTCCGGGGAACGCTCAAGTCCGCTGTTGAACACCTCGAAATGGCGGGTGAAGGGCGCGAACGCCACCATGAGCACCGCGCCTGCCACCACGAGGTGCCCCACGGCCCGCCACCAGCGCAGGTCTCGCCGGCCCGGCGCCAGCAGCTGCCCCGCTGTGATCGCCGCCACGGTGAGCAGCGTGGCCGTTGGGAAGTCCCACGTATGGACCGTGCGAACGAGCCCGAGCGCACAGCCAAAGGCCACCGCCAGCGCCCACGCCTGGCGTTCGAACCCGGCGACGGCGCTGGCAACATAAGCGACGCAAAGGGCGACGATGAGCCCGAAGAAGGGCAGCCCCATCAGGTGCGGGTGCAGGTCGGCGAAGAGGAACGACCAGTAAGGGAACTCGGTGATGTCGATCGAGCCGATGTGGATCCGCGAGCTGCGCCACCAGTCGAAGGGGGGCAGGCCGGCCCCGTGTACCAGTGCCTGCCAGGCGCCCCCGGCCAGGCCGACCGCGCCCCCCAGCACGGGCGTTCCTTCCAAGGCCGTCCACGTGTTGACTGACTGGAGCTGCTCGATCAGCTGGTGCCCGCCGTCGAGGTTGCCGATGGCCACGAGCAGAACGGCACCAGCCACCCCGGCGGCGATGGCGCTTCCGCGCCGATGGCTCCGCACGGCGTCCGCACCTGTGCGGGAAAGCGCGGCAAGGTTATACGCCGCCGATGCGGCGACCGATGCCGCCAGCGCGGCAAAGGTCGGCACGCCAAGGTTGAAGGCGATCTCGGGGACAATGCGCAGCGCCCGCATGGGCACCGCCAGGAAGAACCAGCCCATGTAGTAGTAGTTCATTGTCCCGCCCGCGAACCACGGGTCATAGGGCGGCATCTCAGTCGAGCGGGCCACGGCGGTAAGGTAGGCGAGCTCCATAGGCTTCTCCCCTCCCTGGGGGTGATGCCAGAGGTCCGGATTCCAGTACCGCAGCGCCAGGAAGCCGAAGAAGGCCAGCAGGAACACGGCTTCCATCGCCAGCCACGCCGGCCAGCGTTGGCGCGCCTCCTCGAACAGCGTGCGCCGTCGCAACACGCCAAGGGTGAGGCCCGTTGCCACCAGCGCGGCGTACACACCCCAGGCGAGCTCCCCGGAGAAGCGCACCGCGCCCCATGCCACCAGCAGCCACGTGGGCAGCGCTACCGCGGCGAAGCCCAGGAGTTTCGAAAGCCCGTAGCCCCGGTCGGGCAGGGCCCGGAAGAGCCATGAAGCCCATGGGAGGACCGCGAAAGCAGCGAGCTCCAGCCAGAGCAGCCACCAGAGCCAGGGAATGGACGACGCCCGGCCACCGGGGTCGAAAACGTCTCGAAACGTTCCGCCCTGCTGCTGGACCTGACCCTGCCCGGCCGTGAACTGGAGCCCGTTTGTGCGGCCCTGTTTCGGCAGGAGATCGATCGCGCGCTCAGGATGGGCTTCGTTCAGTAGTTCAACAGCGCGGTCGGGGTCCCACCGGTCGCTTTTCTTGTAAATGCGCACCTCGGGATGGTCGTAGACAGTGAAGGATTCCTCGGCTCCCGAGTCGTCGATTCTCACCCCAAACAGCGAGGGCCGGACCTTGAAGGTTGCTACCAGGTCGAAGCCCAGCTCGCCGCTGTCGAGCAGCTCGTAGTAGCGGATGGTGGCCGGGTACTTGCGTTCCAGGCGTGGGACGGAGTCCCGCACGCGGTTCGAGCTGATGGAAATGTAGTCGGCGTCATCCAGGCCCATCCTGCCGGTGGCAGGTACGCCGCGAACGAGCTTCTCAACCTTGGCGATCGAGTCGGTCTCATAAGGTTCGGTCTCCACGATGCGGTACCCACCCCAGGTGGTGCCGGGGAGTGGGTAAGGCAGAGTGTCGTCCCAGAGTTCCGTGGTGATGGCCGCTCCCGCGGGGACGTTCTGGAAGATCCAGCGGCTCGCCTGGATGCGGGGGTGTTCGCTGCGGTAGACGTTCTGAAAGGCCGCTGCCCAGAGGGCGGTCGCGCCGATGGTCGCCAGGAGCGCACCCGTAGCGCCCCACTTGAGCAGCCGGGACGGGATCTGTCCCCGGCCCTGGAAGAACACCGCCTGTCCCTTCCGTTCAGCGCACCACCTCTGCAACGCCAGCAGCCCCCAGCCGGCAAACAGGCACAACACCGGGTACATGGGTGCGAAGTAGCGCATCCAGGCTACGAAACGGGGTCCCTGGAAGGCGAAAACCGCCATCGCAAGGGCGAGCGGCAACAGGCAGGCGAGCTCTCTCCGCTTGAACATGAACACTGCTGCCCCTGCCAGCGAAATCCATGCCGCTGCGCCGAGGGCCGGTCCCAGCCCGAAGAAGACCATGTTCTGCAGGGGCCAGAGCACAGCCGGGCGCCCGGCGAATTGAACGAACGGAGGGAAGCTGGCATTGCCGTTCTGGCGGTCGATCTCCCCTTCGATGTCCGCACGCCACCGGGCGCTGATGGCCATGTCGAAGAAGCCAGGGCCCTCGAATGCATAGGGCTGTGCAACCCGGAAGACCAGCATCGCGGTGACGGCGGTTAGGCTGAGGAGGGCGAGGTCGGTCGTCCAGAATCCGCCGGGCGCCCGCGGCTGCCCGCGCCAGCGCAGGCCCAGTCCCGGAAAGTCGCGCAGGCCGATGCGAATCCCCGTGGCGAGCACGGGCGCCAGGGCAAGGGGCCAGGCCGTCACCTTGCTGGCGAGACCAAGGCCGACCGCAAGACCGAGCAGCAACGTTAATCCACCGCGCGCCCACCAGCGCTCTGAGGTCACGGTCATCGCGGAGAGCAGCAATGTGGCAACACCGAAGAACGTGACGTAGGGGTCCATCGTCCAGAAGTGGGCAAGCTGGGTTGGCAGTACCGCGAGCGCGTAGAAGAGGGACCCCAGGAGTCCGGCGCGCAGGCCAAACAGGTAGGCCCCCAGGGCGAACACCAGGGCGATGGTGCCAACGTCAAACACAGCGGTTACGGCTCTTCCCCACTCCACGGTCCTGTCATAGGAGTTCCCCCGGCCGGCGGGGTCGTCTCCGGCCAGGGTCGCGACGCCCTTGACCAGGACGAGGGGGAACGTGCCGTAGACGTAGGAGTGCGTTTCGGGAGAGTTGTACGGGTTCAGCGGGCTGCGCGCAGTGTCGAAGTAGCCCCCGATTCCGTCCGGCCAGTCCGTGCGGTCTGCCACGAACGACAGGGCGCGCTCGTCGGGGTGCATCTGGAGGGGGGCGCTGGCGCCGGCGGGCCTGTCCCAGTCCAGGCCGTGGAAGCGCACGGCGGCCCCCAGCAGCAGGATCAGGGTGAGCGCGAGGGGCCAGCGCCACACGTTCGCGGCCGCCCACCGGCCCCGTCGCATCGCGCCTCTAGCGACGCCTAGCAACGCCTCGTCCCACCTGTCAATCCCGCCGCCTCTCGCGAAAAACGTTCACGCCTGCGCGCAGGATACAGTGGACGGCCGGGCCTCTGCTCTCCAGAGACGCTCTTTCCCGGGACGGGCCCTAAAGCCCCTTCTGCACCAGGAAGGCGCAAAGGTCGCTGATGCGGCACGAGTAACCCCACTCGTTGTCGTACCACGCCGCCACCTTCACGAGGTTCCCCCCGACCACATTCGTCGAAAGCCCGTCGACGATGCTCGATCGTTCATCGCCCTTGAGGTCCATCGATACCACCGGTTCCATGGTCAGGCCAAGGATCCCTTTCATCTTCTCGGCTGCCGTCTCGGCAATGAGCGCGTTCAGGGCGTCCTTCGTTGTGTCCCTCTCCGTGAGCGCGACCACCTCCACGATGGAGACCGTTGGCGTCGGGACGCGGTAGGCAAGGCCATCGAGCTTGCCCTCAACTTCCGGGATTACAAGGCGAAGGGCCTTTGCAGCGCCGGTGGATGTGGGGACGATGTTGAGCGCCCCGGCGCGCATTTCGCGCAAGTCGCTCCCGGCCGCCCGATCGAGGATCTGCTGGGAATTCGTGTAGCTGTGGACCGTGGTCATCTGCCCCTTGACGAGGCCGAGGTTGTCGACGATGACCTTGACCACCGGTGCGAGGCCGTTGGTGGTGCAGCTGGCATTCGAGATCACGTGGTGGCGACCTGCGTCGTACCCGTCGGCGTTCACGCCCAGCACAATGGTGAAGTCCTCGTTCTTGGCCGGGGCGCTGATGATCACCTTCTTCACGGAGTCCCGGCGATGGGCGCCGGCCTTCGTGGCGTCCGTGAACAGGCCCGTGGATTCGATAACGATCTCCGCACCCACCGAGCCCCAGGGAATTGCGCCAGGGTCGCGCTCGCTGAACACCCGCACCACTCGCCCGTCGATCGACAGGCCGCCCTCGACCGCGCGGATATCGCGTTCCCAGCGGCCATAGTTGCTGTCGTATTTCAAGAGGCTGGCATTGGTCTCGCTGGGAACCAGGTCGTTGATGGCCACCACTTCCAGTGTGCCGCCATGCCGCTCCGAGATGGCCTTGAGGACCTGCCGTCCGATGCGCCCGAAACCGTTGATGCCAACCTTTGTCGCCACAGGAATACCCCCGTCAGCTGTCGCCGAATTCTTGGCTTCAGACTAGCGAGTTCCCCGAAACCGGGCTACCGGGCTACCGCAATTTCACCGCCGTGCCGCACGCGGCGATCATCAGCATCTGACCGCCCACGGTCTCATAGTCCACCTTCACCCCCACAACGGCGTCGGCGCCCATCTCGCGGGCGCGCTCGATCATCTCGTCAATGGCGGTGTCCCGGCCCTTTCGCAGCTCTTCTTCGTACTTCCCCGATCGCCCGCCGACGATATTGCGGAAGCCGGCGGCGATGTCCTTGAAGACATTCACGCCGAGGATGGTTTCTCCCGCCGCCACCCCGAGGTAGCTCTCGATCGTGCGGCCTTCGATGCTTCCGGTGGTCGTTACCGTGAGGGACATGTCGTTGCCACTCCTGTCCTTTCGGCGGAGTGTAGCATCCGCGGTCACCGGGAGTGAGCCATTGGTGACAACTTGGTATATATAGCCTGAAACTATGGCAGCCCCGCCCGTTTATAGGGAGATTCCCCTAACGCGCCCGCCGGGAGGCGACGACAATCGGGTTGTAACCACGTCAGGAGTGACAGGATGAATCGGCGAATTGTGGTATGTCCGGCCTGTGAATTGCGGTTCCTCTCGGCCCGCCGCCAGACCTTCTGCCCCGGCTGCCACCAGCTTGTGGAGCCTACCGAAGCCGCGTAGAGCCCCCGGCTAGCCGGCTATCCCGAAGCGGCGGAGCGCCGCCCGGTAGTCATCGGGCGTATTGATGTCAACCTCGCAGAGGTCGTCGGCGGGAATGTCCGCAATGGTGTTCGCGTGGGCATGGAGCACGCCGCGCATCCCCTCGGTGGCGTCACTGGCGGCCATCAGCTCCTCGCGCATCGATCCCGCGACCACGACCGGGTGTCCGTGGCGCCCTGCCACCACGGGCCTCGTGACCGCGACGCCGTTTCCGCCCTGGTGCGCGACAATCAGCGCGCGAATGAACTCTGCCGGCCGGGGCTGATCGACGTTGACGATGACGATGGCCTCGGCGTCTCGCTGTACCGCCTTGGCCCCGATGCGGACCGACTCGGCCCGCCCCGAGTGAAAGTGAGGATTGTTCATCACACGGCAGTTCACACGCGCCAGCGCGCGGCGCACATCGTCGCTCCGGTGCCCGAGCACAACGATCACCTCATCCACACCCGCCTCGCGCAGCTGCCGTATCTCCCAGCAGATGAGGGGCTCTCCGCCCCAGTCGAGAAGCGCCTTCGGGCTGCCCATACGATCCGACGAACCAGCGGCCAGGATAATGCTCGAAATCATCTCTCGGTGTCCTCTCGCCTTCCGAGTCTAGGCGCGCGTCTCTCTTCGAGCGAGATGAGCCCCTTCCCCGGCAACGAACACCACTCATGGAGCTGCGAATACGACCTGCCCCCTCTTGATCACGTAGCGTACCCGGGTAAGCGCTCCCAGGTTGGCCGTGGGGTCGCCGGATACGACCAGGACATCGGCCCGGCGCCCGGGCTCCAGCGCGCCGCGGTCTGCCATCCCCAGGAGCTCGCCAGAGGCCGAAGTCGCGAGCCTGAGAACCTGAACGGGTGACAAACCGCCGAGCTCGGAGAAGACTTCGAGCCCACCCGCCAGCTCGGCGTGCCCAACGTTCGGGATGCCGCAGTCAGTACTTGCAATCATCCGGCAGCCCGTCTTGAGAATCCGCTGGAGAAGTTCGGAGCGCTGCCGGCGCTGCCCATCGTCCAGCCAGCGGCGGTATCCCACCGAGATCGTCTGCGAGACGATCGTGTTTGAGGCGGCGATGCGGTCGATGAGAGCGTCGTCGCGGTCCACCCCATCCGGCCCGGCAAACGAGCAGTGCTCCAGGGAATCGACTCCTGCTTCAACGGCGGCGCGGATGCCCGCCGTGCCGTGGCAATGGGCGGCCACGCGCCGGCCAAGGCGGTGTGCCTCTTCGACGATGGCACGGAGTTCGCCGGTGCTGTACTGAGCGGCGAGCGTGTTCGTGCCGCGGGTCATGGAACCGCCGGTTGCCATGACCTTGATCCAGTCGACGCCCGCCTTGACAAGCCCGCGGACCGCCTTGCGCAGCTCGAGTTCGCCGTCGGCTTCGCCCCCCATGAACCAGCAGTGGCCGCCCGTGGTGGTGATGGGTGCGCCGGATACGAGGAGGTCCGGCCCGGGTGCGAGACCACTGGCGAAGGCCTCCCGGATCTCGATGGCAAGCCCGGTGGGGGCTCCCAGGTCCCGGACGGTGGTGATCCCGGCCTCGAGCATGGTTCGCCCGTGGGCAACCATCCGGAGCAGCATGCGCCCGGGGGTGTCGCTGTCGAAGACTGCCCGCCAGTTGCTGGCGGCGTTGAAGCAGAGGTGCGCGTGGCCTTCGATGAGCCCCGGTAACGCCGTGTACCCGGAGATGTCGAGAGCGGTCCCGCTGGCGGCGCCGGTGCCGATGGCAGCGATCTTTCCCTCATCGACCACCACGGAGGCCTCGCGGAGCGCATCCGCCCGGCCGTCCCAGACCATGCCACCGCGCAGGGTAAGCGCCGTCACAGGGATCCTTTCCCTTGTGGCTCCCGGACCAATGCACCGGGCCCGCCCGGCGGGAAGCCCCCTACTCGCTTCATTGCAGCCGCGCTCCGGGCATCAGCGTACGGCCTCCTGACGCGAGCGGCCCCCTTCGAACGAATGGGCGATGCCGAACTCGCTGGCCAGCAGGTTCAGGAAGTCCCGCACCGGTGGCGCCATCAACCTGTCGCGGAGTACGTGCATCCCCACCTCGCGCTGGGCAGGCTGCTCCATATCACGTATTTCGACGCGCTTGAGGGTGCCCGTTGCTATTTCGCGCTCAACCGAGATGACGGGCAGGATGGCGATACCGAGCCCTGCTTCGACCATGTGCTTCGTCGTTTCCATGGAATCGAGCTCCATCACCGATTCCGGGACCACCCCCACGCGCAGGAACATGCTGTAGATGAGGCTGTGGTAGCTGGAGCTGCGAACGAAGAAGAGGAACGGCTGGCGCCCGGCCTCGGCCACCGTCACTCTCCCCTTCTGCGCAAAAGGATGCGTGGGAGACACCACCAGTGTCAGGTCGTCGTTGTACAGGTGAACCGATTCGATTTCCGGATGCTGGGTGAGCCGGGTGATAGCCGTGTGCATCTCACCCGCCAGCAGGCGTTCGATGATGTCCTCGCTGGTGTCGGCCGTCAGGTTGATATGAACGCGCGGTCGCTGCTCCCGGAACTTCTTCAGAATCCCGGGTAAGACATAAGTGGCAATGCTCGGGCTGGCGCCGATGCGGATGCTGCCAACGTCTCCATGGCGAACGGCCTCAATAGCATCGGTTCCTTCCTGGACCGCGGTGAGAGCGCGCTGAGCGTGCGGTATGAAGGCGTTACCGGCATCCGTGAGCGTGACGCTGCGGCCCGTCCGTTCGAACAACCGTTCGCCGATTTCGCGCTCAAGCGACTGGATGCGGGCGGTTACCGAAGGCTGGGTCAGGAAGAGCGCCTCCGCGGCGCGGCTGAACGAACGGTGATGCGCCACCTGCAAGAATGCCTCTAGCTGGGCAAGTTCCACGTTTACCTCCACTGCCACCGTCTTCCGGCGGCTGGTCAATCGCTGAAGAAGTCGCTGTTCACCTGGATGAACGGCCGCCAGTCGCCGGGCAGGTCGGCATCGAAGAAGATAGCCGAAACCGGGCAGGCCGATTCGCAGGCCGCACAGTCTATGCACTGGTGCGGGTTAATGTAGTACTGGGGCGCGCCTTCGGAGGTGTGGATGCAGTCAACGGGACAGACGTCGACACACGACGCGTCCTTGACGTCGATGCACGGTTCGGCGATGACGTATGGCAAGAGCCCTACCCCCTGTCAGGCCGGCGCCACGCCCCGCTTGTAGACCACGATATCGCCTTCCACCCGTGCCTGGCAGGCGAGCCGCAGGCGCGGGTCATCGGTGGCCCCGGGTCCCCGTTGGCGGACCAGGTTCTGGCGTTCGTACCGGCCCATGGCGCTGAGACGGCCGACCCCGGAAATGACCTCCATCGCGCAGTTGGTGCACTCGCCGATGCGGTCGCAGCCAACTGGCCAGAAGAAGCCGTGCGCGCATACCGCGTCGAGCACCGTCTCTCCGCGAGGCGCGTCCACCTCGATCCCGAGAGGCTCAACCCGGATGCGAGGCATGGGTGAATCCTATCACATGCACTCACCTGGGCAGCGAGACAGCAGCTCGCCGGGACCGGCTCCGAGGCTCGCTCCAGAAGGCTCCATTGCTGACCGCGTTCCGGTGCGGCGGCTCTGGACCGTGACGCAGGATAGCGAGCACCTCGCTCCACTCGCTGGCGAACCCGACCGGCCGCCCCAGGTGCATGGCGGCGGCCTCGGCAGGCATGCTGTCCAGGAACTGGCGCCCAAAGTAGTCGAGGCTGGCCCGCGGGAGAATGACGACATCGGCTTCGAAGCCGCGCAACTGCTCAACGAAGTCGCGCCCGCAGAGCAGCCCGCTCACGTTCACGCGCTCGCCGAACACCGTGTTCGTGACGGCCTCCACGCGGACCTCGGCGCCCGACTCCTCACTGAACTCCGCCGCGACCGCATTCAACACCGGGGCGATCATCGCTCCGCATCCGATCAAGGCCCGCCTCAGCACAGGCGAAGCACCCGGTGCGTTTCGAAGCCGCCGCCGGGTCCGGCGCCAGTCTTCGAGCATCGAGCGTACCATTCCGATGCCGTTTTCATACTGAGGGTACCCCTGGTAGGTGGCGGCCCCGGGCACGCGCTCGCCGGCTGCCAGGTGAAACTCGTCGCTGCACTGCACGATGGTGTGGCCGAAACGGGCGCGGAACTCCCGCTGCAAAGGGCGGACGAGGCGCAAGATCTCCCGGGCATAAGCGGGAGAGGGACGTTTCAGGTCAATGCCGTCGCGGCTCATCGCCCGCTCTTCCAGCTTTGGGCTTGCCCCCACCGGAACCACGGAGACGGTCTGCACCACAGGATGGAGGCCGGCCATGTCGCGAATTGACCGCACCAGGTGCTCCCCGTCGTTCACGCCCGGGCAGAGGACTATCTGCGTGTGCGCGGAGATCCCGAGCGTGCCAAGCCGTCGAAGCTGTTCGAGGATATCGGGGGCGCGCGGGTTTCCCAGCATCTTCCGCCGCAGCGACGGCTCGGTCGCGTGCACCGAGACGTGCAGGGGGCTCAGCCGCTGCTCCTCCAGCCGGGACCAGTCGTCCTCGCCGAGGTTCGTAAGCGTCACGAAGTTCCCGTGCAGAAAGCTCAGGCGGTAGTCGTCGTCCTTCATGTAGAGGGACTTCCGCATGCCGCCGGGAAGCCCCTTCAGGAAACAGAAGAAGCAGTTGTTGTTGCAGACGATGACGCCGTCCCAGGTAGCGTGCTCGAATTCGAGGCCCAGCTCCTCATCCGGCTCCTTCTCGAAGACGACAAGATCCTCGGCGCCATTGGCCTTGAGGATGCGGATCTCGACTTCCGGCTCGGCCGCGTAGAACTGCACATCGACGATGTCCCGAGGCGTCCGGCCCGCGACCTCCACAATGGCGTCGCCGGGCTCGATTCCCGCATCGTCCGCCAGCGAGCCGGGGCGTACGCTCGAAACAACCCCGGCCGAGGGGGCGCGCTTCATCGCATCACCAGCTCCCTGATGCGCGCCTCCACATGATCGACCGAGTCGTCCGGCGTCGATGCGCCGGCGGTCAGGCCGATCCGTTCTACCCCTGCGAACCACGAAGCCTGCAATTCGTCGGCGCCCTCAATGTGGTAGGCGCGCGTTCCCTGCTCTTCGCAGACCTCTTTCAGGTGGCGCGTATTGGCGCTCTTGCGGCCCCCGACAACGACCATCACCTCAACCCGGCGCGCAAGTACGGCCGCCGCCTCCTGTTGACCGGTGGTGGCGTGGCAGAGCGTGTTCACCACATGGAGCTCGAAATTGCCGTCGCGCTGGAGCAGCATCAGGTTCGCGACGAAGCGGGCGAAGTCCTCCATCTTGTGCGTGGTCTGGGCCATCACCCCGACCTTGCTGGGGAACCCGCCCGGGAAATCCGTCACGAAACGCCGCAGGTACTCCAGGTCCGCGCTCTCGGCAATAGAGGCGTGGGATGCGCCGCCGCGATCGAACGTCCAGCCCATGATCCCCCGGACTTCCTTGTGCCCCGGGTCGCCGAAGATGACGACGTGCCAGCCCTCGCGCACGAACTTCTGTCCGTAGCGCTGAGCGCGTGTGACGATCGGGCAGGTCGTGTCCACGATCTCGAGGCCGCTTTCGCGCAGCTGGCGCACCACTCTCTCCCCCACGCCATGGGCGGTGATGGCCACCCGGCCCTGCTGCACGCGGCGCGCGGTCTCGGCGCCGATGTCCCCGTCCACCTCGTCGGGGCCGGGGAGCTGAAGCACGCCCGACCGCTCCAACCGCTCCACCACGTACGGGTTGTGGACGATCTCGCCAACGCTGAAGACCGGGGTCTCCGGTGTGGCCTCTGACTCCATGATCTGCACGGCGCGGCGAACGCCCATGCAGAAGCCCATCTCACTGGCTCGGAGGATCTGTACCATCGTCAGTCCGGGAGGAATCTCCTGATCCAGTATAGGCGCCAAGGTATTGCGCTGGTAACAGCTTGCAAATCTCCGCAAAAAGGCGCTCGGTGAGCTCGTTCACTTCCTTTTCGCCGGGCCGCCTCACCCTCTCGACTGTCATCGGCCTCCCGATCACGACCGTAAACCGCGGCCGCCGCAGGGCATTCCAGGGCCTGCCAAGCACCTCTGTCCCGGCAATCGCGCAGGGAAGGAGAGTGGCGCCCGTGCGCAGGGCAATCAGCGCCGTGCCGGGGTGGGGCTTGCCGAGCGAGCCAGTCCTGCTGCGGGTCCCCTCCGGGAACATACCGAGCACTTCTCCGCGCTTCAGGATTCGTTCGGCATTCAGCATTGCCGCTACATCGGCTTCGAAACGCCTCACGGGAAACGCGCCGTACAACCGCGGAAAGATCCCGAAGGGCCACTTGAAGAGCTCAACCTTGGCCATGTAGCGAATCCTCCGCCGCGCGACGCCTGCGGCCAGGATCGGCGGGTCGGCATTGTTCAGGTGGTTCGAGACTACGATGAGCGCGCCGCTCGGGGGAACGTTCTCCCGGCCCACGACCTTCCAGCGCGCGACCAATGTCAGCAAGACCCGCAACGAAAACGTGGCCCACCAGTAGCAGGCGGGAACGTACGTCGAGAGCTTCACGAAGCGGCGCATCGCACCCTCTCCAGGACAAGGTCCACCACGTCTTGAAGTCCCATATCGGTCGTATCCACCACAATCGCGTCGGAGGCCGCACGAAGCGGGCTTGCCGCCCGCGAGCTATCCACCGTATCCCTGCCCGCGATATCCCGATGAGCATCGCCGGTGCGCTGATTGACGCCCCAGGCGCCGGCCTGGGCCGCACGCCTCCGTGCACGCGCATCCTCGGAGGCGACCAGGTAGAACTTCAGAGGCGCATCGGGCAGGACAACGGTGCCGATGTCGCGGCCGGCCAGGACCACCGGGCCCGTGCAGGCGATTTCGCGCTGCTTGCGGACGAGCTCCTCCCTGACCCCGCGGATGGCGCTGTAGGCGCTTACGTTAGCCTCTACCTCAGGCGAGCGCAGCCATTCCGTGACGTCTTCGTGGTCCAGGAAGATAACTGTGGTTTCACCGGCCTCCACGCGCATCCCCACAGTCTCCGCCAGAAGCGTGCACGCGGTCTCATCGGTGGCCAACACGCCCTCACGAAGGGCTGCCAGCGTGAAGGCCCGGTACATCAATCCCGTATCGAGGAACGTGTACCCGAACTCCTCTGCCAGGGCATGGCCGAGGGTCGACTTGCCCGAGGCGGCCGGGCCATCGATCGCGATTGGCGAAGGGAGTCGCGAACGGTCAATCACATCGCGCGGATCGTATGCCATCGCGGGCCAACGGTTCAGGCCCGCGGCGCGGCGCCTTCGTTCGCCTCAGCCACCTTTGCCGCCGCGTAGAGGGCCTCCACCTCCTCGGGCGCGAGTTCCCGGAACGCACCCGAGCCGAGCGTCCCCAGGTGCACAGGCCCCACACGAATCCGGCGCAGGTGCAGCACGCGCCTCCCGAGCGCCTCAAGCAGGCGCCTTACCTCCCGGTTGCGCCCCTGACGCAGCACCAGCAGAACCCACTCGCCCGCCTGTACGACCTCCTCTCCGGGGCCGGGTGCAGGAGCAGCGCTACGCCGGGCCGCGGCCGCCCTGAGCCGCTCCCCGCCCTCCTCTATTCCGCGCACCAGGCGCTGCAGGTCGCGCTCGGCCAGCGGAACGTCGATTGCCACGAGGTACTCCTTCTCAACCTCGTAGCGCGGGTGGGTGAGCAGGTCCGTCAGATGGCCATCGTTCGTGAGCAGCAGCAGGCCCTCGCTGTCGCGGTCGAGCCTCCCTACGGAGTGAAGCTGCACGTCTCCGATCGGAACGAGGTCGAGCGCCGTTTCCCGGCCACGTTCATCGCGCGCGGTGGTGATGAAGCCGGCGGGCTTGTTGAGCATGAAGTACCTGTACCGGCCCTTCAGCACAGGGACTCCATCCACGGTGACCTCGTCCACGTCCGGGTCGGCGCGCGCTCCGAGGGTATCGCGAACGGTGCCATTCACGGCCACGCGCCCGGCCAGGATCATCTCCTCAGCCACTCGCCGCGAGGCCACGCCCGCGTTCGAAAGGATCTTCTGCAGCCGTTCAATCGTCACGTTTCGACCTTGGCCAGATTCCTGGAACGGCCCGCCGGGCGAGGCTCCCCAGGCCGAACAGCCCCACGCCCGCCATTCCTCCCAGCAGAACCCACGGTACCGCACTCGAGCCATTGCCGCGCTCCACGTCCACCGCCGCTCCTGCAGCCGCTGTCCCGGGTGTCGCGGAAGCGCTTTCACCCCGGGACGTCGCCGTTCCTGTGCCAGTGTGCACGGTCTGCGCGCCGAACACGTTTGGTTCGCCGGGAGAAGGACGGTCCGTTAGAGCCCAGTTCATCTCGCTCCGGTTGGCGGCCGGGTCTAGAACTCCGATTGTCTTTCCCGTGCCGGGAGCGGGCGGGGGCGGCTCGAACACTGTCGTGTCGTCGCCGTAGGAGATGGTGTCAACCGCTTCACTATCGGGGCCAAGCAGGCGCACCCTGTCGCCCGTGTTATTGAGGCCGCTACCGATCTCTCCATCCACAACCCGCAAGACCACAATGCTCGCAGGCAGCCCGGCCGACTTACCGGCAACCACGACATAACTGCCCGCACCAAGGATATAGGCGGGGAGGGTGTCCAGGCTGTTCGCGTCTCCAATCCGCCATCCACCAAGGTCGACAGCGTCGACCCCGGCGTTCACCAGCTCCACCCATTCGTACGCGCTGTCGCGGCCCGGCTCGGGAGGGTCGCTCATGATCTCCGAGATACGCACGGGCATCGCACCCGGTGACCCGGACACCGCCCCGGCTACCCTGCCCCCGGCAGGGCCGCCTTCTTGCGCGAAGGTTCCGCGAGTGGGCGACGGGGCGTCGGCCGTTGCCGGGTTCGCCACCGTTGCGGTGGCCGTAGGTGTGAGGGTGGCCTCCGGGCCCTGCGGCGCCGTCTCGGCGAGCTCCACCGCGTCGAACGCGGCCATGCAATGGCCCCCGGGGCGAAGCATGAGGCGCACGCGAACGGAATTCGCCCCCGCGGGCGCCCGGGCGGTCACCGAGAGCAGCGCCCAGTTGCGGCCCGGCGCCGTCTCGCTGTCGGCGCTATCGATCGCCGTCCCGCTTCCGTCCTCGCTCTCGTACCACGTGAGCCGCAGGAAGACCTCGCCCGACCCGACGGACATTCGCCCCATGGCCGTGGACCGGTACCAGGCCCCCGGGCGCACGCGCACGGCCTGGTAAAGCCACTTCGTCGATGTGGTCTCCGACGTGAGGGTGGCCGCGTAGGAGCCTTCGAACGCGGCGCCTTCGAGGCCAATCTCGCCACCGTACTTGCTCCAGTAATGGGGCTTGCCTTCGGCGGCCAGCTCGAATCCTCCGTTCACCAGTTCCCACGTGCTGTCGCCTGCGCTCTGCCCGGCCGGACGCGTCGGGGTCGACGTGGGCAAGGGGGTAGGTGTCTTCGTCGGCGTTCCTATCTTGACCCCTCCGCTCCCGCCTCCCCCGGAGGGCGCGGTTGCTGTTCGTGTGGCCGTTGCTGACTTGGTTGCTGAGGCCCCCGCTGTTGAGGTGCCAGCCGGGCTGGCCTGTGCCGTGTTCGACGTGGACGGCACACCGGTGGGGGACTCGCCCGGTTCGGTGGCGGTGGCCGCTGGCCCGGTCGGAGTGCTGGTTGGCTCTGGCGTTGCGGTTGGTTCGGGTGCTGCGGCCATAATCAACGAGGCCTGGTCGGCAAGGCCTTCAACCGTTGCACCGCCACCCGGCAAGAACTCGATAACGAAGACCACCCACTCCGCCCCTGCGGGCGCCACCGCTGCCACCAGGCGGGACGCGTAGCTGCTCCCCACTGCCGTGTCCTGGGAGGTGTAGGGCATGCCGGCTTGAGAGAAGCCGCCATCCTCGAAGGCCAGCTTCAGGCGGGCCCGCGTTCCGGGGTCGCCCGCTACATGGACCGAGGCCTCGTAGAGGGCGCCCTCCTGGACCTGGACGCGCTGCCAAACGCCCACGATGTCAGGCCCGGAGACGCGCACCGCCTTCCCATCGACGGTGTTCGCGGCCTCCTCCGAGGCCGGCCCACCGTCTACGTGCCACGAGGCAGGGACACCCGCGGCCCAGCTCTCGAACCCGGCGTTGGCCAGCAGCTCCGTTGCCGTGGCCCCGCGCGGCGCAAGGGACAGCGCCAGTGCTCCGAGCACGAAGGGGATGAGAAGCGCCGGCAGCCAGGTCCGCCCCATCGCGGGCGAGATAATAGCAGCTTCGATGGGGCGCGTACATCATGCTCGCCTGCTGGTTATCGGCAGGCTACCTTGCAATGAGCGGTGCTCCCGAAAGGTGCGAGCCGGCGTCCACGATCAGGAACTCGCCCGTGATAAGGTCCGCGCCCTCAACGAACCAGACCGCGGCCTGGGCCATATCTTCCGGGGTGCCGGCCTTGCGCAGGGGTGTGGTGCGCTCTTGCGCGGCGAGAGCGGCCTCATACACGGCGTCGCCCAGCCCGCCCCGCAGCCAGCGGCCCTGGATGAACCCGGGGCACACTGTATTGACGCGTATCTCCGGGCCCAGCGCACGAGCGAGGGAAAGCGTCATCGTGTTCAGCGCGCCCTTCGACGCCGTGTAGGCGATGGAGCTGCCGATCCCCATCACACCGGCAATCGACGAGATGTTGACAATGGCTCCACGCCCGGCAGCTTTCATGTGGGGTGTGACCGCACGCGTCATCTGGAAGGGGCCGATGACGTTCACGGCGTAGATGCGCTGGAAGTCCTCAGCCGAAAGGCCCTCGAGGTTCGCGTGGTCCATGAAGGAAGTGGTCCCGGCATTATTGATGAGCGCGTCAATGCGGCCCCATTTCGCCATCGTTTCTGCCGCGATGCGGCGGCAGTCGGCATCACTGGCGACGTCGGCCTTGCAGAGCAGGGTCTCCACGCCCAGGCCACGGCAGGCGGCCTCGGTCTCCTTCGCCTCCGCCTCGCTCCGCGTGTAGTTGATAACCACGTTGCAGCCCCTGGCCGCGAGCATCTTCGCGCACGCCGCGCCAACGCCCGTGGCCGACCCGGTAATGATTGTGGCGCCACCTTTGATATCCATTCGCCGATCGCCTCCTTTGGTAATGGCGAAAGTCTACGTCCTGCGGCCGAATGACTCATTCAAAGGCGCCTTAACGAATTGCTTTCCTCGTGGTTTGGCCGCTAGCGGGGTGCGTTCGTATACTGCCAACAATGGCGCGAAGCGCGTTCAGCCCTGCCGCTTCGCCCCCCGAAACGAGGTTTCGACACAGTGCCCAAGCAAAAGAAACGGGAGCAGCAGCACCTGCGCCAGGCGCCGGTGCGCCGCCGCACCTACAGCGCCGGCGGGAGCGCCCCGGCCGAGAAGTTCCGGCCCGGCTTTCCCATGAACCTGCTCGCGAACGTGAAGGTGTTCTACATCATTGGCGCCGCCATCATGATTGGCGGGGTCCTGATCGCGGCGGTTGCCCAGTCCTCCAGCGCCGACCCTTCGGTTCCCGACGCTACCGCCACGCCCACCATTGATCCCAGCGCTTCCCCCGTGGCCAGCGAAACACCGGCCACTTCACCGACCCCGGACCCGCGCGTCTTCACCCAGGCGGAACAGGTGATTGACGCCGCCACCAAGCAGTACACCGCCACCATCAAGACCGACAAGGGCGACATTGTGCTCAAGCTTCGCGCCGATGTGGCCCCCAACACCGTGAACAGCTTTGTCTTCCTGGCCCAGAAGGGGTATTTCGACGGACTCACCTTCCACCGGGTTGAGCCGAACTTCGTGGTCCAGGGCGGCGACCCCAAGGGGAACGGCACGGGCGGCCCCGGCTACACCACGAAGGACGAGCCGAACGAAATCAAGAACACGCGCGGCACGGTCTCCATGGCCAAGGTCTCGGGTTCGGGCCAGTTCGGAAGCCAGTTCTTCATCAACCTGAAGAACAACGTTGGCCTCGACTTCGACAGCAAGGGCGGCGAGAAGTTCTACCCGTTCGCCGAAGTTACGAGCGGCATGGACGTCGTTGACAGGCTCGCAAAGGGTGACGTGATGCGTTCGGTCACGATCACCGAATCGCCGAAGTAACGGGCGAAGCTGTCAGCGCGCGGCGGTGAGGATGCGAGTCCTGCCCGCGAGGCTCTCCATCATCGCGAGAGCATCCTCGACGTGCCGTCCGCCGGAGACGTGCACACTCTGCACATAGCGCCCGTTTGGCGCGAAGACTGCGTAGAGCTCGACGTCCGGACCTGGGCCGTTTGCGGCAATGCGGAAAGCGCGGGCCCCGGCAGGCAGCGCCGGTGCGGTGGTGAGGGGCACCTCTTCCGCCTCCCGCTGCCCCCGCGGGAGCCACGTCATGGCCGTGGTCGCAAGCTTCCCGGGCTCAGCCCTCAGCTCGCGCACAAACCGCTCCGCCTCGGCCTCGCTCCCGAACTCCAGCGCCTGGCAGAGTGCCTGCGCCGGGAGATCGAACGGCGGCCGGCCAACCTGCTCCTCCCAGTAGCTGAACCTGCCACCGCGCAGTCCCGCCAACCGCAGCTCGCGCGCTCGCCCGCCGGCATCGTCTGCGAGGTCTGCGAGGTTGCGCACCGAGACCTCCCCTTCCGTGAGGAGATGGAACTCCCCGCCGAGGTCGGTTGTGTTGCACGCCATCTCGGCAGGGACGCCAACAGCGCCCTCATCGCCACTGCCGCAGGCGGCCAGCAGCGCCAGCGCAGCGCCCAACCAGAGGCGGCTAATCGCGCCTGGCCGGCGGATTGACACCAATGAGTCCATGTCGAACGGAATAGCGCTCGACCAGCACGATGAGGCCGAGGAACGGCAGAAAGGCGAGTGCCGCGGCGCCCGCCCAGAGCCATTCGGGCACCAGGGCCAGGAGGATGGCGACAGCGGCCGTCAACCCCATCCCGATGACGGAAAGGATCCGGGCCGCAACCACAAACGGAGAAATGCCCGTGTTCACAACGGCAACCTCTCTGCTGATCTTGCCGTGACCGCTTGGCCGCGGTCCAGTCGCGACTTGACCACGGCCCGTTCTGCCACGAAGAATGCCATTCCCAGCCCGGTCCTGGAGGGAGGCCAGACTTGCCAATCCCCGATTCGCTCCCAGGGTTTGACGAACTGCCGGTGGCCGAGGGCGCGCCACCTCAATCCGGCTGGTGGCTGTTCGGCCGGGAAGACCAGGTGGGCCTGTTCAACCTCCAGACGCCCGAGCGGATAGCCGCCGCCGCGAAGCTCGTCGAGCGCGGCGCGATGTTCCCCCTCAACTGGGAGATGGAGCTCCCATTGCCACCGCTCTACGGGCGCGGAGCCGTCCGGCAGACGATCTTCCGCAACCCCAACGGCCACGATGATGCGCTCGACAACTTCTTCCCGCAGGCCAGCTCGCAGTGGGACAGCCTGGTGCACGTCGGCCACCCCCAGCACGGGTTCTACAACGGCATCACCCCGGCGGAAGTGACCGGCCAGCCCGGGACACGCGGCGGCATCGAACACTGGGCCCGCCGCGGGATTGCAGGCAGGGGCGTGCTCCTCGATGTGGCGCGCTTCCTGGAGTCGCAAGGCCGCCCAATCGACGCCGGCGACAGGGTCACAATCCCGGTAGAGGACCTCGAGGCCTGCCGGGCCGCGCAGGGTGTGGACATCCGCCCGGGCGATGTCCTCATCGTGCGAACGGGATGGATAGCCTGGTATTTGCGGCAGGACGGCGCAACCCGCAGGCACATCTCCTTCCCGGCGAACCTGAGAGCCCCCGGGCTGGCCGCCGGTGAAACGATGGCGCGTTTCCTGTGGGACCTCCACGTGGTCGCCGCGTGCAGCGATTGCCCGGCCCTGGAAGCGTGGCCGCCGCAGCCCGAGGCGGGGGGCTTCCTGCACTGGTACCTCATTGGTCTCTTTGGCATGGCCATCGGTGAGCTCTGGTACCTTGAGGCTCTTGCCGAGGACTGCGCCCGCGACGGCCGCTACGAGTTCTTCTTCACCTCGGCCCCCCTGAACAAGCTTGGTGGGGTCGGCTCGCCACCGAACGCCATCGCCTTCAAGTGACTGCCGCTGGCCTGCGGGGTCAGCAGACCCAGTGCCGGATGAGGCCGTTGTGCCCGGCGCAGGCGAGCTCGTAGCTGCCGAGCTGGGCGACCACCATGAAAACGGCCAGGAACGTGGCGAAGAGCGTCGCATAGGCCGTCCCCATGCCGTTCAGCCACTTGCCAACGATGAAGCCAAGGACCAGCGCTGTCGCGAGCAAGCCCATGTGCATAACGAGGTAGATCTCATCGCGGTCGCTTGCTGTCCTGCCTGTCTCCAGCCGTGAGTAGTCCAGCGTAGCCCGCATTAGCGCCAGGTAGCTGGCTGCCAGCACAACGAGCCACGCCAGCGCAACAACGAGCTGCACACCGAAGGCCCTGGCCGGCCTGCGCCTTCGCACCATCGTGCCGAGGAATCTAAGCGGCGAGACCGTCGCCCTGCAAGAACTCCCGTGTCAGGCGGTCGCCGTCTCGAGGAGTGAGATCACCTCATCGACCGTGGCCACCCGCCAGCCGGCCCACGTTTCGCCCTTCTGCCACTCCAGGTAGCGGTCGCGTGCGGCCGCTCGGGCCTCCTTGATCTCGTCTTCGCTGGGCTCGTGGCCAAGCTGGCGCGCGATGCCTTCAGGCGAAGTGTCGCCCAGCACGTCACGCGTCTGGTGGATCTGCTGGTTCGCTAGGGCGGGCCGCTCGATGAAGTGGCAGAGTTCGCGCTGGTCCCGGTCGTAGAAGACGAACACGGGGATTGACTCGAACTCCCCGTCCTTGAGGTACTCGGCGATCATGTCGCGGTTCTGGTCGCGCTCGAACATGCGAAGCTCCACGCCCAGGCTCTCCGCAATGCGCTGGGCAACCCCCAGCCCGCGGTAGACATCGGGGCACCAGTCCTCGCCAATGACCACCATGCGATGGGGGCCACCCGGCTTCGCGGCCAGCGCCTGGAGGGCTGCGCCCTGCGCGGATGTCACAACTGTGCCTTCGTAGTTGCGCTCAAACAGGTCACGATTGCGAATGCCGCTGTCGAGGTACTCCTGGAACGTCTTGCCCTTCGCAAAGCGCTCAACTGTGATCACGGAACCTGTTGCCTGGGCCATCTGCTCCTCCTTCGGAAACGTACGAGTTGTAACCCCAGCCTACGCTGCTGGCGCCGCCGCAAACAACCGGCTAGGGGGCGTTCGCGGCCTTGGCTTCGTCCCAGAGGGCGTCCAGCCCGGCCAGGTCAAGGTCCTTCAAGTCCACACCCCGGCCGGCCGCCAGCTCCTCCACCGTCCGGAACCGGCGCCGGAACTTCTCATTGGCGCCCCGGAGCGCCTGCTCGGCATCGACACCCATCCTCTGTCCGATGTTCGCCAGCACGAACAGGATGTCTCCGAACTCGTCCTCGCGCTCGTCCACGCTACCGGCGCGGGCGAACTCCTCGACCTCTTCCACCAGTTTCGCCAGGGGACCGTCAACGTCCGGCCAGTCGAAACCGATGCGCCGCGCCCGCCCCTGGATCGACTGCGAAGCGGCAAGGGCGGGCAGCGTTGCCGGGACCCCGTCCAGTATCGACGCGCCGGGTTTCTCCGCCTTCTTGAGCGCTTCCCACGACTGCCAAACTTCCTCGGCCGTCTTTGCCGTGGCTTCGCCGAATACGTGCGGGTGGCGCCGGATCAGCTTCCGCGCAATGTGTTCCGCGACATCGGCGAAGGTGAACCGGCCGAGTCGATTGGCCACGGCAGCGTGCATAAGCACCTGCAGCAGCAGGTCACCGAGCTCCTCCGCCAGCCTCTCCGGTGCGTCAGAGTCGATTGCCTCCAGCGTCTCGTAGCTTTCCTCGAGCAGGTGTGGTCGCAGTGATTCATGCGTCTGCTCCCGATCCCACGGGCAGCCATCGGGCGCGTGCAGGCGTTCGACCACGGCGTAGAGCCCATCGAATCGTCTCAAGTCCTCGATTGCCTCAAGCGCGGGGACGTAAACCGTGTCGAGGTAGCCCAGCGGGCGGTGGTCCAGCTCTGAAAGGGGCACTCCACGTACAGACTCGTCGCTGGTTCCGAGGGCAGACAGCACGGTGACCGGGTGCTCCGCGGGGTAGATGTCGAGCAGGGCGAGCTTGAGCGCGGTGGCCACCTCGCGGCTGTACACCTGGCTCACAAGCGCCGGGCGCTGCGCATCGATGCGCAGGTCAAGGGCGTCGCAAAGCTGGATGCCACCAAGGTCCATCCGCAGCGCCACCGCCGCCACATCCACGTAGGCAAGGCCGGGGTGGATGGTGACCTCAACGCCTGCGCTGACGGCCTGCGCCATGAGCTCACTGACGCTGCGCTCGGCCACGAGCGGGTGTCCCGGGACCGCGTACACCACATTCCCCCCGGCAGCAGCGTCCAGCACCCGGCGGGCGATGGCGGCGTAGAGATCCTCGAAGGAGGCGCCCGCAGCGTAGAGGTCGTCGCAGTCCCGGAATTGTTGGCCCGGGTCAACCTCGGCAATGCACGGGTGATGGCGCGTGCGCAGGATGACCGGCATGCCGCTGCCCAGGAGCTGCCGCACCTCGATGGTGAGCAAATCCGCCGGCCCGGGGCCGAGCCCCGCGACGTGAATAGCCATGCGGCGAGTATAGGCCCGGTGGGCTCTTATGCCCCGCGCTGGCGCAGCGCCCGCTCGTACACCTCAACATAACGCTTGGCCGAAGGTCCCCACGACATGTCAGCCTGCATCCCGTTCGCCTGCAGTTGGCGCCACAGCGGCAGGTCATCGAATGCTGCCCGGGCGCGCTCGAACGCCGCCAGTAGCGCCCCGGGTGCGAAGTCGTCGAAAAGGAAGCCGGTGGCGTTCTCCGCGTTCTCTTGCGGGTCCACGATCGTGTCGGCGAGGCCGCCCGTCCGGCGCCCGATGGGGATGCTCCCGTATCGCATGGCGATGAGCTGGCCGAGCCCGCAAGGCTCGAACCGCGAGGGCATGAGAAACATGTCGGAACCTGCGTAGATGCGGCGTGCCAGGCCTTCATCAAAATCGTCGACCAGCCTCACCCTTCCCGGATACGTGGCCTCAAGCGCGCGCAGGGCTGTGGCAAGCGCGTCGTCGCCCTGCCCCAGGACCACCAGCTCGGCGCCCCGGGCGATCATGGCCGGCGCCGCCTCGATCACAAGGTCAATCCCCTTCTGCTCTGTGAGGCGGGTCACCATCCCCAGCAGGGGCCCTGCGGCCGGCTCAAGACCGGCCGCGGCCCGCAGGGCGCCCGTGTTCGAAGCCCGGTTGTCGATGGTTCGGGCACCAAACCGGGCAGCGATGCGAGTATCGGTGGCGGGGTCGTAGGCGGCGAAGCTCAGTCCATTGAGTATCCCCACGAGTGAATCGCCCCGCAGGCGCAGGAGGCGGTCCAGCCCTTCGCCCGACTCGGGAGAAAGGATCTCCCGGGCGTATGCCGGGCTCACGGTGGTCACGAAATCGCTGTAGTAGATGCCCTGGGCCAGGTAGTCATTGAAGTCGTCAGGGCCGCGGTAGCGCAGGTTGTGAATGGTCAGCACCGATGCGGTTCCCCGCAGGGCCGGGTGGCTCCAGGCAAAGTTCCGCAGGGCAAAGGCCAGCGGAGCCGTGTGCCAGTCGTTCAGGTGGAGGATCTCGGGTATCCATGCCTTCTCCCGCAGGGCCGTTCCCACCACCCGGCAGAAGAAGCGGTAGCGCAGCAGGTCGTCCGGGTCGCCATAGACGCCTGGCCTCCCGAAATAGTGCGGCTGGTGTACGAGCGTCACGGGCACGCCGCCGTGGCCTGGCACGGTCGCGAGCTCCACGGTTCGCATGCCGGCAAAGTCCGGTACCTGTAGAAACTGGCGGTCGTCAGCGGCCCGGAACACGTCCATGGCGCTGGCGTGGCAGGGTGTGATCACCCGCACGTCGTGGCCCATCGCTGCCAGCTCAGCAGGGAGCGCTGCCGCTACATCGGCCAGCCCGCCAACCTTTGAAAAAGGGTCGGCCTCGGCCGACACGAAGAGGACCCTCACGTGGTCCCGTCCATGAACAGCAGCCTTTCGATCTGCCAGCGGGCCTCGTTGGCGGCGGCGAT
Organism: bacterium; assembly: GCA_003577245.1. Classification (GTDB taxonomy): domain Bacteria; phylum Chloroflexota; class Dehalococcoidia; order Tepidiformales; family Tepidiformaceae; genus UCB2. The sequence goes on along the minus strand of QEVS01000007.1, from coordinate 60,694 downwards.
CCGCCAGGCGGCCTCACGTTTCACGACATCCGAGGCGGCGCCCAGCGTGACTGCCTTCATGGCGTTTATGGCGACTTCGTTCAAGAGCAAGAAGCCGCGGTGCACCATGGTCACGTCCCACATCGGGCGGCGGCTGGCCCACCAGAACTGGCAGCTGTGGAGCGCGGGTTGGAGGCGGTTCTCTGCGACGTTCAGGAACTTCTGGGCCGGCTCGCGCTCCGAATAGCGTCTGGCGATGGCCAACAGGTCGAGGCAGTGCCCGACGTACTCCCACTGCAGGTCATGGAGGCGGTTGCCGGGCGAGTGCCAGAGGGGATACGGGTTCCGGGCCGCAATATCGTCGCGAGTCGTGCTCCACGAAGATGCAAGGGGCTCGATCACGGGGCCATCCGGGAAGAGCGAGGGCAGTTCGCTCGGCATCACCATCGTTACGCGGGTCGTGCGGCGCCGTTCGTCTCGGAGAGGCGCGCTCTGCTGCGCGGCTATCCCTTCGAAGGCCGCCCCCAGGAATTCGCGCTCCCAGCCGCGGATGTGGTGCCCGTAGGTCTCGGCGTCCATGGCCGTGACCACGTAGGTGTCCTCCCCGGCGCCGGCCCGGGCAAGGTCTTCGATGAAATGGACGGCATCGGTCTCACGGAAGGAGATACGGTTGCTGCGCACATCGTCACGGAAGAGGACGTGCACGTTCCGCCCGTTGGCCGGGGCGCGGCAGACGACGTTGAGGGGCCATTCCCCGGGGCTCGCCACCCCGCTGAGAATCACCCAGTCGTGTCCCGCCGCGGCGATGGCGAGCATGATGTCGCTGCTGTAGCACATCTCGGGGGGGAAGAATCCGCGCGGTCTCCACGCCTCCCCGAAAGCCCGGCGGTTCGTGCGCGCGTTGTCGGCGATGGAGCGCACGCGCTCACCCTGCGGTATCAGCGGCAGGATGGGATGGAACTTCCCGCTGCCGACGAACTCCACCTGGCCGCGTTCCCCGAGCTCGCGGAGCCCGGCGGTGATGTCGCCCATGCCGTGCTCTTCCAGCAGCTCCGTGAGCACGCCGTTCATGTTGATGGCCAGCTTCGCTCCGGGGTGCTCCTTGAGCACCGCCAGCAGCGGCCGGTATGACTCATCCGCCACCCGTCGCAGCACCTCGTGGGTTTGCGTCGGCGGCTGATAGAAATGGAGGAGCTGAGCCCAGTAGGTCATCGGCGTTGGCGTCCGGTTTGGATCAACCTCTCACCACTGGTGTCGGCTGCACGGGGGAATAGCGACATGGGTCGATTGCCGGGAAGGGGTTGTCCAGTTCGCCTATTTCCGCCGCAAGCCGGTCTCCCTCCGGGTCACCTGACTCGATGGCGCTGGCAAGGCAGTCGAATCGCTCCGCATGGCTGCGGAAGCGCTCGATCGCGTAGTCGTGGGCCTGCCCGGTGGTCATCAGGAACTGCCAGTCCGATGACTGTAGTAGCAGCAGTTCGCGCGCCAGCTGGCGGGTGGCGGGCGTCGATGTGCCCAGCAGGCTGCGGGCGCGCTCCTGCCGGACGCCGATCTCAGGCCACGTCCAGGCGGTCTCGCTGTTCATCCATGTCCCGTGGTCTCCACCGGCGCCCCACGAGCCCTCCGGCAGCTCGATCATCTCGCGCGGCGGGTGTGACGTGACGAAGTCGCCCGCAGACACCAGCTCAATCTCAGGGTTGGCGGCGAGGTGGCGCAGCGTGGCTTCCAGCCAGTCCACCCCCTCGAGCCACCAGTGCCCGAAGAGTTCCGTGTCGTAGGCGCTGAGGACGATACCGCCGTTGCCGCCACCTTCCCCATAGGCATCGATCTCGCTCTGCACCACGCCGGCGAAGTGGCCAGCATGACGCAGAGCAACGTCACGTGCGACCGCGGGGTCGTATTCGGCCTTTTCGCCCAGGTCCACGCCGGCGCCGGTAACCCGCCAGTAGTGAAGGCCGGTTTCGTCATCCTTCTTGTGGAATTCGCGGTAGGCCGGGTCGCCCGGGTAGCCGTGCGCTGCCGACCAGACCTGCATCCCGGTGCGCTCGTTCCGGCCCATGACCGCCACCTGCGAGTGCCCAACCATGTAGGCGCGGAAAGTTGTCCCCCCTCGGGCCGGGCCCTCCGCCATGTGTGACGAAACGTAGTGCGACTCGGGGTACGGCCCGTGCATTCCTCCCCGGGCCTTGCCGCGTGCGAGCCCGCCTGTCACCAGGTGCGTCTCGGAGAAGAACACGCGGATTCCCGCACCCTGGAGGAACTGCTCCAGGCCTGGCCGGTAGGCGCACTCGGGGAGCCAGAACGAGCGCGGCGCCCGGCCGAAGTTCCGGATGTGGGAGGCGACGCCAGTCTCCACCTGGAAGCGCACGGCGGCGTCATCGCCCAGCAGAGGGAGGTACCCGTGCGTGGCGGCCGAGGTGGCCACCTCGATGTGCCCGGCGTCTTCCAGCTCCGCCAGCGCGCCTATCACGTCGCCCGATATCTCATCTTCGAAGAAGGCCTGGATTGCCCGGTAGCGGTCCCGGTGGAAGTCGGCGGTGGTGCAGCGTAGTCCCGGTGCATCGCTGAAGCGCCTGGAATCCGACTCGGCGCCTTCGATGCGCTCCCTGAGGTAGGTCCGGAAGTGCGCCTGTACCAGCGGGTCACGCAGCTGCTCTGCCAGGATAGGCGTGATGTTGATGGTCACGCCGAGCGAGCCCTTGCAGTCACGGCCCGCCCGGCGAAAGGCACGCACCAGCGGCAGGTAGCATTCGAGCATTGCTTCGTGGAGCCACTCCTCCCCGTGCGGCCAGCGGCCCGCGAGCCGGCAATAGGGCAGGTGCGTATGCAGGACAAACGTGGCAAATCCGCGGCTCATTCAGCCCTCCTTCACGCCCAGCGGGCGAGGCCCGGCAGAAAAGGATCATGCAGGTCCGGGTGCCTGGGGGTGAGGCGGATGGCATACCCCATCCTCCCTCCGGTCCCTGCCACGAACGTACCCGCAAACCGGCAAGACCCATCTTCGCGCATCTCCTGGAAAGCCAGTGGCGCCATGCCCGCGATTTCGATCTCTCCGTTCCGCAGCACCGGACCGTAGGCAACTTCGAGTTGCACATCCTCATGGCGAAGGACCCCAAAGTGCGCCTGCACCGTTACGGTCACAGGCGCGTTCGATGCAGGCACCCCCGCCAGGTCGTCCTCCACGGAAAGGACTTTCACCGCCGGCCAGCCTGCCGCCATCCGCGACAGCCATGCGGCCAGGTCACGCGCCGGGCGCAATCCATCCTCCCGCAGTCTGTGCCACGAGGCCGCAGCGGAGGAATACGCCCCCCTGGCGTATTCGCCCACCATGCGGTTTGTATTGAACCGGGGTGCGAGCGCCATGATCGACTGCTTCATCCATTCCACCCAGCGCACAGGCACGCCGTCGGCATCGCGCTCGTAGAAGGCCGGGGCAATCTCCTGCTCCAGCAGGTCGTAGATTGATTCGGCATCGATCGAGTCCTGCACCTCGGGGTCGTCGTCGCCGCGGTCGCGGCCGATTGCCCAGCCCAGCCCGGGCCTGTAGGCCTCGGCCCACCAGCCATCAAGGACGCTGAAGTTGAGCACGCCATTGGCCGCCGCCTTCATGCCGCTGGTCCCGCTCGCTTCGAGCGGTCGCAGGGGCGTGTTCAGCCAGACATCCGAACCATGGACAAGCGCACGCGCCAGTTCGAGGTCGTAACGCTCCAGCAGCACCAGCCGGTCACGGAACTCTGGTTTCCGGCTCATCTCCACAACTTCACGGATGAGCTGCTTCGCGGGTTCATCCCTTGGGTGCGCCTTTCCCGCAAAGATGATCTGCATGGGCCGCTCGGGGTGGTTTACCAGGCGGGCCAGGCGCTCAGGGTTGCGAAAGAGCAGGGTCGCCCGTTTGTAGCCGGCGAAGCGCCGGGCGAAACCGATAGTGAGCACCCCCGGGTCAAGCACCTGGCCCCACATCTCGGAAGTTCCCGCCAGCCCCAGCCGCACGGAGCTGTCGCGGTGCTGCGTCCGGGCGCGATTGATGAGCCGCTCGCGCTGCCGTTCGTGCACCTCCCAGAGCTCCTGGTTGGGCACTGCGCTGAGTTGCTCCCACGGCCGGGGCTCGTCGGGCTCGCTCCGCCAGCCCGCTCCGATATAGCGGTCGAACAGGTTTCCCATCTCGTGCGAAACCCAGGTGGGCAAGTGCACGCCGTTGGTGATCGAGTCGATGGGCACCTGCTCGATTGGCAGGTCCGGCCACGACGATGCCCATAGCCTGCGCGAAACGGTGCGGTGAACTTTCGAAACACCGTTCCGGAAACCGCTCAGCCGGAGACCGAGCAGGGCCATCGAGAAGGGCTCGTGGTCATCGGCCGGGTGTGTCCTTCCAAGCCCGATGAAGGAATGGTCGTCGAGGCCCATGCTCGTGTAGTAGTGGCCGAGGTGCTTGCGCACCAGGTCGGGCGGAAACAGGTCGATCCCGGCAGCGACGGCCGTGTGCGTTGTGAAAACGGTGGCCGCGGAGACCGGAAGGCGCGCCTCATCGAAGCTTGCGCCGGTCTCCTCCATGAGGGAGCGGATGCGGTCGACACCCAGGAGCGCGGAGTGCCCTTCGTTCATATGGCAGACCGCGGGACGGAGGCCCACGGCGGTGAGAGCGCGGATGCCACCAATTCCCAGCAGCATCTCCTGCTGAATGCGCGTCTCCAGGTCTCCACCGTAGAGGCGGCTGGAGATTGTCCTGTCGGCAGGCTGATTCGCTTCCAGGTTGGAATCGAGCAGGAAGAGAGGGGTGCGCCCCACTTCCATCCGCCACACGCCCGCCAGCACGTCGCGGGAGTCGAAGGGGACCTTCACGGTGAGCGGCTCACCATGGCTATCGCGCACCCGGCGTACCGCCTGGCCGGCCACGTCGATGTCCTGGTACTCCTCGCGTTGCCAGCCGTCGGGGCCAAGCACCTGCCGGAAGTACTCCTGCTGGTAGAGCAGGCCCACACCCACCAGGGGGAGGCCAAGGTCACTGGCCGACTTGAGGTGGTCCCCGGCGAGCACGCCAAGGCCCCCGGAATAGTTCGGGAGGCTCTCAGCCAGGGCGAATTCAAGCGAGAAGTAGGCGATCACCTCCGTCTCGCTCGTGCCCGGGACCAGCAGGCGGGGCGCGCCGGCCATGTATTCGCCGAACGCCTCCGCCACTTCCCGTAGCTGAAGCAGGAACCCGTTGTCCTTCGCCAGCCGCGCCAGTTCCTCGGCGGGAATCGTCTGCAGGAGATGCACCGGGTTGTGTCCGCAGGCCTCCCAGCGTTCCCGGTCCATTCTCTGGAAGAGCGCGGCGGCGCCTGTATTCCACGTCCAGTAGAGGTTGCCTGCGAGAGTGCGCAGTGGCTCAAGCTCGGGCGGCAATGCGGGTTCGACGCGGAAGGTTCGCAGCGCGCGGACGGGCATGGCGCCATTGTAACGGGGAACGCGCTAGGCCCCATTGCTCTCCATCCCGGCGCGGCCGCGCATTGTCCGCACACCCTGTGCGTGCGATCATTCACACCCCGGGGCGCAGTGCTTCGCGCCCGATGGAGCTCCAGAGCATGCCCCGCCCGCCACATCACATTCGCGCCGTACTCTTCGACATCGGCGACACGCTGTGGCATTCGCGTGCCGCTCCCCCTCCGGGTGAATTCCGCCGCCTGGCGGCCGGCCGTGCGGCGGCTGCACTCCGCGAGTTCGGCATCCATCACGAAGACCCTTCGCTCGTCGCTCGCACCGCGTGGGTGGCCATGGAAGAGGCGATGCGCACCGCGCGCGCCACCGATTGTGCCGAGCCGGACTACGGACTCGTGTCACAGCGGGCGCTCGCGGGAATCGGCCTCGACCTGTCGCGCGAGGAGGCGGCCGCTCTCCTCGAATCCACCTACATCTCCGGGATCGAGGGTGGCAAGGCCCCCTTCGCCGATGCCCTGAGCACGCTCACGGAGCTCCGTCGCCGGGGATTCCGGCTGGCTACTGTCACCAACCGTGCGTTTGGTGGAGAGCGCTTCCGCACCGACCTGCGGGACGCCGGCCTCGACATTGGCTGGGATGCGGAAGCGGTTTCCGTCGAGGTGGGCTTCCTCAAACCGCACCCGGCTATCTTCGAGTACGCTCTTCACCGCCTGGGCATTCCCCCTGGAGAGGCGCTCATGGTTGGGAACTCCCTGGCCGAAGACGTCCTCGGAGCCCAGCAGATGGGTATCCCGGCCGCATGGCGGCGCTCGGCCCCCGATGCCGAAGGGGTTACCCCGGACTACGTTTTCGATGAGCTGGCCGAACTGCTCGGCCTGCCCATCCTCGCGGGGCCTGGCTGATGGCAGGTGAGCAACGCACCTGGGGCGGCCGCTTCGAGGGTGATATGGACTCGCTCACGCGCGATTACACCGCCGGGAGCGACCGGGACCTGTACGAACACGACATCGCGGGCTCCATTGCGCACGCTCGCATGCTTGGCCGCCGGGGCATCATCCCTGCTGCCGATGCCGATGCCATCGTGCGAGGCCTGGACGAAGTCCTTCAGGAGTTCCGCGCCGGCAGGGTCGTTTGGCGCCCCGAGCTGGAAGATATCCACACCCACGTGGAGGCCCTCCTCCGGGAGAGGATCGGCGAAGCGGCCGGCCGCCTGCACACCGCCCGGTCCCGCAACGACCAGGTCGCTCTCCTCAACCGGCTGCTCGTCCGGGAGCGCTGCGATCGGCTGATCAAGGCCTCGGAGGGCCTTACCTCGGCGCTCTGCGACCTTGCCGAAGAGCACGCCGCAGACCCGATGCCGGGCTACACCCACGTCCAGCGCGCCCAGCCCGTGACGCTGGGGCACCATCTCCTGGCCTATGGCGAGATGTTCCTGCGCGACCGCGACCGCTTCCGCGATTGCCGGGGGCGGACCAATGTGCTGCCCCTTGGCTCAGGCGCGCTGGCGGGCTCGCCCTACCCGCTGGACCGCCACATGGTTGCCAAGGAGCTTGGCTTCGACGCCATCTCACGCAACAGCCTTGATGCCACTTCGGACCGCGACTTCATCGCCGAGTTCCTGGCGGCCTGCGCCATCACGCAGATGCACCTCTCCCGCTTCGCGGAGGAGATCGTCCTCTGGGCCAGCGCCGAGTTCGGCTTCGTGCGCCTCCCCGACGCCTTCGCCACCGGGTCGAGCATGATGCCGCAGAAGAAGAACGCCGATGTCGCCGAACTCGCCCGCGGACGCACCGGCCGGGTCTACGGAGAGCTGATCAGCATGCTCGTGAATCTCAAGGGCCTGCCGCTCGCCTACAACCGCGACCTCCAGGAAGACAAGACAGCCGTGCTGAACGCGGCAGCGGTGGTTGAGCCGAGCCTTGTTATCTTCGCGGCCATGGTGCCGGCCCTGGAGTTCGAGCTCCCCCGGATGCGCGAGGCGGCGGGGCAGTCCTTCTCGCTTGCCACCGATGTAGCGGACTACCTCGTCAAGAAGGGCATGCCCTTCCGCGAGGCCCACAGCGTGGTAGGACAGCTCGTGAAGGAGTGCGAGGCACGCGGGTGCGAGCTTAACCAGCTCCCCCTGGCCGTGTATCGCGCTGCCAGCGGCCTCTTCGAGCCTGACATCCTCGCCCTGGACGTGGACGCCGCCCTGGCCGCCAGGGATCTCCCCGGCGGAACCGCCCCGCGGCAGGTTCTTCTCGCCGCCAAGCAGCTGCGCGCCGCACTCTGACCGGCAGCGGTCACGTGATCGCGTCGAAGATCTGCATCCCGCCAACGATGCCGGCCCCGGCTGCCGCCAGCTGAAGCAGGAACCAGAACCATTTCGTGCGTGTGCTCAAGCGCCCTCCTCGAGCACGCGCTCCTTCGCGGCGCTGAATTCCTCGTCGGTAAGCGCTCCGGACCGGTGCAACTCGGAGAGCCGTTCAAGCGCGGCAACCACCGAGGCTTCGCCTGAGCTCCCCATCCGGTCGCCGGGCGGGCCCGGATCGTACGTGGGCTCCACGAGCACGACAGGCTCTTTGCGTGGGCGCTGGTAGCCCGGGTAAGGATACTCGGGCCTGGCGGGCAGAGGGAGGATGGCCCGCGCCAGGGGTTTCGCAAAGGCGACCAGCGGCACACCGCCCATCGCGACGAACACGACGCCGCAGACGAGCCAGCCCCAGGCGAGCTCGCCTGTTCCCGGGGGGTCTATCCCAAACTCGAGGAAGTTCCAGCCAAGGGAGAGAAAGAGGGCCGGCCAACCCAGCCATGCCCAGGCCGGGACACCGTACTTCGCTGTAGCCCAGATATAGACGAAGAGGGCGATGACACCGCCGAAGATCCCGCCCATGGCGGCCAGCGGAACACCCTCCGGGCACGGCCGGACGGGAATGTGGACCCCATCGCTGCCACAGGAACCGCCGATCTCCATGATGCTGCGCATCGCCAGGAAGAGCAGCGTGATGCCACAAACGACGGCCGCGAGTGACATAAACACCGTGAGCGACGCGGCCACGCCCGCCCGTGGGGTCCGCGCCGACTCAGTACCGATCACGGTTGCGGATCGTAGCAGCGATCCGGATTGGGTCCATGAGGAGGGGCTGCTGCCGCCGGAGCGCAGAATTGCAGCCATAGCCAATGGGCCACTCCGAGACCATGCAGCAAGAGCGCAGGCGCAGGCGCCGGGCCCTCGGACCCGGCACGCGCGCGGCCCACGGGGCGCCGTCAGTCCTGGATTAGCTTCACAAGCTCACGCGTGGCTTCGGCGGCAGCCACGACCTTCGCCCGTTCTTCTGCAGTGAGAGGAAGCTCGAACGTGCGCTGGATGCCGCCTTCACCGAGCTGGCACACCGTCCCCGACGAGACGTCGCGGATACCGTACTCGCCCTTGTGGTACACGGAGCACGGCATCAGGCGGCGCTGGTCGAGCAGGATCGCCTCGGCCATGGCCACGGTGGCGGCCGACGGCGCGTAGTAGGCGCTGCCCGCCTTGTAGAGCTCCGTGATCTCCGCGCCGCCGCGCATTGCGCGAGCCACGATCTCCTGTACGCGGTCCGGGGGCAGCAGGTCGGTGAGAGGCACCCCACCCACGCGCGTCTGGCTGACGACGGGAACCATGGTCGTGTCAGTGTGGCCGCCAATGACGTAGCCGTGCACATCCACGGGCGAGACCCCCAGCGCATCGGCCACGAAGTGCCGGTAGCGGGCACTGTCGAGCATGCCACCCTGGCCGATGATCCGTTCGCGCGGGAATCCGCTTGCTTTCAGGGCGACGTGACACATCGCGTCCATGGGGTTGGCGAAGATGATGATGGCCGCGTTGGGGGAGTTCCTGGCGGCCTCCGAGACCTTGGCCCTGACGATGGCGGCGTTGTTGTTCAGAAGCTCTTCGCGGCTCATCCCCGGCTTGCGGGGCGCGCCTGCCGTGCAGATGACGACATCTGAGTTGCGCGTCTCTTCCCAGCCGTCGGTGGCGGAGATGCGGTGACTGAAGCCTTCCCACGGCGCTGCCTGTGATTCATCGAGCGCCTTGCCGAAGTGCATGGTTCCCGCAAACTGCGGGTCATCCTGCAGGACAACGTCGCAGATATCGCGTTCGACCAGGCGCTGCGCCATCGCGCCGCCGGTCATCCCTGCGCCAATAATCGTGACCTTCTTGCGGGCCATTTGTTTCCCCTCGGACGGAATTGTGCTTTGGGCAGGGTATCATGGGGCCAGCCAACGAACCCGCGTCGCGCCTCTTCCTAACGTCTATCGGCCGTCCGCTATACGCTGATTCCGTGGACCAGTCCCACATCCGCAACTTCTGCATCATCGCCCACATCGACCACGGGAAGTCGACCCTGGCCGATCGCCTCCTCGAGCGCACGGGCACGGTCAGCCGCCGCGAGATGGCCGAGCAGCTGCTCGACTCCATGGACCTCGAGCGCGAAAAGGGCATCACCATCAAGGCTGCCGCCGCCCGCATGACCTACGCCGCGGCCGACGGCCAGACATACGAGTACAACCTCATCGACACACCCGGCCACGTCGACTTCGCCTACGAAGTCTCGCGCTCCCTGGCGGCCTGCGAAGGCGCCCTCCTGGTCGTGGATGCATCGCAGGGGATCGAGGCGCAGACCCTGGCCAATGTCTACCTTGCGATGAACCAGGACCTGCGGCTCATCCCCGTGGTCAACAAGATCGACCTTCCCCACGCCGAGCCAGAGCGAGTCGCCCACGAGCTCGAGCGTGTCGTCGGATTCGACCGCGACGAAGTCATCTTCGCCAGCGCCAAAGAGGGCACCGGCATCGATGAGATCCTGGAGGCCATCCACCAGCGCATTCCCCGGCCCGCTGGAGACCCGCACGCGCCGCTAAGAGCCCTGATCTTCGATTCGAAATACGACGCCTACAAGGGCGTGGTTGCCCACGTGCGCGTGTTCGAGGGCGCCATGGAAGGACGGAAGACCCTCGCTCTCATGCAGACAGGCTCCTCCTTTGAACCGCTCGAATACGGGATCTTCAGCCCCCAGATGCGCCCTCTCCCCGCGCTCGGCTGTGGCGAAGTCGGCTATGTCGCCACCGGCCTGAAGGACGTCGCCGAATGCCGTGTGGGCGACACGATTACCCTCGCTTCGGGCCCTGCCGGCGAGCCCCTGCCCGGCTACCGCCAGTCCAAGCCCATGGTGTTCGCGGGCATCTACCCTACGGATTCCGACCAGTACCAGGAGTTGCGCGAAGCGCTGGCCCGGCTGAGCCTGAACGACGCCTCGCTGGTCTACGAGCCCGAATCGTCGGTGGCCCTCGGGTTCGGCTTTCGCTGTGGCTTCCTGGGGCTCCTGCACCTGGAGATCGTGGCCGAGCGCCTGGAACGGGAGTACGGCCTCCGGTTGCTCACGACTGCTCCCAGCGTCGAGTACGAAGTCACCACCACCGGCGGCGAAGAGATTGTGGTCGACAACCCGGCGGCGCTCCCCGACCCCTCGAAGACCGCGGAGATCCGCGAGCCGTGGGCACGAATCGATGTGATCACCCCCAGCCGCTTCATTGGCCAGGTGATGGAGCTGGTGACCACCCGCCGCGGCCAGTTCGTGCGCATGGAGTACCTGGAGGCGGAGAGCGACCTTGCCCCCGGCGAGGCCCGGGTAATGCTCGAGTACGACATCCCCATGGCGGAGATCCTGGTGGACTTCTACGACCAGTTGAAGGGCTCAACGAGCGGTTACGCCAGCCTTGACTATCACGTGAGCGAGTACCGGGCCGCAAACCTGGTGAAGGTCGATATTCTCGTCAACGGCGTCGCGGTCGATGCCCTCTCCCTCATTACCCATAGCGCCAACGCCCACCGCGAAGGCCGCCAGCTTGTGGCAAAGCTTCGCGACCTCATTCCGCGCCAGATGTTCGAAGTCCCCCTGCAAGCTGCCGTTGGCGGCCGTATCATTGCGCGCGAGACGATCCGGGCCATGCGCAAGAACGTCCTCGCCAAGTGCTACGGCGGCGACATCACCCGCAAGCGGAAGCTGCTCGAAAAGCAGGCCGAGGGGAAGAAGCGCATGAAGCGGGTCGGCAATGTCGAGATCCCGCAGGAGGCGTTCATGGCCGTCCTGCGGCTACGCGGTGAATAGGAGCAACCGGGATGTCCATCAAGGCGTTTGTCCTCATCGTTGTCGACCCCGCGAAGACGATTGACGTCTTCAACAAGCTCAGGGCAGTGCAGGGGATCAGCGAGGTCTACCAGGTGATGGGGCCGTACGACATCGTGGCGGTGATCGACGTGCCCACCCTGACCGACGTCCCATCCGTCATCAGCCGGCACATCCGTGCTGTCGATGGCATCGAAAGCACGACCACCTGCGTGACCTTCCCGGAAGGGAATAGCAACTAAGGCTTGGCCTTGGCGGGGCGCGGCCCCCCGGCGCCAATCCTTAGAAGATCGGGCCGGAGTCGCTTTCTTCTTCCACTTCTCCGAGGGCCACTTCGCGTGGGAGCAGCCCCGCGCGGCCGAGGATGCGCCGCCGAAAGCCGCTCAGCTCGGCCTCGCCGGCGCCGCCGAGCGCACGTTGGACGAGCGCAAAGAGGGTCTCCCCGGTCAGCAGCGAGTAGCGATAGTTCTCGCAGGCAATACGCAGGGGCTCGGTGGACTGCTCCCCGCGCGACTCAAGGGCGTGCGCACGGTAGCCGTTCACGACGACAACCCCGGCCGCGGACTGCTTTTCGGCCAGCAGCCGTTCCTCTTGCCGCCGCTGCAGCCGCACATACGGCCATTCCACGATCTGGTCTTTCGAGCTTTCGCATTCAACGAACACCGCCCGGCCTTCGCCCTCCAGCACCAGTGGCTCGCCTGCCTTGCTGGTTGCCGAAAACCCAAGGACGGTGAACGCGTTCGCTACCGCGTCGGTGAAGGCAGGGCCCTCGGCCCAGAGGAGGCGCCGATGCGCGGCCAGCAGGTCGTGGCGTTCGCGCACGGAGGTCTCCCGGGCATTTGCATCGCTTGCAGCCAGGCGGGCTTCCTCAAGCTCGGCTTCGACCTGTTCGAGGCCCGGGACAGGCACGCTGGCGGTCCACCACGGCGCGTCTTCCGGGCCCGCGTTCCCCACAAGCAGGCGCATGGCGCCCACCACCGCCTCGGCGATATCGAGCCGGGTCGCACCCACCGAATCCGAGAGAGCGGGGACGAAAACCACTCGTCCCCCGAGAACCGGGAACTCCATGGCGATGGGCATCCCTGCGCCTCCCATGGCCAGGGTTCTGCCCGCCTGCCGCAGAGCGGTGTTTCGATCGTCGAACACGGCGCGGTAGGCGATCTCGGAACGGAAGTTGCGGAACACCCCGGCCAGCGGATGCTGGTCGTCGACAACGCGCACCGTCTTGCCTTCTGCTGCGCGGAGCATGGGAGGGTTCCAGGCTACCCCTGCCGGGGCCGGGAGCCAGCTGTACCGATCGCAGCCCTCAAAGCCCGCCAGGCCGCTGATGGTCGCGTTCGGCCGGGCCACCACAACGAGAGCGCCCCCGGATTCAAGGAACCGCTGCGTCTCGTCCAGCCTTCGCCGCACCTGCTCCGCGGCCGAAACCGCGGAAGCCGTCGATGGGGCGTTCACGACCGGGCGGCCATCGAAGGCCTCGAACGTCTCGCTGCCATCCAGCAGCTGTGCGACCGTGCGGGTGATGCTCGCCGGGTCAACGAAGACGGCATCGTAGTCGAAGTAGCTGGGAGCGGTGAGCACGTTGTAGTTGTCCACTTCCGGGTGCGGAAGCGGGTATCCGATTGCCAGCAGCCTCAACCCGTGACGCTCCTTTCCGTCAGCCGGTGCAGGTGGGGGAGCAGCTTCTCGCGCAACTCCGGCCGGCAGAGGGCCACCTCCACGCCGGCCACCAGGAGCCCCAGGGGCCGGCCCGTGTCAAAGCGCCTGCCCTCGTAGGCGTAGGCGCAGACCGGTTCGCCGGCCGCCACCTGCGAGGCGAGCGCATCGGTGAGCTGGTACTCCCCGTTCTTGCCGGGGGGAGTTCGCTCAATGTGCTGGAAGATCGATGGGCCGAGGATGTAGCGGCCAACCACCCCCAGGTTCGATGGGGCATCTGCAGCCGCCGGTTTCTCGACCAGACCCTTGAGGCGCACCGGGTTTCCGCTGCCCACCGGGTCGACGATTCCATACGAGGGGACTTCCTCGGGCGTCACCTGCTCGACGGCGATAACGCTTCCGCCACAGGAGGTGTATGCGTCGACGAGCTGGGCGGTGCACGGCGTGCGGGAGACGATAAGGTCGTCGGGGAAGATGAGCGCGAACGGCTCGCCTTCCACGAACTCACGTGCGCAGGCCACGGCGTGTGCAATCCCGGCCGGCCTGTCCTGGAGCACGTACTCGTAACGGGCGAGGTTGCTCGGCGCGCGCACCTGGGCGAGCAGGTCCCTGTCTCCCTTCTCCCGGACGAAGGCCTCCACCCGGCTGAGGTGTCCGAAATGCTCGGTGATCGCCTCTTTGCCTTCGGCGAGCACGAAGACAACCTCCTCGATTCCCGAGGCGACCGCTTCCTCCACCGCGTACTGGATAAGGGGCTTGTCCACCACCGGCAGCATCTCTTTCGGCACTGCCTTGGTCGCGGGCAACATCCTGGTACCCATCCCTGCCGCCAGAATGACCGCCTTCCTGATGCTCGCCATGAAGGTCATGGTAAGGTGGGCGCAAGTAACTGGATATACACGAGCGACGCCCGGATGCTATGATCCCGTCTTGTTCGAATCTAATCGGGAAGCAGTTTGAGGAAACGACCAAAGCCACCACCAAAGCCGCCAGCACCTGAGCCACGCATCAACGAGCGCATCAGGGTACCAGAGGTCCGCCTGATCGATGAGGAGGGCCGGCAAATAGGGGTGGTGCGTACCGCCGAGGCAATCGCCATGGCCCGCCAGCGCGATGTTGATCTCGTCGAGGTCGCAGCCCAGGCCAGTCCGCCCGTAGCCCGTCTCATGGACTTTGGGCGCTACAAGTACGAGCAATCCAAGAAGGAACGGGAGGCCAAGAAGCACCAGGTCAACGTCCAGCTGCGGGAAGTCCGCATGAAGCCGAAGATCGACGAGCACGATATCGACTTCAAGACCCGCACCGCGGCGAAGCTCCTCAAGCAGGGCGACAAAGTCAAGGTCACTGTCATGTTCCGCGGCCGGGAAATCACCCACCCGCAGATCGGCAAGAACCTGCTCGACCGCGTCATGGGCAGCCTCGAGGCGATTTCCATCCTCGAAAAGCCCGCCATGCTTGAAGGCCGCCACATGACGATCATCCTGGCGCCCGACAAGAAGAAGATCGCCGCCCAGGCCAGGGCTGCCGCGACCGCCGCCAACGGCGCCGTGGCAGTCGAAGAAGAAGACGAAGCGGTTCTCGCCGCCGCCGCAGCCGCACCGGTTGTGAGCGACGAGGACCAGGATGACGACCCCGGCGACGAAGACCTCGAAGATGAGGACGACGCCGAAACCGGGACCACCGGAGAGTAAACGTGCCCAAGCTCAAGACCCACAAGGGAACCGCCGCCCGCTTTCGCGTAACCGGAAGCGGCAAGATCATGCGTATGTACGGCAGCCGCAACAACTTCCGCCGCAAGAAGCGGAAGCCCGTCACGGTCCTCTTCGGCCGCACCGTCGAAGTGGCGCCGGAGCGCGCATCGCGCATTCGCCAGCTGCTCGCCGGCCAGTAGCCGCAACGAGGGAATTCCAATGAGCCGAGTAAAGCGCGGAGTGACCGCGCACCGCCGACATAAGAAGATCCTTGGCCTCACGAAGGGCCATCGCGGGCAGCGGCATCGCATCATCAAGCGCGCCAACGAAAGCATGCTCCATGCCCTGCGCTACAACTACGTCGACCGCAAGGACCGCAAGGGCGACTTCCGAGAGCTCTGGATCATGCGCATCAACGCTGCTGCCCGGCTGCACGGCCTCAGCTACAGCCGCCTCATCCACGGCCTCAAGCTGGCCGGGGTCGACCTCGACCGCAAGATGCTCGCCGACATTGCCGTGACGCGGCCCGATGCCTTCGAGCAGCTCACCGGGCAGGCAAAGGCCGCGCTCGCATAGGTTCGCGCCTGCCTCACTGGCCCTGTGCGGGTGGCTGAAGGAGTCTTCCCGGAAGCCGCCCTTCTTCAATGGCCTCTCCTGGCGGCGAGCCTCGCCGCTTTGAAGCAGTGCCCTCAGCGTCCATGATGTAAACGATGCAATCTCGCCGCGAAGATATTCGCAATCTCGCCATCATTGCCCACGTCGACCATGGCAAGACGACGCTCGTCGATGCCCTGCTCAAGCAGTCCAACGTCTTCCGCGCCAACGAGCAGGTCGGCGCCCTCATCCTCGACTCGAATCCACTCGAACGCGAAAAAGGCATCACCATCATGGCCAAAAACGCCTCGGTGGAATACCGCGGCGTGCGCATCAATATCATCGACACGCCCGGCCACGCCGATTTCGGCGGCGAAGTCGAACGCGTCCTCAACATGGCCGATGGCTGCCTCCTCCTGGTCGATGCCGTTGAAGGCCCCATGCCCCAGACCAAGTTCGTTCTGCGGAAGGCCCTGGAGATGGGCCTCCACGCCATTGTGGTCGTGAACAAGATCGACCGGCCCAACGCGCGCATCGAAGAGGTGATCCACGAAACCTCCGACCTCTTCCTCGACCTGGCCACCGAAGAACACCAGCTCGACTTCCCGGTTGTCTACGCCAACGCCCGCGATGGCTACGCGTCGCTTCAGCCCGGAGCCACAACCGGCGACATGCAGCCCCTCTTCGAGACCATCATCGCGCACACCCCCGGACCAGCCTGCGACCGCAGCCAGCCCTTTCGCATGCTCGTCACCACGCTCCAGTACGACAGCTTCCGAGGGCGCACCGCGGTCGGCCGCATCACCGACGGCGCCGTTCACCCCGGCGAGGCCATAGTCCGCTTCGACCACGAGGGCGCCGGTTCGACGCACCGTGTCGCCCAGGTCTTCGGCTTCCAGGGGCTCGGCCGTGTCGAGCTGGCCGAAGGTGTGGCGGGCGACATCGTGGCAATCACCGGGATTTCCGACGTCCTCATTGGCGAAACCCTTGCCGACCCCTCGGTCACCGAACGGCTCCCGGTCATCGCCATTGAAGAGCCCGCCATGAAGATGACCTTCCGCGTGAACGATTCGCCATTCGCCGGGCGCGAGGGCCAGTACGTTACCAGCCGCCAGCTCCGCGAGCGCCTCTACCGCGAGGTTGAGACCAACGTCGCGCTCCGCGTTGAAGATGGCGAGACGGCGGATGCCTTCATCGTGAGCGGCCGCGGCGAGCTCCACCTCGCGATTCTTGTCGAGACCATGCGCCGCGAAGGCTATGAGTTCGCGGTCACGCGCCCCGAAGTGATCGTGCGCCACGGCGACCACGGGCGCGAAGAGCCTTTCGAGAGGCTCTACGTTGAAGCGCCCGAATCGGCCACAGGCTTCCTCATCGAGACGCTCTCTGGCCGGCGCGCACAGATGATCGGCATGCATTCGGACCACAACGGCAATGTGCGCATCGACTTCGACGTCCCCACGCGCGGGCTCATCGGCTTTCGGGACACCTTCATCAGCGGAACCGCGGGCGAAGGGATCATGAACACCGAGTACCTGGGCTATCGCTCGTGGGCGGGCGACATCCAGCGGCACCGCAACGGTGCCCTCGTCGCGGCCGAGATCGGCACCGCCGTCTCCTACGGCATCGCCAACGCCCAGGAGCGAGGCATGCTCTTCATCGAGCCCGGCACGGACGTGTACACGGGCATGATCGTCGGCCTCCATAGCCGCGAGAACGACCTTGACGTGAACGTCTGCAAGACAAAGCAACTCACGAATATCCGCAGCTCCACCAGCGACATCGCGGTCAAGCTCACGCCGCCCTCGCCGCCCAGCCTCGAGCGCAGCCTGTCGCTCATCGGGCCGGATGAGATGGTTGAAGTGACCCCGAAGTCGCTGCGCCTGCGCAAGACGGAGTTGAACCCCACCCTGCGCGCGCGAGAGGCCAAGCGGGCCAAGTTCGCCGCCGTCGGCTCATCCTGATGCACGGGCGTGCGCGCCACGCCGCACCTGTGGCTTAATTGCAGGCCATGGACGCCCACGAACTGGATACCCCCTGCCTCCTCCTCGACCTCGATGCTGTAGAACACAACATCGCCGCCATGATGGCCAGCCTCGCCGGTACCGGTGTGGCCCTGCGACCGCACTTCAAGACCCCCAAGTGCCCGCAGGTGGCCCGTTTGCAGCTTGAAGCCGGGGCAATCGGGATCACCGTGGCCAAGCTGGGCGAAGCGGAAGTGCTGGCCGATGCGGGCCTTGGGCCTATCCTCATGGCCAACCAGGTCGTGGGCCGCACCAAGATCGATCGTCTCATGGCCCTGCTGGCCCGTGGTGTGGACATAACAGTAGCAGTCGAATCCGAATTCAACGTGCGTGAGCTGGCCGAGGGCGCCCGGCGGAGTGGTCAGCGACCGGCCGCCGTCATCGAAGTTGACGCCGGCATGAGCCGTTGCGGTACTTCGACGCCCGCGGAAACCGTCGCACTGGCGCGCATGCTCGCCGGCGAGGGTATCGGCTACCGGGGCATCATGGGCTACGAGGGGCACATGTACGCCCAGCCCGAGGAGGAGCCGCGCCGACAGCTCATTGAAGCCGCCCTCGGAGCCGTCAATCGCCACGCCGAGGCCCTCGCCGAAGCGGGACTGCCGCCGGGCATCGTGTCGACCAGCGGCTCCGCCAGCACGGCCATCGCCTCCCAAACGCCCGGCATCACCGAGCTCCAGGCGGGCACCTACATCTTCCACGACAGCCACCACGAGGCGTTCACTCCCGGGATCTTCCGGTATGCTCTGACCCTCCTCACCACGGTCATCACGGTGCGCGACCGCTACGCCGTCTGCGATACGGGCATGAAGTCGCTTTCCAACGACCACGGCCCTTCGTTCTCCCGCGATGGCACGTTCAAGGCCGCCCGGCTTTCGGAGGAGCATGCGCACCTGACCGGTCCCGGCATTGCAGCCCTGGGCCCCGGCCAGAAGGTGGAGCTGGTTCCCAGCCACGGCGACACCACGCTCAACCTCCACGACGTCTACCACGTCGTCCGCAACGGCCAGGTCGTGGACGAATGGCCCATCCTCGGCGCCCGGAAGTTCAAGTAGCGGCCTTCAGCGAACGCGGGCGCAGCGTTACGATGCTGACATCAAGCTAGCGAGAAGATTCCATGCGTGAGTGCCTGTGGTGCGGCCGGATGAACCTGAACGTGTATTCCTACTGCCAGGGATGCGGACGGGGGTTCGCCGGACCCGTGGTGAAGGAGAAGAAGGCTCGCAAGTGGTGGCCGTGGGGTCAGAAGGTAGCCTGACCGGGGCCTAAGCGCGCCAGAGCACGGCCCTTGCCGGTGCTCCATCGGCCCCGGCGATTCTCAGGGGCAGGCAGGCGAGCATGTACTCGCCCGCTTCGATGTTGCGCAGGTCGAGTCCTTCGACGATGACGACGCCCGCCCGCAGCAGCGCCATGTGCGCCGGCGCGGGGTCCGATGCGGTAGCGATGGACAGGTAGTCGATCCCCACCAGCCGAACGCCGAGGCCCACCAGCAGGTTCGCTGCCTCGGCGGTAAGGCCCACGAACTCCGAAGAGAAGCCATCCCGGTCCCACAACGAGGAGTTCCCAGTCTTCAGCAGGACGCGCCTCGCAGAGGGTGGCACGGCCAGCGCCTGGAATTCTGCCTCGCCGATGTCGCCCGCGAATACCGTCGCGTCTACCACCAGCGCCGGCCCGATGAGCGCCTCCAGGGGAAGAGCATCTGCCCCTGGTGCTCCGTCGATGAAGTGCAGCGGAGCGTCGACGTGGGTTCCCGTGTGCAGCCCGAACGTGGCGAGAGAAAGGTTGAGCCCGTCACCATTGGCGATTGAGGCCACCTGCTCGACCACGACGGGCGGGTCCCCGGGGTACACCGGCATCCCTCCCCGGATGGGAACCGAAATGTCGAAGAATTTCACGGTTCGGCCCTCCTCAAGGCAGGTTGCGTCCGGGCCACTCGGCTGCTGGCGCGAGAATCTGACGTTCACGTTAGAATTGCCCCACTTCGCAGCATCGCTGAATGGGGGAATGTATGGCATCCGGTCCGCTCGCTGGCGTCAAGGTCCTGGAGTTCACCCAGATCATCGCCGGCCCCTTCTGTTGCATGTTACTGGCTGACATGGGAGCAGACGTCGTCAAGTTCGAGCCGCTCGAAGGCGAGCCCTGGCGCCTTATGGTCGAACTCGTTCCGAAGGAATCGCGCGTCTTCGCCAGCCTCAACCGGGGCAAGAAGGGCGTTGCCATGGACATGTCGCGCCCGGAAGCCCAGGACGCAATCCACCGCATGGTGAAAGATGCGGACGTAGTTGTCATTAACTACCGGCCGGGTGTCGCTGAGCAGCTTCGCATTGACTACGAAACCCTGAGCGCCCTCAACCCGCGCCTCATCTACTGCGAGAACACCGCCTTCGGGCGCAAGGGCCCCCTCGCCCGCCGTGGCGGCTATGACATCGTCGTCCAGGCCATGACGGGCCTCATGGCCGGTGAGGCGAAGATGTCGGGCGAAGTCCCCACCTACATCTACCCGGCCGTGGCCGACTACGCCACCGGCATTCAGATGGCCAACAGCATCTCTGCCGCCCTCTACGTCCGCGAAAAGACAGGCAAGGGACAGCGCATCGACAGCACGTTGATGGGTACGGCCATCGCGATGCAGACCTCGCAGTTCACCTTCATTGACGCCTGGGATGGCGAGACGCTGCCCCAGATGCTGCAACACGTCCACCAGGCCCGGCTCGACCGCCAATCGTTCCTGGAACAGGTCCAGGTCCACAACCGCTTCCGCCCGGTTGTGGCAGGCAACATCTACTACCGCGTCTACCAGACTAGCGATGGCTTCATCGCCATTGGCGCCCTGAGCAATGCCCTCCGGTTGAAGGTGCTCGCAGCTACCGGACTGAAGGATTCGCGTTTCAGGCCAAACGGGGGCTTCGAGGTGGCGCCCGAAGGCTGGGACGAAGAAGGGCCCCGCCTGGTGGCCGAAGCCGAGGCGCTCTTCATGACGCGGTCAACCGAGGAATGGGCGCAGACTTTTGAAGACCATGGCGTTCCCGCGGGCGCCCTCCACTTCATCGAGGAGCTGTTCGAGCACCCGCAGACGCTCGAGAACGGCCTGGTCGCGGAGCTGGACCATGAGCTCCTTGGCCATATGCGCATGGTGGGGCCGCCCTTCCAGATGTCGGAAACGCCCCTTGCGCCGCAGGGGCCGAGCCCAACCCTCGGCGGGAACACGGACTCGGTGCTTATGCATGCCGGGTTCACGCCCGAGGATATCGACCACATGCGGAGCAAGGGTGTAATTCGCTAGACACCGAGGGTTCATTCGGTGCCATAATCCGGGCACCATTGGCCATGACGCGGGATGCGCCGCCGTACCTACGCTCACCCCGAGGCGATCAGTCTCGGAAGGAGGCGGGCCATGACGCTTTTTCGAGACCGTGACGACGCCGGCCAACGCCTGGCTCAGGCTCTCCGTCCATTGCTGCTCGACCACCCCCTGGTGCTTGGCATCCCGCGCGGCGGTGTTGTTGTCGCCGCCGCAGTTGCCCGTGAACTCAACGGCGACCTCGGAGTTGTGGTGGCCCGCAAGCTGCGCGCTCCCCACCAGCCCGAGCTCGCCATCGGTGCGATTACGTCGGACGGCGTGGCCTGGATCAACGAGTCACTCGCGGTTGCCGCGGGAGCCGACGACCGTTACCTGGAGCAGGAGAAGCAGTTCCAGGCAGGAGAGGCGCGCCGCCGCGAGGAGGTCTTTGATGGCCACCGGCGCCCGCCGGCCGCAGGCCGCACCGTGCTCGTTGTTGATGATGGCCTGGCCACCGGGGCCACCGCCCTGGCGGCCATCCGCGCCATGAAGGCAGCAGGGGCGCGGCGCGTCATCCTCGCCGTGCCGGTGGCGCCACCGGAGTCACTTGAGCGCATGCGGGAGGAAGCCGACCAGGTAGTCTGCCCGTTCATTGAGGGGGATTTCTACGCGATTGGGCAGTTCTACGTGGACTTCCGTCCCATCGGCGATGACGAAGTGCGGCGCTGCCTCGCCGGGTTCCAACAGGGCACGGTGGCGGGGTGAGCCGCGAAGTAACCGTCCAGCGCGATGGTGTGCGGCTTGCGGCGCGGCTTCTCACCCCTCAAGGGAGCGGCGCGTTTCCCTGCGTGCTCTTTGTCCATGGCCTCGGCAGCGACAGCGACTCGCCGCGAAACGTGGTCATTGCCGGGCACCTCGTCGATCACGGCATCGCGGCCCTGCTCTTTGACCTGAGCGGCCACGGGCAGTCCGACCCTGACCCGTCCGGTTTGGCGGGTTCGGCCGAGGACGTGATCGCCGCCTTCGACCGGGCGCGTGCCCTGCCGGAGATAGACGCGCAGCGTGTGGGCATCGCCGGTTCAAGCCTGGGCGGAGTGCTCGCGCTCGAAGCGCTGGCCGGCGGAAGAATCGCGCCCGCCGCCATGGTTCTCCGCGCCCCGCCCATCATGGCGGGCGAGCTCCGCAGTGTTCATGTGCCCACGCTGGTGATAATCGGATCGGCCGACCCGCTGCTCTGGGGCGTGAGGGCCGCGGCCGAAGGCGTGCCCATGGTCAAGCTCGAAGTGATCCCGGGCGCAGGGCACCTTTTCGAAGAGACCGGCGCCCTCCAGCGCGCTTCAGAGGCCACCATCGACTGGTTTGCCAGGCACCTGCACCCGGCTGGCGCCCTCGCGGGACGGTGACACCGCCTGCAGGCGGTGCTCAAGGGCCCACAGCGCTTCGGCGACCTGGACGGCGAGAGGCTGCGTGGTGTCGATGGCAATTCGCTCCCTCTCGCGCAGCTCCTCCAGAGGCTCGAACGCGGCGCGCTGCTGCAGGTAAACCTCCCAACGGCCATCGGACCAGCCTCCACCTTCGTTGCGCCGGCGCTCGATCCGTTCGCGCACGGCCCGTTCTGGAGCAGTGCATTCAATCACAAACAGCTCAGCGCCCAGGCGTCGCGCCATCGTTCCGGCCGCCGCGCGGTCGCTCCGGCGGCGGTAGGTCGCGTCAAGGATGACGTTCCGGCCGCGTCTGAGTGTGCATTCGGCGGCGGCATGGAGAGCCTCGTAGACCTGCGCGTTCATGGCGGGCGCATACAGGCCGGTGTCGAGCGGCTCATCCCGGCCTGCCTCTGCGGGAACTCCCGCCATCCGTTTTCTCACCTCATCCGCTGTGACAACCTCGGCCGCCAGGACCTCCCCGAGCGCCGCGGCCAGGGTCGATTTGCCGGTCCCCGTCAGCCCGCACATCAGAATGAGCACCGGGCCTCCGCCTCCCCGCGCGTACTTGAGCGCGAGGTGAAAGAAGCGCCGCGCTTCCGCCAGCTCTGAATCGCGCGCCGCCTGCTCCTGGCCGGGCTGTGCCCACCGGAGGCAGGCTACCTTGCCGCGCGTAAACGCCCGGTAGCACTGGTAGAAGCCCAGTACCGGTCCCATCTCGTCCGCCGACGCGTGGGTGTACTCAGCCACGAACGCACGGGCCAGATCGGGGACTCCATGCGCCTCCAGGTCCATCGCAAGGAAGCCGGCATCGGCGGCCGTGTCGGCGTAACGGAAGCGGCGGGTGAACTCGATGCAGTCGATGATCTCCACGCCGTTCTCCATGTAGACGTGTTCGGCCCGGAGGTCGCCATGGCCGTCGCGGATGTGTCCTCCCGCGATGCGGGCCAGCAGGGCCGGCCGCTGCTCCTTGAGGAACCTGCGCGCCGCTTCGGTGATCTCCGTGAAGGTCTCCCCGGGAATGGCGTGCCCCACGAATGGGCGCACCTGGGCGAAGTTTTCTTCGTGGTTGCGCGCGATCGCGGAAGGGCGTCCAAAGGCGTCAATCGCGGGGCCGCGCCCTGCCCCGGAGTGAAACGCCGCGATCTTCCGGGCCACGCGGCGCACCCCGGCCTCCGTCGCCTCTCTCCGCCTGACCAGCGCCGACAGCGAATTCCCGTCGTTGAGCCGCCGCATGTGCACCAGGCAATCGATGACTGCTCCACGCCCACCCAGCGCGAACCCCTCCCGCTCCCGAGTCACGGGGACAACCCCGAGGTAGACGCCCGGGGCCAGCCGCCGGTTCAGCTCGACCTCTCGCCGGCACATCAGCCGCCGACGCGCGAGCGTGGAATAGTCCAGGAACCCGAAGTCGACCGGCTTCTTCAGCTTGTACGCGTCGGCCCCAACGAGGAACACGAGCGAAGCGTGCGTTTCTCGCACCTCGACGGGGCCGTCAGCCGCGTAGAAGGCCGGGTCTCGCAGCGCCTTCAGCAGCGCCGCCGGGGGGTGATCATGGGTGCCGCCGAACGGTGTCATACCCGCCTTTGCGTGGCGAAAGGTCTACCCGGCTTCCATTGCAGGCTCGAACCGGGGAACGGGAATCTGATCGTCGGCGCCGAGCGGGGGCACGGAGATGTTCATCACAATGGCGCTTTCGCCTACCGGTGCCGCCCCATGGACAGCCCCGGCGGGGACGTTCATGGCGTGGTACGGCTCGAGCTCCGCCACCCGCCCGTCGATCTCCACGCGCACGCGCCCTTGCAGGGCAACGTAAATCTGGGCCGATCGTTCGTGCACGTGGCGCTCTACCGCCTGCCCCGTACGCGCCATGCGCAGCACACGCACGGTCGCGGCCGGGCTTTCGAAGTCTTCGAGAAGCTCGTAATTGCCTACTGGAACGGGCCGTTCAGCCATCAGAACCCTCCTCATGGTGCTTCGCACGCTGCATAGCGTGGGCGAAAGCGACTCGCCCTGCGAGGCCCAACCGGCCCGCCGGGCAGGGGCGCACGGCCGTTTCCCGGGCCCCCACGACCGATCGTAGCGTGCCGGTCAAGGGGGAATGCTAGTGGAATGAGCTCCCCAGCAGGTCGCGGGCCATGATGTGGCGCTGCACCTCGCTGGGCCCTTCGCCGATGCGGCGGATGCGAATCTCCCGGTACCACCGTTCGAGAGGGAGGTCCTTGGTCATGCCATAGCCGCCGTGAATCTGCATCGAGCGGTCTACAACCCGGCCCCCCGCTTCGCTGGCCACGAGCTTCGCCATCGCCGCCTCCGTCCGGAAGGGCCGGTTCCGGTCTGCCAGGTCGGCGGCGTGGAGGGTCAACCACCGGCTGGTGCGGATGTCGATCTCGTTGTCGACGATCATCCACTGGATCGCCTGGCGGTTGGCGAGGAGGTCGCCGAAGGTCTCCCGTTGCTTTGAATAGGCGATCGCCATCTCCTGCGCCTTCACGGCCACACCGATGCACCCGGCCGCATAGGGGATTCGCTGGCGCGTGAGCCGATCGTTGGCAATGGCGAAGCCGCGGTTCACCTCGCCCAGGACATTGGCGGCCGGCACACGCAGGTTGTCGAACTGCAGCTCGGTGGCGTAGTGCGTGGAGCGGAGCGTGTGCACCACCCGGCGGACGTGGAATCCGGGCATGTCCGCGTCGACGATGAAGCAGGTGATGCCCTCACGCCCCCTGGCAGCGTCGCTGCGGGCGAAGACGATGCCGAAGTCGGCCGTATCGGCGCCACTGATGAAGATCTTCGAGCCGTTGAGAACCCAGTCGTCGCCGTCCTTCACGGCGCTGGTCTGGATGGCGCGGGCGGGGTCGCTGCCGCCGGAGGGCTCGGTCAGTCCAAAGAAGCCCTGCTTTTCGCCGCGCAGGGTGGGGTAGAGGTAGCGCTGCTTCTGGTCGTCGTTGGCCTCGTACAATTGCGCCAGGCCCGCGCCGCCGAAGACGCCGTAGCAGGGTGCATAAAGCCCGGCGCGATGCTGCGACATCTCGATGGCCATGAGGGTGCGCGTGGTGGTGTCGATCCCGGGGCCGCCGTACTCGGCCGGGATATCGAGCCCGTAGAACCCCATCTCCTTCGTCTGGGCCGCCAGCCTCGCGTAGTCCGCTGGCTCCAGGTCGCTGGCGTCGGGGTCCAGGTCTGCTTCGAGCGGGACGATCTCCTCGCGCACGAACTTGCGCACGGTGTCGACAATCAGGCGTTGCTCTTCCGAAAGCTCAAGGTCCACCGGTTCGCCTCGCGTTCAGGTTAGGGTCTCAACCCACGGGGCTGGGCCGCCGCGAATGGGTCGCCCGGTTCAGTTCTGGGATGTCACCGTCGTCGCGCGCGTGCAGCATCAGCAACTCGTGGTAACGGCTCATGTACTGGCTGTTCACTTCGTAGCGAAACCTGGCGGCACGCGTTGAACCAATGTGCCCCTGGACCGCGCTACGCAGGCCGAAGAGAGACTTTCCCCCGGCGTACCCCACGTAGATGACCTGCCCGTCCTCATCGGCCAGCTCGTACACGCCGAGTTGGCCCGGCAGGCGCGAAACCTCGGCCTCATTCAGGTCGCGCCACGGTCTGGTCAGCCGCAGTTGCATGGCGGGAGTCTACGTTCGCCCCGGCCGCGTCGCAAACGGCTCACTCGCCCCGGAAAACGGCGGTCCGGCGCTCTAGCCGCGCGGTGATCCCTTCCTGGGCGTCGGCGCTTCGCCGGGCGGCAGCCACCAGTCCGTTGATGTCCGCATGGGGGATCTCCTGGCGGTAGCTCATGCCTCGCAACAGGGTCGCCTTGATCGTGCGCAGAGAGATGGGCGCATTGGCCGCCAGCCGGTCGATAACCTTCTGGGCGACGGCCTCCAGGTCGCCGGGCTCGGCGATGAAGGAGATGATGCCCAGCGCGTGCATCCGCTCGGCCGGCAGGGGGTCGCCAAGGAACAACACCTCGCGCGCAGCCACCGGGCCCCCAACTTCGAGCAGCTTGCAGGAGAGCTCCCAGGGCGGCGCCAGGCCGATCTGGGCGAGCGACATGCCAAAACGCGCCCGCTTCGATGCCACCACGAGGTCGCAGTGCAGAGCAAGCTCGTTGCCGCCGGCAATGGCATCGCCCTGCACAACGGCCACAACGGGAAGCGGGTACTCCTGCACCGAATGGAAAGCCTCCTCCACCGATGGCGCCCCGCGCGTGCCGCCACCTTCGGTGATTTCGCGCAGGTCCAGGCCGGAGCAGAATCCCTGCCCCCTGGCGCGAATCACGGCGACCCGTACTCCCGGCCCCGGCGGCGCATCGAAGGCCTCCTTGATCGCCTTCAGCATCCCGGAGTCGAGGGCATTCCGCTTTTCGGGGCGGTTCAACGTCACGGTCATTACGGGGCCGCTGGTCTCAACCAGGATCGTGGTCATGGGCTCTCTCCATAAGGTCTCCATCCGCTGTCCGTTGCAACGGAGGCCGCCCAATTCTAGTCACGATGGTGCAATCGCGCTCTCAGATCGCCTAGAATCTGGCCTCTGCGCAGCGAGCGGACCCGGCCATCAATCGAGGAGGAGCATCCGCCCATGGACTGGAAAGTGCGCTACGGCAAGTATCTCATGTCGCCGGAAGATGCCGCCGGCCTGGTGAAATCCGGGGACCGGATCTGGCTCGGCATGTTCACCAGCTGTCCAAACACCTTCTCGAACGCTCTCCTGGCACGGAAAGACGAGGTCCGGGCAGTCGAGGTGCACCATTACGTGTCGCCTTTCGTCTGGTCGCGCCCCGATACGCAGGAGGCCTTTCACCTGGTTACGTGCTTCACAACGCCCGCCGACCGCGCGCAGATTGCAGCGGGCATGGGCGACTACCTGCCCATTGGCAACTTCCGCCAGTCATGGATCCAGGCGGCAATCGGTCCCTTCGACGTCGTCTGCATCAAGACGTCGCCACCCGACGAAAACGGCTACCTGAGCATGGGCACGGCCCTCTGGGCCAACCGGACGGCGCTGGACGTCGGTAAGACCATCATCTGTGAAGTCGATGACCGGCTGATCCGAACCTTCGGCGAAAACTACATTCACATGTCAGAGGTAACGGCCCTCGTTGAACACAACGCGGGCCACGACCAGGAGATGCCCGTTCCCCCGCGCACCGATGAAGTGATCCTGGCGACCGAAGTAGTCGGCACTCTCATTGCCACCGAGCTCATCCACGACCGCGACACGCTCCAGATCGGGTTCGGTGACGTGACTGCCGCCCTCGGAGTGTACCTGGGCGATTGCCACGATCTCGGCATTCAGACGGAGATCATCCCCGGAGGCATCGTCGACCTGGTGGATCAGGGCGTGGTCACGGGACGCTATAAGGACGTCGCGCCCGGCAAAGTCGTTGGCTCGGCCTTCGGCGTCATCCCCGACGAGGAGGCCCGGCGCGTCCACATGAACCCGAAGTTCGAGCTCTGGGACTTCTGCCACACCGACGACCTGCGAATGCTGGTGCGCGAAACGAACTTCGTGGCCATCAACAACGCTCTCCAGGTCGACCTCACCGGCCAGGTGACCGCCGAGACGCTCAATGGCAGGATCTACAGCGGTCCCGGGGGCCAGACCACCTTCGCGGTTGCCGCCTCGTACAGCGAAGGGGGACGCTCCGTGATCGCGCTGCCCTCGGTCTCCACCGTCAACGGCGTGCCCCACTCACGCATCGTACCAACGCTCTCTGCAGGGACGGTCATCACCGTTCCCCGATCGTTCGTGGACTACGTGGTCACCGAGCACGGCATCGCCCACGTAGGGGGCAAGTCCGTGCGCCAGCGCTGCGAAGAGCTCATCTCGGTGGCGCACCCGGACTTCCGCGCCGAGCTGCGACGGGAGGCGGAGAAGCTCTACTGCCTGTAGGGCTTCAGACCCGCGCTGCGATTTCGGGCAGTGCCTCGCCCAGCTGGTGCCGCAATACGGCGTGTGCGACGTCGTCGTACGGCGTTTCCTGCGCGTTGAGGATGACCAGCTTCGCCCCGTTGCGCAGGGCCTGGTTCGGCAGGTTGGCGACTGGATACACCGTCAGCGACGTGCCGATGGCCAGGAAGCAATCGCAGGAGGCGGCCGCTCGCCCGGCCCTCTCCAGGTCCTCGGCCACGAGGCTCTGGCCGAAGGAGATCGTCGCCGTCTTCAGGATTCCCCCGCATCGCCCGCAGCGCGGGTCTTCTTCTCCCCCGCGCACCCGGTCCAGCACGGCGGAGATGGGCCCACGCGCGCCGCACCCGCCCATGCAGGTGAACTCACGCACGTTGCCGTGGATCTCGATCATGCGCCCTGGCGAAGAACCGGCCTTCAGGTGCAGCCCGTCGACGTTCTGGGTCACCAGCGTGTGCAGGCGCCCCTTTCGCTCCAGCTCGGCGAGGGCGAAGTGCCCGGCGTTCGGCTCGGCGCCGGCGAGCATCGGGCTGTCAAGCCGGTTTCTCCAGGAGCGAACCCGCACTTCGCGGTCGGCCAGGAAGTTCTGCAAGGTTGCCGCCCGCTCAGCGCCGGGATTGAGGGTCCAGACCCCCTTCGGGCCCCGGAAATCCGGGATCCCGGACTCCGTGGAGATGCCCGCACCCGTGAGCGCCACCACTCGTTGCGATTCGCGCAGCCAGCCGGCCACGCGTTCGACCACGTCCTCACCCGGGACAGCGCCAGTGCTCACAGCGCGCAGGCTACCCGGAAAACGGGTTGCTGCAAACGTGCTCAGTTAACCAGCAGGTCGCGCCACGCCGAACGCATAACCATGGTGCCCCGCAAGAGGGTCTCGATAGAGAAGCCCAGGTCGCCCTGCTCGCAGAGCGCGCTGCAGTAGGTCATCTTCAGGGTCCAGCTCGACGACTTCCGCCAGTCGTAGTGGGCGCCGCAGCGTTCGCAGCGCACGAGCCGCCCGGGCGTCCCCGGTCGCAGAGACGATCCCATGGTCCCTCCATGCCCGTCACCTTGAGTAGAAACGCGCGCGGCAGGCCAAAGGTTACGGCCTTTCAGACTACCGGCGCGCTCAGATCGGCGATGTCCGACTCCTCGGCCAGCACGATGACGATGTCCCCTTCGTGGAGCACGGTGTCGTTGCGAGGCCCTACTTCGAGCGTGCCCGAGCGGTGGCGAATGCCCAGGAGGGTGGCGTTGGTTGCACCTTCGATGAGCGCCCCGCAGGTCTTGCCTGCCAGCCCGTTCTGCGCGTTCACTTCGAACTCGGCCAGGAGCAGGTCGCCGTGGCGCCCCGCCGCCAGCGTGTCCATGAAGTCGGCAGCGAGGGGCTGAAGCGCTGAAAGCACCATCCGCCGGCCGCCCATGCTGTAGAGCGAAATCACCCGGTCGGCCCCTGCCAGCCGCAGCTTCTCTTCGTTATGGGGGAGCGCGGCCCGTGCAACGATGAAGCAGGCCGGGTTCACGGATTTTGCGGTCAACGTGATGTAGGTATTGCCCGCATCGCTATCGCTGGCTGCCAGCAGGCACCGGGCCCGCATCAGTCCGGCGAGGTTGAGCGTGCGATCATCGGAGGCGTCGCCTTCTATCACCCGGTAGTTGAAGGCGCGGGCGCGCTCCACCGCCTCCGCCGTCTGGTCGATGACGACGAAGTCGACCCCTCGTTCGCAGAGCTCGCGCGCAATCTCCTGTCCCACGCGCCCAAATCCGCAGAGGATGTAGTGGTCCTTCATCTCCTCGATCTGCATTTGCATCCTCCTCAGGTAGAAGCGGCTTCGGATGTCTCCCTCAAGCGTCTCCTGCACGATCAGCGTGAGCGTGTACAGCGCCGAGCCCACGCCCGTGAGAATCAACAAAACGGTGAAGAGCTTCTCCGTGGTGTCGAAGGGCTTCAGCTCACGGAAGCCGACGGTGCTCAGGGTGGTCACCGTCTGGTAGAGGGCGTCTACGAACGACATCCCGGCGAGGAGCATGTAGCCTGCAGTACCCGTCACGACCACGGAGACGAAGATCGTGAGCGCCAGCTGGAGCCTCGCGCTCGGCCTCAGCATGTCGAGTAGTTCTCGCCTCATGGGGGATTATAATCACGCACCGGCCCAGCGTTCCCGTGGGCCGCGATGGGAGGGGCGCCATGCCGGAGACCGCTGCCAGCGGTTGGAACATCCACTACGAGACAGCGGGGAACCCTGCCGACCCGGCCATCCTCATGATCCTCGGGCTCTCGCACCGGCTGGCCCACTGGGGGAGCCTGCCCCGGCTGCTCGCCCGGGACCTCTTCGTTGTCACCTTCGATTGCCGGGGAATGGGCCTGAGCGAGCGGCGCAACGAAGCCTACACAATCGGCGACGAGATGGCTGACCTCGAGGCGGTCCTGGAGGCTGCTGACGTGCGCAGGGCGTTTGTCTACGGGCGGTCGCGTGGCGGCATGCTGGCGCAGGAATTCGCTCTCACGCGCACGGAGCGGGTGCTCGGGCTCATCCTCAGCGGCACAAGCCATCGCGGGCCGGGCGCCATTGGCTCCACCGCGCAAGTTGACGCTGCCATGAACTTCACTCCCGAGATGACACGGGAACAGATCTTCGCCGCCCAGAACTCCGCCATGGCCGCTCCGGGGTGGCGTGAGCGGGACCCGGAAGCGTTCGCCCGCTGCCTTGCCGTTGACCTCGAGGCGCCCCCTCGCCGCTTTGCCGTGGTTCGCCAGCAGGAGGCCATTGCGCCGTGGACGTCTCACGATCGCCTGCCCGGGCTGCGCTGCCCGGCCCTGGTCATCTGCGGCGAAGATGATGGCATGGTGCCCCCCGCAAACAGCCGCCAGATAGCCGCTCTCATCCCCGGCGCGCAGCTCGAGCTCATCCCACAGTGCGGGCACCTGCCCATGCTCGAGAAGCCCGCCGAGGTAGCCAGGGCTGTCCTCGAGTTCGTTGCCGGCGCTTACCCCAGCAGTTCCACGTAGCGAGCCTTCATCCAGTCGCCCTTGTGCCGGTACTGTTCCGGGGTCGAGAGGGTGCCTCTACGCCCCGTCTCGCGACTGTACGCGAGATTCAGCGTCGCGAAGTGGTTCTCGCCGGGACCTCGCCGTGAGGCCCGCTCGCGGGCAGCGCGGTTGGTCCACGACCGGCAGTATTCGATGGCCGCCTGCAATTCTCCCGCAAGGTCCACCACCTCCACGCCGGGGGCCGGCG
Organism: bacterium; assembly: GCA_003577245.1. GTDB lineage: Bacteria > Chloroflexota > Dehalococcoidia > Tepidiformales > Tepidiformaceae > UCB2. The sequence continues at coordinate 29,363 of QEVS01000007.1, read as the reverse complement.
CGGTCATGGAGGGTGGTGGTGGCGCTTCCACTCCGAACATCGTGAGTTGCTGACCTTCAACAAAGCGGCCCGTGTGGTCGAGGAATGCGTCCCCGGCCTCCACCACATCCACGATCTCCGGTCGCAGTGGATCCTCATCGCCGGCGTCGATCTCCGCCGGTTCGCCGGTGAGCGTTTGCTGGTCCTCGCCGTCGCCGGCGGCCGGCCGCGTCAAGGGAGCCGGTGGAACCTCGCGTTCGAGGTGCTCGATGATGGGCGCCAACCTCGGGTCCCGGCCGATGAACACATTGAGCAGGTTTTGCGCTTCAGGCAGGTTATGGTTGAACCTGAGGCCCCGCCCGAACTGCTGAATGACCGGTTCGCGGCTGAAGACGGCATCGAGCTTCAAGAGCACGCTGACCGCCGGTGCATCGAAGCCTTCGTTGGCCTTCTTAACCTGGATCAGCACGTCATAGCGCCCTTCATGGAAGTCGCGCAGGCGCCGCTCATTCTCCACATCGCCAATCTCGACGCTGTGCACAACCACGCAGCGGAGCGAGGGGTGCCACCTGGCAAAGACCCGCTGGAGGTGATTCGCGTGCTCGGTTGTGGCCGCGAACACGAGCCCCTGGTGCTGCCGGGGCGCCAGCTCCATCTTCGCCCGCAGGGTTGTGGCGAAGTCGTTCACCAGTGGCGCCACGTAATCCTCGTTCCAGCGAAGTTGCTGCCGAACAAAGCGCTGATCGAAGTCTGGCAGCTCTGCCATCTCCGAGGCCGTGAAGGTGCGTGTCTCGCCGTCGGCGCTCCGCACTTCCACGGCGTAGTCCTTCATCTGCATGTTCAGGTGCTTAAGGATTCGCCGTTCCTGCCACGCCTGGCGCATGGAAACCTGCACAAGGGGGTCGATGGTTAAGCCGCCCTCGTCCTGTACATAACGCGCTCCAGCGATCTCGGCCCGGTCGAGCCGCACCGGTGTCGCCGAAAGCTGCAAGGTCGAAACCGGACGCAGGGCGCCGAGCGCTGCAGCCCAGCGACCACTTTCGCTCAGGTGGTGAGCCTCATCGCAGACAACGTGCACCCGCCGCTCACGGCATAGCGCTTCATATCCCGCGGGCGCGGCTGCGACCTGCTGATACGTTGCAACGATGAAGTTGGCGGCCGTTGCCCTGATGCGCCCCATGGCCGCGTTTTCGGCGAGGATCTTGCGGATCGGACGGCTGCTGCCGAGCGTTGTGAGTGCCTTTTCCAGCCCGTTGTAGACCTGGGTGCGCAGGACATCCGTCGGCGTCAGGTAGAGGCAGGTGTCGGCGCTAACCAGCCCGGCCGCGACTTCAAACGAGCCCACACCGATGATCGTCTTGCCGTAGCCGACCGGCACGACGACGAGCTCGCTCGAGGAACCATTGCGCAGAGCCTCGGCCCAGCGCTTGAGCGCTTCAGCCTGGCCCGGGCGAAGCCGGCCGGGGACCGTGGTCCGTGCCGCCACGCGCGGCTGCAGTGTCATGTGCGCTCGAGTGCCCGCTGCATCGTCTACAAGTTCAGGTTAGGCGTTGCCCGGTGCTACTGTCAGGGCTGAGAGTCGCGACAAAGCGTAATGGCCGTTCTCAGTCGCCCGAGACCATTGGTACGAATGCCCGGAACGGTAGCACCGGCGCCGGCCCGCCCGTGGCTCCCGCGCTCGTGGGCACAGACGGAGACGAAACCCACTCGAGGAACTCGCCCGCTACGTAACCCTGCAGGCCGTTGACGAGCACCCTCACCCAGTACCTTCCCTCTTCAAACTGGGGGTCTCCCACCACTTTCAGGTTCGAGCGGTCGGCGATGCAGGCAACCACCTTGTTTCCCGTTCCCGGGGCCCAGCGCAGATTCAGGCAGTCACCCTGCGCCGAGACCATGGCCGTGTCCCCGGCCTTGAGCGCAGGCCTGGTCCCGGCTGCGGGCAGCGCCGGGGGTGCCGTGGCGCCGTCATTCCCGGTCCGTCCTCCCGGCACCGGAATGCCCGTGAAGCGATAGACGTGGTAGTCGATCCCCACCCGGGCGGCTGCGGCGGCGGGAGTGTACCCCTTGCGAATACGCACAATCCCGTCCCACTGCGAGTTGGAGTCGATCACGGTGAGGACGCCGTCGCCATGGTTTTCCAGCACGATGGCGGTATGAAGGCCGGGGTAGTCGGCGTCCGGGGCGGTGTTGTCATCGTCCGCGATCTGAACGATGTCGCCGCGGCTGGCCTCGGCGAGCTTCACCTCGGTGGCGCCGGCTTCGAAGAAGCCCTCGCGGTAGTCCCAGCCGATGCTGAACCCCGTTGCCTCAAACACGACGCGCTGCACCCAGGGCCAGCACTGCCCCTGGTAAGTTCCCTCATCGGAGAGCGCGGTCCGGACAATCAGGTCGCCTGCGGGGACCTGGCTGGCAGTGGCATCGCGCGCGGCGACGCCCGCCCATCCTAGGGCAAGCAGCGCCAGCAAGAACCCTGCCAGGGCCGGCCGGTGCGGGGACATCGGCATCGCAACACCTGTTTCAGTATTCCCGAAGGACTGCAAAGCAAGCTAACCGAGCATTCGTCTTCGGACAACCCGCGAAACACCGTCTTGTGTAAAATCCTCTGCCTATTTCGTTGCGCAATGGCGAGAGGCTGGACACGCCCCAGCGGCTCCTCGCAGCTGCCAGCTCAATAACGTAACGGCATATTCACCACCCCGCGGGTGCCCCGGCGCCATCGAATTGCCTTCCTCGTCCGACCCCGTAAGATCAGCGGCCATGACCCGTTCAACGCCGCTCGCCAACGTTCGCGTTCTCGAAACCGCCTCCTGGAACGGCGCCTATGCCGGCCGCCTTCTCGCCGATGGCGGCGCCGATGTCGTGCGTGTGGTGCCGCCTTCCGGCGACCCCCTCGACTCGGAACCGCCCTTCTTCGGCAGTTCTGGCAAGTCCGTCCAGGCCACGTGGTACAACGCCGGAAAGCATCTGCTGCCGCTCAATGTAGCGGTCGAGGGGGGAATTGAGCGCTTTCATGAACTCGTGCGGAACGCCGACATCCTGCTGGACGACGGTGACGGCCCCCTGGATTCCTCGCGCCTCCGTTTGGTTAATCCGTCACTGGCCAGGGTGAGCATCTCGCCCGCAGGCGAAGGTGGCCCCTGGGCGAACCTCCAGGTGAACGACCTGGTGGCAAACGCGCTCTGCGGTTCTGCTTCCGTCACGGGCAACCTCGAAACGCCGCCCCTCAATGGTTACGGCAACCAAACGGTGCATACGGTGGGGCTCTACGCGGCCATCTGCGCCCTCGCCGCGCACCGCGCCGCGAAGGCTACCGGCCAGTTCCAGCACGTTGACCTCTCCGCGCACGAAGCGCTCATCTCCTGTACCGAGCAGGTCCTGATGCAATGGTTCTTCCCTGATGCGGGGGCGTGGACCAGCCCGGTCGCCGCGAGACTGGGCAGTCTCCACTGGAGCGGCGGCTACGAGGTCTACCAGGGGCAAACGGGCGGCGGAATCATGGTCACGGCCGCTCTCAACTTCGCGCAGGTGCTCCTGCCCTGGCTGGTGGAGGAAGGCGCAGCGCAGGACCTGGCAGACCCCGCGAAGTACCCCGACATCATCGCCATGATCCGCGACCTGCCCTACGTCATGAAGGTGCTCCGCGAGTGGGTTGCTGCAAACGATGCGGAGCAGCTCTTTTTCGAGGCGCAACGCCGCCACCAGCCTTTCGGCCTGGTACGGAGCATTCGCCAGGCGCTGGAGATACCGCAGGTCGAGGCGCGCGGCTACCTCCAGGAACAGGCCGTTCCCGGGTTTGGCCCGGTTCAGTTTCCCGGCCGTCTCTTCCGCACCAGCGCCGATGGTCCCCATCCCGCACCGCCCCGGGCGACAGATTGGGAGAGCATTCGCTGGTCCGGGGTGCGGCCACCGGCGCCCCGGACGAAGCCGCCCGCCGACCCGTCGCGACCGCTCACCGGCATCCGGGTCATGGATTTCACCCACGTGCTGGCCGGCCCCTTTGGGACGCGCGTGCTGGGGGACCTTGGCGCCGACATCATCAAGGTTGGCACGGCGAGCCGCATCGCGGGCGCGAACTCTCTCGATCACCCGTACTTCGTCTGCTGGAACCGCAACAAGCGGAACATCCTGCTCAACCTCGCACACCCGCAAGGGCGCGCGGTGGCGCATCGCCTGGCAGGGCAATGCGACATAATCACTGAGAATTTCAGCGCGGGAGTGCTTGCCCGCATGGGGCTCGACAGGCCCTCGCTTGCCAGCACCCATCCCGGTGTGACGGTCATCTCCATGGGCGGGATGGGGCAGTCGGGTCCGTGGAAGGATTTCGTCACCTATGCCCCGACCATTCATGCGCTGTGCGGGCTCACGCACATGACGAACCCTCCAGGACGCTACGACCTCGGCTACGGCTTTTCGCTGACCGACCATCTCAGCGGCCTTGCCTGCGCAGTGGCGGCCCTCGAAGGGCTGGAGCACCGGGACCGCACCGGCGAGGGTCTCGCCATTGACCTGGCCCAGTTCGAGCTCGGGCTGGGGATCATGGCCCCCTCTCTGCTCGACCACCTGGCGAATGGCATCGACCCGGAGCCGGCCGGGAACCGCCATCCCTTCGGAGCGTGGGCCCCGCACGGCATCTATCGCTGCGCCGGGGACGACCGCTGGGTTGCTATCGCCGTTCGCGGGGACGGCCAGTGGCGCGCCCTGTGCGAAGTCATGGCCCGCATGGAGCTCGCCGGCGATCCCCGCTTCGCCACTCACACGGCCCGGCTGGCCAACCAGGATGCACTCGACGCCGTGGTGGAGGACTGGACGCGCCCACGGGACCGCTACGAGGTCATGGCCGCCTGCCAGGCAGCCGGTATCGCCGCCGGTGCTGTCCAGGATGCCGAAGACCTGGCCACCCGGGACCCCCAGCTCAGAGCACGCGATTACTTTGGCGCCGTTGAGAGCGAGCGCTGGGGAACAACCGGCATCGACCGCTTCCCCGCGCGTTTCAACGGCGTTCGCCCGGGCCTCTACCAGGGTGTGCATGAGTTTGGCGCCGACACCTTCGAGGTACTGGAAGAGGTGCTGGGCCTTTCGCCGGATGAGATAGCAGGGCTCGTTGCTGCAGGTGCGCTGGAATGATTATCAGTTGCATTATGCAACCGCCAGAATGCTCTGCTACGCTGGGTTGAGCCCGCGCCGGAGACCCCATTGACCCTTCGCCTGCACTCCACCCTCGGGAATGAGACCCGCGAATTCCGCACCGTCGTGCCCGGCAAGGTGAGGATGTACGTTTGCGGGGTCACCCCCTACGACGTGACCCACCTCGGCCACGCATTCTCGTACGTGCAGTTTGATGCTCTCCGCCGCTACCTTGTCTCACTCGGCAATGACGTGAGGTACGTCCAGAACGTTACCGACATCGACGACGACATGATCATGGTTTCGAAGCGCCAGGGCGGCCGCCCGATCCCGGAAATACGCGATGAGAACCTGGCCATCCTCCAGCACGACCTCGATCGCCTCAATGTCCTTCGCCCGAGCGCCAATCCTTACGCCACGGACCACATCCCCCAGATCATCGAGACCACTGCCCGGCTGCTCGACCGTGGCTTCGCCTACGAGGCCGGCGGCGATGTGTTCTTCGAGGTCTCCACGTTCGAGCGGTACGGCGCCCTCAGCGGAATGACCCTTGGCGAGCTCGCGAAGCGCGAGAACCCGGAATCCAAGCGCGAGCACAAGAAGCGGGGACCGCTCGACTTCCTGCTCTGGCAGACGACGGAGCCCGGCGAGCCGTCGTGGGCGAGTCCGTGGGGACCCGGCCGGCCCGGCTGGAGCATCGAATGCACGGCGATGTCAATCGCCCACCTCGGCGAGCAGATTGACATCCACGGCGGCGGGCACGACCTCGTCTACCCTCACCATGAGAACGAGATCGCCCAGGCAGAGTGCACGACAGGCCTGGCCCCTTTCTGCGGGTACTGGTTGCACAACGGCATGGTCCAGCTCGATGGCGTGAAGATGAGCAAGTCCCTCGGCAACCTCGTGCTGGCGCGCGACCTGATGCGGAAGGTCGAGCCCGACCACCTGCGCCTGTACCTGTTGAGTACGCACTACCGCATCGACGCGGACTTCCGCGAAGGCGCTCTGGAGGCCCTTGAGGCCCGGTTCGGGCGGCTTCGCTCAGCAATCACGGCCGAGGCGCCGGCCGCGCCCGGGCCTGGAGCACAGCGCGTCCGGGAGGGCTTCGCCTCGGCCATGGACGACGATTTCAACGTCCCGGCTGCCCTTGACCACCTCGATGAGGCAGCGAAACGCGTCCTTGCCGGCGCGGCACTCAAAGGCGAGCAGCTGGCGCTGTCCGGTGCGCTGGCTACCCTGGGGTTCCGTTTCGCGGGCGCGGAGGGCCCGGCCGCCTGACAGCAGCCCCTACGATCCTCTGATGACCCCGGCTTCTGCCAGCTCCGCAAGGCGCCGGTCATCAATGCCGGCCGACCGCAAGATTGAGAATGTATGCTCGCCGAGCCCGGGCGCTGGCGCACCAACCTCCCCGGGCGTCTCGCTCAGCTGCACGTGCAGGCCCACCACTTTCTGGGGCCCAAACCGGGCGTTCTCCTGCTCCACGATGTAGCCGTTCATCGCGATCTGTTCATCGCCGGCTACTTCGGCGTAGTTGCGCACGAGCGAGGCCGGGACATCGTGTTCCCTCAGCCGGTCGAGCCAGTAGGCCGAAGGACAGGCACGGAAGGCCTGCTCCAGCAGGGACTCAAGTTCGTCCTTATTCACATAACGCGGATGGCCCGTAGCAAACCGGGGGTCTTCGATCAGGTGTGGAACCTGCAGGGCATTTGCGATCCGCGGCCAGAACTTCTGGTCGATGCCAACGATCATCACCCAGCGGCCGTCAGCGCATTCGTACTGGCCCGTGGTGGGTGAGGCACGGAACTCCCGGGCGCGCTCCTGGCCGAAATGCAGTGCGTGCAGCAATGCCGGCGCCTGCAGTGCCAGCTGCGTCCCCAGCAGCGAAACGTCAACTTTCTGGCCTACCCCCGTCCGTTCGCGGACGAATAGCGCGGTCAATATCCCGAAGGCGAAGTTCATGGCGCCCGTCTGGTCGGCCACTCCCGGGAACGGGACCTCGGGCCGTGTGCCAATTCCGCCTCCGCACTGCTGGGCGTAGCCGCTGAAGGCCTGGGCTATCTGGTCGAACGAAGGCAGACCGGCCATTGGCCCTTTCGTTCCCCAGCCCGTCGCCTGTCCATAGATGATGCGAGGGTTGCGGGCACGGAAGTCCTCATAACCGAGGCCCCAGCCCTCCATTGTCCCCGGGCGGAAGTTCTCCATGACAACATCGCTCGTTTCGCCCAGCTTCAGCGCCAGCTCGCGCCCGGCATCTGTTCGGAGGTCGATGCAAACGGACTTCTTGCCCCGGTTCAGTGACTCCCAGAACGCGCTGAAACCGTCGCGCTCGCGCCACACCCGGCGGCCGTAGTCGCCAATCGTCGTCTCCTCGATCTTGATGACTTCCGCTCCCATGTCGCCCAGCATCACCGTGGCGAACGGTCCCTGCTGGTAGCGCGTGAAGTCGAGAATGCGGATTCCGGCGAGGGGTGATGTCATGTCCGCAGTCTACTCGCATCGGCGCCGCGGGGCATGACTCCAGAACTGCGCCCTATCATGGCGACAACAGGTGTCGCAAGTCACCGTTTGTTCACCAAACTGCCCCTTCCCACCCCACCAATTCGCCCATCGCCGTGCCGGGCGAGGGCTGAGCCCCGGGAAATAACGCCGGGTAGCTTCACCGGGTGCCGGAGCAGTCCCGCCTGCCGGACCCGGGACCGCCATCAGGGCCGTTCACCTGGCGGCACCGGGAGGGCGCACAATGCGCGCTTTCGTTACTGCCGCAGGTTCCCGATACGCTCTTTGGGGCTGTCATTCCTTCAATAACCTGTCGATACCGAAAATGCGATGCCTGAACCCTCACTGCGCGGCAGGGCCGAATGGTTCATCGTGGGCGTTTTCGCCCTCGGGGCCATGGCATTCACGGCGGCCTTCTTCGTTCGCCCTATCGACGACCCCGCCGGGGTATTGGCGCTCGTCACCCTCACGGCTCTCAGCGAACGCCTGGGCGTGAAGCTCTATTTCGACGGCCGCGTTTCCATCAGCTTCGTCGGGGCGGTCATGGCTGCCGTCTGCTTTGGCGCACCCGCGGCTGCACTCGTGGCAGCCGCCATTGCGCTTACCGGCGGCTATCTCTTCGCCGACCGGTCAACGAGGAAGCTCGCCTTCAACTTCGGACAGCAGAACATGGCGGCTTTTGCCGCAGCGATGGCCATTGCCGGCGTCGCGGCCACGGGCATCGAGCAGAACCCCCTGGCGCTCGTTGCAGAAGGCGCCATCGCCGGCCTGGTCATATTCGCCGTGACGACCACGGCGGTCGCGGGTGTGGTTTCCATAACCACCAGCCGCAACTTCTTTGCCACGCACCGGGCCGACTTCGCATGGCTGCTGCCGCACTACGTCGCCCTGGGGCTTGTGGCCGGAGCCCTGTCGGCCGTTTACGGCCAGCTTGGCGTGGCCGGCCTCGTCGCCCTCACCATCCCCCTCCTCCTAAGCCGCTACTCGATCAAGCAGGTAGTGGACAAGACTCGCGACAACGTGCTCCGTCTCGAAAAGTCCAACCAGCAACTCCGCAGCGCCTACATCGAAATCCGCGACATGTCGGAGGAGCTGCGGGACGCCTACACGGGCACCCTGGAGTCGCTGGTGGCCGCGCTCGACATGCGCGACCAGGAAACGCGCGGCCATTCCAACCGCGTCGCCAACCATTCTGTGGAGCTGGCCCGGCTCCTTGGCCTCAACGACGAAGAAGAGCTCACGATGATCTACCGGGGCGCGCTGATGCACGATGTCGGCAAGATTGGCGTGCCCGATGCCATCCTCCGCAAGCCCGGCCCCCTCACCGATGACGAGTGGTTGTTCATGCGGAAACACCCGACCATGGGCTACCGCATCCTCGCCCAGGTACCGTACTTGCGCCCCGCTGCCCGCGTTGTGCTTGCCCACCACGAACGGTGGGACGGCGACGGCTATCCGCGTAGACTAAAGGGCGAGGCAATACCGCTAGGGGCCCGCATCTTCGCCCTGGCCGATACCTACGACGCAATCGTCTCCGACCGCCCCTACCGGGACGGCAAATCGCCCGACGAAGCGCTCAAGGAGATCCTCAGGTGTGCGGGCAGCCAGTTCGACCCGAAGGTTGTCGAGGCCTTCGAAGCGGTATTCCCCGGGTGGCGGGATGAGAAGGATGGCCATGGCGCCAGTCCCCTCTACCTGCCTGCGTGGAGGAGACGCAACGATGCGCCAGGCCGAGCGACGGGCTAGGACCATTGGGGCGCTGCTTGATGCAGCCGAGGCCTCCTTTGCCCGCTACGGCTACGAAGGAACCTCGCTCGATGCCGTCGCCTCGGCGGCTGGCTGCTCAAAGGGGGCCGTCTACGCCCACTTCACCTCCAAGCTCGAAGTGCTCCAGGCCGTGATGGAGAGGGTGTTCGAGCGGGCCGGCCAGCGGCTGGAGCGTGTCGCTGCCGAACTCGCCGCCGGGCACGACCCCGCCACCGCCGCACACGCCTGCTTTGGGCAGGAGGACGATGCCATCCATGTTGGCGTGATGGCTGAAACCTGGCAGGTCGCCGTCCTCGACCCGGGAATTCGCGAACAGCTCGAGGCCTTCCGCGAAAGCCGGCTCGTCCTTCTCGGCCACGCGGCCATCAGCGCCGGGATGGGACCGGTGGCCGCGATGCAGACTGCCGACATGACCGCGCGTCTCATCGACGGATTCACGCTGGAACATCGCCTCAAGCGCGCCGAGAGCGCCTGAGGGGGCGATCTGCGGCGAGCCCTACTGCCTGCCAGGTCCCTTCGCGGGGCCCAGGGGCCCATCGTGCTCCAGCACCCGCGCGGGCACGCCCACGGCCGTGCAGTTGGCGGGAATATCGGTCATCACAACGGCATTCGCACCGATCCGGGCGTTGTCGCCGATGGTGATTGGCCCGAGCACCTTGGCGCCTGTGCCGATGAAAACGTTCCGGCCGATGGTTGGCCCCGTCAGCGACGGGTCGGGCCCGCCGGTGTTCAGTCCCACGGTGACGAAGGGCGAGATCGAGCAGAGCGGGCCAATCCGCACGTGCCCATCGATGACGACATTCCCGTGCGCCATGAGGAGCCCGGGCCCGATGTTGGCGTAGTCCCCGATGGAGACCGCCGCAGCCAGCATCGTGAGCCGATGACAGATGTTTGGCAGGAGAGGCACCCGGTGCACACGAAGCCACGCCTGCGCTCGATAGAGGAGCACCGCCTGCAGCGGACCGGACAGCACGACTGCCGCGGCGCGCACCCCGGATTCCCCGAAAAGCCGGCGCACCGCCGGGACATCATGCCACCGGGCCCCCCGGGCAATGTCCTCGCGAACGTTCTCGAACACGGACGGAACCTAGGCCAGCAGGAGCGAACGCGCAAACATCAGAACTGGCGCCCCACCAGGTAGGCCGCCACCTCGGAGAAGCGCTGCCGGGACTCTGCCGCAAGCGGGATCTCTCGCAAGAGGGCGGCCGCCCCCGCAGAATGCTCCGCCGCCATCGTCTCGCAGGCACGCCTGCAACCGGCTGCATCCAGGGCGGCCAGCACGGCCGCGACTCCCGCCTCATCGACTGTTTCGCGGGCGTAGACCTCCCTGATGACGGCAGCCGCCGTTGCATCCTGCAATCCCAGCACAATCGGCAGGCTCTTCTTGCGCCGCGCGATGTCTCCCCCTGCTGGCTTGCCGGTTTCGCCGGGGTCACCCCACGTCCCAAGGTAGTCATCGCGAAGCTGGAAGGCGATGCCCGCATGCTCACCCCACCGTGCAAGCGCAGGGGCATAGATGGGAGGCGCGCCGGCAAGGATGGCGCCCATGGCGAGGGATGCTCCCAGCAAGGCCCCGGTCTTTCCCGCCACCATGGCCACGTACTCATTCGCTGTGACCGCATCCCGCGATTCGAAGCTGACGTCCAGCCACTGCCCCTCGATCATGCGGCGCGTCGCGTCGAGCAGCGTCGCCAGCGCAGCCATGCGGCGTCCTACCGGACCCTCTGCCCGTGCGAGGGCTTCCACCGCCCGGGTGTAGAGGTAGTCGCCGAGGTTGATTGCCTGGGCTTCGCCATGAAGTGTCCATGCGGTTCGGCGGCCGTGCCTGAGGGCGTCGCGGTCCTGCACGTCGTCGTGCACCAGCGAGAAATTGTGGATCAGCTCGACAGCCACCGCCCCGGGCATGGCGTCCGCCACGGGGGCCCCGAGGGTTTCCGCGGCGAAGAGGCAGAGGAGGGGGCGGATTCGCTTCCCCCCGGCCTCGCTCGCGCGCCCGTGCTCGTCCTCCCAGCCGAGGACGTACCGGGCGGCGGCTGCCAGCTCCGTTGCTTCTTCGCCGGCATGCGCGCGGAGAGCGGCCTCCAGGTCCACCCGGTGGGTGTGCAGGAACTCCGGAATGGCGGCAGGCAGCGCTGGCACTTCTAGAGCGAGCGCGTGAGTTCGCCCGGTCTCATCTCGGGGCAGTCGGGACGAAGCATCTCAACCACGCGAGCTGCAATCCCGCGCGCATCGACACAGTGCTGCGCGCGCATGGTCGTCTGCGGTCCGTGGTCGACGATGGCATCCGGCATCGTGAGCGCCCCCAGGAATGAGCCGGCAAGCTGATGATCCGAAAGCAGCGCCAGCACGCCCTCGCCGAAACCCCCTGCGCGAACGTTTTCTTCGACAGTGACAACACGCCCAATTCTCCGTGCCAGGTCAAGGAAGAGCGCCTCGTCGAGTGGCTTTGCGAAGCGCGCGTTCACCACGGTCGCATCCACACCCTGATTGGCGAGGATGGCGGCCGCTTTCACGCACTCCGCTACCGATGCTCCAAACCCCACGAGCGCAACGTCGCTGCCTTCGTGCAGCACCTCGGCCTTGCCAATGGGGATCTCCTTCATCGGCAGGCCGGCCGGGGCCCCGGGACCGGCTCCCCGGGGGAACCGCAGCGAGAAGGGACCGTCGTGCATGATCCCGGTATAGAGCAGGTCGCGGAGCTCCGTTTCGTCTTTGGGCGCGCTTACGACCATGTTGGGCAGGCACCGCAGGAAGCTCGTGTCGATGAAACCCTGGTGCGTCTTGCCGTCGTCACCGACGAACCCTGCGCGGTCCATGGCGAGTATCACCGGCAGGTTCTGCACGACGACATCGTGGACCACCGAGTCAAACCCGCGCTGCAGGAACGTGGAATAGATTGCGACGATCGGCTTTAGGCCCTGGGTGGCAAGCCCGGCCGCGAACGTGACGGCGTGCTGCTCGGCGATGGCCACATCGAACACGCGCCCGGGGTGCCGGGCATGGACGGGCGCGAGGCCGGTTCCCTCCAGCATGGCCGCGGTCACGGCCACCACGCGCTCATCCTGCTCTATCAGCTCCTGCGTCGCCTGCGCAAACACCTGGCTGTAACTTGGGCCGGCCACGGGGGCGCCGGGCTCGCCGGGCTTCTTCATCCAGTAGGTGCCGCTGTGGCTGCGAATGGGGTCCGATGCAGCTTCCGGGATTCCGTGCCCCTTCTCCGTGAGGACGTGCAGCAGCACAGGCTTCTGGCGCACCTTCTTGATTGCGTCCAGGGTGCCTTCGAGCTCGTGGATATTGTGCCCGTCAATCGGACCGTAGTACTCGAAGCCGAACTGCTCCCAGAAGCGCACCGGCACCAGCAGGTCGCGCATGCTGGTCTTCAGCCTCTTGGCGGTGCGCCACATCGCCCGGCCCAGGGGAAGGTGCTCTACCACGTTGCCCAGCTCAACCTTGGCGTTGCGATAGAGGGGGTCCACCCGCAGCTTGTTCAGGTTGCGGCTCAGCGCGCCCACGTTGGGCGAGATGGACATCGCGTTGTCGTTCAGGATGACGATGAGATCGAGCCCCAGGTGGCCCGCGTGGTTCATCGCTTCGAGGGCCATGCCGGCCGTCATAGCGCCGTCACCAACGACGGCCACCACGTGGTTGTCTTCGCCCTTCAGGTCACGCGCCACGGCCATGCCGACGGCAGCCGAGATGGCCGTGCCGGCGTGGCCCGCGGAAAAGGCGTCATGCTCGCTTTCGGAGGGGTCGGCGAAGCCCGAGAGCCCCTGGTACTGGCGGATGGTCGCCATCCGGTCCTTGCGGCCGGTGAGCATCTTATGGACATAAGTCTGGTGGCTTACGTCCCAGGTGATCTTGTCTCGGGGTGAATCGAACATGCGGTGGAGCGCGAGCGTCAGCTCCACCACGCCGAGGTTTGAGGCCAGGTGCCCGCCGCCGCCGATGCAGTGCACGGTCTCGACAAGGAACTCACGGATCTCGGCGGCCAGCGCATCGAGCTCCGCATAAGACAGCGTGCGCAGGCTTGCGGGGTCATCTATGGAATCGAGCAGGCGTCCCAACGAAAAGTCCTTGTCTCGCCGCGATCAGTTCGCCACAGACGGTGTCAATGCGCAGTGTGGCGGCTTACCGGTGAAGGTCGCGGCAACTCAACTCAGGGGGCTAACGATCAACGTATGGTTCGTCCGCCGCGTGGTCAAGGGCAGAAAGCTACGCGCTCCGCCGCACCGCCCGCGCTATCTCGCGCGACTGTTCGCGCTCTTTGATGGCTTCGCGCCGGTCATGGTGCTTGCGCCCGCGCGCCACGCCCAGCTCCACCTTTGCTTTCCCGCGCTTGAGGTAGAGCGAAAGGGGAATGAGCGTCAGCCCTTTCTCCTCCAGCAGTTCGCGGACGCGCCGGATCTCCTTCCTGTGGAGGAGCAGCTTGCGGTCGCGGCGCGGGTCGTGGTGGGAGTACCCGGCGTGGGAATAGGGCGCGATGTGCATATCCTGGAGCCATGCCTCATCGTCGCGGATGCGCGCGTAGGCCCCTACCAGCTGCACGCGGTGCTCGCGCACCGACTTTATCTCGGTCCCGGTCAGCACGATGCCCGCCTCGAAGCGTTCGAGGATGTCGTAGTCGTGGCGCGCTCGCCTGTTCTGGGCAATGGTGGAATCGCTCATAGTGCGTACGGGCGGTGCGAAGCGGCCCGGGCGAAACGAGACGCGCTGCCGGGGCCGCGGAGCTGCTGTTCCAGTGTAGCGCCGGCGGCTACTTCCCGCGCAGCGTATCGATGGCCTGGAACACCTGGACGTCGCCCTTGTCGACGTAGTCGTCGCGGGTCATCTCCACCTCGATGTCGGGCTTCACGCCCAGGCCCTCGATCTGGTCGTTCTTCGGGGTGAGCCAGCGCCCAACTGCGACGTACATCGCCCCGCACCCGGCGGGGTCGTTGCAGTTCTTGATCTCGATCAGCTGGTTGACCGTACCCTTGCCAAAGCTGCGGGTGCCCACGATCTTCGCGCGGCCGTTATCGCGGAGGGCTGCTGCCAGCACCTCCGAAGCGCTCGCGCTCGCCTGGTCCTGGATAACCACGATCGGCAGCTTGGCCAATGCTCCTCCGGACTTCGCGGTCCACGACTTGCTCTTCCCGGCCGCGTCGACCTCGGTGATGATCGTGCCCCCATCAAGGAACTCGTCAGCCACAGCCACAACTGAGCTGAGGAGGCCGCCGGGGTTTGAGCGGAGGTCAAGGATCAGCCCCTTGTACCCCTTCCCTTCAAGTCCCTTCGCGGCCTGGCGCAGCTCGTTGATGGTGTTGTCGTGGAACTGCGAAATCGCGATGTAGGCGATGTCCGCGGCTTCCTTGCCGTCGCGGTCGACCAGCAGCGTCCCGCTCTCGCCGGGGATGATCTCCAGGTTCGGCTCGGTGTAGACGCTCGTGATGGGGATGTCGCCCCTCGTGATCGTGACCGTCTCGGTTGTCCCATCCGTGTGCTTGACCTTCAGGGTCACCGGTGTCCCGGCCTTGCCGCGGATGCGCTTCACCGCCTCGGAATCGGACCAGCCATCGGTGAGGTCCCCGTCAACTTCGAGAACGATATCGCCCGGCCTGATGCCCGCCTTTTCAGCCGGCGAATCGCGGAAGGGAGCCACTATCTGCACCTGCCCGGTGGCATCGGAGACGCTGGCGCCAATCCCCTGGTACGTGGAACCCATGTCCAGCCCCGGGCCCTCCATCTCCTCCGGGGTGATATAGGCCGTGTGAGGGTCGTTGAGCGACGTCACAACCCCGTTTATGGCCGCCTCCCGGCACATCTCATCGGTGATGAGGGCGCCGTCCACATGCTGTGCACGGAGGACGCTGCAGATCTCGTCGACCACGGCGGAGGTCGAGCTGCTCCCGGCCTGGCTTGAGCCGCCATCAGCAGACGCGGACGCCTTCGGGGCGGCGTCATCCGTGCGCAGGTCCTTTACACCCCAGCCAAGGGCAAAGGCCAGGAGCATGATCGCGAGCAACAGGAAAACAACCACAGCGCCACGCGTGGCGCGCTCGGCAATCCCTGGTTCGACTCGTTCTTGGCGCGGAAAGTCCATAGGTGTGGGGGCCGCCTTGTGCCCCGGCGCTTGCCGGACCGGGGGGATGCTCCGAGTGTAGCGTCAGCGCATTTGACCCAGCAATTTGCAGGCTTACCGGGCGTTTACGGCGGCGCGAACCGGGCCGGCCCTCTTCACTGCTGCGGAGGCGGGAAGAAGGCAACGTCGCCGGGTCCCACCACCTCCACCGGGGCGCCCCGGCGCGCCTCCCATAGCATGACATAATCCCCTACAGGGTCACCGAAGGCAGCGGAGACGGCATCGCCGGGGAGTCTCCCGGCGAGCAGGAAACCTTCGCCATCGGGAGACCACAGGTGGTGTGAGGTGGCGAACTGATCGAAGAACCCGAGGACCGTGCGATAGTCAACGGACGGCACGAACGGCTCCGTGGCCCCGGCAAACTGCCCCTCGGCGTCGAGCGCCCATGCGGAGAAGCGCCCGTCCCCGGTGTGGGTTGGGACAATCGCTACCATCCGGTCGCCTTGAGGGGCCCAGAAGAACGCCACCAGCGGCCCTCGCCATAGCAAGCGTGCGCCGGCGGCCTCGCCGGCCATGTCGATGGACCAGAGCTCGTCGAAAACGCCGCTGTCGGGCTGCCGGGTCAATGCCACTGTCAGCTCGCACGTGCCCGGCCTGAACGCCATCGCCACGCCGCCGGGCAGGCGATGCACCTCGCGCCCGCCGGTTCCCTGGAAGTGCGCCCGCATGATGGCCACGCCGGGCTCCGCGGGGACCGCGTAGGCCATGATGTTCGCGTCGCTGCTGAAGGCGGGCGTGCGGAAACCGACAGCGCGCTCGGCGACATTTGCGGTCGTGCGGCTGCCTTCGACCTCGATAACGGCCAGTTCATCGCCTGCGTGCACGCCCAGGAAGTTGTTGTCGGGGCACCAGGCGCTGAATATGGGCGCCCCGTTGATGATCGGGTCCGATACGAAGGCGCCGTCTATCTCGCTCAGGAACAGCGTCAGCCCATAGCTGCTTTGTGCTACATAACTGAGAACATCGCCCCGCGGCGACCACGCCGCGTAGTGGGGGATTCGCGGCGCGATCACCGGCCCCACACCCCTGGGCGTCTGGTGCAGAGTGCGCAGGTGGGTTCCGTCGAGGGCAAAGAGCTCGATGTTGCTGCGGAGGAACTCGCCCTCCTGGGCAACGACGGAAACAGCCACCGCGTCACGCGCAGGATTCAGCACGGGCCACACGGCCGCCGGTGTGACCAGGCTGCGCTCCCACTCGCCTGAAACGGTGCGCCGCCGTACCGCGATCGCGCCGCTGCGCTCTGAGACGATAATCGGAACTCCCGTGGCCACCTGACTGTCCGCCTTCTTCTTTCCGCGTGCGCCGATGCGCCCTGCGGCCATCAACGTTACACGACAGCTCCAGCAGTGGTCAGCGCCGCCGTTCTCTGTAATTGGAAACTTCGCACTATATCAGTTATGTGTGTTCCACAAGCTGGAGGACGTCCGGGGCTCGGTTCCTCGCCTGCGGGAAAACCCTTATGTCTGCCCCTGTTACCGAACAACAACGCAGGCGTCACCGGTCCTGCGTTGTTCTGTCACCCGCTGGCCCTGAAACATGGAGCCAGTCCCCACGACAACCAAGCAGAGGGGTTGCCGTGAGGGGTCCCTTGGGGGTCAAGCCAAAATGTACGAGCCGTCGCAAAGTCCTGGAA
This sequence comes from bacterium, assembly GCA_003577245.1. Taxonomy (GTDB): domain Bacteria; phylum Chloroflexota; class Dehalococcoidia; order Tepidiformales; family Tepidiformaceae; genus UCB2. The sequence goes on along the minus strand of QEVS01000007.1, from coordinate 12,246 downwards.
CCACCGAAAACGCCCCGGCCGGCAACCCGGGCGATGAAGCTGTCGACACCGGGCAGCGCCTCTCCCTCGAGGAGCAGCAACAGCTGGTGATGCAGTACGCGCCCCTTGTCCGGCGCGTGGCACGCTCTCTCCCGCTGGAGATCCCCGGGCTGCTCGAATTCGAGGACGCCGTTGGCTATGGCACCTGCGGGCTGGTCGAAGCGGTAAGAAGGTACGACCCCAGCAAGGGCACCAACTTCCACGCCTACGCCGTCCGGCGCATCCGCGGCTCGATGATCGACGCCTTCCGCCGCATGGACCGCCTGAGCCGCACCATGCGCCAGAAGGCCCGCGAAGTTCAGCGCGCCCAGGGCGAGCTCGAGACAAGCCTTGGCCGCACCCCGAGCGAACAGGAAACGGCCGAACATATGGGGATCTCCATCTCCCAGTTCCGCGACGCTTCCGCCAACGCCCGCTGGGTCACCATCTCCCTCGACCGCATTCTCGACAAAGACGATGCCGGCGACTCGTTCCCGGCCGCCGAGATGCCAACTTCGGACGAGGACATCGACTTCACCCGTGGCTTCGAGGAGAAAGAGCTTCACCAGGAGCTCGCCCGCGCGGTCCAGACCCTCCCTGAGCGGGAGCGGCTTGTGATAGCACTGTATTATGTCGAACATCTGACGATGAAGGACATCTCGCTCGTCCTTTCTGTTTCAGAGACCCGGGTCAGCCAGCTCCACGCGCAGGCGGTCAAACGCCTGCGCCGGGCCCTGCTCCGCGAAGCCGCCTGAGCCAGCCCCACCGCAATCCCATGGCACAACTGCCCGGTGCGCCTTGCGCCGGGCAGTTTGCACGACACGCGCCGGCCGTGCTCACGGACCATCCACCAGGGTGGCAATCGCGTTGCAGCATCACAGCGCAGACACCATTCGTGCCCTGGACCCTATTAGGGTTGAGAAATCTGCCGAACATTCTCTTGACACGAAGTGCGTCTGGGTGCTCACCCAGAAGTCCAGGCGCCCGACCGGAATAGCACGAGCGGTTGCCTCCGGGCAATGAACCTGGCGGAGCAGTCACCGAGATGGGGGATGTGCAGGAAATGGCTGAACGGCACGAAGACGACTTTCGCAACGCAGTAGCGTTTGTAACCCACACCAGGGAGTACCGCTCCTCCGACGTGTTGCCCGCGCTTGCCCGCAACGGCTTCACCACCACCGAACGGCCGCATGACCGCGAAACCGAACGGCTGGTCACCCAGTTCGACCCCGACCTCGTGGTGCTCGCCATCGATCCGCGCCTCGAATCCGATATCTCGCTTGTGCGTTCCGTTTCGCGGGTGAGCCATAGCGCAGTCATGGTCATTGCCCCCGGTCCACATGCGGCGGGGCTTGCCGCCGCCCTCGACGCCGGCGCCGATGTCTGCGTGCGCGACACCGACGGGGTGGAGGTCGTGACCGCCCAGCTCGCCGCCATGGCGCGCCGCCGCAACCCGGCTCCCGCAGCCGTGGAAGAGGGCCCGGCCACTGTGACCGTTCGCGACCTCGTCCTCGACTTCGACCGCTGCCAGGCACAACGCGAAGACGAAGTGATTCCGCTCACGCCCACCGAGTTCAAGATCCTGGCGTACCTGGCCCGCAACGCCGGCAAGGTCGTTAGCCCCGTCGAAATCCTCCGGGCAGTGCAGGATTACACTTATTCCGACCGCGAGGCCCAGGAGATCGTCAAGGTCTACATCCGCCGCATTCGCCGCAAGATCGAGGCCGACCCCAGCGAGCCGAGCTACATCGTCAACGTGCGCGGCTTTGGCTACATGCTCGAGCGCCGGGGTCTAAGGCGAGCCGATCGCGCCGCCCAGGCGGCCTGACAGGCCCCGGAAACCGCTCTCAGCACATCGAGGGCCCGCCTTTCACAGGCGGGCCTTTCCGTTGCCGGGCCGGTGGTAGAATGCTGGCCATGAACCAGTACCTCGCCGCTGCCCTCGACACCTCCGGAGCGCGCGCGAAGCTCCGCGATGCGGGCGCCGTGCGCGAACACATCGATGAAATCGTCCGCCTCGCCGTCTTTGGCTCCCCGGCGGAACAGCCGCTCGCCCGCTACGCCATCCACGCCGCCGCTCCGCAGCTTGGGGCCGTCTCATCCTCCATCTGGGGGCTATACGCCGCGAGAGGCCGTGGCGAGGTGTCCGGCTTCACCGCGCCCGCCGTCAACATCCGCGGTATGGCCTACGACATGTCGCGCGCTCTCTTTCGTGCCATCAAGGCGACCGATGGCGCTGTCACCATCTTCGAGCTTGCGCGCTCGGAGATGGGCTACACATTCCAGGAACCGGCCGAGATCGCGGCCGTGGTCCTCGGAGCCGCCATTGCCGAAGGCTACCAGGGACCCGTGTTCATCCAGGGCGACCACTTCCAGGCGAACGCGAAGAAGTTCGCCACCGACCCGGAGGGCGAATCACGCGCGCTTGAGGACCTCATTCGGAAGGCGGTCGCGGCCCAGTTCTACTGTATCGACATCGATGCCTCCACACTGGTCGACCTCAGCTACGACCGGGTCGCCGAGCAGCAGGCCCCCAACGCAAAGCTCACCGCGCGCCTCGCGAAGCTTATCCGGGAGATTGAGCCTGCCGGCGTCACGATCTCGATTGGCGGTGAGATCGGTGAGGTGGGCAAACACAACAGCACCGTCGAAGAGCTGATCTGTTATGTCGACGGCTTCCGGGACATTGTTGGTCCCGGCTTCACGGGCCTGGCCAAGGTCAGCGTCCAGACGGGCACCAGTCATGGCGGTATTCCGTTGCCCGATGGCACAATCGCGAAGGTCGCCATCGACTTCGACACGCTGGAGCAGCTTTCGAAGGTTGGCCGCGAGCGCTACGGCATGGGAGGGGCGGTTCAGCACGGGGCGAGCACACTGCCCGACGAGCTCTTCCACCGCTTCCCGGCCGTGGAGACCGCGGAGATTCACCTCGCGACGGGCTTCCAGAACCTCATCATGGACCACGCCCGCTTCCCGGCCGCACTGCTCCACGAGATGCAGAGATTCGCGGACGGCAACTTCGCCAACGAGCGCAGCGAGGGCGAAACCGACGTCCAGTTCTTCTACAAGACGCGGAAGAAGCTCTGGGGCCCCTTCAAGCAGCAGACGTGGGACCTTCCGGCCGAGGTGCGCGGCGAGTTCAACCGCGCCCTCCAGGACAAGTTCGAGTTCCTGATCCGCCAGCTCAAGGCTGACAACACTCGCGAGGTGACCCTTGAGCACGTTGTCCAGGCGCCTGTGGAGGTTGAGCCACCGCTCGTGCAAACAGCGGTCTGAGGAGCGTCCTTTACCTTCGTTGCGCCCGGGACAGGCTACGCTGGAATCAGCAATCACCCGGGAAGGGGCGCATCAGCATGCGCGTTCTCGTTGTCGAAGATGAAGAGCCGATCGCCAGCGCCATCGAGCGCGGCCTGATCAAGCTCGGCTACGCGGTCGATACAGCCTTTGATGGCGCCGAGGCCCTTGAAAAGGCCACGGTCAACACCTACGACGTCATCTGCCTGGACCTCAACCTGCCCAGGGTGGACGGCGTCGAGGTCTGCCGCCGACTGCGTGAAGACCGATATGCCGGCGGCATCATTATGTTGACTGCCCGGAGCGGCATCCGGGACCGCATCGAAGGCCTCGACACCGGCGCCGATGACTACCTGGTGAAGCCGTTTGCCTTCAGCGAGCTGGCCGCCCGCATCCGCGCGGTCACACGCCGCGAGGGAGGCCTTCGGGAGCCGGTGCTGAACACGCGCGGGCTGGAACTCGACCCGAACACGAACCGGGCCCGGCGTGAGGGGAAGGAGATCCACCTCACGCCCAAGGAGTTCTCCCTCCTCTACTACCTGGCTCGAAACGAAGGCCGGGCCGTGCCCCAGGAGGAGCTCCTCGAGCACATCTGGGACGAACACGCCAACCCCTTCACGCAGACCGTAAAGGTTCACATGAACAACCTGCGCCGCAAGCTCAACGAAGGCTTCGGCGAACAGCTCATTGAGACCATCCGGGGGAAGGGCTACGTCCTCTAGGCTGCGCATGCCCCTGCTTGTGCGCACCGTCCGCTTCCGGCTGACGGTCTGGTATTCGAGTCTCCTGCTCGTCTTTGGAATCTCCTTTGTGCTCGCTCTCAACGTGGCCGCCCGGCTCGACCAGCCTCACCTGGTGTTGCTCGAAGGCGTACGCATGAACGAGGTCGAATGGCAGCCCATCCGCACCGGGCCGGGGCAGGCTATCAGCGGCTTTCAGCCCGTGGTCACCCCTAACTTCATCGTCAAAGAGGCGGAAAACCAGATCTACTCCCGCAACCTCGACCGCCTGCGCGCCTGGTCGCTCCTTGCCGTCATCGGCCTCGCCGTCGCTTCCGGTGCTGGCGGCTTCGTCCTCTCTGGCCTGATGCTGCGGCCGGTCCGCGATATCACCCAGGTCGCATCGGAGATTAGCGCCACGAACCTGAGCCGCCGCATTAACCACCAGGGTCCAGACGATGAGCTCAAGCTGCTCGCCGATACCTTCGACTCCATGATCTCCCGCATCGAAACCTCCTTCGAACAGCAGCGCCAGTTCGTCCAGGACGCTTCGCATGAGCTGCGGACGCCCCTGGCCGCCATCCGCATGAACATCGAAGTGACCGAGATGGACCCGGATGTCACAACTGACGAGTACCGCGCCCTGCTCGAAACCGTGAAGACCCAGACCGAACGCCTCACGCGCCTCAGCGAAGACCTGCTCCTGCTGTCCAGCAACAGCCACGAGGTGCCCGCACCGGAGCCGGTCGAACTTGCCGCACTCATCCACGAAGTTGCAGGGCAGGTCGCGCCCATGGCCGCCGCAAAGGACACATCCATCGCCCTCCGGGTCCCTTCCGGACTCCAGGTTCGCGCCGTCGACGACATGCTCTACCGCTGCGTCTTCAATCTGGCCGATAACGCCATCAAGTACGCGGGACCGGGCGCCGCAGTCACCATTGGTGCTCGCGCAGATGGCGACCGCGTGGTCATTGAGGTGGCTGACAACGGCCACGGAATCCCCGCCGATGAACTGCAACACGTGTTTGATCGCTTCTACCGGGTGGACAATGGGCGCAACCGCAAGGATGGCGGCGCCGGGCTGGGGCTGGCGATTGTCCGCGAGATGGTTCATGCCATGAGGGGAGAGGTGACCGCGGACTCCGCTCCCGGAAAGGGCTCGACGTTCCGCCTCAAGCTGCCGCGAGCCTGAGGGTCCTCTGCCGCCGGGGCAACGGACTCCCATAGTCCGAAGAAATACCATGAAGGCCACTACGCCATTGGCGTCAATACCAGCCTGCCTGTAGGCTTCGCTTCACAACACTCGCTCGCCCGCCGAGCCTTCTCGAGGAGTTCTGCCCGTGGCCTTCACAGTCGATCCGTCGAAGTTCCGTTTCCCCGCAGCCTTTGCGGAGGGTGTACGCGGCAAGCGTGTCCTGATCAGCGGCGCGGGCAAAGACGGCAGCATGGGCCAGGGCTTTGCTCTTGCCGCCGGCCTGAATGGCGCCGCCTGCGTCGGCGTCCACTTCCACAGTTCCTACAACGACGGCCTTGATCTCGTGGACTACCTCCGCAGCCAGGGCGTCGAAGCGTTCCCCGTGCAGGCCGATGTCACGAACATGGGCGACCTCTGGGCCACCCGCACCTACATCATGGAAAAGATGGGAGGCGCCCCAAACCTCGTCATCTGCAACTCCGGTCTTACGGAGAAGGGCTACTCCTTTGGCCGTGCCCTGCGCGAAGTCGAAGGCGAATCGCGCGCCATGCGCCGTGCCCGCGTCCGCCAGGCGTTCATCAGCAACCTTGTCGAATCGCGCGACGTGCTCGACACGAAGATCGACGGCTTTCTCGCCATGACGCACCTCTGGTCGGGCGAGGCCGTTTACGCGAACGAGCCGCTGCAGATCGTCTACATCTCTTCGCGCCAGGCCATCGACCCCGGGGTGAGCGTTCCCGGCTACGCTATCGCCAACTGGGCCGTCCTTCAGCTCCCGAAGGTGCTCGAAGCGAATCTTGGCAAGGCGTCGAGCCTGGTGAGCGCTTTCTCGGTTATGTATCCCTTCGTGCGCACCGGCATGACCGGAGAATACGCCGAGAATCCCAAGGTCTTCGGCCGCTGGCAGCCGCGCATGCTTGAGACTCACGAGGCCGCCCACTCCTTCCTGCAGGTGCTGGCCCGCCCCGCCGACGAGCTGCGCAACGGCATGTTCGAAGTCATGGTCGACCCCGCGCCCAACGGCGCTGAAGGCGAGGTCGTGGTCACGTGGAAGGAAGTCAAGTTCGATGTCCAGGAGACTCCGGCCACGTGGAGCGCCGCCGCGCCCCTGAGCTTCAAGGCGTAAGAGGCTCATTCCGCGGCGAACAGACGTGCTATGATGGTCACACCGGGCGGCGCTCCGCCGTTCCGGTACAACTCCGGGGACGAAAGGATTCGACAGGGGGCTAGGTAGCCGGATAGCAGGCCGAGGTTGGCTGTCACCCTCGTAAATCAGGCGGCCGAAAATAACTGGCAATCGCCAACTCGCTCTCGCCGCTTAAGTAGCGACGACGTTCCCGGCGACCCTCGCCCTGGTGGGGTTACCGGGAACGACGCAATGCCAGGGTGCCGCGGTTCGACGCCGATAACGGCCGCGAAAGACTCATCGGCTGGCCGGGTGGCATGGGGACCACCACTGACGCTCCCGGCAAGACCCGAATCGGTGGGAAAGCCTGTAGGACAATCCGGAGCTGAACTTCGCTGGACCGGGGGTTCAACTCCCCCGCGTCTCCACCACTCACACAACAGGGGCTGCCACCACGGCGGCCCCTGTTCCGCTTTGCGGCAACGGCTGCTAACGCTTCCGCGCTATGACGATGAGGTGGTCGCCCCGGTCGGCGAGGCGGGGGTCTTCACAGAGGGCGAGTTCCAGTTCGAGAAGGGTTTCCCGGGCGGCGGCGCTGGCCGCGGTCTTCTCCAGTGCCACCAGGCCCCACGAGAGCGGGTTCGCGACGGCGGTGCGCACGATATCGCACCCCGCCGCTGAGACGAGACCCTGGAGGTGCTGCGCCGCGAACAGCGCCATGGGCTGGTGGAATTCGGGCGAACCCTGCACGGTCATCACGCAGCCCGGAAGCGCCGAGGGATCATCGCCGAGGTCGAGGTGGTGCGGCATGGTCTCCAGGAAGCCCGGGATGTCGAGAACGCCGAGCAACAGCAGAATGCCGTAGAGCGACATCGCGCTGAGGGCCAGGAATCCTCCGGGCCGCACGACCCGCACGAGCTCGGCGAGCGCCCCCGGGTGACGTTCGCGCGTATAGGAGAGAGCGCCGCCGTAGCACACCACACCATCGAAGCTCGCCGTTGCGAACACTCCCAGGTCGCAGATGTCGACCTCGTGGCGGCCATCGACATGGCCTTCGAGGCCTGCATCCCGCACGTTCCCGGCGGCGAGTTCGAGCTGGACGGGCGAGAGGTCAGCCAGGGTCACCCTCGCCCCCGCCCGGATGAGGTCAATGGCGTAGCGCCCCGGGCCGCAGCCGGCGTCGAGGATGCGCATCCCCGGTTGAACCTCGGGCGCAAGGAGCTTCCGGTGAATCGCGTAGTTCGCCTGGCCCGCCACATCGCGTTCGAGCCTCTCCCACTCGCGCTGGCCGAACCGGTCAAAGAACCGGCGGACCGACTCCTGGTCATAGGCGCCCATTGCGTCATCCTCGCGGTCTGCGGATTGCGTATTGTGACATCCGCCCGGTGCGCCGCGCTTGCGCAACTCCCGGGATAGTCCAGAATCCACCGGGCAATGTCCTACGACTTCGACACCGTTTACGACCGCACCAATTCCGAAAGTGCCAAGTGGCATCACCACCCGCCGGGCGTCCTGCCAATGTTCGTGGCCGACATGGACTTCCGCTCTCCGGAACCGGTCATCCGTGCCCTTCACGAGCGGGTCGAGCATGGCTTCTTCGGATATGGCACCGAACAACCGGAGTTCTACGAGGTAATTTGCGCCCGGCTGGCCCGGCGCTACGGCTGGCCGGTACAGCCCGAAGCGATCGTTCTCCTGCCGGGCGTGATCCCTTCGTTCAACCTGGCCGTGAGGGAGTTCGCCGCCCCGGGTGACGGCGTTCTCATGCACGCGCCAACCTACGAGCCCATCCTCCGCTGCCCCGGCAACTACGGGATGGACCGGCACGAGGCACTGCTGGTACGGGGCCCGGCTGGAGGCTACATCCACGATCCTGCTGTCCTGGAGGCGGCGGTCACGGAGCGGACCCGCGTCTTCGTGCTCTGCAATCCCCACAACCCAACTGGCCACGTGTTCACACGCGCCGAGCTCGCCCACATGGCCGAGGTCTGCCTGGACCGCAACATCCTCATCGTTTCCGACGAGATCCATTGCGACCTCGTGTACCCGGGTCATGAGCATGTCCCCATCGCAACCCTGTCACCCGAGGTCGAGGCCCGCACTATCACGCTCATGGCGCCGAGCAAGACATTCAATCTGCCGGGGCTCAAGGCCTCGATCGCCGTAATCCCCAACGAGGAGTTGCGCGCCCGATTCGTAGCCGCGCGCGGCGACCTTGTGAAGGCCGTTAACATCCTTGGCTACACGGCGGCACTCTCTGCCTACCGCGACTGCGACGAGTGGCTGGCGGAGCTCATGCGCTATCTGGAGGCAAACCGCGATTTCCTTCTGCGTTATGTCGCGACCGAGCTCCCCGGCATCAGCGTCTCTCCTCCTGAAGGCACCTACCTGGCATGGCTCGACTGCCGCGCCATGCCCGCCGCGCAGGGCGACCCACATCGCTTCTTCCTTGAGCGCGCAAAGGTGGGACTGAGCGACGGCGTCAGCTTTGGCGAACAGGGCCATGGATTTGTGCGCCTCAACTTCGCCTGCCCTCGCAGTCTCCTGGAAGAAGGGCTCGACCGGATGGCCCGGGCAGTTCGCCATTCATGATGATCTGTCTGCAGCCTGAGGCGCCGGGCGGCGCGCTCGACCACCCATGCCGGGGCGTGGGTCACACGGTTCCCCGCCATGCCCGCTGAGCCGGCAGTGCGGCTGGCGCCTGGCCGCGCAATCCTCACCCTCGACCTCGCGCTCAAGCTCGCGCTCGTGGTTCTCCTGTTGCTGGCCGTTGTCTTCCCGGATTGGGAGCAGTTCGAGGGCAAGGCGATTGGCACCCGAATCCTTACCTACCCACTCTCCGGGCTCCTTGTTCCTGCCGGGTGGTGGCTCTTCTTCCGCGGGCGCCCCTACCCCTTCGCCGCCGACGTTGTCGTCATCCTTCCGTTCGTCATCGACACGGCAGGGAACGCTGCCAACCTCTACAACAGCATCTGGTGGTGGGACGATGCAAATCACTTTGTGAACTGGGGACTCCTGACCGCAGCATTCCTGCTCGTTGTGCGGCCCCTCCGGCTCACCTGGTGGAACCTCCTCACCCTCGGGATAGGGTTCGGCGCGGCAACCGCCATCGCGTGGGAGGTGCTCGAGTACTTCGCCTTCATCCGCAACTCACCCGAGCTGGAAACCGCCTACACCGATACTCTCGGCGACCTCGTTCTCGGACTGTGCGGCTCCACGGCGGCCTCAGGGCTCATGGCCGTGGGCTACCAGCACCGGGAGCTTCCTGCGCGAAGCTAGGCTTGCCCTACGATTAGCGGTGGCAGCCCCGGCTCAGGGCGTGGCCAGCTGGCGCTTGCGTGCGATCAGCGATTCCAGTTCGCCGGTCAGGCGTTCCAGGACGGCGTCGTAGGGAAACGCGCCCACGGTCTCGCCACCACGCTTGAGATTCACCGCCACGGGCCCGCACCAGAGGCCAAGGTCGGCGTCGTCAGTCTCGCCGGGGCCGTTCACGCGGCAGCCCATCACCGCAATCGTTATGTCGTAATCCTTCGCGAACTGCGCCATCTCGCGCACTTTGAAGGCGAGCTCGATGAAGGCTTCGTTCTCCACACGGCTGCAACTGGGACAGCTGATGATGTTCAGTCCGTGGTCAAGGAACTCAGGAACCGACCGGAAGCGCCCGGCTTCGACGTCCGCGATGATCTGGCGCCCGGCCTCCACCTCGCGCCACTTCTCGGCAAAGGGGAGGGTGAGCGAAACGCGCAGCGTATCGCCAATCCCCTGGCTGAGGAGCTGCTCGAAGGCAATGCGCGTCTTGATGACCCCGTCGGGCAGCATCCCCGCTTCCGTGACGCCGAGGTGCAGCGGCACATCGGGGCGGGCCGCTGCGAATCGCCGGTTCCCCTCGATCACCTTGCGAGGGTCGCTGTCCTTGAGGGATACGACGTAGCGGCTGAATCCGAGGCCGTCCAGGTAGTGGCAGTGCTCAAGCGCGCTTTCGACCATTGCGGTGACACCGGCCAGCCCGGGCGGGTCGGCGCCTTCGAACTTGCTCGCCATCGCCGGGTCCACAGAACCGCAGTTGACGCCCACGCGCAGGGCGCAGTCATTGCGTTCGGCGACCCCGGCGATGAATGCCACCTTGTCGTGCACCGGGCGCTCTTTTTCGTGGTGGAAGAGGTGCCCGGGGTTGTAGCGGATCTTGTCGACGTGCGGCGCCACCTGTTCGGCCAGGCGGTAATTCTCCTGTAGATCGACCACGAGGTTTGCGGCCGGCACGCGGGCCCGGACCTCCGCCAGGGCGGTGACGTCCCGGGCGCTATCGACGGCAATCCGGACAAGCCCCGCCCCCGCCTCATGGAGCATACTCACCTGCGCGGCCGTGGCTTCAACATCCTGCGTGCGGGTGGCGCACATCGACTGGACGACGATGGGGTTTTCACCCCCAATCGCGGTTGTCCCGGCCCTCACAATGCGCGTGCTCGCACGTTTCATCGACTTGAGTGTAGCAGGGGGAGCGAAAACGGCCTTCCCACTCCTCGGCCCACGCTCACCGCGGTCTCCTTGTTCGCTCCCGGCCTTTCCGGCCCGTCAGCAGGGAGAACCGCTATCAGGCCCAATCCCCATTGCGTAAACTCCTCCCAGAACCACGGAGGTCCAGATGCCGGCATTCCCCCTCCCTGAAGCAGACGCCCTCGAGATCACTACCCTCGTCGACAACCAGGTCGACGCCCTCTTGCCGGCCGAGGAGCAAGTGCGGCGGAATCCGTGGGTGCGCGGGGTCCACAACCCGCTGATCGACTCGCCCGAAACCATGGAGAGCCTCCGGGCGGAGCATGGTTTTGCGGCCCTCGTCACGGTCACCGCCGGGGGCGAACGTCACCGGCTTCTGTTCGACGCCGGTCTCTCCCGCCACGGCCTAATGGAGAACATGGACCGCCTTCAACTCAATCCCAAAGAGCTCGAAGCGGTGGTGCTCTCCCACGGGCACTTCGACCACACGGGCGGGTTGGCCGGCCTCGCCGAACGCCTGGGGAGGGCGAATTTGCCCCTGCTGGTCCACCCGAGAGCCTATACGAAGCGGCGAAGCGCTCCCCCGAACGTGAGCCCGCTACCCCTGCCGCCGCCCTCGCGCTCGGCGCTGGAAGGAGCAGGGTTCGAGCTGGTGGAATCCGAAGACCCTTCGCTCATCTTCCAGGATGCCCTCCTGGTGACGGGCGAAGTGCCTCGCGTCACCGGCTTCGAGCAGGGCTTCCCTTTCTTCCAGGCGGAAGAGAACGGGCAGTGGGAGCCCGAGCCGCACCTCCTCGACGACCAGGCTGTGGTCGTGAACGTGCGCGGGCGAGGCCTTGTCGTGCTCACCGGTTGCGGCCACAGCGGCATCGTCAACATCGTTCGCCGCGCGGTCGAACTGACCGGCGTTGAGAGCGTTGCAGGAGTGCTCGGTGGCTTTCACCTGTCGGGCGCCTACTTCGATCCGTTGATTCCGCTCACGATCGACGCCCTGCGCGCCTTCAGCCCGGCGATGATTGTCCCGGGCCACTGCACGGGCTGGAGGGCACAACAGGCTATCGCGGCCGCCTTCCCCGAGGCATACGTGCACAACGCGGTCGGCACGGCTTTCGCGTTCTGATACCAGGGGACCCCGGCTCGATGTGTCCCGCCGGTTCGTCCTGAGCCGGAAGAAGGTCCGGAGGCGGCTACCGGCGAAAGCTCGCGGCGGCCGCCTCCATTGAAGTTCAGGCCTTCTCGAAGTCGCAGCGAGTCCAGCGGGAGCTGGGGATGGGCTGCCAGTGCTGGAAGTAGTAGCGGAGCTGGCCGTAGCCGCCGGCCCAGCCGTTCCACTTCACCATCCCGGGTTCGATCTCGTTCTCGCCGTCCCAGTTCTTGTACTGGAAGGGCGCCCAGCCGTT